>NZ_JAHTBK010000001.1:0-1462500 GCF_020177575.1 Hasllibacter sp. MH4015
GCACCGAGATGGTGATGCCGGGCGACAACCTGAAGTTCAACGTGGAGCTGATCGCGCCGATCGCGATGGAGCAGGGCCTGCGCTTCGCCATCCGCGAAGGCGGCCGCACGGTCGGCGCCGGTGTCGTTGCGAAGATCATTGAGTAAGCGTAGCGGTCCGCAAGGCCGATGCGCGTAAGCCGATAGTGCAAAGGGGCCTTCGGGCCCCTTTGTCATGAAAGGCCAGGTCGAGTTTCCATAGGAAACTCTGGCCAGAAGGTGCCGGGTGGCAGGGTCAATTGGCATAGCCAAATGATCCCGAGAACAGAGGTCAGCACACGGTTGCCAGTCAAAGAAGGCCCCGCCCCACCGGCGGGGCCTTTTGTTTGGGCAGTCGCTCGGTTGCAAGTTTGCAACCCGGGGTTAAGCGCCTGTTCCAAAACGAAAAGCCCAATTCCGTTAACCCCCTGTTAACCCGAGCGAACACCCGACACGGCAAGTCAAGTCCCGCCCTACGGGACCCGGGCCAAAGCCCGGTCGACGCGCGGGGCACAACAGCGGGCCGCACCGGTTCCCACGGGTCGGGGGCGCCGCGCTACGCAGAAACACCTTGGCGTGTCGGTCGGGCGCGGCATTGTAAGACCCAATCCGCCACGCAAAAAAAAGACCGCCCGTACTGGGCGGTCTCTGGTTGGTGGCCACGTCGGCCCAAGTCAGGCGGCGGCGTCGCGGTTGACCTGGCCGGTGGCGATGTCGGTCATGGTGCGGTCTCCTTCGTAGGAGGCGTCGAGGCAGTCCGTCAGCACGGCGCCATCCCCGTCGAGGTCAAGCCGGTTGGCAAACGCGCGCAGGCAGCCATAGCCGGCAATCGCGTAGTGCGCCATGCGCTGGTATTGCGTGATGATCATCGCGTCGCGGGCGTCGGCGTCGGAAATGTCTTCATCGAGACCGTGGGCGCGCGCCTCTTTCACGAGGCCTTCCATGCCCTTGCAGTGTTCACCGTTCGGGTCGATGTCGTGATCGTTGCAGAGCTGCGCGATCTTCTCCATCCCGTCGGAAATGCCCTGCGCCCCGGCGTTGAGCGCCTTTTTCAGATCGTCGTTGCTGGCCGCTTGGGCCAGTTCGGTGGTGACGTCCAGCGATTGCTTGCAGGCGCTGTAGAGGTCTTGCAGCTGGTCGTGATAGACGTCGTGAAGGTTCGAGATGGCCATGATGTCCTCCGGCAAAAGGTGTGGTGATTGCTTGGGGAACGAGTAGACCGGGCATTGGGTTCCATCCCTGCGGCGCGGGATCGTTGCGCCAGGCCCTTCAACCGCGCCCGCTGGACCGGGACGCGGCCGTGCCAATGCCCGGTTGCGCCACGCGCGATGCGCCTGGCGTCACGGCCCAAACAGCCACCGGAGCCGCCACAAACCCCCTTGCCCCCCCGGACGACTCCGCCTATACGCGCGCTAGTCCAACGGGGTGCGCCTAGTGCGTGCCCTCTTTTGTTGGACCGGAGCGCCCCCGTGGTGCCGTGACATAAGACGCGACGAGGGTGTGCGATGAGCGTACATCGTCCAATCCGTTCTAGGCCCTAATCGAAGGGTGATAACATGGCCGTTCAAAGCCAGAATATCCGCATTCGCCTCAAGGCGTTTGATTACCGGGTTCTCGACGCCTCCACGCAGGAGATCGTGAACACCGCCAAGCGCACGGGCGCACAGGTGCGCGGGCCCATCCCGCTTCCCAACAAGATCGAGAAATTCACGGTTCTCCGTGGTCCGCACGTGGACAAGAAGTCCCGCGACCAGTGGGAAATCCGGACGCATAAGCGCCTTCTCGACATCGTTGATCCGACCCCGCAGACCGTGGACGCGCTGATGAAGCTCGACCTGGCCGCCGGTGTCGACGTTCAGATTTCGGTCTAAGGAGGGCATAGATCATGTTGCGCTCTGGTGTGATCGCGAAAAAGGTCGGGATGACCCGCCTTTTCATGGAAGACGGCAAGCAGATCCCTGTGACCGTGCTTCAGTTGGATAAACTTCAGGTGGTCGCCAAGAAGACCTCTGACAGCGACGGCTATTCGGCTGTTCAGCTTGGCGCGGGGACCGCGAAGGCCAAGCGGACGTCGGCGCCGATGCGCGGCCACTTCGCCAAGGCGAGTGTGGAGCCCAAGCGCAAGCTGGTGGAATTCCGCGTCGACGCGGAAAACCTGATCGAGGTGGGCGAGGAGATCATCGCCGACCATTACTTCGAGGGTCAGTTCGTCGACGTGACCGGCACCTCGATCGGTAAGGGCTTTGCCGGTGCGATGAAGCGCTGGAACTTCGGTGGTCTGCGCGCCTCGCACGGTGTGTCGATTTCCCACCGTTCGCACGGCTCCACCGGTCAGTGCCAGGACCCCGGCAAGGTGTTTAAGGGCAAGAAGATGGCCGGACACATGGGCGCGGCCCGCGTGACCACGCAGAACCTTCAGGTCGTGCGCACCGACAGCGACCGTGGTCTGATCATGGTCAAGGGGGCCGTTCCCGGCTCCAAGGGCGGTTGGGTGACGGTCAAGGATGCGGTCAAGAAGCCGTTCCCGGAAAACGCCATTCTGCCCGCCGCGCTGGCCTCTGCCGCCGCTGAAGCTGCGAAAGCCGCTGAGGAAGCCGCAGCAGCCGCCGCCGCAGAAGCCGAAGCCGAAGCCGCGCGTCTGGCTGAAGAGCAGGCCGCCGCAGAGGCGGAAGCGCTGGCCCAGGCCGAAGCTGAAATCGCCGCAGAGGGCAGTGACGAAGCCGCCCCCGAAGGCGACGCAGACAAGAAGGACGGTGAATAATGAAAGTCGACGTCATCAAACTTGACGGCAAGAAAGCCGGCTCGGTCGACCTGGGTGAGGAGATCTTCGGTCTCGAACCGCGCGCCGACATCCTGCACCGTGTCGTCCGCTGGCAGCGCAACAATGCGCAGGCCGGTACGCACAAGGTCAAGACCCGGTCCGAGGTCAGCTACTCGACCAAGAAGATCTATCGCCAGAAGGGCACCGGCGGCGCACGCCACGGCGCGCGGTCGGCCCCGATCTTCCGCGGGGGCGGTGTCTACAAGGGGCCGACGCCCCGCAGCCACGGCCACGAGTTGACCAAGAAGTTCCGCAAGCTCGGCCTGCGCCATGCCCTGTCCGCCAAGGCGGCAGAGGGGCGTCTGGTGGTCATCGATTCCGCGTCCATGGACAATGCCAAGACCTCGGCACTGGCCAAGCAGATCAAGGAATTGGGCTGGAAGCGCGCGCTGATCATCGACGGCGCTGACGTGGATGCCAACTTCGCCCTCGCCGCGCGCAACATCGACGGTCTCGATGTGCTGCCGTCGATGGGTGCAAACGTCTATGACATTCTCAAGCGTGACACTCTGGTGCTCACGAAGGCGGGTGTCGAAGCATTGGAGGCGCGCCTGAAATGAGTGCAGATGCCAAACATTATGACGTGATCCGCAAGCCGCTGATCACCGAGAAAACCACGATGGCGTCCGAGCACGGCGCCGTCGTGTTCGAAGTCGACATCGCCGCGAACAAGCCCCAGATCAAAGAGGCCGTGGAGGCCGTCTTCGGTGTGAAGGTGAAGGCGGTGAACACGACGATCACCAAAGGCAAGGTCAAGCGTTTCCGGGGCCAGTTGGGCACCCGCAAGGACGTCAAGAAGGCCTACGTGACGCTGGAAGAAGGCAACACGATCGACGTGAGCACCGGGCTGTAAAGTCCCGTCTGCCGAGAGATTGAGAGCCCCGGCTGCTGGAGAGGCAGCCGGGGCTTTTTCAATTCGCTCACGAAAATTCCGGGATGTTCGTGCACGAGGGTCAGTTCGGGACGGCAATGATCTCCACCCGGCGATTTGCCTGGCGGCCCGCGTCGGTTTCGTTGCTCGCGATCGGCTCCAACTCGCCCCGACCCGTTGTTGCAATCGAGAGGTTGGCCAGTGCCGTGGTCTGAAGCAGCTGTGCGCGCACACTCGTGGCGCGCTGCAACGAGAGTGTCATGTTGTAGGCGTCCGATCCGGTCGAGTCGGTGTGACCGATGACGTTGATCGACGCGACATTCGCAGCGGCGATCTGCGACGCGACCGCGTTGATTTCGGCCAGG
Source organism: Hasllibacter sp. MH4015 (assembly GCF_020177575.1). Lineage (NCBI taxonomy): Bacteria > Pseudomonadati > Pseudomonadota > Alphaproteobacteria > Rhodobacterales > Roseobacteraceae > Hasllibacter > Hasllibacter sp. MH4015. The sequence continues at coordinate 4,075 of NZ_JAHTBK010000001.1, forward strand.
GCCTCGGGGCGGAGGGCAGAGCTGTCGACATCGAAAAGAACGGCCGCATCCAGCGTGAAGCGCAGTGCGGTCCCGATGGCGGCCACGGCGTCAACGTCCGCGCCCGCGAAATTCGTTCCGCAACCTTCGCCATCATCGGTCAGGCGCACATAACGATAGCTGGCGCCGGGCGTGGACCTGCCCGCAATGTCGACCTCGGCGCGCCCACCCGTGATGGCACCGACCTCGGTCCATTCCTGACCGTCTTCGGAAATTGCGAGGAACATCCCCTCGACCCGCGGACCAACCTCAAAGACATACAAGTCCGGACCCGGGACGTCGATGAGGGCGTTGTCGGCGAACAGCAGGTCGACGGAACCGTCACAGCCAAGCGACAGGAAAGAGCCGTCATCAACGTCGCCACTGTAATCCGGCGCGCCAAGGGTCACATCCGGCGTTTCCGCGCTGGCAGCGATGCGGCCGGAGCCGATGGTGCGTGCAACCACGGCGTCCGCGAAGGAAAGATCGCCAAGCGGCAAAATGACTTCCCCTCCGGCGGCGTCGGTGTAGGTGATCGGGCTTTGCGCCGAAGCCAAGCTGACGCTTGCGCAGAAAAGGGCGATGGCGGTTACAAATTTCATGGCAGGGGTATCCTTCAAATTCACGACCTTATCTTCCCCAAGCGCAAGGCACGTGGCAAGGCATTGACCTGCCCACTTGACCCCCATCCCCCAACCCCCTAAACGGCCCCATCGGCAAGAGCCCCGGATTCGTCCGGGGCTCTGCTTTTGGTCGGATGACCAACTCAAGTCGGGCACCTACGGGGGCCTTTAACATCAGGGCCCGCCAGGTGTGGGTCCGCAAAGCAAACGGAAGACAGTTAACATGGCACTCAAGTCGTATAAGCCGACGACGCCGGGCCAGCGTGGGCTGGTACTGATCGACCGTTCGGAGCTGTGGAAAGGACGTCCTGTCAAAGCCCTCACCGAGGGTCTGACGAAGAAGGGCGGACGGAACAACACCGGACGGATCACGGCGCGTCGTCGTGGGGGTGGGGCCAAGCGCCTTTACCGTATCGTAGATTTCAAGCGGACGAAATTCGACGTCTCGGCCACGGTCGAGCGGATCGAATACGACCCGAACCGCACCGCGTTCATCGCGCTCGTCAAATATGACGATGGAGAGCAGGCCTATATCCTTGCCCCCCAGCGCATGGCGGTCGGTGACAAGGTCATCGCGTCCAAGAAAGCGGACATCAAGCCGGGCAACGCGATGCCGTTCAGCGGCCTGCCGATCGGCACGATCGTCCACAACATCGAGTTGAAGCCCGGCAAGGGTGGGCAGATCGCCCGCGCCGCCGGGACGTACGCTCAGTTCGTGGGTCGTGACGGTGGTTATGCGCAGATCCGCCTCAGCTCGGGTGAGCTGCGCCTCGTCCGTCAGGAATGCATGGCGACGGTTGGCGCGGTGTCGAACCCCGACAACTCGAACCAGAACCTCGGCAAGGCCGGTCGTGTTCGCCACATGGGCAAGCGCCCGAGCGTTCGCGGTGTCGCGATGAACCCGATCGACCACCCCCATGGTGGTGGTGAGGGCCGGACCTCGGGTGGCCGTACGCCGGTCACGCCCTGGGGCGTCGACACCAAGGGCAAGCGTACCCGCAACAAGAACAAGGCGTCGCAGAAGCTGATTATCCGCTCGCGTCACGCACGAAAGAAAGGGCGCTAAGTCATGAGCCGCTCCGTATGGAAAGGTCCTTTTGTCGACTCTTACGTCCTCAAGAAGGCCGAAGCCTCCAAGGAATCCGGTCGCAACGAGGTCATCAAGATCTGGTCGCGCCGCTCCACCATCCTGCCCCAGTTCGTCGGTCTGACGTTCGGTGTCTATAACGGCCACAAGCATGTGCCCGTGAACGTCACCGAGGACATGATCGGTCAGAAGTTCGGGGAATATTCGCCGACGCGGACCTATTACGGTCACGCCGCCGACAAAAAAGCCAAGAGGAAGTAAGCCATGGGCAAGGATAAGAATCCCCGCCGCGTGGCGGATAACGAGGCGATGGCCAAGCTGCGGATGCTGAAGACCAGCCCGCAGAAGCTGAACCTGGTTGCCGGCCTCATTCGCGGCAAGAAGGTGGAAAAGGCCCTGACGGACCTCACCTTCTCCAAGAAGCGCATCGCGATCGACGTGAAGAAGTGTCTTCAGTCGGCCATTGCCAATGCGGAAAACAACCACGGCCTCGACGTTGACGAGCTGGTGGTTGCGGAAGCCTATGTCGGCAAGAACCTGGTCATGAAGCGCGGTCGCCCGCGGGCCCGGGGCCGGTTCGGTCGCATTCACAAGCCGTTCGCAGAACTGACCATCACGGTCCGCCAGGTTGAGGAGACCGCATAATGGGACACAAGGTTAACCCCATCGGCATGCGTCTTCAGGTCAACCGGACCTGGGACAGCCGCTGGTACGCAGACACCAAGGATTACGGTGACCTGCTGCTGGAAGACATCAAGATCCGCGAATTCATCAAGACCGGCTGGTGGGAACACCTCGCCAAGGTCGAGAAAAAGAACCCCGGCGATGCCGGGATCGCGAAAATCATCATCGAGCGTCCGCACAAGAAGTGCCGCGTGACGATCCACTCGGCCCGTCCGGGTGTCATCATCGGCAAGAAGGGTGCGGATATCGAAGGTCTGCGCAAGGCGCTGTCGAAGATCACGGACAGCGAATTGCACCTCAACATCGTTGAGATCCGCAAGCCCGAGCTGGATGCGCAACTGGTCGCTGAGAGCATTGCACAGCAGCTGGAGCGCCGCGTGTCCTTCCGCCGTGCCATGAAGCGCGCCGTGCAGAACGCGATGCGCATGGGTGCCTTGGGCATCCGGGTCAACGTCGCGGGCCGCCTTGGCGGCGCCGAGATCGCCCGGACCGAATGGTATCGCGAGGGCCGCGTGCCCCTGCACACCCTGCGCGCCGACATTGATTATGCCCACGCCGAAGCGAAAACGGCCTACGGCATCATCGGCATCAAGACCTGGATCTTCAAAGGTGAGATCATGGAGCACGACCCGTCGGCCCGTGATCGTCGCCAGCAGGAAATCCAGGAAAGCGGCGGGGCCTCGCGCCCGCGCCGTGACCGCTGAGGAGGGTTGAGCGATGTTGCAACCTAAACGGACGAAGTTCCGCAAGATGCAGAAGGGCCGGATTCGCGGCGAAGCCAAGGGCGGATCGGACCTTACGTTCGGCACCTACGGCTTGAAAGCGCTACAGCCCGAGCGTGTCACGGCACGCCAGATCGAAGCCGCCCGCCGGGCCATGACGCGCCACATGAAGCGTCAGGGTCGCGTGTGGATCCGGATTTTCCCGGACACGCCGGTGACGTCCAAGCCCGTCGAAGTGCGTATGGGTAAGGGTAAGGGTTCGGTCGATTACTGGGCCTGCAAGGTCAAGCCAGGCCGCATCATGTTCGAGATCGACGGCGTGACCGAGCCGGTCGCCCGGGAGGCCCTGCGCCTTGCCGCGATGAAGCTGCCGGTCAAGACCCGCACGATCGTGCGCGAAGACTGGTAAGTCGGACAATGCGTCGGCGTTTGCCGGCGCACGGGCCCCGGTCCCGCCCATGAATTGAAAGCCCCTGTCGAGAGATTGGCGGGGGCTTTTTCATGGCCGGTCGTGAGGGTCGGGTTCGGGATATCGTGGCGAGGGACGGGACAAAGCGCGGGGAACCGCGACCAGGGCGCGGCGTTGATCCCCCATGGCTCAGGGGACAGCATCATGACCAAGGACGTGACAGGCCACGCGATTGATGCGGAGCGGCCCTATTTCCTCATCGTTCTGGGCACAATCGGCCTGATCGGTACGCTGATCGGCATCGTTGGCGTGATCGTGGCGCAGATGATGGTGCCGGGCCATGACTGGATCGCCGATACGATCAGCGATCTGGGCGCGGGCGAGAACGAGATCATCATGGATGTGGCGCTCTACGCCTTTGCCGCGGGGATCTTCGCCGTCGCCTTGTGCGGGGCCCATGCCCATCTGGGTGGTGTCGGGTGGTCGGGCGGCGTTGCGATCCTTGCCCTTCTGGCCGCCGCCGTCGTCGTGATCGGCGCTAGAAACGAATATGGCGACGGGGACAGCGACGGTGTCGTGGTGCATATCTACGTGGTCTACGCGCTTGGCGTCGGCTTCCTGGCCGCGCCCCTGTTGATGGCGGGCGGGTTGGGCGAGGATTCGGAGGCGCGGAGACGATGGTTGATCGGGCTCGCCATTTTGTGGGGGCTCTCCGCGCCGGTATTCTTTTTTCTGCCGACCAGCATCGACGGCCTGTACGAGCGGGGATTGGGCCTGATTGCGTGCGCGATCATCGCGCTGCTGGCCTGGACCTTCGTGCAACGGGGCCGCCGCGCGTTGTGACGGCAGTTTGCGGGTCAGGCGATCCGCACCTGCTCCAGATGGTTTTCGATATGCATAAGGTGCGCCACGGCGAATTGATCCCGGTCGAGCGGTCCGAATGTGAAGTGTGGGCGCAGGGGGTCGCGAAAATCGCGGAATTGCTCAAGCGAGGTCCAGAGCCGCTGTAACCCCTCTTCCGCCGGGACATCGCCAACGACCTCTCCCGGGATCGGCTCCGCAAGGCCGTGGCGCATCCGGCCGCGCAGTTTGAAGATCGTGAAGGCGAGTTTGCCCGCGCTCATCTGGAACAGGCGGGAGCGTTCTTCGGGATAGCCGGACATTGAGAATTCGACGCCCTGGGCGAGGTGGCTGAACATCCGCCCAAGCCCCCAATCGCCGGAGGATTGGATGGCGGAGAGATCAAGGCTGTCCAACCGGCGGAACGCGATGTCGAGGGCTTCGTTGGTCATGGCGCCAGTTAAGCGTCGCCGCGCCCATGCGTCTAGCCGGATGGCCAGATCCGATCCATACCGCCGCTGAACTCCGCCCAGGACATGGCGGCGCGGTTGCCTGCATAGCCCTCGTAATAGGATTGCCCGTTGGGCAGCGGCAGCCCTGCCCATATCCGCGCAAGATTGTGCATGAAGCGGCGACGATCCAGCTGACCCGCGCGAAACGCCGGCATCCCGGCATCCTCAAGCAGCACTTCGGCCAATGCATCCTGAACCTCCGCCGTGAAGGGCGTGTCGGGGCCGAAGGCGCGCAATTGGGCGACGCGGCGCAAGGTTGGGGGGATGAATTGGTAGCGCCCGATGGCATGGGGCTGGCCCGGCGTGGCGTCGATCCAGGCGTAAATCTCCCCCAATGTCATCTGTGTGGGCGCGCGGGGCGGCCGGATGCGCGCCCCATGTTGGACGGCGTCGTACCCGTCCCGTCCCGCCTCCGCCCGCGCGATCAGCGACAGGAGTTGCGCGACGTCCCCACGGGCGGGTGGCGCAGGCGCAGTGCGCGGCGGAAGGGGGGCGAAGAGGCTGCCCGAGGCGGTGCCGGTGAACAGCGACGGCGATGCGTTTTCCCGAACGGCGGGCGCCCGGGCGAGAAGCGGCGCGGCCCCGTCGAAAAGCGTCGTCGTATGGCCCTTCGCTGTGCCGAGCGCCAGCAGCAAGGCCAGGCCGATCCAAATCTTGCGCAATGCCATTCTGGCCCCGATAGGTTCGTGTTGCGCCGGACCCTAGGCCGCAATCCTTTCGGTTTGGTTGCCAGGCATTCGCATCGCGGCTATCTCCGCCCCATGGCCAATATCAGATCCCTCTTCGCGACCCGCCTCTACCACGCCAAGCTGGCGGAGCTTGGGCCTTCCATCGACCATGATGAATTGCAGGCGTCGTGTTTCTCCATCGCGGAGGATGATGATGCGGGCAATGAATGGTGTGAGGAGAACGGGTATCCCGGCTACACCTCCTATGCGTCGTTGACGGACTTGCCGTGGCGGTTTCCGATCTTCGCGGCCGTGGTGGAGGCATTGGACGCCCATGTCGCGGCCTTCGTGGAAGATCTGGAATTCGACCTGGAGGGGCGGGCGTTGAAGCTGGAAGATATCTGGATCAACATCCTGCCCGAGGGGGGCATCCACACCGGCCACATCCATCCGCATTCGGTAATTTCCGGCACGACCTATGTGGCGGTGCCGCCCGGTGCGAAGTCGATCAAGCTGGAAGACCCGCGCCACGCGATGATGATGGCCGCCCCCGCCCGCAAGGCCGACGCGCGGGAGGAATTGCGCGCCTTCGTCTATCCCGGCCCGGAGGCGGGCGATGTCTTGTTGTGGGAAAGCTGGCTGCGCCACGAAGTGCCGATGAATATGGACGAAGACGACAGGATCAGTGTCAGCTTCAACTATTCCTGGGCTTGAGCCGGGATCGCGATGATATTGTGGCCCACGATCTCCGCCACGCCATAGCCAAGCTCGCCCAATAGGGTTTGGGTCTTCACCCGTTCCTCGCCCCGGTCGAAGGCCTCGATCACCATGGTCGGTCTGCACCGCGCGATGGTGTCACGCGCGCCGTCCAGAACCGCGTCCTGCATCCCTTCCACGTCGATCTTGATGAAGGCCACGTCCTGCAACGCGAAGCTGTCGAGCGTGCGGACGGGGATGGACCCGGCGCGGCCTGCCTCCAGGGTGGTGGAGCCGAGATTGGCGGGGTTGAAGATGGCGACATCCGCGGTGCCCTCCGCCGCGCCGAGGGCGAAGGGGTGGACAGTGATCTGGTCGGGTCCGTTGAGCTCCGCATTGCGGCCGAGGACGGCCTGCATATGCGGCATCGCCTCGAACGCGTGGACATGGGCGGCCCGGCAGAGCTTGGCGAAATAGACCGCGTGGTTGCCGATATTGGCGCCCGCATCGACGAAGGTCGCGCCGGGCGGGACAAGGGCACGGATCTTCTCTAGCAGATGCGCCTCGTAGAACGTGCGATTTAGCAGGATGATCCGCTGCACGGCATCGAGCCAGCCATCGGGCACGAAGAAGCGGATATCGGCCCCGTGATAGGGAAAGGACACGACCTTGTCCGCGCCGAGGCCCTGCCAGACCTGATGGGCGAAGTGCCGCTCGATCATCTGGGTGTTCTGGCGGGTATGCCGAATGAGCGTGTCGAGCTTCTTGAGGGTGCGGTCGTCGGCGGCCATGGGTGTCCTAGCGGATTGATGCGGGGCGGAGTGTGGCTTGGTCAGGGGGGATGGTAAAGGCCGGGCGCCCGATGGTGATGAATCCGAAGGTGCAGGCGACGATCAGGCTGGACGCCGATGTGGTTGAGGCGTTTAGGAAGGACAACCTGGGCTGGCAGAGCCGGATAAACGCGGCGCTCAGGAAGGCGGCGCGGGTTTGAATGGGAGCGACCCGTGAGTACGTGCTTCGAAGAGAGTATGAGCATCGTCTTGCCCTTCTTCTTTCTGGGCATAGCAATCATTGGTGCGTTGGAGTTTCGGTTGAACCGCGACATCAAGCGCACGCTGAAGGTCATCGTGGGTCTTCGCAGCCCTACCAAGCAGTACATAGTGGACCTGTCGATCCTGTCGCTTGTGGTATCCATGGGAGCCCTTATCTTCCTGCTCGAGCAATGCACTGTGTGACCCCCAGATGCACCGCACGGCGCACTGGCCAGAAAGCATTTGCCAACCGCCCCCAACCCCCCTATACGGCCCCTTCATTCACCGAACTCCACGGGAATCAGCGTAACCCGCCCATGCGGCGCGCCCTCGTGATGTTGAAAGGACAAAGGCGATGAACGCCCAAGAACTGCGTGACAAGACGCCGGACCAGCTTCGGGATGAGCTGACGGCGCTGAAGAAGGAGGCCTTCAACCTCCGCTTCCAACAGGCCACTGGCCAGATCGAGAACACCGCCCGCATGCGCCAGGTTCGCCGTGACGCCGCGCGCGTGAAGACCATTCTGAACGAAAAGGCGGCCGCAGCCGCCGCGGAGGCGTAAGACCATGCCCAAGCGTATTTTGACCGGCACCGTCACCTCCGATGCCAATGAACAGACCGTGACTGTTTCCGTGGAGCGTCGCTTCAAGCACCCGGTCATGCAGAAGACCATCCGGAAGTCCAAGAAGTATCGGGCACACGATCCGGAGAACACCTTCAAAGTGGGTGACCAGGTTCGCATTCAGGAATGCGCCCCGGTTTCCAAATCGAAACGCTGGGAGGTGATTGTCGCCTGACATTCACATCTCGGTTTGAACGAAACCCCCGGGCCAACGTGCAACTCAGCCGGTCCGGGACGTCGGGAGAAACCAAATGATCCAGATGCAGACCAATCTGGATGTTGCTGACAATAGCGGCGCGCGCCGTGTTCAGTGCATCAAGGTTCTGGGTGGTTCCAAGCGCAAATACGCGTCCGTGGGCGACATCATCGTCGTCTCCGTCAAGGAAGCCATCCCGCGCGGTCGCGTGAAGAAGGGCGATGTCCGCAAGGCCGTCGTCGTGCGCACCGCCAAGGAAGTGCGTCGCGAAGATGGCACCGCCATCCGCTTCGACCGCAACGCCGCCGTCATCCTCAACAACAACAACGAGCCGATGGGCACCCGTATCTTCGGGCCGGTCGTTCGTGAGCTGCGCGCGAAGAACTTCATGAAGATCATCTCGCTTGCGCCGGAGGTGCTGTAAGATGGCCGCGAAACTGAAAAAGGGCGACAAGGTCGTCGTGCTGACCGGCAAGGACAAGGGCAAGCAGGGCGAGATCGCCTCCGTGAACCCCGCTGCCGGGAAAGCCATCGTTGACGGCATCAACATCGCCGTCCGCCACACCAAGCAAAGCCAGTCCAGCCAGGGCGGTCGCATCCCGCAAGCGATGCCGATCCAGTTGAGCAACCTGGCGCTGGTCGATGCAAACGGCAAAGCCACGCGCGTCGGCTTCCGCGAGGAAGACGGCAAGAAGGTGCGTTTCGCCAAGACCACGGGGGACGTGATCTGATGCTTGATACTGCAAACTATACCCCGCGCCTGAAGACCGCTTACCGCGAGGCCATCAAGCCCGCGATGAAAGAGGAATTCGGCTACAAGAACGACATGCAGATCCCGGCGCTTGAGAAGATCGTTCTCAACATCGGGTGCGGTGCGGAAGCGGTGCGCGATTCCAAGAAGGCCAAATCGGCCCAGGAAGACCTGACCGCCATCGCCGGCCAACACGCCGTCGTCACCAAGGCCAAGAAATCCATCGCAGGTTTCCGCGTCCGCGAAGACATGCCGCTGGGGGCCAAGGTCACTCTGCGCGGCGACCGCATGTACGATTTCCTCGATCGCCTGACCACGATCGCGATGCCCCGCATCCGCGACTTCCGTGGTGTGAAGCCGTCCTTCGACGGTCGTGGCAACTTTGCCATGGGCATCAAGGAGCACATCGTGTTCCCCGAGATCAACTTCGACAAGGTCGATGAGGTCTGGGGCATTGATGTGATCATTGTCACGACGGCGCAAACCGACGCCGAGGCGAAGTCGCTGTTGAAGCACTTCAACATGCCCTTCAACGCCTGACGCGAGAGGAATTAAGACATGGCTAAAGAAGCGATGATCGAACGCCAGAAGAAGCGCGAGCGTCTGGTTGAGAAATATGCCGCCAAGCGGGCCGAACTGAAGGAAATCGCGCGCGACGAAAGCCGCCCGATGGAAGAGCGGTTCAAGGCACAGCTGAAGCTGGCGAAACTGCCGCGCAACAGCTCGGCCACCCGCCTGAACAATCGTTGCCAGCTGACCGGTCGCCCCCGTGGCTATTACCGCAAGCTGAAAATGTCGCGGATCAAGCTGCGTGATCTGGCCTCCAACGGTCAGATCCCCGGCATGGTCAAGTCGAGCTGGTAAGGGAACAAAGACATGAATGATCCCATCGGTGATATGCTGACCCGCATCCGCAACAACCAGATGCGCGGCAAATCCACAGTCGAGACCCCTGCCTCCAAGCAGCGCGCGCGCGTTCTGGATGTGCTGGCGGACGAAGGCTATATCCGTGGCTACGAGTCCACGACCGGAAAAGACGGCCATCCGGCCTTCGAAATCAGCCTGAAATACTATGAAGGCACCCCGGTCATCCGTGAGCTCAAGCGCGTTTCGAAACCCGGTCGCCGCGTCTATCTGGGCGTGTCCAACATTCCGCAGGTCCGCCAGGGCCTGGGCATTTCCATCGTCTCCACGTCCAAGGGCGTGATGACCGATGCCAATGCCCGGTCGCAGAATGTCGGCGGCGAAGTGCTCTGCACAATCTTCTGAGGAGCGTAGCAGATGTCTCGTATTGGTAAGAAACCGGTCGATCTGCCGGGTGGCGTCGAAGCCTCCGTCTCGGGTCAGACCATCGAGGTGAAGGGCCCCAAGGGGTCCCGCGCCTTCACCGCAACCGACGACGTGACCCTTTCGGTCGCCGACAATCAGGTCTCTGTCGAGCCGCGTGGCAAGTCCAAGCGCGCCCGCCAGCAATGGGGCATGTCCCGGACCATGGTTCAGAACCTCGTCACCGGCGTCACCGACGGTTTCAAGAAAGAGCTTGAGATCACCGGTGTGGGGTATCGTGCGCAGATGCAGGGCAATGTCCTGAAACTGTCGCTCGGCTATTCCCACGACGTCGATTTCACCGTCCCCGACGGTGTGACCGTCACCTGCCCGAAGAACACCGAAGTGGTGATCGAGGGTTCCGATCAGCAGCTGGTCGGCCAGGTGGCCGCGAACATTCGTGAGTGGCGCGCGCCGGAGCCCTACAAGGGCAAGGGCATCCGCTACAAGGGTGAGTACATCTTCCGTAAGGAAGGCAAGAAGAAGTAAGGGCTGGCACTATGGCTATGACCAAACGCGATCTGTTCCAGAAGCGCCGCCTGCGCAACCGGAACAAAATCAAGAAGATGGCAGACGGGCGCGCGCGCCTGTCCGTGCATCGCTCCAACAAGAACATCAGCGTCCAGCTGATCGACGATGTGGAAGGCCGCACGCTCGCGTCCGCGTCATCCCTGGAATCGTCGCTTGGCGTGGTCGGCAAGAACAATGCGGAGGCCGCCGCGAAGGTGGGTGCCGCGATTGCCGAGCGGGCGAAGAAGGCCGGGGTCGAAGAATGCTATTTCGACCGTGGCGGCTTCCTGTTCCACGGGCGTGTGAAGGCCTTGGCCGACGCCGCACGTGAAGGTGGCCTGAAGTTCTGAAGACTTGAAGGGCGCCCTAATGGGGCGCCCTCGATGATCCCGGGGCATTTGCTCACGAGGATTGAGACAACTCCGGCGCGTTACAGCGTCTCTTATTCGAAGGACTTGCCGAATGGCAGAACGTGAAAACAGAGGGCGCGGCCGCGGTCGCAACCGTGAAGAGGAAACGCCGGAATTTGCGGACCGTCTGGTCGCGATCAACCGCGTCTCCAAGACCGTGAAGGGGGGTAAGCGCTTCGGCTTCGCAGCCCTCGTCGTTGTCGGTGACCAGCGTGGTCGCGTGGGCTTTGGCAAAGGTAAGGCCAAAGAGGTGCCCGAGGCGATCCGCAAGGCGACCGAGCAGGCCAAGCGCCAGATGATCCGCGTGCCGCTGAAGGAAGGCCGCACGCTGCACCACGACACCCAGGGCCGCCACGGCGCGGGCAAGGTCGTGATGCGCACCGCGCCGGAAGGCACCGGGATCATCGCCGGTGGCCCGATGCGCGCCGTGTTCGAGATGCTGGGTGTCAAGGATGTCGTGTCCAAGTCCACCGGCTCCCAGAACCCTTACAACATGATCCGTGCCACGCTGGACGGCCTCAAGCGCGAGTCGAGCCCGCGCCAGGTTGCAGCGCGTCGTGGCAAGAAGGTCGCCGATATCCTGCCCAAGCGTGATGACGCCCCGCAGGTCGACGGCGATCAAGCGCCCGTGTCCGAGGAGGCCTGAGGAAAATGGCAAAAACCATCGTCGTCAAACAGGTGGGCTCGCCCATCCGCAGGCCCCAGGAACAGCGCGCAACGCTGATCGGCCTGGGTCTGAACAAGATGCACAAAACCCGCGAGCTGGAGGATACGCCTTCGGTCCGCGGCATGATCAACAAGATCCCGCATCTGGTGGAAATCGTGGAAGAGCGCGGCTAGGCCCGCCCGCCCGATCCACAGAGCTACATCCAAAGCCCCGGTCCCGTGCCGGGGCTTTGCCGTTTTTCCGGGGGGACCAAGCGACGGGCCGGGAAGGGGCGCCGTGACGGGATGGGCGGCGCGGAATAGGATGGCGTATCCGTTGATCCTTCAAGGAGCGATTCCATGCCAAGCCGCCGCCAGACCATGTTCGCCTTATCCGCCGCTGCCGGAACCCTTGCGCTGCCCTTCCGGTTGCGCGCCGAGGGGCACGGGGGCGATCTGTTCGAGACGCCGATTGGCCCGGTCACAGTTCATCCGATTTCCCATGCCTCGATCGTGTTGGAAACGCCCATGGGCACGATCCACGTCGATCCGGTGGGCGGTGGGGCGGCCTATGACGGCCTACCCGAGCCGGACCTGGTCCTGATAACCCACGAGCATTCCGATCACTACGACGAGGCGACGCTTGCCGCGATCCGGCAGACCGATCCACATGTGATCGCCAACCCGGCAGTTCACGGGCGATTGGCCGACGCAACGAACAGTGAGGCCATCGCCAATGGGCAGGAGACGATCTGGGGCGGTGTCCTGGTGCAGGCGATCCCGGCCTACAATACCACAGAAGGGCGGCTGAACTTCCACCCGGAGGGGCGCGACAATGGCTACGTCCTCGATCTGGGCGGTTTTCGCATCTACATCTCCGGCGACACCGAGGACATCCCGGAAATGCGCGCCCTGGAGGGGATCGACCTCGCCTTCGTGTGCATGAACCTGCCGTTCACGATGGATGCCGCCGCCGCCGCGGACGCCGTGCGTGCCTTCGGGCCGCGCTACGTCTATCCCTACCATTACCGGGGGCGGGACAATGGCACGCAAGACCCTGCGGAATTCGCCGAGATGGTGGGCGAGGCGTCCGAGGTACGGTTCGGGGATTGGTACGAGTAAGGGCCCGGTACGGAGACGCGCCGATAGCCCCCATCGCCATGCCGGGGGGACTCCTTACGGCGCAAGCGGCCCATTGCCGCCGTGACCGCCCAAAACATGTTGCGCAGACCGGACCGCGCGCTTATACGCCCCGGGTGGCCCAATCCGGGGCCATGACAATGTGCAAACGCCGTGGTCGGCCGCTCCCGTCGCTGGGGGCCGCATCCGGCAAAGGAGAAGCGACATGAAACTGCATGAATTGCGGGACAATCCCGGTGCCACCAAGAAACCCAAGCGCGTCGGCCGTGGTCCCGGCTCGGGCATGGGTAAGACGGCTGGCCGTGGTATCAAGGGTCAGAAATCCCGTTCGGGCGTGGCGATCAACGCCTATGAGGGCGGCCAGATGCCGCTCTACCAGCGTCTGCCCAAGCGTGGCTTCAACAAGCCCAACCGGAAGAAATTCGCCGTTGTGAACCTTGGCCTGATCCAGAAATTCGTGGATGCGGGCAAGCTCGACGGCAAGGCAGAGATCACCGAAGACGCGCTGGTCGCCTCCGGCCTCGTGCGGCGCAAGCTGGACGGTGTGCGGGTTCTGGCCAAGGGCGAGGTTTCGGGCAAGCTGAACATCGCCGTCACCGGTGCATCGAAAGCGGCCGTGGACGCGGTTGAGAAGGCGGGCGGTACGCTGAACGTGGCGGCCCCTGCTGCGGCGGAGTAACCCACTCACGGGGGTTTCAACCCCGTGACGCTTGTGGGCGGGGACCTCTCCGCCTACATCCTATCTCAAGGTTTTCTTGCGCCGCTTGGCCCCACGCGGGGGTCTGGCGGCTTTAGCGCATAAGAGAGACGGCATGGCATCAGCAGCGGAGCAAATGGCCTCCAACATGAGCTGGAGCGCGTTCGGCAAAGCGACAGAGCTTCGTCAACGCATCTGGTTCACGCTTGGCCTTCTGATCATTTACCGGATCGGCACCTATATTCCCGTTCCCGGCATCGACCCGGTGGAGCTTCAGGCGTTCTTCGATCAGGCCGCGGCGGGTCTGGGGGGCGTGTTGAACATGTTCACCGGCGGCGCGCTGAGCCGGATGGGCGTCTTCGCACTCGGGATCATGCCCTATATCTCCGCCTCGATCATCGTGCAGCTTATGACGGCCATGGTCCCGGCGCTGGAGCAGCTCAAGAAAGAGGGCGAGCAGGGCCGCAAGAAGATCAACCAATACACCCGCTACGGTACCGTAGTTCTGGCCACGGCGCAGGCGTATGGCTTGGCCGTGTCGATGGAATCGGGCGGGCTCGCGACTGATCCGGGCTGGTTCTTCCGCGTGGCCTGCGTCATCACGCTGGTCGGCGGCACGATGTTCCTGATGTGGTTGGGTGAACAGATCACCCAGCGCGGCATCGGCAACGGCATCTCGCTCATCATCTTCGTGGGCATCATCGCCGAAATTCCCGCCGCCCTGGCCCAGTTCTTCGAAACGGGCCGGTCCGGCGCGCTGACCACGCCCGCGATCCTGGGCGTGATCGTGATGCTGATCGCGACGCTGTTCTTCGTGGTGTTCATGGAGCGATCTTTGCGCAAGATCCACATCCAGTATCCGCGCCGCCAGGTCGGCATGAAGGTCTATGACGGCGGGTCGAGCCACTTGCCGATCAAGGTGAACCCCGCAGGTGTGATCCCGGCCATCTTCGCATCGTCCCTGTTGCTGCTGCCCACCACCCTGACAACGTTCGGCGGGGCTGAGGGTAATGGCCCGGTCATGGGCTGGATTCTTGCGAATTTCGGACCCGGCCAGCCGCTTTACCTGCTTTTCTTCGCCTCGATGATCATCTTCTTCACCTACTTCTACACGCTCAACGTGTCGTTCAAGGTGGAGGACGTCGCCGACAACCTGAAGAACCAGAACGGTTTCATCCCCGGCATCCGGCCCGGACAGCGGACGGCGGAATACTTGGAATACGTGGTGCGCCGCATCCTTGTTCTGGGCGCGGGTTACCTTGCGCTAGTTTGTCTCATGCCGGAAATTGTGCGGACAAACCTGGCCATTACTGCCTATTTTGGCGGCACTTCGATCCTGATCATCGTTTCGGTGGGCATGGATACGGTGCAGCAGATCCAATCGCATCTGCTTGCGCACCAATACGAAGGGCTGCTTGAGAAGTCCCAACTCCGCGGGCGCAAAAGCGGCGCCAAGAAACCGCGGAAGGGACCAGCGCGTCGATGAACATCATTCTTCTAGGACCGCCGGGTGCGGGCAAAGGCACTCAAGCCGAGATTCTCGTCGAGGGTCGTGGCATGGTGCAGCTTTCCACGGGCGACATGCTGCGTGCCGCGCGCACCAGCGGGACCGAGATGGGCGATCTCGTGGCCGGTGTCATGGATCGCGGAGAGCTTGTGACCGATGAGATCGTCATCGGCCTGATCCGCGAACAGCTGGAAAAAGGGGGCTCCGGCTTCATCTTCGACGGTTTCCCCCGCACCCTGGCGCAAGCCGACGCGCTGGCGAACCTGCTGGACGAGGTTGGGCAATCGCTGGACCACGTCATTGCGATGGAAGTGAACGATGAGGCCCTTGTCGGTCGCATCGTGAACCGCGCCAAGCAAGCCGCCGCCGCAGGGCAGCCGGTGCGCGCAGACGACAACGAGGAAAGCCTCAAGATCCGTCTGATGGAATATTACAAGAAGACCTCTCCGCTGCTTGGCTATTACCACGCCAAGGGTCAGTTGCGGTGGGTTCCGGGCCTGGGTGAGATCGACGAAGTCGCCGCCGCGATCGCGGGCGTTCTGGACGCCTGATTCCCTGCAATCGAAAGGGATTGTGATCGCCCCTTGACGTTTGCCTTTGACGGGCATAACTACCGCCATCTCCACGGGAATCGGACGTATTCCGAAACCTTGGGACAACCTCGCAAGCCCGGGACGAAATGCCCGGGCTTACGTTGTGAAAAAAGGGCCTGGTATGACGGGCTCGCAACGAAAAAGGATATGCCACACATGGCACGTATTGCCGGGGTCAACCTCCCCACGTCCAAGCGCGTTCCCATCGCGCTCACCTACATCACCGGGATCGGTCACACCTCCGCCGCAGCGATCTGCGAAGCGGTTGGTATCGACGCCACCCGCCGCATCAACGAATTGTCGGACGCCGAAGTCCTGCAGATCCGTGAACATATCGACGCCAATTACAGCGTTGAGGGCGACCTGCGCCGTGAGACGCAGATGAACATCAAGCGCCTGATGGACCTGGGTTGCTACCGTGGCCTGCGCCATCGCCGCAACCTGCCCGTCCGCGGTCAGCGCACCCATACCAACGCACGCACCCGCAAAGGCCCCGCAAAGGCCATTGCCGGCAAGAAGAAATAAGGGAGGGCTGGACACATGGCACGTGATCGCCGTCCCGCAAAGAAGAAGGTTTCCAAGAACATCGCCGCTGGCGTTGCGCATGTGAATTCTTCGTTCAACAACACAAAGATCCTGATTTCCGACGTGCAGGGCAATGCGATCGCATGGTCGTCCGCTGGCACGATGGGCTTCAAGGGCAGCCGCAAGTCCACACCTTTTGCCGCCCAAATGGCCGCGGAAGATGCGGGCAAGAAGGCACAGGACCACGGCGTGAAAACGCTTGAGGTCGAAGTGCAGGGGCCCGGTTCGGGCCGCGAAAGCGCGCTGCGTGCCCTGGCCGCCCTCGGCTTCCAGATCTCGTCCATTCGGGACGTGACGCCGATGGCCCATAACGGATGCCGCCCGCCCAAACGCCGCCGCGTCTAAGGCTGGTTATTCTTCCACCGGGTCCTGCCTTGGCATGGCCCGGTGCCGTCATTTTTTCCTCGAGTGTGTCCGGGATGGATCCCCCGGACACGAGCATGGAGGCGACGCATGATCCACAAAAATTGGCAAGAGCTGATCAAACCGACCCAGTTGGTTGTTCAGCCCGGTAACGACCCCGCGCGCAAAGCGACCGTCGTGGCCGAACCGCTGGAGCGGGGCTTTGGCCTGACGCTCGGCAACGCGCTGCGGCGTGTTCTGATGTCCTCGCTGCAAGGCGCGGCCATCACCTCCGTCCAGATCGACGGTGTGCTGCACGAGTTTTCCTCGGTCGCTGGTGTGCGTGAAGACGTCACCGACATCGTCCTGAACCTCAAGGGCGTCGCCATCCGCATGGATGCCGAAGGGCCCAAGCGTGTGTCGATCTCGGCCAAGGGGCCGCGGGTCGTGACCGCCGGTGACATCTCCGAATCCGCAGGGATCGAGGTTCTGAACAAGGACCACGTGATCTGCCACCTCGACGATGGCGCCGATCTTTACATTGAGCTGACCGTGAACACCGGCAAAGGCTATGTCGCGGCCGACAAGAACCGCCCGGAAGATGCGCCCATCGGCCTGATGCCGATCGACGCGATCTATTCCCCGGTCAAGAAGGTGTCGTATGACGTGCAGCCGACCCGCGAAGGTCAGGTCCTCGATTACGACAAGCTGACGCTGAAGCTGGAAACCGATGGCTCCGTCACGCCGGACGATGCCGTGGCCTATGCCGCGCGGATCATCCAGGACCAGCTGTCGATCTTCGTGAACTTCGACGAGCCGGAAAGTGCGACCCGTCAGGACGACGAGGACGATCTGGAATTCAACCCGCTTCTCTTGAAGAAGGTGGATGAGCTGGAACTGTCCGTGCGGTCGGCGAACTGCCTGAAGAACGATAACATCGTCTATATCGGCGATCTGATCCAGAAGACCGAAGCAGAGATGCTGCGCACGCCGAACTTCGGCCGCAAGTCGCTCAACGAGATCAAGGAAGTGCTGTCCGGCATGGGCCTGCACCTCGGCATGGATATCGTCGATTGGCCGCCCGATAATATCGAAGAGCTGGCCAAGAAGTACGAAGACAACTTCTGAAGAGTTTGCGGGCGGGGAGAAATCTTCGCCCGCGCAATGCCCGGATCATGCCGGGGAACGTACTGGGTTCGCAAAAGCTGGCCCCAAGGAGAGGGCCCCACACACGCATGGGGCCCCGGACAAAGCAAAATCGCCCGTAGAGGGCACCGAAATTGGAGATAGACAATGCGTCACGCCCGCGGATACCGCCGCCTGAACCGGACCCACGAGCATCGCAAGGCGATGTTCGCCAACATGTCCGGCTCGCTCATCGAACATGAACAGATCAAGACGACCCTGCCCAAGGCGAAGGAGCTTCGTCCGATCATCGAGAAACTGATCACGCTGGCCAAGCGTGGCGATCTGCACGCCCGACGCCAGGCCGCGTCGCAGCTCAAGCAGGATCAATACGTCGCCAAGCTGTTCGACGTGCTCGGACCTCGCTATGCGGAACGCTCCGGCGGGTATGTGCGCGTCCTGAAGGCGGGTTTCCGCTACGGTGACATGGCGCCGATGGCGATCATCGAATTCGTGGATCGCGACGTGGACGCCAAGGGCGCATCTGACCGCGCGCGAATCGAAGCCGAGGACGCGCTGGAAGACTAAGCGCGCGTCCGCGCCGCATCGGCCCGAATACACGAAAGCCCTCCGCCACGATGCGGGGGGCTTTTTCTTTGGCTTCAAGCGCGTGATGGCCTGCAATCAGGGACGGTCGCCGTCCCCTTCGGCACCGTGCTGTTTGACCAAACGCGCGACATCGCCCGGCGGCACCGAGGTTTGCCCGAAATATTCGAGAAGGTCATGGCGCGTCTTTGGGGATAACTTCATGAGACGCGCGAAAAGATCGGGGTCGATCTCTCTGGTCATTCATCTCACCGTTCAAAGTCAGTCCAATACTATCCAGCTTGACCGCATGTCGGGCAACCTATCTAAATGGTCATGTCTATTTGGTGGGTTCCATGACGAAAGCGCCGGTTCTCGACTTGTTGCTGCACGAGCTTTCGTTGGCGGCCCCGGCAGGGTTCGCCGTCGGGCTGCACATTCGGTACGTGTCGCCGTTGATCATGGTGAACACCTATCCGGATACCTGGCAGGAGGTTTACACCTCCAAGCTTTATGGATTGCGCGACCCGACGCTGGCCTGGGGGCTGAGCCACACGGGGACGCGCCGTTGGAGCCAGATCGGATTGCCGGACCCGTTCGGGATCTTGCAGGAATCCGCTGAATACGGCCTGAAATACGGGATGATCGCCTCCATCGGTCCGATGTCCTCACGCACGATCGCGGGTGCAAGCCGCGCGGACCGTGAGTTCACCGAGGACGAGATGGAGCTTGTCTATCGGATCGTGCACCGGATGCACGATCTGTCCGAACCGCCGGCCCGCCTGTCAAAGGCGCAAGCCGACGCACTGAAATGCATCGCGGAGGGGGACCGCCATGCAGCTGCTGCCGCCAAGCTCGGCATATCTGAAAGCGCGTTCAAGGCGCGCCTGACGTCTGCGCGTCAGAAGCTCATGGCCCGGACTACGGCAGAAGCCGTGCAACGGGCCAAGGAGTACGGATTGATCTGAGCGAACGCGGCTTCGGTCGCAGAATGTGAGCCTTCCAAAGCGGTGTCGTTGATGACGATTCACCTCACAGGAGGCGCATATGCAAAGCACGACCCTTTCGTTCGACAACTTCTACAATCACGGCCCGCTTTTCACCAACATGCTGCGGGCAAGGCACCGGACCTTCATCGAGGAGAAGGGCTGGGAAATCCCGTCCGAGGAGGGGATGGAGTTCGACCAATATGACACGGCGCAAAGCCGGTGGGTTTGTGTCCATGACGGGACGCGGGTTCTGGCGGGTGTGCGGCTGACGCCCACCACGGCGTCGTGCGGGATTTATAGCTACATGGTGCGCGATGCGCAGCGGGGCTTGCTGGACGCGATCCCGGCCAACCTGCTGGACGAGACCGCGCCAATTGCCGAGCATATCTGGGACGCGAACCGCCTTTTCGTCGCCGAGGGGGTGGAGACCGATATCCGCCGCGATGTGCAGCTGTCGCTGATGGGGCACATGGTGCGCTCGGCCCGCGCGTTGGGGGCCACGACGCTTCTGGGGCTTCTGCCCATCGGCATCCCGCGGCTGGGGCGCCGGTTGGGGATCGACATGGAGCCGGGCGGGCCGGTGATGAAGATCGGCGGCGTGGCGCATCGGTGCTACTTTGTCTCGATGGCCTCGAAGATGCATTGAGGCGGGAGAAGGGTGTGCTTATCACGCGTGATAAGCAGGCCTAAGTGATTGCAAATAAGCTATAAAGACGATTTCCTTCATACTTTCTTAAGCCTTGCCGCCCCTTTGGCAGGGGCGTAGCCTTGTGCATCATGGCTGATCTGTTCGACACATCTGCGGCGGCGCAGGACGCGCCGAAAGGGCCGCGCCCTTTGGCGGACCGGCTACGGCCTGCCACACTGTCCGAGGTCATCGGGCAGAGCCATATTCTGGGGCCGGAGGGCAGTTTGCGGGTGATGCTGGACAGTGGATCGCTGTCCTCCCTCATCTTCTGGGGGCCGCCGGGGGTGGGCAAAACGACCATCGCGCGCCTGCTGGCCGACGAGACGGACCTGCATTTCGTCCAGATCAGCGCGATTTTCACCGGTGTGCCGGATCTGCGGAAAGTGTTCGAGGGTGCGAAATTGCGCCGTCAGAACGGCAAGGGCACGCTTTTGTTCGTCGACGAAATCCACCGCTTCAACAAAGCGCAGCAGGACAGCTTCCTGCCGCATATGGAGGATGGCATGATCCTTCTGGTCGGCGCGACGACCGAGAACCCTTCCTTCGAGTTGAACGCCGCCGTTATGTCCCGCAGCCAAGTGATGGTGCTGGAGCGGCTTGGCGACGACGATCTTGAGGCGCTGCTTCAGCGGGCCGAGGCGGAGCTGGATCGCACGCTGCCTTTGCTGCCCGATGCGCGGATCGCGCTGCGTGAAATGGCGGATGGGGACGGGCGGTCGCTTCTGAACCTTGTCGAGCAGGTGGCCGCGTGGAAGGCGGAGCCGTTGGACACCAAGGCGCTGGGCGCGCGGTTGCAACGGCGCGCGGCGCAATACGACAAGTCGGGCGATGTCCATTACAACCTGATCTCCGCCCTGCACAAATCGGTGCGCGGGTCGGACCCGGATGCGGCGCTTTACTGGTTCGCGCGGATGCTGGAGGGCGGCGAGGACCCGAGGTACCTGGCGCGGCGGATCACGCGCATGGCGGTGGAGGATATCGGGCTGGCCGACCCACAAGCGCAGCGCATGTGCCTGGATGCGTGGGAGACGTACGAGCGATTGGGCTCGCCCGAAGGGGAATTGGCGCTGTCTCAGGCTTTGATCTACCTGGCGCTCGCGCCCAAATCGAACGCGAATTACGTGGCCTACAAGGCGGCGCGGGCGAGTGCGAAATCCACCGGGTCGGCGATGCCGCCCAAGCATATCCTTAACGCGCCGACGGCGATGATGAAGGATCAGGGTTATGGCAAGGGATATGCCTATGACCACGACCACGAGGACGGGTTTTCCGGGGCGAATTACTTTCCCGATACGATGTCACGGGCGCGGTTCTTCGAGCCGAAGGAGCGCGGGTTCGAGCGGGAGTTGAAGAAGCGGGTGGAGTGGTTCGACGGGTTGCGGAAGAAGCGCGGGACGTGATCGGGCGGCGGGACGTGGCCCGCCCTACGGTTGTGTGAAGCGATCAGCCGGTTAACAGCGGCGCAGCCGCCCGGCCATCGTCGGGCCCTCCCTCGGCCCGGCGATTTCGGTGAGGCGTGGACTGCCGTTCAGTGAGGCGCGTTGGTTCGGCGGGCATAAAGGGGCGGGCGCAACCGGCGGGATCGCCGGTCCAGGACCCGACGCCGGCCTCGTCCGCCCGTTGACATCCCCGCCCGCGCGCCGCATCCCACGCCCATGATTGCTGTCCTGCAAGTTGCCCTTGGCGGCGCATTCGGCTCCGTGCTGCGATACCTGACCGGGTTAGGGGTGATCCGCGTCTTCGGGATCGGTGCATTCCCCGTGCCGATCCTGTTGGTCAACGTGATCGGGTCGTTCCTGATGGGCCTGTTCGTCGTCATCGCCGCGCATCGCGGGCTGACGCATCTGTCGCCGCTGGTGATGACCGGCTTTCTGGGCGGGTTCACCACATTCTCCGCCTTTTCGCTGGAGACGATGACGCTTTATGAGCGTGGCGATTACGGCTTGGCGGCGCTTTATGTCGGGCTGTCGGTGGGGCTGTCGATCCTTGGCCTGGCGGCGGGGCTCTGGGTGGCGCGGGGGATGGTGGCATGAGCGGTGTTCAGACCCTTGAAGTCGGCCCCGATGACGGGGATCAGCGGCTGGACCGGTGGTTTCGCCGCATCTTTCCCCATATCCCGCAGGGTCGGATCGAGAAGATGTGCCGCAAGGGGGAAATCCGCGTCGATGGCGGGCGGGTGAAAAGCTCAACTCGCCTTGAACCGGGTCAGCAGGTGCGCATCCCGCCTCTGCCCGATGGCGAGGCGCCCGCACCCGCGCGGGCCGCCCGGATTTCGGAGGCCGATGCGGAGATGATGCGCAAGGCCGTGATCTATCGCGACGACCATATCCTTGCGCTCAACAAGCCTGCGGGCCTGCCCACGCAAGGTGGCACGGGTCAAACGCGGCATGTGGACGGCCTGTCGGAGGTGTTGAGCTTCGGCTACGACGAGAAGCCGCGCCTTGTGCATCGGCTGGACAAGGACACATCGGGCGTTCTGCTGATGGCGCGCACGCGGATGGGGGCCAAGGCCCTGACCGATGCGTTCCGGGCGCGGGAGACGCGCAAGATCTATTGGGCCGCCGTGGCGGGCACGCCGCTGCCGAAGATGGGGACGATCAAGTACGGGCTGGTGAAGGCCCCCGGCCACGGGCGCGGCGGAGAGAACGAGAAGATGCGCGCGGTGATGCCCGACGAGGTGCGCCATGTCGAAGGCGCCAAGCGGGCGGAGACGGACTACGCCGTGCTGTCGAACCTGGGCGGGCGCGTTTCGTGGTGTGCTCTGGTGCCGATCACGGGCCGCACCCACCAGCTGCGCGCCCATATGGCGGAGCTTGGGCATCCGATTATCGGGGACGGAAAATACGGCGGATCGGGGCAGGAGAATTTGGGCGACGGTTGGGGCGCGCAACTGGGCGGAGAGATCAGCCGCAAGCTGCATCTGCACGCGCGGTCGCTGACGCTGACCCATCCGATGACGGGGGCGGTGGTGAACCTGATCGCACCCTTGTCGGACCACATGGCCAAGACATGGGACACGCTGGGCTGGCATCCGTCCGACGTGCCCGCCGATCCGTTCGAGGAGGCGACGTTTTGACCCTGCGGCTGGTGATCTTCGACGTGGACGGGACGCTGGTGGACAGCCAGGGGCATATCCTTGCCTCCATGGAGGGCGCGTTTCGGGCCCATGGCCTGCCGGTGCCGCCGCGCGAGGCGATTCTGTCGATCGTGGGCCTGTCCCTGCCGGAGGCGTTCGTGCGGCTGGTGCCGGATCACGCACATCTGCGCGACGACCTGACCGCCGCCTACAAGGACACGTTCGCGTCGCTCAGGATGTCGGGGGCGGCGCAATCGCCGCTTTATCCCGGCGCGGCGGAGGTCCTGGCGGAATTGGCCGCGCAGCCCGACACGCTTCTGGGGGTCGCCACCGGCAAATCGCGGCGCGGGCTGGATCACCTGATCGAGCTGCACGGGTGGGAGCGGACGTTCCAAAGCGTGCAGGTCTCAGACCACCACCCGTCCAAGCCGCATCCGTCGATGGTGCTGAGCTGTCTGTCGGAGACGGGTGTGGAGGCGGGCGATGCGGTGATGGTCGGCGACACGAGTTTCGATATGGAGATGGCGCGGGCGGCGTGCGTGCGCGGGATCGGCGTCGGCTGGGGCTATCACCCGGCGGCGGAGCTGCGCGATGCGGGGGCCGTGGCGGTCTTGTCGGACTTCGCCGAATTGCCCGCCGCGACACGAGAGGGTTGGGCCTGCGCATGACGGAATGGAAGGCGAAACGGTTCTGGACGGAGACCGCTGTCGTGGCGGTGGAGGGCGGCTTCCAGGTGGCGCTGGACGGCAAGATGCTCAACACGCCGGGCAAGCGCCCGCTGGTGATGCCGACCCGCGCCCTGGCCGAGGCGGTGGCACAGGAATGGGACGCGCAGGAGGGGGAGATCAGGCCCCAGGAGATGCCGTTCACCCGCTGCGTCAATTCGGCCGTGGAGCGGGTCGTGCCGCAGCACGCGGCGGTGGCGGACATGCTTGCGGGATACGGAGAGACCGATCTTCTGTGCTACCGCGCGGAGGGGCCGGAGGCGCTGACGCAACGTCAGGCGGAGGCGTGGGATCCGCTTCTGCACTGGGCCAGGGAAACCTATGACGCGCCGCTTGCGATCACCGCGGGCATCGTGCCGGTGGCGCAACCGGCGCGCTCCATCGAAAACCTGTCGGCGGCGGTCCATGGCACGGATGCTTTTGCCCTGGTCGCGCTGCATGATCTGGTGACGTTGACCGGGTCACTGGTGCTGGGTCTTGCGGTGTCCCGGCAGCGTGTGAATGCCGCGCAAGCCTTTGATCTCAGCCGAATCGACGAAGACTGGCAGATCGAGCAATGGGGCCGCGATGAAGAGGCTGACGCGGCCGCAGAGGCCCGAAAGGCGCAATTGCTGCAGGCCGAAGAATTCTGGGCCGCCTGCTTTGCCAAGTGACGCCGCGCTGGGCAGCCCCCGGATAGCATTGCGCAATTTATGACCAAATGCCCGATCTGCACGCGCTAACACAGTGTTTCTGCGCGGCGTTCCCTGTGTGTTGCCCTTGACCTTATGCTTCAGATTTGCCCATTTTGGCGACGGCGAGGGTTACAACAGGCCCTCCCGGCATATGCCAAGGCCCGACGGACACGAAAGATGTTCCGACGGGCGGTCCCACAGGAAGAGGTAAAAATGAAAAAATCCGTATTTCTCGGCACACTCGCAGTCGCTGGTGTCGCTGCAGGTTACGCGGCAGCGGACGCCCATGCGGGCGGCACGCTGGCTCAGGTCCAGGAACGTGGTACGCTGAATTGCGGCGTCACCACCGGCCTGACCGGTTTCGCGGCACCTGACGCGAACGGCGAATGGCAGGGCTTTGACGTCGGCGTCTGCCGCGCCGTGGCCGCCGCCGTTCTGGGCGACGCGAACGCAGTCGAATTCGTTCCGACCACCGGTCAGACCCGCTTCACCGCGCTGGCCTCCGGCGAGATCGACATGCTGGCACGCAACACCACGTGGACGTTCTCTCGTGACGTCGACCTGGCGTTCGAATTCGTCGGCATCAACTACTACGACGGTCAGGGCTTCATGGTTCCCCGTGACCTCGGCGTGTCCTCCGCGCTGGAACTGGACGGCGCAACCGTCTGCATCCAGACCGGCACCACGACCGAACTGAACCTTGCTGACTTCTTCTCCTCGAACAACATGAGCTACGAGCCCGTGCCGATCGAGACCAACGCGGAAGCACAGCAGCAGTACCTGGCCGGTGCCTGCGACGTCTACACCACCGACGCATCGGGCCTGGCCGCAACGCGCGCCACGTTCGAAGACCCGTCGGCGCACGTCGTTCTGCCCGAGATCGTCTCCAAAGAGCCGCTCGGCCCGCTGGTTCGCCATGGCGACCACGAGTGGGGCGATGTCGTTCGCTGGACGCTGAACGCACTGATCGCAGCGGAAGAGCTGGGCGTGACCTCGGCCAATGTCGGCGATATCGCCGGTTCCACCGAGAACCCGGAAATCCGTCGCCTTCTGGGCACCGAGGGTGAACTGGGCGCGATGCTCGGCCTCGAAGCGGACTGGGCTGCCAACGCCATCGCGGCTGTCGGCAACTACGGTGAGCTGTTCGAAGGCAATATCGGCGAATCCACCCCGATCGGTCTGGCCCGTGGCCTGAACGCTCAGTGGACCGATGGTGGCCTGCTCTACAGCCCGCCGTTCCGGTAAGATCCAATAGGAAAGGGCGCGAACGTGAAGTTCGCGCCCTTTTCGCATTCAACGACAAGTGCGCCGCACCACAGACACATACAAGGCCGCATAGACGGCCCGGACAAGCGGCAAGCACATTCCAACGACAGGGGGCCACACGATGGCAACGATGACCGACCCGCCGGCAGAGGCGTTTCGTATAAGCCAGCTTATCTACGACACGCGGTATCGGTCGATGACCATTCAGGTCGTCGCGTTCATCCTTATCATGGCGGGCCTTGTCTGGCTGGCCAACAATGCAGTTCAGAACCTGAGCGCCTTGGGCAAGGATTTCGATTTCGGCTTCCTGCAAAGCCGCGCCGGGTATGACATCAACCAGCGGCTGATCGAATACACCAACGATTCGACCCATGGCCGCGCCGCGATCGTCGGCATCCTCAACACCCTTCTGGTGGCCTTCCTGGGCTGTATCACCGCCACGATCCTTGGCGTGCTTGCGGGTGTTCTGCGCCTGTCGAAGAACTGGATCGTCGGGCGCCTGATGACCGTTTATGTCGAAGGGTTCCGCAACATTCCGCTGCTGCTCTGGATCATCGTGATCTTCGCGATCATGACCGAAGGCATGCCGCAGCCCCGCGATTTCCGGGGGGACGAGCCCGAGGCCACGATGAGCGTGTTCGGCTCCGTCGCCGTGACCAACCGGGGTGTCTATATCCCCAATATCCTGTTCACCCGCTCCCTTGGCGGCAACGAGATGTCGGAGGCCGCCGACGGGGTGGAGGCCGCAATCGTGCCCGCCGCCAGCTTCGGCGACTGGGCGTTGATCCTTGCGGTTCTGGTGGCAGGCATCGTCGGGGCCGGGGCCATCGCCCGCTGGGCCAAGGCCAAGCAGGAGGCGACCGGGATAAGACCGCCGGGGGTGTTCTGGATGCGCGCGGCGGCCATCATCGTGCCGGTCGCGATCGTCTTCGTGGCGCTGGGGGCCACGCTGGATTACCCGAGATTGCAGGGCTTCAACTTCACCGGCGGCATTCATCTGCGCAACGCGCTGATCGCCCTGTGGTTCGCCTTGTCGCTTTATACAGGCGCCTTCATCGCCGAGATCGTGCGAGCCGGTATCCTGTCGGTCAGCAAGGGTCAGACGGAGGCGTCGAGCGCGCTTGGAATGCGGCCGAGCTGGACCATGAACCTCGTGATCCTGCCGCAGGCGCTGCGGGTCATCATCCCGCCGCTGATTTCGCAATTCCTGAACCTGACCAAGAACTCGTCGTTGGCTTTGGCGGTGGGGTACATGGACGTGCGGTCCACCCTGGGCGGGATCACCATCAACCAGACGGGCCGCGAATTGGAGGGGATGCTGCTTCTGGGCACGTTCTACCTGATCACGTCGCTGCTGATCTCGGCGGTGATGAACGTCTACAACAACTCCGTCAAACTGAAGGAGCGCTGATATGAGCGAGTTGCACTCGGAAACCAGCCTCCAGACGGCCTATGTCCGCACGGAGATGCTGCCCGAACAGACCCCGCCGGTGACGGCTGCGGGTCCGGTGAAATGGGTGCGGGAGAACCTGTTCTCCTCCATCCCCAACGCGCTGATGACCATCGTGTCGATCTACGTGATCTACGTGGTGCTGGCGGCGATCCTTCCGTGGATGGTGAACGGCATCTGGGATGCCGGATCGTTGAGCGAGTGCCGGGAAATCCGCGACGCCCGCTATGGCCCGCTGGATGGCCACGGCGGCGGCGTTGCGTGCTGGGCCGTTCTTGTGGACCGGTGGGACCAGCTGATGTTCGGCTTCTACCCGCCCGAGCTTTACTGGCGCGCGGTTCTGGCCTTCGTGCTGTTCTTGGCCGCGATCGCGCCGGTGCTGTATGACAGCCTGCCGCGCAAGCTGCTGATCCTGACCGCGGCGATGCCGTTCCTGTGCTTCTGGCTTCTGTGGGGCGGGTCGATCTGGGCGCCGATCATGGTGGCGCTTGGCTTCGTGCTGGGCTGGGCCGTGATCAAGTTCGGGGCGCTGAGCCTGGGCGCGATGACATCCACGATCCTCGCCATCGTTGTGCCGATCCTCTACTGGTTGTTCGTCATGGGCCCGCTGATCGACCTGCTGAACGCGATCCTGCCCATCGGCATTCAGTCGGTGCAGTCGCGTGAATTCGGCGGCTTCCTTCTGGCCTTCGTGATCGGCGCGTCGGGGATCATCCTGTCGATGCCGCTGGGCGTGGTGCTGGCGCTGGGCCGGCAATCGGACCTGTTCATCATCAACAAGTGCTCGGTCATCTTCATCGAGGTGATCCGGGGTGTGCCGCTGATCGTGTGGCTGTTCACCGCGCAGCTGCTGCTGGGCTACTTCCTGCCGCCGGGGTCCAACTTCGACCTGATGGTGCGGGTCATCATCATGGTGACGCTCTTCTCCTCGGCCTATATCGCGGAGGTGATCCGGGGTGGCCTCGCCGCCTTGCCACGGGGGCAGTATGAGGGGGCAGACAGCCTTGGCCTGAACTACTGGCAGTCCATGCAGTTGATCATCCTGCCTCAGGCGCTGAAAATCTCGATCCCCGGGATCGTGTCGTCGTTCATCGGTCTGTTCAAGGACACCGTTCTGGTGGTCTTTATCGGTCTGTTCGACCCGATCGGTTTCTCCAACGCAATCCGCGCAGATACCGATTGGAATGGCATCTACTGGGAATTGTTCATCTTTATCGGGCTGTGCTTCTTCATCTGTTGCTTCGGTATGTCCCGTTATTCGCAATGGCTTGAGCGCAAGCTCGCAACCGATCACCGCTGAGGAGATAACTCATGGTAAATACAGCAGAAGATCGCGCGATCGACCGGTCGCAAATGACCGTCTCCGACGAGGTGGCGATCGAGATCCAGAACATGAACAAGTGGTACGGCACGTTCCACGTTCTGCGCGACATCAACCTGACCGTGCAGCGCGGCGAACGGATCGTGATCTGCGGCCCGTCGGGCTCCGGCAAGTCGACGCTCATCCGGTGCATCAACGCGCTGGAGGAGCATCAGCAGGGCTCCATCACGGTGGACGGCACGCTTCTGTCCAACGACCTCAAGAACATCGACAAGATCCGGTCGGAGGTTGGCATGTGCTTTCAGCACTTCAACCTGTTCCCGCATCTGACGATCCTTGAGAACTGCACGCTCGCGCCGATCTGGGTCCGCAAGACGCCCAAGAAGGAAGCCGAGGAAACGGCGATGCATTTCCTCAACAAGGTGAAGATCCCCGAACAGGCCGACAAGTATCCCGGCCAGCTTTCGGGCGGTCAGCAGCAGCGTGTGGCCATCGCGCGGTCGCTGTGCATGCGTCCACGCATCATGCTGTTTGATGAGCCGACCTCGGCCCTTGACCCGGAGATGATCAAGGAAGTGCTCGATACGATGATCGAGCTGGCCGAAGAGGGTATGACGATGTTGTGCGTGACCCACGAGATGGGCTTTGCCCGTCAGGTCGCCAACCGCGTGATCTTCATGGATGCGGGCCAGATCGTCGAACAAAACGAGCCGGAGGAGTTCTTCACGAACCCCAAATCCGAGCGGACGCAATTGTTCCTGAGCCAGATCCTGGGTCACTGAACGCCCGCCTATCGGTGGTGGGTTGTACCCCACCCGACGGCCAAGACACGCCCGTCCCCGAGAAAGGGGGTGGGCGTTTTTCGTTGTCAGTCCGGGTCCGGCAGGTCACGCGGGGTGACGAAATGCATGACATTGCCATGGCCGATGTCCTGCCAGCCCGGTGCCGCGAATTGCAGAATTGTCGTGGCCCCGGTCGGGTATTGCGCGAAGCGGTTGTCCGCTGGCGAGGCGTCGGCCAAGTGCCAGGCCAGCGCGCCGATACCGGGATTATGGCCGATCATGGCGACCGCCCGACCGGGTGCCTCGTGCAGCGCGGCAAGCATCGCCTCAGGCTCCGCCAAATAAAGCGCGCGGGAATAGGTGACTTCCGGTTTTGCCGGCAGGTGATCCGCGATGCCCGCCCAGGTCTGCTTTGTTCGCATCGCGTCAGAGCAGAGCACATGGTCCGGCACGATGTCCTGCGCCGCCAACCACGCACCGATGCGCGGGGCGGAGCGTTGGCCGCGCGGGTTCAGGGGACGCGCGTGGTCGCCCGTGGAGCCGTCCCAATCGGATTTGCAATGGCGGATCAGGATGAGCGTCAGGGTCATGGGTGGAAGCTCCGCATGTGGAACGCCGATTGGGCCGGGTCGCGGCCATGGGATTTCGACACGGGGCAGGCGCGGCGCACTTTGCAACCATTGTCCATGCAATCGGCCCCGGCGGGCGTGTCGAGGAAGGCGTGGCAGGCGGCGGTGTCGTAGCCGTCCTCGGTCAGTGCATCGACGGGGCAGGCATCCTCGCACGGGGCCGCGCAGATCAGGCACGGCGTGATGGGCGGCGGCGGCAGATCCAGCCGATCCGGGAAGGCGAGCGCACCGCGGAACGAGGTCATCAGGCCCTGTTCGTCGTGGACCAGGAGGGAGACGGGGCTTTTGTGGATGCGGCCCGTGGCTTGCGCCCATCCGATGAATGGCAGGAACGGCGGGCCGCCGAAGGGGAAGAGCGCCGCAGCGCCGGTCGCGTCCGCCAGCGCCCCAATGACACGGGTGGACCACCGGTCCATCGGGTCCGGATCGCCGTCGGCATATTCAGACGATGCGTGGAAATGCGGCCAGAAGCCCGGCGCCTGCGGCCCGATCAGAAGGAGTGTTCGCGTGCCGTCGGGGAGGTGCGGATCGCCGTCGGGGTGGAACCCGCCGAGGATCGCCAGATACTCCGCGCCCGCGCGGCTTTCGATATCGGCAAACGCTGTCATCGGGGCAGCTTGGCGTGTCCGGTGGGGCGCGGCAAGGGTGAGGTTGCGGGCGATCAGCCTGTGACCGGAGCCCGGCGCATAATGGCGGCGGTCAGGCCCGGATCATGGAGCCCGCGCCGTGTTCGGTGAAGAGTTCCAGAAGCACGGCATTGGGCACGCGGCCATCGACGATGGTGCAGGCGCGCACGCCCGCGCGCACGGCGGCGATGGCGGTTTCCGTCTTGGGGATCATGCCGCCCGCGATCGTGCCGTCGGCCGTCATCGCGTCGACATCCGCCGTGGTCAGTTCGGTCACCACGTCGCCATCGGCGTTCTTGACGCCCGCCACGTTGGTCAGCAGCAACAGGCGGTCGGCCTGGAGGGCGGCGGCGATGGCCCCCGCGGCGGTGTCGCCGTTGATATTGAACGTCTCCCCGTTGCGGCCAAGGCCCAGGGGGGCGACGACGGGGATCATGTCATCCTCGAAGAGGTTGTTGAGGACGGCCGGATCGACCTGCGTCGGCTCACCCACGAAGCCCAGATCGGGATCGGCCGGGTCGCAGATGATGAGGTTGGCATCCTTGCCCGACAGGCCCACGGCGCGGCCGCCCTGGGCGTTGATCGCCTGCACGATGCGCTTGTTGACGCGGCCCGACAGGACCATTTCCACCACCTCGACCGTGGCGGCATCGGTGACGCGCTTGCCGCCTTTGAAGGCGCTTTCGATGTTCAGCTTGGCCAGCATGTCGTTGATCATCGGTCCGCCGCCATGGACCACGACCGGGTTCACGCCGACCTGCCGCAGCAGCACCATGTCGCGGGCGAAGGAGGCCATTTCCGCGTCGTCGCCCATGGCATTGCCGCCGAATTTCACGACGACGACGGCATCGTTGAAGCGTTGTAGATAGGGCAGCGCCTCGGACAGGGTGCGGGCGGTGGCAAGGTCGTCGCGGGACATTTGTGTTCTCATGGGGCGGGGGCCGGTTCTGGTGCTGTGGCGCCTAGGGTATGGCGGGGAGGACCCGGGGGCCAGCCCGTCGTCCATGGTTCTTGCCTCGATGGCGCAAAAAAAGGACGGCCCGTGGAGATATTTTCGAAGCAAAGACAGCAGGTGCGGGCGCTTCACAGGGTGGCGATGGCGGCGCGGAGCGTTGGGATTCCGGTGCCTTTCTCCGACGAGGTCTCGATGATCTCGGGGAAGGCGGCGGGGTGTTTGGCAAGCGCGTCGCGGGTGCGTTTGAGGGCGGCATCGCGATCGCGGCCCTTGACCTTGTCGGCCTTGGTGAGCACCGCCTGGAACGGCACGGCGGCGCTGTCGAGGAGCGACATGATCTCCTCGTCCACGGCCTTCACGCCGTGGCGTCCGTCGATGAGCACGAAGGCGCGGCGCAGATTGGCGCGACCTTGCAGGTAGGCTTTGAGAAGCGCCTGCCATTGCTGGACCACGGGCAGCGGCGCTTCGGCAAAGCCATAACCGGGCAGGTCCACGAGGAAGTGGCTATCGGCGAGGGTGAAAAAGTTGATCTCCTGCGTGCGGCCCGGCGTGTTGGAGGCCCGCGCGAGGCCCTTGCGCCCGGTCAGCGCGTTGATCAGCGTCGATTTCCCGACATTGGAGCGGCCCGCGAAACAGACCTCGATCCGGTCGGCATCGGGCAGGCCGTCCATCGCCACGACGCCCTTGAGGAAATCGGTATTGCCGGCAAAGAGCTTGCGGCCCCGTTCGGCTGTCGCTTCATCCGGGGCGTCGGCAAGGGGGAAGGGCAGGCTCATGTCGCGGCCTCCAATAGCGCGAGGTCGGCCCCGCGGATTGCGTTGAGGTTACGGGTGATCCGGTCGACGGGCCAGTCCCACCACGCAATGTCCAGAAGCCGCGCGATGGTTGCGGGATCGAAGCGGGTTCGGACGGGCCGCGCCGGGGAGCCGGCAACGATGGTGAAGGGTGCGACATCGCGCGAGACAACCGCGCGCGCCGCGATGATCGCGCCGGCACCCACCTGCATCCCCGGCATTATGACGGCGCCGTTGCCGATCCAGACATCCGGCCCGATCACCGTGTCGCCGCGGCCTTCCGCGTTCACATCGACAGAGGAGAAACCCTGTTTCCAATCATCCGAGAAGATGTCGAAGGGAAACGTCGAATGGCCGCCCATGGCGTGATTTGCGCCATCCATGATGAAGGTCGTGCCGGTGGCCAGCGCGCAGAACGGCCCGATGATCAGCTTCGAGGGTGAGAACTCGAAATGATAAAGCACGTTGCGGTCGAAGAAATGCTCCGGCCCGTCGGGATCGTCGTAATAGGTGAAGCGCCCGATCTCGACCCGGTCGCGGTCCTTGGCCAGGGGGGCCAGAAATGCGACCTGCCGGGTGAAGGCGAGCGGGTGGGGGATGTCGGGGTCGGGACCGCTCATGCCAGTGTGACGGTATCGCCCGCCGTGACCATGCCGCCCGTCCGCACCATGGCGTAGACACCGAAATCCTCGTGCCCCCAGCCGTCGGAGAGGGCGCGGAGCGTATTGGCGTCGCGCTTGCCGGTCTCGGGGTTCGCCTCCGTCGCGCGGCAGCGTGTGATGCGCTCCACCACCTCAAGCCGGGCGTCGCCGATGGCAAGCGTCTTGCCCACAAGGTCGAATTCCTCCCACGGGTCGAGGCCGTCGATCCAGAGATTGCCCCGGAAGCGGCGCGGGTCGAGGTCCTGGCCCAGTTTCTGCGACAGCGCGCGCAGGGAGGCGCAGTTGAGGACCGACACGGAGGCGAAGGGGGCATCGGACATGCCTTCGGCGGGCGATTTGACCAGGGCCGCGGCAGGGGCGCGGCTGTCGGGATAGATCGGGGCGAGCCAGTCGAACAGCGCCTGGGGGTCCGCGTCGGGCCGGATGGAGATGTCGGGCCGGTCCGGATGAGCGAGGAGGATCACCTCGTCGCCCGGCGGGCCATCCACGTTGCAGGTGATTGCCATCAGCGATGGCCCCTTGGCCCCGCGCAGGAAGTTGCGGCAGGACCGCCAGCCATCCGTCGCATCGCCGCCGGCCTCCAGCACCGCCCAGGCCCTGTCCAGCGGCAGAGGCAGGCCCGGGCTCAGGTCGATCCGGCGCACCCGCTCCGCCCCGATGCCCTTGATGGGGTAGCGCCAGATCTGGTCCAGCGCCCCATTCATTTCTCGGCCGGTTTCTTGCGGGAGAAGCTCTTGCGGATATTGCCGAACACGTCCGGTTTGAACCCCTGGCTGCGCATGATGAGGTATTGCTGGGTGAAGGTCAGCGTGTTGTTCGCGATCCAGTAGACGAGCAGACCGCTGGCGAAAGTTCCCAGCATGAACATGAAGACCCAGGGCAGCCACGCAAAGATCGCGGCCTGTGTCGGATCGGTGGGGGCCGGGTTCAGCTTTTGCTGCAACCACATGGAAATGCCCAACAGGATCGGAAGGATGCCGATGAAGATCAGCGCCATGAACGATTCCGGGTCCGGCGCGGCGTTGGGCAGAAGGCCGAAGAGGTTGATGATGGACGAGCTGTCGGGCGCGGAAAGGTCATTGAGCCAGCCGAAGAACGGCGCGTGGCGCAGCTCCAGCGTGACGAAAATCACCTTGTAGAGCGAGAAGAAGATCGGGATCTGCAACAGGATCGGAAGACAGCCGCCCGCCGGGTTCACCTTGTTCTTCTTGTAAAGCTCCATCATGCCGCGCTGGAGCTTCTCTCGGTCGTCGCCCGCGCTTTCCTTCAGCTTCTCGATCTCGGGCTGAAGCTCCTTCATCTTGGCCATGGACACGTAGGAGCGGTAGGCCAGCGGGAAGAGGATCGCCTTGACGATCAGCGTCAGCGCGATGATGGCGAGGCCCATATTCCCGATCTGAAGGTTCAGCCAGTGCAGGAGCCAGAAGAGCGGTTTGGTCAGGAAGTAGAACCAGCCCCAGTCGATGGAATCGATGAAACGGGCGACCTGCGGGCGGTCGGGGTCGTTTTCCGCCCCGAACAGCGCCGCGATGAAGCCGGGTTCGGCATTCTCGTAATAGCTGATCGTCTCCGCCTCTTTCGCGCCGGCGAAGAGGTTGGTGGTGACTTCCGCAGTCTCGCCCGCGGCGATGACCATGGCGGGCAGGCGTGCTTCGGTCTGGTAGATGTCGGCGTTGGGGACGTATTTCACGACCGAGATGAAGGGCTGGTCGTTGGCGGGGATCAGCGTCGTCATCCAGTATTTGTCGGTGAAGCCGATCCAGCCATTGGCCTCCACCGCGACGATCTCGGCCGGGACGCCTTCGCGCGCGACGACATCGAGGTCGGGCAGGTCGGAATAGCCGATCTCGCTCAATTCTCCATCGGCTTTGCGCACCACGCCTTCGTGGAGGATGAAGAAGTTCTGCAGATCCGAGGGCAGGCCGTGGCGGGCCACGATGCCGTAGGGGGCCAGGGTGACATCCTCGCCGGTCGTGTTTTCGACCGATTGGGTGACTTCGAACATGTAGGCGTCGTCGATGGCGATCGTGCGGCGGAAGATCAGGCCGCCGCCATTGTCCCAGACCAGTGTGATCGGCGTCTCGGGCGTCAGCGTCTCGCCGCTTTCCAGCTCCCACGGGGTGTCGGAGGTGGGGACGTCGTCATAGGTGAGCCCGGCGGACGGGGTCCAGCCATAGAGCGCGTAATAGGGATCTTCGCTGCCCACGGGCGACAGGAGGCGGACGATTTCGTCGCCGTCGACCTCGGTGAAGTAGTTGCGCAGGGCGAGGTCGTCGATCCGGCCCCCGAGCAAAGAGATGGAGCCTTCGACGGACGGGGTGTCGATGTCGATCCGGGCGGCCTCGCTCAACGCGACTTCGGTGGGGCTTTCCGGGGCGGCGCCGGTTGCAGGGTCGGCGACGGTGCCGACCGGCGGGGTCAGCGCGATGTCGGTATCGGTGACGTCGACCGGGGTTTCCGCGGAAGGCGGCAGGGCATTCGGGTCCTCGATCGGGTCGGGCGGCGGGAACAGGAGGAACCACACGAGGATGACCACGAAGCTCAGGCCCGTGGCGAGGATCAGGTTTCTGTTCTGATCGTCCATGTTGCCGATATTCCTCCGATGAAACCCTTGCGAAACAGGCATGCGGGCCGCGCCAGGGGTGGCACGGCCAAGTCTCCGGGGTTCAACAGATTGGGGCGCGGAAGGTCAAGGGGCAAAAGGGGCGCGTGTTGTCGCGCGGGCGGTCTGGACGCGCGCGAAACGGGGGCGGATTTCAGCCCCGGCGGCGGTCGTCGAGGCGGATCGTCTTGCCCGAGGCCGAATGGGCGCGGGCCCAATCGGCCACTTGGTCGCCGCGCATCGGATGGCCGAGGTAAAAGCCCTGCAAGACGTCGCATCCCAGGTCGACGAGTTTCTCGAGCTCCTGCGGGGTTTCCACGCCGCTGGCCAGCGTGGAGATCCCCAACGCCTGCGCCATGGCGATGATGGCGGCGACGGCATCGGCCTGTTGGGCGTCCGTTTCCACACCAAGGGTGAACGGTCGGGCGATCTTGATCCGGTCCACGCCGAAGCGTTGCAGCACCGGGAAGGAGGTCGCGCCAAGCCCGAAGCCATCGAGGTCGATCCTGTGCCCGTCCTCTTTCAACTGCACCAGCGTGGCAATCACCGTGTCATCGTCGGCCTTCACCGCGTCGGGTTCGGAGATTTCCAGCCGGATGCGGGCAGGGTCGATGCCGAAGCGCGCCAGTTCGGCCTGAAGCGTCGTGATCAGGCCGCCATCGTGCATTTCACCGCAGGACAGATTGATGGAGAGTTCCGGGACCGGGGCATGCGCCTTGTCCCAATCGGCCAGCGCGGTCAACGCCTGGTGGATCAGGGTCTGGCCCAGGGCGGGCATCTGGCCCGATGCCTGCACCGCGTCCATGAAATCCTTCGGCCCCATCAGCCCGTGCTTGGAATGCTGCCAGCGCGCGAGCGTCTCCATCCCAGTGATGGCGCCGGTGCGGGCGCAGATCTGTGGCTGGAACCACGCCGTGATCGCGCCGTCGTGCAGCGCCGGTTCAACCTCCGACGCGAGGTCGGCGCGCATGACACGCGCGCGCCCCATCCCGGCGGCGTAGGCCCGGATCGCGCCGGGGCCGTGAACCACAGCCTCCCCCAACGCGGCCTCTGCGGCGCGGAATGTCGTGGCGGCGGGGTCGGAGCCGCGGCGCAGAAGGGCCGTGTGACCGATGCTTGCCGACAGGCGCGTGACCGTGCCGTTGAGCGGGATCGGCTCCACCAGGACCTGCGCCAAGCGCGCGGCGATCGCGTCACGCAGGCTGAGCCGGGCGGACGGCAGCGGGGCCAGCGTGATCCCGAAGCGCGAATCGCCGAGACGCACCAGCATGTCGCCGTTGCGCAAGGCCGCGCGCAACCGATCCTCCGACCGGGCCATGAGGTCTTCGCAGGTGTCGTGGCCCCATCGGTCGACGAGGTCGGTCCATTCGTCGATCTGCACGAGGAAACAGGCGGTGTCGCGACCATCCATGGCGGCAATGCGGTCGAGCATGGCGGTCAATCCCGGTCGCCCGACATCCGCGCCGCGATCGCCTTGGGGCAAGCCCATGTCCCGCCGGCCCAGAAGGATCGCCAACGCCAGCAGGCCGGAGACGCCGAATGCGGTGACCAGTGCGATATTGTCGAAACCGAGCCAATAGGCCGCGAGGGTCAGGACCGGAAAAAGGGCCAGAACCTCGATCCGGCCAAGCGCGGCCGACACGGTGTTCCCGGCGCGCGCCGTCCAGTTCAAATCCCGCAGGTCGTCCGCCATCCGATGCCTCCAAACCATCCTGTCACCGCAATGGCGTAAGGCAGGGAAGCGACCCAAGGCTTAACGGCGCGGGGCCTAATCGTTCAAATTGTCGGGATCGCGCGGGCCAAGGGTGGCGAAATCGAACAGAGCCGGGTCCAGAAGGTGCGAGGGCCGGGCGTTCATGAGCGCGGAGAACATCTTGCCGCGTCGACCGGGGGACCGGGCCTCCCACCCGTCCAGCATTGCCTTAATCTGCTGGCGTTGCAGGCCATCTTGCGACCCGCACAGGTCGCACGGAATGATCGGGTAGGTCATGGCGCGGGCGAAGGCCTCGCAATCGGCTTCGGCCACGTGGGCGAGCGGGCGCAGCACCATCAGATCGCCCTCGTCATTTACCAGTTTCGGGGGCATCGTCGCCAGCTTGCCGCCGTGGAAGAGATTGAGGAAGAAGGTCTCAAGGATATCGTCGCGGTGGTGGCCGAGCACGACGGCGGAACACCCCTCCTCCCGCGCGATGCGGTAAAGGTTGCCGCGACGCAGGCGCGAGCACAGCGCGCAATAGGTCCGACCGGCAGGCACCTTGTCGACGACAATGGAATATGTGTCTTGGTATTCTATGCGGTGGGGCACGCCCATCCGCTCCAGAAACTCCGGCAGGACCGTCGCGGGGAAGCCGGGTTGGCCCTGATCAAGATTGCAGGCCAGAATATCGACCGGCAGAAGCCCGCGCCATTGCAGCTCCGTCAGGACGGCCAGCAGGGTATAGCTGTCCTTGCCGCCCGACAGGCAGACCAGCCAGCGGTCGCCCTTGCGCACCATTCCATACCGCTCCACCGCCTCCCGCGTGTCGCGGATGATGCGCTTGCGCAGTTTGCGGAACTCGGTGGTCTTCGGCGCGCCGTGGAACAGCGCATGGATGTCATCGGGATCGTCGAGCATGGCGATGCGATAGGGCCTGCACCGGGCGGGCGTCAAGGTGGCTTGCCGGGGGACGGCGCGGGATTAGGTACGAGGGCATGGTGAAGAAAATCCTGATCGTGCTGGCGCTTGTCAGCCTCGCGGCCTGCGGGCGGCCGTCGCTGGGCGACCCGACCTTGTCCGGCCGGCAGTTGAACCTTGAGGAGTTCTTCGACGGTCGTCTGACGGCCTACGGACAGTTTCAAGACGTGTTCGGAGAGGTCCGTCGCCGGTTCGAGGTGGACATTCGCGGCACCTGGGACGGGCAGACCCTGCGGCTGGTGGAGGATTTCGTCTACGATGACGGATCGACCGAACAGAGGATCTGGACCTTGCAGCAGACCGGAAATGGCGGCTGGCAGGGCACCGCGCCGGGCGTCATCGGCGTGGCCACGGGGCAGGAGGTCGGCGATACCTTCAACTGGACCTACACCATCGACCTGCCGCTGCCGGACCGTGACCCGCTGCGTGTGACCTTCGATGACTGGATGTGGCTGCTGAGCGAGGATCGCGTGCTGAACCGCGCCTATATGAGCCGCTTCGGTGTTCCGATCGGCGAGGTTATCATCACGTTCGAGCGGCACTGACTTCGCGCGGGGACGTGCTAGGCTGCCCCAGTTGGGAGGCCCGCCATGGCATATCGGTTTGATCATCCATCGCTGCCCGTCGACCCCTATCCCGCCCAGTGGGAGGATGTCGGCCCGGCCGCGCCGTTGGACAGCGACGAAACGCTGGTCCTTCTGCGGACGCCCGCCATGGTGCTGGACCGCGCGGGGGCGGAGGATGGCAGCTATATCGTCGCGCGACCCTATACGATCGTGGTGGAGGTTGATGCGGCCCCGTGGCCGATCACGGTGCCGCAAGGCATGATTACCGACCTCACCTCCGTCCCGCGACCATTGCGGTGGGTGGCCGGGCGCGTGGGCCCGTGGCTGGAAGCGGCGATCGTGCACGATTACCTCTATATCGCGTGGCAGGATTTCGGCGATCGCGCGCCGCAGGGCAGGGATCGCCAATTCGCCGACCTGGTCATGCTGGAGATGATGGATTGGGCGCGGGTCGGTGTGCTGCGCTGGCTCATCTTTGCGGCTGTGCGGGCCTTTGGCGGGGCAAGTTTCCGGCGTCGGATCGAAGATCGCTACGCCGAGGTGCCGCCGATTGGGCCGGGCTTTGCCCTGCCGCGCGGTTAATCCGGCACGTTGTCGATCCCCGATCCGCCCCAGGGATGACATCGGGAGATGCGGCGCGCGGCAAGCCAGCCGCCCTTGATCGCGCCGTGTTTGCGCAACGCCTCCATCGCGTAGGTGGAGCAGGTGGGCGTGTAGCGGCAATTGCTGCCGATGAGGGGCGAGATCACAAGGCGGTAGAAGCGGATCGGAAGCGACAGAAGGAATGCGAACGGGCTCATCCATGGACCTTTCGCAGGGCGCGCGACAGGTCGGCCTTCATGGCGGAGAAATCGTGGGTGGCCGTCGCCTCCGCCCTTCCGATCAAGACGTAATCCCAGCCCGCGTGGCCCTCGGCGGGCAGGATCGCGCGCGCAATCTCTCGCAGGCGGCGTTTCGCACGGTTTCGGGTCACGGCATTGCCGACCTTCTTGGAACAGGTGAAGCCCACGCGAATCGCCTCCGGGGCGTCGGGCGCCTCGTCCGCGGCCCGTTGGCGGGCTTGCAGAAGGAAAGCGGGCATCGGGATGCGTCTTGCCTTGGCCGCGCGCAGGAAATCGGCGCGCTTTTGCAAGGTGACAAGCTTGGGGACGACAAAAAGCCCCGACGAGGCGGCGCTCGACGGGGTCAGATCATCAGCCATGACAGGCGTTTCAGGCGCTGAGCGACTTCCGACCGCGGGCGCGGCGGGCGTTCAGGATCTTGCGGCCAGCTTTCGTGGCCATCCGCGCACGGAACCCGTGGCGGCGCTTGCGCACGAGGTTCGAGGGCTGGAACGTGCGTTTGGACATGGGTCTCGCTCCGTCTGGTCTGGGCCGGAGGGCGGGGTGAACCGCGCCTCGAACGGCGGAATCTCAGTTGAAGGCTGGGCAATAGGCAATGGCGGGGGCGCTGTCAACAAAGGGAGGCGGGTTTATCCGGCATTTTCCGCCATCTCTATCGCGCGCGCCAGGTCGCCCAGACGTTCCTGGGTGAAGACCTGCACCCCGGCGGCACGCAGGCGGGCGGCCACCACGCCCTCGCCCTCGTGCTTCTGGCCATCGAAATGCCCGCCATGGACGAAGGTGGAGCCGCAAGACGGGCTGCCATCGGTCAGCAGGGCGAAGCGGATGTTCTGCTCGCGCGCGACCTCGACTGCCAAATCCGCGCCGGCCACGAAGGGGGCGGTGACGATCCCGCCCTCCTTGTCGATCACGTGTGCGCGCCCTTCCAGGACGTCCTGCGCGGACGCCCCGGATTCGATTTCCGCCGGAAGCCGGGGCGAGGGCAGGCCCGCGGCCATTTCAGGGCACATGCTGACCAGCCGCCCCTCGGCCCGCCATGTGGCGAGGATCTGATCGTCGAGCGTCTTGGCATTGCCGTCGTAGCGGACGCGCGCGCCCAGCAGGCAGGAGCTGACGAAGATCTTTTCCATCACGGCGTCCACTTTTGAAACAATGTCCGGGCGTTTTGTTACGGCAACCCCATGCCGCCGTCACGAAAACGCGCATTCCTGTCACGCCACATCAAGCGCCCGTGAGGGGGGATGTCGCGCTTGCGCAACATGGCGCATTTAGGGTCCAACTTGAAGGATAGGGACACCGGAAAGATGACAGACAGCGTGACAGAGCCATCGAAGGCCAGTTGGACGAAGTATTTGCCGCTTGCCGTCATCGTGATCGGTGCGGCGCTCGCCTATTATTTCTTCCGCGATTACCTCAGTTTCCAGGCGCTCGCCGACAATCGTGAGGCGCTTATCGCGTTTCGGGATGCCAATTACGTCCTGACCGCTGCGGTCTTCGTCCTGATCTACGCGCTGATCGTGGCCTTTTCCCTGCCCGGTGCGACCATCGCCACGCTGACCGGCGGGTTCCTCTTCGCCACGTTCCCCGGCGCGCTTTTCAACATCACCGGGGCCACGTTGGGGGCCACGGCCATCTTCCTTGCCGCGCAGACCAGCTTTGGCGCCCGGCTTGGGGCAAGGCTGGAGGGCTCGGAAGGTCTGACCAAGCGCGTGAAGGATGCCATCGACGAAAACCAGTGGTCGGCGCTGTTCCTGCTGCGCCTTGTGCCGGCGGTGCCGTTCTTCATGGCCAACCTGATCCCCGCCTTTCTTGAAGTGCCGCTGCGGCGCTACGTGATCTCCACCTTCTTCGGCATCATGCCGGGGGCCATCGTCTACACCTCCGTCGGCGCGGGCCTGGGCGAGGTGTTCGAGCGGGGAGAAACCCCTGACCTCGGGATCATTTTCGAGCCGCAGGTGTTGTTGCCCATATTGGGCCTGTGCGCGCTGGCGGCCTTGCCTGTCATCCTCAAGGCCGTGCGCGGCAAGAAAGGCCTCTGACCATGTCGACGATTGAAACCGATATCTGCGTCATCGGCGCAGGCTCCGGCGGGCTGTCGGTGGCGGCCGGTGCCGTGCAGATGGGCGCGAAGGTGGTGCTGCTCGAAGGGCACCTGATGGGCGGCGATTGCCTGAACTTCGGCTGCGTGCCGTCCAAGGCGCTGCTGGCCGCCGGTCACAAGGCGCACGAGACATCGGAGGCGGAATTCGGTGTGGCGGGCCACGACCCCGCGCCCGACTACGCCGCCGCCAAGGACCACGTACAGGCCGTGATCGAGGAGATTGCACCTGTCGACAGCCAGGAGCGGTTCGAGGGCTTGGGCGTCCACGTCATCCGCGAATTCGGGCGGTTCATCAGCGAGACCGAGGTGCAGGCGGGCGAGCATGTCATCAAGGCGCGCCGCTTTGTCATCGCCACCGGGTCCCGCCCGTTTGTCCCGCCGATCCCCGGCCTCGACACGGTCCCGCACCACACCAACGAGACGATCTTCGATCTGCGCGAGCGGCCCGAGCATCTGATCATCATCGGGGGCGGCCCCATCGGCATGGAAATGGCCCAGGCGCATCGGCGGCTGGGCTCCAGGGTGACGGTGCTGGAAGGCGCCAAGGCCATGGGCAAGGATGATCCGGAGGCCGCCGCCCTTGTGCTGGAACATCTGCGCGCCGAGGGGATCGAGATCGTCGAGGGGGCCACGGCCTCCAATATCAGCGGCTCGGACGGGGCGATCATTGTGGAGACGGAGGATGGCCCGAGCTTCACCGGCACCCACCTTCTGGTCGCCGTGGGGCGCGCGGTGAATGTCGACAAGCTGGACCTCGAGAAGGCGGGCGTGGATTACGACCGCAAGGGCGTGACGGTCGATGCGGGCCTGCGCTCCACCAACAAGCGGGTCTATGCGGTGGGGGACGTGGCGGGCGGCTTTCAGTTCACCCATGTCGCGGGCTACCACGCGGGTGTCATCATCCGACCCATGCTCTTCGGCCTGCCCGCCAAGGCGCGCACCGATCACATCCCCTGGGCCACCTATACCTCGCCCGAACTGGCGCAGGTCGGTATGACGGAGGCCGAGGCGCGCGAGGCGCACGGGGACAAGCTCTTCGTCGCGCGTGCCGAGTTCGAACATAACGACCGCGCCATCGCCACGGGACAGAAGGCCGGCTTCGTGAAGGTCATGGTCGTCAAGGGCAAGCCGGTGGGCGCCACGATCGTCGGCCCGCAGGCGGGCGAATTGATCCAATTGTGGTCCATGGCCATCGCCAACAAGCTGAAGATGAGCGCCGTGGCCAACATGGTCGCCCCCTATCCGACGCTGGGAGAGATTAACAAACGTGCCGCGAGCGCGTATTTCACTCCCAAACTATTCGACAGCCCGCTGGTAAAACGTGTCGTGGGCATCGTGCAGGGCTTCGGTCGCCCCTGATCCGGGGGCGATCCACTGACACCGGCCCCTCGGGGCCATCCGGGGGGCGGCGTTTGGCCAACTCACTATCAGGGCGGTTTCTGATCCTTACCATCATCTTCGTGATGCTGGCCGAGATCTTCATCTTCGTCCCCTCCATCGCGCGGTTTCGGGAGGATTACCTGCTGGCCCGCCTGGAACGCGCGCAGATCGCATCCCTCGCGCTTCTGGCGACAGACGGGATGATCGACGATGAGCTGGAATACGAGCTTCTGGAAAACGCCGAAGTCCTCAACGTCGTGTTGCGCCGGGATGCGGTGCGGCAGCTGATCCTGTCCACCGACGGGATGGAGCCGATCTCCGCCAGTTTCGATTTGCGTGATCCGCCAGCCTGGGAACTGGTCCGCGACGCCACGCGACGCATCCTGGAGACGGAGGACCAGAACATTCGCGTGATCGGCGAACCGGTGCGGGAGGCGGGGCTGCTGATCGAGGTGACGATGCAGACGGCCCCCCTGCGCATGGCGATGATCGACTACGGCATCCGCATCCTGATCCTGTCGGCGGTGATCTCCGTTTTCACGGCGATCCTTCTGTTCGTCTCCGTCCGCATCTTGATGGTGAACCCGATCAAGCGCGTGGTGGGGTCTATGATGAGCTACGCGGAGGCACCGGACGACGCAAACCGCATCATCCAGCCCCGCGGCACGGTGCGCGAATTGCGCAACGCGGAGGAGGCG
Source organism: Hasllibacter sp. MH4015 (assembly GCF_020177575.1). Classification (NCBI taxonomy): domain Bacteria; kingdom Pseudomonadati; phylum Pseudomonadota; class Alphaproteobacteria; order Rhodobacterales; family Roseobacteraceae; genus Hasllibacter; species Hasllibacter sp. MH4015. Next base: position 47,899 of record NZ_JAHTBK010000001.1, read on the forward strand.
CTGCACGGGATGCAGACACAGCTGACCTCCCTTCTGCGGCAGCGGGAGAGGTTGGCGCAACTCGGCGAAGCGGTTGCCAAGATCAGCCACGACCTGCGCAACATGCTGTCGGTCGCCACGCTCGTCGCGGACAGGTTGGAGACGATCCCCGACCCCACCGTGCAGCGCATCGCGCCCAAGTTGATCAATTCGCTCAGCCGCGCGATCAACCTGACCGAAGCCACGCTCGCCTTCGGCCGGGCGGAGGAGCCTGCGCCCAAGCTCGACCGCGTCACGCTGCTGCCGTTGGTCGATGACGTGCTGGACAACGACAATCTCGCCCAAGGTGACGGGGAAGTCAGCTATGACACAGACATCCCCGCCGACATCGTGGTGCGCGCGGACCCCGAACAATTGCACCGCGTCCTGTCGAACCTGGTGCGCAATGCCCGCCAGGCCATCACCGCCACCCACAAGCCCGGAGAGATCACGGTCCGCGCGCGCGCCCATGACGATGGCTGGTGCATCGAGATCTGCGATACCGGCCCCGGCCTGCCCCAGAAGGCGCAGGAGAACCTGTTCAAGCCCTTCTCCACGGCCAGCAAGGTGGGCGGGACCGGCCTTGGCCTTGCGATCTGTTCGGAAATCCTGCGCGGCCATGGCGGGCGACTGGAGTTGAAATCAACCGGGCCCGAGGGCACGACCTTCGCCCTGTTTCTGCCCGGCGGCGTGGCCACCTGATTGCCCCTTGCACTGGGTCGGACCCTTCGGTAAGTCAAGCCCGCGTGCGCTGGTAGCTCAGTTGGATAGAGTACTTGACTACGAATCAAGGGGTCGGGGGTTCGAATCCTCCCCAGCGCGCCATTTCCCGACATTGAGATACTCGCGTATCGTATTGCGCGGCCAGGACATGGTGCAGCCTGCGGTGGCGTTGGCCGGCCGCGTTGACCCATCCTCGCAGATCGTTACTTTCGTCCGTCTCCAATCCACGGGCCGCAGATGACCAGCACCGTCGTCCACGAAACAGAGCGTCTGACCCTGCAAACCTGGGAGCTGGACGACTTCGCCGCCTTTGCGCCCATCGCGCGCGATCCGGCGGTGATGCACTTTATCGCCGACGGGAAGGCGTGGCCGGACAGCCGGATCGGCTGGTTCATGGGGTTGCAGCGCGCACATCAGCACAGCCTGGGCTATTGCTGCTGGAAACTGATCGAGCGGGAGACGGGCGACCTCATCGGGTTTTGTGGGATTGCGCCGGTTTTCAATCTGGATGAGACGGAGATCGGGTGGTGGCTGAAGCAATCCCACTGGGGGCAGGGCTATGCGTCTGAGGCTGCGCATTGCGTGGCCGATGCGGCGTTCGCCGTTCACGGGTTGGACCGTCTGGTCGCGCGGGTTTACGAGGACAATGCAGCCTCAAGACGCCTGATCGGGAAACTCGGCATGACATTCGATCGCGTGATTGATCGCACCGATCTTGGCACCGTCCTGATGTTCGAGACGCATCGGACACCGTCCGGTCGGTGAAGGCAGGTTAGTCGGATCGCTTGTCGTGGTGGTCTGGCCCGGGCCCGGCGCGGTCGCGCGCGCCCGTCGATCACACATTCTCACCGCGCGCCACGGCCTGCCTGACCTCGTCGATCTCGGCCTCCGACAGCCCGTAATCCGCCTGCGCCATCTCTGCCGATATGTAACCGCGCGCAAGGTCGCGTTTGACTTGCGCCTTGGGTCGGTCTTCCGGCGCGCCGTAGCCTGCGCCGCCGGGGAAGGCCATCATCACCTTGCGGCCATGGGGTACGAATTGCTTGCCCTTGCCCTTCATCAATGTGCCGTCATCCTGCGCGATAATCGTGGGCGCGCCGGGTTTTCCGCCGCGACGGCCCCTTGCGGGATGATCGACGCGGTCGAACATGGCCTGGATGTCGAATTCATGCCCCTCCCGCGCGCCGACTTCCATGTATTGGCCAAGCCCGCCCCGCCGCTTGCCCGCCCCGCCCGATCCGGGGCGAAGCTCCTTGCGCCAGATGATGACCGGCCCGGCATGTTCGGTCGCTTCCACCGGCATCGTCATCACGCCGGACGGGAAGGCGGTGGCATTCAGGCCGTCATGGTCGGGCCGCGCGCCGGAGCCGCCGGAATTGAACGTCAGAACCTCCGACCGCCGCGCGTCCGGAGGGGCGGGGGCATCGGTGCGCGGCCTCAGCGAGACCTGGAAATTGCACAGGCACCCGGCCCCTTCGGCGGGCACCAGGCCCGGCACGATCTTGTCGAAGGCATCGAAGACGGTATCGGGCACGAAATGGCCCACGATATGGCGCAGCGCAACGGGCGCGGGGTGGACGGCATTGACGATGGTGTCGACCGGCGCCGTCACCACGAACGGGGCCAGCGAGGCGGCGTTGTTCGGGATTTCGGGCGCGATCGCGACCTTCAGGGCATAGCAGGCATAGGCCTTGGTATAGACCATGGGGCAGTTGATACCCTTCTTGTCGACGCCGGACGTCCCGTCGAAATCGGTGACGATCCGATCCTCCTCAACCGTCACGCGCACCTTCAGGGTGATGGGCGTGGCGAAGCCGTCGATGATCATCTCGCCCTCGGCGGAGCTGCGGGGCAGGGCGGCGATCCGCTCCAACGTGGCGCGGCGGGAATTGTCGAGGATGAAGGCGGCGATCCCGTCCAGGTCGCGCAGCCCGAACTCCTCCATCATTTCGGTCAGGCGCCGGTGCCCGATCTCGTTGCAGGTGGCCAGCGCATGGATATCGCCGATCAACTGATCGGGTTCGCGCACATTGCCGCGGATGATACGCACCAGCGTCTCGTCCACATGCCCGCGATCCGCGAATTTCATGATCGGGATATAGAGCCCTTCCTCAAAGACGCTGGCCGCATCGGCCCCGAAACCGCGCCCGCCGATGTCGACGACATGCGCGGTGCAGGCGAAAAAACCCGCCAGCTTCCCGTCGAAAAAGGACGGCGTGACCATGGTGATGTCATGGAGGTGGCCCGTCCCCTCCCACGGGTCGTTGGTGATGTAGACATCGCCCTCACAGATATTCTCCCGCCCGATCCGGCGGATGAAGTGGGGCACGGCATCGGCCATCGCGTTGACATGGCCGGGGGTCCCGGTGACGGCCTGGGCCAGCATTCGCCCCGCCACGTCATAGACACCCGCCGACAGATCGCCCGCCTCCCGCACGGAGGTGGAGAAGGCAGTGCGCACGAGCGCCTGGGCCTGTTCCTCCACCACCGAAATCAGACGGTTCCACATGACCTGGTAGGCGACGTTGCTGGGTTCGGTCATGGCGTGCCTCCGGCAACGGGTTTGGACGTTATCTCCACGCAACCGTCGCTGGCGCGGATCGCGTCGCGGCTGGCGGGGATTATGATGGTGGTCTCCGCCTCCACGATGGCGGCGGGGCCTTGGGCGACCTGCCCGGTCTGCAAGCTGTCGCGCTCCACAACCTGCGCCTGCAGGACCTTGACCTGCACCGGGTCGAAGAGGTCGCGGGTGCCGGTGGCGGCGGCTGCGCCGGTGATGTCGTAGGGGTCAAGCGGGTCCACCCCTTGCGGCGGGGTCGTGGCATTCACGGACCAGACCGTGATTTCCACATCCATGCCCGCGACAATGCGCGCGAAGAGCTTGGTATATTCCTCCTCGAACCGGCGCTGGAATGTCTCCGCATCGGGGGACATGGCTTGTGCCTCGCTCAGCGGGATGGGGATCTCCCAGCCCTGCCCGGCATAGCGCATATAGACCTTGAACTCGTTCAGGATCTCCGCCGTTGCATCGCAACTGCGCACGAACCCCGTCGCCTCCGCCTGCAGATCCGCCAGGAGCGTCTTGATCGTGTCCGCATCGAAATCCGACAGCCGCATGTAGACGGAGCGGTTTGCCTCGAACGAATAGGGCGCGCGCAGGAAACCGATGGCGCTGCCCACGCCCGCGCCGGGGGGGACCAGGCAACGCGCGATCCCCAGCTTCTCGCACAGGCGTCCGGCATGGAGTGGCGCGGCGCCGCCAAACGCGATCATGGTGTAATCGCTCAGGTCTTCGCCGTTCTCAACCGCGTGGACCCGGGCGGCATTGGCCATGTTCTCATCCACGACCTCGGCCACGCCGAATGCCGCCTCGACCGTGTCCATGTCGAGCGTCTCGCCGATCTGCGCGCGCAACGCATCGGCGGAGGCTGACGGGTCCAGCGCGATCGACCCGCCCGCGAAATTGTCGGGGTCGAGCTTGCCGAGGATCAAATCGGCATCGGTCACGGCGGGCCTTTCGCCGCCCCGCCCGTAACAGGCCGGACCGGGTTCCGAGCCTGCGCTTTCCGGCCCCACCCGGATCTGGCGCATCGCATCCACATGGGCGAGCGACCCGCCGCCCGCCCCAATCTCCACCATGTCGATCACGGGAATGGAAATGGGCATCCCCGATCCCTTCTTGAACCGGTAGGTCCGCGCCACCTCGAACACGCGGGAGGTCTTGGGCGTCTGGTTCTTGATCAGGCAGATCTTCGCGGTCGTGCCGCCCATGTCGAAGGACAGGACCTTGTCCAGCCCGTGGCGCGCCGCGATATGGGCCGCGAACACCGCGCCGCCCGCAGGCCCGGATTCCACCAGGCGCACCGGAAACTCCGCCGCGTTCTCAAGCGAGATGATGCCGCCGCCCGAATGCATCAGGAAGATCGCGCATCCCACCCCTTCCGCCCGCAAGCGGCCTTCCAGACGGCCCAGGTAGGATTTCATCAGCGGCTTGATATAGGCGTTGGCCACGACGGTGTTGAACCGCTCATATTCGCGCATCTGGGGGGAGACTTCGCAGGACAGCGATACCATCGCGTCCGGCATCTTTTCGGCCAGAACGTCCCGCACCAGAACCTCATGTTCATCGTTGAGGTAGGAATGGATCAGCCCCACCGCGACACTCTCGAAACCCGCCGCCGCGATCTGGTCGACAACCGGCTCCACCTCGGCGCGGGTCAGGGGCTTGAGCACATGGCCCAGGGCATCCACCCGGCCCGGCACGGTAAAGCGCATCTGGCGCGGCAGAAGCGGCTCGGGCAGGTTGAGGTTCAGGTCATATTGCTCGAACCGGGATTCCGTCCGCATCTCGATCACGTCCCGGAAGCCTTCGGTGGTGATCAGCGCGGTCTTCGCGCCCCGCCGCTCGATCAGTGCGTTGGTAGCCAGGGTCGTGCCGTGGATGATCTGGTCGATCTGGTCGGGCGTCACACCGGCCTTGGCGCAGACCTGCCCCATCCCGTCGATGATCGCATCCTCCGGCGCGGCATAGGTCGTCAGCACCTTGGTGGAGAATTGCGCCGCCCCGCGTTCCAGAACGACGTCCGTGAACGTGCCGCCGATATCGACGCCCAATCGGATAGAGGAATGAGTCATGGGATCGGACCTTCGTGCGTTGCTGCGCCAGTCTGCAGTCCGACGGCGATCAGTTCCAATTATTTTCTTCTATTGCGGCGATCGAACCGGTTGATGTCCTGCGCGGAATGTATCGGCGGCGACCTGCACGGCCAGGTCCGCCACCGTTCCCAGGAATGTCGGGGCGCGGTCGGCCTGGTACCGGGCCGCGAACCGCAGGGGCGTGGGTGTCCAGTCGACGTCCACTTGCGCGAGCGTGCCTTGGGCCAGGTCGCGACGCACCAGCGCCTCGGGCAGCAGGGTCACACCCATCCCGTCGGCGGCCATCTGCACGCAGGAGGCGAGGCTGCTGGACGACACGATCCGCGCGCTGGGCAGCCCCTGCGCCGCGATCTGGGCGGCCAGTTCCCCGTAGGCCTGCGTGTGGCGGGCATGGGTCAGGATGGAATGAGGCAGAAGGTCCGCAAGGCCGGGGCGCGCGGGCAATTGCCTGGCGATGGCGGGCGTCGCGACCCAGATATAGGGCGCGTGGCCCAGGTCCAGCGCACCGCTGGCGGCACTGGCGAAGGGCGCCGTCTGCACCGCAAGGTCCAGCCGCCGCGCCGCCATTTCGGAATCAAGGGTGTGGGACAGATCGACCGTCAGTTCGACATTTAACGCCGGATACGCGGCCTTGATGGCGCGCAGATAGGCGTGCAGCCAGGTGCAGGCGACCAGTTCCGTCACCCCCAGGCGCAACCTGTCGGTCACCAGATCGGGCCGATCCGCCACCTCCACGACCCGTTCCGCGGCGCGCAAGGTGGTCCGGGCGGCGTCCAGAACCTCTGCCCCCTTGTCGGTCATCCGGATGGAGCCCGCATCGCGCTGCATCAACACGGTGCCGAGGGTCTTTTCCAGCCCGGCGATCCGCGCGGAGATATTGGGCTGCGTCGTGCCAAGATGGGTCGCCGCCTTGCGGAAGGATCCAAGGTCCGCCACCCATATCAGGGCTTCGAGTTGTTTGAGGGTCAGGGTCGATCCGATCATCGCCGCGCGCTCCTTGCTATTGTGCAGGGATTTATCATCGCGCGTCTTGGCGATACAGGAAATCTATCTTCGCCTAGCCCTATAGCCCCTCGACGATGACGATACGGGCCTCGCAGGCCCCGGCCCGACGGTCGCGCGCGGTGCGGTACTCGGCGGAATGGTAGCAGGCCAGCGCGTCTTCCTTGCTGCCGAATTCAATGACGACGTGCCGTTCGAACTCCGCGCCTTCCAACGTCTGCGCATCGCCGCCACGGGCAAGGAACTTCGCGCCGTATTTCGCGAAGGCGGCGGGGGCGTGCCGCTGATAGCCCGCATACCGTGCCGCATCGGTGATGGTGACGCTCGCGATCCAATATCCTTTAGGCATCGGCCTCGTCCTTCAGGAACGCCCGCGCGGTTGCCGACGCCTCCGCGATATGGGTCTCCACCGCGGTGCGCGCGGCCGGCTCATCACGGGCCAGGATCGCGTCATGGATGGCGTTCATGTGGTCCATGCCCGGCTTGTCATGGTCCCGCGCAGCGATGGTCAGGGCCCGCAGGCGGCTGATCCGGCCATTGAGGCGCTGCACGATTTCCCAAGCGATGGTGTGACCGGCCTCCTGAAAGATCAGTTCATAGAAGGCGGTTGTCGCCTGCATCAGATCGGCCCAGATGTCGTCTTGCATCGTGGCGGCAACGGCCTCCAGCGCCTCGGTCAGAAGGGGTCGGAATGCGGCGCCGTGAACCAGCGCGCATTTGCCCGCCGCGGCGCTTTCCAGCTGGCGGCGCACATCGTAGATCTGCTTGGCCTGATCCCAGGATAGCCTCGCCACGATCGGCCCCCGGTTCGGAACGATCTCCACCAATCCTTCGGCTTCGAGGTAGCGGATCGTCTCTCGGATCACGGTGCGGCTGACGCCCAGTTGATCGCAGAGCGGGCGTTCCACGAGCCGTTGGCCCGGTTCGAAATGGCCGCCGATGATCGCCTCCCGCATGCGGATCTGCACCACGTCGCGAAGGGTCTGGGGCGCGTGGTTGATCTTGTCGAGGACGGGCGGCGCGGGAAGGGTCATGCCTTGGGCGTAGCAGCCCGGGCGCGGGGCAACAAGAATTATTGACATACCGTCATATGGTATACCAACTTAAGCGGGCGAAACCTGAGCCCGGAATCACCCATGCCCGCCGAGATCCGAAAGACCCTGCTGCACGTCGAGAACACGCTGATCGAAGGCGGCAAGGCGGCGGAACCGCCGCTGGTGCTGATCGCCGCCATGGCGGTCATCCGGAATCCATGGGCCGGGCAGGGCTTCGTGGAGGATCTCAAGCCCGCGATCCAGGATTGCGCGCCGGGCCTGGGCGCGCTTCTGACCGGGATAGTGCTGGAGGCGGCGGGCGGTGGCGACAGGGTCGAAGGCTACGGAAAATCCGCAATCGTCGGCCTGAATGGCGAGGTCGAACATGCCTCCGCCCTGATCCACACACTGAGCTTCGGAAACCATTACCGGCAGGCGGTGGGCGCGAAATCCTACCTGTCGTTCTGCAACACGCGCGGGCCGGCCAATGCGCCGCTTATGATCCCGCTGATGGACAAGAACGACGGGGGGCGGCGGTCCCACTACCTGACGATCCAGACGTCGATTGCCGATGCGCCCGCGGCGGATGAGATCGTGGTGGCCCTGGGCGCGTCGATCGGCGGGCGGCCGCATCACCGGATCGGGGACCGGTATCAAGACCTCAGGGATTTGGGCCACGATGTCGACAATCCTGCATCTGTCTGAGCGCAAGGTCGCTTGCCACGTGGCGGGGCGGGGCGCGCCGCTGGTGCTGATCCACGGGGTCGGCCTGAATGCGGCGGCTTGGGCCCCGCAGGTGGAGGTTTTGTCCCGGACCCATCGGGTGTTTGCGTTGGACATGCCCGGCCATGGCGGCAGCGATCCCTTGCCGCGCGGTGCTGAATTGCCGGATTTCGTGGCTTGGTGCGCGGATGCGATTGCCGCTTTGGACGTGGGCCCGGTCAGCCTTGCGGGGCATTCCATGGGCGCGCTGATCGCCGCGGGCGTCGCGGTGACGCGGCCCGAACGGGTGGCGCGCCTGGCCCTGCTCAACCCCGTCCACCGCCGTCCGCCCGCGGCGCGCGACGCGGTGGAGGCGCGTGCGAAGCGGATCGCGGCAGGGGAGGTCGACGCGCAGGCCCCGCTGGACCGGTGGTTCACCGAAGATCAGGCCACCCCGCGTGCGCAGGTTGCAAAATGGCTCAGCGCCGTGGATCGCGATGGGTATGCGACGGCCTACGCGGCATTCGCCCGCGGTGATGCGACCTATGCGGACGATTTGCCGGATATCGCCTGCCCGGTCCTCGTCCTGACCGGCGCGGATGACCCGAATTCCACACCCGCCATGGCGCGGGCGATGGCGGCGGCGGCGCAGGATGGGGAGGCGATCATCATCCCCGGCCACCGTCACATGGTCAACTTGACGGCCCCGGCGGCAGTCACGGCGCATCTGGCCCATTGGCTGTCGCGCGATCCAACAGCGAACCCACGCAAAAGGGAGGCATGAAAATGCGGTTCTCACTCTTCGTGCATATGGAGCGGACGGCGCCCGATCAGGATCAGCGGGTCCTTTATGAGGAATTCGTGGAACTGGCGAAGATGGCCGATAAGGGCGGGATGCACGCGGTCTGGACGGGGGAGCATCACGGGATGGATTTCACCGTCGCGCCGAACCCTTTCCTGAACCTCATCGACCTGGCCCATCAGACCGAGCATGTGCGCCTTGGCACCGGCACGATCATCGCGCCCTTCTGGCATCCGATCCGGCTGGCGGGGGAGGCGGCGATGACGGACCTGATTACGCGAGGCCGCCTTGATCTGGGCATCGCGCGGGGGGCTTACAGTTATGAATACGAGCGCATGGTGCCGGGCATGGATGCGTGGGATGCGGGTCAGCGAATGCGGGAGGTGATCCCGGCGATCAAGGGGCTTTGGGCGGGGGATTACGCCCATGACGGCACCTATCATTCCTTCCCCGCCACCACGTCCACGCCGCGTCCGGTGCAGGCGGGCGGTCCGCCGATCTGGGTTGCGGCGCGCGATCCCAACAGCCACGAATTCGCCGTAGCCCATGGCTGCAACGTGCAGGTCACGCCCCTGTGGCAGGGCGATGGGGAGATCACGAAGCTGATGGAGACGTTCAACGCGGCTTGCGAGAAATTCTCCGATGTCCCTCGCCCGCAGATCATGTTGCTCAACCACACCTATATCGCGTCCGATGCTGACGATGCGCGGCAGGCGGCGGAGGAGATCAACCTATTTTATTGCTACTTCGGAGCGTGGTTCAAAAACGAACGCGCCGTGTCCCGGGGCCGGATTGACCCGCTGAGCGATGCGGAGGTCGCCGCGCATCCGTTCTATTCCGCTGATGCGATGATGCGCGACAACGTGATCGCGACGGCGGGGGACGCGATTTCGCGGATCAAGGGTTACGAGGCGCTGGGATATGACGAATACTCGCTCTGGATCGACAGCGGCATGAGCTTCGAGCGCAAGGTGGCGTCGCTGCGGCGGTTCATCGACGACGTGATGCCGGCCTTCGCCTGAAAGGGATCTGATGGAGCAGTTTCAGCACTATATCGGCGGCGCGTTTTCCGAGGGCACCGCCCGGTTCGAAAGCCGCAATCCGGCAACGGGCGAGGTCTGGGCGATGATGCCGGAGGCCCAGGCAGAGGACGTGAATGCCGCTGTGGAGGCCGCCCATGCCGCGTTTCGTAGCCCGGACTGGGCGGGGTTGAGCGCCACGGCGCGCGGCAAGCTGCTCTACCGTCTGGCCGACCTGATCGCTGAGAACGCGGAGGTGCTGGCGCGGTTGGAGACGCGCGATACCGGTAAGATCATCCGCGAAACCTCCGCCCAGGTGGCGTATGTGGCGGAGTATTACCGATACTATGCCGGGCTGGCAGACAAGATCGAAGGGGCGCATCTGCCCATCGACAAGCCGGATATGGAGGTCTGGCTGCGCCGGGAGCCCGTCGGCGTGGTCGCCGCCATTGTGCCGTGGAACTCGCAGCTGTTCCTGTCGGCGGTGAAGATCGGCCCGGCGCTGGCGGCGGGCTGCACGATGGTGCTGAAGGCATCGGAGGATGGCCCGGCACCGATGCTGGAATTCGCGCGCATCTTTGACCGCGCGGGTTTTCCGCCCGGTGTGCTGAACGTGGTCACGGGCTTCGGGTCCGATTGCGGGGCGGTCCTGACCTCTCACCCCAAGGTGTCGCATGTGGCGTTCACCGGCGGGCCGGGCACCGCGCGGGCGGTTGTGCGCAATTCGGCGGAAAACCTGGCCTCCACATCCCTGGAGCTGGGGGGCAAATCCCCGTTCATCGTGTTCGCCGATGCCGATCTGGATTCGGCGGTGAATGCCCAGGTCTCCGGCATCTTCGCGGCGACCGGGCAAAGCTGCGTGGCGGGGTCGCGGTTGTTGGTGGAGCACGCGATCAAGGACGCGTTTCTGGAGCGGTTGAAGGACAAGGCTGAAGCGGTGGTCATCGGGCCGCCCGACGATATGAGCACGGAGGTCGGGCCACTTTGCACAAGGGCGCAGGTGGACCGCGCGGCGGATCTGGTGGCCCGGTCGGTTGCGATGGGCGCGCGGCTTGTGACCGGTGGGCAGGCGCTGGATCGGGCCGGCACCTATTTTCCGCCCACCATCGTCGATTGCACCGATACGCCAGACGCGCCCTGCCTGACGGAGGAGGTTTTCGGCCCCGTCCTGTCGGTCCAGAGTTTCGAGACAGAGGCGGAGGCCGTGGAACTGGCCAATGCCACCGAATACGGGCTTGCCTCGGGCGTGTTCACCCGCGATCTGACCCGCGCGCACCGCATGGTCCGCGCGATCGACGCTGGGATCGTCTGGATCAACACCTACCGCGCGGTCAGTCCCATCGCGCCCTTCGGGGGCCATGGCCTATCGGGGCATGGCCGCGAGGGCGGGCTTCAGGCGGCGCTCGACTATACCAAGGTCAAATCGGTCTGGCTGCGCACAAGCGACGATCCGATCCCCGACCCCTTCGTGATGCGATAGTGCCCGGCCGACCGTCTTGGACGTGTTGTTCCTGCACCGCCTGTGGCGGAAACACGCCACCCGCGCTTGCGCCACGGCATTGGCGGCGGCTACTCCGGTAGACAGATGAGCGGGGCGAACTCCGCCACAGTTTGGTGGTAGGCAAAGATCCGGATGCGAAAGTTCCAGGCATACTTGTGTTTTGGTGTGGCAATTGCCGCGCTGGCCGTGCCGACTCATGCCGAACAACCGCGCTCGCTGTCTGTCCGCCCGACGCTGAATTCCTTCGGCATGCCCGGCCTGATCGACATGCCGACCGCCAACAGCAACCCCGATGGGGAGCTGACCTTCACCGGCTCCTATTCCAATGTCGGCGGGCGTGGCACGCTCGCCTTCCAGGTTCTGCCCGATGTCACGGCCTCCTTCCGGTATAGCGGGATCGACCTGACCAATTCGCTGGGCCGCGATCTGGTCTTCGACCGCAGTTTCGATTTGCATTGGCAGGTGGTGGATGAGGGCGCGTGGCTTCCCGCGCTGGCCGTGGGCATCCGCGATATCGGCGGCACCGGGATCTATGGCGGCGAATACATCGTCGCCACGCGGCATCTGGGCGAACAGGATCAGGTTGCCGTCACCGTCGGCATGGGCTGGGGCCGGTTCGGCGGGCGCAACAGCTTCACCAACCCCCTCGGCGTTTTTGATGACAGGTTCGAGACGCGGCCCGCGAGGACCGGCGGAAATGGCGGTACGCTGAATGCGGACCAGTATTTCCGGGGCGATGCGGCCCTGTTTGGCGGGATCGAATGGCAGGCGACGGATCGGCTTCGCGTGCAGCTGGAATATTCATCAGACCTCTATACCGCTGAGGCCGCCGATGGCCTGTTTTCCGCAGACTCGCCCTTCAATATCGGCGCGACCTACGCCTTCTCCGACACTTTGACCGGCAGTGCCTATGTTCTGGGGGGGGAGGTTTTCGGCATCAGCCTGGCCTATGCGATCAACCCCAACCGCCCCTTCATCCCCGCCAGCGCGCTGGATGCGCCGCCGCGCCCGCTTGCCGTGCGCCCCTTGCAGAACGCGCCCTACGACACCGGCTGGGTGAACCAGCCCGGCGGGGCGCAGGTGCTCAGCGATAATTTCGACCAATTGTTCGAAGATCAGGGCCTGCATTTGGTGGCGCTGGACGTCGATGCGCACCGCGCCACGATCCGGGTGCGCAACACGCAATTCAACCACGAATCCCAGGCCCTTGGCCGCGTCCTGCGCGCGATGAGCGCGGCCTTGCCGCCGTCGGTGGAGACGTTCGAGGTGATTTTCGTGGTCAATGATCTGGACACGTCGCGCGTGCGTATTTCCCGCCGCGACCTGGAGCTTCTGGAATTCGATCCCGGCGGCGCGGAACTGGCCCTTGCCGTGGCCGAGATCGAGGATGCGCGCACCACCGCTGATCCGCAGGGTATCGAGGTTCGCATCCCCCAATCGCGCTATAGCTGGGGCATCGGGCCCTATGTCGATGCGTCCTTCTTCGATCCTGACAACCCCATCCTTGTCGATATCGGAGTTGAATTCTCCGGCGAATACCGGTTCGGCAACGGTCTCGTCGCGAGCGGCACCTTGCGCGGCTCCGTCATCGGAAATTTCGAGGATTCGCAGATCGTGAATGCGGGCCGCCCACCGCCGCCCAATCCACCGCCCCCGGTCCGGACGGAGGCCGCGCTCTACCGCCAGCAAGGGCACCTCTATATCCAGGACCTGACGCTAGCCCATTACGCACGGCCGGGTGAAAATCTCTATAGCCGCGTTACGGTCGGCTATCTGGAGAGGATGTATGCCGGCGTCTCGGCCGAGCTTCTGTGGCAGCCCGCTGATTCCCGGCTGGGCCTGGGTATGGAGGTCAATCACGTCTGGCAGCGGGATTACGATGGCGGCTTCGGCCTGCGCGACTACCAGGTCACGTCCGGGCATGTGTCGGCCTATTACCGCCTGAACGACGATTTCGATCTGCAGGTGGATGCCGGGCGATACCTGGCGGGCGATTGGGGCAGCACGATCACCCTTGAGCGTACCTTCGACAATGGCTGGCGGGTAGGCGCGTTTGCGACCTTCACCGATGTGAGTTTTGCCAGCTTCGGCGAAGGCTCCTTCGACAAGGGGATCACCATCGACATCCCGCTGGCCTGGTTCCTGGGCACGTCGAACCGCAACACACAGTCGGGCACGATCCGCCCGGTTCTGCGCGATGGCGGCGCAAGGTTGAACGTGGACGGACGCCTGCACGAGATGGTGATCGACTATACCCGCCCCGCGCTGGAAGAGTCGGAGGCGATGATATGGCGTTGAAGCCGCTTGCCTTCGCCTGTGCCGCGCTGGCCTGCCTTGCGTCCTGCGGCAGCCGTGCCGAAGACCCCGCGCTCAACGCCGTGCGCGGCTTTGCCTCGGATCTCTTGGGCCGCGGTGACGCCGCGCCTGCCGCCCCCGCCGTTGACCCGCGCCAGGTCCTGACGCGCGCGCTGATCGACCGGACGGCGACCCCGCTTTTGCTGGTGGAAAACGCCGCTGCCGGAACCTCCTCCACCGTGGTCATCATCGCCACCAACGGCCCGAACGAGACGTGGCAGGGTGGCGATCCGATCACTTTCACGCTCAGCCGCGAAGGGGTGCTGCGGGCCACACGCGGCTTCATCACCGACCTTTATGCCGCTGACATCGAGGATACCCGTGCGGCATTGGTGAACCGGCGCGCGGGCGTGGTGCAGCGCCTCTACGTGGATGTCGAAGGCGATATCGAGGAGACGCGGGTGGGCTATACCTGCGAGATCGGCTTCGGCGGGGCGGAGCCTGTGACGATCTTCGAGCGGACCCGCAGCCTGACCCGCATGACGGAGACATGCAGCCGCCAGCCCGATGGCGAGAGTTTCGTGAACCGGTACTGGATCGACGGGACGGGGTTCGCCTGGGCGTCCGAACAATGGGCCGGACCGGAGCTTGGGCATTTCCGGTTCGAGCGTCTCTACCGCTGAGCCATCGCGTTACGCCGAAAAACGCGCCCGCGCGCATCGGTAACACATTCCCTCGGCCCGCATCGCCTGATAGCCTGTCGCCAGCAACGGGAGGCACAGATGGCCGACGCTTATATCTGCGATTACATCCGCACCCCCATCGGGCGCTTCGGCGGCGCGCTGGCCGCTGTCCGCGCCGACGATCTGGGGGCCGTACCTTTGCGCGCGCTGATGGCGCGCAACGGCGGCGTCGATTGGGCCGCAGTCGACGACGTCTATTTCGGCTGCGCCAATCAGGCGGGTGAGGATAACCGCAACGTGGCGCGCATGTCCGCGCTGCTGGCGGGCCTGCCCGAGGATGTGCCGGGCGCCACGATCAACCGGCTCTGCGGATCGGGCATGGACGCGATCATCGCCGCCGCGCGCGCCATCCGCGCCGGTGAGGCGGAGTTGATGATCGCGGGCGGGGTCGAATCCATGTCCCGCGCGCCCTTCGTCATGCCTAAGGCCGACAGCGCCTATTCCCGCCGGGCGGAGATCTTCGACACGACGATCGGCTGGCGGTTCGTGAACCCGCTGATGAAGGCGCAATACGGCATCGATTCCATGCCCGAGACCGCGGAAAACGTGGCGGAGGATTACGGTATCAGCCGGGCCGACCAGGACGCCTTCGCGGCCCGATCCCAAGCGCGGGCCGGCGCGGCGATGGAGGCGGGAGTATTCGCCGAAGAGATCGCGCCGGTCACGATCCCGCGTCGCAAGGGCGATCCGCTCGTGGTGGACACGGACGAACATCCGCGCCCGGAGACGGACATTGCCGCCCTCTCCAGATTGCGCGCGCCATTTCGCGAAGGGGGCTCCGTCACGGCGGGCAACGCGTCGGGCGTGAACGATGGCGCGGCGGCCTTGATCATCGCGTCGGAAGCGGCAGCGGCGAAACATGGCCTGACCCCCATCGCACGGGTTCTGGGTGGAGCCACCGCGGGCGTCGCGCCCCGCGTGATGGGCATCGGCCCCGCGCCTGCATCGCAGAAGCTGATGGCGCGCCTTGGCCTGTCCGTGGGCGATTTCGACGTGATCGAGCTGAACGAGGCCTTCGCCGCCCAGGGCCTTGCCGTGATGCGCGCGCTTGGCGTGCCCGATGATGCAGGCCACGTGAACCCGAATGGCGGCGCGATTGCCCTTGGCCACCCCCTTGGCATGTCCGGCGCGCGGATCACCGGCACCGCGTGCCTCCATCTCAAACGCACCGGCGGAAAGCGTGCGCTTGCCACGATGTGTATCGGGGTCGGGCAGGGCATCGCAATGGCGATCGAGGCTGTCTGAGCCGCGCGATCGGGGCACCCGGCCGCGCCTTCTTTGCTTCATAAATACATCCGCCGGAGGCATCCGGTGCCAGCGGTCTGCGCCGCGCTCAGTGGTCCTGGTATTCGACGGTAATCCTGTCGCCCAAAGGCAGCGCCTGGCAGCTCAACACCATGCCACGCGCCACCTCGTAATCCTCAAGCGCGTGATTGGTGATCATCTGCGCCTCCCCCTCCACCACCTTGCACATGCAGGTCGAACAGACGCCCGCCTTGCACGCATAGGGCGCGTCGAGACCCGCGCGCAGGGCGGCGTTCAGAAGCGTTTCGCCCGCGGCCACATCCACGTCCTGTGCCGTGCCGTCCACGATGATCGTGGCCGTCGTGCTGGTTTGATCTTCTGCCGCAACCTCGCGCTGCGGCACCTGGCCGGGCTGGCGTGCGGCGAACAGCTCGTACTTGATCGCGTCTTTCGCCATCCCGTGCTCGGTAAGTTTCGCGGCGATCACCTCCATCGCCGTTTCCGGCCCGCAGATGAAGGCCGCGTCCGCCGTACCGACATCCACCCAGATCTCGAACATCCGGTCCAGTTTGGCGGCGTCGATCCGACCAGTGAAAAGGTCGATGCCCGTCGGGTCGTTCTTGAGGATATGCACGATGTTGAGCCGACCCATATGGGCGTTTTTCAGGTCCTCCAGCTCCTCCCGGAACATGACCTCCCGCGCGGTGCGGTTGGCGTAGATCAGCGTGAAGCGGCTGTGCGGCTCCACCGCCAGGACCGAGCGCAGGATCGACAGGATCGGCGTGATGCCGGACCCTATCGCAAAGCCCAGATAGTGCCGCTTCGCACCCGGCTCCAGCGCGGTATGGAAGGTGCCCATAGGGCTGAGCGCCTCGATCTCGTCGCCCACGTTCAGATGCGCGTTGGCCCAGGTCGAAAACGCCCCGCCCCTGACCTTCTTGATCCCGACCTCCAGCGTGCCATCCGTCACGCCCGCGCTGATGGAATAGGCGCGGCGCAGCTCCACCCCGTCTATTTCCCGCCGGAAGGTCAGGTATTGGCCCTGGGTGAACGGCAGGGTGGAGCCGTCCTTGGGCCGCAGGCGAAGGGCCACCGCATCCGGTGTGGTGCGGTTGATGTCGGTGACGATCAGCGGGATGAAGGTGGCCATGGGAGCTCAGATGCACTTGAAATAGTCGAAGGGTTCCAGGCAGTCCCGGCAGCGCCACTGCGCCTTGCAGGGGGTGGAGCCGAACTGGCTGATCCGTTCCAGATCCGCCGATTGGCAGCGCGGGCAGCGATCCGGCCCGCCCGCGGGATTGGGCGGCGCGATCCCGTATTCCTCAAGCCTGGCGCGGCCCTTGTCGGACAGCCAATCGGTCGTCCAGGGCGGCGCGATCTGGCGTTTCAAGGTGACATGGTCGAGGCCCCGTTCGCGCAGGGCGGTTTCCACCGACAATTCAATGACGGCAGTGGCCGGGCAACCGGAATAGGTCGGTGTCAGGGTCACTTCCAGACTGTCCCCGGCCCAGGCCACATCCCGCACGATGCCCAGATCGACGATGGAGATCACCGGGATCTCCGGGTCCGGCACGGCATCCAGCCAGCGCCACACATCGTCGGTGCCGGGCTTCACCATGTCGCGCCGGGATAGGCCCGTTGCAACCATTGCATCTGCGCCAGGAGGTGGCCGAGGTGTTCCGAATGCCGCGATCCGTCGCGCCCGCCCCTATGGGCGAACCGGCTGTCGGGCACGGTCAGCGTGGCCGCCGACATCGTGGCCGTAAGCGCCGTGTCATAGGGCGCACGCAACTGGGCCGGGTCAGGCGCGACGCCCTCGGCGGCCAGCGCGGCATCCACCGCATCGCCCACGAAAAGCTCCCCCACGAAGGGATAGAGCAGGTCCAGCGCCGCCTGCATCCTTCCACGGCTTTCTTCCGTGCCATCACCCAGACCCACCACCAATTCCGCGGAGCGTTCGGTGTGATAGGTCACTTCCTTCTCCGCCTTGGCGGCGATGGCTGCGATCCGGTCGTCGCGACTGTCCGCCAAGGCACCAAGCATCAGAAGATGCCATTGATCGAACAGGTATTGCCGCAAGATCGTCTGCCCGAAATCCCCGTTGGGTTGCTGCACCAGCAGGCAGCAGCGGAAATCCCACGCATCGCGCAACATCGCCAGATCGTCGGCGGAGCGGCCCTTGCCCTCCACCTCACCGGCCAGGCCGAGCCACATCTGTGTCTGCCCGATCAGGTCCAGCGCCGTATTCGCCAGCGCGATGTCTTCCTCCAGCACCGGCCCCTTACCGCACCATTCTGACAGGCGATGGCCGAGGACTAGGGTGTTGTCCCCCATGCGCAGAAGGAATTCCGGAAACTCCGCCTGCATCACATCGGCCCCACATCCTTGGGGATGTCGAAAAAGGTCGGGTGGCGGTAGGTCTTGTCCTCCGCCGGGTCGTACATCGGTCCCTTCTTCGACGGGCTGGAGGCGGCGATCTGCGCCGAGGGGACGGCCCAGATGCTCACGCCCTCCTTGCGGCGGGTATAGACGTCACGCGCGTGCTTGATCGCCATCTCCGCATCCGGCGCATGGAGGGAGCCGACATGCCGATGCGAGGCACCGTGCTGGCCACGAATGAAGATTTCCCACAGGGGCCATTCTCGTTGGTCTGCCATCGGGTTAGCTCACTATCTGCAGCGCTGCTTGCGTGTCACGCCACCGCGTGGCGTCGGGCAGGTGATCCCAGCCGAACGCATGGTCGCTGTTGCCGTGGGTGTTGAGGTGGTCGAGCCGCGCGAAGGCGTCGCCGAGGCTTGGCTGGGTGTCCGGCGCCACCCACCACATCGCGAAATGCATGCGGTCGAGAATATCGAACCACTCCGCGCGCTTTTGGTAGAATTGACGGTGAAGAGTGTCCCACACGAAGCGTTCGAACTGCGCAACAGACCACCAGACTGAGACGGTCGCGATCATCCGCGCGTTGCCTTGGATCGGACCGCTGGTTTCCGCCACGTTGCGCCAAATAAACCCGTCCGAGCGCTCGGCAATTCCGTTTACCCGCGCGATGTTGTCGGCGAATGGAGCCACGCGTGGATCGTCCAGATCGTGCTTGAGACGCGCGATATTGATCTCGGCGAGGTGCATCATTCTGCGGCCACCTTGGCGGCTCGCTTCTTCGCCGCGTGTGCCATCAGCCCGTCGCGCACCCAGGCGCCGTCATCCCACGCCTTTTGCCGCGTCGCGATCCGGTCGACCGAACAGGGGCCATTGCCCTTGAGCACGTCGAAGAATTCTTCCCAATCGGGCTCCGCGAAATCGTAGCCGCCCTTTTCCTCGTTCCACGCCAGCGTGTCGTCGGGCACGGTCAGCCCCAGATACTCCGCCTGAGGCACCGTCTGATCCACAAATTTCTGCCGCAGCTCGTCATTGGAATTCATCTTGATCTTCCACGCCATGCTCTGCGCGGAATGCTTGGACTCCGCGTCGCTCGGCCCGAACATCATCAGCGCCGGAAACCAGAACCGGTTGAGCGCATCTTGCGCCATGCGCTTCTGCGCGTCGGTACCGGTGCACATCTTCATCATGATGTCGAAGCCCTGCCGCTGGTGGAAGCTCTCCTCCTTGCAGATGCGGATCATCGCGCGCGCGTAAGGCCCGAAAGATGTCCGCTGCAGCGGCACCTGGTTCATGATCGCGGCCCCGTCCACAAGCCAGCCCACCGCGCCCATATCGGCCCAGGTGAGCGTGGGATAGGCGAAGATCGAGGAATATTTCATCCGGCCGTCGAGAAGCATTTCCGTCATCTCGTCCCGGGACACGCCAAGCGTTTCCGTCGCGCAATAGAGGTAGAGCCCGTGGCCCGCCTCGTCCTGCACCTTGGCCAGCAGGATCGCCTTGCGCTCCAGCGTCGGCGCGCGGGTGATCCAGTTGCCCTCGGGCAGCTGGCCGACGATTTCGGAATGGGCGTGCTGGCCGATCTGCCGGATCAGCGTCTTGCGATAGCCCTCCGGCATCCAATCCTTGGGCTCGATCTTGTCGCCCGCGTCAATGCGGGCCTGGAACGCGGCCAGCTTCGCGGGGTCGTCCTGCGTCGCCTCGGATTTCACCATCTGTGCATACATGATGCGCCTCCTGTCTCCGCCTGATTTCTAGCAGAATCGCCCGCCAAGGTCCAATGAAATGTTACACCCGACGGCCTTGTGTGAAAAACTTGTAACGCAATCGGCTCCGTCTTCCATGTGCCCGAAATATCCCGGTGGGGGTCCGGGGGAGGCAGGGCCTCCCCCGGTCGGTCGGCCCGGCGCAAGCCGGGGCGAAATCCCTTACCCGCGATTGTCCACGACGCGCCGTGCCTTGCCCTGACTGCGCTCGACCGACCCGGGCGCGGCGACCAGCACCTCCGCCGAGACGCCGACAATTTCCTTGATCCGATGCCCCAACGTCGCCGCCTGCACGGCCTGCGCCTCCCCGTCCCCATGGTCCGGCAGGCTTTCCACATGGACCTTCATCGCGTCCATCCGCCCGTCCTTCACCAATTCGATCTGGTAATAGGGGGCCAGTCCCTCGACGCCCAGGACCTGCTCCTCGATCTGGGACGGGAACACATTCACGCCGCGCAGGATAATCATGTCGTCCGAGCGCCCGGTGATCTTCTCCATCCGCCGCATCGACCGCGCCGTGCCGGGCAGAAGGCGGGTCAGGTCGCGGGTGCGGTAACGGATGATCGGCAGGCCTTCCTTGGTGAGCGTGGTGAAGACCAACTCGCCCATTTCGCCATCGGGCAGGACCGCGCCGGTCTGCGGGTCGATGATCTCGGGGTAGAAATGGTCTTCCCAGATATGCAGGCCGTCCTTGGTCTCCACGCATTCATTGGCGACGCCCGGCCCCATGACCTCGCTGAGCCCGTAGATGTCGACCGCGTGCATGTCGAATGCCTCCTCCACCTCGGCGCGCATCTTGTTGGTCCAGGGCTCGGCCCCGAAGATGCCGACCTCCAGGCTCGACGCGCGCGGGTCGATGCCCTGGCGGTGATATTCCTCAAGGATGTTGAGCATGTAGGACGGCGTGACCATGATCGTGGTCGGGTGAAAATCTTCTATAAGAGTGACCTGCCGCGCCGTCATCCCGCCGGAGACGGGGACAACCGTGCATCCCAACGCCTCGGCCCCATAATGGGCGCCAAGGCCGCCGGTGAACAGGCCGTAGCCATAGGCGATATGCACCATGTCGCCGGGGGCCGTTCCGCTCGCGCGCATGGAGCGGGCCACCATATTGCCCCACATCTCGATATCGCCCTTGGTGTAGCCCACGACGGTTGGTTTGCCGGTGGTGCCGGAGGAGGCATGGATACGGGTGATCCGGTCCCGCGGGACAGCGAACAGGCCGAAGGGGTAATTGTCACGCAGGTCTGATTTCACCGTGAAGGGGAACTTGGCGAGGTCCGATAACTCCCGCAAATCATCGGGATGCACACCCGCCGCATCGAATTTTGCGCGGTAGAACGGCACGTTGTCATAGGCGTGTCTGAGGGACCATTTCATCCGCTCAAGCTGGAGGCTCGCGATTTCGTCGCGAGAGGCGATCTCGATGGGCTCGAGCGTGTCGCGGGATGGGGTGAGGTCTTTCATCTGTGTTCCTCGAAAAGGTGCCCGCCGATGGCGCGGGAGGCGCCGCGGAATTCGGCGACGATCACGCCGTCCTGGTTGGTGACGGTGACATCGGTAATGCCGGAACGGCCGGATTGCGTGATCTCGCGCGCGTCGGCTGTCAGCGTATCGCCAAGGCGGACGGGTGCAAGAAAGCTGATGCTGTTGTGTTGGGCGACGGTGGCCACGTTGCGGGAATTGCACGCGAAGGCGAAGGCGCTGTCGGCCAGCATGAAGGTGACGCCGCCATGGCCGATGCCGTGGCCGTTGCAATGGTCCTCGCGGATCGACAGGGTGAGCGTCGCACGGCCTTCGTCGATCTCCACGATTTCCATGCCGACCCACGCCGACGCACGGTCGCCGGCCCACATCGCATCGGCGCTGCGCTGCGCACGCTCCTTTGGCGTCATCCCCGAGCCCTCCCAAACTCCCTATTGCGCGACCCTGCCGCATCGCGCAAAGTGTTACAAGATTTTTCGGGAGGGGGAAATCATGCAACGCATTGGCAGCTTCGCGAAGGGTGTCTGGATCGCGGCCGGACCGGGCGCGCGGCCCATCGCCGATGCGTCCACGGGCGAGGTGATCGCCGAAGCGGGCAATGACACGCTGGATGTGGCGGGCATGGTCGGCTACGCGCGGGAGGTCGGCGGACCTGCGTTGCGCGCGATGGATTTCCACGACCGCGCGCGCATGCTCAAGGCGCTGGCGTTGCATCTGAACGCGAACAAGCAGGCCTTGTATGATCTGTCCTTCACGACAGGTGCCACGCAGGCGGACCATGGCTTCGACATCGACGGCGGGATCGGGACGCTGTTTGTCTTTGCCTCCAAGGGACGCCGCGAGATGCCGGAAGGTCACGTGCTGCTCGATGGCGGGTTCGAGCCTCTAGGCAAGACCGGGGCCTTTGGCGGGCAGCATATCTACACGCCCCGATTGGGCGTGGCATTCCACATCAACGCGTTCAATTTCCCGGTCTGGGGGATGCTGGAGAAGATCGCGCCCGCGTTTCTGGCGGGCGTGCCGAGCATCGTGAAACCTGCCACCGCGACGGCCCATGTGACGGAGCTGTGCGTGCGGATGATGCTGGAGGCGGGCGTTCTGCCCGACGGAGCGTTGCAATTGGTGACGGGCGGTGTGGGTGACGCGCTCGACCACCTCGGGCCGCAGGATGCAGTGACATTCACCGGCTCGGCGAAAACGGCGGGCATCGTCGCCGATGCCCTGCCGCGCGGTGTGCCGTTCACGGCGGAGCAGGATTCGTTGAACGCGAGCATTCTGGGGCCGGATGTCACGGTGGAGAGCCCGGAATTCGAGATCGCGGTGAAGGAAATCGCCTGCGAGATGACGACCAAGGCGGGTCAGAAATGTACGGCGATCCGGCGGGTTATGGTGCCCGGGCCGCTCCTCCAGCCTCTCGTCGATCGTCTGTCCTCGCGACTGTCGAAGGTTGTGGTAGGTGATCCGCGCGATGCCGGGACGACGATGGGACCGTTGGTGTCCATGTCGCAGCAGCGCGATGTCCGCGAGAAGACGGCGCAAATCAACCGCGAGGCGGAACTGGTGTTCGAGGGCGAGATCGGTGGCGATACCGAAAACGGTGCGTATCTGTGCCCGATGCTGTTCCATTGCGCCGATCCCGATGCGGCGCGGATCGTGCATGAGACGGAAGCCTTCGGCCCCGTCTCCACTCTAATGCCGTACCGCGATCTGGATCATGCCATGGCGCTGACGAACCGGGGGGAGGGATCGCTGGTGGCCTCCCTCATCACCCATTCCGGCGACGTGGCGCGGGAGGTGGTGCAGGGCATCGGCGCCTGGCACGGGCGGGTTTACGTGAACAACCGAGACTCGGCGAGTGAGGCGACGGGCCACGGCGCACCGATGCCGCACCTGACCCATGGCGGGCCTGGGCGCGCGGGCGGCGGGGAGGAGCTGGGCGGTATCCGCGCCGTGAAACATTACATGCAACGCGTGGCGGTGCAGGGCTCGCCGGACATCCTGACGGCTGTGACGGGGCGTTTCGTGCCGGGGGCGACCAAGACGCCATCGGAAGCCCATCCGTTCCGGATGCGGTTCGGCGACCTTGCGCACGGCCAGACCCTCACCACCGAAGCCCGCGAAATAACCCTCGACGATATTGAGCACTTCGCCCATTTCACCGGCGACACATTCTATGCCCACATGGATGAGGATGCGGCCAAGAGAAACCCGTTCTTCCCGGGTCGCGTCGCCCATGGCTACCTGATCCTCAGCTTTGCCGCCGGTCTGTTCGTGGAACCCGCGGAAGGTCCGGTCCTTGCCAATACCGGCCTCGACAATTTGCGGTTCCTCAAACCCGTCAGCCCCGGCGATACGATAATTGTTGAGTTGACCGTCATGGACCGCAAGTCGCGTAACGATGTGTACGGTGAGGTCCGCTGGCATGCCCATGTGCGCAATCAAGACGGCGACGCGGTGGCAGAATACGAGCTTCTGACCATGGTGGCCAAATGAACGTGACGCCCTTGCATGCCCGCGATTCCGATCCGGTGCGCGCGCTGGCCGATGCCTTGTCCCGCGACGGCACGCTCAAGCTGTGGTCGGTGTTGGTCACATGCCTGGGGGATATCAGCCAGGACGGCGCGCGGGATGTCTCGGGCCTCGCCCTGTCGCGGCTGGTGGAGCGGATCGGATTGCAGCCGCAGGCGATGCGTGTGGCGTTGCACCGGCTCAAACGCGACGGCTGGACGCTGAGCCGCCGGGACGGGCGGGTCGGGTATCATCGCCTGTCCGAGAGCGCGCTGGCCCAGACCCGCGCGGTGGCGGACCGCATCTACGGGCGGGCCAACACGGGCGCACCTTGGTTGCTCGTGGGCCTTCCGCCCGATGCGCCCGACGCCCTGACGCTCTTGCCGCGCGAAATGTCCGCCGTCCCGATCTCCCGCAATTTCGCGTTGGTCAGCGGGGATTTGGCGGATGTGCCGGGCGAGTGGCTGCGCGCCGATCCGGCCTCCGGCGCGCTGCCGGACTGGGTGCGCGACATCGTGCAAGACGCTGCCTGCGACCGAGAATTCGCCGAGCTGGATGCCGCTTTGCGGGCAATCGGGCCGTTGCCCGACGGGGCTGAGGATCGGTTCGCCCTTCGGGTTCTCGTCCTCCATGGCTGGCGGCGCCTGATCCTGCGGTCCAACCCGGCGGCGGAGGCGGCTTTGGGAGACATGCGCGCGGAAATCTCCTGTCGCGCCACGTTCCTTGACCTGATGGATGCGCTGGGGCCGCCCGATATATCGGCGGTCGAGGCGCGCCCGTGACGGCGACCCCGGTGCACGCACGCATGCACCAAGCGGTGCGATTGCCATATCGCGCGGCCCGGCTTGGTGTAGGTTTCAGTGAACGGTCTGATTCTTCGGGGCCGAATTTTGGGTAAGACAGGCGC
This sequence comes from Hasllibacter sp. MH4015, assembly GCF_020177575.1. Taxonomy (NCBI): domain Bacteria; kingdom Pseudomonadati; phylum Pseudomonadota; class Alphaproteobacteria; order Rhodobacterales; family Roseobacteraceae; genus Hasllibacter; species Hasllibacter sp. MH4015. The sequence continues at coordinate 72,681 of NZ_JAHTBK010000001.1, forward strand.
GATATCGTGGAAAAACGGGCCACGATCCGTGGCCGGGCAAAATATGGTGACATATCATAATAGTTGTGGTTCGTTACTAACCAGATCCGGGGGTCAGCGATGGCCCGCGCAATATTCGGAACCCGAGGCGGGACGAACCCGCCCACCGATACAACCAATGGGAGGAAGATTGATATGATGAAGAAAACCCTGCTGACCGCGCTTGGCGGAGTGGCCGTGGGCGCGCTTGTCGCCAGCGGTGCGCTGGCCCAGGAAGTCACGCTGCGCCTGCACCAGTTCCTGCCGGCCCAGGCCAACGTGCCCGCGCTGGTCCTCGACGTCTGGGCCGACCAGGTGGAGGAAGCCTCCGGCGGTCGGATCGAGATCGAACGCTATCCCTCCATGCAGCTGGGCGGTGCCCCGCCCGAACTGATGGATCAGGCAATCGACGGCGTGGCCGATATCGTCTGGACGGTTGTGGGCTATACCCCGGGCCGCTTCCCGTCGACGGAAGTGTTCGAGCTGCCTTTCATGGTCGCCGATGCGCGCGCCGCGTCCTGCGCCTATTGGACGATGTACGAAGAAAGCATGCAGGAAGAATTCTCCGATGTGCATCTTCTGGGCACCTGGGTCCACGGCCCCGGCATGTTCCACACGGTCGATCCGGTCGAGGTTCCCGCGGACCTGGAAGGCATGCAGATCCGCGGCGGCTCCCGCCTCGTGAACCAGCTGCTTGAGCTGACCGGGGCCACGCCCGTCGGCATGCCGGTTCCGGCTGTGACGGAAGCCCTGTCGCGCGGCGTTCTGGATGGCACGACGATCCCGTGGGAAGTCACCGCCGCCCTGCGCGTGCCGGAACTGGTGGAAAACCACACCGGGTTCGAGGGCAACGGCCTCTACACCCTGACCTTCGTTCTGGCGATGAACAACGATGCCTACGCCGCGATGCCCGAGGATCTTCAGCAGATCCTGGACGAGAATTCGGGCCTCGACTTCTCCATCTTCGCGGGTGGCACACAGGCCGATGCCGATGGCCCGGCGCGTGAGCTGGCCGTGGATGCGGGCAACAACATCATCATGGTCGACGCCGCATCGGTCGAAGCCGATTGGCTGCCAGTGGTGGAGCCGATCTATGACAGCTGGATCGCCGATGTGGGCGAAAGCGGTCTGGACGGACAGGCCCTGATCGACCGCGCGCGTGAGCTGATGGAAGGCGATTGCGCCAATGCGGGCCAGTAAGGCCAACTGACGAACAGGGCTGCGGCGGAAACCTCGCCGCAGCCCGATCCTCCGGTGCACCTTGGGAGGGGTGATGTACCGCACACTTCTGTTCCTGTCGCGCCTGTTGGCCATTCTGGGTGGCCTCATGCTGTCGGTGCTTGTGCTGCTGACCGTGTTCAATGTGGTCATGCGCGCCGCGGATCGCGTCTTCTTCTGGATGATCGACACCGGGACCATGGCCGGTCTCGGCCAATGGATGATCGACGCGGGCGTCGGCCCGATGCTCGGAACATTCGAACTGATCGAGGCCGGGATCGCCTTCGTCATCTTCTCCTTCATTCCGATCTGCCAGATCACCGGTGGCCACGCCTCCGTCGATATCTTCACGTCGCAGATGTCGGACGGCGCCAACCGCGTGTTGCGCGCGGTGACGGAGCTGATCTTCGCCGCCGTCCTGATCCTGATCGCGACGCAGCTTTACGGCGGGCTGCTTACGAAATTCAATTCCGGCCAGACCACGTTGGAGCTTCAGATGCCGGTCTGGTATTCCTACGCGATCAGCCTTGTGGGCGCGGTCCTTGCCGCCATCGTGGCGGCCTATATCTCCGTCGTGCGCATTGTTGAGCTGGTCACGCGCCGCGCCATCCTTCCGCCTGACCTGGGGGCGGAGCATTGACCGACCAGCTGATCGGGATTCTGTCCTTCCCGGCCCTTCTGCTGATGATCTTCCTTCGGGTGCCTATCGGCCTGTCGATGTTCGTCACCGGCCTTGTCGGGCTGATCCTTGTCACCGGCGACACGCAGATCCCGTTCGGTCGCCTGAAGTCCGAGACATTCACGACCTTCTCCAGCTACTCGCTGTCCATCATCCCGATGTTCCTGCTGATGGGCCATTTCGCGACCCTCGGCGGCATGTCCCAGGCGCTGTTCAAGGCGGCAGAGGGGTGGTTGGGCCACCGCAAGGGCGGGGTGGCGATGGCGGCGGTGGGGGCCTGCGCGGGGTTTGGCGCGATCTGCGGATCATCGCTGGCAACGGCGGCCACGATGGGCCGCGTCGCCCTGCCGGAACTGCGCCGCTACGGATACGAGGGCGGGTTTTCCACCGCCACCTTGGCGGCGGGCGGCACGCTCGGCATCCTGATCCCGCCCTCCGTGGTGCTGGTGATCTACGCCATCCTGACCGAACAGAATATCGCCAAGCTGTTCCTTGCGGCCTTCATCCCCGGCATCATCGCGGCGCTCGGCTATGTACTTGCGATCTCCATCTACGTGCGCCTGAACCCGAAAAGCGCAGGCGTCGGCCCGCGCATGCCCTACGGCGAACGCTTCGTGGCGATGGCGAAGATCTGGCCGGTTCTCGTGGTCTTCGGCCTTGTGGTCGGCGGGATCTACGCGGGCTGGTTCACGCCGACCGAAGGCGCGGCCGTCGGCGCGCTCGGCACCGGGTTGATCGCATGGTTCAATGGTGGGCTGACGCGAGAGACCTTCACCGAAAGCTTTATCGTCACCGCGCGCGCCACGGCGATGATCTTCTTCATCATCCTCGGCGCGGCCTTCTACAATGGGTTCCTCGCGCTGACGCAGGTGCCCCAGGGCATCGCCGAATGGGTCACGACCTCCGGCTTTTCGCCGTACACGATCCTGATCCTGATCCTCGTCTTCTACCTGATCCTCGGCTGTTTCATGGACAGCCTGTCGATGATCCTGCTGACGATCCCGATTTTCTGGCCGGTGATGGAAGGGCTCGATTTCGGGTTCGTCACCATGATCGACCTGCACACCGCCCGCGCGGTGGAGGCCATGGCTATGGTCCCGGAGGTAACGTCCGCCATGGCCCAGGGTCTGATCGACACGTTCCGCGAAGGCGGCAGCCTCGACCAGGCGCAATTGGCCACGATGGCGCTGATCGAGGGCCATTTCGAGATGGAGGACGACATGTTCCGGTCGATCCTCACCGCCCTCGCCAACGGGGAGGAATTGGTCCGAGACCAGACGCGTGCGCTGGAATTGCGCCGCGTGAACCAGGGCGCGCTCAACCGCATCAATTCCGAACAAATCGCCATCTGGTTCGGGATATTGGTTCTGATCGTCGTGGAGGTGGGGCTGATCACGCCGCCCGTGGGGATGAACCTGTTCGTCATCAACGCGATGGAGAAGACCACCAAGATGACGGAGACCTATCGCGCCGTCCTCTATTTCGTGGCGTCCGACCTGTTGCGCGTGGTGCTTCTGGTGGCGTTCCCGGTCATCACGCTGGCTTTTATCACGTGGTGACGTCGTAAGATAGTTATGTAGTATAACGATACAGAATCGACGGCTTGGGAGGGCCGCCGCGCTCAAGTAGCCGGGAGGCGGTCGCGCGAACGACCAGCGCTCAAGTGGCTGAAGGCGGTAGCGCAGCAAAACCAGCGCTCAAGTAGCCGAAGGCGGTAGCGCAGCAAAACCAGCGCTCAAGTAGCCGAAGGCGGTAGCGCACCAAAAAGGGGGGGAGGTCCGATGCAACTCGACGGACAGGTGGCCATCGTCACCGGGGGGGCCAGCGGTCTTGGGGAAGCCACCGCGCGCTACCTCGCGGCACGCGGGGCCGACGTGGCGATCCTCGATTTCAACGGCGACCGCGCGCGCGACATCGCGTCGGAGATCGGCGGCTATTCCCAGCAATGCGATGTCAGCGACGCCGAACATGCCGCGACCGCGGTGACCAGTGTGATGGCCCGGTTCGGGCAGGCGGCGCGCATCTGCGTGAATTGCGCGGGGCTGGGATACGCCGCGCGGATCGTCGGGCGGGAGGGGAAGACCTCCCTCGATACCTTCCGCAAGGTGATCGACGTGAACCTGATCGGCACCTACAACGTGATGACCTACGCGGTGCAGGCGATGATGGACCTTCCGCCGCTGGACACGGGCGAACGAGGCGTCGTCATCAACACGGCCTCCGCCGCCTATCAGGACGGACAGGTCGGCCAATCGGCCTACGCCGCCAGCAAGGGGGCCATCGCGTCCATGTGCCTGCCGCTGGCGCGGGAATTGGCCAAGCCCGGTATCCGGGTCAATGCCATCGCGCCGGGCCTGTTCAACACGCCGATGATGGAAAGCCTGCCGGAAGAGACGACGAAGGCCATCGTCGCCAATGTGCCGTTCCCCGCGCGTTTGGGCGACCCGGCAGAGTTTGGGCAGATGGTCGCGGCGATCATCGAGAACCCCTATCTAAACGGAGAGGTCATTCGCCTTGACGGTGCCACGAGGTTGCCGCCCAGATGAGTGACCTTCTGATCGACATCGACGGGCCCATCGCCACGCTGACGCTGAACCGTCCGGACCGGCGCAACGCGATGAATGACGCGCAGATCGCGCGGCTGGCCGCGTTCTTCGATGCCCCGCCCGAAGGCGTGCGCGTGGCGATCCTGACGGGGGCGGGGGATCATTTCTGTGCGGGCCTTGATCTGGCGGAACAAGTGGACCGTGCCACCGATGCGGCCATGGCCCATTCCCGGATGTGGCACGCGAAGCTCGACCGGGTGCAGTTCGGCGGCCTGCCCGTTGTGGCGGCGATGCGCGGTGCGGTGATCGGCGGCGGGCTGGAAGTGGCCAGCGCCTGCCATGTGCGCATCGCGGCACCCGACGTGATCTTCCAACTGCCCGAAGGCAAGCGTGGCTTTTTCGTGGGTGGCGGCGCGACGGTGCGCGTGGGTCGGATCATCGGCCCGGACCGCCTGACGGAGATGATGCTGACCGGGCGCAGCTATTCCGGCACCGAGGGCGCGGCGCTGGGTCTGGCCCATTATGTCACGGATGATCCCATGGCCCGCGCCCTGGAGCTTGCCGGCCAGATCGCCACCAATGCGCGTCTGTCCAATTACTTCGCAATCCAAGGCGTCGCGCGGATCAACGCCATGGCGCCAGAGGAAGGGTTCTTTACCGAGGCTCTGTGTACCGCGCTCGCCCAGACGTCCCCGGATGCGGAGGAGGGGTTTCGCGCCTTCCTCGAAAAACGCGCGCCGAATTTTCAATGACGCGGGCGGTCGCAGATAAGGCGGCGCCCCCGCGCGATGCCGATGCCGCCAGTGACCGGCCCGTCTATGACGCCGATCTGCGCCGCCTCATCGGGTACAATATCCAGCGGGCGTCGAGCGCCATTATGGGGGCGGTGAACGCCGTGCTGACGCCCTTCGAATTGCGCCGCGCCTCCTATTCCGTCTTGTCGGTGATCGTGGGCCAGCCCGGTCTGCGGCAGGCCGACCTGTCCGAAGTGCTCGCCATCGAGCGGCCCAACCTCGTTCAGATCGTGGACATGCTGGAAAAGGCGGGTTGGATCACGCGCCGCCGCGCCGACATGGATCGCCGCGCTTACGAGCTTCATCCGACGCCCGCCGGGGCGGATCATTACGCGCGCGCCCGCGCGGCGCTGGAGGCGTTCGACACTCGCATGACCTGCGCTTTGTCCGACGAGGCCCTCGCCGCCCTCACAAAAGGTTTGAACGCAGTGGAACGTGCCGGCCCGGGCGCACGGGCCGCGACGGAGGATGCGGAGGGATTGCCGTGAACCATCAACCCCATGACGTAATCCGCGAAGACCGCCCCGATGGCTCCGTCCACCTGTCCGCCCGCGCCGTGCTGGGGCCGGTGGTGAAGCGGACGACCGATTGGCTGGACCATTGGGCGGAGACAACGCCCGACGCGGTTTTCATCGCCGAACGCGCCGGGGACGGGTGGCGGGAGGTCAGCTATGCCACCGCCCGGGACCAGGCGCGCGCCATGGCCGTGGGGCTTCTGGATATGGGCCTTGGCCCGATCCGCCCGCTGCTGATCGTCACCGGCAATTCCGTCAACCACGCCTTGCTGGCGCTTGCCGCGCAATATGCAGGCGTCCCCTTCGCGCCGGTGGCCGAGCAATATGCCGCCATCCCCGCCGCCCGCGCGCAGCTGGACCACATCGCCCGCCTGATCCGCCCTGCCGCGGTTTTTGCGGAGGATGGTGCGGCATTGTCGGAGGTGTTCGACCGGGAGGCCCTGCGCGATGCCCGTCCGCTCATGGCCCACGGGCCGGGGCGCACGCTGGACGATCTGGCGGGCGTGGCGGGGGCGCTGGATGTGAGCGTTACGCCGGACAGCGTCGCCAAGATCCTGATGACATCGGGCAGCACCTCAGCGCCCAAGGGTGTGCTGACGACCCATCGGATGATGTGCACCAACCAGGCGCAGATCGCGGCCTGCCTGCCGTTCCTGACCCGACGTCCCCCGGTCCTGGTCGATTGGCTGCCTTGGAACCACGTCTTCGGCGGATCGCACAATTTCAACCTGGTGCTCGCCAATGGCGGCGCGCTCTATATCGACGGGGGCAAGCCGATCCCCGCGCTCATCGGCAAGACGATCGAGAACAATCGCATCAAGCAGGGCACGATCTCCTTCAACGTTCCGGTGGGCTTCGCCGCCCTGCGTGACGCGATGCGCGGCGACCGGGAATTCGCCCGCGCCTTCTTCGAAGACCTCGACATGCTGTTCTATGCCGGCGCCTCCCTACCGCAGGATGTCTGGGCGGATCTGGAGGCGATGGCCCGCGACGTGAGGGGCGACATGCCACTCTTCACCTCGTCTTGGGGCCTGACGGAAACCGCACCCGCCGCGCTTTTGCAACATGAACCGACCGACCGCTCCGGCGTTGTTGGCGTGCCGCTTCCGGGCGTGGACGTGAAGCTGATCCCGACCGACGACCGCTACGAGGTCCGCGTCAAAGGCCCCTCCATCTTCACCGGCTACCTCAACGATCCCGCCCGGACGGAAGAGGCGTTCGATGATGAGGGTTATTTCAGGACCGGCGATGCCATGGCCTTCGTCGACCCTGCCAACCCCAATCAGGGCCTCCGTTTCGATGGCCGGATATCGGAAGACTTCAAGCTGATGACCGGCACGTGGGTCCGCGCCGCCGCCCTGCGGCTGGACGTGCTGAGCGCGCTGAAGGGCCTGGCGCAGGATGTCATCGTCACCGGCGACGGACGCGCGGAAATCGGCATCCTGATCGTACCTGCCCCGGCGCTGCGCGACAGTGCCCGCGATGATGGGGAGGCGCTCTTGCCCGCCGATCCCATGCCGATCGTGCAAGCCCTTTCCGCCTTCACCGGCGGCTCGTCCACCCGCATCACCCGCGCCCTTGTCCTGTCCGAGCCGCCCTCGATGGCGGATGGAGAGATCACGGCCAAGGGCAACCTGAATTTCGCCAAGATCAAGGCCCGCCGCGCGGATGTCATCGACCGCCTCTACGACGATGCCGATCCCGCCTCCCTCCCGATAGGAGCGTCCTGATGCCCTTCATCCCCTATGGCGCCTATTGGTCCACGCCATTCGCCCGCTGGCAGGGCAGCCTTGCGCATCTGAACTCCGTCGAATTCGCGGCCCATGTGGGCAAGGCGCAGCTGGCCCGGATGGACATCCCCGCCGACAGCTTCGATTTCGCCGCCTTCGGGCAGACCGTGATCCAGAGAGGGAGCTTTTTCGGCGGGCCGTGGTTTACGGCGATGCTGGGGGCCGAAGGTCTCGCCGCGCCCATGGTCAGCCAGGCCTGTGCCACCGGGGCTCGGCTTCTGTCCACTGCGGTGGGGGAGATTGCGCAAGGCGCACAGCAAGCATTGATCGTGTCGGGGGATCGCACTTCCAATGGCCCCCATGTCTATTTCCCCGCGCCCCACGCCCCCGGTGGCACGGGCGAAAAGGAAGACGTTGTGATGGACAATTTCGGCCACGATCCCTGGGCTTGCAATGCCATGATCCAGACGGGGGAGAACGTGGCCGCCCGCGAAGGGATCACGACCGCGGAACAGCACGATGTCGTCGCCTGCCGCCGCGCCCAATACGACGACGCGCTGGCCGATGATTGCGCGTTCCAGCGCCGTTACATGCCGGTGATCGACGTGCCCGATGCGCGCTATCGCAAGACCATCGCGACGCTGTCCACGGATGAGGGGGTGGAGCCGCTGAACGCGGACAAGCTTGCCACGCTCAAGCCGGTGATGCGCGACGGCACGATCACCTTCGCGGGGCAAACGCATCCCGCCGATGGCAATGCGGGCATGGTCGTCGTGGCCGACGCCGACCGCGCGCGCGAGATCGGCGAAGGCCCCGCCGTGGAAATCATCGCCATCGCCCAGGCGCGCGAGGAGAAGGGTTTCATGCCCGCCGCGCCGATCAAGGCCAGCATCGCCGCGCTCGACCGGGCGCGCCTGCTGATCAATCAGGTCGATGCGATCAAGTCCCACAACCCGTTCGCCGTAAACGACATCGCCTTCGCGCGCGCCTTCGGGATCGACTGGAAGAATATGAACAATTTCGGCTCCTCTCTGATCTGGGGCCATCCGCAGGGGCCGACGGGCCTGCGGGCGATGATCGAACTTATAGAAGAACTCGTGCAACGCGGCGGCGGCACCGGCCTGTTCCAGGGCTGCGCTGCCGGGGATTCGGCCATGGCCGTGATCCTGCGCGTGCGCTGAGACAGGGAGAAGCCGATGCAAGGAAACGCCGCCCTCCATTTCGTCGACCGTCACCTCAGCGAAGGCCGCGCCGACAAGACCGCCTTTATCGAGGCCGACGGCAAGCAGCGCAGCCTGACCTACGGCGAATTGCACGACCATGCGGCGCGGTTCGCGGGCGCGCTTTATCGGCACGGCGTCCGGCGCGAAGAACGCATCGCCATGATCGTCCGCGATCAGATCGAGTGGCCGGTGATCTTCTGGGGGTCGATCAAGGCGGGCGCGATCCCGGTGCCGCTCAACACGCTGTTGTCGGCGGATGTCTACGACTCGATCCTCACCGACAGTCGCGCCTCCATCCTCGTCGTGTCCGAGGAGATGTGGGAAATCGTCGAGCCCGCCACCCGCGACAATCGCCACCTGCGCGCGATCCTCGTGATCGGCGATGCACCGGACATGACGGAAAGCTACCGCGACTTCATATCGGGGGCAGAGCCGGTAGAGACGGTTGAGGCCGGCGAAGATGAATTGGCCTTCTGGCTCTACTCCTCCGGCTCCACGGGTCAGCCCAAGGGCGTGCGCCACGTCCATGGCGCGCTGAAGGCCACCTGCGATACGTTTGGCGATCAGGTTCTGGGCATACGGGAAGATGATGTTGTCTATTCCGTCGCCAAGATGTTCTTCGCCTATGGTCTGGGCAATGCCGTGTCCTTTCCGATGTCGGCGGGGGCCACGACGGTGCTTTTTGCCGGGCGACCCACGCCGGATGCCGTCTATGACATCATGGCGCGGCACCGGCCCACGATCCTGTGCGCCGTGCCCACGCTGTTCGCCGCCATGGTGCAGGCCGCCGATGGCCCGCCGGATCACAAACTGCGCCTGTGTACCTCGGCGGGGGAGGCGTTGCCGAAGGATGTGGGCGACGGCTGGCAGCGCCTTACGGGGACGGAGATCGTGGACGGTGTCGGCTCCACCGAGATGCTGCACATCTTCCTGTCCAACCGCCCCGGCGATTGCGTCTACGGCACATCGGGGACCGCCGTGCCGGGCTACGATCTGCGGCTGGTCGATGAGCATGACGAAGACGTGGCAGAGGGGGAGGTCGGCGAATTGCTGGTGCGCGGCCCGTCCTCGGCCGACGGGTACTGGAACAAGCGCGCCAAGTCTCAAGCCACGTTCGAGGGGATGTGGACCCGGACTGGCGACAAGTATGAGCATCGCGACGGGCGCTACATCTATTGCGGGCGCACCGACGACATGTTCAAGGTCTCCGGCATCTGGGTCAGCCCGTTCGAGGTTGAAAGCGCGCTCATCGCCCATCCCGCCGTTCTGGAAGCCGCCGTCGTGGCGCGCGCCGACGATAAGGGCCTCGACAAGCCCGCGGCCCATGTCGTGCTGAAAGACGGGGCAGAGCGACCGGAGGAACAGGCGCTCAAGGATTTCGTCAAAGACCGGATCGGCATGTGGAAATATCCCCGCTGGATCACCTTCGCCGATGATCTGCCCAAGACGGCGACCGGCAAGATCCAGCGCTTCAAGCTGCGCGGCTGATGTGGGGCGACGGCTTCGTCACCGCACACGGCCGGCGGCTCGAATATCGCTGCTGGGGTCCGGACCCGTCCGGCGGGGCAGCGATCGTTCTGCTGCATGAGGGTCTGGGGTCCGTCGCGCTCTGGCGTGGGTTTCCGCAAGCGCTGGTCGAGACGACGGGCCTGCCGGTGCTGGCCTATTCGCGCGCGGGTTACGGGTTTTCGGATGCCGATGATCTGCCGCGCCCGCTCGACTGGATGACGCACGAAGCGGTGGAGGTTCTGCCGCAGGTCCTGTCGGCCTTCGCCCTCGACCGCCCGATCCTTGTCGGCCATTCCGACGGCGCCACCATCGCCGCGATCCATGCCGGGCTTGTGGGCGGCCTGCGCGGCGTCACCCTGATGGCGCCGCATTTCTTCACCGAAGAGATGGGCCTGGCTGAAATCGCCCGCGCCGCACGCCGCTTCGACACGTCCGACCTGCCCGAGCGCATGGCGCGCTACCACACGGACCCGCGCGCAACCTTCCGTGGATGGGCAGATGCGTGGCTGTCGCCGGGCTTCCGTGACTGGAACGTGGCGGAGGTTCTGGACGACACCACCTGTCCGATCCTCGCCATCCAGGGGGTACAGGACGAATACGGGACGAAAGCCCAGATCGACGTGATCTCCACCCGTGCCCGCGACGTCCGCGTCCATATGCTAGACCCATGCGGGCACAGCCCGCACCTGGAACGCCAAGATGCCGTCCTGTCCGCGATCTCCGATTGGCTATTTGCATAATATCGCATCATCTAGAGAAAAATCTGCACCTTTAGCGCAGGAAAGCGCACTATAACGCTTGCCTCGGGCGCAAGCTGCGCTATCCTGCATCCGCGCAACAGGAGATTCCCATGTCCAAGGTCATCGACTTTCAGACGGACCCGTCCCGCTATCGCCATTGGCGCGTGGACTACGATGGCCCGGTGGCGACGCTGACCATGGATGTTGACGAAGATGGCGGCCTGTTCGAGGGCTACCAGCTTAAGCTCAATTCCTACGATCTAGGCGTCGATATCGAGCTTAATGACATCGTGCAGCGGATGCGGTTCGAGCATCCGGAAGTGCGGGTCGTCGTCATGCAATCGGGCAAGGACAAGGTGTTCTGTGCCGGTGCCAATATCCGGATGCTGGGCGGGGCGGCCCATTCCCACAAGGTCAACTTCTGCAAATTCACCAACGAGACGCGCAACGCCTATGAAGCGGCGGAGGCGGAATCGGGCCAGAAATACGTGGCCGCCATCAAGGGCGCCTGCGCGGGCGGCGGCTACGAACTGGCGCTCGCCTGTAACCACCTGATGCTGGTGGATGACGCGACCTCCTCCGTTTCCCTGCCAGAGGTGCCGCTTCTGGCGGTGCTGCCCGGCACAGGTGGCCTGACCCGTGTGACGGACAAGCGCAAGGTGCGCCGCGATCTGGCGGACGTGTTCTGCGCCACGGAAGAAGGCGTGAAGGGCAAGCGCGCCGTCGAGTGGCGGCTTGTGGATGAGGTCGTGCCGAATTCCACCTTCGACAAGGTGGTGGCAGACCGCGCCCGGGAATTCGCCGCGGCCAATCCCCGCGATGCGCAGGGCATCACGCTCGGGCCCCTGCAAAAGACGCTCTCCGATGACGGGTCCATCGCCTATTCGCTTGTCAAGGTGCAGGTCGACCGCGCCGCGCGCACCGCGACCATTACGCTGAACGGCCCCGATGCCGATGCCCCGGCGGATATGGACGCACTCCATGCCGAGGGCGATCAATCCTACATGCTACGCTTGGCCCGCGAGTTCGAGGATGCGATCCTGCATCTGCGCCTGAACGAGATGGAATGCGGCCTTTGGACCCTGCGTACGCAAGGCGACCCGGCTCGCCTGATCGCGCACGAGGCGCTTCTGCGCGACAATGCCGATCACTGGCTGGCCAATGAAATCCGCCATTACTGGAAGCGCACCCTGAAACGGCTCGACGTGACCTCGCGCAGCCTCGTAACGCTGGTGGAGCATGGCTCCTGCTTCGCGGGGGTCTTGGCGGAACTGATCTGGGCCGCCGACCGATCCTACATGATGGAAGACGAGTTCGAGGGCGACAATCGCCCGATGGCGACCATCACCCTGACACTGGACAATTTCGGCGCCTACCCGATGGGCAATGACCTGACGCGGCTGCAAACACGCTTCCTTGCCACCCCCGACGCGGTCGATGCGATGCAGGACCAGATCGGTGCGCCGATGGACGCGGCCGAGGCCGAGGAGAACGGCCTCGTGACGATGATCATGGACGACATAGATTGGGAGGATGAGATTCGCATCATCCTCGAAGAACGCGCCAGCTTCTCCCCCGATGCGATGACGGGGATGGAGGCGAATTTGCGCTTCGCAGGTCCCGAGACGATGGAAACCCGCATATTCGGGCGGCTGACGGCCTGGCAGAACTGGATCTTCAACCGGCCCAACGCCGTGGGCGAAAACGGCGCGCTGCAACGCTATGGCAGCGGTATCCGCGGCGAATACGACATGGAACGGGTGTAGCCCGCGCAACGGTGGGTTTCACCCACCCTACGGGACTCGGCGAGGCCGTACCCGATTGACACTGTAGGGTGGGTGCAACCCACCATCCGGGAGGATAGACAATGACCGCACAAGACGTTGAATACGACACCCAGATCCCCAATAACGTCGGCCTCGGCCAGGACCGCAAGGTTTTGAAGGCGCTGGAAAAATGGCACCCGGGGTATCTGGATTGGTGGAACCGGCTGATCCCCCAGAATTTCCAGGAAAGCATGGTCTATCTGCGCACCGCCGTCTCCGTCGATCCCAAGGGATGGGCGAAATTCGATTACGTGAAGATGCCCGAATACCGCTGGGGCGTGTTGCTTGCACCGCCCGTGGAAGGCCGCACGATTCCGATGGGTGAGCACGCGGGCCAGCCCGCGTGGCAGGAGGTTCCGGGCGAATACCGCAACATGCTCAAGCGCCTGATCGTGATCCAGGGCGACACGGAGCCGGGCAGCGTGGAACAGCAACGCTTCCTCGGCCTGACCGCGCCGTCGCTTTATGACATGCGCAACCTGTTTCAGGTGAATGTTGAAGAAGGACGCCACCTCTGGGCGATGGTTTATCTGCTGCAAAAGTATTTCGGCAAGGATGGCCGGGAAGAGGCCGATGACCTGCTCCGCCGCTCTTCCGGATCGGACGAGGCACCGCGGATGCTCGGCGCCTTCAACGAGGAGACGCCGGATTGGCTCAGCTTCTTCATGTTCACCTACTTCACGGACCGTGACGGCAAGATGCAGCTGGAAAGCCTCGCACAATCAGGCTTCGATCCGCTCAGCCGCACCTGCCGCTTCATGCTGACCGAGGAAGCCCACCACATGTTCGTCGGGGAAACCGGCGTGGGCCGCATCGTGCAACGGACCTGTGAGGCGATGGCGGAGGCGGGCATCACCGACCCCACCGATATCGGGCGCGTGCGCGATCTGGGCGTCATCGACCTGCCGACGATCCAGAAGAAGCTGAACATGCATTATTCGTTGTCGCTGGACCTGTTCGGGCAGGAAGTTTCGACGAATGCCGCCAACGCTTTCAACGCGGGCATCAAGGGCCGTTACATGGAGCAGCGGATCGACGATGATCACCAGTTGAAGGACGCAACCTATGTCGTGAAGCTGATCGAGGACGGCAAGATTCTCGACAAGGAGGTGCCCGCGCTGACCGCGATCAACATGCGCCTGCGCGACGATTACATCCGCGATGCCTCCGGTGGCCTGCGCCGTTGGAACAAGATGATCCAGCGCACCGGCATCGAGTTCGAGCTGAAGCTGCCGGACCAGGCCTTCCACCGCCAGATCGGTGTCTTCTCCGCCATCAAGGCCGATCCGGAGGGCAACCTGATCAGCGAGGTGGACTGGCAGGCCAACAAGGACAATTGGCTGCCCACCAAGGCCGACGGCGAATTCATCCAGTCGCTCATGGTGCCCTGCTACGAGCCTGGTGAATATGCCGGCTGGATCGCGCCGCCCAAGGTCGGCATCGACAACAAGCCGGGCGATTTCGAGTACGTGAAGCTGCACATGGCATGATCGTGGCCTGGCGGGACGTGTCCCGCCACCCGACCCAAAGGACGAAAGCTATGAACATTCATTTTCTCTTCGGCACCGAAACCGGTTCGGCCGAGATGCTGTGCGAGGATATCCGCGACGCATTGGGCGACGGGTTCGATTGTGAGATCACGTCCCTGGGAGAAGTCGATCCCGCCACGCTCGATGCAGACACGTTCTACTTCTTCGTGACGTCCACCTATGGTAACGGCGACCTGCCCGTGACGGCGCAGCCCTTCTACGACAAGATCGTGGAGACGGGCCAGGACCTCAGCCATGTGCGCTTCGCCATCTTCGGGCTCGGCGACATGGTGTTTTCCGAGACCTTCGCCTTCGGCTCCAAGATCCTGATGGAGAAGCTGCTGGAACAGGGCGCCACCATGGTCGGCGAACGCTGCATCCACGACGCGTCTTCCCCCGACATGCCCGAAGATCTGGGTATCCCCTGGGCGCAGGAGATCGTGCAGCAACCCAAAGCCAAGGCCGCCTGAATGCAACCGCGCCCCGACGGTGCCTTCGTCCATGATGTGCGTGTCACCTGGGGCGATTGCGACCCCGCCAAGATCGCCTATACCGCGCGGCTTCCGTGGTTCGCGCTTGATGCCATCGACGCCTGGTGGTCCGAACATCACGGGCCCGGCGGCTGGTATCATATGGAGATCGACACCAATGTCGGCACGCCTTTCGTGCGGCTGGAGATGGATTTCAAATCCCCCGTCACGCCGCGCCACATCCTCAAATGCCACACTTGGCCCTCGCGCCTTGGCACCAAGTCCGTGACCTTCCGGGTCGATGGCGTGCAGGACGGCACCACCTGTTTCGAGGGCGCGTTTACCTGCGTCTTCATCATCGCCGATCAGTTCAAATCGCAACCCGCCCCGCCGTCCCTGCGTGCGCTGATCGAACCCCACATCCCCGGTTGAGGTCCCATGTCGAACCAGGATGCCCATCCCCCCCTTGCGGTCGATGCCGCCATCTCCGCCCTGCAATCCCGCGTGGGCGACCGGGTCCGGGCCGCGCGCGCCTCCATCGGCATCTCGCGTCGGGTCCTGTCGGAGATGTCGGGCGTCTCCCCGCGCTACCTTGCGCAGCTTGAAGGGGGCGATGGCAATATCTCCATCGGGCTCTTGCTGCGCGTGGCCGATGCCTTGGGCGTCTCGCTGGAAACCCTCGTCGCGCGCTCCGACCTCCCGCCGGAGGCGCTGCGCATGGGCGAAGCCTTCGCCGCCGCCGATGAACCGACCAAGGCGCGGGTGCGCGAAATGCTGTCGGGGGCCACGACCAAGGCGGGCCGTATCTGCTTGATTGGCCTGCGCGGCGCAGGCAAATCCACCCTCGGCGCCGCGGCGGCAGCGGCCTTGGATGCCCCTTTCGTGGAGCTCAACCGCACGATCGAGGCATCGGGCGGCATGCCCATCGGCGAGATCATGGCGCTCTACGGCCCCGAAGGCTATCGCCAGTTGGAGGCTGATGCCCTGAACCAGATCGTCGCCGACCACGACCGCGCCATCGTCGCCGTTGCCGGTGGCATCGTGGGGGAGGCGCAGACCTTCGACCTCCTGCTCGACCGTTTCCACACGATCTGGGTCAAGGCCTCGCCCGAGGAACACATGGACCGCGTGCGCGCCCAGGGGGACACGCGCCCAATGGAAGGCAACCCGCAAGCCATGGCGCAATTGCGCGTCCTTCTGACGAGCAGGGAGGCGGAATATGCCCGCGCCGATGCCATCCTCGACACGAGTGGGCAAAGCGTCGACGACTCGCTGGAACGCCTTCTGGCCCTGACCGCGCGGTTGGGCTTCATCACCGGGGATATCCCATGAATGTGACGACCAGATCCGAGGGGCTGACCGGTTTCGTCACCCTCGACAATCCCCCCGTGAACGCCATCGGCAAGGAGATGCGCCAAGGCCTGCTGGACGCCGTCGCCTGGGCGGAGCGAGAGAATTTCGACCGGGTGATCGTCACAGGCGCGGGCCGCGCCTTCGCCGCCGGGGCCGATGCGAAGGAATTCGACGGCGCGGCGCTGGAACCCTACCTGCCGGACGTCTTGGACGCGATCGAGAAAAGCTTCGTGCCCTGGATTGCCGCGATCAACGGGGTGGCCCTTGGCGGTGGCGCGGAAATCGCGCTGGCCTGCCGGATGCGCATCGCCGCGCCCCAGGCGCAGATCGGCCTGCCCGAGGTGACACTTGGCGTGATCCCCGGGGCGGGCGGCACCCAGCGCGCCATGCGTCTGACGGGCCTTGAAACCGCGCTCGACATGATCGCCTTCGGGCGGCCGCTTCGCGCGGGCGCGGCGCTGAAGGCCGGGCTGATCCACGCGGTCGAAGATGATCCGATGGACGCCGCCGACATGGTCAACACCGAGGAGCTTCAGTGCATCGTTCCCACGTGGGAGCTGCCCGCCCCCGACCACGACGCCGCCGCCTTTGACGCCATCCGCGCACGCCTCGCGCAACGCAGTCCGGGCCAGATCGCCCCGCTTCGCGCCGTCGACGTGGTGGAACAGGGCCTCAGCCTTCCCTTCGATCAGGCGATGAAACTGGAACGCGCGACCTTTTTGGACCTCAAGGGGGGCGACCAATCCCGTGCCCTGCGCCACATATTCTTCGCCGAACGCGCCGCCAAGCCGCCCAAGGACTTGCCGCCCGCGTCTGAATTGACCGAAATCGCCGTGGTCGGTGGCGGAACCATGGGTGCGGGCATCGCCTATGCCTGCCTGTCCATCGGCCTGCCCGTAACCCTTCTGGAAAGCGATGCGGAGGGTGTGGAACGGGCTCAGGCCAATATCGGCCAACTTGTCCAGACCGGCCTTGACCGGGGGCGCCTTTCCGATGACGGCGCGCGGGCGCTGCGCGACCGGCTAACCGTGACCACGGACTACGCCAAGGCCGCAAATGCCCCCCTCGCCATCGAGGCCGCGTTCGAGGATATGGAGGTCAAGAAAGCCATCTTCGCGCAACTCGACGCCGCACTTTCGCTCGACGCGGTGCTGGCCACCAACACCTCCTACCTCGACGTGGATGAAATCGCGGCCAGCACCAACGAGCCCTCGCGCGTTCTGGGCCTGCATTTCTTCGCGCCCGCCCATATCATGCGCCTTCTGGAGATCGTGAGGGGCGCGCGCACCTCTCCCAGGGCGCTCGCCACCGGCTACGCCCTTGGCAAGCTGCTCAAGAAGGTGCCGGTGCTGGCCGGTGTCTGCGACGGCTTCATCGGCAACCGCATCTATTCCCGCTACCGCGAGGCCGCCGATACCGTTTTCATGGATGGCTCGACCCCGTGGGAAGTCGACGAAGCGATGGTCAATTTCGGCTATGCCATGGGGCCTTACGAGGTGGCGGACCTGTCGGGCCTTGATATCGGGTACGCCGCGCGCAGGCGGCAGGACGCGACGCGCGATCCGAACCGGCGCTATATCCCCATCGCGGACCGGATGGTTGAGCTTGGCAAGCTCGGCAAGAAAGTCGGCGCGGGCTGGTACCGCTATCCCGGCGGCGGCGGCAAGGTCGAGGATCCCATCGTCGCCGATCTGGCCCTGGAAGAGGCGCATTTCGCCGGGATTGAGCGGACGGACTATACCGAGGATCAGATCGTGGAACGGCTGGTGCTGGCGATGATTAACGAGGCCGCGGACGTGCTGGCCGAGGGGATCGCCCAAAGCGCCGCCGACATCGACCTTGTCACGGTGTTCGGCTACGGCTTCCCCCGCTGGCGGGGCGGTTTGATGCATTATGCCGACACGCTCGGCGTGCCGCATATCGTGGAGCGGATCACCGCATTACAGGCCGAGGACCCGGTGGCATGGAAGCTTTCGCCGGTGCTGGAGGAATGCGAGAAGCGCGGTCTGAGCCTTGCGGAATGGTCGACGGAGTAAGCGCGACGACCCCATCCTTGTTCCCGGAAAATACCTGCCGGAGGCATCCTTCATTCGGTCGCCACGCGGGTGCAGGGGCTTGATCTGCGAAGGCTCGGCAAATGGTTAAGAAATAATTAACAAGAATGCTGAAACGTAGCCCTTTCAGATACTTAACCCACCTTATCAAGCGTGATAACCGGCTACTTTACCCGGATCGGTAGGCTCGTGAACCCCCGGAACCGCGCCAGTCCCAACCGCTCGCGCGGGCCGTTCGCGGCCAGTTTCGGAAACCGCGCGATCAGCCGTCCCAACGCGATCTTCCCCTCCATCCGCGCGAGCGACGCGCCAAGGCAGACATGGATGCCCGTGATGAAGGCGATATGCGGGTTCGGCTTGCGGGCGATGTCGAAATGGTCGGGATCGGCGAAGACCTCCGGATCACGGTTCGCCGCCGCGATGGAGGTGTGGATGTAGGTCCCCTTGGGGATCATGGCGCCGGAGGGCAGCGCGATATCCTCCCCCGCCAGCCGGTTGCCGATCTGAAGCGGGCTTTCTACCCGCAAGCATTCCTCCACCGCCGTTCCGATCAGGTCGGGATCGTCCAGAAGGCGGCGATGCTCTCCCGGATTGTCGAGGAAAAGCCCCACGGAATTGCCCACGAAAGAGGTCGTCGTCTCGTGCCCGGCATTGAGCAGGAAGATGCAGTTCTGGACCAGCTCTTCCTGGGTCAGCCGACGCCCGTCATGTTCGCCGAAGATCAGTGCCTCAAGCACTTCGCCCTCGCCCGCACCGTCGGGATTGTTGCGGCGATGGTCGATCAGGTCGCTCAGGATCGCGCCAAACTCCGTCACCGCATCATTGCCCGCCTTCATCTGCGCCTCCGACACCACGGGGTCGAGCGCGCCCAGAATGGCGATGGAATACCCGCGCAGCTTTTCGCGATAATCCTCCGGCACACCCAGCATGAAGCTGATGATCTCCGTCGGCAGCATCATTCCGAAATCGGCGATCAGGTCCAACTCCCCCAGATCTTCCACCCGGTCCAGAAGCTGGTCGACGATCCCCTCGATCAGGCGCTCCATCACCACCAGCTTGCGCGGCGTGAACGCGGCGGAGATCAGCTTGCGCACCACAGTGTGATAGGGCGGATCGTTGAAAATCAGCGACGTGGTGTGATGCACCTTCAGCGGGCATTCCCCGAACTTGGCCCCGAACGCCTCCGTCTTGTCCGACAGCATGTCGCGGGACCGGTACGTCGCCAGGCAATCGTCGTGCCGTGTCAGGTAGACGGAGCCGTCGCTATTGCGGTGAACCGGATCGTTGCGCCGCAGGGCCGCAAGGGTGGGATAGGGGTCTTCGATGAAATCCGGCCCGATGGCGTTCAGATCGAATTGCGCGACGTCCAGCATTTCATCCCTCCCTTTCCGCGCAACTATCCTTGGCGGACGCACGGGGGGCAAGGGGCTTGGCTGATGCGTGATGTCGCCCTGCTGCGTGACGAGGTGTCGCGAGATGTAAACTAAAGTTGACATATCAGGTGTAATCCACTGAGAATAAATCCGGGCGAGTCCCGCAGCGTCTTGGACAGGCGCGAAGATGCGGCTCGGCCTATGAGGGATGACCGTGACGAGGATGTACAACCAGAGCGGGGCCGCGGATGGCCGCTTGGACACGCTGGATGGACGGCAGAGACTGGCGCGCGACCTGTCGGTCAATGCCCTTGATGCCTTGGCGAAGCAGGCCATGGCGCAAGTCAAGCGAGAGTTCCGGGAAGCCGCGATTTCCTGCACGATCGAAGGCGCGGATCCCATGCCCCACATCATCGCAATGGCCCACGCGCTTGCCGATCCGGAAAGCGATCTTTTCGATACATTGGTCCAGGATCTGCGTGAGACCGGCATCACAGTAGACGTGTTGTGTGATTCCTACCTTGCGCCTGCCGCCCGGCAATTGGGGGTCTGGTGGGCCGAGGACCGGATGACCTTCGCGGAAGTTACGGTCGCCACGACCCGTGTTCAGGCACTGCTGCGCGGTTTGCCGAAAGGCCGCGCGATACCGGGGCAGGACGATAGCAAAGCCGCGATCTTCGCCGCTGCACCGGGGGAGACGCATACCCTCGGCGTCGTGATGGCAGCCCACCACTTCCGCCGCTTGGGCTGGGATATCGGCCTGCATCTGGGATTGGACGGCATGGATCTGGCTGGGGTCATATCCGAGGATTCGCGCGATCTGGTCGCGCTGAGCTGCGGCGGACGTCACGGTGCGGAGGCGCTTCGGCGGCTGATCGTGGATCTGCGCATGCGGCGACCGGAGCTGGCAATCGTGCTGTGCGGCGAGATCGTTCAGGACGCGGACGCCCTAGCGGATTTGCCGGAACTCGACGGGACAGTGACCTGCCTTGGCGATGCCGAGCACGCCCTGCGCGCCGCGCGCCAGATCCGCATCAACGCGACCGGCCACGCCGTCTGAATTATTTTACGAAATCTCGTCCCGGCGCTCTGCGCGAGGGCTCACCTCGCCATAGAACGTATCGAGGCTTTGCTCGGGCGTCGGCGTGAAGGGGCCGATCATCGTGGCACTGGCGATACGATCGAGCCGGAACATGCGGAAATCGTCGCGCAACTCGCACCACGCCACGAGTGTCCAGACGGCCCCCCAGAACCACAGGCCGAGGGGTCGGATCGTGCGGTCCGTCTCTGCCCCCGCCTCATCCCGGTAGGCGAGTGTCAGGCGCTCGGTCGCCTTGATGGCATTCTCGACCGTGTCGATGATGGCGCGGGTTTCCGGGGCGAGTGGCCGTGTCGTCCAGGCCTCGAACCGCAGGGCATCGGCCCGTTTGCGCACGGGATCGGGCAGGATCGCGGCGATCTTGTCATGCGCGCTTTCGGCGCCCTTGGCCATGGAGGACCCGCCCCAGGTTCGGACCATGCGCGCGCCCACCGATAGCGCAATCGCCTCCTCCTCCGTGAACATCAGGGGCGGCAGATCGTAGCCATCGCGCATCATGTAACCAAGGCCCGCTTCGCCGTCGATCGGCACACCGTTGCCCTGCAAATGCGCGATGTCGCGGTAGATCGTCCGTTCCGACACTTCCATCGCGCGGGCGAGTTCGCGCGCGGTGGTCAGGGTTCCGGGACGCAGGCGGTCGATGAGGCGGAAAAGGCGGTCGGCACGGCGCATGGGCTTCACTCTAGTCTCGGGCTTTACCCGTGGAAAGCGGCGGGCGGAGGGCGAGGCGGCACGACCGGATCACATCCGGCCGCGCCCTCCCAAACCTCAGCCGTTGGCCTTGAACATGGCGATCGAATTGCCATCGGGATCGCGGGCGTAGAAGAAGGTGCCCGGCGTAATGGCGATATCGGGGCTTTCGACCTGACCGCCCGCATCGGTGATGCGCGCGCGGGCTGCATCCAGGTCGTCCGGAACGACGAAATGGATCGTCGCCCCCTCGCGGGAAGGTTTGCCGGGGTAAAGATGCCCGCCGATGCCGGGGGTATTGTCATTGAAGCTGAGGAAGACCGCCGGGTTCGGGCCGGTGTGATCCACCGTCAGGCTTTGCTGAAGGACGGCGCCGTAGAAGGCCTTCGATGCGTAAAGATCGCTGACCGCGATCTCAACCCAGCAGACGCTGTTATGGGGGGTGTCGGACATCTGGTTCGCTCCATCTGGTATGTCGATGAAGGCGGTCTAGCATCCCCCTGCTGACAGCGTTCTGTCAGGAGCGTGGCAGGGTGCAAGGATTTTCTAGATGTCCAATTCGGCCACCGGGATGATCGGGAAGAATTGGCCGTCCGACCAGACCCCGAACATCTCGACCCCGTCGACCTCGTGGGATTGGCCGAGATCGACAAGCCGATAGAAGCTCTTGCGGTCAATCAGCGCCTCCAAGCCCGCCCGGATGTGGATGTAGGGCGACGGCACCCCATCCTCACCGCGCTCTACCCGGATTGCGTGATCGGCCCCGGCCACGACACGATCGCCGACATTCGTGGTGAAGGCGATGGATTGATCCGCGCCCTCACCGGCAGCCTCCAGATCCACGGCGACGAAGGGCGCGTCCACCACGCGAATGCCGACCTTTTCCACGGGCGTTACGAGGTAATACTTGCCGTCTTCCAGCTTCAGGATCGTGGAGAACAGCCGGACCAGCGGTTTGCGGCCGATGGGCGTGCCTTCGTAGAACCACGTCCCGTCGCGCCGGATTTCCATGTCGAGATCGCCGCAGAACTCCGGATTCCACAGGTGAACGGGGGGCAGTTTGCCCTGTTTCGCAGCATCCTGCGCGGCTTTGAGCAATTGGTCGGTGGCTGGCGTCATGGATTTGTCCCTTCGAGGCGCGCTTTCACGATCATTTGTCCGTCAATGCCTTTTGCCATTTGTGGTCGGAGGAATAGGTCTGTTACCTGTTGGACGCATATTTAATTTAACGCACGCGCGGAGCATTACCATGGCCCTACCCGAACCCCCTGTCGCCCAGATCGAGGCGCTCGGCGCCAAGCTGGGGGAGGCGAAGACCTCCATCGCGCAGAAGATCATCGGCCAGGAAGAGGTTGTGGAGCTGTCGCTGGCCGCGATGCTGTCGGGCGGTCACGCGCTGCTCATGGGCCTGCCGGGCCTGGGAAAGACGCTTCTTGTTGACACGCTGTCGACGGTGATGGGGTTGAGCGCAAATCGCGTGCAGTTCACGCCCGACCTGATGCCGGCGGACATCCTCGGATCTGAAGTGTTGGAAACGGCGGACGATGGCTCCCGCAACTTCCGGTTCATCGAAGGCCCCGTCTTCTGCCAGCTTCTGATGGCCGACGAGATCAACCGCGCCAGCCCGCGGACGCAATCGGCCCTGTTGCAGGCAATGCAGGAGCGTGAGGTCACGATTGCGGGGGAACACCGGCCGCTGCCCGCGCCATTCCACGTGCTTGCCACCCAGAACCCGATCGAGCAGGAGGGGACCTATCCCCTGCCCGAAGCGCAGCTTGACCGGTTTCTCGTGAAGATCGACGTGCCCTACCCGGATCGGGAGACGGAGCGCGGCATCCTGATCGCCACGACCGGTGTGCAGGAGGCCGTTGCGACCGAGGTCTTCACGCCCGCGCAATTGATCGAGGCGCAAGGCGTCGTCCGGCAGATGCCGGTGGGGGAGACGGTGGTGGAGGCGATCCTGGACCTCGTCCGCGCCTGTCGACCGGAAGAAGGCGACGCGCCCGACGTGGTGAAAAACGCCGTCGCCTGGGGCCCCGGCCCGCGGGCCGCACAGGCGCTGATGCTCACGGCACGCGCGAAGGCGCTGCTGGACGGGCGCCTGGCGCCGTCGATCGACGATGTCGCTGCACTGGCCCGGCCGGTCCTGTCGCACCGCATGGCGCTGAGCTTTTCGGCCCGGGCGGAAGGCGCGGTGTTGGAACAAGTGATCGACGAGGTCACGGCACGGGTGACGCGGATCGAGGCGGCGGCTTGAACGAGCTCACCCTCCATTCCCCCGAAACGCTCCGGTCCCGGTCCGAAGCGGTCGCGGCATCGCTGCCGCCGCTGATGGCCGATGCACAGCACCTTGCGGCCACGGTGCTGCTGGGTGTGCACGGACGCAAGCGCGCGGGGACGGGGGACGAGTTCTGGCAGTACCGTCCGGCGGAACAGGGCGACAGCTACCGCGCGATTGATTGGCGACGCTCCGCCCGGTCGGATGGCCATTTCCTGCGCCAGACGGAGTGGCAGGCCGCCCAGGCGGTGATGCTCGGGGTCGATGACGCGGCGTCCATGACGTTTTCGGGCCACAAATCGCGCCCCTCCAAGCTGCGCCGTGCGCAGACATTGGCAATGGCGCTTGCGATCATCGCAGTGCGCGGCGGCGAGCGGGTCGGCCTGACCCACCTGGCGGAACCGCCGCGCGGCGGTCAGGCGCAGTTGGTGCGGCTGGCATCGGCGATGATGGACGGCGGGGAGCGACCCGAATACGGCGCGCCCAAGCCGCAGGTCATGCCATCGGGCGCGCGGGCGGTGTTTTTCAGCGACTTCCTGGGCGACCCTGCCGCAATCGAAAAAGTCCTTGGCCGCGCGGCGGATCGCGGCGTGAAAGGCGCGCTGGTCCAGGTGCTCGACCCCGATGAGGAAGCGTTTCCCTTCGACGGACGGACGCTTTTCGAAAGCATGTCGGGCGCGATCCGGTTCGAGACGTTGAAGGCGAAATCCCTGCGTGAGGACTACCTCGCCCGTCTGGCCGCGCGCAAAGCCGCGTTGCGTGACATGACCCGCCGGACCGGGTGGCGATACCATGTCCATCATACCGATGCGCCCGCCGAACCCACGCTTCTGTGGCTCTATCAAGCGTTGGAGCGGCAATGATCGGCGCCTTGGGATTTGCCACGCCGCTTCTGTTGCTCGCGTTGATCGCGCTGCCGGTGCTGTGGTGGCTGCTGCGCGCCGTGCCGCCCGCGCCAATCAAGCGGCGGTTCCCGGGCATCGCCCTGCTTCTGGGCCTGAACGACGACGAGAGCGAGACGGACAAGACGCCGTGGTGGCTGTTGCTCTTGCGCATTGCGGCGGTGGCGGCGGCGATCATCGGCTTTGCCGGTCCCGTTCTGAACCCGGCGGAGGAACGTGCGGCCGGTGATGGCCCGCTTCTGATCGTGCTGGACGGATCATGGGCCTCCGCCCGCGACTGGCAGGCGCGGCTGGATCGGGCGGGGCTGCTTTTGGACGATGCGGGCCGGGCCGGGCGCGAGGTTGCGGTGGTGCAATTGACGGACCTGCCCGCAGGTGAGCTGTCCCTCCAAGCCGCAAATGCTTGGGCACCCCGTGTGCCATCTTTGACGCCGGAACCTTTTGCGCCGGATATGGCAGCCGCGGCGGAATGGGCCGCGGCGCTTGAAGGCCCGCTTGAGGTCTTCTGGTTTTCCGACGGGATCGACCACGCGGAACGGGCGGAGCTGGCCAGCGTGTTGGCCGATCTTGGCCCCTTGTCCGTGTTTCAGGGCGATCGGGACCTGATCGCCCTTGCGCCGCCACGGTTCGAGGATGGCGAAATCCGGGTCGATCTGACGCGGCTTGGCAGTGACACGCCCCGGGAGGTCATGGTCGTGGCCCACGGTCGCGACCCCGCGGGCCTGCCGCGTGATCTGGCGCGGACCCAGGCCAGCTTCGGCCCGGGGGAGATGGTGGCCACAACCGCCTTCGACCTGCCGCCGGAATTGCGTAACCGGATCACACGGTTCGAATTGGCGACGGAGCGCCATGCGGGTGCCGTGGCCTTGACCGACGACGCATTGCAACGCCGCCAGGTGGCCTTGATTTCCGGCGGGGCGGCGGATGAGCAGCAGGCGCTTCTGTCGCCGCTGCATTACCTGCGACAGGCGTTGGAGCCGACGGCGGACCTGATGGAAGCCGCGCTCAGCGACGTGCTCGTTGCCTCCCCCGATGTGATTATGCTGGCCGATGTGGCCACACTCGCCCCCGACGAAGAGGCGCAATTGGTCGAATGGGTCGAAAACGGCGGGTTGCTGGTGCGCTTTGCGGGCACGCGGCTGGCCGGATCGGATGTAGCACGGGAGGAAGCGGGACCGTTGATGCCGGTGCGCCTGCGAGTCGGTGGCCGCACGGTGGGCGGTGCGATGTCCTGGGGGGAACCCAAGGCGCTTGAGCCGTTCGAGGAAGGTTCGCCCTTTTTCGGGCTGGCGATCCCCGACGACGTTGAAGTCACGAGCCAGGTGGTTGCGCAGCCCGACCCGACGCTGAGCGAGCGGACAATCGCGAGCCTGACCGACGGCACACCACTTGTGACCCGCGCGGCGGTGGGGCAGGGCTCGGTGATCCTGTTCCACGTCACGGCCAACGCGGAATGGTCGACGCTGCCCCTGTCGGGCCTGTTCGTGCAAATGCTGGAACGGCTGGCGATTTCCACCCGGCCCGTCGCCCCCGACGCCGCAGATCTGGAAGGCACGATCTGGACACCGGAAGAGGTGCTGGACGGCTTTGGCGTGCTGCGCGATGCGGGTACACGGCCCGGTGTGGAAGGGGAGGACCTGGCGGATGCGCCCCTGTCCGCCGACCTGCTGCCGGGGCTCTATGCTGGCGAGGATCGCCGCCTTGCGCGCAATGTCATCGCGCCCGACACCGCCCTTGTCGCGGCCAGCTGGGGTGCGGATGTCCCGGTGGAGGGGATGTCGGTCGTCCTGCCCACGGACCTGATGGCCGCGTTCTTGACGGCTGCCTTAATCCTTCTTCTGGTGGATGCCATCGCGGCCCTTTGGCTCGCCGGTCGCCTTTCGGGCCTGACCCGCGCGGCGGTGATCCTGGCCGCACTGTCCTTGCCGCAAACTGCGGACGCGCAACTGACCCCGGACGAGGAACTGGCGCTCCTGGCGACGTCTGAGGCGACGCTGGCCTATATCCTGACCGGCGACGCGGAGGTGGACGAGACGTCCCGCGCCGGATTGCAGGGCCTGTCGAACACGCTTTACCAACGCACCTCCGTCGAACCCGCGCCGCCCATCGGCGTGACGCTGGAGACGGATGAACTGGCGTTTTTCCCGATGATCTACTGGCCGATCACACCCGATCAGCCGATCCCGTCCGCCGCGGCCTATCGTCGGTTGAACGATTACCTGCGCGGCGGCGGCATGATCGTCTTCGACACCCGCGACGCCCATGTCGGCAGGTTCGGCTCCGGCACGCCGGAGGGGCGGCGGCTACAGGTGATCGCGGCGCCGCTCGATATTCCGCCGCTGGAGCCGATCCCCGAGGATCACGTCCTGACCCGCACCTTCTACCTGTTGCAGGATTTTCCGGGCCGTCACATCAGCCCCGATGTCTGGGTGGAGGCCGCGCCCATAGATGCCGAACAGATCGAAGGGATGCCGTTCCGAAACCTCAATGACGGGGTCACGCCGGTGCTGATTGGCGGCAACGATTGGGCCGCCGCATGGGCGCAGGATGAAACCGGTCGGCCGCTTTTCCCGGTCGGGCGCGGGTCCACGGGCGACCGGCAGCGGGAGATCGCGCTGCGCTTCGGTGTGAACCTTGTGATGCACGTGCTGAGCGGGAATTACAAAAGCGACCAGGTCCATGTGCCTGCCTTGCTGGATCGGTTGGGGCAATAGAGATGGCGAACCAGATCCTCTTCGATCCGCATCTGACTTGGCCCGTCATTTACGTGCTGAGCGCGGCCGTCATGCTGATCGTCGGGCTGTCGATCTGGAGGGGGCTGGCGGGGTGGCCGTTCCGCCTGCTGGCGGGCGCGGCGCTGCTTCTGGCCCTGATCAATCCGTCCCTCCAGGCGGAGGAGCGGGAACCGCTCACCGATATCGTGCTGGTCGTGGTCGATGAAAGCGCGAGCCAGCGGATCAGCGACCGACCGGACCAGACGGCGGAGGCCCTGACGCTGGTCGAGGCGGAGATCGAGGATCTAGGCATGGAGGCCCGGATCGCGCGGGTCAGCGATGCGGAGGACAATTCCGGCACAAGGTTGATGGCGGAGCTTCAGCGCATGATGGCGGAAGAGCCGCGCGCGCGGGTGGCCGGTGCGCTTCTGATCACCGACGGGCGTCTGCACGATCCCGAACTGGTCCCCGACATGCCCGCCCCCATTCACGCGCTGATCACGGGGCGCGAGGGCGATTGGGACCGCCGCCTTGTGATCGAGACGGCCCCGGCGTTCGGCATCATCGGCGAGGAATTGTTCCTGACCCTCCGGATCGAGGATCAGGGAGCCGTGCCGCCCACCGCGTCGGGCGGACGATCGGATATCGTCATCGCGATCGACGGCGGGCCGCCGCAGACCTTTACCGTCCCAGTGGGTGAAAGCCTTGAATTGCCCCTGACCCTGGAACATGCGGGCCAGAACGTGATCCAGTTCACGGTACCGGAGGCGCAGGGCGAGTTGACCACGCGTAACAACGCCGCCGTCGTGCAGATCAACGGCATCCGCGACCGCCTGCGCGTGCTTCTGGTGTCGGGGGAGCCGCATCCGGGGCAGCGCACGTGGCGCAACCTGCTCAAAGCAGACCCGAGCGTCGACCTGGTGCATTTCACCATCCTGCGTCCGCCCGACCGCCAGGATGGCGTCCCGGTCAGCGAGTTGAGCCTGATCGCCTTCCCGACCCGCGAATTGTTCATGGAGGCGGTCGACGAATTCGACCTGATCATCTTCGACCGTTACCAGCGGCGTGGCATCCTGCCGATGCTCTACCTCGATAACATCCGGCGGTATGTGGAGGATGGCGGCGCGCTGCTTGTCGCGGCGGGACCGGATTTCGCCGGGGCATCCTCGCTCTACCGCACACCCTTGGCCGACATCCTTCCCGGTCGCCCCACCGCGCGGGTGATCGAGGAGCCTTACCTGCCGGTCATCTCCGAATTGGGGCAGCGCCACCCGGTCACGACCGGACTGGAAACCGAACACACGCCCCTGCCGGGCAGCGAAGACCCTTGGGGCCGCTGGTTCCGTCAGATCGAGTTGACGGAACAAGGCGGCCAGACCGTGATGCAGGGCGCCAACGGCGCGCCGCTGCTGATGCTGGACCGGGTCGGCGACGGGCGCGTGGCGCTTCTCGCATCGGACCACGCATGGCTGTGGGACCGGGGCTTCGAGGGCGGTGGTCCGCAACTGGAGCTTTTGCGCCGTTTGGCCCATTGGATGATGGGAGAGCCGGACCTCGAGGAAGAGGCGTTGATGGCCGAGGTCGACGGCCAGAGCATCAACATCACGCGCCGCACCCTGTCGGACCGCGCCGGTGCCGTCACGATCACCACGCCCGATGGCGAACAGATCGAGGTGCCGCTCGAAGAAAGCTCTCCGGGCGCGTTCACCGCACAGATAACGGGCGAGGAGCAGGGCCTTTACCGCCTGTTGGAAGGCGATCTGGAGCGGGTCATCGCGCTTGGGCCCGCCGCGCCCCGCGAATTCGAGGTGACGATTGCGGGCGACGAGGCGATTGCACCTATCGCCGCGCAATTCGGGGGAACGACGGCGCGGATCGAGGATGGTTTGCCGGACCTGCGACGGGTGAGCGAGGGGCGCACGGCCTTCGGACGCGGCTGGATGGGGCTGAGCGCGCGGGATGCCTATGTCACGACGGACGTGACGGTCACGCCGCTGGTTTCCGCTTGGTTATTCCTGCTGATTGCCGCGGGCTTGATGCTGGCCGGTTGGTTGCGCGAAGGACGGCAGTAGTCGCGCCTCAGACGTACAGGAGCCCGTGGCAGGTCGGGCAGCGTGTCGTGCGCCGACCGAGGCACCCGTCGCAGCGGGTGAAAGCGGGGTGGCCGTTCGAATCGGCGCCCGACATGACCTGACCCGATCCACCGCACAGGCGGCAGGCGGTTTGCCCGGTGCCGTGGCACCTGTGGCACCGGACCTGTTTCGGCTTCGCGCGGCGCTTGCCAACGTGATGAGGCGTGTAGGTATCCATATCGGTCTCCGTGTCGCAGAGCTTCAGGATACAAGTCAAAAGTGGCAGGACACGCGCATTTTGATGGCGCTGATGCGGCGGGTCGGGCGGATTATTCCGGCACGTCGACAGGCCAGATGGTCTCCGACCAGCCGTCTATATTGGTTCTCGTGCGGATGAAAACCTGGGCCGTCCCCTCGGGGATCAGCACCCCGGACGTGGAGCGTGTGAAGGGCTGCTCGTTCACATGGGGATGGGCCAGCGGACGCTCCCCAACCACGGTGCCATCGGCAAGCTCCACCCGCCAACCGTCGGCGTAATCGTCCCACCCGGTATCCCCGTGGGCAATTGTCACGTCGAACCGGTAACCATCCGCGCTTCCGATGATCGCGGTCTCCACCACCTCCGCGTCATCGGCATGGGCGGGCAGGGTGAGCAGGAGGAGGGGGATGAGCATACGCATAGGGGATTTATAGCGGCCAATGCCGGGGCGCGATATCACATGGGCGCGAGCGGGGTGCGGGCGGCGATCAGTCGCCAAGGGACAGGTCCGACGGGTCATAGACGTGCCGGCCATCGGGGGAGGGGCGCTCGATCTTCCGTGCCCAGATCCGGCGCACTGCGTCCATGTCCAGATCGGGATTATCGGCCAGGATGTCTCGGGTGAACTGGTTGAATTGGTTATGGGGCCGTATCTGCGTCTGCCAATTCGGATCCTTCTTTCGCGCCTCAAGGACGCGCCAGGCGTCACAGGCATCCGCCAATGTCTTGCCGGCATTGGCCTTGAGCCAATCCATGAACGCGATGGAGAAGGTGAATTTCTGCCCCAACTGCGCCTTGAAGAAGCGGCGCACGTTTTGAGTATTGCGGTAGCTGTCGGTCAGCACCGTATCGGGCGTCAACGCCGCGCTGTGCCAATCGAACGCGGAGGTCGGTTTCGCGGGCTTCGCCTTGGGCAGATCACGCTGCCCGGTATCGAGGAAATGCGCGATACGGTCGAGGATATCGAATTTCGCGCCGGTGGTTCGGAGGCCAAGCGTGCGGGCGTGATCCACCAGTTCCGCCTTGCGCCAATACCATTGCTTCAGGTCTGCGCCGGTTGTGCAGGTCGCGATGGACGGGCGCGCCATGGATCAGCCCCAAGGTTTGTAGACGACAAGGATCAGAACGCCGATGGCACCGAGCACGCTGATCTCGTTATAGATCCGCAGCCAACGGTCCGATTGCTCGAAAATGCCTTGGCGGGCCTTCAGGATCAGACGCCCGGTCCAGCCGTAATGGGCCGCAAGGGCCGCCACGACCGCGATCTTCGCATGGCTCCACGCGGGCCAGCCCCAGAGATGCGCGAGGTAGAGGCCGGACAGAATCGCGATGACGCCCAGGCCCAGGGAAAAGCGGTAAATGCGGATCGTGAGGTCACCCGTTGGCCCGAATGCACCGGTCGCAGCCCATTCCCGTTTCCAGAAAATGATCGCGCGGGGGGCGGCGAAGATGCCGGTCATCCACCCCAGAACACATAACAGATGCAAGACCTTGACCCATTCCATGGCCCGGTTCTGGGGGCAAAAGGGCGCGCCTGCAAGTTGCGACGGAAGATGCGAATGACAAAACCTTTGCTTGATGGCGTGATTGGTTATATATTTTTACCAATTCCACGATTTGCGGAGGATCACCCATGGAAATGCCAAAGCCCGATGCAAGCGTTCTGGCACGGAAAGCCCGGATCGTGGAGCTCCTGACCAAGGTGCTGCCTTCCTCCGCCGTGATCCACGACGAGACGGAGACGCGCGCCTACGAATGCGACGCGCTGACCGCCTATAAATGCCCGCCGCTTGCGGTGGTGCTGCCCTCGTCCACCGAAGAAGTGGCGGAGATCCTCAAGATCTGCCACGCGCAGGGCGTTCCGGTCGTGCCGCGCGGGGCGGGAACGTCGCTGGCGGGCGGGGCCTTGCCCACGGCGGACAGCGTGATCCTTGGGGTGGCCCGGCTGAACCGCGTTTTGGAGACAGATTACGAAAACCGCATCATCCGGGTACAGACCGGGCGCACGAACCTGAGCGTGACCGGCGCGGTGGAGGCGGAGGACTTCTTCTACGCACCCGACCCGTCCAGCCAGCTGGCCTGCGCCATCGCCGGCAATATCGCGATGAATTCCGGCGGCGCCCACTGCCTGAAGTACGGTGTGACCACGAACAACCTTCTAGGCGTTACGATGGTGACGATGGAAGGCGAGGTGATCGAGATCGGTGGCGCACATCTGGACAGCGGCGGCTACGATCTTCTGGGCCTGATCTGCGGCAGCGAAGGCCAGTTGGGCGTGGTGACAGAGGCGACCCTGCGCATCTTGCGAAAGCCCGAGGGCGCGCGGCCCGTCCTGATCGGGTTCGACAGCAACGAGGTCGCGGGGGCCTGCGTGTCGGACATCATCAAAGCCGGTGTCCTGCCCGTTGCGATCGAGTTCATGGACCGCCCGATCCTTGAGATCACGGAGCGCCACGCGAAGGCCGGCTATCCCGACTGCGAAGCGTTGCTCATCGTGGAGGTCGAAGGCTCCGAAGGGGAGATCGACGCGCAACTTGGCCTCATCAAGCAGATCGCACGGTCCCACAACCCGGTCGAACTGCGCGAGGCGGAAACCGCGGAGGAGGCCGGGCGCATCTGGCTGGGACGCAAAAGCGCCTTCGGCGCGGTCGGTCAGGTGGCCGATTACATGTGCCTGGACGGCACGATCCCGGTGAGCGAATTGCCGAGGGTCCTGAAGGGGATCGAAGAGATCGCAGACAAATACGGGCTGAAGGTCGGCAACGTCTTTCATGCCGGCGACGGGAACATGCATCCGCTGATCATGTTCGATGCCAACAAGCCGGGCGACCTGGAACTGTGCGAGCAATGCGGCGCGGATATCCTGCGGCTCTGCGTGGAGGTGGGCGGCTGCCTGACCGGAGAGCACGGGGTGGGCGTGGAGAAACGCGACCTCATGGGCGCGCAGTTTACCGAGGCCGACATGGAAGTGCAGATGAAGGTCAAGGATGTCTTCGACCCGGCGTGGTTGCTGAACCCGGCCAAGGTGTTCCCCCTGGCGGCCTCCGCCCGTCGCCGCGAGAAGGATTTCGCTGCTTGACGGCACCGACCGACCGGGGTTCCACCCCGGACCCCGCAAAGGGGGGCTGTCTGCCCCCCTTTGATCCCCCCGAGGATATTTGAGGCACATGGAAGGAGCGGGCGCGATGTTGAGCCCTGCGAGTGAGACAGAACTGGCCGAGATGATTGCCGGGGCCGCAGCACCTTTGCGCATCCGTGGGGGTGGGACGCGATCCATCGGCGCCGCGGGAGCCGGAGAGGTCCTGAGGACCGATGCGCTGTCGGGTGTGGAGCTCTATGAGCCCGGCGCGCTGACCCTCGTCGTGCGCGCGGGCACGCCGTTGGAGGAGGTTGAGACGCTGTTGGCCGAGGAGGGTCAGATGCTGCCCTTCGAGCCGCCACGGATGGCCGGGGTTCTGGGGCGGGACGGTGTGTCTACCATCGGAGGCGTGGTTGCCGCCAATGCCTCCGGCCCGCGCCGGTTCCAGGCCGGGGCCTGCCGGGACGCGCTGATCGGGGTGCGCTTCGTCGATGGTACCGGGTCGGTCCTGAAAAACGGTGGTCGGGTGATGAAAAACGTCACCGGCTATGACCTGGTGAAGTTGATGGCCGGGTCGTGGGGGACATTGGGCGTGCTGAGCGAGGTGGCATTCAAGGTCCTTCCGAAGCTCAACGGGGCGACATTGCGCGTCCACGGGGTGGAGGGCGCGCGCGCCCTGGACGCGATGACGCGGGCTGTGACATCGCCCTTCGATGTCAACGGCGCGGCGCTCGTTCCGGGGGAGGGCGCGTATCTGCGGGTCGAGGGGTTGGAGACCTCCGTCACCTACCGCATCGGCAAGTTGAAGGATCTGTTGGGGGATCTGGGCGAGATCGAGGTGATTGACGACCCGGAGGCCTCCGCCGCCCTGTGGCGCGACCTGCGGGACGTGGCGCGGTTCGCGGACGGAACGGCGGCGCTGTGGCGGATATCCATGAAAGCGTCGGACATGGTGGCAACCTTCCTGTCCGGTCCCTTGCGGGAGGTCGCGTTCGACTATCAGCTGGATTGGGCCGGGGGCCTTGCATGGGTGCGCCTGTCCGAAGATGCCGCGGCGCACGCGGCCACCACGCTGGGGGCGGGCGGGACCGGCGCGGAGGCCGGCATCGTCGCCTTCCACCGGCACCTGCAGAACATGTGCCGCGCGCAGACGGGCGGCCACGCCACCCTGTTCCGGGCACCCGACAGCGTCCTGTCACAGGTTGATGTGTTCCAGCCCGAGGCCGCTGGCGTGGCGCGTCTGTCGGCGGGCTTGCGGGCGAAGTTCGACCCGCGCGGCATCCTGAATCCGGGGCTGATGGGGACATGATACGATGAGCGCCTTTGCCCTGACGGGATTTGCAGGCTTCGTGGCACTCTACTGGGTGCCGGTCCTGCTGCCGCCGATGATCGGGTGGCCGGTGGCGGGCCTCCTTGCCATGCTGGCCGGTCTCGGCACGATCATCGCGCTCCTTACACCACCGGCGCAGAGTTTCGTCGACCTGGGGCCGTTCGTGTTCTCGGTCGCGGGAATTCTTGCCATCGGCGCGACCGCTCCGGCGGCTTTGGTCCAGTGGATCGGTGTGCGCGGCGGTCCCTCTTTGCGCCTCCGCGTCGTCGGGTTTCTCGGCGCGCTACTCCTCTCGGCGGGGCTGCTCGCTATCTTCCTTTCCTTCTGACGGTGCCGCCATGCAAACGACCTTTACGCCAGAGCAGCTGAAAGATTCCGCCACCGCGCGGTCGAACGAGATCCTGCGCACCTGCGTCCATTGCGGGTTCTGCACGGCGACCTGCCCGACCTACCAGGTCTTGGGCGATGAACTCGACAGTCCGCGGGGGCGCATCTACCTCATCAAGGACATGCTGGAAAACGGCCGACCCGCCGACGAGAAGACGGTCAAACATATCGACCGCTGTCTGAGTTGCCTGGCCTGCATGACGACGTGCCCGTCGGGGGTGCATTACATGCATCTGGTCGATCACGCGCGGGAATACATCGAGAACACGTACAAACGCCCCCTGTTCGAGCGGGTCCTGCGGTGGACATTGGCGCAGATCCTGCCCTATCCGATGCGGTTCCGCGTGGCGCTCCTGGGGGCCAAGATCGGGCGGCCCTTCGCGCGGCTGATGCCCGATGCCCGCCTGCGCGCGATGTTGGAAATGGCGCCCAAGCAGATCCCGCCGGTCAGTCGCAATGATGATCCGCAGACCTTCCCGGCCGCCCAGAAAAAGATGCGTGTGGCCTTGATGACGGGATGTGCCCAGAAGGCGCTGAACACGGACATCAACGATGCCACGATCCGGCTTCTGACGCGATTGGGGGCGGAGGTTGTGGTGGCAGAGGGGGCGGGATGCTGCGGGGCGCTGACCCACCACATGGGCAAGACAAGGGAAAGCCACGCCACGGCGGCCAAGAACATCCGCGCCTGGAGCGCCGAGATGAGGGGCGAAGGGCTCGATGCGATCGTCATCAACACGTCGGGTTGCGGGACGACCGTGAAGGATTACGGCCACATGTTCCGGGACGATGTGGACCTGGCAGAGGATGCGGCTGCCGTGGCCGGACTTGCCAAGGACGTGAGCGAGGTTCTGATCGACCTGCTGCCGGAGGGGGCGGAGGTGTTCTCCCCCAATATCGCGCGCGTGGCCGTGGCGGGAACCGACGCGCCGGTGCCGGTGGCGTCCCCGCTCTTTGCCGGCGGACCAAGGGACGGCATCCGTGTCGCCTATCACGCGGCGTGTTCGCTGCAGCACGGACAGCAGATCAAGACCTATCCCAAGGATTTGCTGAAACGGGCCGGGTTCAAGGTGGTGGAACCGGCGGATTCGCACCTGTGCTGCGGAAGTGCGGGAACCTACAACCTCATGCAGCCGGAGATCTCCAAGCAGCTCAAGGCCCGCAAGGTAGAGACGTTGGAGGCGACGAAACCCGACGTGATCGCGGCGGGCAATATCGGGTGCATGATGCAGATCGGCTCGGGCATCGGCGTGCCGATCGTCCACACGGTCGAGCTGCTGGATTGGGCCACCGGCGGCCCCCGGCCCCCTGCCTTCGATCGAGAGGATGACGTGGCCAAAGTGCCGATCCTGCGGTGAGGCGGGCCGCCCCGGCCACCCGGCCATATTTTTGCCCCCGTTAACGGTTACGCCCCGCTTAACCAAGGGACGAAGGGGATCGCGATGCGACTTGCCATGGCCGTAACCATGCTGTGCACGATGGGCAGTTTGCTGTCCGCGCAGGGTCTGCCGACGATCCAACGCGAAAACGCGCTTGGCGGCTTGCGGGCGCTTGGCGGCGCGGATGAGGCTGCCGAATGGCGGGCGGTGGGCCGGTTGGATACCGGCGTGTCCTTCTGCTCGGCGACGCTGATCGCACCTGACGTCGTGCTGACGGCGGCCCATTGCCTCTACCATCCGGAGACCGACGCCGCGTTCGTGCCCGACGACCTCACCTTTTCCGCAGGTTTGCGAAACGGACGCGCCGCCGCCGTGCGCGGGGTGCGGCGGACGGTTGTCCTGCCCGATTACACGCCCGAGATCGGCGAGGAGATGGACATGATCGGGGCCGACCTTGCGCTGCTGCAATTACAGCACCCGATTTCGGAGGCCTCCATCCAGCCGATCCCGACCGGGCGCACCGGGCGCGGGGACGATCCGGTCACGGTCGTATCTTACGGGATGGAGCGGGAAGCCTATGCCTCCATCGAGGAAGGGTGTGAGATCCTCGCGCGGCGCGGGCCGGTACGCTCGTTGAGTTGCGAGGTCGTGTCGGGGGCGTCCGGCTCTCCGGTCTTGCGCATCGCGCAAGGCCGAGCCGAAATCGTGGCCGTCATGTCCGCTATGGCCGAAGTGGACGGGGAAGCCGTGTCGCTTGCGGTGATCCTGGACGATCAGCTGGCGCAATTGCTCGATCAATATGAACGGGAGGGGGGTATCGGCCTGTCCCGCCCGAGCCAGACCCTCGGTGGCACCGCGTTTCTGGGCCAGGGCAATGACGGGCGCGAAACCATCGGCGCGCGGTTCATCCGGCCCTGAAAACCACGCCTTTTCGGGTCTTGAAACCCGGCGCAGGGCTTCCCAAATTTGCTGGTGTCGGCGCCGTTGATCGGGCCGGCACCTGAACCGGTGGCCCGTTTCGGCCGCCAGCACCTGGGCTTGCGCCTTCTGAAAGGGCAGCCCGCACAAATCGTTGTCGCTCAATGGAGGATGACCCATGCGAACCTATGATTTTTCCCCGCTTTACCGCGCAACCGTCGGCTTTGACCGGATGGCAGACATGCTTGACCGCGTCCTGACGCAAGATGGCAGCACGCCGACCTACCCGCCCTACAACATCGAAAAGACCGCGGACGATGCCTACCGCATCTCGGTCGCCGTGGCGGGCTTCACGGAAGCCGATCTTTCGGTCGAACAGCGCGAGCAGGAAGTCGTCGTGTCCGCCCGTCGTGAGAAGGACGAGGAAAAGCGCACCTATCTGCACCGCGGCATCGCCACGCGCGCGTTCGAGAAGCGCTTCCAACTGGCTGACCATGTCCGCGTGACCGGTGCGGTTGCCGAAAACGGCATGCTGCATATCGACCTGGTGCGTGAAGTGCCCGAGGCGCTCAAACCCCGCCAGATCGAGATCGGGTCCGGCACGGCCAAAGCCATCGAAGGTGAGACGGTCGACGCCTAAGTCGCCATCGCCTTGAGACAAGCGGGGGGCGGTCCAATCGGGCCGCCCTTTTTCATGCGCGCCTCAGCCGCCGGGGGCGCATGCCGGGCTGCTCGACCCGCCGGGCGGGTTCCATCCCGATACACCGGTTCAGGAGCGCCCGCGCCGCCCTGTGGTGGTGCTCAAGACTGCGCGACGTGACCAACATGCTTTCGACCCAGCACCCGGCGGCCTGGATGATCGAATGCCGCTCCATCACGATGGACAGGTAATGGGCCTTTTTCCGTCCGCGCATCCGCCGGACGCCGTTCTGGCCAACCAATTTGATCGCGGGGACCAACACCTCCTCCCCCGTCGCGTGGTCGATGCGCAGGACGCGGTGTTGGGGCGACGTAATCAGATCGGAATGCGGCGTATCTTGGCCCAACGCGCCTTTGGGGATCAGGATCGGCTTGGCGGGATCATCGTCGGCTTTGAATGTCATCCGCTCGAACATGACAAGGCGGATCGCCTGCCAGCCGAGATCCTTTGTCCAGACGATGTCATCGGGGCGCAGATCCTCAATCGGGATTTCGCCCCGTTCGGTGCAGATCGGCGTTCCCTCATGCAGGCAGAAGGGCCCGGCGGAAAAGGTGAAATCGGATGCCGAGACGTCCGACATGCCCACGTCTTTCAGGCGCAACGTTTCGCCGTTGTCGAAGGTCAGGACGGTGTCGCCCCCATCCCCCGACATGCGCGCCCGGACATCTTCGTAGGAGGAGAGTTCGGCCATGTCGAACGTGACGCGATCCGTGCCGGGTCGAAACCCTTCGAGGACGTCACAGCCGTGCCCATCGCGAAACACGAACGTC
The DNA here is from genome assembly GCF_020177575.1 of Hasllibacter sp. MH4015. Taxonomy (NCBI): domain Bacteria; kingdom Pseudomonadati; phylum Pseudomonadota; class Alphaproteobacteria; order Rhodobacterales; family Roseobacteraceae; genus Hasllibacter; species Hasllibacter sp. MH4015. The sequence continues at coordinate 110,835 of NZ_JAHTBK010000001.1, forward strand.
TCGCAGGCACCATGGGCCTCTGCCCGATCCAAGCCTGAGACGCCGTCGGCACGGCCAGTCGACATAACGGGACCTCGTCGCAATTTTCGTGCGACAGCGGTAGGAAACCGGGCCTAATTGTCGGTGAATGGAGCGGATTACTTAGGTAAAATTGACTAGAACCATTGCCCCGGTTCCATCAACCCCAGCTCCATCAATTGCATGGAGGACCACTGGAATTGCACGGATTTGTGCCAGCGGAAATCGGGGATGTCGTGGCGGGAGCCGGGATTGGTCCTGAGCGCCTTGGCCACCCGGAACGAGCAGATCGTGGCACTCAGCGAATGGTGCCAGGGGCAGGTATAGGTGTTCAGCTCTTCGTTGCTGAGCGTGTGGTCGTCCCGCAGCCTGAGGCCCGGTTGCGCCTGGAACAGGCCGACGCGGTCGATCTTGCGCTTCGGTTTGGCGACATGCTCCTCAAACCGCCAGCGCAGGCCGCCGTAGAAGTTGAGCTGCCGGTCCATGACGTCGTCGCCCTCCGGCCCGCCCCGGCGTGTCTCGGCGTAGTAGCCGGAGCTGTCGAGAAGCGCACTGTCCAGATCGACCGCGTTGGGGTGGGCGGTCAGGTCGCCCGCGTAAAGGTCGATGACGTAGGTCAGAACCGCCTCGCGCCGTTCCTCCATCACCCATGTCACAAGCTCTCCCACGGTGCGATCTTCGCAGAAGGGGAAGAACAGGAATTCACCGTTATAGCAGTAGTGAATCCACTGCCCCGGCACCTTCTCGATCAAGGCGTTGACGACGTCGACGGCCACGCCGGGCCTGCGCGACGGGTGGCGAATGATATGTTGCCGGGCCGTCGTGTCCGCGGGTGCGTCCGGCACTTCCACCTCTTCGGGGGCCACGACGATGATCCCCTTGAAGCCGAGCGAATGGAGGTGGTCGAGGCTGCTCGCAAGCTCCACCCGGTCCTCAGCGATCAGCACGGCGAACGGCCCCTTGCCCAATTCGCCGGGGGCGAGGGCCTGAAATTTCGTGAGGTTGGAATGCTCTATGGCCATGCTGCTCGTCGTTATTGCCGGACGCGTGTGCCACGCCGAACCGCTTTGCGCGCCAAAATGCCTGCAAGTCGGCGATATTGCAATTCCGCCATCGGTTGAAGCGCGGGCCGCGGCACGATAGAGGACGGCGGTTGATAATTCCTTGTCCCGAGGGTGCCTCCCGCGATGACCAAGAAGCTCTACGTCAAAACCTATGGCTGTCAGATGAACGTCTATGACAGTGAGCGCATGGCCGAGGCCCTGAGCGGCGAAGGGTATGAGCAGGTCGACAGCCCCGAAGACGCCGACATGATCCTGCTCAACACCTGCCACATCCGGGAAAAGGCGGCAGAGAAGGTTTATTCCGAACTGGGCCGGTTCCGCCCGCTTCGCGATGCCAACCCCGACCTCAGGATCGGTGTCGCGGGTTGCGTGGCCCAGGCCGAGGGCGAAGAGATCATGCGCCGTCAGCCGATGGTCGATCTTGTCGTAGGCCCCCAAACCTATCACCGCCTGCCGAAAATGATGGAAGCGGTGGAGAAGGGGCAAAAGGCGCTCGACACCGATTTCCCCGAGGAAGACAAGTTCCTGAAACTGCCCAGGCAGCGCGCCACGCGGGGGCCGACGGCGTTCCTGACGGTGCAGGAAGGCTGTGATAAATTCTGCGCCTTCTGTGTTGTCCCCTATACCCGTGGTGCGGAGGTCAGCCGCCCGGCGGATCGGCTTCTGGGGGAGGCGCGCGATCTGGTGGACCGTGGCGTGCGGGAAATCACGCTTTTGGGGCAGAATGTGAATGCCTATCACGGCGCGGGTGAGGGCGGCGATTGGGGCCTTGCGCGGCTGATCCGAGAAATGGCGAAGATCGACGGGCTGGATCGTATCCGCTTTACCACCTCGCATCCAAACGACATGAACGACGACCTGATCGCGGCCCACGGCGATTGCGAAAAGCTGATGCCCTACCTGCATCTTCCGGTGCAGGCGGGGGCGGACAAGGTGCTGAAGGCGATGAACCGCAAGCACACGGCCGAGGATTACGTCCGCCTGATCGAGCGTATTCGCGCCGTGCGGCCCGATCTGCACCTGTCGGGCGACTTCATCGTCGGCTTCCCCGGCGAGACGGAGGCGGATTTCCAGGATACGCTGTCGCTGGTCGAAACGGTCGGCTACGGCACGGCCTATTCGTTCAAGTATTCCAGCCGTCCGGGCACCCCCGCGGCGGAACGGGCGGGCCAGGTATCAGCCGAGGAAGCGAGTGACAGGCTCCAACGGCTGCAATCTCTCCTCACGCAGCAACAGCGCGCGACGCAGGACGCGATGGTGGGCCGCCGCGTCCATGTCCTGTTCGAGAAGCCAGGGCGCGAGGCGGGGCAGATGGTCGGCAAATCCGAATACCTGCACGCCGTCCATGTCGACGGGCCCGCCGAGTTACGCGGACGGATCGCACCGGTGGAGATCGTGGAAAGCCGCACCAACTCCCTGCGCGGACGCCTGGTCTAGGGCGGGACAATGCCCGCCCCACGGGATTTACCGGCCCGGCGGGTTTTCCGCGATGATGCGATACATCACCTGAACCGCCGCGTCGGGCCGATCCACGGTGGAGGGATCCCGGCACACCCGCTCTCCGATCGCGTGGGCCTCCGGATAGGAATATCCGGCGTTCACAAGGCTATCTATGAAGACCGGGTTGGGCCGGTCCCAGATCACCTCGGTAAACGGGCCGCGGAAACAGCTGACCGTCACTGTGATCGTGTTCACGATCATTCGGTATTCGTAGGTGGTGGCTTGGACCGGTGCAGATAATCCGGCCAGAACGACTGCACCGGCGGCACCGGTGCGCGCAAATTTACTCAACATTTATACTTCCCCAATCAGTCGGCGCGCCCGTGTTGGCAGACAGGGCTCCGTGCGCCGGTTCGTGACGGCACGGTATCACGATGCGCGGGCGGCGCGGATCACTTTTGACTAAAATCGGTAAGATTCGAATTGGCGCGAAACAATGCCGGGCCGATTCGCCCAATGTTCGCAAATCACTGACAATCTGACGCGGCACGGCCCCTTCGCGCCGATCCTACGCCAAATCTCCGTCGAAGGACCGGCAAAAATAGCCGAATCGCGGCCAAGCTGTTTCCGAATCCGCAACCTTCGGGCGATTAAACCCCTTCCCAAGTGGGGATAAGGTGCTATCCTGCCGAAATCTAACGCGTTTTCGCCATGGGCGCTGCCATGCCCGATGAATTGGCGACAAATGCAGGACATGTTGCCGAATCCGCGCCTGCGTTTTCGGGGGATTCGAAACGAGAGGGGATGCAGGTGTGATCTACGCTTTGACACGCAGATTGACGGGTGCGCTTGGTGCGGCTGCCTTGGCGGCGGGGGTGATGTTCGCCGTCGCGACGCCGGCCGCTGCGCAGCAAACCGTGACGATTACCGGAACCGTTCAACCGGGTCTTTGGGTTGATCCGGATGGCTGTATGCACTGGGTCGCCGATGGCGGGATCGAGGGCTATATGGAAGGCCGCGTGAACCCCCATAACGGGATGCCCGTGTGCCTTGATGTGAACCCGTGCGGCGTCGCGAACACCGATACGATGTTCCACACCGATTCCGCGCGATTGACCTCCGCCGGCCGCGCGCATCTTCAGCAATTCTTCCAAAGCGCCGGGGCCTTCGCCTACGCCATCTATGGCCACACCGACAGCCGCGCCTCCGACGAATACAACATGCGCCTGAGCAACCGTCGCGCCGCCGCGGTGGCGAACCTCGCACGCTCCATGGGGGCCCGCGTCGCTCGCGAGATCGGGTATGGTGAACGCCGTCCGGTCGCGCCCAATGACAGCGCCGCTAACATGCAGCGCAACCGCCGCGTCGAAATCGTGTGCTACCGCTAAGCGGGAAAGGGACAGACATGAATATTCTCAAACTTCCCCTGCTGATGGCCGCACCGCTTGCGCTGATGGGCTGCGTGGAAAACTTCGAAGGGGTGGGCCCCGCCCGCCTGGGTCCCAACGGCGAACCGCCGGTGATCGCCATCGGTGAAGACCGCGGTCGGGATGCCGGGTCCCTGTCGCGGCTAGAGGCCGGGATCTACATCGACCCCGACGGTTGCCACATCTGGATGATCGACGACGGGCTTGAGGGCTACTGGTCGCGCCGCCTGGATCCGCGCTCGGGTCTGCCGGTCTGTACCGAGCCTGCGCCGCGCGGCTCCATCATCGGGGATTACAGCTCCGGCAGCCCGGGTATCGCGGATCGCGTGCCACGCATCCGGCGCTGACGCCATCGAGAATACCTTGCGGCAGGCGGTCCTTCGGGGCCGCCTGTTTTCGTACCGGCACCGGGCAGGTGTCGCGGGCGCAACCATGGGCACCACAAAATATCGTCTCAACCGCAAGGATCGCTGTGGACAACAATGGCCCGTGCGGCCAGACTCGGATCAAGACAGGAGCCTCGGGTGGTCCGGGGTAGACACCTCGACCGGAGATTTCCTTGGCAATCAACACGCTGTCTGAGACCGACCCGACCGGCCAAGCGCCCGTATCCGCCGAATCCCCCGAACACATCCTGACCTTCCCCGACAATCGCCTGCTGATCGAGTTATGCGGCGAATTCGACCGCAACCTCGCGCAGGTGGAACACCTGCTGTCGGTCCACATCCTTCGCCGTGGCAACGAGCTTGCCATTCTGGGCGATGCCAAGGACCGCGCGGCAGAAGTGTTGCAAGGCCTCTACGAGCGGGTGGAGGCTGGTAAATCGCTGGAACCGGGCGATATCGACGCCGCTGTGCGCCTCGGCGGCTCGGGCGAGGGCACCGGCACGCGGGATGGCGATCAGATCGAGATGTTCAAGGGCGGCACGCTGGAGATCGGCACCCGCAAGAAGACGGTCGAGCCGCGCACACAGGCGCAGCAGAACTATGTCCGCGCGCTCTACGATCACGAATTGGCCTTCGGGATTGGCCCCGCAGGCACCGGCAAGACCTACCTCGCCGTCGCGGTCGCCGTGAACCAGATGATGAGCGGACATGTCGACAAGATCATCCTCAGCCGACCGGCGGTGGAGGCGGGCGAACGGCTCGGCTTTCTTCCCGGCGACATGAAGGACAAGGTCGATCCGTACATGCAGCCGCTTTACGACGCGCTGAACGACTTCCTGCCGGGCAAGCAATTGGCCAAGCTGATCGAGGAAAAGACGATCGAGATCGCGCCGCTGGCCTTCATGCGCGGGCGCACCCTGTCGAATGCCTACGTGGTGCTGGACGAGGCGCAGAATGCCACCTCGATGCAGATGAAGATGTTCCTCACGCGCCTGGGGCAGGGCAGCCGGATGGTCATCACCGGCGACCGGTCACAGGTTGACCTGCCGCGCGGCGTGACCAGCGGCCTGTCGGATGCGGAACGGATTCTCGACGGGGTGAAGGGCATTTCCTTCAACTATTTCACGGCAAAGGATGTCGTGCGCCACCACATGGTCGCGAAGATCATCGAAGCCTACGACAAGGATGCGCCGGCGGGCTGATCGCTGCGGCGCGCCCCGGTTTTCCCGGCGGCCTTGCGGGACCAGCGCGATTGCAGGACCCACGTGCCGATCAACAGGCACAGGCCGAATCCCACGAGAATCGGATGGTTCGTCAACGGTACGCTGATGGCGCGGCCAAGCTGCAAAAGCGCCTGTGTGAAATGGTCCATGATAACTGCCTCGAATTTTGTTTTGTCCTCGGTACCGAAACAATTGGGCAGAAAAAGGGCAGGTGTTTCCCATTTCGCGGGGCAGCCGCCCGTTGACCGCGCGGGTTTCAACCCTCAGGCTACGCCAACACGCGCATATTCGCGCGTGCGGAGGTTTCATGTTCGGTCGTCCCGCGACCCCCTGATTTAGCCGGCCCCGAGAGCGCGGGCCTGTGACCGCAACCCCTTTCGGGCAGCGGCGTCTTCAGCCATGAAACCTCAGAAAAGTGGATCAAACCATTGACCCAACATGACTTCACCCTGCGCCGGGCGCGGACCCAAGATGCGCAGGACCTCACCACAATCATCACCGCAAGTGGCCTTTTTTCTCCGGCGGAAGCTGAGGGCTTCGGCGATAACCTGCCCGATATGCTGTCGGGGGACGACGCGACCTGGTTCCGGCTCGACCACGGCACCTTGATCGCCGGGGCCGCCTACCTGACCAGGGACGGCATCAACGAAGATGTGTTCAACCTGCTCTTCATCGCCGTGGCCGGTGCCTTTCGTGGCCGGGGCGGCGGTGCGGCCCTGATCTCGGCGGCGGAGGATGCGGCAAAGGCGGATGGCGGACGTCTGCTGCTGATCGGGAGGAGCGACGGTGCGGAGCAATCCCGCGCCCGCGCGGTCTATCGCGCGGCCGGGTATGTGCAACAGGGCAAGATCGCCGATTACTACGCGGCTGGTCTCGCCAAGGTGATTTTCGCCAAGGCCCTCTGACACGCACGGCATCCGGGCGCGGTGATTGCGCCCGGGTGTCATTGCGCCTAATCCCCCGGCCATGGAGATCGACATTTTGATCGAAGCGCCCGCATGGGACGCCGTGGCGCTGGAGGAGCTGGCCCAGACCGCCGCGGAGGCCACGCTGCGCGAACTCGCGTTGGAGCCGGAGCATTTCGCGCTGTCCGTGCTGGCCTGCGACGATGCCCGGATCGCGGTGTTGAATGCGGAGTTTCGCGGCAAGCAGACGCCGACGAATGTTCTGTCCTGGCCCGCTACAGACTGCGCGTCGGCAATTGCGGGACAGATGCCGGACCTGCCCGCCCCCGATCCGGTCGGCCCACCGGAGGAGATCGGCGATATTGCGCTGGCATTCGAGACCTGTGCGCGTGAAGCGGACGAGGCCGGCAAGACCCTGCCACATCACCTGAGCCATCTGATCGTGCATGGCGTGCTGCATTGCCTTGGATTCGACCACGAAACCGACCCTGATGCCGCACTCATGGAGGGGTTGGAGACGCGTATACTTGCCAGATTGGGTGTCCCTGACCCATATTAGACCCACGGGCAATTGCAGCCCGGTTTATTGTTTCGGAAAGGAGCCATGAGCTCAAACCCTGATCCGTCGTCTCCCGCGGCGCGTGGCGCGCCCTCGGACGATGATGACCCCTCGCCTGAACGGCCCGGGTTCTTTGCACGCTTGTTCGGAAATGCCGGTAACGGCGCTGACCCGGACGATGCCCCCAATTCCACAGATGAAGCCACTCCGACCGTTCTGGGCCCCCGGCTGCCGAGCATGTCGAATCTGCGCCAGATGCGGGTGGAGGACGTATCCATCCCGCGCGCGGAGATCGTGTCGGTCGCCAGCGACATCGGGCTGGACGAATTGGTGCAGGTGTTCCGCGACAGCGGCCTGACGCGCCTGCCGGTCTATGACGGGACGCTGGATGAACCCATCGGCCTCGTGCATCTCAAGGACATCGCGTTGCAGCACGGCTTCAACGGGGACGGGGCGGAGTTCATCTTGTCGGAATCCCTGCGCCCGGTGCTGTACGTCCCGCCCTCGATGCCGATCGGCGTGCTTCTGACGAAGATGCAGGCGGATCGCATCCATATGGCACTGGTGATTGATGAATATGGTGGCGTCGACGGGCTTCTGACCATCGAGGATCTGATCGAACAGGTCATCGGTGAGATCGAGGATGAACACGACGTCGAGGAGGCGCAGCACTGGACGCGGGAAGACGATGGCGCATTCCTCGCGCTGGCCCGCGCGCCGCTCGATGAGTTTGAATCCGAGATCGGCCTCGACCTCGTGGACGAGACGGAGGAGGAGGAAGTCGATACGCTCGGCGGCCTGGTCTTCCTCCTGTCAGGCCGGGTGCCCGCGCGCGGTGAAGTCGTGCCGCATCCCTCGGGCGTGGAATTCGAAGTGATCGACGCCGATCCGCGGCGCATCAAGCGCCTGCGCGTCCGTCTGCCCCAGGACGAGGCGGCGGAGTGAGCGATGCCGATACGCCCGACGGGGGCCTGACGCGCTGGCAATCCCGCGCGTTGGCCGTCTTGGCGGGCGGTGTGGCCGCTCTGTCCCTTCCACCGTTCGAGGCATGGTACGCGATGTTCCCGGCCCTCGCGCTTGTGACGATTCTCGTGGCCCGGTCCGCCACGCCGAAGCACGCCTTCGCGATGGCATGGTGGGCCGGTCTGGGCTGGTTCGGGCTCGCGATGCACTGGATCGTGCAACCGTTTTTCGTGGATGCCGCCGCGACGGGCTGGATGGCCCCTTTCGCGCTTGTCCTGATGGCGGGCGGTCTGGCCCTGTTCTGGGCCGTGCCGGGCTGGGTCGCGGCGCGCCTGACGGGGCCGGGGGCGGGCCGTGCCATGGCCTTCGCCGGGCTTTGGGCGCTGTCGGAATACGCCCGCGGCCACGTGCTGACCGGCCTGCCATGGGCGGAACCGGGCCACGGTCTGATCGGGACGGAGGCGTTGGCGCTGTCGGCGCTTGGGGGACCATTGGCGCTCACGCTGGTGGTTTTGCTGCTGTCCGCAGGCTCCGCCGCGCTCTACCTGCGGACCGGCCCCGCGCTGGCGGGTCTGCCCCTCGCCGCCGGCCTCGCAATCGGACTGATCCCATGGGCCGGACCCGCCCCCGCGCCGACCGACCATCTCGTGCGGATCGTCCAGATCAACGCGCCCCAGCACCTGAAATGGCAACGCGACATGATCCCGGTCTTCTTCCAGCGGGCGCTGGACCTCACGTCCTCCGCGCCGGGGCCTTCGGGCGCCCCGGACCTGGTTGTCTGGCCCGAAACCTCGCTTCCCACCATCTTGCGCGATTCCGAAACGCCGCGCGCCCGCATGGCGGAGGCGGCGGGCGACGCCCGGATCATCGTGGGCGGGCAACGCTATGCGGGGATCGAGCCGCGCAATATCCTCGCGCTGCTCGCCCCGGACGGAGAAATCACTCAGGTCTACGACAAGCACCACCTTGTGCCCTTCGGCGAATACATCCCCCTGCGCGGGCTGGCCGACCGGTTGGGTCTCAGCGGATTGGCGCAACAGATGGCAAGCGGCTACCGCCCCGGCGCAGGCCCCGGCCTGGTGGATGTCGGCCCCCTCGGCCGCGCCTTCCCGATGATCTGCTACGAGGCGATCTTCCCCCGTTACATCGCCCGTCTCGACCGGCCCGATTTCATGGTGCAGATCACCAACGATGCGTGGTTCGGCAGTTTCGCCATGCCCTACCAGCATCTGGCCCTTGCGCGTCTTCGCGCCGCCGAACAGGGGCTGCCGATGATCCGCGCCGCGAATACCGGTGTCTCCGCCATGATTGATGCGCGGGGGCGCGTGGTGGAGGCCTTGCCGATGGACGTGCACGGGGTGCTCGACGTGCCGCTGCCCGCCGCGTTGCCGCCCACGCCCTACGCGCGCATGGGCGATCTGCCCGCGCTGCTTGTCGCCCTAATTGCCACAGCGCTTGGGCTTGTTGCCGCACGGCGCGCCGGCGTGCATTGAACCTTCGCCCATTCAGGCGTAAGTCGCCCAAAACCTCACAACGGCTTCCTGACGTGAGGTGTCATTATAATGGAGCACCCCCCATGGCGCGCGATAACTACCTCTTCACTTCGGAATCCGTTTCCGAAGGGCATCCCGACAAGGTTTGCGACCGGATTTCCGACGCTGTTCTCGACGCCTTCCTGGCCGAAGAACCCGAAGCGCGCGTCGCGGCAGAGACCTTCGCCACCACCAACCGCGTGGTGATCGGCGGTGAAGTGGGCCTGAGCGATCAGGACAAGCTGAAGGAATACATGGGCCGCATCGACGCCATCGCGCGCGACTGCATTCGCGACATCGGCTATGAGCAGGACAAGTTCCACCACGAGACGGTGGAAATCACCAACCTGCTGCACGAGCAATCCGCCCATATCGCCCAGGGCGTCGATGCCGCCGAAAACAAGGATGAGGGCGCGGGCGACCAGGGGATCATGTTCGGCTTCGCGGTCAACGAAACGCCCGAACTGATGCCCGCCCCGATCTGCTATGCCCACAACATCCTCAAGCGGCTGGCCGATGAACGTAAATCCGGGGCGGAGCCTGCGCTGGGACCGGACGCGAAATCGCAATTGTCGGTGCGCTACGAAAACGGCATGCCGGTCGGCGTGACCTCCATCGTCTTGTCCACACAGCATCTTGACGAGAGCCTCACCTCCGACGACGTGCGCGCCATCGTGGAGCCCTATATCCGCGAAGAACTGCCCGACGGCTGGATTTCCGACGACACGGTCTGGCACGTGAACCCCACGGGCAAATTCGTGATCGGCGGGCCGGATGGCGATGCGGGCCTGACCGGGCGCAAGATCATAGTGGATACCTATGGTGGCGCGGCGCCCCATGGCGGCGGCGCGTTTTCCGGCAAGGATCCTACCAAGGTCGACCGCTCAGCCGCCTATGCGGCGCGCTACCTGGCCAAGAACGTCGTGGCCGCAGGCCTCGCCCATCGCTGCACGATCCAGTTGAGCTACGCGATCGGCGTTGCCTCGCCCCTGTCGATCTATTGTGACACGCACCAGACGGGTGAGGTTCACGAGGCAGAGATCGAGCGCGCCTTGGGTCGGGTCATGGACCTGACGCCGCGCGGCATCCGCACCCATCTGGGCATGAATAAGCCGATCTACCAACGGACCGCGGCTTACGGCCATTTCGGACGCGCGCCCGAGGCCGATGGCGGCTTCTCGTGGGAGCGCACGGATCTGGTCGATGCGATCAAGGGCGCACTCTGACCCCGGGCCGCATCCTGAACAATGTCCGGAAGGCCGTACTCGAAAGGGTGCGGCCTTTTCGCTGTCCGGCCCTTGAGCCGGTCCGAGGATCACGCTAAGCGCGCCGCCATGGAACGCCCCCATCGCAATTTCTACGGCCGCCGCAAGGGCCAGCACCTGAAAGACAGCCAAGAACGGTATCTGGCGGAGGATCTGGACGCCCTGTCGCCGGGGGATGTCGATTGGGATGCGAACCCAGATCGCACGCCTCTCGACCTCGACGCGCTCTTCGGCGGACGCGATGTCTGGCTTGAGGTCGGCTTCGGCGGGGGGGAGCATCTGGTCCATCAAGCGGCGAGCAACCCCGATGTCGGCATCCTCGGATGCGAGCCCTATATCAACGGCGTTGCCATGCTTCTGGGCAAGATCCGTAAGGCGGGCGTCGAGAATCTGCGCGTCTATCCCGGTGATGCGCGCGACATGTTCGATGTGCTGCCCGACGCAAGCATCTCCAGGGCTTTCCTGCTCTACCCCGATCCGTGGCCCAAGAAACGCCACCACCGCAGGCGCTTCGTCACGCCCGAACACCTCGATCCCTTGGCGCGCGTCCTGAAACCCGGCGCCGAGTTTCGTGTGGCCACCGACATCCCCGACTACGTGCGCCAGACACTTGAAGAAGTGCCGGGGCCCGGTTTTGAGTGGCTTGCCGAAGGTCCGTCTGATTGGCGCGAGCCGTGGATGGATTGGTTCTCGACCCGCTACGAACAAAAGGCCCTGCGCGAAGGCCGCGTGCCGCATTACTTGACCTTTCGGCGAGCCGGATGAGTGGCTAAAAGGTTAAGATTCGGTTAAAGGAAATCTGAAAATATATTGAATACGAATACTTAAGGTAGGGTTGCACGCGTGCAACCTTGCTGTTGCAACATCAATTCACCCCCCAAAAATCACCCATGGACCCCCACCGGTCCCGCGTCTATCACCACGGCCCAAGACCCATCGCAAAAGGCCGCATGCCCCATGTCCTCCCACGGTGATCCCCAGCCCATGACCGCGCGCCGCGGCGGTGCCCTTAACGGTGTGGCAGAGGTGCCGGGCGACAAGTCGATCTCCCACCGCTCCCTGATCCTTGGCGCGATGGCCGTGGGCGAGACGCGGGTGACCGGCCTCTTGGAAGGCCAGGACGTGCTGGACACGGCCGCCGCCATGCGGGCCTTCGGGGCGGAGGTGACGCGGGAAGGTGACGGGACGTGGTCGATCCACGGCGTCGGCGTGGGTGGGTTCGCGGAGCCCGAGGATGTCATCGACTGCGGCAATTCCGGCACCGGCGTGCGCCTGTTGATGGGGGCCATGGCCACGACGCCGATCTCCGTGACATTCACCGGCGATGCGTCGCTCCGGTCCCGGCCCATGGCGCGGGTGACGGACCCGCTGTCCCTGTTCGGCACGCAATCCTACGGGCGCGCGCAGGGGCAATTGCCGATGACGCTCGTGGGGGCGGCCCATCCGCTTCCGGTGCGCTACACCACGCCCGTCCCCTCGGCGCAGGTGAAATCCGCCGTGCTCCTCGCGGGCCTGAATGCACCCGGTCAGACCGTGGTGATCGAGGCGGAGGCGACGCGAGATCATTCCGAACGGATGCTGGCGGGCTTCGGCGCGCAGATCACGACCGAGGTGACGGAGGAGGGCCGCGTCATCACCCTGACCGGCCAGCCTGAACTGAAGCCCCAGACCATCGCCGTGCCGCGCGACCCAAGCTCCGCCGCCTTCCCGGTCTGTGCGGCGCTGATCTGCGAAGGCTCGGACGTGGTGGTCCCCAATATTGGCCTCAACCCCACCCGCGCGGGCCTGTTCGAGACGCTGCGCGAAATGGGCGCGGATCTGACCTATGAGAACCCCAGGGAGGAAGGCGGCGAACCGGTCGCGGACCTGCGTGCGCGCTTCTCGCCCGACATGAAGGGGATCGAAGTGCCGCCCGACCGCGCGGCGAGCATGATCGACGAATACCCAATCCTGTCGGTGGTCGCGGCGAATGCCGAGGGGCCGACGGTGATGCGTGGCGTCAAGGAATTGCGGGTCAAGGAAAGCGACCGGATCGCCGCAATGGCCGATGGCCTGCGCGCGGCCGGGGTGAAGGTCGAGGATGGCCCCGATTGGTGGATCGTCCATGGGCGCGGCCCCGGCGGCGTGAAGGGCGGGGCCAAGGTCGCGACCCATCTCGACCATCGCATCGCGATGTCATTTCTATGCGCCGGGTTCGCGAGCCGCGAGCCGATCACCGTGGATGATGCGGGGCCCATCGCGACGTCGTTTCCGATTTTCGAAGGGCTGATGCGTGACCTCGGCGCACGGCTCGAGCGGTCCAACCGAGCTTAGGGAAGGCAGGGGTCTTCAAGCGGGGCGAGCGGGACCGACCAACGCCGCCCGACGGCACCCAACCAGAAGGCCGGGCTGGCCACGATGCCGATCCCGACGGCCCAGACCAAGCCAACCGGGGATTGAAAGAAAAGCCCGAGCACCACGACAGACCAGCCCGTGATGATCACAGTGCTGTGCCACCAATAGGCTCTTTCGATGTGACCCCTTAGCGCGGCATTGGTGGCAAAGGCCAACCCCGCCGCTGGCAGGAACGCGACGACGCCAAATGTCGCGAAGAACAACGTGTTGACCACCATGGCCTCCAGAATTTGGCGTTCTGGGCCTGTGCCGACCGAAATGAGAGCGGCGAAAGCCAGAATGCAGGCGCCGTAGGCCCAGAGGCAACCACGCCAGATGTCATGATTAGGCATGGGCCAGGTTCTCGCTTTCCGCATGCAAAGATTGGCGGACCCGGGCCAGCCCTTCGCGAGCCGGTTCGGAGTCCGGCCGCTTCACATCCCAAGCCAACCCCACGGCTTCCAGTGCCTTGATGAACCAGAAGCCCGGATCGACCTGGCCATGTTCGACGCCAAGTTGCGCGGAATGCGGAAAAGCATGGTGGTTGCCATGGAAGCTCTCGCCGAAGGTCAGGAACCCCAGGCCGCGCAGGTTGTAGCCCTGCACCGGCAATCCCCTGACCTCCCACCCCTGATGTCCGCCCTTGTGGGCGGCATGGCCCACGGCCCAATGGCCGATCAGCGACACCGCGATGCGGAGCGACACGCCCCACAGAACCAATCCGATGCCGCCGATGGCGAACAGGATCGCCGCGGGGATCAGTTGTTGCGCCATCCAATGCCGTTCCATCCACGCGTAGACGGGATCGTCAGCGATCTCCGCCTCCACCACGAAACGGGGCGGGTGGGTCAGGCGGAATTCGCAATGCATTTGCCACCACGCATCCCTCAGCCAGCCCGCGCCATGGGACGGATGGGGCGGGCATACCGTCTGCCGCTGGTGCCAATCGCGCATGTCATGGGCGCGGATCATGCCGATCGGCCCCGCCATGCCGACCAGCGTTCCGAGCCAGACCAGAACGCGTTCCACCCCCTTCGGCGCGTTGAAGCTGCGGTGGATCAAAAGGCGATGCATCCCCACGGAATGCCCGGCGCAAAGCGTGAGGGCCGACAGGACAAGAAACGCCGCCACGCCCCCCCAACTGGGGAATACGACGATCGCGGCAAGGCCGCCGGCCATATGGGTAAGCGTCCAAAGCGATTTGCCCGGGGCCCAGACGATGCGGCCTTCGGTGGCGGACGTGCGTGGCGTGGCGAAGACGCGGTCAGTGTCGATCAGGTTCATTGGATGGCTCCTTTGAATGCGGGGTTTTGCAGCCCGTGCGGTAAGCGGATGTTCCACGCGAGCCCGAGGGCCGACAGGGCGCGGATCACCCACCAGCCGGGGTCGATCTGGCCCGCGTGATGTCCCATCCGGGCGGAACGCGGAAACGCGTGGTGGTTGTTGTGGAAGGCTTCGCCAAAGGTGAACACGCCCCAGAACGGCAGGTTGCGCCCGTCAATCGCGATGTCGTCCTGCACGAACGGGCGCTCTCCGGTCGTGTGGGCGAAATGGACCGTGACCCAATGGCCCGCCAGCGACACCGCGATGCGCAGACTCACGCCCCACAGGACGAAGCCGATACCGCCCATGGCGAAAAGGAGCGCCGCCAGCGGCAATTGCTGCCACCGCCACGTCGCCTCCAACCAGCGGTAGAAAGGATCGCCCGTGATGCGGCCCTCGATATGAAGGACCGGCGGATGGTCGAGGTTCATCTCGCAATGCATCTGCCAAACCGCATCCCGCCAGAACCCGACATCGTGCTTTGCGAAGGAATGGCAATCACGCTGCTGTTGCTGCCAGTCGCGGATCTCGTGGATGCGGAACATGCCGATGGGTCCCGCCATGCCGACAAGGGTTCCAAGGTAGACCAGCGCGTATTCCAGCCAGCGGGGTGTCTCGAAACTGCGATGGATCAGTAGGCGGTGCATCCCGACGGAATGGCCGAGGCAGAGGGTCAGGAGCATCAGGGCGAAGGTAACGCTGGCGGCCTCCCACGACGGGAAAGCCACGACGCCGATGATGCCCGCCAGCGCCATGGCGCTGAACCAGAGCGATTTTGCGGAGGACCAGACGACCCGCCCCTCAACCGCGGAACTGCCTTGCATCGGCGTCACACGATCGGTGGCGCGTAGCGTCATGTCCTCAGCCATCCCTTGTATCTCCTCGCTTCATCATTTAACTAATAAGTGAAATCTCTATTTAACCTGTGAGTTAATTGGTGAATTATGTCAAGCCCTGACAAAGTCTTTGAAGCCCTGTCTTCGACCACGCGCCGGAAAATCCTTGCATATCTGCGGGATAGGCCCCTGCATGCCGGTGCCATCGCCGACCGGTTCGAGATGTCGAAACCAGCGGTCAGCAAGCATTTGTCCATTCTCGAATCGGCCGGCCTGATCTGGCGCAAGCGGGAAGGGCAGTTCATTCTGTACGGGATGGAGCAGGATCAACTGGCCGGTCATCTGTGGTCGTTCATGCAGGAAGTCTGCCCGCCCTCCCGCGCGCTGCGCCGCGAGGTGCGCGAGGAGATGGAGGGGCCTGGGCCACGCGCGGCGGACGCGGACCCTGATCCGTCGCACTCGTGATGGCCACGGCATTCCTGCCCGCCTAGGTTTCCCGTGAAGGAGGCCTTGCCATGTCATATCCCCATGGGTCCTGCCTGTGCGGCGCAATCACCTACGCCGTCGCGGGCCCGCTGCGCCCCGTGATCGCGTGCCACTGCGCGCAATGCCGCAAGACCTCCGGCCATCACGTCGCCGCAACCTCCGCCCCGCGCGATGCCGTGCGGATCACGGGCGCGGTGACCTGGTTCGCCTCCTCCGCCAAGGCGCGGCGCGGGTTTTGCGCAACGTGCGGGTCGAACCTGTTCTGGGATGGATCCGGGACACATCTGTCGATCTTTGCCGGGACATTCGATGGTGATCCGGGCGTGCGGCTGGCGGGGCATATCTTCTGCGCCGACAAGGGCGCGTATTACGACATCGCGGATGATCTGCCGAAGGCGGCGCGGGATGATCCGAGCCTCACCACGCAGGTTTCGGGATGACGGAATGGGCGTTGTGGCGGGGCCTCGCGGTTCTCACGGCATTGCTATACGCCGGGCTGGCGTGGATCGTTTTTTCCGATGTGATGCCCGGGGCAGGTGGGTTGATGCCGTTCGATGGCCGTGTGTTCGGCTATTCGGTGGCGGAGGCGCGGGCGTTCCTTGACGCGCTGACGCCTGAGGCGCGGGAGACGTATCTTGGCCCCGCGCGCCTCCTCGATACGGTGTTCCCCCTTGCGCTCGGCGCGTTGCTGGCCTGGCCGCTCTGGCGCTTGTCCCCAAGTCCATGGCGCATCCTCGCGGCTCTCGCATTGGGATACGTTGCGGCGGATCTGGTGGAGAATGCGGCGGTTGCGGGAATGTTGAGGGAGACAGGACCCGTCACGCCCGCCACCATCCAGGTCGCCAGCCGCCTGACCGTTGCCAAATACGTGCTTTTGATTGGCAGCGTGATTGCGCTCGGGGCCATATTCGTGAGAACCAGACGCCCATGAGATTCACGGTCGCCATTGATGGCCCGGCTGCGGCGGGCAAGGGCACGATCGGTCGCGCAGTGGCGGACCGGTTCGGCTTCGCCCATCTCGACACGGGCCTGCTCTACCGGGCGGTTGGCGCGCGGCTGTTGCGGGGTGAACGGGCGATCGATGCCGCGCGTGGCCTGACGCCGGATGATTTGGCCAATCCCGATGCCCTTCGTATCCCCGATGTGGCGCAGGCCGCCTCCAAGGTCGCGGTGATCCCCGAAGTGCGGGAGGCCTTGCTGGAATTCCAGCGCGCCTTCGCCCACCGCATCGGGGGCGCGGTGCTGGACGGGCGGGACATCGGCACCGTGATCTGCCCGCGCGCCGAGGTGAAATTGTTCGTCACCGCCAGCCCTGAGGTTCGCGCCCAACGCCGGATGGAGGAGATGGCGGCCAAGGGGATCGACATCGCTTACGACGACGTCCTCGCCGATGTGCGTGCCCGCGACGCCCGTGATACGGAGCGCGCCGCGGCACCAATGGTCGCCGCCGAGGATGCCGTGACGCTCGACACCAGCGACCTCAGCATCGCCGCGGCAATTGCGGCCGCCGTGGACCTGGTCGCCGCGCGGCGCGAAACATGAGCGAGCCGTCGCGGGAGCGTGACCGGGGGTGAGGCATTCCCCCCTAGGTTGCCGTGCCTTGCCGGTCTAGGCTGGACTCCCATTGATCCCGGAGTTCGTCCCATGCCGCGCATCCTCATCGCCCTGACCCTCGCCCTTACCGCCGCCATCGGTCCTGCCCTTGCCCAGACCGAAGAGACGCCGGACGCGCAGCCCGAGGTGCCGCAGATCGAGGTGGAGCCGCCGATGACCATGGCCCGGCTCGGCGCGATCATGACCCTTATCGACGAGGCCGCCGTGGTGGAGCCGGGCGGAATTTCCCTCACCGTCGCCAACGTTCCCGTCACCATCATCGGCGATCCCCGGGCCAACCGGATGCGCATTCTGGTGCCGATCTCCTCCGCGGCGGGGCTGACGGAAGCGGAGATGTTGCGCATCCTCCAAGCCAATTTCGACACTGCGCTTGATGCGCGCTATGCCGTGGCCAATGACCGGCTCTGGTCCACGTTCATCCATCCGCTAGCCGAGCTGACCCAGGACCAGGTGATCTCCGGCCTCGCCCAGACCGTGACGCTCGCCCAGACCTACGGCGACACCTACACGTCGGGCGCGATCATGTTCGGCGGCGGCGATACACGCAGCCTGATCGAGGAGTTGCGGAACCTCGGGGAGGAGCTGTGAGGGCGTAGCTTATCACGCTTGATAAAGTGGGTTAAGTATCTGGAATGAAACAACATCCTCTGCGATTTTAACTGAATCTTAAGGTTCTGAGACCGTTTTCGGGTTGCCCGATGCGTGTCCGGCTGGTGAGGTGAGCGGGTCGGAACGCGCTGCCTTGGGGGGCGGGGCAAGACGCTCTTTCACGGGAACTGCCCGGAGGAGTTGCGCGAGACGGAAGGGCGTCCGGGCCATCACCTCCTGCCCGTAAGATGCGCCGAGGCCCGGGCGATCGCGGTTCGTCTCGCGGTACAATTTGGTCTGGTTGGATGTTTTCCGAAGTCTGCGTCTAACCATGAAATGCTGGCCAGATATGTCACAAGCTTCAAAAAATGAAAGCGGCGCCTGTGAAACGTTTATTCCATTGGGGCGGGAGGTGCTAAACATTTGCGAAACAACATGACCACTGTCAGGGGACAGCATGCTTAGGCCCATCATCACCGCGCTTGCCGCGACACTTGCTTTTTCCACGGCAGCGACTGCGCAACAGGCCTATGATTGGTCCGGCGCTTATGGTGGCGTAAGCCTCGCTGCCATTGATGTGCACTGGGATTTCAATACCAACCCCAGTGATCCTGAAAACCCGTTTGATGCGGAAGCCGCGCCGGGGGTTTTTGCGGGCTATCTGTTCCAAAACGACGCCTTCGTTTACGGTGCCGAGATTTCGCATAATATCTATGACGGGGAGCAAGGTGCGGGCCCGTTCCTTTTCGAATTGGGCAGCCAGACCGAGCTGCGCGCACGGGTCGGGTACGCGTTCGATAACGTGCTGGTGTCTGCCTCTGTCGGCTATGCGTCGCGCGAATTCTTTTCACGCTTCGTGGACGTGCGTGACAACATCACCGGCATGACCTACGGGCTTGGTGCTGACTATGCGATCAATGACCGAATGTTCGTCGGTGCGGATTGGACGCATTCGAGCCTGAACGGATCAAACGCCAGCTCCTTCTACAATTCCTACGAAGTCACCGAAGACGCGTTTCGGCTTCGCCTCGGCTTCCGTTTCTGAGAACAAGTCGCGCCGGATGCAATCGAGCCTCGCTGGCCTTCGGCCTGCGGGGCTTGCGCATTTTGGTTGGCAGAGCTATACGCGCGCTCGTCAACTCGGCGGATAAGTCGGGGGCATGAGATGAGCAGGGTCGGACGTTCTCCGGCCCTCTTTATTTTCCCGGCCCCGCCACGGAATGACCAAGCAACGCCCTCACGCAGCGAAGCGGTAGGGCTAATGAAACCAAGACCGGCGGAGACAACCGCGCGGCCAGATCAAAACCGAATAGGAACCCAAAGCCACATGGCAAATGCAACCATGGAGGAATTCGAAGCCCTCCTGAACGAAAGCTTCGAGATTGACACGCCCGACGAGGGCTCGGTTGTCAAAGGCAAGGTCATCGCGATTGAAGCGGGACAGGCCATCATCGACGTCGGCTACAAGATGGAAGGCCGGGTCGAGCTGAAAGAATTCGCGAATCCCGGTGAAGCGCCCGACATCTCCGTCGGGGACGAGGTCGAAGTGTATCTTCGCAACGTCGAGAACGCCCGTGGTGAGGCCGTGCTGTCGCACGAGATGGCCCGCCGCGAAGCCGCCTGGGATCGTCTGGAAAAGGCCTATGCCGCGGAAGAGCGTGTCGAAGGCGCGATCTTTGGCCGCGTGAAGGGTGGCTTCACCGTGGATCTGGGCGGCGCTGTTGCGTTCCTGCCCGGCTCCCAGGTTGACGTGCGCCCCGTGCGCGATGCGGGCCCGTTGATGGGCCTCAAGCAGCCGTTCCAGATCCTGAAGATGGACCGTCGCCGTGGCAACATCGTTGTGTCGCGCCGCGCGATCCTGGAAGAGTCCCGCGCCGAACAGCGCGCCGAGGTGATCGGTAAGCTGAACGAAGGCGACGTTGTGGACGGCGTGGTCAAGAACATCACCGAGTACGGCGCATTCGTCGATCTGGGCGGTGTGGACGGCCTGCTGCACGTCACCGACATGGCCTGGCGCCGCGTCAACGACCCCAAGGAGATCCTGACCATTGGCGAGACCGTCAAGGTGCAGGTCATCAAGGTCAACAAGGAAACGCACCGCATCAGCCTTGGCATGAAGCAGCTGCAGGACGATCCGTGGGATGCCGTTCAGGGCAAGTACCCGCTCGATTCCGTCCACACGGGCCGCGTGACGAACATCACCGATTACGGTGCGTTCGTTGAGCTGGAGCCTGGTGTCGAAGGCCTTGTCCACGTCTCCGAGATGTCTTGGACCAAGAAGAACGTGCATCCGGGCAAGATCGTTTCGACCTCCCAGGAAGTCGAAGTGATGGTGCTGGAGATCGACCCGGTCAAACGCCGCGTCTCCCTCGGCCTCAAGCAGACCATGCGCAATCCGTGGGAAGTCTTCGCGGAAACCCACCCCGAGGGCACGCAGGTCGAGGGCGAAGTCAAGAACATCACCGAGTTCGGCCTGTTCGTGGGTCTCGACGGTGAAATCGACGGCATGGTCCACCTCAGCGATCTGACGTGGGAAGGCCGGGGCGAAGACGTCATCGGTGAATTCCGCAAGGGTGACATCGTGAAGGCCGTCGTCACCGAGGTCGACACCGAGAAGGAGCGTATCAGCCTGTCCATCAAGGCGGTTGACGGCGATCCGTTCGGGGAGACCATCGAAGGCGTCAAGCGCGGCTCCGTGATCACGGTGGAAGTCACCGCAATCGAGGATGGCGGGATCGAAGTGGATTACGAGGGCATGAAGTCCTTCATCCGCCGCTCCGACCTGAGCCGGGATCGCGCCGAACAGCGCCCCGAACGCTTCGGCGTCGGCGACAAGGTGGATGTCCGCGTGACGAATATCGACGCGAAGTCCCGTCGCCTTGGCCTGTCGATCAAAGCCCGCGAGATCGCCGAAGAGAAGGAAGCCGTGGAACAGTTCGGCTCCTCCGACAGCGGCGCATCGCTTGGCGACATCCTTGGCGCGGCGCTGAAAACCGACGACGACAAGTAAGCGTTTGCGTGTGAGATAGAGGAGGCCCCGCTGGCGACGGCGGGGCCTTTTTCAGGCCCGCGGCTATTCCGTCACCATCATGAATTGGTCACGCAGCTCCGTGACCGCCTTTAGGTCCACATCTTCCGGCACCACGAAAGCCGCCTGCCGGTCGGAGCGTTCGGAGGCGCGCAAGACCTCCTCCACGATATGATAGGTCCGCCGCCCCACGTAATCGTCGAACACGACGACACAGCCGGGATCGGCATGGATCAGCGTGGTCAGGAAGCTCGCCACCCGAAACCGCCCGTCCACCAGAACGACATCGGGCTTGACCGGCGCGTTCCAGGGGCCTTCGACGTAGTGAATGAAATTGCGCCGCTTGCGGTAGCTGCGCGGTTTGCCCCATTTGGCCACCGGCCCCACGTCGATATGGCGCAGGATGTGGCCGGGGCGGGTGACGGCGGCGCTGGTCTGTGCCACCCAATCGGCCGAGGTATCCACCCCGATGATCGCAGCGTCGGTATAGGCGTCGACCCAAAGCGTGGACGCCCCCATGCCATATTCGCCATAGACCTTTGCCGCATCGATGGCGGCGAGGAACAGGCGGTCGTCACCGTCGAACAATGCGCTCATCCCGCCATCCTGCGCGCGCGGACGCGGCTTGTCACGGGGGGCGGTATGGGAAAGGCTGGTCCCGTGGCGTGCGGGCCCGAGGGGGAGATGCGAAATGCTGTGCAAGATCGGCGACATTGAAGTCTGGCGTATCCTGGAATTGAACGGCCCGTTCCGGGAGGCGGAGACGTTATACCCCAATGCAGGCCCCGACGTGGCCGGCCTGATGGAAGAGATCGCGCCGGGCCAGATCGAGAAGGGCAGCACACGGGTCATCCTGCCTGTTCAGGGTTTCCTTCTGCGCACCCCCGATCACGTGATCCTCGTCGATGCCTGTGTTGGCAACCACAAGACGTTCCCGAGCTTCGAGACCTGGAACATGCGCGACAGCGACCGGTTTCTGGCCGCGCTCACCGCGGCGGGTGCCACGCCGGATGAGGTCGATTACGTCTTCTGCACCCACCTTCATGTCGATCATGTGGGGTGGAACACGCGCCTTCTGGACGGTCGCTGGGTCCCGACCTTTCCCAATGCGCGCTACCTTCTGCCGAAGGCCGACCTGGCGATGTTCGAGGACAATCCGCACCCGATGTATGACGAAAGCATCCTTCCGGTGATCGAGGCCGGGCAGGCGGAGGAAGTGGGGCCGGATCACGCGCTCGGCGATCATGTCACCCTGATCTCCACCCCCGGCCATACACCGGGCCACGTGTCGGTACGCATCCGGTCCCAAGGTCAGGAGGCCGTGATTACCGGCGATGCGATCCACACGACCCCGCAATGCGCCTTTCCCGAATGGCATTTCGTCTATGACAGCGACCCGGAGCTTGCCGTGACCTCGCGCAGGCATTTGCTGGAGAGCGTGGCCGATAGCGGCGCGCGGGTGCTGGGGACGCACTTCCAGCTGCCGTCCTTGGGGCGGATCCGGACCCAGGGCGACGCCTTCGAATGGGTCGCGGACTGAGGGGGGTCGGATACCCATACCGCGCGTCCGGTGGCGATCGCGATGGCAGAGGCGTCCATCACCTGTTACGCTGATGCTCATCTTGAGAGCATACCTTCATGGCTGGACGACACTGGACGAGACGGCTGGAAGATACCCCGTTGCCGCAGGAGGTGCCTCTGCGCGGCCCGCTTTTGTTGTTCGACGTTGACGGGACCTTGCTTGATGCGGGCGGGGTGATCGCGGACACAATGGTCACAGCGTTCGAGGCCGCAGGCGAAGACCCGCCGGAGGCAGCATTCGTCCAGTCGCTTATCGGTCTGTCACTTCCCGAAATGGTGGACGTGCTGGCCAGTCGCCTTCACCCGGATCGACGTGAGAAAATCCTGTCGGGCTATCGGTTGCGCTATTTCGACCTCATCGAACAAGATGATCCTTCGCCGGTCTTTCCCGGGGCGGACGCGGCGCTGGGTCGGCTGCGCGCAATGGGCTTCGTCTTGGGGCTCACGACCGGTAAGGCCCGGCGGAGCACGCAGCATATGCTGTCCACGATGAACTGGCACCAATATTTCCACACCGTGCAATGCGCTGACGACAACCCGTCAAAACCCAACCCGACCATGATCGCGCGCGCCCTGGCCGAGACCGGACGAAGCGCGGAGAACACGATCCTGATCGGCGACTCGCGCTATGACATGCGGATGGCGGAGGCTGCGGGGATCCGCGCGGTCGGTGTATCGTGGGGTTACAATCCTCCGGTGGAACTTGTGCGCGAAGGCGCCGTTGCCATCGCACGGGACTTCGACGACCTCGTTGCGATCGTGGCCAGGGTCGCCGCGCAATTGGCACCGGCCTGACGCCGGCTTGGCTAAATCAAGACGCGGATCGGTTTGACAGCTCACGCCCTGCCGTGCCTAGCTGCCCGGATCGGGCCTTGTTTCAGGCGCGCTGCAACGGGACGCAGGATGCTCGAAATTCAGAACGATCAACGGGTTGCACGGTGGCAGGGCGCAGGGCTGAGCCTGGGCGCGCGGGCCTTTGACGTCCTCAGCTACCTGCACGCCCACGCCGACCGCGTGGTCTCCAAGGCCGAGCTGCTGGACCACGTCTGGCAGGGCCTGATCGTCGAAGACGGCAATCTAGCCGTTCAGATCACCGCCCTGTGCAAGGCACTGGGGCGCACGGCGATCAAGACGGTGCCGGGTGTGGGATATCGCCTGACCATAGGCGCCGCCCCGGTCGAGGTGGAAGGACCCGCCGTTCCCGACATTCCGTCCCTTGCTGTTCTGCCGTTTTCCAACCTGACCGGCAGCGTGGATCGGGAGTATCTGGTCGACGGTATCGTGACCGAAATCATCGGCGCGTTGGGGCGGGTGGGATCGTTCTTCGTGACGTCTTCCACGTCGACGTTCACCTACAAGGGCCGCGCCGTTGATCTGGCCGAGGTGGGCCGCGAATTGGGGGTGCGGTATATCCTGGAAGGCTCCATCCAGGCGGCGGGTGAGCGCATCCGCATCTTCACGCAACTGGTGGAGGCCGAGACCGGGCGGATGATCTGGCAGGACCGGTTCGATGGCGAGATGGGCGATATCTTCGATCTGCAGGACCAGGTGGCCGAAAGTGTGGCGGGCGCGTTGGAGCCCAAGCTGATCTGGGCCGAGGCCGCGCGGGCACGGGCAAAGCCGACAGAAAGCCTGAGCGCCTATGACCTGTGCCTGAAGGCCACCCCGATGGTCGCGCGGCTCGATTCAGCGGAAGGGTTGGAAGAGGGGGTAAAGCTGTTGCGCAAAGCGCTGGAGTTGGACCCCGCTTATAACCACGCCAAAGCCTTGATCTGCTTTGCCTGCGTGACGGGTGTCGCGACACGCTTCTGGAGTTTTGAGAAAGGCGCCATGGCGCTGGACTATGCGGAGGAGGTGGTGAATTCGTCCGAGGATGACCCGGTCGCGCTGGCCTATGCGGGCAATTACCTCGGATATGTGCACCGCCGCTATCGCGACAGCCTGATCGCGCTGGAACGGGCCGAGCGGATCAACCCGAACTCGGCCACCACGGCGATGCTGAAGGGCTGGCTGCATGTCTATCGAGATGAAAATGACGAAGCGGTCGCCTGTTTGACACGGGCCAAGCGGCTGAGCCCGTTGCACCCCAATCTGGGCGTCATGACCTGTGGGTTCGGCAATGTCGCCCTGCAACGGGGCCAGCCGGAAGAGGCGATTGTGCACTTCGAACAGGCGCTTTCGGAATATCCGACCTTCATGTCGACCGTGCAGGGCCTGATGACGGCCTATCACGCGGTGGGCCGGATGGAGGAGGCGGCGGAGCTTGCGCGGCAATACCGCGAACGCGCGCCGGAGTTTTCCGTTGAAAGCTTCCTGACCCACCGGGCGGTGGCGAGCCAGGGGTACGTGGATCTTACGGTCCGGGCGATGCGCGATCTCGGGTTTCCCGAGACCGGCGTGGGAGATTAGCGTAGCAGGGTGTCGACACGGGCGCGGGCCTCGGTCCGGCGCTGTTGGGCGGCAAGGTGATCTTCGGGCGACTTGGGCGTGGGGCGCAGGGCTGCCAGGTGGCTCAGCAGCGTCTTCGCCAGGGTCGTCAGGGTGGATACGGTGACGGTGGTGTTCGTGGTGAAAACGGCCATGGGATGCGGTCCTTATCGGGTGTGATCTGATGCATCCTTTGTGCCTTGGGGCCGCATAAAACGTCCTTTAGCCGCCCCTTAAACGATCTTAAGCGCGCCTAAACACTCCCTCGCCACCATGTCGCACCCCTGCGCGTTGCCTTTGCAAGGACAAGCTTTATATCAATTTCAGAAATTACTGAAATCCAAGAACGCGAACGGGATTTTCAAGATGAACCTGACACCTCTCCAGCAGGAGTTTGTCCTGCATTTCGGGGAAATGGGCAGCCGGTGGGGGATCAACCGCACGGTGGGGCAGATCTATGCCCTGCTGTTCCTGTCCTCCGCCCCTCTGAACGCGGAACAGATCACCGATGGATTGGGCGTCAGCCGGTCCAACACGTCGATGGGATTGAAGGAACTTCAGGCTTGGAATCTCGTCCGCTTGCGCCATGTCCCCGGTGACAGGCGGGATTACTTCACGACGCCCGAGGATCTGTGGGAAATCACCCGCATTCTGATCGCGGAGCGCAAGAAGCGCGAGATTGACCCGACCTTAACGAAACTGCGCGAGTTGGAGATGGCCGGCCCCAAGGGTGACGATTATGCGGAGGCCCGCATCGCCGAATTGCGCGAGATGATCGAACTGATGACCGGGTTCTACGACGACATGGAGAAGCTGGAGACGGAGCGTCTGGTCAAGATGCTGACACTTGGCAGCCGGATCGCCGGCCTGATCGACAAGACAAGCGGGGCCCTCACATTGGGCCGCCGGAAAGAGGTTAAGTAGATGGAAGCCCTCCACACACTGATCCTGAGCCGCATTCAATTCGCGGCCAATATCTCGTTCCACATTCTGTTCCCGACGATCACGATCGCGCTGGGATGGGTGCTTTTGTTCTTCCGCATCCGGTTTGCCCAGACCAAGGACATCAAATGGATGGAGATCTACCGCTTCTGGGTGAAGATCTTCGCGCTGTCCTTTGCCATGGGCGTGGTCAGTGGCATCACAATGTCCTTCCAGTTCGGCACCAACTGGCCGGGTTTCATGGAAACCGTGGGCAATATCGCGGGCCCGCTTCTGGCCTACGAGGTGATGACCGCGTTCTTCCTTGAGGCCGTGTTCATCGGCATCATGCTGTTCGGCTTTTCGCGGGTGCCGTCGTGGCTGCACATCCTTGCGACGTTCCTGGTGGCGTTCGGGACGACCGTGTCGGCCTTCTGGATCATCGTGCTGAATTCCTGGATGCACACGCCCCAGGGGTATGAGATCATCGATGGCGTAGCCCATGCCACTGATTGGTGGGCGATCATCTTCAACCCCTCCATGCCCTACCGCTTCGCCCATATGTGGATGGCGTCGGGCCTGACGGTGGCGTTCCTGATCGCCGGTGTGTCGGCCTTCCGCTGGCTCTTGGGCGACCGGTCGCGCGATGTGCGCACGGCGCTTAAGGTCGGCGTGTCGATCGGCGCGCTCTTGATCCCCGTCCAGATCTACCTGGGCGATCTGCACGGGTTGAACACCAAGGAATACCAGCCTGCCAAGGTCGCGGCGATGGAGGGCCTGTGGGAGACGGGCACGAACGTGCCGCTCATCCTTTTCGCCATCCCCGACGAGGAGGCGCGCGAGAACCACTTCGAGGTGGGTATTCCCGGCCTCGCCTCGCTGATCCTGACCCATTCGTGGGACGGGGAGTTGCAGGGCCTGAACGATTTCGTGGCTGAGGATGGCACGGTGATGCACCCGCCCGTCGCGCCCGTCTTCTGGTCCTTCCGCACGATGGTCGGCACCGGTCTGGCGATGCTGCTTGTGTCCTGGACCACGGTGTTCTTGATGTGGAAGCGGCGCCGGATGCATGTGGATGCGTCCGCCGGTCACTGGTTGGCCGTCGAGGGCATCCCGAAGCCGGTCTTCTGGGTCCTTGTGCCGATGGCGTTCAGCGGCTGGGTCGCGACGCTCGCGGGCTGGTACACGACCGAGATCGGGCGCCAACCGTGGCTTGTCCAGGGTATCATGACCACCGACATGGCCGTGGCCGACGTGCCCGCGCCGATGGTGATGGGCACGCTCATCGGCTACCTCGTGGCCTACGGCGTCCTGCTCTTCGCCTATATCAGCGTCATCGTCTACCTCGCCCGCAAGGCGGCGCGCGGCAACGATGAGCGGGCCAATGACATGAGCCATTCGGGCAAGGCGCAGGTCGAAGCCCTGCAACCGGCGGAGTAAGCGCAGATGTTTCCCGACTTCGCCAACCCCGCCGAATGGCTGCCCTGGGCCTTCGCCTCGCTGATGGGGTTCTCGATCCTCGTCTACGTCATCCTCGACGGGTTCGATTTGGGGGTCGGCATCCTCTTCCCCTTCGCAAGCGAGGCGGAGAAGGACCGGATGATCGGCTCCATCGGCCCGTTCTGGGACGCCAACGAGACGTGGCTGGTGCTGGCGGTGGGCCTGTTGCTGGTGGCGTTTCCGACGGCCCACGGGCTGATCCTGACAACGCTCTACCTGCCGGTCTTTGTGATGCTGATCGGCCTGATTCTGCGCGGCGTCGCGTTCGAATTCCGCGCCAAGGCCCACGTGAAACACAAGCGCCTGTGGAACAACCTGTTCTTCGTGGGCTCCACCATGACGGCGCTGAGCCAGGGCTTCATGCTGGGGCTCTACATCATGGGGCTGGAGCAGACGCTGGCCACCTATGCCTTCGCGACGCTGACGGCGGTGGCCCTCGCGGTGGGCTACAGCTTCATCGGCGCGACATGGCTGATCCACAAGGCCGAGGGCGGGCTGCAACTCAAGGCCGTCCAATGGGCGAAAGAGAGCCTATGGGGCATCATCATCGGCATCGGCGCGGTGTCGCTGGCCACGCCGCTGGTCTCCACGCGGATCTTCGACCGCTGGCTTGATTTTCCCACCGCGTTTTACCTTGCGCCGATCCCGATCATCTCCGGCCTGCTGGTCGTGTGGCTGTGGTGGATGATCCGCCAGATGCCCTACAAGGACGATGCGCGATCCTGGCTGCCGTTCGCGGTCAGCACCGCGATCTTCGCGCTGGCCTATCTGGGCCTCGCCTACAGCTTCTATCCGTATGTCGTGCCGGAGCAACTGACGATCTACGAGGCCGCGGCCGCGCCGGAAAGCCTTCTGATCATCCTGATCGGGGCATGTTTCGTGGTGCCGACCATCGCGGGCTATTCGGTCCTTGCCTATTACATCTTCCGGGGCAAGGCGACGGAACTGCGCTATGATTGAGGTGTCCCGCCGCTGACCGAAAGGTGCAGGCGGGGCCTGCATTTTTCTTGCCTCACGCCCCTTGGGGCGCTCAGGTGGGGGGCGCTGCCCCCGTCCTGCGGACTCCCCCGGGATATTTCGGGCACATGGAAGATGGGACGGGCCCGATGCGCGAGCGGGTTCAGAAATCCACGCTCACGCCGGGCAGGTTCAGCGCCCGCACGAGGTCGCGCAATTCCTGGCGCGCCGCAACGTTGGAGATGTTGAGCCGCTCCACCCCCAACTCCCGCAGATCCAGGAGCGTCATGCCCGAGGGGAACAATTCGCGAAAGATCACCCGTTCCGAGAAACCGGGTGCCACGCGGAAGCCGATGCGCTTGGACAATTCCTCCAACGCGCGGCCCATCTTCTTCTTGTTGTGCATCTGCTGCGCCGGAAGCCGGTTGCGCACCACGACCCAATCGGTGGGTTTCAGCCCGGCCCGGGCGCGCAATTGCCGGGCGTGCCAGACCATCTCCGAATAGACGCTGGGGCCTTTCAGCTCGTAGGTTTCGGGGTCGATCTTCGCCAAGAGGTCGAAATCCACGAAACTGTCATTGAGCGGCGTGATCAGCGTGTCGGCCAGGGAATGGGCCACCTGGCTCAACCGTGTATGGCTGCCGGGGCAGTCGATCACGATGAAATCGCAGACCCGTTCGTGGTCCGCGACGGCGGCCGACAGGCGCAGGTCATAGATATTCTCGCCCTCCGGCACGTCGTCGGCGGCGATGTCGGGCAATTCGAGGATGCGCGGCAGGGCGGCGTCCATCCCCTTGCGCTCCACCGTGCGGGCGCGGTTTTCGAGGTAACGCTGGAAGCTGCGCTGTCGCAGGTCGAGGTCCAGGCCGCCCACCACGTGACCCAATCGCGCAAGCGCCGTGGCCACATGCATGGCGGTCGTGGATTTTCCCGATCCGCCCTTCTCGTTCCCCAGAACAATGATATGCGCCATCGGCCTGTCCCGCCTTGCTTTACTGCCGCGACCCGCATCGGGGCCCTTGCCCTACCCACGGGCGGTCTTCTTGCGCGGACCGCCCCTTGATTGCCCGGCACGATACGCCCTGCACGGCACCTTGTTAAGCGCAAAGCCCGGACCGGTGGACCGAATCGCGGAATGCGTGCGACCCTTTTGCCGCAAGGGATTCGGGGCAGGGCGAGATGCAGCACGACAGATACGGCAATGAGTTGACCACCGATGAGGGCGCGGCGGCGCGCGCCTATAGCCGCGGGGTGGATCACGTGCTTGGCGCGACCCACGGCGCGGACATAGCCTTTGCGGAGGCGATTGCCGCCGATCCGAACTTCGCGCTGGCCCATATCGGTGCCGCGCGCGCCGCGATGTATGCCGGCGACATGGCCGGGGCCAAGGCCGCGCTTGGCCGGGCGCAGGCGCTGGCGGACGGGGTGAGCGTGCGCGAACGCGCGCATATCGGGATTTTCGCGCTGCTTCTGTCGGGCAAACCGGTGGAGGCGCGCGCGGCCGTGCTGGCCCATGTCCGGACCTATCCCCGCGACGCGCTTGCGGCGCAGATCTGCACCAACATCTTCGGGCTGATCGGGTTCTCAGGCGAGCCGGGCCGGGAGGCGGCGCTTCTGGCCTATACCTCCGCGCTCATGCCCCATTACGAGGGCGATTGGTGGATGATGTCGATGCATGCCCTGTCCCTGTGCGAGGTGGAGCAGACGGCGGCATCGCTGGAGCTGATGGAGGCGTCGCTTGCGCTTCACCCGCGCAACGCCAATGGCTCTCATTTCAAGGCGCACGCGCTTTATGAGGAGGGGCGCACGGAGGAGGGGCGGGCCTATCTCGATACATGGATGCGGGAGTATGAGCCGGAAACGGTTCTGCATGGCCACCTCAGCTGGCACCAGGCGCTCTGGGCGGTGGAGGCGGGGGATTGGGACGCGATGTGGGCCACGTACCGCGGTGCGATTGCCCCCGGTGCGTCCCATGCGCTGCCGATCAATACGCTGACCGACGGGGCCGCGTTGCTGTGGCGGGCGGAGATGGCGGGGGCGGACGTGCCACCCGAGGATTGGCAGAGGCTAAGTTCCTTTGCGGCGCAGACTTTCCCCGATCCGGGGCAGAGCTTTGCGGATATCCACGCGGCACTCGCCCACGCCATGGCCGGTGACGGTACGCAGCTGGCCCGGTTCGTGGACGCGGGCAAGGGCTACGCCGCCGATCTGGTCGCGCCCATCGCGCGGGCGTGGAAGGCGGTGGCGCGGCAGGATTGGGCCGGAGCGTTGGAGGATCTCACGCCCGTGATGTCGGCGCATGTGCGCGTGGGCGGGTCGCGCGCGCAACGCGATGTGCTGGAGCTGACATGGCTGTTGTGCCTCATGCGCGCAGGCCAGAGGGAGGAGGCGCGTCGCGCTGCGGCCACACGTCGCCCGATCTTTTCGCCCGTCGCCCCGATCGCGGCATTTTCGTAAACTTTTTGGTAACGTTTTCCGAGTGATGTGCGGCCCATGGGTCTGATTTGCCCTGCCGCGCGCGCGGGTCTTCGTGCGCACGGCCCGGCGTGTTTGTGTATTGCGCCGGGGATGCGCCCCCTGCCGTTTGGTGGGGGGCGTTTTCCGTTTCGCGGCCCTGCATGGTCCGCCACGAAAAACGCCGCCCGTGTGACGGGGCGGCGCAATCATTGGTCGAACGGGCGTGTGGCTTAGAAGCCCAGGCCTTCGTACTTCTTCTTGAACTTCGACACGCGACCGCCGGTATCGAGCAGACGGGCCCCGCCGCCGGTCCAGGCCGGGTGGACCGTGGGGTCGATGTCGAGCGACAGGGTGTCGCCTTCGCTGCCCCAGGCCGAGCGCATCTGGACGATGTCGCCGTTGGTCATCTTCACGTCGATCACGTGATAATCGGGATGCAGATCCTTTTTCATCTCACGGTCTCCTTACGCTTCGGCCTGCGCATCTTTGCGCGGCTTGTAATTGGTATCCTCGGCGATCCGCGCGGATTTCCCGCGGCGCGAGCGGAGGTAATAGAGCTTCGCCCTGCGCACGCGGCCACGGCGCACGACGGTGATGCTGTCGATGTTGGTGGAGTAGAGGGGGAACACACGTTCCACGCCCTCGCCGAAGGAGATCTTGCGCACGGTGAACGATCCGGCAATGCCGTCGCCGTTCTTGCGCGCGATGCAGACGCCTTCGTAATTCTGAACACGGGTGCGGGTGCCTTCCGTCACGCGGAAGCCCACGCGCACGGTATCCCCGGCCTTGAAATCGGGAATGTCTTTCCCGAGGGCGGCGACTTGTTCCGCCTCGATCTGTGCGATCAGGTCCATCTGATACGCTCCTTTGTTGCCCACGGTTTGCCCGCGGAGGTCACGATCCGCCCCAGAGCTCTGGTCTTCGACCGGGTCCGCCTTGCTCCCGCTTTCGGGGGCGCCCGCCAGAGATACGCGCATGCATTTGCTTTTGCGTGTTCCGCACGCCGTATTGGGCCCCGAAAGTTCGACCCGGCAAAACGAAACGATCCGGTTGGCCGATTCCGACCCCGGATGCAGCGCGTATACGGGCGCGCGGCCTTGGGATCAAGGGGTGGGATGGCTCTTGACCTGCGCATGTACGCCTATTAGTTAGGAAGACGAACTA
Source organism: Hasllibacter sp. MH4015 (assembly GCF_020177575.1). Lineage (NCBI taxonomy): Bacteria > Pseudomonadati > Pseudomonadota > Alphaproteobacteria > Rhodobacterales > Roseobacteraceae > Hasllibacter > Hasllibacter sp. MH4015. The sequence goes on from NZ_JAHTBK010000001.1 coordinate 142,872, forward strand.
ATAGGTGCCGAATGCCAGAAGCCGCCGAGATCCTGCAAGTCATTCACCGCCTCTCCCACCGGGCGTGGGCGAAGGAGGGCGCGGCAATCGGGTTGAGCCACAGCGAGTTCGAATACCTCGCGGCAATCCACGCCGAGGCGCAGACGCAGTTCTGGGACGGGGATACCCACGGGCAGCACCTGCACAATATCGTGGATCGCCTTGGCGTCTCCAAGGCGTCGGCCAGTGCCATGGTCTCCAAGCTGGAAGGTCGCGCGTTGATTACGCGCATCCAATGTCAGATGGATGCCCGCGCGCAGCATATCATCCTGACCGATGCAGGTGCCGATCTGCTGAGGCGGGGGGAGGAGATTTACGACGCGATCGCACGGACCCTGCCCGACCAGATCGCAGCGGAGGTGGCGGCGCTCACCGCGCCGTGATCCTCGTTTTGCGAAAAGTAATTAGGAAGACAAACGAACAAAAGGAACAAGATCATGAATATCGAGATGCTGATCCTAGCCGCATCTGTCCACGCCCTGATCTGGGAGCATCTGCCCCATTGGGGGACGTGGTTCATGCGCATGATCGAGGCGCTGCCGCGGCCGTTGCAGACGCTCTATGGCCAGTGGCATTGCCCCTATTGCGCGGGTTTCTGGATCGCGCTTGTCCTGCACGGGATCACCGGTATCTGGACGTTTGAGGCATTCGCGGGTTTTTCCGTGGCCTGGGGCGGTCTGGCCGCACCACTGGCGTGGGTCTTCGACGCGCTCGCAACGGCGCTCTTGGTCAAGACAACCATGCTGACGCTGAACGCATTGTCGGGTCCGGCCCTGGCGGGCTACCGGGCGAAGGCGGAATTCATGGCCGCGCGAGATGCGGAATGAGGTCAGTCTTCCCGCGATTTGGCCCACAGGTCGGGGCGGCGCGCTTTGGTCAGCGCCTCGGCCTGGTCACGGCGCCATCGCGCCACCGCGCCGTGGTCGCCCGACAAAAGGACCGGCGGGATGTCGTGGCCGCGCCACTGGGCGGGTTTGGTGTATTGGGGATGCTCCAGCAATCCTTCGGAAAAGCTTTCCTCCTGCGTGGAGGCGGCGTTTCCAAGCACGCCGGGGATCAATCGGACGGTTGCATCCAGAAGGACCTGCGCGGCCAGTTCACCGCCGGTCAGGACGTAGTCGCCGATCGACACCTCCTCCAGCGGGTAATGGTCGATCACCCGCTGGTCGAGGCCTTCGAACCGCCCGCAGACAAGCGTCATGCCCTTCGCGCGGGCAAAGCGTTCGGCATCGCGTTGATCGAAGGGCTTGCCCCGGGGGGAGAGGTAGACGCGCGGCCAGAGGGACGGATCGTCGGGCGTTCCGGCACTGGCCATGTCCAGCGCGCGGCCCATCACGTCGGGCTTCATCACCAGCCCCGCACCGCCGCCCGCGGGCGTATCGTCCACCTGCCTGTGTTTGCCGATGCCGAAGCTTCGCAGGTCCACCGGCTCCAACGCCCAAAGGCCGTCGTGCAACGCCTTGCCGGTCAGCGACGCTCCAAGGACGCCGGGGAACGTTTCGGGAAACAGAGTGATGACCTTGGCGCACCATGCCGTTGCAAGGCGCGGGCGGTCCGTCATCAGCGCGCGCGGCTTCAGACTTGCCGATTGCGACAGCCGGCCATGGGATCTGGCGGCTTGCGGGGGACGGGAGGCGGGTTCATCGGCCATACCGCCGCTTTATGCGAGCGGCGGCATGGGATCAATGTGGTGCGGCCCGATCAGGGCGCGACGGAAAAGCGGACATTGTCGATGACGATGCCCCCGTCATCGCCGCCCTGATGGTCGAAGAAGATCGCGCCATTGGTGCCATCGCCGTCGAAGGACAGGGTCCAGGTGCGGTAATGCTGGGGCTCCGCGGGGCGGGTTTCGGAGATGGCCATGACCTCTCGGAAGCCGCCGACGCCGAAGATCATCGTGTTGCCGTTGTCCTGGGCGAAGCTGTTCCAGGTGTAGTCGAAGGTCAGGTTATAGCGCACACCCGGTTGCAGGGCGAAGGTGGCCATGGATTGCAGGCGACCCGCGTCAAGCGTGCTGCCGTCAAGGTCGATGCAGGTCTGGCCGGTCGGCGCGCAGATATCGGGGAAGGTGCCCTGGCCAACCGTATCGACGCTGCCGCCCGTGACCGTCCAGCCCGCGGGGGTGAGGTTGAGGCCGGTGGGATTCGCATCGAAATTATCCTCGAACAAGACCTGCGCGGAGGCGGTGGAGGCAAGCAGGACAAGGGCAGCGGCAAGGCGAAGGGGCTTCATGAAAGGGAGTCTCCGAGTTGGGAAAAAGAAGTGGTTATAGAATGACTTACTGCTACGTCAGGGCGCAAGGTCGGGACATGGCGGAATACCCGCATTCCGTGCTTTTGCGCGCAGAATTGGCGCGGCGGCGCACCTTGTGCGCCGCGCCGCGCAACCTTAGGGTCCGGTCTGGCTGAAGGAGGCGCGCCAATGACACCCATTTTGAAGGTCGACCGCCTGACCAAGACCTATGACGGTGGGTTCACCGCGCTCGACGCCGTCTCGCTGGAGATCATGGAGGGGGAAATCCTCGCGCTGCTGGGTCCGAACGGCGCGGGCAAGACGACGCTGATCTCGGCCATTTGCGGGATCGTGCAGCCGACCTCCGGCTCCGTGAGTGTCGGCGGCTTCGACACCCAGACACAGTATCGCGGCGCACGCGCCCTGATCGGGTTGGTGCCGCAGGAGATCAACCTGGAACCCTTCGAAAAGGTCATCAACACGGTCCGCTTCTCGCGCGGGTTGTTCGGCAAGCCCCGCGATGACGCCTATCTGGAAAAGATCCTCCGCCAATTGTCGCTGTGGGACAAGAAGGACAACGCGATCCGGGAGTTGTCCGGCGGGATGAAGCGCCGGGTGTTGATCGCCAAGGCGCTGAGCCACGAGCCGCGTGTCCTGTTCCTCGATGAGCCCACGGCGGGCGTGGACGTGGAATTGCGCCGTGACATGTGGGAGATCGTGCGCACGCTGTCGGACAGCGGCGTCACCATCATCCTGACCACCCATTACATCGAGGAGGCCGAGGCGATGGCCGACCGCGTGGGCGTCATCAACAAGGGCAAGATCCTGTTGGTGGAAGAGAAGGCCAACCTGATGGCGCGCATGGGTCAGAAGGAGCTTCGGATCGACCTGACGGAGAAGATAGACGCGATCCCGCCGGACCTGGCCGACCGCGACCTGGACCTGTCCGACGACGGAATGCGGCTCACCTACCGGTATGACACGCGGGCCGAGCGCACAGGCATCGTGCGCCTGCTGAGCGCGTTGCAGGCGGCGGGGCTGGCCGTGGCCGATGTGGAAACCAAGCAAAGCTCCCTGGAGGAGATTTTCGTGGGTCTGGTCCAGGACCAGGGGGAGGATGCGGCATGAACCTGCAAGCCGTCCGCGCGATCTATATCTTCGAGATGGCGCGCACCTTCCGCACCATCGCGCAGTCCATCATCTCTCCGGTCCTGTCGACCTCGCTCTACTTCGTGGTCTTCGGCACGGCCATCGGGTCGCGCATCGAGCAGGTGGAGGGCGTCAGCTATGGCGCCTTCATCGTGCCGGGGCTCATCATGCTGACGGTGCTGACCCAGTCGATTTCGAACGCGAGCTTCGGCATCTATTTCCCGAAATTCATCGGCACGATCTATGAATTGCTCTCTGCGCCGGCCTCGTTCCTGGAAATCACGGCGGGCTACGTTCTTGCGGCGGCGACGAAGAGCTTCATGATCGGGCTCATCATCCTCGTCACCGCGTTCTTCTTCGTGGATTTGCAGATCCTGCACCCGGTCTGGATGCTGACCTTCCTTGTGCTGACATGCCTGTCGTTCAGCCTGTTCGGCTTCATCATCGGCATCTGGGCGCAGAATTTCGAGCAATTGCAGCTGATCCCGCTTCTCGCGGTCACGCCCTTGGTGTTCCTGGGCGGGTCGTTCTATTCCATCACGATGCTGCCCGAGACGTGGCAGACGATCAGCCTGTTCAACCCGGTCGTCTACCTGGTGAGCGGATTCCGGTGGAGCTTTTTCGGAACGGCGGACGTGGCGCTGGTCTGGTCCATCGTGGCGATCCTCGGCTTCACGCTGGCCTGCATCCTGACGATCGGCTGGATCTTCAAGACCGGCTGGCGGATCCGCGCGTGACCTGAAGGAGCAGCGAAGCTGCACGATCCTGCCTCGCTGGTCCGCTGGCGCGGCCTGCACTCAGGGGGCGCAAGAGCGCCCCGGGGGGGCCAGCCCCCCGCCTGCGGCCCCCCCGAGGTATTTTTGAAGCAAAGAGGGGCGGAGATCAGCCCTTGTCAGCGGACCTGGGGGCGGGTTCGTCGGACAAAAGACCATCGGGCGGGTCGACGATGATGCGGCCTGCGGTGAGATCCACCGTGGGCACGACAGCGGCGGTGAAGGGGATCAGAAGGCCGTTGCCAAGGCCTTTGCCGCGCACTTCGAGGATGTCACCGGCCCCGTGGTTGAGGATCGCGGCGACCTTGCCGATGGCCTCTCCGCCCGTGTCGAGCACGGCGAGGCCGATCAGGTCGGCATGGTAGAATTCGTCATCGGGCAGGGAGGGAAGCGCGCTGCGCGGAGCGTAGAGGCGGGTGCCCCGCAGGGCGTCGGCGGCGTCCTTGTCACGGATGCCGGAGAGTTTGGCGGCGTAGCCGGTTTTCACCGGGCGGGTCAGGGTGAGCGTGAATTGGCGCGTGCCATCTTCGGTGGAAAGCGGCCCGTAGGCGCCGATATCCGATGGTTCCGCGCAGAAGCTTTTCACGCGCACCTCCCCCCGGACGCCGAAGGCGCCCATGATCGCGCCGACGCAGACCTGGTCGGATTTTGCCATGTTCGGGGACCTCGCGCGCGGGGTGCGGGCGCCCACCGGCCTGGCGGGCGCCCCGATGCAGGGATAGGCGGGGACTTAGTCCGCCTTTTCTTCTTCGGCGGGTGCGTCAGTGGCGGCCGCGTCCTCTGCGGGTGCGTCTTCCGCCGGTGCATCTTCGGCCACGGGTTCCTCGGCGGGTGCCGCGGCGGCTTCGGCGGCAGCGGCGGCCTTGGCGGCTTTCTCCTCGGCCCGTTCCACGGCTTTCTTGCCGGGCTCTGCCTTCTTCATGTTGGCGCGCTCTTTCTTCTCGATCACGCCGGCGGCTTCGAGGAAACGGCTGACGCGGTCGGTCGGTTGCGCGCCGTTATCGAGCCAGTGCTGGACGCGGTCCATGTCCATTTTCACGCGCTCTTCGCTGTCCTTGGGCAGGAGCGGGTTGTAGGTGCCGAGCTTCTCGATGAAGCGACCGTCGCGGGGCATGCGGCTGTCGGCGGCAACGATCCGGTAGAAGGGGCGTTTCTTGGAGCCGCCGCGGGCGAGACGAAGTTTGATGGCCATTTTGGTTTCTCCTTGGAATGGCTTGCGTTTTCCGGTCTGAAGCCGGGTCTACGATTGATGTTGTTCGTGGTGTCGGATCACCTCGTCGATGACGAAGCGCATGAGTTTCTTGGCAAAATCCGGGTCGAGGTCGGCCCGGTTCGACAAGTCTTCGAGCCGTGCGATCTGCGCGGCTTCGCGCGCGGGATCGCTGGGCGGAAGGTCGTGTTCGGCCTTGAGGCGGCCGACGGCCTGGGTGTGCTTGAACCGCTCACCCAGGGTGTAAATGAGGATGGCATCGAGCCGGTCGATGCTGTCGCGATGTTCGGCCAAAATCGCGGCCGCGCGGGTTACGGCGTCTTGGGTCATGGGGCCTCCGAAGCGGCGAAAACCGCGATATGGAACCGGTATATCCGGGGTATATTTCCGGTATATACGCGCGAAATTCCGTCAAACGTCATGCCGCGACCTCCGCCGGGGCGGGGTGGCGGTAGACGAGCGCCTCCGCATTGGGGTGGCGGGCCGTGTCATCGCGCGTGCATCCCAGCCGTTCCGCCAACGCGATGGACCGCGCATTGTCGCGGTGGATGTAGCTGACGGCGGTATCCCATCCGAAGGGGCCGTAGCAGTGTGCGCGGGCGGCGCACGCGGCCTCGAACGCGAAGCCGCGACCTTCGTAATCCTCCCAGATCAGCCAGCCGATTTCCCGCTCCGGCCAGCCTTGGGGAAACCAGCAGCCGACAAGGCCGACGGGCGTGCCGTCAGCCTCCACCGTCCACATGCCGAAACCGTGCAGGTGCCAATGGCCAAGTTCCGCCGCGAACAGAATCCAGGCCTGCCGTTCGTCCTTCGGCCCGCCGGTATGGATCGAGCGGTCGGAGGCGAAGTAATCCCGGAAGGCGGGGAAATCGCTGGCCTCGGGGCCGCGCAGGGTGAGGTGGGAGGTCTTGAGGACGGGGATCATGCCGCACCTCCGTGGACCCAAATCTCGCACTTCGGATCGTGGGTGGCCATTTCGCCGTCGAACCGCGCGCCGAGTTTTTCGGCGACCCGCTTGGAGGCCGCGTTGTTCCGGTCGATGTAGCTCACGATGCGGGCGTCGCCGATCACGGTCGGCGCCCAATCGAGCACCGCGCGCGCGGCCTCGGGCGCGTAGCCCGCACCGCGATGTCCGTCGTAGGTGTTCCAGGCAAGTTCCGGCTCCCCATGGGCGGGGGGATGGTGAAGCGCCACGTTGCCGACCGGGGTGTCGCTCTTGCGCACGATGAACCAGCCATAGCCCAGGACGGCCCAATGGCCGATATCGCCGGTGAATTCATCCCAGGCTTCATCGCGATCCTCGCCGTGCCAACGTTCGTAGATCGGCCAATCGTCCGGGGAGACCTGGCGCAGGATCAGACGGTCGGTGCGCAGTTCGGTCATGCCAGCACCTCCGCGAGAACGGGGTGGCGATAGACAAGGCTTTCCGCACCGGGGCCGTTTGCGCCTTCGTCGATCACGCAGCCCATCCGTTCGGCCAGCGCGATGGAGCGGGTGTTGGCGGGGTCGATATAGCTGACGGCGGTGTCCCAGCCGAGGACGTCGTAGACGTAGCGGCGGATCTCGATCATCGCCTCGAACGCGAAGCCCTGACCTTCGGCGGCGGCGTCCCAGATCGTCCAGCTGAGTTCCGGTTCGGGCCAGCCTTCGGGGTTCCACGGACCCATGGAGCCGATGGCCGTGTCGGAGCCTTTCGGGACGATCACGTAGACGCCGTAACCGCGCAGGTGCCAGTGGCCGGAGAGGGTAGCGAGGACGCGCCAGGCATCGCCCCGGTCGGCGTCGCTGCCACCGCCGACGAAGCTGGCGCGGTCGGACATGACGAACGGCGCGAGTGCGTCCAGATCGCGGGCCTCGGGGGCGCGGAGGATCAGGCGCTCCGTCTCAAGCTGGGGGATATCCACAAGGCGGGGGATCATCGCTGGCCACCCGTCGTCGTTGCAGAAGTGCAGTCAATGGCCCCGGAAACTGTGGACAAATCTGTGAGTTGCGCGCGGATGTGCAATGTCATGCCGCCGCTCCATGTCGCCAGACCTCGATCGTCATGCCTTCGCGTTCGGCGATCTGCGCCTCTGCCCTGTCATCGCGGACAGCGTTCAGGCGGCGCGCCACGGCAGATGATGCAATGTTCTTCGGGTCGATGTAGCTGACGCAGGTGGGCAGCACGGAGAGGCCGAAATCGCGCACGGCCCGGGCCGCTTCCGTCCCGTAGCCGTGGCCCCGGTATTCGGGCAGGAGCATCCAGCCAAGCTCCGGCTCGTCATCACCCCATTCAAGGCCGACGATGGTGAAACCGACCAGCGTGCCGTCGCGCAGCTCCACCGCGAAGGGGCCGTGACCGTGGAGCATCCAGCACGCGACGTAGGTGCTGAACTGGGTCCACGCATCTTCCGCGTCCATCGGCTCGCCCGGCCAACCGGCGAAGATGCGGGTCCAGGCGGGAAGGTCGTGGAGGTCAGGCGCGCGCAGGCGCAGGCGCGCGGTTTCCAGCACCGGGACGGACGCCCGATGCATCGCCGCAGCCTCCGCCGCGGGCCCCGAAGGGGGCTGGGTGCAGCGTTGCGCCATCACTTCTTCTTGCCGTCGCCCAAACCGCCGAGGCCGGGTGGAAGTGCTGCACCGCCGCCGAGGCCGGGCAGACCGCCACCGCCGCCCGCCCCCATCTGCTTGGCCGCGCGTTCCAGCGCCTTGGCGTCCATGCCGCCCATGCCCGCGGCATCCATGCCCGGCGGCATCCCGCCGCCCTTGCCCATCAGCGCACCGAGGCCGCCGCGCATCAGGCCCTTCTTGCCCATCTTGCCCATCTTCTTCATCGCATCCGCCATCTGGCGCTGCATCTTCAGAAGCTTGTTGAGGTCGGCCACGTCCTGGCCCGCGCCCTTGGCGATGCGCTTCTTGCGGGACGCCTGGAGCAGGCCGGGATTGGCGCGTTCCTTCTTGGTCATCGACTGGATCAGGGCGATCTGGCGGGTGATGACCGTGTCGTCGAAGCCCGCCTCCTCGATCTGTTTCGACATCTTGGCCATGCCGGGCATCATGCCCATCATGCCCTGCATGCCGCCCATCTTCTGCATCTGCTCCAGCTGGCCCTTGAGGTCGTTCATGTTGAACATGCCCTTCTGGAAGCGCTTCATCATGCGCTCGGCCTGTTCGGCCTCCAGCGTTTCCTGCGCCTTTTCGACCAGGCTGACGATGTCGCCCATGCCGAGGATGCGGCCCGCGATGCGCTCCGGCTCGAACGTCTCAATGGCGTCCATCTTCTCGCCGAGGCCGACGAAACGGATCGGTTTGCCGGTGATCTGGCGCATCGACAGCGCCGCACCGCCACGGCCATCGCCGTCCATCCGGGTGAGGACCACGCCCGAGACGCCGATCTTGTCGTCGAATTCCTCGGCCACGTTGACGGCGTCCTGACCGGTCAGGCCGTCGACCACAAGAAGCGTCTCACGCGGGTTGGCGACATCGCGCACGGCGGCGGCCTGGGCGATCAGTTCCTGGTCGATATGCAGGCGACCGGCGGTGTCGAGCATGTAGACGTCGTAGCCGCCGAGCCCTGCCTGGGTCTTGGCGCGTTTGGCGATGGCGACCGGGTCTTCGCCGGCCACGATGGGCAGGGTATCGACGCCGATCTGGGTGCCGAGGATCGCCAGTTGCTCCATCGCCGCGGGGCGGTTGGTGTCGAGCGAGGCCATCAGCACCTTCTTGCCCTCACGGTCCTTCAACCGCTTGGCAAGTTTCGCCGTGGTCGTCGTTTTGCCCGAGCCCTGCAGGCCGACCATGAGGATCGGGGCGGGCGGGTTGTCGATTTTCAGGACACCGGGATCCACGTCGCCGCGCAGGGTCGCGATCAGCTCATCATGGACGATCTTGATGACCTGCTGGCCGGGGGTGATGGATTTCGTGACGGCGGCACCGGTCGCCTTCTTCTCCACCGCCTTGATGAAGGAGCGCGCCACGGGCAGGGAGACATCGGCCTCCAGCAGCGCCACGCGGACCTCGCGCATCGCGGTGCGCACGTCATCTTCGCTGAGCGCGCCTTGCTTGGTGAGGCGGTCGAAGACGCCGGACAGGCGTTCGGAGAGATTCTCAAACATGACTTAGTCCTTTTGCCGCTTCAGGCGATTGCGTTCCGCGATCTCGAGCAGCGCCACCACGATGAGCCATCCGCTCACCCAGATCGGGCTGAAGATCACGACGCTGAAGGTCGCATAGGTCAATTCGCTGGCCACAACGCCGATCAGGTCGGGCAGATGCTCGCAGGTCGCGGGCGGGTAGTTGAACGGGTCGGTCATCATGGGCATGCGCCCGCCGCTGCACCCGCCCCAGCTTGCCAATGCCGCGAACACGGCCACCGCCACGACGAACGCGCCCACCAGCAGCAGGCCCGCGAACAGCAGTTTCTTGGCAATCGGTGACTTCACGTCGCTTCATTTCCGTACCACGCCCCAGATAGGCATTGCGTGCCGTCGGTCCAATCCCTGTGTCCCTTGCGCGTTGCCCGGCGGCGTCGCGTCCGGACAAGGGCAATGCCCAAACGGGCTTTGCCCCCGTGGGCGAAACTCGCTGACGGGGGGCGATCCTACGAACGCGCGCGGGACCGGGAAGCTTGGCTTTCCGGCTATTGCGGGCGGATTAGGCCGATTGGGGGCGGGAGTCAATCATCGCGGGGCGCGCGGGGCGGGATCAGGTGCAATCCGCCGTAAGGTCCACCACATCGCCCGCCAGCATGTCGGCATCGGCATGCAGGGTGAAGGACCGCCTGAGGCTCATGTCGTCCCATTCGGCTTGGGTGATCGGCGGCGCCGTCGTGGGCCGCGTTCCCGGCTCCCCAAAAAGCGTCAGCGCCATCGGGCCGTCGAAAACCTGACCGGCGAAGGTCAATCCTTCGACGTCATAGGCGTAAACGCCGGTCAGATCGGCGGCCGATCCGCGCGAGGTGGTGATGAGTGTCCAGATGCGGCCCGAAATGTCGTCGCCGAGGGTCATGCTGCCGGTCGCGTAATGGGCCACCGTCCCGCCCTCCTGCCGGAAGGTTTGCCCGGAGGTCACGAATTCGGCGGAGCCGGGTATTTGCGTACCGGGCCGGATGAAGCCCACGCCCTGCGTCACCTCGATCGTGAACGCGAGCGTACAGGTCTGCGCCGGAGCCGCGGATGGCGCGACCAAAGCAAGGGCGATGAGGAGATGTCTGAGCATGGATGCAAAGGTAGCACGGGCATCCGGTCGATCAAAATCCTCGTTGCGGCCCGGCCCCCATCGGCGCTTATCCGTCGCCGGAGATGGATGCGCCGAGGGACCGGGGACGCGAGGGGGATCAGGCGGGCACGGCCCCGCGCAGCTGGCCGCGATGGGCGTAGAGAACCAGCGCGGACAAGAGGCCGAGTACCGCGGCGGGCACGGCAGACGGGCCGAGGACGAGCAGGTGGAACCCCACGGCGGCGATCATCGTGGCGGTCAGAAGGAAGGCCCCGATAGCCTGACGACCCGGCACCCAAAGCAGGATGGCCGCGCCCACCTCGATCACGCCGGTCACGTAGCGGAACCACTGGCCCCAGCCGATCGCCTCGAACGTGGCGACCATCATCTCCGCCCCGATCAGCTTTGCCGCGCCAGCGGCGACGAAGGCCAGCGTCAGGAGGGCCTTTACGGCAAGAAGTCCGTATTTATGGACATTCGACATCGGAAAACTCCTCAGGCTGCGAGCGCGTCGACTTGCGACTGCGCGGATTTCAGGGACGCTTCCGCATCCACCATCAGGCGGTCGGCGGTGACGAAGGTGACGTCATGGATGCCGATGAAGCCGAGGATGTGGCGGATATAGCCGGTGGCGAAGTCGATCTCCGACCCGGCCTCTGTCCCGCCGGAGGCAACGGCGACGATGGCGCGCTTGCCGTCCAACAGGCCCTTCGGTCCGGTCTCGGAATAGCGGAAGGTGACGCCCGCGCGCGCGACCTGATCCACCCAGGCCTTGAGCGCGGCGGGTACACCGAAATTGTAGATCGGAAGGCCGATCACGATCGTGTCGGCGGCCTGAACCTCGGCCACGAGCGTGTCGGACAACGCGAGCGTTTCGCCCTGGTCCGGGCTGCGCGCATCGGCGGGGGTGAAATTGGCACCGATCCACGCCGCGTCGATCAGCGGGATACCATGGGCGAGGTCGCGCACGGTCACGGTATCGGGCGACAGGCGGGCGATGATCTTGTCGGTCAGGTCGCGAGAGACGGAGCCCTCGGTCCGGGCGGAGGCGTCGAGGCGCAGGATGTGGGTCATGGTCTGGTCCCTGAATGGTTGGATCGTGATTGGTGCGAACGTGGTCCCCTGCGCCCAGATGCGCAATTCTCGAAAAATGCGGTATTTGTGTGCGCAATCGAACAGAACGCGCCGACGGAGCAGGGGCGCGCGGGCGGCGGGCCGTTTCCGCGCGTTGCCAACGCGCATCTGTGCGCGCATGGTGGGCCAAATCCATTCGTTTGTGAGGGAGCGCACAGAGAGACATGGACAATTGGGACGAAATCCGCACCGCGTTTCAGGTCGCCAAGCGCGGCACCGTATCGGGCGCGGCGGAGGCGCTTGGCGTACATCACGCCACGGTCATCCGCCATATCGACGCCCTGGAATCGCGGTTGGGCGCGAAGCTGTTTCAGCGCCATGCAAGGGGCTACACCGCCACCGAAGCCGGCCAGGACCTGTTTTCCGTGGCCGGGTCCGCGGACGATCAGTTCACCCAGCTCGCCAGCCGGATCAAGGGCCGCGGGGATGAGGTGACGGGGGAGTTGATCGTGACCTCCCTCGGCGCGCTGTCGCCGCTTCTGGTGCCGACGATTGCGGAGTTTCAGGAGCGCCACCCGGATCTGCGCGTGCGCCTGATCTCGGACGCGCGGCTGTTCCGCCTGGAATACGGCGAGGCCCATGTGGCGATCCGGGCAGGCAAGCTGCCCGATCAGCCCGACAATATCGTGCAGCCCTTCTTCACCCAGACCCTGAAACTGGTGGCGAGCAAATCCTACGTGAAGCGGTTCGGGATGCTGGAGGGCGACGATGTCAGCCAGCATCGCTTCGTGGGCACCACGGACGAAACACCGCGAGCCCCCTATTTCCGCTGGCTGAACGAGAATGTGCCGGGCGCGTCGATCTATTTCCGCGCGTCGTCCATGGTCGCGGTGAAGGAGGCGGTGCTTGCGGGCGTCGGCATCGGGTTCGTGGCCTCGTGGGACCGGGACCGCACCGATGACTTGGTGGAGATGTTGCCGCCGCTCGAAGATTGGACGGCGAAGATCTGGCTGGTGACCCATATGGACCTGCACCGCACCGCGAAGGTGCAAAGCTTCGTGCGCCATCTCAAGGAAGAAGTGAAAGCCTGGCCCGTATGAAAGCCCCGCGCGCGGGGCGGCACCGACGGTGAGGGAGGCCATCGGCAGCAGCCGGGCGGGCCATCTGGCGATGCTGGCGTTTTCGGGCCTCGTGGCCGGATCGTTCAGCCTGGGCGGGCAGGTGGCCGCGGAGATCGCGCCGACCGCGCTCAACGCCGTGCGGTTCGCCATCGCGGCCCTCATCATGGCGGCGTTCGTCTGGGCGCGGGGCGTGCGCGTGGGCCCGGCCCTCGTTGCGCCGTGGCGATACCTGATCCTTGGCGGGCTCTTCGCGATCTATTTCGTGCTGATGTTCGAGGGGTTGAAGACCGCACCTCCCGTCTCCGCCGCCGCCGTCTTCACGCTCACGCCCCTGATGAGCGCGCTGTTCGGTTGGGTGCTGTTGCGACAATTGGTGGACGGGCGCATCGCGCTGGCGCTCAGCATCGGGGGTGTCGGCGCGGCATGGGTGATCTTTCGCGCCGATTGGCAGGCGGTTCTGGCGTTCGAGGTCGGTCGGGGGGAGGCGATCTACTTCGTCGGGTGCATCGCCCACGCGCTCTACACCCCCATGGTGCGGGTCCTGAACCGGGGCGAGCCGGTGCTGGTCTTCTCCTTCCTCACGCTGGTGTCGTGCGCCCTCTGCATCGCGATCTGGGGCATCGGCGACATCGCGGCGACCGATTGGGCGGGCCTGCGCCCAATGGTCTGGATCGCCATCGCCTATGTCGCGATCTTCGCCAGCGCCGCCACGGTCTTCCTGATCCAGTTCGCGTCCCTGCGCCTGCCGTCGTCCAAGGTGATGGCCTATACCTACCTGACTCCGTCCTGGGTGATCCTGTGGGAGATCGCGCTTGGCCAGCCCGTTCCCGCCGCGCTGGTCCTGGTGGGCGTGGGGCTGACGATCACGGCGCTGCTTTTGCTGCTCAAGAATTGACGCGGATCAAGGGATCGCGGCCCGAGGACCGCTAGAGTACCGCGGAAAGGAGCCGGATCATGCCCGCTGCCACCTGCCGCGCGGAACTGCTTGCCGTGACCGACAAGGAATGGGCCAAGCTCACCGCCACGCTGGACCGTGTGTCGGACGACATCGCGATGGTGCCCCTGGGCGATGATCCGAGCCCGAGGGATATCGTCACCCACCGCGCCCATTGGATCGGCCTGTTCTTTCAATGGCTGCGGGAAGGGGAGGCCGCGCAAATGCCCGATCACGGGGTGAAGTGGACGCAGTTGAAGCCTTACAATACCGGGCTGCGCGCGCAATACGCGGATATGTCGTGGAATGAAGCGCGGAACTGGCTTAACATGGAGCACACCCGCCTGCGCGCCTGGATCGCGGGGGCGGGTGACGACGTGCTCTACGGTGCGCCGATGCCGGGCGGTACGGGATGGACGACCGGCCGATATGCGGAGGCCGCAGGTCCGAGCCACTACCGGTCGGCGGCGAAATATGTGCGCGGGGTTCTAAGGCAATCGGGAACGATCTGACACCGTTTCGAAAGTTTTTGGGAACCGAATGCATGGCGGGCGCATTGTCCGGTGGTAATAACGAAAGGATCAGATCCATGCGCGCCATCCTCACCATCATCGGCCTTGTCGTCGTCGTCATCGCCATTATCAATTTCCTCTGAAGGAGGATCCGATGCGTAATATTCTTTATCTGGTCGGCCTGATTGTTGTCGTTCTGGTGATCCTGCGTCTCGCCGGGATCATGTAGACCGCGCAAGGCTGCGCACATCACGAACATGAGGCATGGGCCGGTCATCGAGCCGGCCCTTTGTCGTGGGGCACGGGAAATTGGTCTGCGGACCTACTCCACCACCTCGCGGCGCGCGTCCCCGAACGCATCGAGCGGGACGCGCGTGAGGTTGTAGGTGATCGTCCCCAGCGGCGCGGGCAGCGCCACGTTTTGCTGCATGCTGTCCCCGGAACATGAATAGCTGATGACCGGGTTGAACGTGTTCTCCGGCACCGCGAAAAGCGGCACGGTCGTCGATTCTCCGTTCGTGGTGACGGTCATTTCCCCGTTCAGGTTGCCAAGCGCGCCGGGCAGGTAGCACAGGTCGAGCGTTCCGCCGATGGCCGAGATGTAGCCCGCGGTCGTCACGGTCTGGCCCACCATCTCGAACGAGGTGACGTCGCCTTCGCTGTCGACGAAAGTGGCGAAGCCGTCGGCGGTGATGGGAAACGTCTCGAAAAACCCGTCATCGTAGATGATCATCGCAACCGGCACGCCGAAGCTGCTGAAATTCGCGGCGACATTGTCGGGCATGGAGCGCATCGCCTGCTCCAGCGCCTGGGGGATGGTGGACGATCCGACCCACGCGCCCACCAGGCAGGTCTCCAACGGGCCGGACGGGGCCTCGCAAACCGGTTGCGCAAGGGCGGGGGTTGCGGAAAGCAGCAGCAGGGGCAGGGTCAGACGCATAGCGCGGGTCCTTTCGCTTTGCCCGACCCTAACACGAAACCACGGCACGGCGCGGGTACGTTATTCCCCACCCAACTCGCGTTCCAAAAACGCCTCGAACGCATCGAGGTTTATCGGCTCGAACTGCCCGAAGCCCTGCATCCAGACGGAGGCGCCCTTCATTGCGTCGGGGTCCAGCTTGCACCATTTCACCCGCCCGCGTTTTTCCTGGGTGATGAGGCCCGCATTCGTCAAAACACCAAGGTGCTTGGAGATCGCGGCCAGGCTCATGTCGAAGGGGTCCGCCACGTCGGTGACGGCCATGTCATCCTCCAGCAGCATTTGCAGGATGGCGCGCCGTGTGGGGTCGGCGAGCGCGGCAAAGACGGTGTCGAGCGTGGGGGCCATGGGGCGATTAGGCCCGCTTGGCGTCGATCGTCAACCAGATGGTTGAATATGGCTATGCGGCCACGGACCGGATGCGCGAATGTCGCGCCCCGCATTTGCGTATGAATTTCAATGACTTGACGTATCTCGCGGCGCGTTGACTCTGCCGCCCCCCGCGCCTAGCTTCCGCGCAACTTCCATCGGGGGTGTTTCGGGCCATGGCCGAGAGTGACGAGGATCGCCTGCGCGCGCTTGAAGCGCGGATCGCGGCGGCCAAGTCGAAGGCCGATCCCGAACGCGACCATATGGAGGAGCATTATTCCCAGGCGCAGCTGGCCTGGCGGATGGTGATCGAGCTGGTGGCCGGTTTGGGCATCGGTTTTGGCATAGGCTACGGGCTCGACTGGGCGTTGGGCACCACCCCGTGGCTGATGGTCGTGTTTGTAATTCTGGGTTTCATCGCCGGGGTCAGGACCATGATCCGCTCGGCGCAGGAAATCCAAAAGGCCGCGGAAGACCGCGCAAGGACGGAGACGCACGATGGCGACTGAGAGCACCAACACCGACGCCAAGGGTGGCGCGGGCAAGATGATCTTCTTCGTTCTGATCGGCCTGGCCGTCCTGGCGTTCATCGCGGCGCTGATGGACGATTACGAGGGCGGGCTGTCGATCCACCCGATGGATCAGTTCATCGTCTCGCCGGTCTTCGGCGACGGTCCGGTGGGCATGTTCACTGTCACCAACGCGACGCTGTGGATGGCGCTGGCGGTCCTGTCGGTGATCTTGCTGATGGTCGTGGGGACCCGCGGGCGTGCCGTGATCCCGTCGCGCAGCCAGTCCATCGCGGAGCTTGCCTACGGCTTCGTGCGCAACATGGTGGAGGACGTGGCAGGCAAGGACGCGCTGCCGTACTTCCCCTATATCTTCACGCTCTTCCTCTACATCCTGTTCGCCAACTTCCTGGGCCTGATCCCCGGCAGCTTCACCACGACCTCGCATATCGCGGTCACCGCGATCCTTGCCGGCGCGGTGTTCCTGACGGTGACGATCCTGGGCTTCGTCAAGAACGGCGCGGGCTTCCTGAGCCTGTTCTGGGTGTCGTCCGCGCCGCTGGCGCTGCGCCCGATCCTTGCCGTGATCGAGCTGATTTCCTACTTCGTGCGCCCCGTCAGCCATTCCATTCGTCTGGCCGGTAACGTCATGGCGGGCCACGCGGTCCTCAAGGTGTTCGCAGGGTTCGCGGGCGCGCTTGGCCTGGCCGGGATCGCGCCGATCATCGGTGTGGTCGCGATCTACGGCCTCGAAGTCCTCGTGTCGGCCATCCAGGCCTACGTGTTCACAATCCTGACGTGTGTCTACCTCAAGGACGCGCTTCACCCGCATCACTAATTCGGCTCGGGCGGACCTGCCCGGACGATCGAAACTTCCAACGTAAGGAGATACATCATGGAAGGCGATATCGCACAAATGGGTCAATTCATCGGTGCCGGCCTGGCCGCCATCGGTTCCGGCGCCGCCGCTATCGGTGTGGGCCACGTGGCGGGGAACTTCCTTGCCGGCGCCCTGCGCAACCCGTCCGCGGCTGGTGGTCAGACCGCAACCCTCTTCATCGGCATCGCATTCGCCGAGGCGCTGGGCATCTTCGCCTTCCTCGTCGCGCTGCTGCTGATGTTCGCTGTCTGAAGACACGGCGAACCACGATCCTTACGTCGGGCGCGCCATCCTTTCGCGGTGGCGCGCCACGTAAATCCGGCCCAGTTGGAGAAGACACATGGCTGACGAAGTCACACTCGGAGATGTCGAACACGGCGTGGAAGGCGGGCCGCCCGAGGCGCCCGGTATGCCGCAGCTCGATTTCTCGACCTTCGACAACCAGATCTTCTGGCTGATCCTGACCCTGCTTGCGATCTACTTCGTCCTGTCGAAGATCGCGCTGCCGCGCATCTCTGCCGTGATCGCCGAGCGGCAGGGCACGCTCACCAATGACCTGGCCGCCGCCGAGGACCTCAAGCGTCAGGCGGCCGAGGCCGAGGAAAGCTACAACACCGCGCTTGCCAATGCGCGCGCCGAATCCCAGCGCATCGCGCAGGAGACGCGGGACGAAATTCAGGCGCAGCTCCAGGTGGAGATCGACAAGGCGGATGCGGCCATCGCCGCCAAGACCGCCGAGTCCACCGACCGCATCGCCGAGATCGAGGCCAGCGCCGTCGCCACCGCCGAAGAGGTGGCCCGAGACGTCGCCGCAGAAATCGTCCAGGCCCTGTCGCCCGGGCAGGACGTCGACACGAAGGCGATTGCCGATGCTGTCGCAAACCGGGTCAGGGGGTAAGAACATGCGTTACTTGATGGTATTGCCCGCCCTGATCGCCACGCCCGCCTTCGCCGCCGAAGACGGGTATGAGCCGGGCTATGGCCTGGTGTCGCTGTTCAACACCGACTGGGTCGTCCTGATCGGTTTCCTGACCTTCCTGTCGATCCTGTTCTATTTCGGGGTCCCCGCCATGTTGGGCCGGATGCTGGACCAGCGGGCCGAGGGCATCAAATCCGAACTGGACGAGGCCCGCGCTCTTCGGGAAGAGGCACAGACGCTGCTGGCCTCCTACGAGCGCAAGGCCCGCGAGGTGGAGGACCAAAGCGCACGGATCGTGGCGGAGGCGAAGTCCAACGCCGAGGATGCCGCCGCCGAGGCGAAGGTTGAGATCGAACGCTCCATCGCGCGCCGCCTTGCCGCCGCCGAGGAGCAGATCGCCAATGCGGAAGCCAAGGCCGCCCGCGCCGTGCGTGATCGCGCGGCCTCCGTCGCCGTGGCCGCCGCGGCAGAAGTCATCGCCGGAAACACCAGCGCCGCCGACCAGAACAAACTGATCGACGACGCCATCGAAGAGGTTGGGCGCAAGCTGCACTGAGCCTGCCGATTGAAATTACCCATTAGAGGCCTCGCCATTGCGGCGGGGCCTTCTTCGTTTGGGCTGCGCTTTGCCTAGCCGTGTCTGGACCGGTAGCTCGGCACAGGATCGCCGGGCGCATCCGTCGCTGCATAGACGCCCCTTGCAATCGCGCGGGCAAGGCAGAGTGCGGCCACGTGCCCGAGCATCAGGGGATCGGCGCCGTCGTCGCGCAACGGCACCGCCCCGGTCGATGCCGCGAAGACCAGGTCGCCATCCATCGGTGTGTGGCTGGGATAGATCGCGCGCGCCATGCCGTCATGGGCCGCGATCGCCACCCGCGTCGCCTGCGCCTGGGTCAGCGCGGCATCGGTGGCGACGATGGCGATGGTGGTGTTGCGGGCCTCCCCGCCTTTGACCGGCGGAATCGCGGTAGGATCGAAGGTGGGGGCGGGGCCATGCCCGCCGAATTCCCCGTCCATCTCGAACGGCGCGGCCCAGAAATGCGGGCTGTCTCCAACACAAACCCGACCCAGCGCGTTTACCGCCACCAGCGCGCCGATTGTATACGGCCCGTAGGTTGCCGAGGCGGAGCCGAGCCCACCCTTGCGGTCCGCAATCAACGCACCAGTACCCGCGCCCGCGCTGCCGAGCGCGAAATCTGTCTCCGCGGCCTCCAACGCCTCCGCCCCCAGCCGCCGGTACGGGTTCCCCGCCCAATTCTTGTCGCCACCATTGATGAGGTCGAACAGAATCGCGCCCGGCACGATCGGCACCACCTGATCGCCGACGGCGAAGCCTCGGCCCTGCGCCCGAAGGGCGTCCGCCACGCCGGAGGCGGCATCGAGCCCGAAGGCGGAGCCGCCGGAGAGGACCAGCGCATCGGCCTGCTGCACGATCCTGTCAGGCGCAAGTAGGTCGGTTTCGCGGGTGCCGGGCGCGCCGCCCATGACGTGCACGGCGGCGGTGAAGGGCGCATCGCCCACCAAAACGGTCGTGCCGGTCTTGATAACACCGTCCTGCGCATTTCCGACGCGGAGGCCGGTGACATCGGTGATGAGGTTGCGGGGGCCGGGGCGGATCATGGCGCTGCGCTCAGATGCGGGATCGTGCCGCGGAACGTGCCAAGCCGCCGCAGATGCGCGGTGTCGCCGATTGGGCATTCCGCGCCCGGGTGGGCGGCGGGCAGGATCAGGACCACCGTGCCGTCCGACGGCAGGCCCGCCACCTGCGCCGCATCGAACCGGGCCGCGAGCCGCGCGGCGTGGTTGGCCTGGATCACCTCCACATGGGTCAGGTCGAGGTTCGGGGCTTCGTCCAGAAGATGGGCGAAGACCAGCGGCTGGCTGGCGAACTCGCCCGCCAAAACCGTGATGTCGGCGGGCAGGTCACGGCGGGTATAATCGCTCACAACATTTCCTTCACGACCGCCGTTTCCGCGTCGCCGGTATTGGGCGTGCCCGCCGGTTCGATCAGCATCAGGTGTGCCTCCGCCCGCGCGACGGGGCGGTGTTCGACGCCCTTGGGCACCACGAACATCTCACCCTCCCGCAGGGTCACGGTGCGGTCGCGCATCTCGATATCCACTTCGCCCTTAAGGACGAGGAACAGGTCATCGGTGTCGGGATGGGAATGCCAGACGAATTCCCCTTCGACCTTCACCACCATCAGGTCGTGGCCATTGAACTGGCCGACGATCTTGGGGCTCCAATGCTCCGAGAATTGGCTGAGCTTGTCGGCAAGGTTGATCGCACTCATATGCAGCGCCCTCCGTCCACTTCCATCGCCACGCCCGTCACCATGCTGGCCGCGTCGGAACACAGGAACGCCGCCGCCTCCCCCATGTCATCGGGGGTCGAGAACCGGCCGATCGGGATGGTGGACAGGAACTTGGCCCGCGTCTCCGGCGTGTCCTCCCCCATGAAACTGGCCAGGAGCGGCGTTTCCCCCGCCACGGGGCAAAGCGCATTGACGCGGATCCTATCGGGGGCAAGCTCCACTGCCATGGTCTTCGTGGCCGTGATCATCCAGCCCTTGGAGGCATTGTACCAGTTTAACCGGGGACGCGGGGACAGGCCGGCGGTTGACGCGATGTTCAGGATCGCCCCGCCGCCCGCCGCCTTCATCAGGGGCACGATGTGGCGCGCGGTCAGGTAGACGGATTTCGCGTTCACGGCGAGGACACGGTCGAACTCCTCCTCGCTCACCTCTTCCAGCGGGGTGGGCATGTGGGTGATGCCCGCATTGTTCACCAGGATGTCGATCCGGCCCCAGGCGTCCATGGCGGCGCCGGTCATCGCGGCCACCTCCGGCCCGGCAGAGACGTCGACGCAGCAGGCCACGCCACCGATTTCCGTGGCGATGTCTTCCGCCGCCTCCGCATTGAGGTCCGCGACCATCACCTTTGCACCTTCGCGCGCGAAGATACGCGCAATGCCCGCGCCGAACCCCGATGCGGCCCCCGTGACGATGGCCGTCTTTCCCTCAAGCCTCATGGCGAAACGCCTCCCTCTGTCCTGACCTCTGCCCTGTGCAGATCAATCTTCCGCCCGCGCCGGATCGGGAAGACCGCTGCGATCAGGCCAAGCGCGCCCGCGAGGTAGCTTGCATCATGCATGAAGCCCGCGCGCAGGAAATCGGACCGGGTGGGTCCGTCGCGGAAATTCAGATAGGGGTCCAGAAGCCCGGTCGTGTCGGCCACCAACCCACCGATCAACCCGGCCAGCGCCCCGAACGTGGCCAGGAAGATCACCGTGAAGACCGCGCCGCACCCGGCAGCGAAATAGGTCCGCGCGCTTGGCACGGCGAAGAGCCCGTAGAGAAACGCGGGCAGCCCGATGATCGGGCCCATCCACCAGCTCGCCATCACACCGACATAGGCCGCGCCGAGGCGTGGGGGCGTGCCGTCCGCGATCTGGAACTGGTCGAACTTGAACGCGGTGAAATATGTCGGCCCCATCGTGTAGCTCAACTGGTTGTGCAGCGCGCCGAACAAGGCCGCCGCCAGCGCCGCGATGCCTAACAACAGGAAAAAGATCGGAAATTTGCCCAAGCGCCCCGTCTCCTCTTCGCGCGTGGCAAAGGTAGCGGGCCGCGCCGATCCCGTCCATGCCCGCCCCTCTTTGCTTCGAAAATACCTCCGGGGGAGTCCGCAAGGACGGGGGCAGAGCCCCCTGAAGGAAAGGCTCTACCCGTGATGGGCCGCCACGGTTTTGAGCGTGGTGAAGGCGTAAAGCGCCTCGAACCCCTTCTCGCGGCCATGCCCGGACTGCCCGACACCGCCGAAGGGCAATTCCACGCCACCTGCCGCGCCGTAATTGTTCACGAAGACCTGCCCGGCCTGGAGCCGTTTGGCCAGCCGCATCTGCCGCCCGCCATCGGCGCTCCAGACGGATGCCACAAGCCCGTATTTCGTGCCGTTGGAAATGCGCACCGCGTCCTCCTCATCCTCGAAAGGGATCAGGACCTGCACGGGGCCGAAGATCTCCTCCTGCGCCAGGGGATGATCGGGCGCGATGTTGCCGATCAGCGTTGGGGCCACGTAATTGCCCCCCTCCGGCAGGTCGTCGGGCAAGGGGGCCTGCGCCAGCACCTGATCCGCGCCGGCCTGCGCCAGAAACCCGTCCACGATCCCCTTCTGGCGGGCGGAGACGAGCGGCCCGACATCGGCATCCTCCATCGCGGGTGCCACGCGCAGCTTGCCGATCGCGTCGGCCATTCGGGCGGCCAGATCATCGTGAATCTCCCGCTGCACAAGGATGCGCGACCCGGCGGAGCAGGTCTGGCCCGCATTCTGGATGCCCGCGTTCACGAGGAACGGCAGCGCCTTGTCCAGGTCGGCATCGGCGAAGACCACTTGCGGGCTCTTGCCGCCCAGTTCCAGCGTGACGGGCACGATATGCTCCGCCGCCGCGATCTGCACGCGTCGCCCCGTGGCGACCGATCCGGTGAAGGACAGGTGCCGCACGCGGGCATCCGAGGTCAGCGCCGCGCCCGCCACTGCCCCCAGCCCCGGCACCACGTTCAGCGCGCCTGCGGGCAGGCCCGCCTGTGCCGCCAGATCGGCGAAGGCGAGGGCGGTCAGGCACGCCTCCTCCGCCGGTTTCAGGACGCAGGCATTGCCCGTCGCCAAGGCCGCCCCGATGGAGCGCCCGATGATCTGCATCGGGTAATTCCACGGGATGATGTGGCCGGTGACGCCGTGGGGTTCGCGCAGGGTGTAGACGGTGAACCCCTCACTGAACGGGATCGTCTGCCCCATCAGCTTGTCTGCCGCGCCGCCGTAAAACTCACAATACCGCGCCAGCGCGACCACGTCGTTCTTCGCCTGTTTCAGGGGTTTTCCGACATCCGTGGTCTCCATCTCTGCCAGCGCATCGCCGTGCTCCAGCACCAGATGCCCCAGCCGGAAGAGGATGCGCCCGCGTTCCGCCGCGCTCAACGCGCCCCATTCGCCTGCCAGCGCCTCCTCCGCCGCGCATACCGCCGCGTCGATATCCGCCGCGCCGCCCTTCGCGATTCGCGCGATTTCCGCGCCGGTGGACGGGTCGGTCACGGGCAAGGTCTCGCCCGAGGCGCAGGGTCGCCACTGGCCGCCAACAAAGATGAGCTTGGGGTCAAACCACGGTGTCATGGCGCTCTCCTAAATCGTTGGGCAGCATGGGGGCTGCGGCCAGAAGTTGCTGCGTGTAGGGGTGGCGCGGGGCGGTGAAGATGTCTTCCGTCGCGCCCTGTTCCACGATCTGCCCCTTTTGCATGACCAGCACCCGGTCGGTGATGGCGCGCACCACGGTCAGATCGTGGGAAATGAACAGGTAGCTGAGGCCGAATTCCGCCTGCAATTCCGCCAGAAGATCAAGGATCTGCGCCCGCACCGATACGTCGAGCGCGCTGACGGCCTCGTCGAGGACCAGCAGTTTGGGCCGGGTGATCAGCGCGCGCGCGATGGCGATGCGCTGCCGCTGCCCGCCGGAAAATTCGTGGGGATATTTCTGCGCATCGTCGGGGGAGAGGCGCACGGCGCGGAGCGCGTCGGCCACGGCAGGGCCGCGCGCGGGCGGCGTGTCGAGCAGGTAGAACGGCTCCGTCACGATGCGGTCGACGCGCCAGCGGGGATTGAAGCTGCCATAGGGGTCCTGGAACACCACCTGCACATCGGCGCGGCGCGCGCGGGGCATGGCAGGGTGCACGGCATGGCCGTTGAGCGTGATCTGCCCGGATGTGATCGGGTCGAGCCCGAGGATCGCGCGGGTCAGGGTGGATTTCCCGCAACCGCTTTCGCCCACCAGGCCCAGGCTTTCGCCGCGCACCAGATCGAAGCTGACCCCATCGACGGCGCGCACCGGATCGCCGCGGGTGAAGCCCTGTCGCGGGCCGGGGTAGTGGCGGTGGACATCCGAGAGGCGGAGGATCGCATCCTCCCTCGGTTCCGCCGCGCGGGCCGGTTGGTGGGAGGACGCCTCAAACAGCGCGCGGGTATAGGGGTGGGCCTGATCGCGCAGAACCTGCGCCGTCGCGCCCTGTTCCACGATTTGCCCCGCCTGCATAACGGCGATGCGGTCGGCCATGTCCGACACGACGGCGAGGTCGTGGGTGATGAGCAGAAGCGACATCTCCTCCTCCGCGACAAGGCCCTTGAGCAGGTCGAGGATCTGCGCCTGCGTTGTCACGTCAAGCGCGGTTGTCGGTTCATCGGCGATCAGAAGGCGGGGATGCAGCGCGATGGCGGCCGCGATGCAGACCCGTTGCCGTTGCCCGCCGGACAATTCGTGGGGATAGCGGTCGAGCCCGATCATCGGCAGGCCCACGCGGTCCAGGCGGTCGCGGGCGATTTCCCGCGCTTCGTGCCGTCCCGCCGCGCGATGGATCAGCAACGTCTCCGCCACCTGGTCGCCGATGGTCTGCACGGGATTCAGCGCCGTCATCGGCTCCTGAAAGATCATCGCGATGTCGTTGCCGCGCAGGTGCTGCATCTGCGCCTCGGACTTGGTCAGCAGGTCGGCGCCGTCCAGTCGCGCTTGCCCCGTGACCGTGAAACTGCGCGGCTGGAGGCCCATCAGCGACAGGGCGGTCATGGACTTGCCCGACCCGCTTTCGCCGACGAGCCCGAAAATCTCCCCCTCCGCGATGCGCAGGGACACATCGCGCAAGATGTCCACCGCGCCGACCTTGAGGGACATGTTGGATATGTCGATCATACGCCCCGCACCCGCCGCAGCCGAGGGTCGAGCGCATCGCGCAAACCATCACCCATCAGATTTAGACCCAGCACCATCACCACGATGGCAAGCCCCGGCAGGACGGCGAGTGACGGGTGGGAATAGATCATGGTCTGGGACTCCGCCAGCATCTTGCCGATGGAGGAGGTGGGCGGCTGCGCCCCCAGGTTTACATAGCTGAGCGCGGCTTCGGCCAGGATGCCGAGGGAGAACTGAATCGTCGCCTGCACGATCAGAAGGTTCGCGATGTTGGGCAGCACGTGTTCGGCGCTGATCCGGGCGCGGGATTTGCCCGCGGTGCGCGCGGCGAGAATGTAATCGAGCGTCCAGATCGGCAGCGCGCCGCCACGGGCCACGCGGGCGAAGACGGGAATGTTGAAGATCCCGATGGCGATGATCGCGTTGGTGGCCGATGGCCCGTAGGTGGCGGTGATCAGGATCGCGATGACCAGCGACGGGAAGGCAAAGATCAGATCGTTGCCGCGCATGATGATCTCATCAAGCAGCGACCCGCGCGTGGCGGCCGCCGCCAGCCCCAGAGGGACGCCCACGACAATGCCGAGGCCCACGGCGATCAGCGCCACGGCGATGGAGGTGCGGCTGCCCTCCATCAGCATCGACACCATGTCGCGCCCGAATTGGTCCGTTCCCAGCCAATAGGTGGCGGAGCGGGGCTGCAACCGCTCCGAGATCCGCAGATCGGTGATGTCGTGGGGCGTCCAGACGAGTGACAGAAGCGCGATGCCCACGAAGAAGGCCGTGATGATCGCGCCGACGACCAAGGTGGGGGGCAGACGGTTCATTTGCGCCGCAACCTCGGGTCCACCAGCGCGTAGGCGATATCCACGAGGAACGTCACCACGATGACCGCGAAGACCAGCAACATGGTCACGCTTTCCACCACGACCAGGTCACGCTGGGTGATGCCCTGGAAGATCAGCCGCCCCAGGCCGGGCAGGAAGAATACGTTTTCGATGATGATCGCGCCCGCCAGGAGGAAGCTGAATTGCAGGCCGATGATCGTCAGCACCGGGATCAGCGCGTTTTTCAGGGCGTGGCGGCGCGTGGCCTGACCGGGGCTGAGCCCCTTGGCGCGCGCGGTGCGGATGTAATCCTGGTCCATCGTCTCGATCAGGGCGGAGCGCATGACGCGCGCGAGGATCGAGGCCTGCGGCAGGGCGAGCGCGATGGCGGGCAGTGTCAGCGCTTTCAGGGCGGCCAGAGGTTCATCCCAGCCGGGGAAACCGCCCGCGGAGAACCATTGCAACGTCACCGCGAAGAGCAGCACCAGCAGCATGGCGAACCAGAAATTCGGCACCGCGATGCCCAGTTGCGTGCCGCCCATGATCGCGAAATCGCCGAAGCGCCCCCGGTTGGATGCCGCGATCAGGCCCACGGGGATGGCGATCAGCGTCGACAGGATCAGGGCGAATATGGCCAGCGGCAGGGACACCCAGATACGGTCCAGCACAAGCTCCGCCACCGGGACGCGGTAGGTGTAGGAGGTGCCGAAATCCCCCATCACCATGCCCGAAACCCAGCTCACATAGCGTTCCACCATCGACCCGCCCAGGCCCAGTTCCGCGCGCAGGTTGGCAATGGCCTCGTCCGTGGCATTCAGCCCCAGCATGAAGGCCGCCGGGTCGCCCGGGATCACCTCGATCAGCGCGAAGATCACGACACTGGCCACCACGAGGGACAGGGTTAGCGAAAGCGCGCGGATAAGCAGGTAGCGGATCATGGAAGGGACGTTATTGCGCCTGACGCGGATCGGCCAGAGGGCGCAGGCCGATTGCCGGCGCGGCGCATTGTTTCCAAATTTCCTTGGGTTCGCCGCATTTCCGGCAGGTTTGTTTCCGATCCTTGGACAAATTTACGCAATGTTTCGGCGCGTGATGTCCATGCGCCGAGTGCCAAGGGAAAGTGCGCAGAGGGCATCATGCCGACACTTGTCATCTACGAGATCAACGTCGATCCGCTGAGCTCGTCCAACGTGACGGTGCTCAACGAATACATTGTTGACGTGATTGATGACGACCCGTTTCTGCAAGACCCCGATGCGGGCGGCGGCCTGCAACTTGATGTCAGCGGCGTGCCGGGGTTCCTGGGCACATCCAGCAATTTCCAGGTGTTCGAGACCTATTCCGGCAACCTTGCCGGCTCCCCCGTCAGCTTCACGTTGCTGCAATATTCCAACCCGCAATACATCATCGCCACGCAAGGCACGTTCGATGTGGGTGACACGATCACCGGCACCAACAATTCCATCGTCACCGCCCCGCCAAGCACCTATTCGACCCTGCCCGATTACGTCTGTTTCTGTGCCGATACGCTGATCGACACGCCGGGTGGCCCGCGCCGGGTGGGGGATTTGCAGGTGGGGGACCTGGTGCGCGTCGATGGCGGGCGCGCCAAGCCGATCAAATGGATCGGGCGCAACCGGCTGGACGCCGACGACCTCGCCCGCAATCCGCATCTGCGTCCGATCCGCTTCGCGCCCGACGCGCTGGCGCCCGGCGTTCCCTCGCGGGCCGTTTCCGTGTCGCCGCAGCACCGGATCGCTGTCAGCGCCGGGGCAAGTGCCGTCCTTCTGGGGGCCGACGACGTGCTGGTCCCCGCCCTGTGCCTGCGCGCCATTGACGGGGTGGAGGTGATCGCCGACACGGACGCGGTCGAATACGTGCACATTTTGCTGGACGACCACGACCTGGTCAGTGCATCCGGCCTGTGGTCCGAGACGTTGTTCCTGGGCGACACGATGATGACGGCCATCGGAGAACAATCGCACCGCGAAATCGTGCGCCTTTTCCCGCAATCGCGCGACCGGGGGCAGGGGTTGATGGAAACCTGCCTGCCCGTCGTCCGCCCGTTCGAGGCCAGCACCGCCGTCCCGGATTTCGGGGCCTATGTCGCGGACAGGGAGTGCGAGGCGGCGCGCGCCATCGCGTGACCCGCGTGGCGGGCGGGCCTAGTCCGCGTCCAGGTCGGCCCCGTCCGTCTCAACCCCGTCAGCGACTTCCGCGTCGATGATATAGACCGCGCCGGTGCCCTCATCCTCTTGCACGGCTTCGATCCCCAGATCGCCATCATCGTTACCCACCGTGGCCCCGCCAACGACGGTCAGTTGCAGATCGCCGCCATCCTCCTCTTCGAACACCATGCCGACGCCGCCATTGCCGATCATCTCGGACCCGAAGACAAGTCCCGTGACGTCGCCCGGCCCGGATTCGGAGATCTTGATCCCGTCATCGGCATTGTCGGCGGCAAAGGCGACGATGAAGGTGGCCGTAGCGTCGCCGGGGCCTTCCTCGTCGAAATCGTATCCTTCATCGAGGTTGCCGTTCATCGTGCCGCCGTTGATGTCCACGATCAGGTTGCCCGGCCCGGCCTCATCAATGTCAAAGCCGTCATCCACGTCGATGCCGAAGGCGTATTCCGCCACGCTGCCATCATCGTGAAGCGCCACCTCGCGTTCGAAACAGCGATCGTCGGGGGAGCCTGTGACAGGCCCTGGAATGTCGCCTTCGGCCTGCACGCCTTGTGCGAATTCGCGCTCGTCCGGCTCCGGCAGGAAGACGTCCAAGAGGTCGGGCGCGCAATAACCGCCATTGGCGGTGAAGGTGCCTTGCGTGACCGACGCGATGACGTTGCCGTCCTGCCCCTCGTCCAGTTCCACGCCGTCGGCGCCGACCCCGTCCACATACAGGCCGATCGCGTCGAAGACGATGTCGCCGGGGCCGCGTTCATCGACGCGCAGGCCGTCGGCATCGAACCGACCATAGGCACTGTCCACGATCCGCACGTCGAGCAATTCAACGGCGATGGAGGCATCGGATCCGCCCCCGTCGCCGCCGCCCCCGCTGCCGCATTCATCGCCGAGCGAGCAATCGGAGATGTGGATGCCGTGGCCCGCGGTCCCGGTCACGAGAACCCCGGTCAGGCGCAGGGTGACGGTGCCGGTCGCCCCGTCCGGCACGGCCATGAAAAGGCCCTTGCCGCTGCCCTGTTGGTCGATGGAGAAATCGCCGGGCCCGTGGAATTGCAGATTGTGGATGCTCAGCCCGCCGGTCGCCGTCGTCTCCAGCAAGGTGAAATCGCCGCCCGCGCGGATGGCCTGCCCCTGACCGTGGAGTGTCAGGCGGTCCACGCCGCTATAGCTGAGCGTGGAGGTCAGGGTGATGTCGTCGATTGTTTCTATGAAGATGACATCTTCGCCGTCGCCTACCGACGCGGCCGAGGCAAGCGCCGCGCGCAGGCTGCCCTCACCGGCATCGGCCCCGTTGGTCACGATGAAGGTTTCGCCCATGGCGGGCAGCGCGGCGAAGGCGCAAAGGGCGGTGGTGGCAAGCAGGCGTGTCATGGGTCCCCCGGTGGTCATGTTCGTCTGGTCCCGGGTCTAGCGGGCGGACATGACGGGACCATGACACGGGCAGGCGGTCTGCGTCACGTCATGGCGCGTCGAGAAAGCCAAAGCTGGGATCGGTGCAGGCCGCCCCGGCGGATGGCCGGACGTCATTGGCCCGCACGTGCTGCAACAATTCGATGAGCGGCTCCAATGTGTCGCCATATTCGGCCAGAATCGCATCGAACCCAGCCCGGTCATCGGCAAATTCGCCATCACCGAAGAGCTCCCAAGCCGCCTCCGCCGGATCGCCCCTGTCCTCAGGCATGGAGGCAAGCAGGCTTGGCAGGAGCGTCGCGATGCGCAGAACATCGATCCGTGGCGTCTCGTCGGGATTTGGCTCACCAAACATGGGGGCAAGGGCGGCAAGCTCCGTGTGAAAGGCCTGCCCAAGGGCAAATCCACGTAAAGCCAGCCGAAACCGCGCCTCCGCCTCCGACGGGTCGGGATCGGCGAAAAGCGGTGCAAGGACGCGGATTTCGCACCCGGCCATGCGCGTGATGGAGACGTTGAACGCCAGGGGATAGGTTCGGATCACGTCCCTTGTGGCGGCGTCGGTTTCAAAGAAGTGCCAGTCGCCGGCCGTGCCGCTGAGGGTGAAGCCGGTATCGGTCGACGTCAGGCGGGCCCCGGTCAGCCCGTTCAGGACCGGATCGGTATAGACCTCACGGACCGGGCGGGAATTCGCGGCCTCCAACGGCGTGTCGGTGTCGATCACGACATCGCTCAGCCGGAGGATATCGTTTTCGAGGATCGCCGTGGCCGTCGCCACGTTGGCGGCATAGATGCAGGCCCCCGTCGTGTCACATTCGTCGATATTCAGCGCTACCCCGCCGGAGATTTCCACGGCCAGCGCCGCGCCCTCCACATGGAGCGTGACATAGCGGGCAAAGACATTATCGGGCCAGATATACGTGCCCAACATGAATTCGCCCTGGGGCAGGGGATCGGCCAAGGCAGGCAAAGCGGCGCAGCAGAGAGCCGCGGTCAGGAAACGCATGGGGCACGACCTCACTGGGAAAAAGCCCCCCGCCCGAGGGCGAGGGGTTGGTCCTGTCACTGGGTCCAGCTGACGCCGGTGAGGTCGTTGGCCTGGGTGGGGGAGTTTTCCCACAGGCCGGTGATGTTGGCATTTGCCACGCCCGTTTTGGCCAGCTGGAACAGGTAGGCATTGACGTAATCGCCCGCGATCATCTCCTGCGCGGCCTGGTTGATGCGCGTCCGCTCCGCCGGGTCGGCGGTTACGGACAGCTCCTCCATCAGGGCCTGGAAATCCGGATTGTCATACTGGAAGTAGTATTCCGGGCGCGCGTAGATGTTGATGTCGGCGGGTTCGGTGTGGCTGACGATGGTCAGGTCGAAATCATAGCCGCGGAACACCTGCTCAAGCCATTGCGCCCATTCCAGGTTGGTGATCTCCGTCTCGATCCCCACATCACGGAGCTGGCTGGCGATGATCTCTCCCCCACGACGGGCATAGGACGGCGGCGGCAACATCATGCGCAGCGTAAGGTTTTCAACGCCCGCTTCGGCCAGCAATTCGCGGGCGCGGTCGGGGTTGAACTCGGAATTGCCCGTCAGATCCACGTAGTCGGGATTATGGGGCGCGAAATGGGTGCCGATGGGCGTGCCATAGCCGAACATCGCGCCGTCGATGATGTCCTGCCGGTTGATCGCGTGGCTGATCGCCTGCCGCACCAGCGGATTGTCGAGCGGTTCGGCCCCATTGTTCATGGCAAGGATCGTCTCCCCCTCGGTGGAGCCGACGATGACGTTGAAGCGGGGATCACCGTCGAATTGCGACAGGGTTTCGGGCGCGGGGAAGACCGGGAAAGCGTCCACATCCCCCGCCATCAGCGCGGCGAAGGCGGCGTTGGGGTCCGAGATGAAGCGGAACGTCACCTCCGTCAGGGCGGGGGCGTCGCCCCAGTAATCGTCGTTGCGCACAAGCGATACGCTGTCACCCTGTGCCCAGTTCTCGAACCGGAAGGCGCCGGTGCCGATCGGGTTGGTGGCGTTGGTCTCCGCCGAAGCGGGGTCGACGATCACCGCGTCCCCCCAGGCCATGTCGAAGAGGAAAGCGCCGTCCGGCCCGTCGAGCGTGATGGTGACGGTGGTGTCGTCCACGGCTTCCACGCTCACGATATTCTCGAACAGGGCGGTCTGGGCGTTTGTCGTATCGTCCGCGCGCGCCCGGTCGAAGGAAAAGACGACATCTTCTGCCGTCATCGCTTCGCCGTCGTGGAAGGTCACGCCGGAGCGCAGGTTGAAGGTGTAGACTGTCCCATCCTCCGAAATGTCCCACGATTCCGCGAGGCCGGGGATGACCGAGCCGTCGGCGGCAAAGCGTGTCAGCCCTTCGAAGACGTTGGAATAGACCACTTCGTCGATGGCCGCCGCCGCCCCGCCCGTGGGGTCAAGCATCGGCGGTTCAAGCTGCATCCCGATGGTGATGGTGGTCTGCTGGGCCATCGCGGGTGCGGCGCACAAAGCCAAAGCAGCCGCAGACAGGCGGAGGGTGCGGTTCATGGTGATCTCTCCCTGAAATTGTTGTTTTCCGCATTGTGCCGCAGGATCGGCGCGGAATCCCAGAGAAAACTGACCTAGCCCCAGGACCGTGGCGGCGTCAGGCCCAGATCCTTCAAGCCTTCAACCTGGGCCGCGACGTCGTCCGCGAACCGTTCGGCCAGCCCGTCCGGCATGGCGCGGGGCGGGGAAGGATTGACGACGCGCCCGATCACGTCCCCGGGCAGATCGTCGGGCGGAAGGTCCAGAAAGCGCACGATATCGGCGATGAACCCGGTGGGATCGGCGGGGATGCGATCAAAGAAATCCACCCGCAGGCAGTCGCGCGGAAGGGCGGCCTGCATCCGGGCGATGGCCGCGACATAGTTGGAATGATCGAGGTAATCGCCGCCGTGGCGTATGTGATCCTCCAACTCATCGAGGGACCATTCCTCCAGCTTCGCGCTCGCCTTTTGCATCTTGAGGTGGAACCGCACATGGGACCAAAGCCGGTCCAGCGGTTCGCGCAGGGTGTAGATGACGCGCAATTTTCCCGTGCGGGCGTGAAGGTCGGCCCAGGCCTGTTCCGGCAGCAAGGCGGTCAGATTGGAAAACTCCGCCACCCAGCGCGCATCGCCGCGATGCAGGAAAAGGTTGTTGAACCAATCATCGTCCACCGGCCCGTCGAGCCAATTCGCCGTCCAGCGCACGCGCTTTTGC
This sequence comes from Hasllibacter sp. MH4015, assembly GCF_020177575.1. NCBI lineage: Bacteria > Pseudomonadati > Pseudomonadota > Alphaproteobacteria > Rhodobacterales > Roseobacteraceae > Hasllibacter > Hasllibacter sp. MH4015. The sequence goes on from NZ_JAHTBK010000001.1 coordinate 175,148, forward strand.
AGCACCTTGGGGGCGGACACCTCCGGATCGAAGGCAAGATAAGCCTTGGCGCGCCGCATCCGGGCCTTGTCGGACAGGATGTCGGGGTTCAGGTGGCGCGCGAAGAAATAGTGAATCTCCTTCTCCCGACAGAAGTGGATGTCGGGGTGGCGGTGCAGCGCGTCGTAGATCCAGGTCGTGCCCGCCTTCATCGCGCCGACGCCCAGAAACAGGTGATCGAATACCGGGCCTTTGACCATCGCCAACATCCTCTCGCGCCCTTCTGGGCGGATTTCATCCACAGGTTTTCGCCCTGTCTGCTTGATTAAGGTCAAAGCGAGGTTAACGAATCGCTGTAAGAGGGATGGCACGACGATCAGGGTTTTCGGCAGACGGGGGTGTCATGACGGATACAGCTATCTCGGCAGAGGTATTGTCACTGGACGCGGACAAGATCGCCACGTTCATCCAGGAACACGCGACAGCAAGAACGCTCAGCGACGTGGTGCGGCGGTTGAACGACGAACTGATCGCCGGTGACCAGACAGCCAGCGAAATGGCGGCGCAAGCGTTGCAGCATCTGGGTTTCGTCGAAACCGTCTGACGCGCCCCGCTAAAGGAGCAGCTCCGCCAGGGTCAGCGCCATGACCTTGGCCGCATCTTCCATGTCCTGGATACCGACCCATTCGTCAGGCTGGTGCGCCAGGTCGAGGATGCCGGGTCCGTAGGCGATGCAATTCTTCAACCGCCCGATCCGGTCGATATGCTTCTGGTCGTAGGTCCCCGGTGACACGACGAATTCCGCTTGCGTGTTCAGCACCTTGGCAATCGCGCCCTGCACCGTCTTAACCACCGGCGCGTCCGGATCGGTCATGGTGGGCTTCACGTCCCACAGGTCGCGGATCTCGTAACGGAAATCGGGCCGCTCGGCGCGGATCTTTTCCAGCAGGTTCGTCACTTCGGCCTTCACCTCGTCCAGATCCTCCTCGATCAGGAAGCGGCGGTCGATGGTGATGGTGCAGCGGTCGGGCACGCAGGCCGCAGGCAGGCCGGTATAACCCTCCTCCTGCACCGGTTCGCCGCCATGGATAGAATTGATGTTGAGCGTCGATTGCTTCGCGCCTTCGGGGACCACGGGCATATCCGTTAGCTTGGTGGCGAGAAGCGGGAACAGCGTCGCCTCCATCTCCTCCAGCACCGCGCCCATGTGGCGGACGGCGCAATCGCCGAGAAACGGCATGGAGCCGTGGGCGATGCGGCCCTTGGTCTCGATCTCCGCCCACCAGACGCCACGGTGGCCCAGGCAGATGCGATCCTTGTTGAGCGGTTCGGGAATGATGACGTGTTGCACGCGGGCCGGGTCGAAATAGCCCTGCTCGGCCAGGTAGGCGACGCCGCCGAAGCCACCCGATTCCTCGTCTGCCGTGGCGGAGATTTCGACCGCACCCCTGAATTCGGGATGGGTGTCCACGAACGCCTCCGCCGCGATGATGGAGGATGCGAGGCCCCCCTTCATGTCGCACGCCCCGCGCCCGTAGATGCGGCCGTCCTCCACCTCCCCACCGAACGGGTCCCTGGTCCAGCCCTCGCCCACGGCGACGATGTCGTGGTGGGAGTTGAAGTGGACGCAATCGCCCGGCGATGCGCCGGCGCGCCGCGCCACGAGGTTCCAGCGGGGATACTTGGTGCTGTCGGCGATCGCGCCCTCGGCCCGGATCAGTTCCACCTTGAAATCGCGTTTCGCCAGCCGCTCGGCCAGGTAGACGCAGATTTGCCGGTAATTGCGCCCCGGCGGGTTCAGGGTGGGGATCGCGATCAGGTCGCGGGTGAGCTGGATCAGCTCATCCCGGCGGGCGGAGATGGCGGAGAGGAGCGCGTCGGACATGGGCGCAAACTTGCGCCGCGCACGATCTGGTCGCAAGCCCTGCCATTCGCCCTGCACTTGCCCTATATCCAGTGGAAGTGAAGGAGTGTCGCGATGCTGGTCCTTGGTCGTACGGTTTTGTTCATGGTGATCGGCCTTTCGGTCGTCTACCTGTGCCTGTTCTTCTATCTGCGATCCGGTGCCCGGATGCGGCTGGAAGAGGATTGGGTGCAGGAAGGCCGCCCGGGCGACCGCGACGCGTGGATCGACGAACGCATTGAACCGGTTGCGGCGCGGCTGCGGGTGTGGTTGGCCTTTTTCGTCTATGTGGTGCCGATTGTGGGCGTGGTCGCCTTCGTGTGGATCACGAATTGAAGGAAAGCTGAGACATGCGCTGGCCCCGGATCATAATCCTTCTGATCGTGCTGAGTTTTCTGGGCGCGTTTCTGCATTACACGCTGCCCCAGCGCGACATCGTGCGCATCGTGAACGTGGAATCGCGCCTGACCGAAGTGTCGGGGTGGACGCGGTGGTTCTTCGCCTCCCCCGATAGCGGGACAAGCCAGAGCACCCCCACGCGGGATCTGCGCCTGATCTCCACCGTGCGGCCCGACGGGTCGATCATGGTTTACCGCAACGAGGATACGGGCGTCCTTTGGCCGCCCTACCTGAAATTCGACAGCGAGGATTTGCAGGCCGAGGCCGCGAATCTGCAATCCACCGAAGCCGACCCTCGATGGGTCGCGGTGACCCATTACGGCTGGCGGTTCAATATCCTGTCGATCTATCCCAACGCGCTGGAGATTCACCCGGTCGAGGGGCCGGATGTGCAGCTGATCCCCTGGATGCCGTTCGCGGTGTTGTTCGTGCTGGCCCTGATCGCGTTCATGGCCTGGCGGATATGGGAGCGGTTCGAGGATCGGGTGATCGCGCCCGCGCTTGACGGCACACGGGTGCGGTGGGCGAAGTTCAAGGACCGCCTGTCCGGCCGCGGCTGACCTGTTTCGCGCCACCCGCCCCATCCTTGCTCCCTGAAAATGCCCGCTCGGGGGGGCGTAGCTTGCGTGCAAGCAAACCCGGTGGATCACTCGCCGTAGGGCACCCAGATCGTCTTGGTCTCCGTCGCGTGGGCAAGCGCGGTTCTCGGGCTCAGACTTGTCCAGTCCGGGTTGCCGGAATGGTTGATCCACGTCCGCTTGAGGTTCAGTGCGCTGGCCTGTTCCATCTCCGCCCGGTCGGCATGGGGGGAGAAGGACCAGAGCGCGTCGACATTCATGTGCGCGGCCAGGGTCGGGGCGACGTCGGCGTGGGTGCCGGTGACGATGTTCACGACCCCCGAGGGGACGTCGGACGTGTCGAGCACCTGGTAGAGGTCGGTCGCGGCCAGGGGCGCGGCCTCGCTTGGGGCCAGGACGATCCGGTTGCCCATGGAAAGCGCGGCACCAAGGAGCGTGACCGGCGCCAGAAGCGGCGCGTCATCCGGCGCGAGGGCGGCGATAGTGCCAACGGGTTCGTGCATGGCCAGCGCGATGCCCCGGATCGGGACGCCCTTGGCGGCCCCGTCGTATTTGTCCGCGAAGGCGGCGTAGGTGAAAAGCGTGGTGATTGCCGCGGCAACCTCCGCCCCCGCCTGGTTCGCGTTGCTGCCGGTAATCTCCCTGAGCCGCGCCGTGAATTCCTCCGCCCGGGCCGAAAGGTTCTCCGCGATATAGTAAAGGATTTGCGCGCGCAGGTGGCCGGTGGTCTTCGACCATTTCGCGGCCCCCGCCGCAGCCTCCACCGCGTTGCGGATATCCTTGCGATTGCCAAGGCCGGTATGGCCGATCAGCGCGCCCTTGCGTGTGTAATGGGCGCGGCTGTAGCCACCATCGGGGCGGGCCTGTTTGCCGCCGATATACATCTTGGCGGTCCGGTCGAGATCCGGGGCATGGGGCGTGTCGGGGGCCGGGTTGGGCGCTATGGCCTTGGCCGGATGGAGCTTGGCGGTCGGTTTGAGATAGGCCTCCAGCCCTTCCCAGCCGCCTTCGCGCCCGAAGCCGCTTTCGCGCACACCGCCAAAGGGGGCGGCGGCATCGAAGAGGTTGGTGGCGTTCACCCAGACCACGCCTGAGACCAGCTTGGGCGCGATGTCCAGCGCGAGGTTCAGGTTTTCGGTCCAGAGCGTCGCGGCCAGCCCGTAGCGGGTGTTGTTGGCGACCTCCACCGCTTCGGCCGGCGTGCGGAAGGTGGTGGAGACGAGGACGGGGCCGAAAATCTCCTCCTGCATCAGGGGCGAGGCAGTGGAGAGACCGGTGATCAGCGTTGGCGGATAGAAGCAGCCCCGTTCGGGGATCGCGATGGGGGCGTGGTGGATGTCGCCGTCGCTGGCCCCCACGAGCCGCGTGATCGTGTCGTGCTGGACCGGGTCCACGATGGCGCCGATGTCGATGCTCTTGTCGAGCGGATCGCCCATGCGCAGGGCGGCCATGCGGGCCTTGAGGCGGGTGTGGAAATCCTCGGCAATGCCTTCCTGCACCAACAGGCGAGAGCCCGCGCAGCAGACCTGGCCCTGGTTGAACCAGATCGCGTCCACCAGCCCTTCGATGGCTGAATCGATATCGGCGTCGTCGAAGACGATGTAGGGCGACTTGCCCCCAAGCTCCAACGTCAGCGACTTTCCCGTCCCGGCAGTGGCTTCGCGGATGCGGCGGCCCACATCGGTGGAGCCGGTGAAGGCGATCTTGTCGACATCGGCGTCAACGAGCGCCGCGCCGGTTTCCCCGTCCCCGGTGATGATGTTGACGACGCCGGGCGGCACACCCGCCTCCGCACAGATCTCGGCAAAGACCATAGCGCTGAGGGACGTGTATTCGGCGGGTTTCAGGACGATTGTGTTACCAGCGGCCAGGGCGGGCGCGATTTTCCACGCCAGCATCAGGAGCGGGAAGTTCCAAGGGATGATCTGTCCGCAGACGCCAAGCGGCGCGTGGTCCGGCATCTCGGTCGGCAGAAGCTGCGCCAGGCCCGCGTGGTAGTAGAAATGGCGGATCGCCAGCGGCACGTCGATGTCGCGGCTCTCCCGGATCGGTTTGCCGTTGTCGAGGCTTTCCATCACGGCGAGCAGGCGGGAATGCTTCTGCATCAGCCGGGCGATGGCATAAAGGACGCGGGCGCGGGCATGGCTGTCGCGCGCCCATTTCGGTTGCGCTTTGCGGGCGGCGGCGACGGCCTTGGCAACCTCGTCTGCCGTGCCCTTGGTCACACCGGCCAGCTTCTCTCCGCTCGCGGGGTTGTTGGATGGAAAGTCGTCTCTCAAGGGACCCCATTTGCCGCCGATGAAATGGCCCGCGATGCCGCCGCGATCGGCCAGCCATTTCAGCGCCTCGGCGGAGCTTTCCGGGGCGGGGCCGTATTCCATGGAATCGAAGATTTCTCGGGTGGTCATCTAGAGCCCCCTGTAGAGGATGAGGAAAGCGACGGCGATCAGCAGGACGATTGCGATGGCCTTGCGGATGCGCGCGCGCTGCGCGATGGCGGCATGGGGTTGCAGATCCGCGTCGTATTCGGATGCGGGTTGGGCGAACACATAGGCCGCGTCGAAGCGTTTGCGCTGGTCCGGCGTCAGGGTCGCGGTGGAGGCCGTTTCCTTCTGGTGCTCGGACCAGGCCATCCAGATCACGTAGAGCGTCAGGAGGGCGAGAATGATGGCGTTGAAGCTCAGCACCATCGCTCAGGCCCCAATGAAGATGTAGGCCGCGACGGAGGCGGCGATGGTGGCACAGGCGGCCAGCGTCACCGGACGCGCGCGGTCAGAGGCTTCGGCGACGGCGCGCAGCTCGTCCGGCATATCGGCGCGGTTCGCCTTCTTGCGATACTTCTGGTGGAAGCTCCGCGCCTGATCGACGGAGAGCTTCAGCGCCTCCTCCTTCAGCGGACGATTGGCGCGCATCATCAGCCACAGCGAGACGCCGACGACGATGAGAAGGAGGATGAAGTTGAAGTCGATGGGCATGGGCAATTACGCGATTTCCCAAGGCAGAGCTTTGTCATCCACAGCTTTTAATCTTCCTTCCTTGCGAAGGGTGAAGGCTGCCCATCTCATGTCGTATTGCCAGGTAAAAAAGAGATCGCCGCTTTGTCGAAGGTCCTGCTCATGTGTCTGCCAAATCCTTTTGGCGACCGATACCACATCGGAAGCGCCGCCCTCCGTGGCGAGCGCCTCCGAAACCCAATCCTTTAGATCGTGCTTAGTAGCCATTTTCATCCCATCCCATGCCGGTACCCGGCAGAATAGGCGCCGGTAACGTGGTGTTCTAACTGCCGCTCGATATCGCCCAGAAGCGACGACGCGCCGAAGCGGAAGAGGTCGGGTTGCAGCCAGCGATTGCCCAACTCCTCTTTCATCAGGCTGAGATAGACGAGGCTATCCTTGGCCTTGGAAATCCCGCCCGCCGGCTTGTAGCCCACCTTGTAGCCCGTGCGCGCCTCGAACGCGCGGATGGCGCGGATCATGGTGAGGGAGACGGGGAGCGTCGCGTTCACGCTTTCCTTGCCGGTGGAGGTCTTGATGAAATCGGCGCCCGCCATCATGCACACAAGCGAGGCCTTGGCGACATTGCGCAGGGTGCCAAGCTCACCGGTCGCAAGGATTGCCTTCACGTGGGCCTCGCCACAGGCGGAGCGGAACGCGCGCATCTCCTCGTAAAGGGCCTTCCAATTGCCGGTCAGGGCGTGGCGGCGGGAGATGACGATGTCGATCTCCTTGGCGCCTGCGGCAACGGACATCTCGATCTCCTTCACGCGCAACTCGAACGGGCTGAGGCCCGCCGGGAACCCGGTGGAGACGGCGGCGACGGGGATGTTGGTGCCCTGCAATGCCTCCACCGCCACGTCGATCATGTCGTGGTAGACGCAGACCGCGCCCGTTGTGATCGGCGGCAGGCCAAGGGCATCCAGCAGATCGGCGCGCACCGGCTGGCGGGCCTTGGCGCAGAGGCGACGCACGCGGCCCGCCGTGTCGTCGCCCGACAGCGTGGTCAGGTCGATGAGGGTGATCGCTTTGGCCAGCCACGCCGCCTGATGGGTTTTCTTGACCGAACGCCTGCCGGGAAGCGTGGCGGCGCGCCGCTCGATGGCGCTTGTATTGGCCTGGACGGAGGCTACCCAGTCGAGGTCCAGTTCCATGCCGTCATTGCGCGGCAGATGGACTTGGGGAAGCTGATCGGTTGCGGTCGTGGTGGCGGGGTGCAGCGTGTCGGTCATGGGAGGGCCCTTTGGCGTTGTCCAAGCGTCTCACGCGCGCGGCCCGAACGCAAGGTTGACCAAACGGTCAAAAAACTGCCGGGCGGGCGCATTCCGGGTCACAACCGGCTGAGGACAAGCCCCGCGGCCACCAGGGCCACCGCCGCGATCCGGGTCCAGCTGATGTCCCGCACCTGAAGGCCGAACGCCCCGATGGCATCGAGCGCCAGCGCCGCCGCAAGCTGCCCGAAAATCAGCGCGGCCACCATCGTGACGACCCCCAGCGTGCCGACCGACCAGACCGCCGCCCAGACATAGACCGCGCCAAGCGCCCCGCCGACCCAGGCCCACCACGGCGCGTCGGCCATCTGTCCGACGCTCGGCACCGCGCCGCGCAGAACGACGATCACCGACAGCACCACCGCGCCGACGATGAAGCTGATCGCTGCGGCCACCACGGGGTCGCCCGCAAAACTGCCCAGACGCGCGTTGATCGGGGCCTGGACAGCGATGCAGGCACCACCGACAGCGATGGCAAGCAGGGCGAACATGTATTGGGCGGTCATGGGAAACTCCGAAACGGGACGGGGCGACGATGCGCCGTTCGTGCGGAATTGCCAAGACGCCGCGCGCGGGCTAGGACCGCCGCAACCGGAGGATTTGCCCATGCCGTTTGATCGTTCCATCAAGATCGCGCCGTCGATCCTTGCCGCCGATTTCGCCAATTTCGGGGCGGAGGTGCGCGCGGTCGAGGCAGAGGGCGCGGATTGGATTCATATCGACGTGATGGACGGGCATTTCGTGCCGAACCTGACCTTCGGCCCGCCCATGGTAAAGGCGTTGCGGCCCCATGTGACAACCGTGATGGACGTGCATCTGATGATCACGCCGGTCGATCCCTATATCGACGCCTATGCCGATGCGGGTGCCGATGTCCTGACCGCCCATGTGGAGGCGGGGCCGCATATCCACCGCACGTTGCAGGCCATTCGCGGCGCGGGCATGAAGGCGGGCGTGGCGCTGAACCCCGGCACGCCTGCGGGGGCGGTCGCGCATGTTCTGGACCTGTGCGACCTGATTTGCGTGATGACAGTGAACCCCGGTTTCGGCGGGCAGAGCTTCATCGACATGTCCGCCAAGATCACCGAATTGCGGGAGATGATCGGCGACCGCGAGGTCCATATCGAGATCGACGGCGGCGTAGACGTGAAAACCGCCCCGCTGGTCGCAGGGGCAGGTGCGGATGTGCTGGTGGCCGGCTCGGCGGTGTTCCGGGGCGGGTCCGTGGACGATCCCTCACCTTATGGCGAGAACATTCGGGCGATCCGGGCGGCTGCGGGCGCATAGCCGGGTTTTCGCGCCGGATGCGCTGCACCCGCTGTCGGATGCTCCATGCCATTCGCGGCGGCGGGGCCCGAGCCCGCCCCACCCACGACCGCGCGACAGGCCCTAGCGATCTACCCCGTCCGCTTGCCGTGCATCGAACCTGTCCCAGACATGCATTCGGCCCTTTTGCCGGGCATCCGCCAGCCAGAGTTTCCGGCGCGCGTCGGAGGTCTCCAGCGCCCGGTAAAGGCCGCCTGAGAATTTCGGCCAGTCGAGTGCAAGGCCGAGTTTCACAAGCTCCGCCGAGAGATCACGCCCGTCGTCGAGAAAGCATTGGGCCACCGCGCGACCGTGATCGTCAAGCTCCGTGATTTCGGCGGTGATCATCTGGTTCTTGCAGAGCTCGAACATGGCCCATTTGGCGCGTTTTCCGAAGGGGTGGTTCATCTCGGGTGCGTCGATGCCGAAAAGGCGGATCTGGGTGCGCTTGATGCGGATCGTGTCACCGTCGACCACGTAGGCGCGTCCCCGCAAGGTCTGACCGTCCGGCGCAGGCCGCGCGTTCGAGGCCGAAAACGGCGCGGGCGGCGGGGGAGAGGGTGTGCGGGGAGAGGGAGGTGGGGGAGAGGGTGCGCGGGGAGAGGGCGAGGGAGGTGGGGGAGAGGGTGCGCGGGGAGAGGGCGAGGGCGAGGGTGACGGGGATGGAGGAGTGCGCGGCGGGGGAGAGGGACGGGCATCACGCGGCTCCTCCGGCCGGAAATCCGACGGAGGATGTCTACGCGCACCCCGTCGGAACACCGTGGCGGCAAGACCGACGATGAACCCGAATGCGAGGAGTAAGCCCAAGGCTTCCATTCTCGACCTGCTGTCTTCTGCCGGTATATCAAGGCGCTAAGCGCCCGTTGCGTCAAGTGTGGCGGGCCCGCCGAGGGGGCGGAGCGGCCCGTTGCGCCGGGTTGGTTAGGTCCGGCGGCCAAGGGGCGAGGCCCCTTTGTCTAGCTCTGGTCTGGCATCCCGTCCTGCACCCTCATCGGGTGGTCTATGGCCGGGATCGAACCGTCCTGATGCTGCAGCGGGGACGGTTTATGCCCTGGTTGGGTTAAGGAAGCGTGAAGAAAGCCCGCGCAAAATTCGGGCATCTAGACGATGGGCAGGCCCGTGGGGTCGACGCCGTGGCGTTTGCAGATCAGCTCCAGATAGGAATTCTCGGGCGGCAGGCCGCCGCATTCCTCCTTCACGAAGGTCCGGGTGCGCCCGTAGAAATGGACGGAATAGGCAGGCGGCAATTCGATCTTATTCAACGGCGCGTGGGGCGTGGTGAAGGGCTTCTTGCGCGACCGCATCCCGCCGTAGAAGTAATCCTTGGGCATGGCCAGCTTACCCTCGCCGCTTTCCCGCAGCATGTGGGTCAGAAGGCGCGGGCCGGACGTGGCCCAGGCGGTCAGCTCGATCCGGAACGGGTCCCCGCGCTTGAGCGCCTTGCCCGCCTCGCGCTGGTCGCGATCATTGGCGAATGGCAGGGGCGGGTTGTCCTGGTAGAAGACGTCAATACAGGCGTTGAGCGCCGGGCTGTCGGGGGGAAGGTGCAGGACGCCGTTGGCGATATCTTCATCTGGCACGGCGCCGTTTTCCGACGCGAAGACATGGGCGCCCTTGGGGAAATCGAACGCCTTCACGCAATAGGCGTCCATGTCGACCCAGCAGAACTCCAGATCCCGGATCATCACCAGGCGAAACAGGTCCGAGAAGACGCCGTTGAGGTGATAGGACGTGTCGTCAAGGGGGAAGGGCGCCTCCAGCAGGTCCCGGTAGTCGTAGAATTGGGCGGCCCGGGGCAGGGAAGCTGGCTTGCGGTCGCCGAACAGGACGAAGGTGTGGCCCGCATCGACATAGGATTGCGCCACGACCTGTTCCATGAACGACCAAGGCCGCCCGATCCAGAGGCTTCCGATCGTCATCAGGGGCGGGACAGGGGATGATGGTGTCATGGGCGGGCAGACTTGGGGCTTGGGTCGCGCCACCGTTGACCGGGCCTGCGCCTCGGTAAAGGGGTGGGGCGCTGAATTCCGCGAGATGCGGGATCACGGGCACAGTCTTCGCGCGCCGCATGGGAACCGGGGGCGGATGGCACGAAAAAACCCGCGCCCAATTGCTCGGGCGCGGGTCAGTCCTGGGGTGCATTCGGTTGAGATCAGGAGGCGGTCGGCCCGGCCTCCAACACGTCTTCAAGGGTGCGCAGGCCGGTCTTGGGGGCCTGAACAAGCACGGACATGTTGCCGGGCTTATGCTCATTGCGGAGCATCTTCATGTGCGCGCCGGGAAGCTCGTCCCAGGGGAAGACCTCGGACATGCAGGGGTCGAGCCGCTGCTGGACCATCAGGTCATTGGCGGCGGAGGCCTGCTTGAGATGGGCGAAGTGGGAGCCCTGCAGGCGCTTTTGGTGCATCCACATGTAGCGCACGTCGAAGGTGCAGTTGAATCCGGTGGTGCCCGCACAAATCACGACCATGCCGCCTTTCTTGCAGACGAGGGTGGAGACGGGGAAGGTCGCCTCGCCCGGATGCTCGAAGACCATGTCGACGTTCACGCCCTTGCCCGTGATGTCCCAGATCGCCTTGCCGAACTTCCGGGCTTCCTTGAACCATTCCGCGTATTCCGGCGTGTTCACGGTGGGGAGTTGGCCCCAGCAGTTGAAGTCCTTGCGGTTGATGACGCCCTTGGCGCCGAGGGACAGGACGAAGTCGCGTTTGGATTCGTCCGAGATGACTGCGATGGCGTTGGCGCCCGCGGTGTTGGCCAGCTGGATCGCGTAGGAGCCGAGGCCGCCCGACGCGCCCCAGATCAGGACGTTCTGGCCGGGCTTGAGGTCGTGGGGTTCGTGGCCGAACAGCATCCGGTAAGCGGTGGCGAGTGTGAGGGTGTAGCAGGCGGCCTCTTCCCAGGTCAGATGCTTGGGTCGGGGCATGAGCTGCTGGGCCTGCACGTTGGTGAACTGGGCGAAGGAGCCGTCGGGCGTCTCGTAGCCCCAGATCCGCTGGGAGGTGGAGAACATCGGGTCGCCGCCGTTGCAATGCTCATCGTCGCCGTCGTCCTGGTTGCAATGGACCACGACCTCATCGCCAACCTTCCAGCGCTTCACCTTGTCGCCCACGGCCCAGACGATGCCCGACGCGTCGGAGCCCGCGATGTGGTAGGGCGCGCCGTGGCCGTCGAAGGGAGAGATCGGCTGGCCGAGGCCCGCCCAGACGCCGTTGTAATTCACGCCCGCGGCCATGACGAGGACAAGCACTTCGTGGCTGTCGAGCACAGGCGTGTCGACGACTTCGACCTCGAACGCCTTGTCCGGCTCCCCATGACGTTCGCGACGGATGGTCCAGGCGTACATCTTGGGCGGGACGTAGCCCATCGGGGGCATTTCGCCCATCTCGTAGAGGTCTTTCATGGGCGCATCGTAGGGGGCGGTCTGCGTAGGGGCGTCCAGGGCCATCGTGCTCTCCGTCATCTGGTTTCCTCCGGCGGTCATGCCGCGCTGCGGAATCAATTGCTGCTGATGCGAGAGATATTTGTGGGTGAGCAATAATGCAATCAAGAAATACGCGTTTGGGTAATTTTATGTCGTGACGAGGCATTGAATTTCCAAATGCGGGTCAGTAGCGGGCAGCGCCTGTTGCGCGGATCAAGCGGCTATTCCGCCGCATCCTCCAGCCGCTCCTCATCCAACAGATGCGCGACGCTGGCCGCGTAGTAGTCGACCACGGGCTTGCCGCGCTCGGTCACTGTGATGGCGTTCGGGTCTTTATCCCTGTCGATGAAGCCGCGCTCCTCCAACGCGCGTAGCCCTGCCTCGATGGTGTAGCGCAGATCATCGCGGGCGAGGTGGACGCCGACGCCCTTGGCCTCAGCCCGCGCGATGCGGGTTTGGATCGCCGCGTCGAGGCCATCCGCCGTGACAGCTCCGTCGCGGAGCGCGTGGGCGACGAGGGGGACGGGGACGATGGGGGTCACAGCGGCAATGCGGTCCATCAGGGCGGTACCGAGGGCGGCGGGTTGGTCGGGGCGGTCGGTGTTCAGGAAATCGGTCAGCGACAGCGGGTCGCCGAAGCTGACCGCGGCATAGCCATAGCGGTGGAACTTTCCGGTGATGCGGTGCCAGATCTGGCGGCGGAGGTAGCGGAAGATCGGCAGGAGAGAAAAGCGGAAGCCCGCCGTGCCGCCCTTCTGCGCCTCGATCAGGTTCCGATCCTCCATCACCCGATCGTAGTTGAGTGCGACCGGCACGAAGACCACGTCGCGGGAGGTGCCGGGGGTGAAGCCATCGAGGATGTAGGAGATCAGGCCGAGTTTCGGTTTGCCCAAGCCCCCGGTGCGTGACAGGCCGCCCTCGGGGAAGACGGCTTGGGTCACGCCATTCTCCGTCGCCATCTGGACGTAACGGGCCAGCACCTTGCGATAGAGCGGATTGTTGTGGCGGCGGCGGATGAAATAGCCGCCCATGGCCCGCACCAGGGAGCGAAGCGGCCAGACCCGCGCCCATTCCCCCACCGCATAGGCCAGCGCCGAGCGTTCGGCGACCAGCCACGTGACCAGCACGTAATCCATGTTGGAGCGGTGGTTCATCACGAAGATGACGGTGCTGTCGTCCGGCACGGCCTCCAACGCATCGTCGTTGGGATTGGTGAGGCGCACGCGGTAAAGCGATTGGCTGAGCCAGCGGGCGGCGCGGGTGCCGAAGGAGAAATAGGTGAAGGCGGAAAAGCCGGGCACGATTTCCCGCGCGTAGCGTTCGGCCTTTTCCGCGGCGACATCTTCGCGGATGCCGGTGGCCTGCGCGTGGTCCGCGATGGCCTGGGCGACGTCGGGGTCGTAGACGAGGCGGCGGACGGTATCCATGCGCCGCGCGAGCTTGAAGGGCTGGATCGGGCGCTTGAGGCGCTTGTTCAGCTCACTGACCGCGTTTTCGAGGCGCCGGCGCAGGAACCATCGGACCGAGGGAAAGAGGAAATGCGAGGCGAAGGTGACGGCCGCAAAGAGCAGGATCAGCAAGAACAGCCAAAGGGGGAGCGTCACCGGACTCGTCATTGCGCGAAGGTGTCAGGATTTTCCAGGTGGCGCAATCGGGGCGGGGGAGATGCCGTTGTAGTGAAGCCGCATCGCGGCCCGCCCGCCGTGCCGAGGGACGCCCGTGCTGCAACGCGGCTTTGCAGGTGCAGCGAATTGACAGGGTCATTTTATTCCGTCTAGATGCGACCTGACGAAACGATGTTGCTGAAACTGAGTCGAGGTTCCCGATGGCGGATGCGAAGAAAGACAGGCCGTGGCTGATCCGGACCTATGCGGGGCATTCCACGGCGAAGGCGTCCAACGCGCTTTATCGCGGGAACCTCGCGAAGGGGCAGACGGGCCTTTCGGTGGCCTTCGATCTGCCGACCCAGACGGGATATGACAGCGATCACGTGCTGGCGCGGGGCGAGGTGGGGAAGGTCGGCGTCCCGATCAGCCATCTGGGCGACATGCGCGCGCTGTTCGATGAGATCCCGCTGGAGCAGATGAACACGTCGATGACGATCAACGCGACCGCGCCGTGGTTGCTGGCGCTCTATATCGCCGTGGCGGAGGAGCAGGGCGCGGATGTGGCGGCCCTTCAGGGCACGGTTCAGAATGACCTGATGAAGGAATACCTGTCGCGCGGGACCTATATCTGCCCGCCAAAGCCGAGCCTGGCGATGATCGCGGATGTGGCGGAGTATTGTTATACCAACGTTCCGAAATGGAACCCGATGAACGTGTGCTCCTACCACTTGCAGGAAGCAGGGGCGACGCCGGAGCAGGAACTGGCCTTCGCGCTTGCTACCGCCATTTCGGTTCTGGATGAATTGCGGCCCCGCGTACCGGAAGAGGATTTCCCGGTTCTGGTCGGACGCATTTCGTTTTTCGTGAATGCGGGCATCCGGTTCGTGACCGAGATGTGCAAGATGCGCGCCTTCGTCGATCTGTGGGACGAGATTTGCGAAAACCGCTATGGCGTGAGCGATCCGAAAATGCGGCGGTTCCGCTATGGCGTGCAGGTCAATTCGCTGGGCCTGACCGAACAGCAGCCGGAGAATAACGTTTATCGCATTCTGATAGAGATGCTGGCGGTGACGCTGTCGAAAAAGGCGCGGGCGCGGGCCGTGCAATTGCCCGCCTGGAACGAGGCGCTGGGATTGCCGCGGCCATGGGATCAGCAATGGTCGATGCGGATGCAGCAGATCATGGCATTCGAGACGGATTTGCTGGAATACGGCGACCTGTTCGACGGAAATCCGGTTGTCGATGCCAAGGTCGAGGCGCTGAAAGAGGGCGCGCGGGCTGAATTGGCCAATCTCGAATCAATGGGCGGGGCGATTGCCGCGATTGATTACATGAAGGGTCGATTGGTGGAATCGAATGCCGATCGCGTAAATGCGATCGAGCGTGGCGAAACCGTTGTTGTGGGTGTCAACAAATACACGGCGTCCGAGCCGTCGCCCCTGATGGGGGAAGATGGCGGGATCATGGTCGTGGACGAGGGGGTGGAGCAGGACCAGATCGCGCGGCTGGAGGATTGGCGCGGCGCGCGCGATGGCGCGGCGGTCGCGCAGGCGCTGGCGGATTTGCGGGCGGCGGCACAGGACGGGCGCAACGTCATGCCAGCCTCCATCAACGCGGCAAAGGTCGGCGTAACAACCGGCGAATGGGCCGGTGTGATGCGTGCGGTCCATGGCGAATATCGCGGGCCGACCGGCGTGTCGGGCGCGGTGTCGAACAAGACCGAAGGGCTGGACGATATTCGGGAGGCGGTGGATGCAGTCTCCGACAAATTGGGGCGGCGGCTGAAATTCCTTGTCGGGAAGCCGGGCCTGGACGGCCATTCCAACGGCGCGGAGCAGATCGCGTTCCGGGCGCGGGATTGCGGAATGGATATCTCCTACGAAGGTATTCGCCTGACGCCGGAGGAAATCGTTGCCGCCGCGATTGCCGATCAGGCCCATGTAATCGGGCTGTCGATCCTGTCAGGCTCCCACGTGCCATTGATAAAGGATGTCATGGACCGATTGCGGGCGGAGGGCGTGGATATTCCCGTGATGGTGGGCGGCATCATTCCCGACGAGGACCGCGTGACACTGCTGGGATACGGCGTTGACCGGGTCTATACGCCCAAGGATTTCGAATTGAACCGGATCATGATGGATATCGTCGAATTGGTTGACCCTACGGCAATTGCCGCGGAATAGCGCGTAAGTCGCTAATTGCCCAAAATAGACATATCTAAAAGTCTGCTTGCTATGGGTAGGTCTTTTCTGCAATGGCCCAAGGGCAATCTGCCGAAAAGAGGAAACCCGAGATGGCGAAAGCATTGGACAAGATGAGCTTCGAAGAATTGCAGGCCCACCAGAAAGAAGTGGCGGCCACGATCAAAAGCTATGACAAGAAGCGCCGGGCGGAATGCCTGAAGGAATTGAAAGCGGTCGCGAAAAAACACGGCTTTGCGCTGGAAGAATTCACCGGGGGCAAGGCGGCGAAATCCTCCGGCCCCAAAGGCGTCGCGAAATACGCCAATCCCGCCGACGCATCCCAGACCTGGACCGGGCGGGGACGTCAGCCGAATTGGGTCAAGGACGCGCTGGCCAAGGGCAAGAAGCTGGACGATATGGCGATCTAGGTCGGTATCGCTTGACGTATGAGGGGCCGGTCCGCGAGGGGCCGGCCTTTTTCGTGGATGCGGCGCGAATTGCTCTTCCGCGCGCGGTCGCCTATGCCATGGGAAACCCCTGGAACAGGAGCCATGGCCGATGACGGTTCATATCGGAGCAAATCCCGGAGATATCGCGGAAACGGTCCTGATGCCGGGCGATCCGCTGCGCGCGAAATGGGCGGCGGAGCGGTTTCTGGACGATCCCGTCTGCGTGAACGAGGTGCGCGGGATGCTGGGGTTCACGGGTACGTGGCGCGGCAATCGGGTCACGATCCACGGATCAGGCATGGGCATGCCGAGCCTGTCGATCTACGCCAATGAACTAATCCGCGACTATGGTGCGAAGACGCTGATCCGTATCGGGTCGTGCGGGGCGATGCAGGAGAAGGTCAAGTTGCGCGACGTGATCCTCGCCATGACCGCGTCGACCTTGTCCACGCCGTCGTCGGGCATATTCCGGGACCTGAATTACGCGCCATGCGCCGATTACGGATTGTTGCAGGCGGCCTACAAGGCGGCCGACGGCAAGGGATCGGCGATTCACGTGGGCGGCATCTATTCGTCTGACGTCTTCTACGACGAGCGGCCCGACCTGAACGAGCAGATGGTGCGTCACGGGGTATTGGCGGTGGAGATGGAAGCGGCGGAGCTTTACACGTTGGCCGCGCGCTACGGTTGCCGCGCCTTGGCGGTTCTGACCGTGTCCGATCATCTGCTGACCGAAGAGGCGCTGCCGTCCGAGGATAGGCAATCGAGCTTCTCCGACATGGTGGAGATCGCGCTGGAGGCCGCGTTCGCGTGAGGCAGCTGGCAGGCCGGGATGTCGGCCCGATCGGGCTTGGCTGCATGAGCTTCGGCGGTATCTACGGCGCCACGGACGAGGCGGAGAGTATCGCCTGCATGCAGGCCGCGTTGGACCTTGGCGCGACCCATTGGGACGTGGCGGAAATTTACGGCGACGGCGTCAGCGAGGCCGTGATCGGACGGTTCCTGCGTGACACGGGCGCCCAGGTAACGCTGGCCACCAAAGCCGGCATCTATGCAGGGCCTGAGCGGTATTTCAGCAATGAGCCGGGGCATTTGCGGCGATCCCTGGAGGGCTCGCTGGAGCGGCTGGGCCGGGACCGGGTGGAGCTGTTCTATATCCATCGGCGGGAGCAGGCGCGCCCGGTGGAAGAGGTGATGGAGACGCTTGCGGGCTTCATCGAGGAGGGGATGATCGGCGCCATCGGCTTCTCCGAGATCGCGCCGTCCACACTCCGCCGAGCCCATGCCGTACATCCCGTGGCGGCGGTGCAATCGGAATATTCCCTTTGGACGCGCTTGCCAGATTTGGGAATGATCCAGGCCTGCGCGGATTTGGGCGTGACGTTCGTCGCGTTTTCCCCGTTGGCGCGCGGGATGTTGAGCGACGATTTCCAAGGGCGGGAAAATTTTCCGCCCGGTGATTTCCGCACATCCAATCCCCGTTTCATCGACCCGAATTACCGAGCGAACCTTGGGATCATCGCGGGCTTCAAGGCATTTTGCGCAGAGCACGGCTGGCCCACATCGGCCACGGCGCTGGCCTGGGTCCTGGCGCAGGGCGCGCATATCATCCCGATCTCGGGCACCCGCTCCGCCGCGCATTTGGCGGAATTGGCGCAGGGGGCGGAGATCGTGTTGACGGATGCGGATCTGGCGGAAATTGACCGGCTTCTGCCGCCCGGCTTCGCCCACGGGAACCGCTACAGTGAGGCGCAGCAGCAGGGGAACGAGGCGTATTGCTGAAGGGGTGGTGTGGACCGACATCGCGCTCTGTATCGCCCGACCGGGGGCGACAGCGCGCAATTCGCGCCTCCTGAAAATCACCATGACGGCCTCACGCGCCGGAACCGGCCTCCCCACCGGTCCCGACGCGGGCGTCTCTGATCCCGGCACCTTCGTCGGGTCGAGACAGACGCGCGGCCCGGGATCGTTCTCCGGGCCGTCGCGGGTCTTGCCGCCTTACAGGATCACGACATCCAGCGGCGGGAAGCCGTTGAAGCCGATGGAGGCGTAAGTCGTGGTGTAGGCGCCGCAATTGCGGATCCAGATCCGGTCGCCTGCCTTCAGTCCGAGGGGCAGGGCCACCGGGCGCTTCTCATAGAGCACGTCGGCGCTGTCGCAGGACGGACCGGCGAGGATGCAGGGGCCGTGGCCCTCATGGTCGCGGTCGGTGGCGAATTGGTAGCGGATCGCCTCGTCCATCGTCTCGGCCAGGCCGGAGAATTTGCCGATGTCCAGATAGACCCAGCGGTGCAGGTCATCGGGTGATTTGCGGGAGACGAGCAGAACCTCGGCGGCGATCATCCCGGCCTCTGCCACCAGCCCGCGGCCCGGCTCCGCCATGATGCGGGGAACGTTGCCGAAACGGGCGTGAACCAGCTCCATCACGCGGGCGGCGTAGGGCGTGGGGTGCGGGATGTCGTCCCCGTAGAATGCCGGGAACCCGCCACCGATGTTCAGCAGGTCGAGCGCAAAACCCTGGGCATGGGCAGCGTGCCACACGGCGGCGATCCCGTCGAGAACAGGCGCCCACATGGCCGGGTCGCGGGTTTGGGAGCCGACATGGAAGGACAGGCCCACCGGGCGCAGACCGAGTGTGCGCGCCTCACCCATCAGGGCGATGGCGTTGTCGCGCGTGGTGCCGAACTTGCGGGTCAGCGGCCAATCTGCGCCCGAGGCGTCAACCAGCAGGCGGATATAAACCTGTGCGCCGGGGGCGTGCTCGGCGATTTTCTCCAGTTCTTCGGAGGCATCTGCCGCGAAGACATCGACGCCGACGGAATGGGCGAAGGCGATGTCGGCGGGTTTTTTGACCGTGTTGCCGAAGGAGATATGGGCAGGGGCGGCCCCGGCATCGAGGCAGATCTGGATTTCGTGACGGGAGGCGGCGTCGAAGCCCGAGCCGAGCGCGACGAGACGCTCAAGGATCGCAGGTTCGGGGTTCGCCTTCACGGCATAGTGGATATGGGCGCGGCCCAGACCGTTGGAGAGCGCGGTATATTGCTGCGCCACGCGGTCGACATCCAGGACCAGCGTCGGACGCTCGAATGAATGGGCGCGGGCATAGGCCTCCGCGCGGGATACAGATACGGGAGCGGCGGCCGAAAGGCCGGGAAACGTAGCGGTCATCACGTTCTCCAAGTGGACGAAACGCCCCATTCAAGGGGACGCGTTGCATTCAAAGGGAGACGTTACCGTCGCTACGTAACTGCGATGGTTATCCCGGCCCAAGCGTACTGATCGTGCGCGAGGCCGACTTACCATCCGTGACAGAGGCGCGTGCGTTGGCGTCTATGGGCGGCATGTGGGCCAAAGGGTGAGTCGGATCAAGCGGTTTTTTCCGACACGGGCAAGTTTCTTCCGACGTGTCCGCGTGACCACATTCTTGACAGGGTCATGGGGCGTGCGGCATGCCGGACCGGTCGGCCGGGACGACCCGGGCAGAACCGACCATCCGGGACCGCCCGTATCCGTGGAGGGAGCGCGTATGGGTTGGCTATTTCTGATTATCGCAGGGCTGCTGGAGACGGCGTGGGCCGGTCTTCTGAAGTCGATGGCGGGTGAGTGGAGCCTGGGACGCGGCGCGGGGTTTGCCGCGGCGCTTGTCGGCAGCATGTGGTGCCTGGGCCTTGCGCTGAAACACCTGCCGATCTCCATCGCGTATCCGATCTGGACGGGCATCGGATCGGTGGGCGCGGTCGTTCTGGGCGCGACCCTGTTCGGAGAGACGGCAAGCTGGCGCGTTCTGGCGGGCGTGAGTCTGCTGATTGCGGGCATGGCGCTGCTGGCCTCCGACAGCGTGTGAAAGTCTTTTTGCAGGGGGCGCTGCCCCCGTCGCCCGAGGGCGACTCCCCCGGGATATTTGGGGCACATGGAAGACGGGCGCGCGCGTTAACCTTAACGGGGGGTTAGCGTCCGTGGGACCGGTCGTAGGGGTTTGCCGCGGGCGGGTGATGGCGCGGCGTATGGGCGGTGTCGAAAACCTCGACCTTCAGCGGGTAACAGGGCGTCGTATCGGATGAATGCTCCGCCCCGCAATCGCCGCCGGGGCAGGCGGACAATGCGCCGAGCAGGTCGATCTCGGCCCGGAATTCCAGCGTGTCACCGGGGCGGACGGGGCTGGCCTTCATGAAATATTGGCCCGTGTCGCGGGTGAAGCCGGTGCACATGAAGACATTCAGGACATCGTGGACGTGAAGTTCGGCCTCGTGGAGCGGCAGGCCGGTTTCATCCGACAGGGCACGTGTGAGGTTCGAGTGACAGCAATAATGGTATTGGTCGCCGCCGTTGAGCAGCGCGTTGGTGTAGGGATCGCAGCGGGTGCCGATCACGTCATGGACCGCGCCGCCGTATTCGTCGATGCCGTACCAGTCGAGGCTGTCGTGGGTGATCGTCGCCATCGCGCGCAGATGCGGCAGGTTGGACCAGAGCACATCGCCGGTGGTGACATGTGTGCCGTGAAGCGCGCGGGTCTTGCCGGAGAAGAAGCGTTCCGAAAGGTCGTGGGCGTTCCAGAGGTTGAGGTCGCCGACCTGGGGGCCATCGACGGAGGTGATGCGGATGGTCTGGCCCGCCCGCGCGCGGAAGGTGGCGGCGTCACGGGGCTGGGCGAGGACGGTGGCGATGGGGCCGGTCGGCGTGGCGGGGCCGAGATGGACCGGCTCGGGCAGGGTTTCGGGCGGGTAGCAGACGACCGGCGCGATGGCGCGGCGCTGGGCGGCGTCGGGTGGTGCGGAGCTGAGCTTGGGGCGGCGGTTGGGCATCGGGAGCGATCCGGGGATGGTGGGTTTCACCCACCCTACGGTGCTGATGGGAGGATGCGAGGGCAAAAAAAGCCCCGAGGTTCGGACAGAAACCTCGGGGTCAGGGGGCAGAAGCGGGCGGCACGGGCCTGCCGGTCAAGAGGTTCCCGGAGAGGGGGGAAGCTCGGGCGGCGCCTGTGGGGCCTCCTGTGCCTGGGTCTTCTGCGGTGTTTGGGGCACGCCGTGGCGCGGGGTGCCGAAGATCGTTTTCGTGGGGTCCCGCGGCGCGCCATACCAATCCTCGTTCCGGGTCATGTACATCGTGAGGGCAAGCGCGAAGAACGCGAGGGTGGATCCGGCCAGAAGCGCGTAATCGGCGGAGCGCAGGATGAGGTAGAGGACGCCGTAGGTGACCGCCAACATCAGCCCGAGGATCGCGGCCCGTTTGCCGAGCTTCAGGCCGAGCCAGCCGAAGAGCGTCAGCAGGATCGTCGTGGCGCCTGCCGACAGAAGATAGGCGGGCCCGAAGCCGACCTGTTCGGCGTAGGAGACCATGAGGAGGACGAAAGTGGATTGGGCCAGGCCGATCAGGATGTATTGCACCGGATGGGTGGGCCGCTTCGTGGCGCCTTCGATCAAGAGGACGGTCAGGAAGGTGAGCGCAATGAACAAGATGCCGTAGCGCGCGGCGCGGTAGGCCTTCTGGTAGAAATCGTTGGGCTGGAAGAAGCGCACACCGAAGGCGGCCTGGCTGCGCGCGGTCGTGTCGTAATCCTCTCTCGCGGCCTGGGGCAGCGGGCGGGCGAGGTGCGGGATTTCCCACGTGGCGGTGAAGCCGTCCTCCGTGATCTCCCGCGTGTTGGGGAGGAAGGCCCCGTAGAAGCTGGGATGGGGCCAGTCGGAGGTGAACGAGATCGTGGAGGTGCGGCCCATGGGGGTGGCGCGCAGATCGGCCGCGCCGTTGAAGCCGAGGGTCAGGGCATAGCCGTCGTGATCACGCGGATCGCCGAGTTCAGCCATGACACCGGCAATGTCACCGGCCCGGGGTTCGAGCGGGATCTGCGTTTCCCCGGTGGACAGCTGCGCGGCGCCGCGCAGGGCGCGGTTGGCCGATACCGTAAGGCGCAGCGTCGCCTCCTCCCAAAGAATTTCCTCGTCCCCGACCAGTTGATCCTCCGCCGCAGCGAGATCGTAGGTCAGATCCATCGCCGCAATGGCCTGGAAGACCGGTACATCGAACAGACCACGGGAACGGATTTCCGTCTCCGTCGTGATGTCGAGGGCGAACTCCTCCGGCAGGAGGTAGACGGAGGCGGTGCGGCGGATGCGCGTGACCTGGCGTTGCTCCTGCGTGACCTCGCCCGTGTCGGGGTCGGTCACGTTGATCCGCTCCGAGGTTGTGACAGGCCCCTGGACCGGCAGGATCATCACCGGACCGGACAGCAGCTGCGCCCCGCCCCATTCCTGCCCGACCTCCGCCAGGGTGCGATCGGCAAGGCGGGAGCGATCCTCCACCACCAGCGAGACGAAGAAGATCGGGATATACATCAAGACGGCCAACAGGCCGACGATCAGGAAACGGGTGCCGAGGGAGCGCATGGACGGGTCCTTGATTGGGGCAGTAATGGGCTGACCCTAGGGACAATGGCGCGCAGGTGTGTGCAGGTCTTGTGCAGGTTTTCGGGTCTTTACACGGTCGAATCCGTAGGGTTTTCGGTGCGCATCATGCCCTTAGCGCGACGTATTTCGCCGCGGAAATCGGCGCAAAGCCTTGGCGGAAGGTGATCCGGGCTTGCACCAAGCCCCTCGCAATCAGAGCAAACATACATCCAGGTTTTGCCGTTCGGGTGTCGCCCAACCGGGTGCCATTTGCAGTCGGTTGGCGGAAGGGTTGCGACACCGGGATCCATGCCGAGGTCTGCCTCTGCCTTGATGCGGCGTTGCGAGCGGATCACGAGGATGACGGCTGCGATGGCCACAATGGGAAAGATCGCATCAAGAAGTGCGTCGATATTGGCAAAGGGTCCCATTGGTCGGGGATTGGCAGGTCTTCATGACGATTCTATGGTCGGCATGGCGGTCGGGCTTGCGAACCTTCGGAGTTTTGCGGCCAGGGTGAAGGCGCGCGGTCAGAGCGTTTCGCCAAGCGTTTTGCCCGAGAAGATGCAGCCGCCCAGAAACGTGCCTTCGAGCGCGTTGTGGCCGTGGTAGCCGCCGCCGCCAAAGCCCGCGACTTCGCCTGCCGCGTAGAGGCCGTTGAAAGCGGTGCCGTCGGGGCGGAGGCATTGGCCGGCCAGATCAGTATGCAGGCCACCGAGTGATTTGCGGGTGATGATATTGAGGCGCACGGCGATGAGGGGGCCGTGGGCGGGGTCAAGGATGCGGTGGGGCTTGGCCGCGCGGATCAACTTGTCGCCGATATATTTGCGGGTCGCGCGGATGGCGTTGATCTGTGCGTCCTTGGAGACCTTGTTGGTGAGCTGCGCATCGCGCGCCTCGATCTGGGCGCGGATATGCGTGGGATCGAGCGGGGCTTGGGGCGTGATGCGGTTCATGCCCGCGAGGAGGGTATCGAGGTCATTCGCGACCACGAAATCCTCGCCCTTTTCCTTGAACGCTTCGACGGCCTGGGTCGCGCCTTTGCCCAGACGTTCGCGCAGGACGGCGCGCCATCTGGCGGAGGTGAGATCGGGGTTCTGTTCGGAGCCCGAAAGCGCGAATTCCTTCTCGATGATGCTTTGGGTCAGGATGAACCAGCTGTGGTCGTGGCCGGTTTGCAGGATGCGTTTGAGGGTGGAGGTCGTGTCATGGCCGGGGAAGCAGGGGGCCTCCAGCCGCGTGCCGGTTGCGTCGAACCACATCGACGACGGGCCGGGCAGGATACGGATGCCGTGGTTTGGCCAGATCGGATCGTGGTTCCTGAGCCCTTCGGTGTAATGCCACATGCGGTCTTCGTTGATGGCCGCTGCGCCTTGCGCCTTGGCCCGGGCGGCCATCTGGCCGTCGACGTAATCGGGCACGCCGGAGATCATGTGGATCGGCGGCGGGCCGAGGCGGTCGGTGGGCCAATGTTCGCGGACCAGGTCGTGTTTGCCGCCGATGCCGCCCGTGGTTACGGCGGTGGTTTCGGATCGCAGGGAGAATTGGCCGGTGACGGTGCGGTTGGTGGATTGGCCGCGATTGGCCGCGTCGTCGGCAAGGGTGTCGCCTTCGACGCCTTTGACCACGCCGCCTTCGATGAGGAGCGAGGTGACGCGGTGGCGGAAATGGAGCGTGATGTTGGGATGCGTGCGGACGCGGTCGGCATAGGGGCGCACGACGCCGGTGCCGGTGCCCCAGGTGATGTGGAAGCGGGGGATGGAATTGCCGTGGGCATCGGCGTGGGCTCCGCCGCGTTCAGCCCATCCGACAACCGGGAACCAGCGCATCCCGAGATCATGGAGGTAGGCGCGCATCGGGCCGGCGGCGAAGTCGAGATAGGCTTCCGCCCAGGCGCGGGGCATGACGTCTTCGGGTCGGTCGAACTGGGCGGAGCCGAACCAGTCGGAGGCGGCAAGGTCGCGACTGTCGCGCAGGCCGAGGCGGCGCTGCTCGGGCGTGTCGACCATGAAAAGGCCGCCAAGGCTCCACCACGCTTGGCCACCGAGCGATTGCGGACCTTCCATATCGAGAAGCGCGACCTTCCGGCCCCGTTCGGCGGCATGGTAGGCGGCGACAAGGCCAGAGAGGCCGGCACCGATGATGATCGTGTCGTAATCCATGATCCATGCTAGGTCAGGCGTGGCAGGGCTGTCGATACGCACCGTCACGTCAGGGCAGTGTTACCGTGCCATGCCATTGTCGCCCCGTTCGAGCAGATGGAGATCGCGATGCAGGTGGACGATTTTGCGCAAAGCGCCCACAACGCGCCGCCGATGCGGTTGGGCCAACGTTATGACGCGACCGGGTTCCTGCCCGATCCCGGAAACACGGTGGTTTGCCATCTGGACCGGGACGCGCCGGGCGGCAAGGCGGTGCTGGCGGCCCGCGCGGCAATGCAGGCGTTGCCGGGCGCGGATCGACTGCTCTTCACGCCGGAGGACAGCCTGCACATGACCGTTTTCGAGGGGGTACTGGACAATCGCCGGGTGCCAGATGCGTGGCCGGACTGGATGCCCGCTGACGCGCCGGTGGACGCAGTGACGGACGCGATGTGCGAGCGGTTGGGCGGCTTCGCGGGACCGGGGGCCTTTGCGGTCAGCGTGGCGGCCCTGCGACCCACCGGGCTGGCACTGCGCGGCGCGGCGGCGGGAGATGCGGCTGTCCTGCGGGCGTGGCGCGATGCGCTGGCCGAGACGTTCGGTTACCGTCAGGCGGTCCATGACCGGTACGAATTTCATATGACCTTCGCCTATCCCCTTGCGTGGTTGCCGGACGATCATGTCCCCCTGTGGCGGGAGGAATTGGCCCGGATCGGCGCGGAACTTGCGGCGGCGACGGCGGTGATCCCGCTGGGCGCGCCCGCGTTTTGCCGGTTTGCCGACATGACCCGGTTCGAGGAGTTGGTCGTGCTTGGATGATCCGCCTGCGGGACGCGTCAAAGCACCAGCTCGTTATCCTCTTCCTCCAGTCGGCTTTCGTCTTGCGAGGCAAGAGCGATGCCGAAGGTCAGGATGCCGATGCGACCGGCTGTCATCAAGATGATGACGAGAAGCTTGCCCAATTCGCTCAACTCTCCGGTGAGGCCCATGCTGAGCCCGACGGTGCCCATGGCCGAGAAGACCTCGAACAGCACAACTTCGAACGCGGCGTCCGGTTCGGTGAGAAACAGCAAGAAGGCCGCCATCGCGGCGAGGCAGAAGTAATAGGCGAAGGACGCGGTGGCGTTCTGCAATTGGCCAAGCGGGATCTGGCGCTTGAAGAACCGGATGCGGTCCCGGCCCTTCAAGGTGGAGCGGACAAGACCGACGAGCGCCGCGAAAGACGTGGTTTTCAACCCGCCGCCGGTGCCCGCGGGCGACGCGCCGATAATCATCAGGAAAAAAAGCAAAAGCAGGATCGACGCGGACAGGCCCGATATTGGCAGCGTGTTGAACCCCACCGTCGTCGACGCCGTCATGACCTGGAAGAAGGAGGCGAGAAGGCGGTCGGTCGGATCAAGCGGTTGCACGCTGGGCTCGATCACGAAAAACAGCGCCGTTCCGATCAGAAGGAACAGCAGTGTCATGCGCACGATGATCTTGGTGGTGAAGCCCAGATGGCTGGCCTTGCCGGTCAGGGTGCGGGAGACGTCGAGTACGATGAGAAAGCCCATCGCGCCGAGAATGCTGAGGGCGGAGATGACGAGGTTCACGCCCACATCGCCGCTGAAGGCCTCGAAACTCGTGGAATTTAGGCTGAACCCCGCCGTGCAGAAGGCCGAGATGGAGTGAAAGATTGCACTCCAGACCGGGTTTTCGACACCGGCGGACACGAACATCGGGTAGAGCGCCACGGCCCCGACCGTCTCGCAGATCAGGGTGAAGAGCACGACCGATTTCACGAATTGGCCGGGCTTGATCGAATCCGGCAGGTTGAACGCCCGCTGTGTCGCCTTCTTGCGCAATCGGCCAAGCTCATTGGAGACCGACAGGACGAGAAAGGAGCCAAGGGTCATGTATCCAAGACCGCCGATCTGGATCAGCAACAGGATCACCAATTGCCCGAAAAACGTGTAGCTGCTGCCCGGATCGACGGTCACGAGGCCGGTCGTGGACACGGCGGAGGTCGCGATGAACAGGTTATCTATCGCCGAGATGTCGATCGCCTGCGCGAACGGAAAGCTCAGCAGAATCCATCCGATGATGATGTAGCTGCCATAGCCCAGAAGCAGGAGTTTCGCGGGGCTGAGCCGCAGGATCGCGAAGCGCGCGCTGGCCTGGGTGCGCCGCATGTCGCGGGACCAGCCGCTGAATCCGTCTTCATCGGGCATGGATCTTGCACCCTATCACTACAGAAACCGAACGCACCGGATGCACGCAAGGTTCCTGAACGGCGATATGGGGCGGCGCGGCGGGGTGGCAAGCATCGCCCACGCTCAAATCTGCGCCATGGCCGATGCGACACCGTCGCCCCCGCGGCGATGGAGACGGACTCCCCACGGATCGCAAAGCACGCCCCGATGCCCGAAGTGGAACAACGCGGTGACGTGCCACGGACGCGCAGGCACATGGGCCCCGGCAGCCGCGGATGTGACCGCGTCAGAGCTGCCGTTCGACCATCATCTTCTTGATCTGCGCGATCGCCTCTGCCGGGTTCAGCCCCTTGGGGCAGGTCTTGGTGCAATTCATGATCGTGTGGCAGCGGTAGAGCTTGAACGGGTCTTCAAGATCGTCCAGCCGCTCCCCCGTCGCCTCGTCCCGGCTGTCGATGATCCAGCGATAGGCATGGAGCAGCGCGGCGGGCCCGAGGTAGCGGTCGCCGTTCCACCAATAGGAGGGGCACGAGGTCGAACACGACGCGCACATCACGCATTCATAGAGACCGTCGAGTTTTTTGCGATCCTCGATGGATTGGCGCCATTCCTTTTCGGGGCGGCGCGTCTTCGTCTCCAGCCATGGCATGATGGAGGCATGCTGGGCGTAGAAATGCGTCAGGTCGGGGATCAGGTCCTTCACGACCGGCATGTGGGGCAGGGGATAGATGGCGATGTCGCCGTCGATTTCATCCATGCCGTAGATGCAGGCGAGCGTGTTGATGCCCTTGCTCTTCACGCCACCGATATTCATCGCGCAGGACCCGCAGATGCCTTCGCGGCAAGACCGGCGGAAGGTCAGCGTCGGGTCGATCTCGTTCTTGATCTTGATGAGTGCGTCCAGGATCATCGGACCGCAGGTGTCGAGGTCCACCCAATAGGTGTCCACGCGCGGGTTTTCACCGTCATCGGGGTTCCAGCGATAGATCTGGAACTTGCGCAGGTTGGTGGCGCCTTCGGGCTTCGGCCATGTCTTGCCCACGCGGATGCGTGAATTCTTGGGCAGGGTGAGCTCAACCATCGTGTCGTTCTCCTGAAGTCGTTCCTGTGCGGCACGGGGCCGGGGATCTTGTCATGTGCGGCCACCCAGATTGATGCCGACGGTCAAGCCGCCGCCGCTGGGATTGGGTTGGCCGCTGAGCCTGCGTTCGACACAGGTGGCGAAAGCCTCCTGCTCGTCGCGGGGATTGAAAATGTCAGACGTAATGCGCACGCCGGCCCCTGCGGACGGCCCGGCGGACCCGCCACTGATGCCGACCCGGCCGGAAATGCCGTCGGCCTGCCGTGCCTCGTCCACGCAAAGGCGCTCCGCCGTGGCGCGGGTGGGGATCTGTCCCGGTCCGCAGGCGGCGAGTATCAGCAGGGGTGCAACCATGAGCGTTAGGCGCATCATCCGAACCCCCTGAGCAAGCCGTCGAAATAATTGCCCGCCGTACATTGCAGGGTCGCGGGGCGTTGCAGAACCTCGGACACCGTGCCGGATGCAGCCTCCGTATTGCCAAGCGCGATGCCGCCCGCGATCGTAATGATCTCCTGCGCGGAGGCGTTGTCGATCACGCAATTGGTGATCGGCGTTGCATCGACACCGGGAAAGCGTTGCTGAACTTCTGCATCGACGTATTGCCGCGCCTGTTCGCGCGCCAGTTGGTCGGCCACATCCTGAAACCCCACGCAGCCCGACAGGAGCAGCGGTGCGGCGACCAGAAGGGCCGCGGGGAGGGACGGGGCGCTGCGCATCCTAGTAGCCGACGCAGATCCGCGTGCCGGCCTGAAGGGCGCCGAACCCCTCCTGGCAACCGGGGGTGATGTGGGCCTCCGCGTTGTAGGCCCCGTTGGCATAACCCGTGCGAACAGTGTCACGGGACGTGAAGCTGTTGCAGCCCGCAAGGACCATGAGGGCCGCAAGCCCCGTCAATGTTGCAATCCGCATCAGTAAACCCTCGCTTTCGGCTTGATCTTGTCCATGTCGATCCCGCCTTCATTGTGACCGATCAGCGGGCTGAGGCCCACGGCGCGGTAATCCAGATCCACCTTGTTACCATCGACATAGGCCAGAGAATGCTTGCGCCAGTTTTCGTCGTCGCGGTCGGGGTGATCTTCGTGTGCGTGGGCGCCGCGGCTTTCCTTGCGCGCCTCCGCCCCTGCGATCGTCGCGAGTGCGTTGGGCATCAGGTTTGCCAGTTCCAGCGTCTCCATCAGGTCGGAGTTCCAGACCATGGAGCGGTCGGTGACGGCCACGTCGTCCATCTTGCCTGCAACGCCGATCATCTTCTCCAACCCTTCGGCCAGTGTCTTGTCGGTGCGGAAGACGGCGGCGTCGGCCTGCATCGTTTTCTGCATCTCCAGTCGCAGCTCCGCCGTGGGCGTGCCGCCATCGGCGTGCCGGATGTCGTCAAAGCGCGCCAGGGCCTTGTCGATCTGGTTTTGCGGGACGTCGGGGTTTTTCTCGTTCGGGTCCACGATCTCGCCCGCCTTGATCGCTGCGGCGCGCCCGAAGACCACGAGGTCGATGAGCGAGTTGGAGCCGAGGCGGTTGGCCCCGTGGACGGAGGCGCAGCCGGCTTCACCCACGGCCATCAGGCCCGGCACGATGCGGTTGGGGTCATCCTCCGTGGGGTTCAGAACCTCGCCCAGGTAGTTCGTGGGGATGCCGCCCATATTGTAATGCACGGTGGGCAGCACCGGGATTGGTTCCTTGGTCAGGTCCACACCGGCGAAGATGCGCGCGCTCTCGGAAATGCCGGGCAGGCGCAAGTCCAGCGTTTCCTTGGGCAGGTGGTTGAGGTGGAGGTGAATGTGGTCCCCGTTCTCGCCCACGCCGCGGCCTTCGCGGATCTCCATCGTCATGCAGCGGGAGACGACATCGCGCGAGGCGAGGTCCTTGTAGGTCGGCGCGTAGCGTTCCATGAACCGCTCGCCCTCGGAATTGGTCAGGTAGCCGCCCTCGCCCCGCGCGCCTTCGGTGATCAGGCAGCCTGCGCCGTAGATGCCGGTGGGGTGGAACTGCACGAACTCCATGTCTTGCAGCGGCAGGCCCGCACGGGCCACCATCCCACCGCCGTCCCCGGTGCAGGTATGGGCGGAGGTGGCCGAGAAATAGGCGCGGCCATAGCCGCCGGTGGCCAGCACACACATCTTGGAATGGAAAACGTGCATCGTGCCATCATCCAGCTTCCACGCGACGACGCCGACACATTGTCCTTCGTCATTCATGAGAAGGTCGGTGGCGAAGTATTCGATGAAGAACTCCGCATCGTTCTTGAGCGACTGGCCATAAAGCGTGTGCAGGATCGCGTGACCTGTCCGGTCGGCGGCAGCACAGGTGCGCTGCACGGGGGGGCCTTCGCCGAATTCCGTCGTGTGGCCACCGAACGGACGCTGATAGATCTTGCCGTCTTCGGTGCGGGAGAAGGGGACACCGTAATGCTCAAGCTCATAAACCGCCTTGGGGGCTTCGCGCGCGAGGTACTCCATTGCGTCGGTGTCCCCCAGCCAGTCGGAGCCCTTCACGGTGTCGTACATGTGCCAGTGCCAGTGATCCGGCCCCATGTTGCCGAGGCTCGCCGCGATGCCGCCTTGTGCGGCCACGGTGTGTGACCGGGTCGGGAACACCTTGGAGATGCAGGCCGTCTTCAGGCCCTGTTCGGCCATGCCAAGCGTCGCGCGCAGGCCAGAGCCTCCCGCACCCACGACGACGACGTCATAGGTGTGGTGGGTCAGCTCATAGGCCGGGGAAACGGTATCTTTCATCTCAACTGCCTCTCAAAGGGCGATCTGCATCAGGGCGATCAAGCCGCCCGCTGCGACGCCGTAGCAAAGAATGGTGGTGGCGATGATCGCGATCTTGCGCGTCAGGCCTCTTGTGTAATCCTCGATCAGCACCTGAACGCCGTAGCGCATGTGGTGCATCCCCACGACAAGATAGGCCGCGACGATCAGCGCGGGGATCGGGCGACCGAGTGTCGCGATCACTTCGCCGTGCTCGGACCCCAGAAGCGGGCCGATCACACCCAGGAAGAAGGGTGTGAGGATCAGAAGCGCCACGGATGTGACGGTCATCGTCCAATGCTGGGCGGTGCCATTGCGCGCAGAACCCAGGCCGGTGACGCGTTTGCGGTCGGTGATGAATGCCATGTTCCTGCTCCCCTCAGACCGCGATGATGGTCAGGAACGTGAGGGCGACCGATCCGATGATCATGCCCCACCCCATACGGTCCGCCGTTTCGACATCAAGGCCGCGCCCGGTGTCCCAGATCAGGTGCCGCAGACCACCAAGAGCGTGGTACCAGAGGCCCAGAACGCTGAGCGTCATGACCAGGTCGCCGATGAAGGACGTGATCAGCCCGTCGATCGTCGCGAAGTAATCCGGTCCCGAGGCCGCGGCCATCATCCACCAGACCACAAGGATGGCGGAAACCAGCATCGCGTTGCCGGTGATGCGCACAAGGATCGAGGTGATGGAGTTCAGCTGCGGTTTGTAGATCGTCAGATGAGGCGAAAGCGGACGGTTGCCGCGGTTGACGTCGGCCATGGCTGGAGTCCCCCTATCAAAAGTGCCGTCAGGATTGGCTGGGTGCCGGTCGTTGCCTTTATCAATAGCAACAATTGCGCTGTAGTCACGCGCTCCGGTTGCATTTTACCGGGTTGTTGTGGGGCTTAACGCCGCAGAATGGCCAAGTGTGATCACAAGATTTGCGAGTGTGATCACAGTTCTGGGCGCGCGGCCAAAACCGGCGATCACCGCGGAATCAGGACCCAGTAGTCGAGGTCGAGCAAGACGTCGGACAGATATTTTCCATCCGCGCCGCGCAGTCGCCCCGCAGCGCCCTTCGTGGCCACAAGCCGCAGTCGAAGTGCACCGACATGGGGATCGGTCGTCTCCGCCCGATCAAGCACTTCGGACCAGGCATAGACGGTGTCGCCCGCCATTGCGGGGTTGGCGTGGGCGCCCGCGTTGATCGCCGCGATCAGCTGCGCGTTGGCCAGTCCGTTGAAGCTGAGCGCGCGGGCCATGGAGATGATGTGACCCCCATAGATCAGACGCTTGCCATCGGGTCGGGCGGTGACGTCGAAATGCACCTTGGCCGTGTTCTGCCACAGGCGGGTGGCCATCATGTGTTCGGGGTCGGTCAGGGTGACGCCATCGACGTGGTCGATGATTTCGCCAATTTCGTAATCGCCCCAGCGGTGCGCCTCTCCCGCAGCGGCGAAATCGTAGCGGGACCAATCCAGGGTCTCGGGGATATGGAGGGCGTCGGCGGGCACAGACTGGGCAAGGTCTGGAACGGTTGGCTCCGGCGCGGGGGCGGATGCGTCCCGTTTGCGGACCATGACCCAGCGCACATACTCCAGGACGGGCGTGTCGAAATTCTTGAACCCGCGCGTGCGGACCCAGACGATGCCGGTCTTGCCGTTGGAATTCTCTTTCAAGCCGATGATTTCAGAGGTCGACCGGATGGTGTCGCCGGATTCCACACGCTCCAGGAACCGGCCCTCGGCATAGCCGAGATTGGCGACGGCGTTGAGCGAGATGTCGGGGACCGTCTTGCCGAAGACCGTGTGGAAGGTGATCAGGTCATCCATGATTGGATTGCGCAGGGCGCTGCCGCGGGCGGCGAAATCCCACGAGCTTTGCAGGGCGAAACGCGGGCCGTAGAGCGACTGGTACATCGCCACATCCCCGTCGTGCAGCGTGCGCGGCGTTGCATGGTCGATGACCTGCCCGACGCTGTAATCCTCGAAGAAATAGCCCTGATTTGTCTTTGTGCTGCTCATTGCTGACCCAGTTTCATATCGGGCGCATAGGGCGCGTCGATGTCCTTGGTGACGGCCTGACCGCAGCGAACGACCCCGCGCGCCGCGTCGAAGGTCATGGTCGGATCGCCATGCAGCTCCCAGCCGTTCGACAAGGCCTCAGACACCTTATGGCAAAAGGCCGAAGTGTCATCCTCGGTCAGCAAGCGGTAGATTTTCATGCTCTATCCCCAGGGGGTTACGCCAAGCCAGTGGTGAATGCCCATGGCCACGAGGAGAACGACAAGGGCGATCACCGCGATGCGGATTTCCGAGGCACGTCCACCCCATTCGGGCGGGGTCCAGGCCGGTTCCGCCCGGTTGATGATCGCGATTTCCATCAGCGCCCAGATCAACAGCCCGCCGAACAGCACGAACGATGCGAGGTCCCCGTTGGGGATCAGATGCGCAAAGGCCCAAAGCGAGAAGCCGATCAATTGCGGATGGCGCAGCTTGGTTCCAACCCGGTTGCGCGGGCGGCCCGGTGGCGTCGCACCGCTGGCATAGATGTAGAACGCGAGGATCATCAGCAGGTTGTTGATCCCCACCAGCGCGCCAGAGCGGCCCCACCAGACCGGGCCAAACGCGTCGCGGTAGCCGAAAACCATCAAGACCACGGACAGGACAACCAGGCCCGCGACGATGCCTTTGCCCGGATCGCCGAACCGCGCGCGAGAGGATGGGGCCAGCCGTTTCCATCCATGGGCGACATACCAAAGCGCAAGGCCCGCGATCAGTAGAATCCAGCCCATCATGCGGCCTCCAGCTCGGCGATGGCGCGGGCCTTGGCCAGCGTGGCGCGCGCGGTGACGATGTGCAGGTTCTCGACGATCTTTCCGTCCACGACCGCGACGCCTTCGCCACGCGCCTCCGCCTCCTCGAAGGCGGCAATCTGGCGTTGGGCGAGTTCCAACTCGTCGGGGGACGGGGCGAAGATGTCGTTCGCCGTGGCGATCTGGCCGGGATGGATCAGGGTCTTGCCGTCGAACCCGAAATCGCGGCCCTGAATGCATTCCGCCGCCAGCCCGTCCACATCGCGAAACGCGTTGTAGACACCGTCGACGCAGATGAGGCCATGGGCGCGGGCCGCCAGAAGGCTGTGTTGCAGCGCATGGATCATCGCGTCACGGGTCCGCGCACCCAGATCCTTGGCCAGATCGTTGGTACCAAGCACAAAGCCCACCATGCGCGGGGCGGTCGCGATGGTGGCGGCGTTCAGAATGCCAAGTGGCGTTTCCATCATGGCCCAGATGCGCGTATCGGCCAGCGCCTCATGGGCGTCGAGCATGGCGGCAAGGCGTTCCACGTCAGCGGCTGAGTTGACCTTCGGCACCAGGATCGCCTGCGGACGGGCGGGCGCGATTGCGGTGATGTCATCGGCGCCCCATTCGGTATCGAGCGCGTTGATCCGCACGATCTGCCGCCGCGCCCCGAAGCCCCCCTCGGCTAGCGTCGCCACAAGGGTGGCGCGCGCGTCCTCCTTCTCGTTGGGCGCAACCGCATCTTCCAGATCGAAGATGATCGCGTCGACCGGCAACGTGCGCGCCTTGTCCATGGCCCGCGTGCGGGATGCCGGAACATAGAGGACGGAACGGTAGGGAGAGATCGTGTCAGACATCCGGGGAGCCGATCGTTGAGGACGAATTTCCCCTATGTCGGACCACAACTTCGCTGCAAGCGCAAGTCCGTTGCTGCAACGCAGCGCGCCGCGCAAGAAAATTGCGCCGGAAAATTGGGCTCGTTCACGGGCGGTTAACCAGACCATGCCAGTGTGGGGACAGATGCCAGAACGGCACTCATCGGCAAGGAGGAAGGTTTTGCAACCCCGGCGCCTCCGCTGATCCGAATGACATCGCTTGAGTGGCCAGCGCCCCAGAAAAAGGGACATGACCTTATGACGATGTTCAAATCCGCCCTGATGGCCGCGGCGTTCGCGTTGCTTTCGCTGCCGCAGGCCGCGTCGGCTCAATCCGGAATGCTGTGCGCCCAACGCGATCTCGTGCTTGCGCAACTAACCGACCGCTATGGCGAGCAACGCCATGGCATGGGCCTTGCTCCGAATAACCGCATCGTGGAGATCTACGTGTCCGAGGAAACCGGAAGCTGGACGATCATCCTGACCAACGCAGACGGCACCACATGCCTCATGGCCGCGGGCCAGCATTTCGAGGCGGTGGCCCCTGTCCCGGCGGGGGACGACCTGTAGGACACGCCAACGCGCAACCCTTGGTTGATACGATCCGCCGCGCTTGCGAAGGCTTGCACCACGCGCGGCCTGCCGCTACCCCTCCGCCCGACCGTAACACCGGACCGAGGACCTTGAGAGATGGCCAGACCCAAGATTGCGCTGATCGGCGCGGGACAGATCGGGGGCACGCTTGCCCACCTTGCCGCCCTGAAAGAACTGGGGGACGTTGTCCTCTTCGACATCGCGGAAGGCGTTCCGCAGGGCAAGGCGCTTGATATCGCCGAATCCGGCCCGTCGGAGAAGTTCGACGCCAAGTTGAAAGGCACCAACGATTACGCGGATATCGCCGGCGCCGATGTCTGCATCGTGACCGCCGGCGTTCCCCGCAAGCCGGGGATGAGCCGCGACGACCTGCTGGGCATCAACCTGAAGGTGATGAAGGCCGTGGGCGAAGGCATCCGCGACAACGCGCCCGATGCATTCGTGATTTGCATCACCAACCCGCTCGACGCGATGGTCTGGGCCTTGCGCGAGTTCAGTGGCCTGCCGCACGAGAAGGTTTGCGGCATGGCGGGCGTTCTGGACAGCGCGCGGTTCCGCCACTTCCTCGCCGAGGAATTCGATGTCTCCATGAAAGACGTTACCGCGTTCGTTCTGGGCGGACACGGCGACACGATGGTGCCGCTGACGCGCTATTCCACCGTGGCCGGTATTCCGCTTCCCGATCTGGTGGAGATGGGCTGGACCACGCAGGAGAAGCTGGATGCCATCGTGCAACGTACCCGCGATGGGGGGGCCGAGATCGTAGGCCTACTGAAGACCGGATCGGCTTTCTATGCGCCCGCCACGTCCGCCATCGAGATGGCCGAAGCCTACCTGAAAGACCAAAAGCGCCTGTTGCCTTGCGCGGCATATGTCGATGGCGCCTTGGGCCTGAAGGGCATGTATGTCGGTGTGCCCACCGTGATCGGCGCGGGCGGGATCGAGCGGATCGTCGACATCAAGATGACCAAGGACGAACAGGCGATGTTCGACAATTCCGTGGATGCCGTGAATGGCCTCGTTGAAGCCTGCAAGGCCATCGACGACACGCTGGGCTAAGCCCACGGCACGACGCACAGATCAGGGCCGGGCCGAAATGCCCGGCCCTTTGTCGTCAGAGCACGCCGTTCTGCCGCGCCACATCCACCCACGCGTCGATGTTCTTCCGCAAGGCCGCGTCGAACGCTCCGGGGCCGAGGTCGACGGATCGGCCGGGAAACGC
Organism: Hasllibacter sp. MH4015; assembly: GCF_020177575.1. Classification (NCBI taxonomy): domain Bacteria; kingdom Pseudomonadati; phylum Pseudomonadota; class Alphaproteobacteria; order Rhodobacterales; family Roseobacteraceae; genus Hasllibacter; species Hasllibacter sp. MH4015. Next base: position 211,257 of record NZ_JAHTBK010000001.1, read on the forward strand.
GGTCTCGACAATTGGGCCGAGGTCAAATTGATCGCGCTGAATATATCCGTCGTCTTCCAGAACGGCGATCTCGGCCTCGGAATACCCGTTCACCCGGTCGAATAGCGCGCGAAGGGCCGCGGGATCGTGAAGGCAGCCCGCGATTTCACGCCATTGGGCGATGCGGAAGGGGGGCAATTGCTCCAACCGTTCGGGCGTATTGGCGGCCTGTCGGATGAACTTCCCGGCCCAGTGCAGGGGCGTCATCCCGTCAAAATGCACCAGCTCGATCTGGTCGGCGGGGTAGTGGGGCGGCACGACACGGTCCTTGATATGGCCATGCCGCGGCACGTGGATACCGATATTCATCCCGATCCGCGTGCGCACAAAGGGTTTGCCCGCGGCATGGCCCGTGAAGCCGAACGGGGCGAGGGCGGATGTCCGTAACGGAGTATCATCGCGGCCCTGGTAATGGACCTTGAAGACCCCGTCGAAGATCGTGCGCTGCGGCTGACCCCGGACCAATGCGCGTTCAAGGTTGAAGACCTTCGTCCACGTCGCCCATTCCGGCACATCGGCCAGGGCGGCCTGCACATCCGATCCGGGACGCAAGTATTCATCCGCGTCGCAATGGAGCAGGAAATCGAGCTTGCTGACCGATTGCGCATGGGTCGCGTTGATGGTCTGGCGGTTGTTGTGGCGGCGTGGGCGGCGCGGGGCGACGGCGCGCCAATAATGCCGGTCACAGCGGGTCACGTGGACGGGCGGCAACCAATCCAGAAGCTCCCCCACCGGGTCGCGGGGATTGTCGAGGTAGATGTGGATTTCATCCGCGCCAAGGCTCAGGTGGTGGGCGACAAAGGCCATGACCAATTGCGGGGGCTCCGCCACGGTGGCGACGATCCCCCATCGAAATGGCTTGGACATGTCCGATGGCTCCGGGGTTGGGACGCGTGCCGACCACGCTGCGCCGGATCGCGGATCGGGGCAAGTCAGATCACATGCGGCGCGGTGAGTCGCGGCGGCGCGGCAGAGGGCGATATTTTTGTGATCACACGTTGGAAAAGTGTGATCACAAATGTCGGTTTTTCGCCCAAAACCCTGTGCCTGCGGCAGAATGCCGTTTCAATGCAAGCGGCGGTTGTGTCACGTCCAAGTGAACGTGACCTAAAGAACGGACCAGTTCCATGAACATTCATGAGTATCAGGCGAAAGCTCTCCTCCGGCAATATGGCGCACCGGTTTCCGACGGACGGGTGGTGCTGAAGGCGGAAGACGCCAAGACCGCCGCGGGCGAAATGGACGGGCCGCTTTGGGTCGTGAAGGCGCAGATCCACGCAGGGGGCCGCGGCAAGGGCAAGTTCAAGGAAGCCGATGCCGGGGACGCGGGCGGCGTGCGCCTGGCGAAATCGGTTGAGGAAGCGGCGGAAGAGGCCAAGAAGATGCTTGGCCGCACGTTGGTGACGCACCAGACGGGTCCGGCCGGCAAGCAGGTCAACCGTATCTATATCGAGGATGGCTCGGGCATTGAGACGGAGATGTACCTGGCGCTTCTGGTGGATCGACAGACCAGCCGCATTTCCTTCGTCTGCTCTACCGAGGGCGGCATGGATATCGAGGAAGTGGCGGCGGAGACGCCCGAAAAGATCCTGTCGTTCAGCGTCGATCCGGCGACGGGGTATCAGCCCTACCACGGGCGGCGCGTGGCCTTCTCGCTCGGCCTTGAGGGCCAGCAGGTCAAGCAATGCGTCAAGCTGATGGGCCAGTTGTTCGATGCCTTCGTGGAGAAGGACATGGAGATGCTGGAGATCAATCCGCTGATCGTGACCGATGGCGGTGATCTGAAAGTGCTGGACGCGAAGGTCGGGTTCGACGGAAACGCCGTCTATCGCCACGCCGACATCGCCGCGCTGCGCGATGAGACGGAAGAGGACCCCAAGGAACTGGCCGCGTCCAAGTTCGACCTCAACTACATCGCGCTCGACGGGGAAATCGGCTGCATGGTCAACGGCGCGGGCCTCGCCATGGCAACGATGGATATCATCAAGCTTTACGGCGCGGAGCCTGCCAACTTCCTTGATGTGGGCGGCGGCGCCACGAAGGAAAAGGTGACGGAGGCGTTCAAGATCATCACCTCCGATCCGCAGGTCAAAGGCATCCTCGTGAACATCTTCGGCGGTATCATGCGCTGCGATATCATCGCCGAGGGCGTGGTGGCCGCGGTCAAGGAAGTGGGTCTTGAGGTTCCGCTGGTCGTGCGGCTTGAAGGCACGAATGTCGAAAAGGGCAAGGAAATCATCAACTCCTCCGGCCTGAACGTCATCGCCGCAGATGACCTGAAAGACGGGGCGGAGAAGATCGTAAAGGCCGTTAAAGGGTAGGCCGATGCGCCCCGCCGAATTCCCCGAACGCAATACGGCACGCCGCCGGGCCATGCATATGGTCCGGGGTGCGCTATGCGCCGTGGCGATGGGCGGCACCGCGCTGGCCCAGGCTCCGTCCGTCGGATCAGCGGAGGCGAACCCGGCAATCCTTGCCCACCTGTTCGTCAATGTCTGCTTCACCAGCCAATCCCTGACCGAGGCGCAGGATCGTCTTCTGGCAAATAGGATGGTTCCGAACCCTGAGACGGGAACGTATTTCCATCCGGTCTTCGACATGTCCATGAACCCGGCGGGCGACATCTGCTCCATCGTGTTTTCGGGCACGGACGTGGAGGAGGACATCGCGACCTTCCGGGAAACGCTGACGTCGATCGTCGGCATCCGCACCGGAGATGTGGAACTGGTTCCGGTTCCCCAAACCGCCGAGGTGCTGCTGCGCGGTGGCGTGGAGGTGCAGTGGTGAACGCCCCCGACCTCCGGATCGACACGACCCGTCCCTGCCCGAGCTGCGGATCGGAGGCGCGCGCGGAGATGCCGCTTTTCCACCGTGACGAATGGCGAATGGTGAAATGTAGGGATTGCGACCTGGTCTATCTCCTCAACCCGCCGGGATACGAGGCGTTGGTGGAGGATTTCGCGTGGGAAAAGACCTCTGCCGATGAGCACCTGGCCCGACTTGAAGCCCGCCCAATCCTGCAACGGGCGGACCTTGCGACGCGCTGGCGCCACAAGATCGGACGCAAGCCCGATGCGGTGCGGTACGCGGAATGGTTCGGCGGCGGCAACCTTCTGAACGTCGGCTGCGCCGAGGCAAGCGTGCAATATCCCGGCTTCACGCAGTACGGGATCGAGATTTCGGCGGAGCTGGCCGAGGCGGCGAACCGCAACCTGGCCGAGCAGGGCGGCTATTGCGTCCACGGCCCGGGTGCGGAGGCGATCCGCGAATTCCCCGATGCGATGTTCGACGGTGTGATCCTGCGCTCCTACCTGGAGCATGAGGAGCATCCCAGACCGGTTCTGGAGCATGTCGCGCGTGTCCTGAAACCCGGAGGGCGCGCTTACGTCCGGGTGCCGAATTTCAACGCGCTGGGGCGGAAGATCTTCAAGACCAACTGGGTCGGCCTGCGCTATCCCGATCACGTGCAGTATTTCACGCTGGACACGCTCACCGATTTGGCACGACGCACCGGGTTCACGGTGAAGGTGCTGAACCCGGTCCGCCTGCCGTTGGATGACAATATCAACGTGCTGTTCGAGAGGGCCGCGGCATGAGGCGGAAACTGCAAGATGTATTCGAGACGAAGGTTTGGCCTTCCAGCGCGAAGGGCACACGTTCCGGGCCGGGATCAACGCTCAAGGCCACGGAGCGGGTGCGTGCGGCGCTGCCGGATGTCCTGAAACGCTACAAGGTGAAGACGTTCTTCGACGCGCCCTGCGGCGACTTCTACTGGATGCGCGAGGTCGATCTCGGCAAGCGGACCTATATCGGCGGCGACATCTCGTCTGAGATCATCGCCGACGTGACCGAGCAATATGCCAGCGACAAGGTCAGCTTCGTGCATATCGACATCACCAGCGATCCGCTGCCCAAGGCCGACATGATGATGTGCCGTGATTGCCTGTTCCACCTGAAGGACCGCTTCAAGTGGGGCTTCTTGCGTAATTTCGCGGAGGGGCCGATCCCGTATCTGATGATGACGATGCACCATTTCGATCAAAACAATCACCTGAGCGACACGGGGAACTTCCAGCCCTTCTCGCCCATGGCGGCGCCGTTCAACTTCCCCGCGCCGATCGAGATGGTCCACGAGACGGTCGATGAATTGCCCGACGATGTCGCCAATGCGCCCGATGCGCGGCAGATCAAGTCACTGGGCATCTGGAAGCGCAAGGATGTGAAAGCGGTTGTGGAGGCGCAGGGCTGACGATGCGAAGCGTCCGGCGGATCTGGCGAAGGGGAGAGCGTGCAGCATGGCTGTGCGCCGCCATGTTGGTCATGTCCGTCGCGGTCCAAGCCGACGAGGATGCCCTGCCGACCCGCGCGGCGGAGGCGTTTGCCGCCCATTGCTTCAGCCCGTTCATGACCGCCGAGCGCGCGGAAGAGGTGCTTGCCTCCACCGGCGCGCGGGTGGATTTCTACGATCTCGACCCGTTCTCCAACGCGGAGCCGTCGCCGGTGACGGGGCGTCCCGCCACGACGGGTACGGACCGCCGTTGCGAAGTGGCTTTTGACGGCGATCATGCGGAACTCGCCGCTAGCGCCGCCATCGCGGGGCTGGAGATGGAGGGGATCGACACAGAAGCGCCGATCCCCGACCGGTATCAACCCACCGAAGGCACGGCACTCCTGGGCGCACGGCAATTGAACCCGCGCCGCATCGCCGTGGTCCATGTGGGCACGCGCCCCGGCCCGAACGGGGTTGAGACATTCATGTTCGTGGAGCGGCTGATGCCGATCGCGCCATGAGAGATGTGAATCCGAATGAAGCCATGACGTTCAACCGCCGTGCCCTGCCATGGTATTATGTTCTGGTCGCGCTGTTTGTCGCCGCATTGGGCATCACGATCTTATTGATCGGGCCCGAAGAGGGTGAAATCGGGATTATCCTTGTCGCCCTTTTCTGCATCGCGCTGGGCGTTTTTGGCCTCTACGCCGTCGTCAAGACGCGCCGCCACGCGGGTGAGCCGATGGTGACGCTGTCGCCCGACGGCCTGGTGTTCGAGGCGCAGGGCGGCGGCCCCGTGGCGTGGTCCGAATTGACCGGGCTGGCTTGGGTGAACGTCAAGGGGCAGACCGGGCTGGTCGTGCAGATGACCGACGCCGCCCACAGCCGTGTTTCCCCGTCGCGCGCGATGCAAACCGCGGCAAAACTCGACCAAGCGCTTTTGGGCTCCAAGGGTCTGACCGTCTGGCACAACCAGATCGAAGGCTCCCTAGAAGAATTGGCCGGTCTGATCGCCGTTTATTCCAACGCCCATGGCGGCCCCGATCTGAGCGTGGCCCCATGACGAACCCACTTGTCCCAATGACCGAAGGAGGCCCCTATGGCCGTACTCGTTGACGAAAACACCAAGGTGATCTGCCAAGGCTTCACCGGCTCCCAGGGCACGTTCCATTCGGAGCAGGCGATCGAGTACGGCACCAAGATGGTGGGCGGCGTGACGCCGGGCAAAGGCGGGATGACCCATCTGGACCTGCCGGTCTTCAACTCCGTGCATGAGGCCAAGGCCGTGACGGAGGCCAATGCCTCAGTCATCTACGTGCCGCCGCCCTTCGCCGCGGATTCGATCCTGGAGGCGATTGATGCGGAGATGGAGCTGATCTGCTGCATCACCGAAGGCATCCCTGTGCTGGACATGATGAAGGTGAAGCGGGCTTTGGAGGGCTCCAAGTCGATCCTGATCGGGCCGAACTGCCCTGGTATCATCACGCCCGACGCCTGCAAGATCGGCATCATGCCGGGCCATATCCACCGGCGCGGATCGGTGGGCGTTGTCTCGCGCTCCGGCACCCTGACCTATGAGGCGGTCAAGCAGACCTCCGATGTGGGTCTGGGGCAATCCACCTGCGTAGGCATCGGCGGCGACCCGATCAAGGGAACCGAACATATCGACGTGCTGGAATGGTTCCTGGCCGATGACGAGACGCATTCGATCATCATGATCGGTGAGATTGGCGGCTCCGCCGAGGAGGAAGCCGCGCAATTCCTGATCGACGAGGCCAAAAAGGGCCGGAAAAAGCCGGTCGCCGGGTTCATCGCGGGGCGCACTGCACCGCCGGGCCGTCGCATGGGCCATGCCGGTGCCATTGTGGCGGGCGGCAAAGGCGGTGCCGATGACAAGATCGAGGCAATGCGCGCCGCCGGTATCGTGGTGGCCGACAGCCCCGCGACGCTGGGTGAGGCGGTTCTGGAAGCCATCGGGTGAGCCGGTCGGGGATGTGATGCAAACTCACGTGTCAAATGTGCCGTTGGACCTGCGCCGCCCTTTGCGGCTGCGCGGGCCGATGTCACGCCGGGCCTTTACGAGTCCGGCTAGTTTGACAGGCTTGCGCGCACGGCTCCCACTTCACATCGCTGCGGTTCTCACGGGTATGGTGGCCGTGGCGTCGCTGTTCAATCGCCCATTCGCGTCGCCCCCTGGCAAGGACGCGGTGGCATGACGTTCGGGGAGGCCATATCCCACAATATCCGGAACATGTTCCGGTTCGCCGGGCGTGACCCGCGCTCGTCCTTCTGGTGGTTCGTGCTGTTCGTGTTCCTGGGCTCCATCGTGGCCAACATGATCGACGGCATCTTCTGGCTGTTCCGGGCGGAGTCCGTGCTGGCACGGCTGGAGCAGCCAGAGGAATTCTTCGCGATGTTCGTGGGCAACCCGTGGATTTATTTCCTGTTCGCGCCAGTTTCGTTGATCTGGATGCTCGTGACGCTGGTGCCGCTTTTTTCCTGCGGCATCAGGCGCAGGCACGATTGCGACAAATCCGGAACGGGGTTCGTTCTGGCGTGCCTCGTCGCTCTGGCCGCGAGTGTGGTGGCGCTCGTCTACATGTTCCAGTTCTTCTCGATCTTCGCCGACTATATCCTCGCCTCCGCCCAGAACCCGGGCGCTTCCGGCTCTCCGTTCGATGACCCGGAGACGTTCGCGATGGTCACGCGGTTCATGGGGATTGTGTCCATCCTGTCGCTGCTGCAATTCGCAGCCGGTATCGTGATCCTGATCATGATGGCCACCAAGGGCACGGCTGGCCCGAACCGGTATGGGGACGACCCGCTGGCCGCTTTACCCCCCGATATTCCAGTGCAGAGTATTTGAGATGACATTCACAGAATCCATTCGACACAACATCGTCCATTGCACCAATTTCAGCGACCGCGATCCGCGCTCCGCCTATTGGTGGTACGTGCTGTTTGTCTCTCTCGGCGCGCTCGTGGCCATGGTCCTCGATTTCATCATTTTCTGGCCCGCCGCCGGCGAAGGGCGGATCGCCGCGTTCCTGTCGGAAAACTTCCAGTCGATCACCGATTTCTACATCAACGTCATGCCGATCACGACGTTCTGGTATCTCCTGAACTACCTGCCGGTCCTTGCCTGTGGCGTTCGACGGATGCGGGACCAGAACAAGCCCGCCTGGTGGTTCATCGTGACAATCATCTTCGTCACGATCATGTCCGTGGTCGTATTCAACGTCACCGGCCCGCAATCGGCGGAGCTGATGATGGTGGCCTTCAACCCCAATGCGACCATGTCCGAGCTGAACCGCGTTCTGGCCGATGCGGAGCAGTTGAACCGCACCTCCACGATCCTGTCGGGCATCCAGACCTTGCCGAGCCTGCTCATCATCATCTGGATGGCCACCCGCGGCACCGTCGGACCCAACCCCCATGGGGAGGATCCGTTGGGATGACATTCGACGAACCCACCCCCATCTGTTGCGACACCCACGCGCAACGTCCGGGCGGCGCGGCGCAGGCCCCCATTCTCCAGGTAAAATTCAGGAGCGATCTGAATGACTGACCAATCCCCCAACGACCAGTTCCACGCCTCCAGCTTCATGCAGGGGCACAATGCGGAATATCTGGAGCAGCTTTACGCGCAATATGCCCGCGATCCGTCGGCGGTCGACGCGGCTTGGGCGGAGTTCTTCAACGCTCTCGGTGATGCCGAAGCCGCCGAGCAGGAGGCCGAGGGGCCGTCCTGGGCGCGCAACGACTGGCCGCCCGTGCCGGGTGACGACCTGACCGCCGCGCTGACCGGCGAATGGCCCGCCGTGCCGGAGGAGGGGAAGGCCGCCGGTAAGAAGATCAAGGCCAAGGCGGAAGAAAAGGGCGTCGAGCTGACCGACGACCAGGTGCAGCGCGCCGTGCTGGATTCGATCCGGGCGCTGATGCTGATCCGCGCCTACCGTATCCGGGGCCATCTCGTGGCGGACCTCGACCCGCTGGGGATGCGCGACCAGACCCCGCATCCGGAACTGGACCCGGCATCCTATGGCTTTGAAGAGGCGGACATGGACCGCCCGATCTTCATCGACAATGTGCTGGGGCTCGAAATGGCCTCCATGCGGCAGATCGTGGAAATCGTGCGCCGCACCTACTGCGGCACGTTCGCGCTGCAATACATGCACATCTCCAATCCGGTCGAAGCCTCCTGGCTGAAGGAGCGGATCGAGGGCTACGGCAAGGAGATTGCCTTCACCAAGAACGGGCGCAAGGCGATCCTCAACAAGATGGTCGAGGCGGAGGGGTTCGAGAAATTCCTCCACGTCAAATACATGGGCACGAAACGCTTCGGCCTGGACGGTGGCGAGAGCCTGATCCCCGCGATGGAGCAGATCATCAAGCGCGGTGGCCAGCTGGGCCTGGAAGAGATCATCATCGGCATGCCGCACCGGGGCCGGTTGAGCGTCCTGGCCAACGTGATGCAAAAACCCTACCGCGCGATCTTCAACGAATTCCAAGGCGGCTCCTTCAAGCCGGAGGACGTGGATGGCTCGGGCGATGTGAAATACCACCTCGGTGCGTCCAGCGACCGGGAATTTGACGGCAATACCGTCCACCTTTCGCTTACTGCCAACCCTTCCCACCTCGAGGCGGTGAACCCCGTCGTGTTGGGCAAGGTTCGCGCCAAGCAGGATCAGAAGAACGACGACGATCGTACCAAGGTCATGGGCATCCTGCTGCACGGTGATGCGGCCTTCGCCGGGCAAGGGGTCGTGGCCGAGGGGTTCGGCCTGTCCGGTCTGCGCGGCCACAAGACCGGCGGCACGATCCACATCGTCGTCAACAACCAGATCGGCTTCACGACCGCGCCGCATTTCAGCCGCTCCAGCCCCTATCCCACGGATATTGCCCTGATGGTGGAGGCCCCGATTTTCCATGTGAACGGTGACGACCCGGAGGCGGTCGTCCACGCCGCGAAGGTCGCCACGGAGTTCCGGCAGATGTTCCACAAGGACGTGGTCATCGACATCTTCTGCTATCGCAGGTTCGGCCATAACGAGGGCGATGAGCCCATGTTCACCAACCCGATCATGTATAAGAAGATCAAGACCCAGAAAACGACCCTCGCGCTCTATACCGAGCGTCTGGTCGCGGACGGCCTGATCCCCGAGGGCGAGATCGAGGACATGAAGGCGTCCTTCCAATCCTACCTCAACGACGAATTCGAGGCGGGCAAGGATTACAAGCCCAACAAGGCCGACTGGCTTGACGGTCGCTGGTCGCACTTGGATCGCGATGACGGGGATGATTACCAGCGCGGCCAGACCGCGATCAAGCCCGAGACGTTCGAGGAGGTGGGCAAGGCCCTGACCACCGCGCCCGAGGGGTTCGCCCTGCACAAGACGGTCGGGCGCCTGCTCGACGCCAAGGCGGAGATGTTCAAAAACGGCAAGGGCATCGACTGGGCTACGGGAGAGGCGCTCGCCTTCGGTTCGCTGATGACGGAAGGTTATCCGGTGCGGCTCTCCGGCCAGGATTCGACGCGCGGCACCTTCTCCCAACGTCATTCCGGCCTGATCGACCAGACCAACGAGGAGCGCTACTACCCGCTCAACCACATCCGCAAGGGTCAGGCCCACTATGAGGTCATCGACTCGATGCTGTCTGAATACGCGGTGCTCGGGTTCGAATACGGCTATTCCCTGGCCGAACCCAATGCCCTGGTCTTGTGGGAGGCGCAGTTCGGTGATTTCGCCAACGGTGCGCAGATCATGTTCGACCAGTTCATCTCGTCCGGTGAGCGCAAGTGGCTGCGGATGAGCGGCCTTGTCATGTTGCTGCCCCATGGCTTCGAAGGGCAGGGGCCGGAACATTCCTCCGCCCGCCTGGAACGGTTCTTGCAAATGTCGGCGGAGGATAACTGGATCGTCGCCAATTGCACGACGCCGGCCAATTACTTCCATATCCTGCGCCGTCAGATCCACCGCGATTTCCGCAAGCCGTTGGTCCTGATGACGCCCAAGTCCCTGCTGCGCCACAAGATGGCCGTCAGCGAGGCGGAGGATTTCACCACCGGGTCCAGCTTCCACCGCTGCCTGTGGGACGATGCGCAAAAGGGCAATTCGGACACGGAATTGGTGGCTGATGACAAGATCAAGCAGGTCGTGATCTGCTCCGGCAAGGTCTATTACGATCTGCTGGAAGAACGCGACGCGCGCGGGATCGACGACATTTATTTGCTGCGGATCGAGCAGTTTTATCCGTTCCCCGCGCTGGCCCTCGTGAAGGAGCTGGAACGCTTCAAGCAAGCCAAGATCGTCTGGTGCCAGGAAGAGCCGAAGAACCAAGGCGCGTGGTCGTTCATCGAGCCGAACCTCGAATGGGTCCTGACCCGTATCGGCGCCGACACGACCCGGCCACGCTATGCCGGGCGTAACGCCTCGGCCTCGCCCGCGACGGGCCTGGCCTCTGCCCATAAATCCCAACAAGCAGCACTCGTCGACAGTGCGCTGACCATCGAAGGGTAATTGAAGATGTCTGTAGAAATTCGTGTGCCCACCCTGGGCGAATCCGTGACCGAGGCGACCGTCGCGACCTGGTTCAAGAAGCCGGGCGACACCGTCGCGGTCGACGAGATGTTGTGCGAGTTGGAGACCGACAAGGTCACGGTGGAAGTGCCTTCCCCCGCCGCAGGCACGTTGGGAGAGATCGTGGCCGCCGAGGGTGAAACCGTCGGTGTCGATGCCCTGCTGGCGACGTTGAGCGAGGGGGATGCAGGATCGACCGCGGCCCCCAAGGGCAAGGAAACTGCCGAAGATGACGGTGCCGCCTCCGCCGCCGCGCGCACCGCGTCCAAGGATGACGGCGGGGACGCGGTTGACGTGATGGTGCCGACCCTTGGCGAGTCCGTGACGGAAGCCACCGTATCCACATGGTTCAAGAAGGTGGGCGACAGCGTCGCGCAGGACGAGATGCTGTGTGAGCTGGAAACGGACAAGGTCTCGGTCGAGGTGCCATCGCCTGCCGCGGGTGTCCTGTCGGAGATCCTGGCTGAGGAAGGCACCACCGTGGAGGCCAGCGCGAAACTTGCCGTGATCGGCGGAGCATCGGGTGCGCCCGCAGTCGCGCCGTCCTCCACCGGCGATGGGGTCACTGGGGGCGATCAGTACACGGCCCCTCCCGCCGGCAGGGACGCGGCCGATGTCGAAAACGCGCCATCCGCCCAGAAGATGATGGCAGACAAAGGGATCAGTGCCGATCAGGTCCAGGGCACGGGCCGCGATGGCCGCATCATGAAGGAAGACGTGATGAAGGCCGCGTCCCAGCCCGCATCTGCGCCCGCCCCCGCCGCACAGGCACCCCGCGCGCCGGTGGCCGCCGATGACGAAGCGCGGGAGGAGCGGGTGAAGATGACCCGCCTGCGCCAAACCATCGCGCGCCGCCTGAAGGACGCCCAGAACACCGCCGCGATCCTGACCACGTATAACGAGGTCGACATGGGCGCGGTGATGGAATTGCGCAACGAATACAAGGATCTGTTCCTGAAGAAGCACGGCGTGAAGCTTGGCTTCATGTCGTTCTTCACCAAGGCCTGTGTCCACGCGCTGCGCGAGGTGCCCGAGGTGAACGCGGAAATCGACGGCACGGATATCGTCTATAAGAACTTCGTCCATATGGGCATCGCCGCAGGCACGCCCCAAGGCCTTGTGGTGCCCGTGATCCGCGACGCCGACGCGATGAGCTTTGCCGATATCGAGAAAGCGATCGCCGAGAAGGGCTCCAAGGCGCGCGATGGCAAGCTGTCCATGGCGGAGATGCAGGGCGGCACCTTCACGATCTCCAACGGCGGGGTCTATGGCTCGCTCATGTCCTCGCCCATCCTCAACCCGCCGCAATCCGGTATCTTGGGGATGCACAAGATCCAGGACCGCCCGATGGTGGTGAACGGAGAGATCGTGATCCGCCCGATGATGTATCTGGCTCTGTCCTATGACCACCGGATCGTGGACGGCAAAGGGGCGGTGACGTTCCTTGTCCGCGTGAAAGAGGCGTTGGAGGATCCGCGCCGGTTGCTGATGGACCTGTGAGCCGGAATTCGGCGCGCGATGCAGCCCTTGCGGCCAACATCGCGCGCCGGCGCGCCTTCGCTTTGCCCGGATATGCCACATTGGCGGAATGCGGGTTCGACGGGGCGTATGTCAGTCCGATCCAGATGAGTTCCGGGTCAGCCGATGGCCCGCTTCTCATGAGCAAGGATTGGCTGGATGCGCCCACGGCCCGCGCGGCCCCTGCGCCGCTTCGCGACATCGGCTATCTGCCGTCCATGCCGTTCAACAAGGTTCTGGATGCGGCCTTGAATATGGCGGGGCTTCGACGGGGTGACATCTATATCGCGCCGGTCTTCTGCCTATTGCCGCCTGTCCGCTCCCACGCGCTGCCCCTGGGCGATGCTCTCGCGTCCTTCGATGCCGTGACACGCCATGAAATCCTCGGGCGTCGGCCCATTGCGCTGGGTCGCGATGCCGCCGCCGTCCTGTCGCGGCGCGGGGTCGATCATATCGCAATCCCGCATCCGTCGGCGCGCGGCAGGGCCTTCGCGGACCGTGCGGCCCTCATCGCCGATGCGCTGCGCCGTGTCGCTAGGTCCTGACACACACGCTCACATCCCCGGCACCTCCCGCGCTCGTGTTTTCCCAGTGATCGCCGCCGCGTGCCACCTTGCTCGCAGGACAAGGAGTAACGGGACATGACACATCACCCCAACCGCCGGGCGTTCCTCGGCACCGCTGCGGCGACCGCGCTCGCCGCTCCCATGGCGCAAGCACAGACGCTCGCATCGGGCAATGACGCTTTCACCTACGAAGTCACGCGCACCGACGCGGAATGGCGCGCGATGCTCAGCGAGGATGAATACCGCATCATGCGGGAGTTCGGGACGGAGCCGCGCTTTTCCTCCGACTTCTGGGATACGGAAGACGCGGGCCATTACCATTGCAAGGGCTGCGATCTGACGATCTACGACAGCGACCAGAAGACCCTGCGCCTGATCGGGTGGGTCTTCTACTACCACGCGCGGCCCGACAGCGTGCTTCTGGGTATCGACGAATGGCCCGCCCAGATGTCGGAGGCCGAGGAGATGGGCGAACCCCGGCAGGTCACGGAGGTACATTGCCGCCGCTGCGGAAGCCATCTGGGCCATCTTTTGCAGGTCCAGGGCGACATGCTGCATTGCATCAACGGCGCCAGCCTGACCTTCGCGGCGGACGAGGCCGGTTGACCGGTTGAGGCCCGCCCTTCGCCCGGCCATAGTCGCCGTAGCAAAGGGAGCCCTGCGATGACGCCTGAACTGACCGCCCTGGCCCTGGCCGGATTGCTGCAAGTCGGGCAATTCGTTTTGATGGCCGTGCCCGCCAACCTCGAGATCGGGACGGGCAAGACGCTGTCGCCCCGGGACCGGGACCGGTTGGGTGGCGACATGCAAGACCTGCTCAGCCCCCGCACCGCGCGGCTCTACCGGGCGATGAACAACCATTTCGAAGGGTTGATCCTGTTCACCATCGCGGTGGTTGTGGTCACGCTTGGCGATGGCTCAACACCGGTGACGGCGGCCTGTGCCTGGCTCTACCTGGCCGCGCGCGTGCTCTACGTCCCGGCCTACGCCTTTGGCTGGACACCTTGGCGCAGTTATATCTGGTTTGTCGGATTTGCTGCCACGACCGTGATGCTGGTCGCCGCCCTGATCCCCGCCTGACCGCGCCGCACCCGCTTTGTGATCACACTGCCCGCCTGCGACCTTGCGCGCGGTGAAATATCCGCTGAAATCCGTGCTAAAGACCCGCAAGCTTGGGTTGTGCGCCCGTCCTGGCACACATACCTTCGCCCCTGAGAAGCAGCGCCGACGGAGGCCCCATGTCCAGCTATGACGTTATCGTAATCGGCTCCGGCCCCGGCGGCTATGTCTGCGCCATCCGCTGCGCGCAACTGGGGCTGAAGACGGCCTGTGTGGAGGGGCGCGAAACGCTCGGCGGCACTTGCCTGAACATCGGCTGCATCCCGTCCAAGGCACTGCTCCACTCCTCGCACATGTTGCACGAGGCGGAGCATAACTTCGCCAAGATGGGCTTGAAGGGCAAATCACCCTCCGTCGATTGGAAGCAGATGCTGGCCTACAAGGACGACGTGATCGGCCAGAACACCAAGGGCATCGAATTTCTTTTCAAGAAGAACAAGATCGACTGGCTGAAGGGCTGGGGCTCCATCCCCGAAGCGGGCAAGGTCAAGGTGGGTGAAGAGGTTCACGAGGCCAAGCACATCATCATCGCGTCGGGCTCCGAGCCGTCGAGCCTGCCGGGGGTGGAAATCGACGAGAAGGTTGTCGTGACCTCCGAAGGCGCGCTGAGCCTGCCGAAGATCCCCAAGAAGATGGTGGTGATCGGCGCGGGCGTGATCGGGTTGGAGCTTGGGTCGGTCTACGCGCGCCTCGGTGCGGAGGTTCAGGTGATCGAATTCCTCGACCACATCACTCCGGGCATGGATGCGGAGATTTCCAAGGTCTTCCAGCGCACCCTCAAGAAGCAGGGGCTGGACTTCACCATGGGCGCCGCGGTGCAGAAGGTGGACGCCACGAAGACCAAGGCCAAAGTCACATACAAGCTGCGCAAAGACGACAGCGAACACGTGATCGACGCCGATGTCGTGTTGGTCGCCACGGGCCGCAAACCCTATACCGACGGGCTGGGGCTCGACGCACTTGGCGTAAAGATGTCCGACCGCGGCCAGATCGAGGTCGACACCCAATACAAGACCAACGTGCCCGGCATCCTTGCCATCGGCGATGCCATTGACGGCCCGATGCTGGCCCACAAGGCCGAGGATGAGGGCATGGCAGCGGCCGAAGTCGTGGCGGGCAAACATGGCCACGTCAATTACGGCGTCATCCCCGGCGTGATCTACACCCATCCCGAGGTCTCCAATGTCGGCGCGACGGAGGAGCAGTTGAAGGAAGCGGGCCGCGCCTACAAGGTCGGCAAGTTCTCCTTCATGGGCAACGGACGGGCCAAGGCCAACTTCGCGGGCGACGGGTTCGTGAAAATCCTTGCCGACGCCGAAAC
The DNA here is from genome assembly GCF_020177575.1 of Hasllibacter sp. MH4015. Taxonomy (NCBI): domain Bacteria; kingdom Pseudomonadati; phylum Pseudomonadota; class Alphaproteobacteria; order Rhodobacterales; family Roseobacteraceae; genus Hasllibacter; species Hasllibacter sp. MH4015. The sequence goes on from NZ_JAHTBK010000001.1 coordinate 226,671, forward strand.
CGACCGCATCTTGGGCGCCCATATGATCGGCCCGATGGTGGGCGATCTGATCCATGAGGTCTGCGTGGCGATGGAATTCGGTGCGTCGGCCCAGGACCTCGCCATGACCTGCCACGCCCACCCCACCTATTCCGAAGCCGTGCGCGAAGCGGCGCTGGCCTGCGGCGACGGGGCGATCCACGCCTGACACGCACATTGCATTCTGACAAGCGAAACGGCCGCGGGATCACGCCAGATCCCGCGGCCGCTTGTTTCAGGTAAGGGCGCTCATTCGGCGGGGATCTGCGCGACCTCCTCGCCCCGATCTTCCGGTACGGGCTGCGCATCCGCATTATCCTTTTTCGGCACGAACAGGCGGAAGGCATCGCGGAACGGTATGAGGTAGAGGTTCAACACGCTGTCGAGGTTGCGGCCCTCCTCCTCCGGGACACCGAACTTCACGTCGCGGTTGTCGTCGGGCATCGTGTAGGTGCCGAAGATCACGTCCCAGACCGGGAACATGAACGCGAAATTCTTGTCGATGTGATCGGGATGGCAGGAATGGTGCACGTGGTGATGGGCGGGCGAGGGGAAGATCGCCGACCAGATGCCCGGCCAGCGCAGCCAGACATGGCTGTGGCGCAAATTGTAGCCCACGATATTGAACACGAACATCGCAAGGGGCACGCCGAACAGCGTCGGCATCGACGGCGTGAAGCCGAAGAATTGCACCGCCAGGCCATAGGTCGCGCCGAAGCCAAGGCTGATGAAGAAGGCATAGACAAGGTTGTCGACCGGATGCTCCCGGAAATTGGAGATCGGGTGCATCACCTCCGCCGAATGGTGGACCTTGTGGAATTGCCACAGGAGCGGCACCTTGTGTTGCAGGTAATGTAGGCCCCAGGCGATGAAATCGCCCACCAGCATCAGCAGCATCATGAAGCCGAATGCGATCGCGAAATCGCCGTAGGTCCAGATCGTCTCCTGCCCGGCGACATCGGTGATCGACAGGCCATCACTGGCCAGGCGGAAGCTGAACGTCAGGGCAAATGCGCCAAGGGCCACCACCGCCGCGTTGGAGACGACCTTGTGAAACAGCGCGTAGCGCAGATCGAGCCAGGCGGACGGGTGGCTCCACACCGATTTGGGGAACAGGAAGCGCAGAAAGCTGCCCTTCGCGGCTTCCGCATCCTTTTCGGTGGCGTGATCGCCCTTTCGACGGATCGCCAGATAGACGAAATAGGCCGCCACGACAGAGGTGATCAGGTACAGCCAGAAAATCCGGTTTCGGGGGTCGGTCGGGAAAAGGAAAACCTCGATGATGCGATCGAGGACGGCGCCTACACCTGTGAAAATCTGGTCCATCTGCTCTGTCCGTTCTGGCGTGTTTTCAACGGACATGACCTTGAAACGAGGCAAGACTATGGCGGATTGATGCTGTTTCAGTACGCAAAGGGTGATTTTGCGCGCAATTGTAGCGGATAGGCCGGGGCTCAGTTCGCCAGAAGCCGCAGCCCCTGGGTCACATCGGCACGCAGGGCCAGCCGCAGGCCGGGTTCGTCGCCTGCATTGAGTGCCGCAAGGATTAGGCGGTGGTGCGGCGGCGATTCCGTGCGCCCCAACCGCCCGTAAAGCGCGCGCATCGTCGGGCCCAATTGCAGCCAGACCGTTTCCGCGAGCGCCAGCATCGCGGGGGCCTGCGCGCGAAGGTAAAGGGTGCGGTGGAATTCAAGGTTGGCGCGGATGTAACCCACCGCATCGCGGCGCGCGATCACCTGGGCGATCTGGCCGTTGATCGCCTCCATCCGTTCGATCAGGGCGGGGTGGGCGCGGGGCAGGGCGCGGGATGCAAGTTCCGGCTCCAACAACGCCCGGATCGCGGCCAGTTCCTCGATCCGCTCGTTCGACAATTCGGGGGTGGAGACGCGGCCGCTGGCCGACAGGAAGAGCGCACCTTCGCTGACCAACCGCCGCACCGCTTCTCGTGCCGGGGTCATGGAGACGCCGAATTCCTTGCCCAGACCGCGCAGCGTCATCGCCTCACCGGGGTTCACCTCGCCATACATGATGCGTGAGCGCAGGGCGCGGTAGACCCGGTCATGGGCGACGGCGGCGCCGGTTTCGGTGGGGCGGGGGTTCATCAACATGATCTATCCCTCTGGCTCGAAACGCCAAGCCAGAAGCTCCGCGCCATGACGGCGCATCCAGGCGCGGTGGGTGTCGGTGTCGGGGCACAATCGCCGGCAGAGGTCCCAGAACCTGTCGGAGTGGTTCATCTCCACCAGATGTGCGACCTCGTGGGCCACCACGTAGTCCAGCACGGCCGGTGGGGCCATGATCAGGCGCCAGGAAAACATGAGGTCCCCCTTCGAGGAACAACTGCCCCATCGGGACCTTGGATCGCGCAGGGTCATGCGCCCCGGCACTTTACCGATGCGTTCCGCATGAAGCGCCACCGATTGTGACAGGCTGTCACGCGCCATCGCGGTCAGAAGCGCCTTGAGCCGCGGGCCCTGGCGCGGGCCGGGCGGCACTTGCAGGGCGCCGCCGACGAAACGGGCCGCGCGCCCCGTGCCCTCGATCACCGGTCGGGCGATGCCGCAGACCGGAATCTCCGCCCCGATCCGGGCCTGCTGAACCTCTGCCGCGCGGTCGAGATGTCCACGCACCCAATCCTCCCGTTCGCGCAGGAACGCCACCGCCTCCGATGTCCGCGCCCATGTCGGCAAGCTCAACGTGACACGCCCGTCGGCCCGGCTCACCCGGAGCGAGAATCGCTTGGCCCGGGCGTTGCGGCGCAAGAACACCTCCACCGGCGGCTCCCCCGGCAGGACATGGCGATCCGAGGGGGTTGAACTGAACAGACGAGGAGCCAAGTATGGGCCTCCGATATGCGGTCCGGGGCAAGCGCCCGGAAAGGCTTTACAGTCCTACGACTGTATGGCAGACGACCGCATCTCGCCATACCGATGATTGAAGGGGGTGTTATGCCCAAAGAGGAATGGGGCGTTAAGCGCGTCTGTCCGACGACTGGAAAGCGGTTCTACGATATGGGGCGGACCCCGATCGTCAGCCCGTATACTGGCGAAACCGTCGTGCTTGAAACCGGCAAGGGCGGGGCGCAGAGCCTTGTCGCCGACAAATCCGCCGCCCGCGCCAAGGAAGCGGAGACGGAGGAAGAGGATCTGGTCCTCGACGACGATATCGACATCGAAGACGATGACGATGCCGACCTGCCCGATGACGACGTGCTGGACGACGATGATGACGAGGATACCGTCGCATTGGACGATCTGGCCGATGTTGCCGCCGAAGGCAGCGACGACGATTGATCCGGCGGATGGCCGGGGGAAATGCGCCGCTCGCGGGTGATGGATTTTTCACTTGCACGGCGCGCGACCCGGCCTTACACCGCCACCTCGATGGGGCCTTAGCTCAGCTGGGAGAGCGCCTGCATGGCATGCAGGAGGTCAGCGGTTCGATCCCGCTAGGCTCCACCAAGCGCCTTTTCACAGGGTGAAAAGCGCGGGACCCGTAAGGGTATTTTCGACTGAAACGTGTCTCGAACCGCCAGCAGTCGAAACAAGACAGCTTTCAGGTCATGCAACGATGTGGAGATAGGTCTACGCCGGACCGTCTCGTTCGACCGCAATCCCGCCGCTTGAGCGCCCCGGCGACCGCAAGCGGATCGCCGGGCGCGCATGTCATTCGCCGGACAGGCTTTGCGCCAGGCGCATCAACTGCACCGCTTCCTGCCGGTAGCCGAATTCATCCGCGCCGCGATTGGCATTGGCCAGAGCGATCGCCTCCGCATATCCCCAATCGCCCAGGAAGTCGCTGCCGCGCAGAAGCTGGCCGAAGCCCGCGATGGCGGCGGCGAATTGGGCCTCCGTTCCCGGCTCCGACGCGGTGGCGGGGATGGCGAAATCGACCAATTGGCTCTCCTCCGCGCCCGGCTCTTTCCAGCGGAGCGATATGAAGCCCAATTCGTCGCCAAACTCCGTCTCCGCCCCGTCATCAGCGGCATAGCGCAGCGGCGCGACCAATGTGGCGGGGGAGCCTACGGGCGTGACCTCGTAGATCGCCGTCACCGAATGGCCCGCGCCCAATTCGCCCGCATCCACGGCATCATTGGCGAAATCCTCGCGCGCCAGGGCGCGGGTCTCGTACCCGATCAGGCGGTATTCGGCGATCACCTCGGGATTGAATTCCACCTGCACCTTCAGATCGTCGGTGATGGGGAAAAGCGCCCCGGCCAGTTGATCGACCAGCACCCGCTGCGCCTCGTGCAACGTGTCGATGTAGGAGGCCGTTCCGTTGCCGTTCTGGGCCAATGCCTGCATCGTGTCGTCTTGCAGATTGCCGCGCCCGAAGCCCAGAACCGACAGGTAGATCCCGGTCTCGCGCTGGTCGCTGATGTAATCCTCCAAGGCCGTCGGATCGCTGATCCCGACGTTGAAATCCCCATCGGTGGCCAGCAGAACGCGGGACACTTCGCCGTCTTCCGTCATCTCGGCGGCCAGATCATAGGCCGCCTGCAAGCCACCCACGCCATTGGTCGACCCGCCCGCCTGCAACGCCGTCAGCGCGGCAGAGATCGTGGCCGTGTCACTGGCCGATGTCGGCTCCAACGCCACACCGGCGGACCCGGCATAGGTCACGATGGCGACCTGATCCTCGGGGTTCAGCCGGTCCAGCATCAGCCGGAAGGACTGGATCAGCAGCGGCAGCTTGGCGGGGTCATTCATCGACCCGGACGTGTCGATCAGGAAGACCAGGTTGAGGGCCGGGCGATCCTCGATCACGGGCAATTCCCCCTGGATGCCGATATGGACAAGCTGCGTGTCGGGGTTCCACGGGGTTGCGAACACCTCCACCGTTGGCCGGAACGGGCTGACGTCGCCGTCGTCGGGCGTCGGGTAATCATAGGGGAAGTAATTCACCATCTCCTCGATCCGCACGGCGTCCGGCGCGGGCAATTGCCCGCGGTTCAAGCTGGAGCGCAGCAGCGCATACGATGCCGTGTCCACATCGATCGAAAAGGTGGAGACTGGGTTTTCCGCCACTACGCGCAGGGGGTTGTCATCGGCGTTGGCGAATTCCTCGGTCACCGGGGGCGGCGGGGCAAGCACGTCCCGCGGCTGCTGGATCACCGCAAGCGGAGCGGACGACGGCGCAATGACGCCGCCGAAATTTCTGGCCCCGTCCTGAATGATTGCGGCACTATTGCCGGGGTTGATGATGGGGCTGTTCTCCGCCCCGAATTGCTCTGGCGTGGGTGCCGCCGGCACGACCTCCTGATCCGCCGCGACGACGCCGCGCAACTCTGGCGCCTCTCCGCTCTGGGGTTCGACCACTTCATCAAGGTCTGCCAAGGGCGCTTCGGCTCGATCCTCCAACACGACGGGCTCGATGGTGGGGGCCATGACACCCTGCGGGCCGCGCAAGATCTCCTGCCCCTGGGGGCTGAGGAAAAGGAAACCCACGGCGACGAGGGCGGTGGTGGCGGTCAATGCGCCGGTGGTCTTGGTCATGATCATGTCAAATACTCCTGCGAAAAATCCCCGTTTGTCCGGGGTCACAGAGCTTTGACGGGCGCGCATCCGCGTTTCTTGGGTCGCATCGAAATTTGCCTGTGCGCGAGCCAGAACCTCGGCACGCCGCGCCGCGTCCGGGGCGGGCGTGGCCGCCTGCATCGCGGCCTTCAGATCGTGCAATTCATCGCGGGAGGTCATTGTGCCTCCTCCTTCTCTCTCATTTCGCGCAGCTTCTTCCTGGCTTCGGCCACCCGCCACGAAATCGTGCCTTCGCTCACATCCATGATCTGCGCGACCTCCGCATGGGTCAGGTCGTCCAGCACCAGCGCCAGGGTGTCGCGCAAGCTGGGCGACAAATCGGCCATGGCGCGGGTCAGCCAATCAAGCCCTTCGCGCGCCTCGATGGCGCTGGCCTGCCGGTCGACTTCCCAATCGCCCCAACCCTCCGTCGCGCGCCCGTAGCTGGCGGCGCGGCGGCGCCTGTCATGGGCCGCATTGACCGCCACGCGAAAGAGCCACGTCGTGACCTTGGCGCGGCGCTGGTAACCGGCCAGCTTTCCCGGCAGGGCGAGGCAGATGTCCTGGGTCAGATCCTCCGCCTCCGCGCGGCTGCCGGTCAGGCGAAAGCACAGCGCGAAAAGGCGGTCATAGCACCGCTCCAGCAACAGCCCGAAGGCCGTGCCATCCCCGCCCGCGGCGGCCTCGGCCAGATCCTCATCACTCACGTTCATGCGCATCTCATACAATAGGACGGCCCTGCGTGGGCGATCCTTGGGTCCGACAATGAAACTTTTTTCGACAGGACGGTCTTGAGGGCTCCAAGCGTAAATGAGACCAGAATTCTCATTTATCTGCGGAAGATTTCACCGTGTCCGCGCCGGATCGCGGCGTTCCAACGGCCCGTGGCCGCGAACGTGACGCAATTGCCAAAGGGCAAACCGCGCGCTAAAGCGAGCGCAATCCAGCACAAGGCCGCTTCCGACATGCAAATCTACCTGCCCATTGCCGAGGTGAGCGTGAACGCGTTCCTTCTGTTGGGTCTGGGCGGTCTGGTCGGCGTCCTGTCGGGCATGTTCGGGGTCGGCGGCGGTTTCCTGATGACGCCGCTTCTGTTCTTCATCGGCATCCCCCCCGCCGTGGCCGTCGCGACGGAGGCGAACCAGATCGTTGCCTCCTCTTTCTCCGGCGTCCTGGCCCATTTCAAACGAAAGACCGTCGATCTCAGGATGGGCCTGGTCTTGCTTGTGGGTGGCCTGATCGGGGCTGCCATAGGGGTGCAGGTCTTCGCGGCGCTCACCGCCATCGGGCAGGTCGATCTGCTGGTGCGGCTTTGCTATGTGGTGTTCCTCGGGATCATCGGCGGGCTGATGTTCTTCGAGAGCCTCAACGCGATCCGCAAGGCGCGCAGCGCGGGCGGCGTGGTGCCGCCCAAGCGGCGGCAGCGGGGCTGGATCGACGCGCTGCCCTTCAAGATGCGGTTCCGGACCTCGGGGCTCTACATCTCCGTCATTCCCCCGCTCGTCGTGGGCCTGTTCGTCGGCGTCCTTGCGGCAATCATGGGCGTGGGCGGCGGCTTCATCATGGTGCCCGCGATGATCTATCTTCTGGGGATGCCCACGAAGGTCGTGGTCGGCACGTCGCTGTTCCAGATCATCTTCGTGACCGGCTTTGCCACGCTGATGCACGCCACCACGAACTATACCGTCGACATGGTGCTGGCGGTCCTGTTGCTGGTCGGCGGGGTGATCGGGGCGCAGATCGGGGCGCGGATCGGCACCCGGCTGAAGGCGGAGCAGTTGCGCATCCTTCTGGCGATCATGGTCCTTGCGGTCTGCGGCAAGCTGGCCTTCGATCTGCTGGTCATGCCGTCGGAACTCTACTCCCTCGGCGACGGGGCAGGGCATTGAAGCGCGCCGCGCTCCTTCTGCTGGCGGGGATTCTCGCGCTGGTGACGCCCGCATCGTCGGAAACCGTCGTGGCGGGGTTGAGCCGGAACGCCATCAACATCACCGCCAATTTTGAGGGTTCCGAGATCCTGATCTTCGGCGCGGTCAGCCGCAACGCCCCCGCCCCCCAGGGCGCGCCGTTGGAGGTGATCGTGACGGTGGAAGGCCCGTCGTTGCCCGTCGCCGTGCGCCGCAAGGACCGCCGCTTCGGCATCTGGGTCAATACCGACGCGATCGAGGTGGACGCCGCGCCGTCCTTTTACGCGGTGAACACGACCTCCCCGTTCGGGAACGTCATCACGCAGACCGAGGATCTGCGCCACCAGGTGTCCATCCCCCGCGCGATCCGTGCCGTCGGGATCGGCGTGGAGGACGGGGAATCCTTCACCGACGCGCTGATCCGCATCCGCGAGGCCGCCGACCTCTACCAGCTGAACGAAGGCGGCGTGACCCTGCGCGACGAGACATTGTTCGACACATCCGTTCAACTCCCCGCGAACCTGGTTGAAGGCGACTACCGCACGCGCATATTCTTGACCCGTGGCGGCGTCGTGATCGACGTCTACGAGCAGGATATCGCAGTGCGGAAAGTCGGATTGGAACGGTTCATCTACAATCTCGCCCATGATCGGCCCCTGGTCTACGGCATCATGTCGTTGGCCATTGCCATCCTGGCGGGGTGGCTGGCCTCTGCCGTTTTCCGCTACATCCGCACGTGAGCGCCCAGGCCCAGAAAGTCGTGCGCGCATTCTGGAAAGCGATGGCCACCAATGATTTCCACGCCGCAAGCCTCTACCTGACCGAGGATTTTCGCCTGCAATGGCCCCAATCGGGCGAGATGATCGAAGGGCGGGAGAATTTCGCGACGCTGAATACCGAATACCCCTCCAGCGGGCCCTGGACCTTCGATCTGCGCCGCATCGTCGGAGAGGGCGACCAGATCGTAACCGAGGTTGGGGTCGGCAACGGGGAAGTCCGGGCCACCGCGCTGACCTTCCACACCGTGCGCGGCGACCTGATCGCGCTCCAGCGGGAATTCTGGCCCGACCCGTTCGAGGCGCCGGAATGGCGCGCGCAATGGGTGCGGATGCCCGACGCGTGAGTCCTTTCGAAGATCGGGGGGCGCTGCCCCCGCCTGCGGCCCGTAAGGCCACAGCCTCCCCCGAGGTATTTTCGAAGCAAAGAGGGGCGGGCGCGTTAACCTTAACGATGGTTCAGCCGCGGCCCACATAGGGCATGTTCGTCGCCAGAACGGTCTGGAACAGGACATTGGCGCTCAGCGGCATATCGGCCATGTGCAGGACGGATCGCGCGGCCTCGGCCACATCCATCATCGGCATCAGCGGCTTGCCCTCCGCGACCAGCTTGTCGTTCAGGCGATCCACAAGCTCCGTCCGGGCGTTGCCGATGTCGATCTGTCCGGCGGCGATGTTGAACGTGCGACCGTCGAGGCTGAGCGTCTTGGTCAGGCCGGTCACGCCATGTTTCGTGGTGGTGTAACAGACCGAACCTTCACGCGGAGTATGGGCCGAGAGCGAGCCGTTGTTGATGATCCGCCCGCCTTGGGGGTCCTGGGCGCGCATCTGGGCAAACGCGGCGCGCGCGGTGTTGAACATGCCGGTCAGGTTCACGGCAAGGCTGTTGTGCCAATCGGCGGGATCAATCTCGTCGATCGTGCCCTGCGGCGTGAAGATGCCCGCATTGTTGAACACGGCATCCAGCCGCCCCCAAGCCCGCGCGACCTGCGCCACCGCGCCCTCGACCTGCGCCAGATCGGTGACGTCGCCCGCGATGGGCAAGGCATCGGGCCGGTTCCGGGCCACGTCCTCCAGCATCTCCGCCCGACGTGCAAACAACGCCACGCGCCAGCCGCTGTCCAGGAACATCTCCGCCGTGGCACGGCCAATGCCGGAACTGGCCCCGGTGATGAGAATGGTTTTCATGGGCGATCCTCCCTCGGACAACGTGATCTCATGGCGCGGTGCTATCGGGCTCGGGGGCAAGCTCCAGCGGCGCTGTCTTGACCTCCAGCTCGTCGATCCCAAGCGACGCTTCGGGGCGGGAGAGCATGTAGCGCGTGACCCAGATCAGCCGCTCCTCGGCGCGCGTGATGGCGACATAGGCCAGCCGCTTCCACAACGCCTGACCGGCCTCCATCCGTCCGGCACGCGACGCGGCGTAGAGATCGGGTGCAAACACCTGCACCTGCGGCCATTGGGAGCCTTGCGCCTTGTGGATCGTGACCGCAGCGCCGTGCAGGAACGCGGCCCCCATGCGCGCGGCGAAGGGCAGGAACGGCTCCTCCTCGCCGGGCTTTTCGATCTTGACGATGGACGCGGCGGAAAAGCGGGGCGTATCGGCCCCGATCACGTGCAGGCGCGAGAAGCCGGGCCGGTTGCCGGGGCCCAGATAGATCACCGGCGCCCCCTTTATCAGCCCCCGCGCCTCAAGGTCGATGCGCTTCTTGCGGTGCTTCATGGGCAACTCGATCCCGTCGCAGATCAAGGGCTCGCCGGGCAGCATTTCGTCATCGCTGGCCCCGAAAGCGCCGCGAAAGGCCTGGATCAGGCGGATGCGCGTGGCATTGCGCCAGACCAGCACGGGGGAGCGTGCCATCATGTCGGAATTGGCCCGCGGGCTGAGTTGCACGCGGTCATCGCGCGCCGCCGCGTCTTCGATCATCCGCTCGAAATCTGAAAATTCCAACTGCGGATCGCCGAGCGCATGAGCCAGGTCGAGGATCGGATTGTCCGCATCCTGGCGGTGGACACGGCCCAGATGCATCAGGTTGTCGCCCTTGAAGCGGTCGAACACCATCTCTCCCGACTGACCCACCGGGGCGAGCTGCGCCGGATCGCCGAAGAGGACGAGAACCGGAAAGATCTCCTTGAGGTCCTGGAATTGCTTATCATCGAGCATGGAGGATTCGTCGATCAACCCGATGTCGAGCGCATCTTCCCGGCGTTTCCAGCCGGTGATGAAATCCGATCCGCGCAGGCCCGCAGATGCCAAGGCGGCTGGCACGGATTTGTGCGCGTCATAGACCTGCTTGGCGCGGTCCAGAGCCACATCGGTCAGCGCCTCGATCGTCGGGCGCTCGCCCTGACCGGCCAGCCATTCCGCGACCTTCTCGAATTCCGGGTCATAGACGGGGGTATAGAGGATGCGGTGGATCGTGGTGGCCGGCACACCGCGATTGCGCAGGACCGATGCGGCCTTGTTGGTGGGCGCAAGCACCGCCACCGTGCGCCGATCCTTGCGCCGCTTACCCTCCCAATCGCCGGAGATGATGTCGACACCGGATTTCTCCAGCGCTTTCACCAGTTCCGCCAGCAGCAGCGTCTTGCCCGACCCGGCCTTGCCCGTCACGGCCAGAACCGCGCCCTTGCCCTCGGCGGCGGGGGTGATCGTTTCCGCGTCGATGTCCACGCCCATGTCGCGCAAGACTTCCGCGATGCGGTCATGGGCCTGCGCCTGATCGTCGGAGAAGGTGGGGGTGAGGGTGGCCATGGGCCGACCCTAAGGGAGAATTGGGGGGAGGTGAATCGAAAGCGGACAGGTCAGAGTGCCAAATCACGCAAGGTGACGGGGCGGGTCGGGTTTTCGCGCGCCTCATGGGCCTCCGCCACCTCCGCGAGGGTCAGGGCGAAGCCGCTTGCAAGCGCTGCATCGGCGCGTGCGGGGGCATTGCCGTTGAACGTGTCCCGGATGACCCGATCGGCGCTCAGCAGGGCGTGGATCAGTGCGATCACCCGCGCCTCTGGTACTGCGCTGCGCAGATGCATCGCAAGGGTCAGCGCGTCACTGTCGGGTTGCATGACGGCGTGCAGCACGTGTTCGAGAAGCTGTTCGGTCTCGGGTCGCATGATTATCCGGGCGGCAAGGTCGCGGGTTGATCGAGAGAAGGGGGAGACCGGATTTCTTCCGCCATGGCCGCGTTCAACGGCGTCTGCGCAATGCGCGCCCGAGCGATAGCGTGCGCCGCCGGGGCCGCGCAAGTGCCGCTCCGGAAACAGACAATTCGAAACAAAGGGTTAACGGTATACAGGCTCAGGTGAAATCGAGTGGCCCGCCATCGGTGCCGATCACGAACGCGCAATCGCCCGGCTTGATCAGGCCCGGAACATGGCGGGCCGCGATAAGGCCGGGGCGCTGGGCATGGATGGCTTTGCGGACAGTCTGCATGTCGTTGATGTCGTAGATATGGGCCAGCGGCTGGTGGTGTTCGACCGTATCCCCCAACGCCACCTTGGGATGAAGCAGCCCGCCATGGGTGGCGAAGTGGAATCCGTCCGGGTCCGACAGGTCCAGTGCGCGCGATGGTCGTGGCGCATAGGGCCAATCGTAAATGCCGTGGAAGGCGAGCGCGCGCCGCAGACCTGAAATCGCGATCTCAGCGCTTTGGAATGTGGCCGTTCCCCCGCCCCCCAGCTCCGTCGTCACGAAGGTCTTGCCGGCCCGTTCCGCCGCGCCATCCAGCATACCGGTATCGTCGATCTCCCTCAGGCGGGCGGTGTAGGGTGCGGAAAAGGCGCGTGCGGCACTGGCGCAACGATGATCCTGCTCGGCATCGTCGAGGATGTGGCTCACCGCCATCGGCAGGAAATCCAGCGTCTTGCCGCCGGAATGGATGTCGATGATCAGATCGGATTGCGGGATCAGGTGATCGTTCACGAAGGCGGCGATCTTGCGCGTGATCGTACCCGACGCCTCTCCCGGAAAGGCGCGGTTGAGGTTCACGCCGTCGATGGGCGAGGTGCGCGTGGCGGCCATGAAAGCGGGCGTGTTGAGATAGGGGATCGCGATCAGGCGACCCAGGATCGTCTCCGGTTCGGCCGCGTCGATCAGGTGGCGAATGGCAATCGGCCCCTCATATTCGTCGCCGTGATTGCCCCCGATCACCAGTGCCGTGTCGCCGGACCGCGTGCCGTTTACCACCACGATCGGCACCATCACGTGGCCCCACGCGCTGTCATCGGCGGAATGGGGCAGGCGGATATGGCCGTAATGCTTGCCCGGCGCGTCGATATCGAAGGTGAGGGTCATTTCACGAAGACCTCGCGCGGCAGGTTGGACAGGCACTCATGCCCCGTTTCGGTGATCAGGATCGGCTCGGTAATCTCGATCCCGCCATCCTCTAGCCAAAGCGCGGGCATGAAATGGAAGGTCATGCCTGGTTGCAGAACGGTCGTATCCCCGCGCCGGAAGGACATGGTTCGCTCCCCCCAATCGGGCGGGTAGCTGAGGCCGATGGCATATCCGGTGCGGCTGTCCTTCTCGAACCCCAGCGCGTTGAGCGTGCCGTTGAACGCATTGGCGACATCCTCGCAGGTCTGGCCCGGCTTGGCCTGTTCCAGCGCCTTGTGTGTCGCCTCCAAAACCGCCTTCTCCGCCTCCGCGAAATGGGCGGGCTTGTGGCCAAGAAACAGGGTACGGGATTGCGGGCAATGGTAGCGGCGGAAAACGCCCGCGATCTCGAAGAACGTGGCCTCCCCCTCCTGCATCGGCTTGTCGTCCCAGGTCAGGTGCGGGGCGGTGGCGTCCATGCCGGAGGGGGTCAAGGGAACGATGGCGGGGTAATCGCCCCAAGCCTCGTCCACGCCAAGCACGGAGCTGCGCAGGATTTCGGCCACCAGATGATGTTTCGGCAAGCCCGGTTCCGCGACCTCAAGGATGCGTTTGTGCATCGCCTCCACGATCTTCGCGGCCTTTCGCATCCGGTCGATCTCGGCCTCCGACTTCACGGCGCGTTGCCAATTCACGAGGCCGGTCGCGTCCACGAATTGCGTGTCGGGCAGGTGCTGGAGCATCGTCTGGTGGGCGGCGGCGGAGTAATAGTAATTGTCCAGCTCCACGCCCACGCGCGTGCCGGACCCGCCACGCCGCCGGATCAGGTCGGCAAGCGTCTCGTGCGGGTGCTTGGCGGGGTTCTGCACGAAGGTATCGTCGTAACCGATGACGTGATCGTCGGGCATGTAGACGGTCCTGAGCGCGCCGAGCCCGTCCATCGCGCGCCCCCACCACAAAGGCAGGCCCGTGGGCGGGACGATGACCGCCTGGTGCACGTAGAACGACCATCCGTCATATCCGGTCAGCCACGCCATGTTCGACGGATCGGTGACGATCAGCCATTCGGCATCGGCGGCCGCCATCGCTTCTCGCGTCTTGGTGAGGCGGGCGGCGTATTCCTGGGACGAGAAATTCGGGATGCGGTCGGGCATGGGGCTCTCCTGTCGGGGAGCAACGTTGCCGAGGGGGGCGGCTGCGTCCAGTCCCTTTGCGAGGTTGGCCCCCGGACCGGAATCAAGGCCGCAGGCCGCCGGTCCATCGCCGACACGCCCCCCGGGGCGGCGATTTTTCTGGTCGGGTACGCCGCTCATTCATGCAGGAAGGACTTGGCGACCATAAATCGCCATTAATCGACGCGCACCCGCCACCCCGCGTGTCGGCGATCGACCGGCTCGACGTCCGAACCCGCACCTCGGTCCGGGGAGGCTTGAAGGCGGACCGACCTTGCGCCGCGATAATCGGCTGTTAGCCTGCCGCCACCACGCCCCGAACCCGGAAGGCTCCTGCCATGCTGACGAACGACCAACTCGACAAATGGGACCGCGACCATTTCTTCCACCCCTCCACCCACCTGGGCCAGCATTCAAGGGGTGAGGCGCCGGGCCGTATCATCCAGACGGCGGAGGGATGCTGGATCACCGACCGTGACGGCAACCGGATGCTCGATGCCTTCGCGGGCCTGTATTGCGTCAATATCGGCTACGGGCGGCAGGAAGTGGCCGAGGCCATTGCCGATCAGGCGCGCGAACTGGCCTATTACCATTCCTATGTCGGCCACGGGACGGAGGCGTCCGTCACCCTGTCGCGGATGATCGCGGAACGCGCGCCCGAGGGCTTGAACCGGGTTTATTTCGGGCAGGGCGGCTCGGACGCGAACGAGACGAACATCAAGCTTGTCTGGTACTACAATAACATCCTCGGGCGGCCCGAGAAGAAGAAGATCATCTCGCGCTGGCGCGGCTATCACGGCTCGGGCCTGATGAGCGGCTCGCTCACCGGGCTCAGCCTGTTCCACAAGAAATTCGACCTGCCCCTCGACACCGTGCGCCACACCACCGCGCCCTATTACTTCCAGCGCGCGGATGAAAGCCAGGGCGAGGCGGACTTCGTCGCCCAATGTGCCGCTGATTTGGAGGATTTGATCGCTGCCGAAGGGGCCGACACCATCGCCGCCTTCATCGCGGAGCCGGTGATCGGGACCGGCGGCATCGTCCCGCCGCCCGAGGGCTATTGGGAGGCGATCCAGCCGATCCTGAAGGCGCACGACATTTTGCTGATCGTGGACGAGGTCATCACCGGCTTCGGGCGTCTGGGCGCGATGTTCGGGTCCCCGCTTTTCGGGCTGGAGCCGGACATCATGACCATCGCCAAGGGCCTGACCAGCGCCTATGCCCCGCTCTCGGGCTCCGTCGTACATGACCGCGTGTTCGAGGTTCTGGCGCGCGGCACGGACGAAAACGGCCCGCTTGGCCATGGCTGGACCTATTCCGCCCACCCCATCGGCGCGGCGGCCGGGGTCGCCAACCTGAAGCTGCTCGACAGCCTGGGACTGGTAGACAACGCCGCATCGGTCGGCCCCTACCTGACGCAATCCATGGCCGAGGCGATGGCGGATCATCCCCACTTGGGCGAGGTGCGCGGGATCGGCATGTTGACGGCATTGGAACTGGTCAAGACGCACGGCACGCGGGACGGCTTCGATCCTGCCGACAAGATCGTGCCGCAGATCGTGGCCGCCATGGCAAGGCGCGGGGTGATCGCGCGCGCGATGCCCCAGGCCGATATCGTCGGCTTCGCCCCGCCGCTGTGCCTTACGCGGGCCGAGGCCGATACCATCGTCTCGGCAACCCGCGACAGCGTGGCAGAGATCCTGGGCTAGCCCGCGCCCTGATAGGGCAGGAACGCCTCCACCGCCGCCGACGCGATGACCAGCACCTTGCCGGTGTCGGGGTTGGTGACGTCCAGCCCGCCGAAGACCGCCGCGACGCTGGCATTGCCCCTTGGTAACCGGTCCGCCAACGCCTCGCAATCCACCCGCTCGGGTGCCTGCACGCCGATCGTGACCTGCACGCGCATCTCCGAATGGGGCAGACCCGTCGCCTCGAAAAGCGGGATCGCGGAATGGCGGATCGCGTCCTCGATCGCGCGGGCGGCGGCCTTGGTGTAATCCTGCCCGTATTGGTCGTTGCCCATTCCCATCTCGATGATGAACCGCTGGTCACTCATGTCGCCGCCTCCTTCAGGTCCAGCGCCACTGAAATCGCGACATTGGCGATGACCGTGGGATTTCCGCCATCCGTCCTCGGCACGTCCAGCCCGCCGCGCACCGGTCTCACCTCGATCTGGCCGTAGGGAAAGATCGCGGCCAGCGCGTCGCAATCCACGGCATCGGGGTCCTGAACGCCCACCTCTACCGTGATCCGCATCTCCGCCTTGTCCATCCCGTAAAGCTCGGCCAGGTTGATCGAATTGTGCCACAGCGCATCCTTCACCGCTCGGGTCGCCGCCCCGGTGTAATCCTGCCGCCTGAGCGAGGCGCCCATACCAAACTCCGTCAGCAATCGTTTCACGGCCATGGCATCCTCCCTCCGTCCGCAATTTGCGCCAACCTAAGGCGCGCGCCCGCCCCTTGGCCAGAGCGCACCGGGGGAACCCCCGTCGCGGCTTCCCCCTTTACGGCCCCGTCCCGCGGCGGCTAGGGTCAGGCCATTGAATTTCGCATGACTTTTCGCGCACTGACCGCAGACCACAGGCCCCGATGAACGACACCCATGTCACCTGCCCGAATTGCGGATACGGATTTGAAAACCTCCGCAAATCAACGCGGATGTTCGACTGCCCGTCCTGCGACACAACCCTGTTCCGGGAGGCCGACGCCATCGCACAGATCGGCCGGAACGGGGAAATGCACGATTATCCCATGCTCCTCTCCCTCAACGACACTGTCACATCGGAAGGCTCCAAATACACGGTCGTGGGCCACGCGCGTTACGATTACGGGCGTGGTACCTGGGATGAGATGTATGCCGAGAATGCGCAAGGGCAGGGCGTGTGGATCTCCATCGACGAGGGCGACGTCGTCGTACAGCACCCCTATGACGGCAATGCCGGACCCAGGCGCAGCGATCCCGCCGCCATCGGCGAACGGATCAGCTACCAGGGCCGCGACTACATCGTGACGGAGGCCGATACCGCCACCTGCATCGCCGTGCGAGGGCAATTCCCGGAACTGGTGCAGGTTGGCGACGGGCATTACTTCCTCAACGCCTCCGGTCCGTCCGGGCAACTCCTGTCGGGCGAATTCTGGGAAGGTGGCCACAAATGGTACGAAGGTGTGTGGAAGGACCCCTTCTCCCTGAAGGTTGACCGCGCCCATGGGGGAAGTGGACGATGACCGCATCCCATGGCCTGTCCTCCATCAATTGTACGTCCTGCGGTGCGGGCCTGTCTGTTCTGGGCGGCGGGCGCGTGCTCAGCCATGTCTGCGGCTATTGCGGCGCGGTGCTTGACACCCAGGACAATTACAAGGTCCTCGACAGTATCGGAAAGCGGAACCACCCCGCCAGCCCCGTGCAAATCGGCCAGACCCTCAATGTGGACGGCGTGGACTTCACCGTGATCGGGACGCTGGGCATCGTGGAACGCTATGGCGGGCGGGTCTGGAAATGGGTGGAGCATCAGATTTTCTCTCCCACCCACGGCTACCTCTGGCTGAACGTGGAAGACGGCAACCTGACCTTCACGCGCAAGGTCCGTGATTTCAACATGCAGCATTGGCTGAGTTCCTCGACGGTGGAGCGCTCGGAAACCCCGCCGCGGCGCAGCTACAAGGGCGAGACCTACAAATACTACGACAGCGCCGTGACCGAAATCGACTTCATGGAAGGCGAATTCAACTGGGTCCCGAAACTGGGTGAGAAGAAAGAGGTCGTGAACCTGCTTGGCCCCGACGGAATGCTCGGCCTCGTGAAATCGCAGACGGAGCGGGAGGTGGAGCTCACGCGTCTTCTGCCCCGCGCGGAAACGGCGCGCGATCTGGGCTTCGACGAAAGCGCGTTGGGCACGGCCAGCCCGCATCCGCTGGCGCCCTATCTCGCCTGGCCGGAGGAAGGGTTCCTGCGCCGGGCGCTTGCCGTCACGGCGCTTGTGGCGTTGGTCCTGGGGCTGGCCTTCATGTTCAACTCTGGCCGCAACATCCTGACGACGCAGGCGGTTGATGTCGCCTCCCTCCCCGCGAGTTTCGAGTTCGACGTGACCAACACCGCGCAACTGGCCCGGCTGGAATTCCGCACCAATTTCAACAACCAATGGGCGTCCTTCGCGGCCGAAGTGCTCGGGCCCGACGGGGAACCTGTGGTCGCGGGCGCGCGGGCGATCTCCTACTATTCCGGGCGCTCTGGCGGTGAAAGCTGGTCCGAAGGCAGCCGCAGCGGCAATTTCCGCTTCCGCCCCGGCACCGAAGGCACCCACCGGGTGCGCCTGGAATTGATGGAAAGCTCCGCCACCCCGCCCACCGGCACCGTGCAATTACGCGTGGCCCAGGGCAAGCCGACCGCGTTCTGGCTCTTCGTATTGGCGGGGCTTTCGGCCATCGGATACGTCATCGTGCGCGGGCGAAAGTCCGTCCACGAATCCCGCCGTTTCGCGGGTTCGGATTGGAGTGATTGAGACGCCATGACGCCCATTAGACTGATCATCATCGGCGGTTCCGTCGTGGCCCTTCTGGGCGCGGGATACCTGTCCTATTACGGCGTCGGTCGCGAAAGCCGCGACCTGGCCGCTTCCACCCAATCGATCCGCACCGGATCATCCGGCACCGGGGGCGGCTTTGCCGCATTCGGTCGGATCAAGTAACGCCCCTCGGCAAAAGGAGCCCTTGCCCCATGTTTGACGCCATTGTCCTGTCTGAACTGGTTTCCATGCTGTTTTACAGCGTCATCGGCATGGTGCTGATGTATATCGCCTACAAGATCATCGAGATCCTGTCGCCGTTCCCCATCGTCAAGGAAATCGAGGAGGATCAGAACACCTCGCTCGCCATCCTGATCGGGTCGGTCTTCGTGTCGATGGCGATCATCATCGCGGCCGTTATCCTGTCGTGACAGGGCCAGGCGGGGCGGCGGATGCCCGCCCTGAGCTGACACCCAAGGTCGCGTGGCTTCTGGCGGCCACGTTCGTTGTGGCCGTTGCGGGCCTGATCTACGAACTGATCGCGGCCACCATCTCCAGCTACCTGCTCGGCGACAGCATCCGGCAGTTTTCCTTCGTCATCGGTGTGTTTCTCAGCGCCATGGGCATCGGCGCGTGGGCGTCGCGCTTCGTGGGCGACGCGCTCAGCGGCTTCGTGCGCGCGCAGATTGCGCTGGGGGCCATCGGCGGCGCGCTCGGCCCGCTTCTGTTCTTCGCCTACGCCATCTACGGCACGGTCGGCCTGCCGCTTTATGGCGGGCTCATCGCAATCGGCATCCTGTCGGGCATGGAAATCCCGTTGATTACCCGCGTGCTGAAGGAAATCGGCGCGGCGGAGTTCCGGTTCGAAAACGTGCTGACGGCCGATTACATCGGCGCGCTTGCGGCCTCGCTTGCCTTCCCGCTCCTGATCGTGCCGAACCTGCCGCTGATGTCGGCGTCGCTGGCCTTCGGTATCCTGAACCTGCTGGTCGCGGGCTTCTCCCTCTATCTCTTTCGGGACCGGTTGAGCCGCGGCCTTTGGCTGCCTTGGGGCGCGCTCCTCCTCGCTTCGCTCCTCGCATTTGCCATGAGTGAGCGCCTGGTCTCCGCGGTCGATGCGCGGCTTTTTCAGGACGAGGTGATCTTTTCCGAAACGACCGCCTATCAAAGCATCGTCATCACCCGCTTCGACGACCGCTATCGCCTGTTTCTCGACCATGCCATCCAATTCGACAGCCTCGATGAGCACCGCTATCACGAGGCGCTGGTCCACCCCGCCATGGGCCTCGTCGCGAATGCGCGCAGTGTTCTGGTTCTGGGCGGCGGCGACGGCATGGCGGTGCGCGAAGTGTTGCGCCATGACGGGGTGGAGCGCGTCGTTCTCGTCGATCTCGACCCCCGCGTGACGGAATTGTTCCGGACCAACCCCGACCTCGTGGCGCTCAACAACGGCGCGCTCAACGATCCACGGGTGGAGATCGTGAACGAAGATGCCTGGGTCTGGGCGGCGGAGGGTCACGGCGATGAAATCTTCGATGTCATCATCGCCGATCTGCCCGACCCGAAAAGCATCGCGCTGTCGAAGCTCTATACCGTCGAGTTTTACGCGCTTCTGATCGAACGGCTGGCAAGCCACGGCCTTCTGGTCACGCAAGCGGGCTCCCCCACCTTCGCGACGGAGGCGTTCTGGATCATCGACGAGACACTGGCCCAAACCCGCAATCCGCTCGCGCCGGGGCAGGGGCTGTCGACGATCCCCTACCACACCTATCTTCCGAGCTTCGGGAATTGGGGCTTCGTTCTGGCAGGACCTGCCATGCCCGACACCGCCCGTGCGCCCGACCTGCCCCTTGGCCTGCGCTACTTCACCCCCGAACTCTGGCGATCGGCGCAGGCCTTCGGCGTCGATCAGGCCCGCCCCGCGGACCTGCCTGCCAACACGATCCAGGGTCACCCGCTTGCCGCCGCCTACCAGCGCGGCTGGGATTTCTGGTTCCGCTGACCGGCCCTGCCACTGCGGGAATAGCGTAGCTTGCCGGATCGCCAATTTGGGATAGGCTCTGCGCACCCCTTCTCAAACGGACCGCAATTTCATGATACGTCTTTTCGCCCTCGCCCCGCTCCTCCTTGTCGCCGCCCCCGCCGTCGCCCAACAGGCGATCGAGGCCGGCCCGATCTGGAACCAGAACCACGCCAACCAGGTCTGCCCCGCCGTCGCCGCCTCCCACGGGGGCAGCTGGACCGGGCAATGGTGGACAACGATCCCGAACCAGATGTCGGTTTGCCAAGTTACCGTCGCCGCACCCACCCGCGCGGTGGAGGCCGGCCCGATCTGGAACCAGGGCCACGCCGATCAGGTCTGTCCCGCTGTGGCCGCCTCCCATGGCGGCACATGGACGGGTCACTGGTGGACCACGATCCCGAGCGAAATGTCCGTCTGCCAAATCCGCTAAGGCTCTGGTGCAGAAACGCCGACCGTGCCACGGATAGGCATGGCAGAGAACCACGCCCAGGCCGTCTTCCTTGAAGGATCGCTCTTCCGCCACATCACCGTGATGTCGCTGACCTCCTCTGTGGGTCTGATGGCGGTGTTCCTCGTCGATCTGGTGGACATGCTCTTCATCTCGATGCTCGGAAACGAGGAGCTGGCCGCCGCCGTCGGCTATGCGGGCGCGATCTTGTTCTTCACCACGTCCTTCGGCATCGGCATGGCGATTGCGGGCGGTGCGCTGGTCGCCCGGGCGCTCGGCCAGGGGGATGAGGCCCTAGCGCGTCGCCGGTCCAGCACGGTCCTGACCTACGGCGTGATGTTCGGCGCGATATTCGCCGCCGTGGTCTGGTATTACGTACCCGATCTCGTGGCGCTCCTGGGGGCTAGCGACGCGACCCAGGACCTCGCCACCGGCTATCTCAGGATCATCGTGCCGACCTTGCCGTTGCTGCTGGTGGGTATGGTCGGCGGTGCGATCCTGCGGGCCCACGGCGATGCGCGGCGCGCGATGATGGCCACGATCGCGGGCGGCGTGGTCAATGCCGTGCTGGACCCGATCCTGATCTTCGGCTTCGGGTTGGAGCTGACGGGCGCGGCACTTGCCTCGGCCGCCGCGCGGGTGGCCATCGCGGCGGTGGCGCTCATCCCGATCTTCCGCCATCACGGCGGCCTGGCGCGGCCCGCCTTGCCCGACATGGCGCTGGACCTGCGCCCGATTCTGGGCCTGGCCGCGCCCGCGATCCTCACGCAACTGGCCACGCCCATCGGGCAGGCCTACGTCACACGCTCCATGTCGGAATTCGGCGAAGACGCCGTGGCGGGCATGGCCATCGTCGCGCGCCTGACGCCCGTAGCCTTCGGCGTGCTCTTCGCGCTCAGCGGCGCGGTCGGCCCGATCGTGGGGCAGAATTTCGGCGCGGGCCTGCAAGATCGCGTGCGCCGCACCTATACCGAGGCGCTGCTGTTCACCGCCATCGTGGTTGTCGTCATGGCTGCCCTGCTCTTCGCGCTGCGTGCCCCCATTGCCAACATGTTTGGCGCCGAGGGGGAGGCGCGCGACCTGGTCTTCCTCTTCTGTGGCCCCCTGGCGCTTGCGTTCTTCTTCAACGGAATGCTGTTCGTCTCCAACGCCAGCTTCAACAATCTGGGCCACCCCTTCACCTCCACCTGGGTGAATTGGGGGCGGCACACGATCGGCACGATCATCCCGGTGATCCTCTTCTCCGCGTGGCTGGGGGCGGAGGGGGTGCTGATCGGCCAGGCGGTCGGCGGCGTGGTCTTCGGGCTCCTGTCCGCCGTGCTGGTGCGCCGGATCATGGACCGCGCGCCCGACGCCCCGCCGCGTGATCCCTTCGCCCGCCAGATCCGCCAGATCACGCTCTTCCACCACCGGCGCTAGAACGGGGTTAACAAATTAATTGGAACCTTTTGTGTCACCGGGCGGTTGACCCAACAGACATGACACACAGGAGCTAAATCCAATGGAATATGGTATCTTCGGCTTGATCGTCCTGATCGCCAACATCTACGCGATCTTCAAGACCTGGACCTCTGCCGCCTCCACGCTGGCCAAGGTCATCTGGACCGTCGTTATCCTGGTCCTGCCGATCCTGGGCTTCATCGCCTGGCTGATCGCCGGTCCCAAAGGCGGCGACTCGATCAACGTGTAAACGCCTGACACGCAAATCAAAGGCCATCCGCGGCGGAAAAGCTGCGGGTGGCCCTTTTGCGTGGGCGGTCCGGCTCGGGCGTCGATGCCATTCCTCCAAGCCCGCTTTCGCTATGAACCGGGCGTCTGCACGCCCATCGGCAGGACACGGCCCCACCGGGTTTCCATCTCAGGGCCGATCGCACGGAACCCGGCCTTCTCGTAGGCACGGATCGCGCGCGTGTTGTCGGGATGCGGATCGGTGGCGACCATCGGCACGCCCTCGCGGAACAGCATCTCGGTGAACGCGCGAAGGAAACCGGGACCGTGCCCTTGCCCAAGGTGATCCGGCGGCCCGATGAACTGGTCCACCCCGCGCGATCCCTCCGGCAGATGGTGGAAGTGATGGTCGAAATCCCATCCCCGGACCGTGTAGGCTTGCAGGTAGGCGAACGGTGCGCCGTCGGTTGAGACGACCCACAATGCAAGGCGCGGATCGTCCAGATCGTCCTGGTCGAACAGCACGTCCTTGTCCCACCATTGCGCGACATGGGGCAGGGCCTTCCACCCCTCCAGCATCGGCAAGTCTTCGAGTTTCGCGGCAGTGAACGTATAGGCGGGCGGCACGATCGGGGCGTCCGCGCTCACGCGAAAACCACGCCCCACCGCTCGATCAGCGCCTGTTGCAGGCGTTTAGCGGCGCGGTTGTAGGTGCGGGTGCCTTGGGGCCGTTCCCTGTCGCCTTCGGGGATCGCATCGCGCCGGTCCATATCCGCACAGAAGATCGTGAAGGCCAGGTCGCGGCCCGATGGCGCGCGGGCATATCCGGCCAGCGTGGAGACGAAATTGAGCGTGCCGGTCTTGGCCACGACCTCGATCGGGTGATTTTCGATCACGTTGCCGCCCTCGTCCCGCATGGGGATGTCTTTCATCAGGTTGCGCAAGCGGCTGGACGGCCCGGCATTGATAAGTGCATGGGTCATGTCCTGTGGCCGGATGCGAGAGCCGACGCCAAGCCCGGAATGATCCACGAAGCTCACATTGCGCGCGCCCAGGCGTTCGCGCATCCACGCGCCCATGGCCGCACCCGATTCGGGCAGGCTCGATGGTCGCGTCCCGCCCGCCTGCGTCGCCATCAGCCCGATGACCTCCGCCGTCAGGTTGGTGGACCAACGCATCATCCCGCGCAGGATCTCGTCCAGCGGGGCGGATGTATGCTCGACCAGCACAAGCGCGGTCTCCGGCGCGGCGGTCTCGTAGGTGGGGGAGGACAGGCGCACG
Source organism: Hasllibacter sp. MH4015 (assembly GCF_020177575.1). Lineage (NCBI taxonomy): Bacteria > Pseudomonadati > Pseudomonadota > Alphaproteobacteria > Rhodobacterales > Roseobacteraceae > Hasllibacter > Hasllibacter sp. MH4015. The sequence goes on from NZ_JAHTBK010000001.1 coordinate 250,293, forward strand.
CCCTGATCGGCCATCAGCGTCTGGAACACCTCCGCCATGTAGGCCGCTGGACGCCGGACGGGGAGCCAGCGGGATCCGGCATTGCCCAATGCGCCGCGCGCGACGGTCCACGCATCGTGGCTTTCGGCGTCGGTATAGGTATAGACCGGCACCGTCCGCTCCTCGATCCGCATCCGCGACACGCGCACGGCGGGCCGCAGGCTGGCCGAGCGGGCATCCATCGAAATCGTGTAATCCTCGCCTTCCCGCTCCCACTCGAAATGGACGCGGTTGAAGTTGAGGTTCAGGGCGGAGATTGCGGGATTGTACCCCACATGGGGTAGCTGCCCCGGGTCGATCTGCCATATCTCGGGCAGGGCGCCCGTGGCCACGCGGAACCGGCCCGTCACTTCCGTGACGCCCGCCGCCGCCAATTGCTGCGCCATCCCGGCCAGCGCATCGGTGTCGAAGATCGGATCGCCCGACCCGACCAGCCACAAGTCGCCGTCCAGCCGCCCCTCGCTCAACACGCCGTCCGAGACCAAGCGCGTGCGGAACCGATATCCCGGCCCCAACCGGTCCAGCGCATAGGCGCAGGACACCGCCTTGGCCACGGAAGCGGGTGGCAACGGGTAAAGCGGGTTCACGACCTCCAGCATTTCGCCGGTCAGCGCATCGGCCACGGCGAAGCCGACCCGCCCGCCCAAGCCCGCCTCCCGGATCAGGTCGGCGGCGTCGGGGATAGTGCGCGCCTCGAATCCCAGCGGGCGCACCAACGGGCGCAACGATCGCTCCGGCGCGGCGGCCCAAGCGGTCGTCGCGGTACTTGCTAATAGTCCGCCGGCAAAGAATCGTCTGGAAATCATGTTGTCACAATGTCTGGCAGCACGGCACAGAATACCTTGACCCGACCATGACGCTCAACCCCCGGATGTGACACGATTTTGTGCAGGCCCCTTCGGGGTTTCCAGACTTGCACCGGCGCGATAGGGCGTTGATCCATGGACGCTCCGACCCCGCATAGCGCAACCCTGCGCGCGCTGCCGCTGATGCTGGTGGCGATGGCTTTTATCCCCGCAGGCGATAGCGCGGGAAAATTACTGACCGATGAATTGGGTGTCGCGCCAGTTTTCGTGGCGTGGACGCGCTTTGCGCTCGGTGCGCTGATGATCGCGCCGTTCGCGTGGTCCGCCACGCAGGCGCGGCTCTTCACCGATTGGCGCGTCTGGTTGCGCGCGCTGATGCTCGTGGGTGGCATCACCTCCATCCTCACCGCGCTCGGGACGGAGCCCGTGGCGAATGTCTTCGGCGCCTTCTTCGTGGGGCCCATCGTGTCGTGGCTCCTGTCCGTGTGGCTTCTGCGAGAGCCGTTTTCGGCCCGTCGCCTCGGCCTGATCTGCCTCGGATTCGTGGGCGTGATCCTTGTGGTCAAACCGGGCTTCGGCATGACGCCGGGCCTCGGTTTTGCGGTTCTCGCGGGGCTTTTCTACGGCCTTTATCTGGTGATGAGCCGCTGGATGGCCGATGTCGCGCCGCCCCGGGCGCTGCTGCTGTCGCAACTGGCCATAGGCGGGGTGGTCCTTGCACTGCCCGGTCTGCTGACAGTGCCGGAAATCACGGGCCGCGTCGCTGTCCTGACACTGGTATCGGCGTTCTGCTCCATGGCGGGGAATTTCCTGCTCATCATCGCCTACCGGTGGGCGCAGGCAAGCCACATGGCCCCCTTCGTCTATACGCAGCTGATCTGGGCCACCCTCTTTGGATGGGTGATCTTCGCCACGCTCCCGGACGGTCTGTCACTGGTAGGGCTGGCGCTTCTGGTGGCGTCGGGCCTTGCGTCGCTGGCGGTGCGCCGCGGGTAGCGAACGGACCGGGGCCGCCCCTATCCCCAATCGCCCCGCGCGCGGATCGCGGAACTGGACACGTCCAGCATCGGCACGTTCAGGAAACACCACGCCGGCGCCTCCATCCGTCCCAGAAGATGCGCGGCGGCGGCGGGCAGCTTCGCCCCGCGAAACCGCTGTGCCGCCACCGAAGTCCGCGCCGAGATCCGCTGACCGGGGCGCGCCAGAACTCCAACCGGCACCCGCTGCATGATCTGGTCCCAATCCTGCCAATGGTGGAACTGCGCCAGGTTATCCGCCCCCATGAGCCAGACGAAATGCACGCCGGGATAAAGCGCCTGCAAACGCGCGATCGTCTGGGCCGTGTACCTCGTGCCAAGCCGCGCCTCGATATCCGTGACCTCCACGCGCGGATGGCGCACCAGCGCGCGGGCGGCCTCCATCCGGCGGGGCAGGGCGACGGGGCCACGGGATTTCAGCGGATTGCCCGGAGAGACAAGCCACCACACCCGGTCCAGCCCGAAGCGTTTCAACGCCTCCCGGCTGACATGGACATGACCCCTGTGGGGGGGATCGAACGACCCCCCGAACAGGCCGATCACTTGACCCGGCAGGGCAAGGGGCAGGGTGTGGCGCAACACTTCACGGCCTTTCGCGACGGTCGCGTCTTGATGGGGACAATGGGGGAAGCTGTCAATCGACGCGCCCCCCGCCCCCTCCGGTCACAACAGGCGGAATGGATCGCGCAGGTTGGGCGGATCCTTGGCGCTGTGTCGGGCCGTCTCGTCGGGCAACAGGCCGATATCACGCCGCAGGTAATCGGGCACATCCTGCGCCCGAACGCGCGGTCCCTTGCTCTTGGGACGCGCGCGCAGGGTCAGCAAGGCGCGCAGCCGCGCCAAGGGGGACAGTCTCGTGAACTTGGTATGCATCGTGCTTTCCTCTGGATGGGAAAGCCGCCGCGCAAATCGGACATTCGTTCAGCACAAGACCTTGCAGGAGATGGACAAAAGAAAAGGCCGCTTGCGGGCGGCCTTCGGGGTTGGATGCCATGCATCCGCCGTTGACCGCGCCTTCAGGGGGCGAGCACTGCGCCAGACGCGCAGATCGGGAACGGACGGAGGGTCATCATGGCAATCACTTTCATACAGTCGGTTTCGTGTGGCCGTACCGCTATCGCCTTGGCTGTCGTAGGGTCAACCTGTTCCTTACCGGTTCCTCCAATCGGCGATGTTCCACCTGCCGCATCCCGACGATCGGGCCAATTTGACCGAAATCCTTGGCAGTTTGTCGGTCCGCAATCCCACGCCCTTAACCCTCGCTTTGCGTCACGGCGCCTAGATTGCGCATCTGCGAAATGCTGTGTCGGGGCCGGATCGAATGCATCAAATGTTCAGTGTGCCGTGGTCTCTCGCGCCGAATTTCCTCGGGCTCGATCCGCGTGAACAACTGATCGGCCTGGAACTGATGCTGATCGTGCTGCTGGCGACGAATATCGTCGTGCTTTTGATGAAGCTGCGCGTCACCCGCAATGCCCGTCTGTCCTTGCAGGAGGTTGAGGACACGCTCGAAGATGTCTCGGCGCAGGAGGCGGTTCTGCGCGAAGTGGCAAAGCACGCCAATGACGGGCTGGTCTACCAGGACATGAACGCGCGTATCCTGTGGGCCAACCCCGCCTATTGCCGGACCATGGGGTGGGAGCTTGAGGATATTCTCGGCCGCCGCCCGCAGGAATTCTGCTTCCCCGAAGAGGTGCGCCCGACCGCTGAAGAGGTGGAGAATTTCGTCTTCGACCCGGAAAGCTACGAATTCAAGCAACTGGTTCGCCGCCTGAATATCCGCAAGAACGGCGAACGGTTCTGGCATGAATTCAACCTGTCGCTGGTGGAGCCGCGACCGGGGGATCGCCGCGTGATCCTCGTGTCACGGGATGTGACCCCTCAGGTGCTGCGGGAACAGGAACTCGAACGCGCGCGCGCGGAATTGCACCACGCCGCCCATCACGATGCATTGACCGGGCTGAACAACCGCACGGCCTTTCTCGATGCGACCGACAGGATTCTTTCCGCACCCCGCGCGCAGGATCGGACGATGGGGCTGCTCTATATCGACCTCGACCATTTCAAGGCGGTCAACGACACCCATGGCCACGGGGCCGGGGACAGGCTTCTGTGCCATGTCGCCGCCGCCATTCGCGCCATGTTGGGGGAGCGGGATCTGGCCTGCCGCATGGGCGGGGACGAATTTGTCGTGGCCTGCCCGGGCGTGACGGATTTCGACACGCTGCAACACGTGGCCGATGGCCTGCTTGACCGCATTCGCACGCCGATCCCTTGGGGTGAAACGACGCTTGTGTGCAACGCCTCACTCGGTATCGCGCTCAGCGACGGCATGGCCATGACGGCGGAAGATCTGATCCGCTCCGCCGATTTCGCATTGTACGAGGCAAAGCGCCCCGGCGCGCCCAATATCGCGCGCTACGACGCCGAACTGCACAGCCGTCAGGAGGCCGAGAATGCCCTGATGGAGGAATTCGCCACCTGTCTGGACCGCGATGCGGTCGATTTCGTCTATCAGCCGATCCTCGATGCGCGCACCGGCAAGATCCGCTCTTTCGAAACGCTCGCCCGCTGGACCCGCGAAAGCGGAGAGGTCGTGGCCCCCGACCGGTTCCTGCCCTACGCCGCCCGGCTCAATCGCATGGCCGATATCGACTTCGCCGCGATCCGCGCGACCTCCGCCCTCGTGGCCGACCTGGAAAAGCGCGGCCATCGCATCCGCGGCGCCTTCAACACCTCGTCCGAGGCTTTGGCCCACCCCGATTTCATGGCGCGCCTGGAATTCGAGGCGCGGGAGGCCGGCCTGTCGTCCGAGGCGCTGGTGGCGGAGGTTCTGGAGACCACCTTCTTCGGCCCCGACACCACCGACTCCCTCGCCGCCGCGCGCATCAACGAACTCCGCAAGCAAGGCTTCTCCGTCTATCTCGACGATTTCGGCGTCGGTTACGCGGGCCTCGCCCATCTCGGCCAACTGGATGTCAGCGGCGTCAAGCTGGACCGCAGCCTTGTCGCCAATGTCGTCCACGACCGCTCCGCCCGCATCATCACCACCTCCATCCTGCGGCTCTGTGACGAGCTTGGCGTCGGCACCCTGGCCGAGGGGATCGAGACCGCCGAACAGGCCGAATTCCTCTATCGCCACGGCTGCTATCGCCTCCAGGGCTTCGGCATCGCCCGCCCCATGCCGCGCGACGACGTCATCGCCCTCGTGGAATCCGGCGCCCCCATCGTCATCCCCTCCGAAGGCAGCCAGATCCCCCGCAGCGCCTGACCGCGCGCCCCCGATTGCCGATCCCCGCGCGGCCCGATAGAACCCCGGCAGTCACGTCATTCGCAAGGGGAAGCGCGCCATGGCCGCCTATCAATATGTCTACCACATGGACGGTGTCTCCAAGACCTATCCCGGTGGCAAGAAATGCTTCGAAAACATCCGGTTGAGCTTCCTGCCCGGCGTGAAGATCGGCGTCGTCGGCGTCAACGGCGCGGGCAAGTCAACGCTGATGAAGATCATGGCCGGCATGGACAGCGATTTCACGGGGGAGGCCTGGGCCGCCGAAGGCGCCCGCGTCGGCTACCTGCCCCAGGAACCGCAGCTCGATGAAAGCCTCTCCGTCCGCGACAACGTCATGCTCGGCGTGGCCGAGAAAAAGGCCAAGCTCGACCGTTTCAACGAGCTTGCCATGAACTATTCCGACGAGACGGCAGACGAAATGGCGGCCCTCCAGGATGAGATCGACTCGAACAACCTCTGGGACCTCGACAGCCAGATCGACGTCGCCATGGAAGCCCTCCGCTGCCCCCCCGACGATGCGCCCGTCGAAACCCTCTCCGGCGGGGAACGCCGCCGCGTGGCGCTCTGCAAGCTGCTCCTCGAAGCGCCCGACATGCTCCTCCTCGACGAGCCCACCAACCACCTCGACGCCGAAACCATCGCCTGGCTCCAGCAGCACCTGATCGACTACAAGGGCACCATCCTGATCGTCACCCACGACCGCTATTTCCTCGACGATATCACCGGCTGGATCTTGGAGCTCGACCGCGGCCGCGGCATCCCCTACGAAGGCAACTACTCCGCCTGGCTCGAACAAAAGGCCAAGCGCCTCGAACAGGAGGCCCGGGAAGACAAATCCCGCCAGAAAACCCTCGAACGCGAACTCGAATGGATCCGCCAGGGCGCCAAAGCCCGCCAGGCCAAGCAGAAGGCCAGGATCAACGCCTACGAGGATCTGGCCAGCCAATCGGAGCGCGAAAAACTCTCCCGCGCCCAGATCGTCATCCCCAACGGCCCCCGCCTCGGCTCCAAGGTCATCGAGGTCAACAACCTCAAAAAAGGCTACGGCGACCGCCTCCTGATCGAAGACCTTACCTTCGCGCTGCCTCCAGGCGGCATCGTCGGCGTCATCGGCCCCAACGGCGCGGGCAAATCCACCCTCTTCCGCATGCTCACCGGCCAAGAACAGCCCGACGACGGCACGCTGGAATACGGCGACACCGTTGACCTCAGCTACGTCGATCAGAGCCGTGACGCCCTCAACCCCGACGCCACCGTCTGGGAGGAAATCACCGGCGGCGCGGAAATCATCCAACTTGGCGATGCCCAAATCAACTCCCGCGCCTATTGCTCCACCTTCAACTTCAAAGGCGGCGACCAGCAAAAAAAGGTCGGCCTCCTCTCAGGCGGCGAACGCAACCGCGTCCACATGGCGAAACTGCTGAAGAGCGGCGGCAACGTCCTCCTGCTGGATGAGCCCACCAACGACCTCGACGTCGAAACCCTCCGCGCCCTCGAAGACGCGCTCAGCGACTTCGCCGGCTGCGCGGTGATTATCAGCCACGACCGCTTCTTCCTCGACCGCCTCTGCACGCACATCCTGGCGTTTGAGGGCGAGGCCCATGTCGAATGGTTCGAAGGCGATTTTTCGGCTTATGAGGAAGATAAGAAGCGGAGGCTTGGACCGGATGCGCTTGAGCCGAAGCGGCTGAAGCATAAGAAGTTTGTGCGGTAGGGATCTCAATTCTTGGAGCTGCCAGCGTGGGTCATGCCGCCAGCTGCGCATAACTGATTGGTGAGGATTGCATACGATTGCAATCGACTGCCATTGAATCCCGAGCGATGTGATTGCTTTGCAGCCGACGTCAGTGGTCAGTAGACAAAAACAGAGGAGCCGAGTCCTAACAAAAGACGGCAAAACACCCAATATCGGGTTCTTTTGTTGCGCACCTAAATCGGTATTGTGAGGGTGTTGTTGACGCAACACCCTCACAACTGGAGACACCCATGTTCTACGCGATCGTTGGATGCCTCTATCTGGCGTTGGGCTTGGCATACGTAGCCCACTTCGCCGGATTCTTTTGATGGTATCCTCAGGGGTCGCCGTCGGCGACCCCTGAAACCGTCCTAAAAGCGGTTGCATTATACCATATACTTATTTACCGCCATTATGAAGGATTTGTGATGACTTGCAACGATAGCGAAACAACATATGGCGGATACGACAAACGAGGTTCGGTTCCTGAGTGCAGTCGAGCTGACCGAAGAAATCACAGATCATAATGGTATTCAGACGACCCTTAAGCTATTTCAATGTGGAGTGTTCCACGTCTACAAGCTTGGTGGTCCGACTGGAAAAACCAAACTCACAGAAGAGCGATCTGCAAAAATCAGGTATCGTTTGTGTAGCTTGCTTCGAAGCCGCGGCATGACCATTGCGCAGGCCGGTGGGCAGATTGCTACGGTGTGCGGAGATGAGGATGTAGTGATCACTACGTTTCTTGAGAATGGCGAAGACGACGACGATATTTATGACGCCTTAAAGGCAGAGATAGCCAAGTTGTAATTGATCCAATTTTGTAAACCGGGGCCTTGGCCGGGGATCCAACCGTTGCAAACCCGGGCCAAGGCCCGGTCTACGCTCTCACGCCATCTACCCAAACGCCCTCATCGGCTCATCCCCACACCATTCCGCCTCAACCCGCCGCAACCGCATATCCCGATGAATCGACGACGCCGCCCAATCGGCAGGCCTCTCGACATACCCATGCTTCACCGGGTTCAACCAGCATTAGCAAATATGCGCCCCCAGGTCGTGATCATGGCCAAGCACAGCCACCGACGGGCCTGGGCGCGGCGATCGAAACCTCTCTTCGTGGCACTTTATCCCAGCCACACCAGCACTCCCCAACAATGCAGCACCAAGCCCAACCAAATCGCCGGGCCCGGGGCAGGCCCGTCGATGGCGGGGCGGGCAAGCCCGCTGTTAACCCGCTTGCGCACTACCGAATGAACGTTGAGATTGCGCACCGAAATACACCAGCTACGCTGCCCCCATGCGCCACCTCCTCCCACTCCTCCTCGCCTTGACCCTCACCCACCCGGCCCACGCCGACGACACCCCCACCGTCGCCGACGACATCAACGCCCTGAACGAGGCGCTCCAGATCCTCCTCACTGACCCCGGAGACACCTTCGCGGACCCAGATGGCACGCCGCCCGACATCACCATCTCCCTCCGCGCCCAAGCTGGCACCTGGTCCACCGACGACGCGCCCCTCACCGATGGCCGCCTCTCCCTCCCCGTCGACACCGCAATCGCCCTGCACATCATGGCGATGGACCTGATATACGAGATGTCCTTCCCCGACCTCCAACTGGAATTCGAGGCCATCCCCGGCCGTCTGGAGGTCGTCTACATCCGCTTCGCCCAGACCGGCCAATATGCCGGAAATTGCGCCTATACCTGCGGTTCCGCGGGTGCGCCCCTCGTTTTCGACGTGCGCAACTAAGGGCCGACCCACCCGAAAAACGGCTGGCAAATCCTTACCAAAGCCTTAACAGAGTCCCTCATTCCAAACAAAAACAATCACTTAACCCCATTATCACGCGTGATAACCCCTCGGCTCCATTCCGCCGACCGGTCTCATTTTCCTTGCCTTTCGCCGCGATCCGCCCCATATGCAGCCCTGCGACCGTTACCGCACCTCGTCCGCTGTCTCCTCTACCAAGGCCTCAGTCTCGATCTGCTACCCAACTGACGCCACGCCGCCGCACGCACGCGGGCGGAACTAAATGACTTAGGAGACACACGATGGCCAATGGCACCGTGAAATGGTTCAACTCTACCAAAGGCTTCGGCTTCATCGCACCCGAGACGGGCGGCAAGGACGTGTTCGTGCACATCTCGGCCGTTGAGCGTTCGGGCCTGACCGGCCTCGCCGACAACCAGAAAGTGACATACGATCTGGAAGCCGGCCGTGACGGTCGCGAAAGCGCGGTGAACCTGCAGCTCGTCTGAGCCCGCAGCTTCATGCGAAACGATTGGCGCGCCCGGCTTCGGACGCGCCTTTTTTTTGACCGGACGTCCGGGGGGGGCGAAAACCCGTTCAGGTCCGGTCGTAGATATCCTCGTAACGGGTGATGTCATCCTCACCCAGATAGCTGCCGGTCTGCACCTCGATTAGGTACATCGGCAGGTGGCCACGATTGGCCATGCGGTGTTTCGCGCCGAGGGGGATGTAGACGCTCTCGTTCTCGGTGACGAGCTTCACGTCGTCCCCGATCGTGACTTCTGCCGTCCCCTCCACCACGATCCAATGCTCCGACCGGTGCATATGACTTTGCAGTGACAACACGCCGCCGGGTTTGACCTTGATGCGTTTGACCTGGAACCGGCCCCCGGCGCACAGCGTCTCATACCAACCCCACGGTCGGTGAAAGCGCGGGTAATCGTCGGCTTGAGCCGTCTTGGCCGCGCGCAGATTTGCCACGATCGCCTTGACGTCCTGCGCACGAGATTTGTCCGCGACCAGCACCGCATCGCGCATCGCAACGGCGACCGTGTTCGTCAGACCAAGGCCCACGAGATGGATATTCTCATCCTCCGAGCGAAGGTAGGATTCCGAGCAGTCGAGCGCGGTGACGGACCCATCCGTGACCATGCCGTCCGCGTCCGGCTCCAATGCCTGCCACAGCGCGTCCCAGGAGCCGAGGTCGGACCAGCCGCCGTCGAAGGGGACCGCCGCGACACGGGCCACGTTTTCCATGATCGCATAGTCGAAGGAGATTGCGCGGGCCTCCGAATAGGGGCCGGGGGCGAGGCGCAGGAAGCCCAGGTCTTCTTTCCCCTGCGCCACGGCGGCGGTGCAGGGCTCCACGAGGTCCGGCGCATGGTCCGCGAAGGCTGCCAGCACGTCGCGCACGGTGAAGGCGAAAATGCCGCCGTTCCAGAGGTAACGTCCCGCCGTCACCATCTGCTCGGCGGTCGCACGGTCGGGCTTTTCGCGGAAGCTGCGGACGAGGTTGGGACGTTCCGGATCGGGTGGGCCGGTCAGTTCGAGATAGCCATAGCCCGTTTCGGCCCGTGTCGGCGGGATGCCGAGCGTGACCATGGTGCCGTCCTGCGTGGCCCCGACGGCAACATCCAATGCCCTGTGGAAGGCAGCCAGGTCGCCGATCACGTGATCGGACGGGGCCACCAGCATCACGGCATCTGGCGTGTCCTTTAACAGCAGGGCCGCCGCAAGGATCGCGGGTGCGGTATCGCGGGTATCCGGTTCGATTACCACGCGCGCGTCGGTCAGGCCAATCGCGGCCGCCTGCTCCGTCGCCATGAAGCGGAATTCGTCGCCCGTCATCACCAAGGGGGCGGAGAATTGCGGGCCGGTCAAGCGCCGCAGGGTCATCTGGTAAAGGCTCTCGTCGCCAAGAAGATTGGTGAATTGTTTGGGATACGCCTTGCGCGACGCTGGCCAGAGCCGGGTTCCCGAACCGCCGCACAAAATGACCGGTACAATCATGACAACGGGTCCCTCTGGCTGGATCGGCCACGCTTGCAACTTGTCGCAAAGGCGCGCCGATGGCTAGTCACCGGGCGACGGTCGTCCCCCGCATGGCCAGCACCTTCACGCAATCGAAACAATATAAGGTTAATGCGGGGAAAATGAGCCACCCCGCCCGACGCGCTGGCGACGAACGGGGGTGGAGGTCAATCGTCGAGGACGAATGTAACCTTCAAGGTCACGCGATACTCGTCGATCTTGCCCTTCTTGACCGTGACCTTCTGGTCCTGAACCCAGGCACCTTGCACCTTGTTGAGGGTCTTGCAGGCGCGGGCGATTCCCTTCTGGACGGCGTCGTCGAAGCTTTTGCTGGACGAGGCGATGATTTCCGTGATGCGAGCAACGCTCATTTTCATTCTCCGATCTGGTGAATTCAGGCCCGATACGCGGGCCGAAGGGGGCCATCCTAGCACGATTGGCCATTTTGCGCCTAGCCCGGCATGCAATCGGCCAACTTCCGCCAAGCGCCTGAAATTGGGGAGGAATGTGCGTCAGCTATCGGATAGCAGGGCGCCGATATTGTGTGGCGAAACCCAGGCGAGTGATGGTGGAGCCACATTGAAACCAACCCACTGGATCACATTATGACCCGCCCTGCAAAAGCGCCCAAGAAAGTCCTTCGCCCTGCATCCCCGATCCCCGGACGCCCGATGCCCGCACCGTTCAAGTTTACCGATTGGGCGGCCATCTGAGTTCACGCCGATATGCGCCGGGGGGCCATGTCAAGTGGGCAGACCTGCCACAGACAGGGACGGGCCCGCGGCGTAAGTTGGGATCACGAAAGGACCCCTCACCATGACTCCGCGCCACACCGTTCCGCATAAGCAACGCAAGCCCCGTCCGACCCCGTTCAGGTTCACCGATTGGGCCGCGATCTGAGACCCTGACGGGTTTGCTACACGAACTTTCCCCGTGCACCGGCACGCAGGACGCCCCATCTTTCTCCCGTTGCCGCGATCCATGCGGTCCGATCAGAAGCGGAAAGAGACGACGAGGGCCACGGCGATGATCATGATTGCCCAGATGCAGAAGATCATCGCGATCCGGCCGAAGAACAGCCATTCGCGCACATCCTCGTCGTCGGACACGCGCGCGACCTTGCTGTTGGCCGCCATCGCGGAAATCCGCGCCTTGATCTTCTCGTCCATATTGGCCATTTCGAGCCTCCAAACCTCTGTCATCTCAGGAATTAGGGCAAGTGACCGCCCTTTCCACGGCTGGGGATCAAGATTGTTTTGCGCAATCTGAAAATCCCACTACCCTCCATCCCGACACATCCGCATAGGAGTTCCCGAACCATGCGCAAGATTACCGCGACCCTGACCACGCTGGCCACCCTTGCCGCGCTCGCGACTGCCCCCGCTGCCCACGCGCAGGACGCGCGGGAGACGGCGTTCGTGATGGGCCTGATGGAATCGATGAACCAGCTGAGCGTGCGCTTCAATCGGGAGGTCTGTGGCTTCATCTTGCAAGATGCGGAGGGCAATTATTCGTCCACCAAGGTGTCGTGGGGCGGGGAGGCCAGCTGCGCCTCCCTCCCGCTGGAGCCGGGGATGCGCGCGGTGTCATCGTGGCACACCCATGCGGCCTGGGGCCTGGGCTATGACGGGGAGGTTCCGTCGATCCAGGACGTCGAAGGCGACATGCGGTTCGGCGTGAATGGCTGGGTCGGCACGCCGGGCGGGCGGTTGTGGTTCGTGGACGGCACGACCGGGTTCATGCGCCAGGTCTGCGGACGCGATTGCCTGCCGGTGGACCCGAATTTCTTCCCCGAAGAGCACGGCCCGGTGGCCGAGACCTACACGCTTGACGGCCTGTACCAGAGATTTGGCCGGTCGCGGTAAGGTTGGCGCTTGGGGGCCAGCCCCCAAACCCCCGAGGTATTTTTGAAGCAAAGATGGGCCGTTACGGGGGACGTGGCGGCCCCTCTTCGTGGATCATGGGAACGGCGCACCGATTTCGAGAATATGGCCGTCTGGATCGGTGGCGCGGAACAGGCGTCCACCCCAGGCCTGGATGCGGATCGGGTGGAGGATGTCGGTGGCCGCGGAGAGGCGGGTGAAGGCCCCGTCGAGGTCGCGCGTCTCGAAATAGAAGATCGTGCGCGGATGCCCGGGCCTGTCCTGCATCGGGGCTGCACCGAAAATGTCAGCATGCAGGGCCTCTGCATCGTGAATGGCAAAGCCGGTCTCAAAACGCACAAAGGTGGGGTGGGCTTCCGCCACGCGGAGGCCCATCACATCTTCATAGAACCGAGTGGCGCGGTCGATGTCTGAAACGTAGGCCAGCGGATTCGCGAAGCGCATCGGTTCATCCCGGCCAGTTTTCTGGTGTTCCGCAATCGCAGCTACTCCGCCGCTTCCATGTAATCCTCCACCGGGGGGCAGGTGCAGACAAGGTTGCGGTCACCGGCGACATTGTCCACGCGATTGACCGGCGGCCAGTATTTGTCGACCCGGAATGCGCCCGGCGGGAAGCAGCCCTGTTCCCGGCTATAGGCGCGGTCCCAGGTCTTGATCAGGTCCTCCATCGTGTGGGGGGCGTGGTGCAGCGGGCTGTCCTCGGGCGGGGTGCCGGCTTCCACCTCAGCGATCTCGGCCCGGATCGCCCGCATCGCGGTGATGAACCGGTCCAATTCTGCCTTGGTCTCGGATTCCGTGGGCTCCACCATCAGGGTGCCGGCTACGGGCCAGCTCATCGTCGGCGCGTGGAAGCCGTGGTCCATCAGGCGCTTGGCGATGTCGTCCACGGTGATCCCCGCCTCGGCGAAGGGCCGGGTGTCGAGGATGCATTCATGGGCCACGCGCCCCGTCTTGCCCTTGAAGAGGATGCCGTAGCCGTCCGACAGCCGGGCGGCGATGTAATTGGCGTTCAGGATCGCGACCTTGGTGGCCTGGGTGATGCCCACACCGCCCATCAGATGCACGTAAGCGTAGGAGATCGGCAAGATCGAGGCAGAGCCATAGGGGGCCGCCGAAACCGGCCCCTCCGTGCCACCGGTTTCCGGGTGGCCGGGCAGGTGCGGGGCCAGATGCGCCTTCACCCCGATGGGCCCCATGCCGGGGCCGCCGCCGCCATGGGGAATGCAGAACGTCTTGTGGAGATTCAGGTGGCTGACATCCGCCCCCAGATCGCCGGGCTTCGACAGCCCCACCATGGCGTTGAGGTTCGCGCCATCGAGATAGACCTGGCCGCCGAATTCATGGGTGATCGCGCAGACATCGCGCACCGTCTCCTCGAACACGCCATGGGTGGAGGGATAGGTGATCATGCACGCGGCCAGCTTGTCACCCGCCGCCTCCGCCTTGGCGCGGAAATCGTCCAGGTCGATATCCCCGTTTTCCGCCGACTTCACCACGACCACCTGCATCCCCGCCATCTGGGCGGAGGCCGGATTGGTGCCGTGGGCTGAGACCGGGATGAGGCACACATTACGCTCCGCATCGCTCTGCGACCGGTGATAAGCCGCGATGGTCAGAAGCCCCGCATATTCGCCCTGCGCGCCGGAATTAGGCTGCATGGACATGGCGTCGTAGCCGGTGATCTCGCACAGTTTGGCGGAAAGATCCTCCAGCATCTCGGCATAGCCCTCAGCCTGATCGGCGGGGGCAAAGGGGTGCAGGCCCCCGAATTCCGGCCAGGTGATCGGAATCATCTCCACCGCCGCGTTCAGCTTCATGGTGCAGGAGCCGAGCGGAATCATCGCGCGATCGAGCGCAAGGTCGCGGTCCGACAGGCGGCGCATGTAGCGCATCATCTCGGACTCGGCGCGGTTCATGTGAAAAATCGGGTGGGTCAGGTAATCGGATTGGCGCAGCAGGTCGTCGGGGATGGCGTGAGCCTTGAGCTTGGGCGCGACAAGCACCCCGAAGGCGCGGCAGACGGCCTCGATATGTGCATCGGTCGTGACCTCGTCCACAGCAATGCCGATCCGGTCCGCGCCCACGTCACGCAAGTTGATGCCCCGGGCCACAGCGGCGGCCATGATGCGCGACTGCTTGTCCCCGACCTCCACCGTGATCGTGTCGAAGAATGTGTCGTTCAGCGGCGCGAAGCCACCGGCGCGCAAGGATGCGGCCAGCCACGCGGCGCGCGTATGGACCCGCTCCGCGATAGCGCGCAGGCCGAGGGGGCCATGGAAGACTGCGTAGAAGCTGGCCATGACGGCCAGAAGCGCCTGGGCCGTGCAGACATTCGAGGTCGCCTTCTCGCGGCGGATATGCTGTTCCCGCGTTTGGAGCGACAGGCGGTAAGCCTTGTGCCCGTGGCTGTCGATGGACACGCCGACGATGCGCCCGGGCAGGGACCGCTTGAGCGCATCGCGGCATGACATGAACGCGGCATGCGGCCCGCCATAGCCAAGCGGCACGCCGAAACGTTGTGCCGAACCCACCGCTATGTCCGCCCCCATGGCACCGGGCTCCTTCAGCAAGGTAAGCGACAGGAGGTCCGTCGCCACAATGGCCAGCGCGTTGGATGTGTGCAGGGCGTCGATCTGCGCCGATGGATCGGACAGGCCACCCAGCGTGCCGGGATACTGGAAGATCGCGCCAAAGACTGCCTCCGCCTCCAGCGCGTCGAGCGCGCCGGTGATGATCTCGATCCCGAGGGGGGCCGCGCGGGTCTCGATCACGGCGATCGTCTGGGGGTGGCAGTTTTCATCCACGAAAAACGCGCGCGCCTTGGATTTGGACGCGCGCTGCGCCATCACCATCGCCTCCGCCGCCGCGGTGCCTTCATCGAGCAGCGAGGCGTTGGCGACGTCGAGCCCAGTCAGGTCCGCCACCATGGTCTGGAAGTTCAACAAGGCCTCCAGCCGACCCTGCGCGATCTCGGGCTGATAGGGGGTGTAGGCGGTGTACCAGGCCGGGTTCTCCAGCACGTTGCGCTGGATTGCGGGCGGGGTGTGGGTGTTGGAATAGCCCTGTCCGATCATCGAAATCATCGGCTTGTTCTTGGCCGCGATCGCGCGCATATGCTCCAGCAATTCCGCTTCCGACAGGGCCGGCCAATCCAGCGCGCCTGCCTGCCGGATGGAGGCGGGCACGGTGTCGTCGATCAACGCATCGAGGCTTTCGGTCCCCACCACGGCAAGCATCTCCTCCATCTCGGACGGGGACGGGCCGATATGGCGGCGATTGGCGAAATCGGTCGGGTCGTAATCGGTGGTCGTCCAGGGCATGGGGCGCTCCTTGGGACGGGCATGGGCCCATCTTTGCTTCAGAAATACCTCGGGGGGTTTGGGGGGCTGGCCCCCCATGGATCAAACGGGTCTATTCCCCGATATGGTCCTTGTATTCATCCTCGGTCATGTAATCGTCGACGCTGGCCGGGTTCTCGACCTTGATCTTGAAAAACCACGCGGCGCCCATCGGATCCTCGTTGACGAGCGCGGGCGTGGCCACGAGCGCCTCGTTCACCTCCACGATTTCCCCGTCGAGCGGGGCCACGATGTCGGAGGCGGCCTTCACGGATTCGATGACAACAACCTCGTCACCCTTGGACACTTGCGTCTCCAGTTCCGGCAATTCGACATAGACGACATCGCCCAGTTGTTCGGAGGCATGGGCGGTGATGCCCACGGTCACGATGTCGGCGTCGGGGCTGAGCCATTCGTGGTCTTCTGTGAATCTCATTTGGTGTCTCCGTCGTGATCAGCGTTTGTAGCCGGGGGGTGTGAAAGGCAGTTTGGTTTGGGTGACGTGCAGGCGCTTGCCACGGACCTCGCCGAACAGGGGCGCGTCCTTGGGCGTTGCCGCGTCGATCAGGGCCAGAGCCATCGGCGCGCCGAGCGTCGGGCCGAAGCCGCCGGATGTTACAGTGCCGATGGGCGTGACTGACGTCTCATCAGCGAAAATCTGAACTCCCGCCCGCATCGGCGCGCGACCTTCCGGGCGCAGGCCTACGCGGCGGCGCGGCGCGCCGTTCGCGATCTGGTCAAGGATGATATCCGAACCGGGAAATCCACCCTCCCGGTCCCCGCCCGCGCGCCGCACCTTGCCGACGGCCCAGGCCTGTCCAGCCTCCACCGGGCTGATCGTGGTATCCATGTCCTGCCCGTAAAGCGGCAATCCCGCCTCCAGCCGCAGGGAATCCCGCGCGCCAAGGCCGATGGGCTCCACCCGTTCGTCCGCCAGAAGCGCGCGGGCGAAGGCGTCGGCACGATCATTGGGAACGGAGATCTCGAACCCGTCCTCCCCGGTATAGCCGGAGCGGCTGATCCACAGCTCCGCCCCGGTCCAGTCGTGCCGTTGGCTGTCCATGAACCGCATAGCCGCGACGGCGGGGACCAGATCGGCCAGGGCCGCCTCGGCCTTGGGGCCTTGCAGTGCCAGAAGGCACCGGCCTTCGATGTCTTCCACCCCGTCGATATGGGCGCGCAGATGCGCGAGGTCGGCGTCCTTGCAGGCGGCATTCACCACGAGGAACAGACCGCCCGGCACACGCGCGATCATCAGGTCGTCGAGTATGCCGCCCAGATCATTGGTAAAAAAGCCGTAGCGTTGTCGCCCTTCCGCCAGCCCGATCACATCGACGGGCACCAGCGCCTCCAGCGCGGCGTCGGAGCCGTCCGGCAGCATCACCTGGCCCATATGCGAGACGTCGAAGAGCCCCGCGTTTTCCCGCGTCCATTGGTGTTCGCCCATCACACCGCGGGCGTATTGCACGGGCATCGAATGACCGGCGAACGGCACGAATTTCGCCCCAAGCTCGGCATGGAGCGGCGCAAGCGCCAGTTCGATCGGATTGCTGTCCCCGGCCATCATGTCCCTTCTCCGGGATCTACGACCCGGCACCATTCCGACGCCGAAAATCGGCGCGGTGTGATGCCCCCTCTGTCCTTTGGCCTGAGATCGTTATCCCTTCGGCGGAGGGGATCGCCCCCTCACTCTCCAGAGTATATTCGCGACCGCAGGTCCTTTTGCCTGAGAGATTACCGGGGCGGTTGCTCCTTCGGCCCAGGGGTATCCGTCTGCCGGATGCCCGAGAGTCTCCCTGCGATTGCATGCGAAAGAATACATGGCTTCACACCGCGTTCAAGAGGGCTTGATAGCGATCCTGAATTGCCCCATTCCGGGGCCCATGAATGCCCCGTTTTTCTTCGGCTATGGCAGCCTTGTGAACCGCGAGACCCACGCCTATCCGGACGTGACCCATGCCCATGTCGCGGGCTGGTCGCGGCGCTGGCAGGGGACTGGATTGCGCAAGCTCGCGTTCCTGACGGCGCAACCCGATTCGGGCGGCGAGATCCGGGGCCTGATCGCCGCCGTACCAAATGCCGATTGGGCGGCTCTGGACGAAAGGGAACGCGCCTATGCGCGCCATGGTGTCGCCAGCATAGCCCACGATCACCCGGCTGCAACGGACATTCAGATCTACGCGGTCGAAAAGCTTCACGCGGAGGAGGGGACGCATCCCATCTTGCTGAGCTACCTCGACACGGTGATCCAGGGCTACCTGACGGAATTCGGGGAAGCCGGCGCGGTGGAGTTCTTCGAGACGACGCAGGGCTGGAACCGGCCGGTCATGAATGACCGGAACGCACCCCTCTACCCCCGTGCGACGGGCGTGTCAGCGGCGGAGCGATCCTTCGTGGACGAGAACTTGCAGCGGGTTCAGGCCGCGCTGGCCGGTTGACGGCGTTGCGGCGCGATCAGACCGTCATGTGCCGCGCGCGGGCGCCGCGTTCGATTGCGGCGGCATGCAGGCGGTCGATGTTGAAGACGTGGCGCATTTCCTGAAGGAACCGCAATTCCGCCTGGGCCAGCGCGCCATCGGCGGCGGCGACATCACAGGCGAGCGCGTAGGCGGTCTCGAACAGATGCTCCGGCAAGCCTTCCTTCACAAGCCCGAACAACGCGTCGATGCCGTCCTCTTCCTCGAACAGATCGAAGACGATGTTGGCGATGCGACGCATCCGGTCGGCGTCATAGGCCCCGAATACCGGCAGGAAATTTACCATCTGCTCGATCGACAGCAATTCAGACGTGCGGATCGTCTCATCCGAGACGGAGATGCCGACCATGATGGCCACAAGCGCGTCTTCGGGTGTGAAGGTATGGTCTGTCATGGGCGCTCTCTCATGTCCTGCTCTCCCGCTCATTTATTGACGCGGCGCTGCCAAAACAATAGGTGCGGGCGCGGGCAATTCGGCCCGCCTTTCCGGGAATCGTACCATGACCGATCTGCGTGACGCTGCAATGACCTCCAAGGCCTGGCCTTTCGAGGAGGCGCGCCGCATCCTGAAACGGTACGAGACTGCGCTGCCGGACAAGGGATATGTCCTGTTCGAGACGGGCTACGGCCCTTCCGGCCTACCCCATATCGGCACCTTCGGAGAGGTCTTGCGCACGACGATGGTGCGCCGCGCGTTCGAGGTTTTGTCGGACATTCCCACCAAGCTGATCTGCTTCTCCGACGATCTGGACGGGATGCGGAAGGTGCCGGGCAACGTGCCCAACGCCGAGGGTCTGCACGAACACTTGCAAAAGCCCCTGACCAAGGTGCCCGATCCGTTCGGCACCCACGAGAGCTTTGGCCACCACAACAACGCCATGCTGCGGCGGTTCCTCGATACCTTCGGGTTCGAATACGAGTTCATCTCGGCCACCGAGTTCTACGGCACGGGCCGGTTCGACGAGACGCTGAAGCGCGCGGTGGAACGCTATGACGACATCATGGCGGTGATGCTGAAAAGCCTGCGAGAGGAGCGGCGGAAAACCTATTCCATCTTCCTGCCGATCCACCCCGAAACGGGGCGCGTCCTTTACGTTCCGTTGAAGTCCGTGAACGCAGCCGACCACACGATCACCTTCGATGACGAGGACGGCCGTGAATGGACGATCCCCGTGACCGGCGGCAAGGTGAAATTGCAGTGGAAGCCCGATTTCGGCGCGCGGTGGGCCGCGCTTGGCGTGGATTTCGAGATGTATGGCAAGGACCATTCCACCAACACGCCGATCTACAGCCGGATCTGCGAAATCCTTGGCGCGCCCGCGCCGGTGACATTCAATTACGAGCTGTTTCTCGACGAACAGGGCCAGAAGATCTCCAAGACCTCCGGCAACGGGATCAGCATGGATGAGTGGCTGACCTATGCTTCCACCGAAAGCCTGTCCTATTTCATGTTCGGCAAGCCCAAGACGGCCAAGCGGATGCATTTCGACGTGATCCCCAAGGCGATGGATGAATATCACCAGCAACTGCGCGCCTATGCGGGGCAGGATACGGCGCAGCGTTTGGCCAACCCGGTCTTCCATATCCACGGCCACAACGTGCCGGCGTCGAGCATGATCGTCAGCTTCTCCATGTTGCTCAACCTCGCCTCCGTCGCGTCGGCGGAGGACAAGGAAACGCTGTGGGGCTTCATCCGCCGCTACGCGCCCGATGCCACCGCCGAAACCCACCC
This sequence comes from Hasllibacter sp. MH4015, assembly GCF_020177575.1. Lineage (NCBI taxonomy): Bacteria > Pseudomonadati > Pseudomonadota > Alphaproteobacteria > Rhodobacterales > Roseobacteraceae > Hasllibacter > Hasllibacter sp. MH4015. The sequence continues at coordinate 270,419 of NZ_JAHTBK010000001.1, forward strand.
CGACCTGGATCAGGCAGCCGGTTTCGCGGTGCGCTACTTCAACGATTTCGTGAAGCCGGGGAAGGTCTTCCGCCTGCCCGACGACAAGGAACGCGCGGCGCTGGAGGATCTGGCCGGGCGGCTCAGGGCCTATGACGGACCGTTGGAGGACGAGGCGTTGCAGACGCTGGTGTTCGCCGTCGGCAAGGAGCACGGGTTCGAGCCTTTGCGCGATTGGTTCAAGGCGCTTTACGAGGTGCTTCTGGGCGCGTCGCAGGGCCCGCGGTTTGGCGGATTCATCGCGCTCTACGGCGTGGATGAGACGGTGCAGTTGATCGAAGACGGCCTGGCAGGCAAACTTCTGGGCTGAAACCTTCGGCCTGCGCCCTACGTGTCTGGCAGGATCACTGGTCGACACCTGCAGGAGATGCCCCCATGACCCGCGCCATTGCCCTTTCCGTATTCTTGGCCGTCGGCCTTGCCTTGATCGCCGCTTTCGTCGCGCCGCGCCCGGTTGCGGCGCAGGAGGTTGTGGCCCCCAATCCCGCGATCGAGGCCGTGATCGGCAGCCAGTTCGACGCCTTCCGCGCCGAAGACGTGCAGGAGGCCTGGCGTTATGCCAGCCCGAACATTCAGGGCATTTTCGGCGATCCACAACGGTTCGGCGCGATGGTGCAGCAGGCCTTCCCGATGGTGTGGTCGCCGGGCCAGGTGAATTTCGTCGATCTGCAAGCCTTGGGCGGGCTTCTCGTACAGCGGGTGGAGGTCGTGGATCAGGCGGGCAACCTCCACTACCTTGGCTACGCCATGGTCGAAACCGATGACGGCTGGCGGATCAACGGGGTGCAGATCCTGCGCGCGCCGTCCTTCGGGGCCTAGCGTTCCTTCACGTAGGGCTCCCCACCTGCGCGCGGCGGGATCGCGCGACCGACGAAGCCTGCCAGGATCACCACGGTCAGGATGTAGGGCAGCGCCTGCATGAACTGCACTGGCAGAACGATCGCGTTCAGCAGCGCGCCCACGCCTGCCGAGGTGTCAAGCTCGGGCAGGCCGATGGCGAAGACGAGCCCTGCAATAAGTGTGATGACGGGAATGGCGAGGTCGCTGGCGCTGGCCTTGCCGCGCAGAAGCGCCACGAGGCGCAGCACGAGCAGGATGCCCCCGATCAATACGACGAAAAGGAAGGTCAGGCTGAGGAAGGTCAGAAGCTCGATATTCTGGAAGCGGTTGCCGACAGCATCGAGGAAACCGAACAGCAGGCACGCACCGAGCGCCTCCCACGGACGCCATTTGGCGAAGATGAGCGCGGCCAGCGCGATGAAGCCGCGGCCCGCGCTCATGTCTTTCACGAAACCCGCCGAAAGGCCGGTGGCAAGATAGGCGCCCGCAAGGCCACACAGCACACCGCAGATGACCACGGCGGCATAGCGCAGACCAACGACGCTGATGCCAGCGGTATCGACGGCGGCGGGGTTTTCGCCCACGGCGCGCAGGCGGAGGCCGAAGCGGGTGCGGTAAAGGACCCACCAGGTCAGGGGCACGATCACAAGCGCGATGTAGACAAGGATCGAATGGCCCGACAAAAGCTCGGAATAGACCTGCCCCACAGGCTCCTGCTGCGCGATATCGCGAATGCGGGAGGCGGCGCCGGGCAAGACAATCTCGGAAAAACGCGCATCGCCGGTGAGCGCGGGGGTGCGTCCGCCCTGGCTGAACCACGTCTGGGAGATCACGACGGTAAGACCGGCAGCAAGGAAGTTGATGGCCACACCCGAGATCAGCTGATTGCCCCGGAAAGTGATGGAGGCCAACCCGTGAAGCAGGCTGAGCACGACGGAGGCGATGATCCCGATTCCAAGGCCGATCCAGACATTGCCGGTGGAAAAAGCGAAGGCGGCCGAGAAGAAGGCGGCGGCGAGCATCTTGCCTTCCAGCCCGATGTCGAAAATCCCCGCCCGTTCCGAAAACAGCCCCGCGAGGCAGGCCAGCAAAAGCGGCGTCGCCAGGCGGAGCGAGCTGTCGGAGAGTTGCAGGATGGTCATGAAATCCATGGCTCAGATCCTCGACGTGGCAAGCTTGAAGGCGGCGAAGGCGAAGAACGCGCCAAGCGCGCCTTCAACGTAGCGGCGCGCGCGGAGATAGGCGGCGCGGACCGGTGTGGCAGAAAGGGCCAAGGCCCACGCGGCGTGGCACGCAAAGCTGAGGACCGCGCAGGAGGCGACGAACAGCGCGATGATCCACAACGGCGCATTCGCGGTCGCGCCGATTGCCGCGATCGCAAGCCAGAAGGCGATCGCCTTTGGGTTGGTAACTTGCAGCAAGTAGCCCTTGGCGAAGAGCGCGGGCGAGGATTGTCGCGCGACAGTCTGGGCAGCGATCTCTGGCGGGTGGATCGCCTTCCTGAAGGCGCCATAGGCGAGATACGCGAGGTAGGCCGAGCCTGCCAGTTTCAGCAGCATCATGGCCCAGGCTGCCTGGCTGAGGAACAGGCCGACGCCGAGGATGGTGAGGACATTGATCGTGGCGGAGCCGAGCGCGATGCCGAGACACGCGATCAGCGCGGGGGTGCGCCCCTGGCCGAGCGCGAGACCCATGAGCATCGCGACGGCGGGACCGGGGGAGGATGCGCCGACGAAAAGAATGCCCCAGGCAACGGCGAAGGCAGGCAGGAACGGCAGAAGCGTGTCGATCATCATCCGTCTCCTGCCGTCGATTGATCGGCGCGTGTCGGTTTCGGGTTGGGTGCCGCCGCCGTTGCCGGCGCCGCACGCCGGAGCGACAGGAACAGCTTCTCCATCGGCATCCGCACCATGTTGTCGAGCGCGCCGGTGAACAGGATCACCAGCGCCTGGATGACAAGGATCATCTCGCGGCTGACGGCAGGCATCTCGAACGCCAACTCAGCCCCGCCCTGGTAGAGCATCCCGAAGAGAAGCGCGGCAAAGCAGACGCCCACCGGATGGGATCGGCCCATCAGCGCCACCGCGATGCCGACAAAGCCCGCGCCCGCAACGAAATCGAGCCGCAACTGCTCACTTTCGCCCTGCACGGCGTTGATGGCCATCATGCCGCAAAGCGCGCCAGAGATCAGCATGGCAATCATGGTGATCTTGACCGGACTGATGCCTGCATAGACGGCGGCTGTCTCCGAATGGCCGAAGGCGCGGATCTCGTACCCAAGCCGGGTGCGCCAGATCAAAAGCCAGACACCGACGGCGGCCATCAGGGCAATGAAGAAACTGACATTGAGCGGCGTCGAGGAGCGGAAGCCGAGGAAGCCCGCGAAGGCGCCTGCATTGGGCAGGTGCGTCGCCTCAGGGAAGCGGACGGAGGCGGTTTCAGCCGAGCCGGGGATCGTGAAGACGTTGTTCAAGACGTAAATCATCAGCGAGGCGGCGATGAAGTTGAACATGATCGTCGTGATCACGATATGGCTTCCGCGTTTGGCTTGCAGGTAGGCGGGGATCGCGGCCCAGGCCGCGCCGAAAAGGGACGTCAGGATCGTGACGGCCAGAAGCGCGAGCGTCCAATGCGGCCACGGGATCAGCAGGCAGGCGATGGCCGCTCCGATCCCGGCGACATAGGCTTGACCCTCCCCCCCGATATTGAAGAGCCGCGCGTGGAAAGCGACGGCAACGCCGAGCCCGGTGAAGATGAAGTTCGTGGTGTAGAACAGCGTGTAGCCCCAGCCATAGGCCGAGCCGAACGCCCCGTTGACCATGATCGCCATCGCCCGGAACGGGTTTTCGCCGATCACGAAATAGACCACGAGGCCCGAGGCAAAGAGCGCAAGGACGACGCTGATGAGCGGGATCAGCAGGACGTCGGCCCATTTCGGCATTTTGTCCATATCAAATGTACTCGTCAGCTATGTCAGGAAAAGACGGATTACTGCGGCAACAGCGAGAGTTCCGCTGATACCCAAGACTAGCGGATAGAACTGAGATTCCATTCGAATTTTCGGAATTTCCAACCGCAATTTCTCTACCTCCAGTCGCAACTTCTCTAATTCTAATGCGTGTCGATCGCCATCTTTCCGCTCCAACTTCGCTAACCGAGGAATGAGGCAAGAATCCCGCCTCCTATTGCAATCAATACGCCTGCTAGAAGTGGTAGAATAAAGAGCCGGGAAGCAGTCTTTGCTTCTTTGAGTTCGGCCTCAAGCTCGGCAACCCTGTGATGTGCTACGTCCGCCTGCCGGTCCAAGTCCTCCTTGATAGCCTCAAGCAGCTCCAAAACTTTTGCACGCTCCTTCTCTAAACGCTCAACACTTTGTTCGAGTTCTATTTCCCGCTCACTCCTGCTTTCTGAGCTGTTCAAGCCACCACCCCTCGAGGTCTCACCTTTTCGTTGGTCTCGTTCACGCCGGCCATCAACAGGCCGAGGTCGCCCTCGTTCGTTTCAGACGGCAGGCGTTCACCAGAAATGACGCCATCGAACATCACGGCGATACGGTCGGACAGGCCCATGATCTCGTCGAGTTCGACCGAGACCAGAAGCACGGCCTTGCCCGCATCCCGCAGCGCGATGATCTGCTTGTGGATGAATTCGATGGCGCCGATGTCGACGCCCCGCGTCGGCTGGCCGATCAGCAGAAGCTCGGGCTGGCGGTCCATCTCCCGTGCGACGACGATCTTTTGCTGGTTGCCGCCCGAGAAGTTGCGGGCGGGCAGGCGCGGATTGGGGGGGCGGACGTCGTAACGTTCCATCTTCTCGGCGCAATCGGCCTTGATCGCGGCGTTGTTCATCAGCGGGCCGGATTGGTATTTCGGGTCGTGGTGATAGCCGAAGGCCACGTTTTCCCAAGCCTCGTAGGGCATGATGAGGCCCTCCACCTGCCGATCCTCGGGCACATGGCCGATGCCGCGCATCCGGCGGGACTGACCATCGCTTTCGCGGCCCGTGAGGTCGATCTCTTGCCCGTGCAGTTTCACGGTTCCGCCCTGGGCCGGGATCATGCCGCCAAGCACTTCTAGCAGCTCGGTCTGGCCATTGCCCGCCACTCCCGCGATGCCCAGGATTTCGCCCGCGCGGATCTGGAAGGAAATGCTTTTCACCCGCTCCACCCCGGTCGGATCGACGACGCGGAGGTTCCGGACGTCAAGCACCACTTCGCCGGGTGTGGCCGGCGTTTTGTCGACTTGCAGCAGGACCTTGCGGCCCACCATCAACTCCGCGATCTGCGCGGGCGAGGTCTCGGCCGTCTTTACCGTCGCCGTCATCTCACCGCGGCGCATGACCGAGACGGTATCGGTGATATCCATGATCTCGCGCAGCTTGTGGGTGATGAGTATGATCGTCTTCCCTTCCTCCTTCAGCCGGCCGAGGATTCGGAAAAGCTGGTCAGCCTCGGACGGCGTCAGAACGCCCGTGGGTTCATCGAGGATCAGGATGTCGGCTTCACGGTAGAGCTGCTTGAGGATTTCGACCCGCTGCTGATGCCCGACGGAGAGGTCTTCGACGATGGCATCGGGGTTCACCTCCAGCCCGTATTCCTTCTCCAGATCAATCAGCACCTTGCGCGCCTTGGAGATGGAGGGGCGCAGCATCGCGCCGTCTTCTGCCCCGAGGATGACGTTTTCCACAACGGTGAAATTCTCGACCAGCTTGAAGTGCTGGTGGACCATACCGATGCCCGCGCGGATCGCGGCCTGGCTGTCGGGGATTTGGGTCTGCTTGCCGTTGATCCAGATCTCGCCCTTATCGGCCTTGTAGAAGCCGTAGAGGATCGACATCAGCGTGGACTTGCCCGCGCCATTTTCACCCACGATCCCGTGGATCGCCCCCTTGGCGACGGAAAGTGAGATGTCCTTGTTGGCCTGCACGGGGCCGAAGGCCTTGGAGATGCCTTTGAGTTCGATGGCAGGGGCTGTCATGGGCGCGGTCTCTGCTTGGGTCTCGGGCCGGATATGGAGCGGGCCGCACCTTGAGGAAGGCGCGGCCCGTCTGTTTCGTTACAGTCTGGCCAAGACCTTACTGCATTTCCACCGGGCAAGAGCCATCGTCGGTGAAGTTGTGCACCGACAGGTCGCCAGCGATGATCTGCTCGCGTGCCGCGTCGACGGCCGCAATCATCTCTTCGGTCACAAGCTCGGCGTTGAACTCGTCCATCGCGTAGCCGACGCCGTCTTCGGCAAGGCCGTAGACAAAAATGCCGGGTTCGATCGTGTCGGCGGAGAAGCTGTCATAAACCGCCACGTCCACGCGCTTGACCATGGAGGTCAGGACCATGCCGGGATGCAGGTAGTTCTGGTTGGCGTCCACGCCGATCGACAGGATGCCTTCATCGGCTGCGGTTTGCAGCACGCCAAGGCCGGTGCCGCCCGCGGCTGCGAAGACGACGTCAGAGCCTTGGCCGATCTGGCCGCGCGTCAGTTCACCACCACGCACCGGGTCGTTCCAGGCGGCAGGGGTCGTGCCGGTCATATTGGCGATGACGGTGACATCGGGGTTGGCCGCCGCCGCGCCCTGGGCGTACCCGCAGGCAAAGCGAGAGATCAGCGGAATGTCCATGCCGCCCACGAAGGACACGGTGCCCGTCTCGGACGCCATCGCGGCCATCATGCCGACGAGGTAGGAACCTTCATGCTCGGAAAAGATGATCGACTGCACGTTGGGGGCATCCACGACACCGTCGATGATGACGAAGGTGGTGTCGGGGTAGTCGGGCGCAACCACTTCCAGGGCGGAGGCCTGGCTGAAGCCCGCCATCACGATGGGGTTGGAGCCTGCCTCGGCCAGACGGCGCATCGCCTGTTCGCGCTGCGCGTCGTTCTGAAGCTCGATTTCGCGATAGGTGCCGCCGGTTTCCTCGGCCCAACGCTCAGCACCATTGAAGGCGGATTCGTTGAAGGAACGGTCGAACTTGCCGCCCAGATCGAAGATGATGGCGGGGCCGTCGGCCAGCGCGCCCGCGGCGGACATGGCGAGTACGGCGGCAGCGCCAAGAAGCGATTTCATTGTGGTCATGGGTAGTCTCCCGGTTGGTGGCGGGGCGCTTGGCCTTATGCCGGCCTGCGTCCCCAAACGCAGAAACTCCGCACGGGGTGCGGAATCCTCATGGGGAATAAGGGCAAAGGGTGCGCGGGGGGTCAAGCCGATTCCCCTGTGTTTCGCCTTAGGAGGGCGGCAAGGTGACGCTACGTGCCCTGATTCAAGGCGCGCGACATGACGATCGCGTCGCTGCGGCGGCCATCTGCGTGGCGGTAATAGTCCTGCCGCACGGCGATGCGCTGGAACCCCTCACTGTCATAGAGGGTGAGGGCAGGGGCGTTTCCGGCGTCGACTTCCAACACGATCGTGTCCGCGCCGCTTCGGGCCGCGTCCTGCATGGCTTGTTGGAGCAGGGCTCGGCCCAACCCGTGTCGACGTTGGTCGGGCTCCACGGCGAGCGTCAGAAGCTCCGCCTCCGGCACGATGATCTGCAGCAGAGCGAACCCCGTCTCGCCGACAACCGCGCGCGTTGTCGGTTGATCAAGAAGCGCGCGCATTTCGTCCACGCTCCAGCCTCGGCCGAAACAACGCCCGTGTAACTGCGCCATCTGCTCCGGTGTCACAGCAATCTCGGCCCGGTTTCGCGCGACGGGGCCGCGTCGGCGGGCTTGAGATATAAGGGGGTCGGGCGTGGCTGCTCGGTGCCGATCCGCGTCGCCGCGATCCGCGCGATGGCAGCCGCCGGGGCATAGGCCGCCGGGGCGTGAGGGATGCCGAATTCTTCCTCCAACACGGGCGAATCCTGCCCGATCAGGGTGATCCCTGGCACTGTCCATAATGGAAGGTCGTCCCGTGCGATCAGGGCAGGCCCCTTTGCCACCCCGTCCCCATGGCGTTGCACGTAAAGCTGGTCGCGGGGGGCGGCTAGCACCGTCAATGTCGGCTGCGGCGCATCGAAGGCCAAGGCCTCCAACCCCGAAACGCCGATGGCCGGCACACCAAGCGCCAGCGAAAGGCCCCGCGCGGCGGAGACGGAGATGCGGATGCCGGTGAAATTGCCCGGCCCGATGCCGACCCCGATCGCGGTGAGATCTGCGAGGCTTGCATCGGCATCCGCAAGTGTCCGTTCGATCAACGGCATGAGATGTTCGGCCTGACCTTTCGCCATATTGACGTAGTGGGACGCGCGGATATCGCCGTCGCTGTAAAGCGCCGTGCCAAGCCAAGGGCCGGATGTGTCGAAGCCGAGGATCATGGGGAGGGGTTAGAGCCAGTCCTTTGGCGGTGCAAGGGGAGCGGACGCGGGGGCGCCTTCGCCCACCGCCGCGGACTTCGGGGCGACCTATTGCCAGGATCAGCGTTTCAGGCGGTCGCGTCCCGATGCGGAATCCCGCGGCAGGTCGTCGGCGATATGAAGCCACGGCAGCGCGCTGTCGGCGTGGCTATGGCTGGCGGGGGCAAGCTCGGCGGCCTGGTCCAGAAGCCCGATCGGAACATAGAGCTGATCCGGCAGGTAATCGTACGTGGCGCAAAGCGCGGTGCCGCAATCGGGGCAAAACCAGCGGCTCACCCCCTTGGCGAAGCTCTTGCGGGGGCCGCGGGAGGGGGTGAACGTCACTTGGTGAGGGGCGAACGAGGCAAAGGCCGCAACCGGCGCGCCGGACAGGCGGCGGCAATCGGTGCAGTGGCAATAGGTAACGGTCCTCGGGCGGGCGGTGGCGCTTACCTGCGTCCGCCCGCAATAGCACCGGCCCGTGATCGGGGGCGTATCAGACCGCGACAGGGCGCACCTCGACCACTTCGGGGATGTAATGGCGTAGCAGATTCTCGATGCCCATCTTGAGCGTCAGCGTGGATGACGGGCATCCCGCGCACGCGCCCTGCATATGCAGGTAGACAACGCCGCGGTCGAACCCGTGGAACGTGATGTCGCCGCCATCCTGGGCCACGGCAGGGCGCACGCGGGTATCGAGCAGCGTCTTGATCTGGCCTACGATCTCTCCGTCCTCGCCGCTATGTTCCGCATGGCCACCGTTGGCGTCGGCTTCGCCTTCCATCACCGGGGCGCCGGATTGGAAATGCTCCATGATCGCGCCAAGGATGGCGGGTTTCACGTGATCCCATTCCACCGCGTCAGCCTTGGTCACGGTCACGAAATCGGTGCCGAAAAAGACGCCGGTGACGCCGTCGACCGCGAAGATGCGCGTGGCGAGGGGGGATTTATCCGCCGTCTCCGCCGAGGGAAAATCGGCTGTGCCCGCCTCCAACACCGTCTGGCCGGGCAGGAATTTCAGCGTTGCGGGGTTGGGTGTGGATTCGGTCTGGATGAACATGGGCGCATATCCTTACTGGTTCCCTCAGATATGCGGTCGCGGCGGGGCGGAGTCAAGCCAACTGGAATCATTCTAAAGAGCGGAGACGCCATCCCACGGAACGATTGGCCCGCCACCGGGTTGATCCGTCTTGGGAACCTGAAGGACGGAATTCGAGATGAGCGATCGCCAGCAACTTGTGGACACAATCATGGAAGAGGTGACGGCGGGGGCCGCGGGACAGGAGGAATTCCTGCAAGCGGTCCGCGACGTGGCCGAGGATGTGCTGACCGTGGAGAAGGCGGATGCGGGATACGCCGCGGCGCGCGTGCTGGCACAAGTGACGGTGCCCGACCGGATCATCGAATTCCGGGTGCCCTGGATGGACGATAGCGGTGCCGTTCGGATCAATCGCGGTTGGCGCGTGCAAACCTCCAACGCGATCGGCCCCTACAAGGGGGGCATCCGGTTTCACCCGTCGGTCACGCCATCGGTCCTGAAATTCCTCGGGTTCGAGCAGGTGTTCAAGAACGCGCTGACGGGCCTGCCGCTGGGGGGTGGCAAGGGCGGATCGGATTTCGACCCCAAGGGATGCAGCGATACGGAGATCATGCGCTTCTGCCATGCCTTCATGGCCGAATTGGTGAAATATATCGGCCCGGATCACGATATCCCGGCCGGTGACATCGGCGTCGGAACGCGCGAGATCGGTTACCTTTTCGGGGCCTACAAGCGCCATCGCGGCCAGTTTCACGGCGCGCTGACCGGCAAGGGGGAAGCCTTCGGCGGCTCCGCCATGCGGGTGGAGGCCACGGGATACGGGCTCATCTACTTCGTGTCGTGCATGTTGGGGCAAAAGGGCCGCGCGTTGGAGGATCAGCGGATCGCCATCTCTGGCATGGGCAACGTCGCCGTCCACGCGGCGGAGAAGGCGATTTGCGAAGGCGCTACGGTTGTCACCTTGTCTGACACGTCCGGAACGGTGGTGGCGGAAGACGGCTTGGACCTGGAAATGCTGGAGCGGCTGCGCACTCAAAAGGATGCCGAGGGCGACTTGGCCTCCGTCTCCCTGCCCAAGGGCGTGACGTTTCGCGAGGGCGCGGTGCCGTGGGGCGTCGAGGCGGATATTGCGCTGCCCTGCGCCACACAGAACGAGATGTCCGGCGACCACGTGGACGCGGCAATCGACGCGGGCGTGGGTTTGATCGCCGAGGGCGCCAACATGCCGTTGACGAAGGAGGCCGCCGAGAAGGTCGGGGCCTCGGACGTGCTCTATGCGCCGGGCAAGGCAAGCAATGCAGGCGGCGTCGCGATTTCGGGTCTTGAGATGTCCCAGAATGCCCACGGGCGGTCCATGACGTCGGACAATGTCGACGAGGCGCTGAAGGAGATCATGCAGTCGATCCACCGCACGATCATCGACGAGGTTGGCGGCGGCGATCGCCCCGATTACAAACGTGGGGCCAACGTGGCGGGCTATCGGAAAGTGGCCAAGGCGGTTGCTGCCTTCGGGCCGATCTGAGGACGCCGGTGCGACTTTAGGTGATGGCCTCAAGCTGTTCCTTGCTCAACTCCACCGGCACGATGGTCAGGGGCACCGGCAGGTTGCCCGCCTGTTTCGTGAGGGCCGTGACCAACGGTCCCGGTCCGCCCTTGCCGGTATTGGCGCCGAGCACCAGGACCCCGATCTCCTCTGATTCCGCGATATGGGCGAGGATCTGTTCCTCCGGCACGCCTTCGCGGATCACGAGGGTCGGCTCGATGTCCTGTTTGTCCTGCATCCACTTGGCGAACACGTTGAAATGCGCCTCGATCCGTTCGCGCGCCTCGGCGCGCATCACTTCGCCCACGCCGATCCAGTGATTGAATTCATCGGGCGGGATGACCGAAAGGATTTCGACCCCGCCACCGGTGTTGTGAGCGCGCATAGCGGCGAAGCGCATGGCGTTCAGGCATTCGCGGGTGTCGTCGAGAATGACGAGAAACTTGCGCATCGGATTGGTCCCTTTCCCGATGGGGGAGGATGACGGAGGGGGGCGAGGCTGTCCAGCGGAAGATGGCGTAGGTGCGCTGGTTGCACGCGTGCAACCATGGGTTAAGTCTTTGATTTAAATGATAACCAAAGAATTTCTTTACCAAATTTTAACGCATCCAGAATTGACTCAAGCCGCTGATGCCGCCCAATCCCAATAGAGCGTGCGGGCGCGTTTGGTCACCGGGCCATGCTGGTAATGGGTGCCGTCAAACTCCAACACCGGCGTGACCTTGTTGAGGTTGCCGGACATGAACACCTCGTCCGCCGCGCGGAAATCGTCGAAGGACAGAACGGCCTCCGTCACGGTGTAGCCGTCGGCGCGCAGGTTCTTGATGTGCCGCTGGCGGGTGATCCCGTTGAGGAACGTGCCGTTGGGCATGGGCGTGAAGACCTCTCCATCGCGGACCATGAAGATGTTGGCGGTTGCCGTTTCGGCCACGTTGCCGAGTGCGTCGGTCACAAGGGCGTTGTCGTAGCCCTTGGACCGCGCCTCCATCAGCATCCGTGCGTTGTTGGGGTAGAGGCACCCCGCCTTGGCATCGAGCACGGCAGTGTTCAGCACCGGGCGGTGAAAGCGGGTGGTGGCGAGGCGTGAGGCGGCCTCCGCCGGGGCGATCGGGACTTCTTCGAGGCAGACGAAAAATCCGGCCTCCACCTCCGCCGGGACGATGCCGTAATGGCCGCCGTCGATGCCGAAGAAATTCGGTCGGACATAGACCGGCGTGTCCTTGGGATAGCGTTTCAGCCCCTCCCACACGATGTCGAAAATCTCTTCCCCCGTCTTGCCGGGCGTGAGCGACAGGGCCTTCGCGGAGCGCACGACACGGTCGCAATGGGCGCGCAGATCGGGGGCGAGGCCGTTCACGTAGCGCGCGCCGTCGAAGACGGTTGTGGCCTGCCACGTGCCATGGTCGCCCGCACGCATGACCGGGATATCCGCATCATGCCAGGCGCCGTCGAAATAGGTTTTGATATTGGTGCCGGTGGCCATCGTGCCCTCCCCCGTTCGGATGGGGGGAGGGTAGTGCCTATTCAGACACCGGGTCCAGAGGTGAACCCCTGCTGATAGGACATTGTGGCGCCGATGGCCTTTGCGGGCCGGGGCGCAATGCGGATCGGTTTGTGGTCCGAGCGCACGGATTTGGCCGCCTTGATGCGGCACGTGGTCTGGGTCGCCGCGACGCGATCACTGACGCGGTCGGTCGTGGAAACGGTCGGCGTATCCGACCGAGAGGTGAGACGACTGGACATGCAGTTCCCCCCATTTCTGGTGCTGTCGATTTCTGAAGTATCGAGGAAGATAGCGACAAAAATGTGAATGTAAAGTTAATGCCCCGCAGCATTCTGTGCAGGGGCGCACAAACCCTGCGTCAACTCAGGGCACCGTTGGCCAAAAGTGCTTCGGTTTCAGCCACATAGTCCGGAATGGAAAAGCGGGTATTGACCATCGCAAGGTGACCATCAGCAGCGCGGGGCCATTCCGCGCGGGGCAGATCGACGTAAAGCTCGACCCCGTTCTGGTCCGGATCGCGCAGGTAGACGGCGGTGCTGACCCCGTGATGGGCGGCCCCGTCGAAGGGAATGCCCGCGTTCTGAACGCGCTTGATGACCTCCACCAGGGCCGCGCGGTCGGGGTAGAGGAAGGCGCTGTGATAGAGCCCGGTATGCCCCGGCGGCGGCGGGCTGGCGTTCTCGCTGTCCCACACATTCAGCCCGATGTGATGATGATAGCCACCCGCGCCCAGAAACGCGGCGCTGTCGGCGTATTTCACGTTCAGCGTGAAGCCGAGAACACCTTCGTAGAACGCGATGGACCGGTCGAGGTCGGACACGCGTAGGTGAACGTGGCCGACATGGGTTCCGGCGGGGGCGGTATAGGGCATGGGCGCAGGCTCCGTTGACGATGGGGCCTTATCCCATGGCGCGCGCATGCGCGCCAATCTGCGCGGGCGCAGGGGTTCTGTGCGGCGGCCTAGCTGCGCAGCATTCCGACGATGTCATAGGTGCGTTCGAGGATCGGGACAGCGATTTCGCGCGCCCGTTCGGCGCCGCGGCCCAGGATGCGGTCGATCTCCGCCGGGTCGTCCATCAGGCGGCTCATCTCCGACGAGATCGGAGAGAGCTTGTCGACCGCGACATCCGCCAGGGCGACCTTGAAATGGCCGAACAGAGATCCGGCATGTTGATCCAGTACAGCCTGCGGTGTGATGTCGGCCAAGGCAGCGTAGATGTTCACCAGGTTGCGGGCATCGGGCCGTTCCGACAGGCCATCAACACTATCAGGCAGCGGGTCGGGGTCGGTCTTGGCCTTCTTGATCTTCTTGGCAATCGCGTCGGCGTCGTCGGTCATGTTGATCCGCGTCTTGTCGGACGGATCGGATTTGGACATTTTCTTCGTGCCGTCCTGAAGGTTCATCACGCGGGTCGCCGCGCCTTCGATCACCGGCTCGGTGATGGGGAAGAATTCGACGCCGTAATCGTGGTTGAACTTCGCGGCGATGTCGCGCGTCAGCTCAAGATGCTGCTTTTGGTCATCGCCCACGGGGACATGAGTGGCGTGGTAGAGCAGGATGTCGGCGGCCATCAATGCGGGATAGGCAAACAGGCCGAGCGACGCGGCCTCCGCATTCTTGCCGGCCTTGTCCTTCCACTGGGTCATGCGCCCCATCCAGCCCATGCGCGCCACGCAATTGAAGATCCACCCAAGTTGCGCGTGTTCCGGCACCTGGGACTGGTTGATGAGGATGCTCTTTTCCGGGTCGATCCCGGAGGCGATGAAGCCCGCGCACAGCTCCCGCGTGTTGTTGCGCAATTCGTCCGGGTCCAGCAGCTTGGCGGTGATCGCGTGCAGATCGACCATGCAATAGACTGTCTGGTGCGTGCCCGCGTCCTGCATCTCCACGAACCGCTTGATCGCACCGAGGTAGTTGCCGAGGGTCAGGCCGCCCGAAGGTTGGATGCCGGAAAACACGCGGGGTTTGAACTGGGTCTCGGACATGATCGGGTTCCTTTTGCGCCGATGCCACACTGGCCAAGCCGCGCGCAACCGCTTACCCACGGGGGAAAGGGTCGTCAACCGAGGGGCCGGGCCGCCATGGAAAACAACAACGTCTCGCCGTTCAACACCCTGCCGCCGGTCGTCGTGGCGCTGGCCGTCGTGATCCTGGGGCTGGAGCTGATGTTCCAGGCGGCCATGGCGGGGCTGATCGGGGGGCAGGCGGGGGTCGGCTGGCGGCTGGCCGCGATGCAGGATTACGCGGTGCTGGACCAGGTCTGGTCCTGGATGGTGGAGGTGCAACGCTATCCGCCGCAGCACCTGGTGCGGTTTATCACCTACCCCCTGATCCACGGCAGCCTGATTCATGCCGGTTTCGTCGTCGTTTTCATCCTCGCGCTCGGCAAGATGGTGGCGGAGGTTTATTCGCCGCTGGCCTTCATCGCGGTCTTCTGGGTGTCGGCCATCGTCGGCGGATTGGGCTACGTGATAATCCTCGATGCCGAGTTCCCGCTGATAGGCGGCTATCCCGGCGTCTACGGCCTGATCGGGGCGTTCACGTTCCTGATGTGGATGCGCGCGGATGCGGAGGGCACGGGGAGGTTGCGGGCATTCGCCCTGATCGGGGCGCTGCTGGCGGTGCAGTTGATCTTCGCGGTGATCAACGGGGAATTCGGGACCGTGGTTGCCGATCTGTCGGGTTTCGTCGCGGGGCTTTCGCTGTCCTTCGTGGTGAGCCCGGGGGGATGGCGGCGTATGTTGGCCCGGATGCGGCAACGCTGAGCGGTCAGATACGACTTATAAAACAACAGAGCAGGAGCGAGAATATGACAGTCAAGACTTGCGCCGTGGCCCTTTCCCTTGCCGTGGCGACGATCACGGCGCCGGCTTTCGGACAGACGCGCGACGAGATCCTGGATCGGTTCACCGGCCAGCGGCTGACGGTCAACGAATTCCGCAGCCCCGACGCCTCGTCCAGCTTTACGATGGTCGTCGAGTTTCGCGACGGCAACGTGGCGCGCTTTGTCGCGGACGGGGAGGCCTATTGGGCGATCTGGCGGGTGAGCGGGCGGCAGATCTGCACGCGGATCGCGTCGTTGCAGGGCGGCACGCTGCGCCCGACGGAGGAAGAGGATTGCCTGCGCGTGCGGTTCAACGGCGATCAGGTGCAACTGAACTTCGAGACGAACAGCGGCAGCACGATCTACTATGTCGGAACGCTCAGTCCCCTCTGACAGGGATCAGGATTTGCGCATGGCGGATACGATGTCGGCCATGCGGAACGCCCCGAAGAGGCGTGCAAACCCGAAATAGCTGAATATGCCAAGGGCGACCAGAAGAGCCAGGGCAAGGTAGCGCAGGGCCGGGTCCCCCAGGAACGGACCGAGGATCAACTCCCCCCCCATCAGAACAAGCCCCATCGCGAGGGATGCCGCGACCATGCGCCAGATGCGGGTACGGAAGCGGTCGTCGAACTGCGCGACCTCCCCCAGATCACGCCGCCCGCGCGACAGGAGCGCCACCATGACCCAGGCCGCGACGCTGGTGGCAATGGCGGCGCCCAGAAAGCCGATCACCATCGCGAGGCCAATGGCCACCACGGCATTCACGACCATGGCCACGACGGCAAAGCGAAACGGGCTGCGTGTGTCCTCCCGCGCGAAATAGAGCGGTTGAAGCACCTTTTGCAGCACGAAGGCAGGCAGCCCGACGCCATAGACTGCAAGCGCGAGGGCCGTCGCAGCGGTGTCGTCGGCGGTGAACGCCCCCCGTTGAAACAGGACGGAGACCAGCGGGACGGGGATGACGATAAGCGCCACCGCCGCAGGCAAAGTCAGGGCCAACGCGAATTCGCCCGCGCGAGAGAAGGCGTGGCGGCCCCCGTCGCTGTCCCCCGCGCGCAGGCGACGCGACAGGTCCGGCAGAAGCACGACACCGATGGCAATGCCCACGACACCGAGGGGCAGCTGGTAGAGGCGATCGGCATAGCTGAGCCACGCGATCGCCCCGTCGAAGAAGCTGGCGACCTGGCGGCCCACCAGCAGGTTTACCTGGACCACGCCACCGGCCAGCATGGCGGGCAGGGCAATGACGGCCAGTTTCTTCATGTCCGGTGTCAGCCGTGGCAGGCGTGGGCGCAGGGGGAAGCCCGCGCGACCCGCCGCGACCCAGACCAGTGCCAGCTGCGCGATCCCGGCTAGGGGCACCCCCCAGGCCAAGGCGCGTCCGTACGGCACGGCGGGATCGGCCAGGGTCGTCAACTTGCCCACCGGTGTCGTCATCTGCACCCACAGGATCGAACCCACGAGGACGATGTTGAGCAGGATCGGCGCCGCCGCCGCCGCCGCGAAACGGCCCGTGGCGTTCAGCACGCCGGAAAAGAGCGCGGCGAGCGAGATGAACAGGATGTAGACGAACGCGATGCGCCCGTATTCCACCGCCAGGTCCAGCCGTCCGTCGCCCGCGAAACCGCCCGCCATCGCCAGCACCAGCCACGGCATGATGAGTTGCGCGACAAGCGTGAGGAGGATCAGGATCGACGCCAATCCCGCGAAGGCATCTTGCGCGAATTCGCGCGCCCCTTCGCCGCTTTCCAGTTTCTTGGAGAAGAGCGGCACAAAGGCGGTGTTGAACGCACCCTCTGCGAAAAAGCGGCGGAACATGTTGGGCAGCGAGAAGGCGATCAGGAACGCTTCGGCCACTGGACCCGCCCCCATGAAGGCCGCGATCAGGATGTCGCGCACGAATCCCATCACCCGGCTGCCGAGGGTCCAGATACCGACCGTCGCAAAGCCCCGGATCAGACGGATGGGGCGCGCGGCCATGGCCTCAGGCCCCCGCCCGTTCCGCGACACGCGCGATGGCGTCCCGCAGCTTGCGCTCAAGGCTGGCGCGGCGGTTTTCGGAATGCAGTTTCAAGCCGAACATGTCTTTGACGTAGAAGGTATCGACCACCTGCACACCATAGGTCGCGATCACGGCGCTGGCGATATAGACGTTGGCGGCGGCGAAGGTTTTGGTCAGGTCATAGAGCAGGCCGGGACGGTCGCGGGTATCGACCTCGATAATCGTATATATCTCGGAGCCTTCATTGTCGAAGGTGATCGTGGTGGGCACGTCGAAAGGGCGTTCGCGCTTCTTGATCTTGTCGCGCCGCTCCATCGCCTCGGATGTGACCACTTCGCCTTTGAGGGTCTTCTGGATCATGCCGCGCAGGCGGGGCAGGCGCGCCCGTTCATAGGGGTGTCCGTCGTGGTCCTGCACCCAGAAGACGGCGGTGGCATAGCCGTCTTTTGACGTATAGGTGCGCGCATCGACGACATTGGCCCCGACAAGCGATAGCGCACCGGCGAGGCGGCAGAAGATGCCGGGGTGATCCACGAGGGCGAAGCAGACCCGCGTGGCGTCGCGATCTTCGTCCTGCTTGGTGTCGATGCGGATTTCATCGTCGTCCAGACCCTGCACCATCTTGGCGAACGTGACCTGTGTACCGAGGTCCAGGCCCTGCCAGTAGGGGCCGTAATGGCGGTCGATCTCTGCCTTGATGTCGGATTTCGACCAATCGGACAGCTCCGCACGCAGGGCTTTCTTTGCCTCGCTTTCGAGCTGTTCGCGGTTAAGATCCTCCAAACCCGTTTCCAGAGCGGCGGCGGTCGTCCGGTGCAGGCCGCGCAGAAGCGTTGCCTTCCAGTTGTTCCAGGTGTTCGGCCCCACGCCGCGGATGTCGCAGACGGTCAGCACGGTCAGCAGATCCAGCCGCTCGCGCGTTTTCACCGCCTTTGCGAAGTCGCGCACGGTGCGGGGGTCGGCGATGTCCCGCTTCTGCGCCATGTCGGACATCAGCAGGTGATAGCGGACCAGCCATTCGACCGTTTCGCATTCGGCAGGTTTCAGGCCCAGGCGCGGGCAGATGGACCGCGCCATGCGGGCCCCGAGGATTGAATGATCCTCGTTCCGCCCCTTGCCGATATCGTGGAGCAGGCAGGCCACGAACAGGACCTTGCGATTGACCCCGCGCTTGAGGATGCCGGAGACGAGGGGAAGCTCCTCCAGCAACTCCTCCCGCTCGATCTGGGCGAGGGTGGAGACGACCTGTATCGTATGCTCGTCGACCGTGTAGCTGTGATACATGTTGAACTGCATCATCGCGACGATGGGTGCGAATTCCGGCAAGAAGGCCGCGAGGACCCCAAGCTCGTTCATCCGGCGAAGGCCCCGTTCGGGATTGCCGTGTTTCAGCATCAGGTCGAGAAAGATCCGGTTGGCTTCCGGATCGCGGCGCAGATCGTCGTCGATCAGGTCCAGCCGGGCCGAGATTTCCCGCATCGCGTTGGGGTGGATGAGGTAGCCGGTGCGCAACCCCTCCTCGAACAGGCGCAGAATGTTCAGCGGATCCTCGAAGAAGGTTTCGGGGTCGCGGATATTCAGGCGGTTCTGAATGACCTCGTAGCCATCCTTGAGCTTCTTGCGCCGTGTGCGGCCGCGCAGGAAGCCGAGGATCGCGGGCTCCTGCTTGACGTGGCGCGCCTCCAGCCCGGTCAGGAAGATGCGGGTCAGCTCGCCCACCTGCGTGGCGTGGCGGAAGTAGTCCTGCATGAAATGCTCGACCGCGCGACGACCGGAATGATCGGCGTAGCCAAGGCGTTCCGCGACTTCCACCTGCATGTCGAAGCTGAGCATGTCCTGCGCCCGGTTGGCAATCAGGTGGAGGTGGCAGCGCACCGCCCAGAGGAACCGTTCGGCGGCGTCGAAGCTGGCGAATTCCTCGGGCCGAAAGACGCCGAGCGCGACAAGCTCTGCCGCGCGGGTGACGCCGTGTTCGTATTTGGCGATCCAGTAGAGCGTTTGCAGATCGCGAAGGCCGCCTTTGCCTTCCTTGACGTTCGGCTCCAGCATATACCGCTGACCGCCCTGCTTCTTGTGGCGGCTGGAGCGTTCTTCCAGCTTGGCCTCGACGAATTCGCCCGTGGACCCATCGAACAATTGCGCGCGCAAAGTGTCGGTCAGGTCTTGGCCCAGGCTTTCATCCCCTGCCAGGTGGCGCATTTCCAGAAGCGAGGTGCGGATCGTGTAATCCTCCCGCCCCAGGCGCATGCAATCCTTTACGGTCCGGCTGGAATGGCCCACTTTCAGGCGCAGGTCCCAAAGCATGTAGAGCATGCTTTCAATGACGCTCTCGATCTTGCCCGTCACTTTCCAAGGGGTGAGGAACAACAGATCGACGTCGGAAAACGGCGCCATTTCTCCACGGCCGTACCCGCCCACCGCCATCACGGCGAGGCGTTCGCTGTCGGTGCGGACATTGGTGGGATGCAGATAGGTTTCCGCCACCCGCAACACCTCCTTCACCAACATGTCGGTGAGGAACGTGTAGGACCGTGTGGCCCGCCGCGCGGCGAGGGGGTGGTCGGTGAAGGCGGCGGCAAGGGCGGCGCGCCCCGCCTCCTGCGCGCGGTTCAGCTCGGCGACGGCGGCGTTGCGGATGGCACCCGCATCGCCAAGACCCGCGCAGGCGTCATCCACCCGGGCCGCGAGTGCTGCGCGGTCGGCAAACTCCGCCGCCGGAAGCAGTAGCGTTCCCGGTTCGGTTGCGTTGGAAAGGCTCGGGTTCCTGGGCCGGTCAGAAACCGGCACCGCCGAGACGTCTTGGGGCGGGGTCAATGATGCTCACCTGCTGGTTGACGATCTCGGCAATCGCCAAGGCCCGTTCGATTGTCCCGTCGGCAAGGAAGCGGAACGCACCGCCGGCCCCATCGATCTGCCCGGTGGCGACCAGATCACCGGCCCCCATCCGGCCCGATCCCGCGGTCTGGGCCACGGCACGGATGGCATCGTAGCCAAGGCTGCCAAGGGCATGCGGCGCACCGCCGTTGGTGGCCGCGTATCGCGCGTTGAATGCGGCGGCGGCACCGGAATCGGGCATCGCGAACCAGCCGCCCTGGAGCCCGGAGAATTCGAGCGTGGCGGGCGGGATATCCCACCGGGTCAGGCCCATCATCTGCACGCTGGCGGTGTTCAGGCCGTTCTCGGGCAGCAATTGCGCGAAAAGCGGCAGGGCCCCGGCACTGTCGGAGGTCAGCATCACCGCGTTGGCCCCGTTGTTGCGCACAGCGCTGGTGACCTGCGGGACGACATTGACCACGCCGACCTGGCTGAACTCATAGGGGATCGTCGCGGAAATCGTGGCGCCCGAGCGGGAGGCGGCGGTGCGCACGGCGTCGCGCGCGACTTCACCGGCGAGGTTGGAGGCGTGGACAAGCACGATGTTGCCACGCCCCTGGCGTGCCGAATAGCTGATGATGCGGTTGGCGGTGTTGGCGAAGGTGTAACCCAGGACCAGCACGTTGCCGCCCGCGATCTCCGTATTGTTGGAGAAGCTGAGCACGGCGATGTTCGAATTGGCCACGGCAACGCCCACGGCTGCGGCCGCGTCGGAGCGCAACGGGCCGACGATCACGTCCGCGCCCGCCGACACGGCCTCCTGCGCGCGGGCCGCGGCGGTCGCGGCATCCCCGGCAGTGTCGTAGACCGTGATCTCGATGGTCGCGGAATTCGCCACGTCGGCGGCGGCAAGGCGCGCGGAATTCTCAAGGCTGCGTGCCACAAGCGCATCGCCGCCCTCGCCACTGATCGGCAGAAGCATCGCCACCTGAACCGTCTGCCCCGAAATGCGCGGACCGTTCAGGCCGATCGGGCCGCCGCCGATCTGACACGCCGTCAGAACCAACGTCATCAGAAGGGCCACAAGGATGCGCAACGGGTTGCGAAGACCAAAGAAACCGGAAACCATAAGCAGTGTGCCCCCCCTTGAGGCGCGTTAGACCTTTACGTGGCGGGAGACCCGCAGATGCAGGCTACGGTGATCCGCAGATCAAGTAAACGTCATGTCCGTGCAAGGACTTCCCCCGAACCCGCACATGGACCAGGTTGGCCCCGTGACGCAAGCACTTGCTTCACGAACCCGTGTGCAGCGGCGGTAGAACGCGCATGAGCGCACCGGTTCGCATCGCGCCAGGTCTGCACTTCGTCGCCACCCCGATCGGATCGGCAAGGGACATCACCTTGCGGGCGCTCGATGTTCTGGCCGGGGCCGACGTGATCGCGGCGGAGGACACGCGGACCGCACGGAAGCTGATGGAAATCCACGGCATCGCCGTGGGGCAACGCGTGATGATTCCCTACCACGACCACAACGGGGCGGAGGCGCGCCCGCGTATCCTGGCCGCCCTCGAGGAGGGTAAATCCGTCGCCTACGTGTCGGAGGCCGGGACGCCGTTGGTGGCCGATCCGGGATACCAGCTGGGGCGCGCGGCGATCGAGGCTGATCACCGCGTCTTTTCCGCGCCCGGCGCGTCCGCCGTCCTGGCGGCACTTACGGTTTCGGGCCTGGCTACGGATCGCTTCCTGTTCGCGGGATTTCCCCCGTCCCAGGCCGGGCGGCGCAAAACATGGCTCCGGGACCTCGACGCCGCCGCCGCCACAATTGTCCTTTATGAGAGCCCGAAACGCGTTCACCGATTGTTAGATGAATTGTGCGAGATCTTGGGCAGTGATCGGGAGGTGGCGCTGTGCCGCGAATTGACCAAACGCTTCGAGGAGGTTCTGCGCGGGCCCTGTGGAACGGTCCGCGACGCGATCTCGGACCGGGTGTTGAAGGGCGAAATCGTCCTGTTGATCAGCCGGGCGACGGCCACGGCACCCGATGCGGACGACGTGGAAGCGGCCCTGCGCGCGGCGATGGCGGACATGCCTCTGAAGGCGGCCTCGACGCAAGTGGCCGACGCGATGGGCCTGCCGAAAAGAGACGTCTACCAGATGGGGCTTCGCCTGAAAAACGACGGCTGACGGGGCTTCGCGCCTATCAATCGGGAAAGGCGGCGGAGGACATAGTCTTGCGCGCCTATATCGCGCACGGGCATCGGCTTGTCGCGCGGCGTTGGCGTGGACCGGCGGGCGAAATCGACCTTGTCCTTGATCGGGATGGGGAGGTCGTGTTCGTCGAAGTCAAATCTTCCCGCAGCCATGACCAGGCGGCGCAAAGCCTGACGAAACGCCAGATCAGGCGGTTGCTGCAAAGTGCGGAACATTGCCTTGGCACTTTCCCGAAAGGCGCGATGACACCGATGCGGTTCGACGTGGCGCTTGTCGACGGGCAAGGCAAGATCGCGGTCATTCCCAATGCGCTAGTCGCCTGATCCCCATTGCACCCGGACCTGCGCCACGCCAAGTAAGACGGGCTGAGCGGTAATTCGGAGGGCGGCGATGCTGGTGGCGTTTCAAATGGACCCGATCGAGGATGTCGATATCGACGCCGATTCCTCGTTCCGGCTGGCGGAAGAGGCGCAGGCGCGCGGGCATGATCTGCTGGTCTACACTCCATCCGACCTAGCCTACCGCGAAGATCGGGTGATCGCACGGGCGCGGCCCGTCAAGGTGCAGCGCGAGCGCGGCAACCACGTGATCGCCGGTGCGCCGAAGATGGTCGATCTTGCGGAGGTGGACGTGATCTGGCTGCGGCAGGACCCTCCGTTTGACATGGGTTACATCACGACGACGCATCTGCTGGACCGCCTGAAGGGCCAGACACTCGTGGTCAACGACCCGTTCTGGGTGCGAAACGTGCCCGAAAAGCTGATGGTTCTGGATTACCCCGACCTGACGCCACCCACGATGATCGCCCGCGACCTCGAGATGCTGAAAGCGTTCAAGGCCGACCATGGCGACGTGATCCTGAAACCGCTTTACGGCAATGGCGGGGCGGGGGTGTTTCGCCTGACGCCGGACGATCGCAACCTCAATTCGCTCCATGAGCTATTCACCGGCATCAACCGCGAGCCGCTGATCATGCAAAAATTCCTGCCAGACGTCTCGGCGGGCGACAAGCGCGTGATTCTGGTCGATGGGGAGCCGGTGGGCGGCATCAACCGCGTGCCCGCGAAGGGAGAAACGCGGTCGAACATGCATGTGGGCGGGCGGCCGGAGGCGACCGAGCTGACGGAGCGGGAGCGGGAGATCTGCGCCATCATCGGCCCGCGTCTGAAGGAGATGGGGCAGGTCTTTGTCGGGATCGACGTGATCGGCGGCTGGTTAACGGAGATCAACGTCACCTCCCCCACCGGTATCCAGGAATTGGAGCGGTTCGACGGGGTCAATATCGCGGCCCGGATCTGGGAGGCGATCGAGCGCAGGGCCGCCGCCGCGTGAGCCTGCGCCTCGCGATCCTGAACCTTGGCTGCCGGATGATCGGCAAACCGCGCCTGCGGACGGTCAAGACACCGGGCGCGCAGAGGGGAGATTTCGAGTGGGTCGGTTGGTTTTGCGGCGGGCGCGGGCGGGGATTGCGCGAGGCGGAGATGCCCGGCAACCCACCGGTGTCGATCATCGAGCCGGAACACAGCGCGGAGGGGACGATCCTTTATTTCCACGGCGGCGGATTCATTGCCGGGTCGGCCATGTCCCACCGGGCGCTGACACGGCAGCTTGCGCGCGACAGCGGGTGCCGGATCGTCGTGCCGGAATACCGGCTTGGCCCGGATGCGCCCTTGCCCGCGGCGCAGGACGATGCCCGCGCAGCGTGGGAGGCGCTGATTGGGGGCGGGACGAAGGCGGAGCACATCCTTCTGGCCGGTGACAGCGCGGGCGGAGGCATGGCCCTGTCGTTGATGGCGGAGCTGGGGCAGGCGGGGCAGCGCCCGGCCGGGTGCATCGCGTTCAGCCCGTGGACGGACCTGACCGGATCGGGTGCGTCTATGGTTGAAAACGCGCGCCGCGATCCGTTATTGCCCGCAGAACGCTTGCCGGATCTTCTGTTCTTCGCGGCGGGGGACGCAGATCTGAGCGACGCCCGCGTCTCCCCGCTCTTCGCGGCGTTCACCGACCCCGCGCCGACGCTGATCCAGTATTCGGAAACGGAGATCGTGCGCGATGATGCGACGCGGATGGCCAAGGTCTTGCGCGATGCAGGGGGCGAGGTGGAGATGCAATGCTGGCCGAACACGCCCCATGCCTGGCAGGTCTTCGGCAATGTGCTGCCCGAGGCGCGGGATGCTCTGGCCCGGGCCGGCGACTTCGCAAGACGCTGCCTAGCCGTTGCGCGCACCGATTAGGCGATAGCCGATCGCCTCCGCGATATGGGGCTGCCCGACCGACGCGGCACCGTCCAGATCGGCAATCGTGCGCGCCAGGCGCAGGACCCTGTGATAGCCCCGCGCAGTCAGGTTGAATTTCTCCGCTGCTTTGAGGAGCAATTCTTTGCCCGCTGCATCCGGTGTCGCGATCTGGTCCAGAAGCGCGCCTTCCACATCGGCATTGACAAGAGCGGGTGCGCCGAGGGAGGCGAAGCGATCGGCCTGAACGCGCCGGGCCTCCGCGACACGGGCGGCGATGACGACGCTCGTCTCTCCATCCGCGGGCAGGTCGAGGTCGGCATAGGCCACGGGCGGAACCTCAAGGCGCAGGTCGAAGCGATCCATCAGGGGGCCGGAAATCTTGCCGATGTAATCCTCCCCACAGATGGGCGCGCGGGAACAGGCGGCGCTGGCGTCATAGAGGTTGCCGCAGCGGCAGGGATTGGCGGCGGCGATCAACAGGAAGCGACACGGATAGGTGACATGGGCATTGGCGCGGGCGACGACGACATCGCCGGTCTCAATCGGTTGACGCAGGGTTTCCAGCACGGCCCGGGGGTATTCAGGGAACTCGTCGAGGAAGAGGACCCCGTTATGGGCGAGGCTGATCTCTCCCGGTTTGGCACCGCGCCCACCGCCGACAATCGCGGCCATGGAGGCGGTGTGGTGTGGCGCACGGTAGGGGCGGACACGCGAGATGCCGCCTTCGTTCAGCAGGCCGGAGAGGGAGTGGATCATGGAGGTGTCCAGCGCCTCCGCCGGGCTGAGCGGGGGCAGGATGCCGGGCAGGCGGGCGGCCAGCATGCTTTTGCCCGATCCCGGTGAGCCCACCATGAGCAGGTGATGCCGACCGGCGGCGGCGATTTCGAGCGCCCGTTTCGCGCGTTCCTGACCCCGCACTTCCGACATGCATTTGGTCGTTGGATCGCCCACGACCTCCCCGGGTTTGGCGGGCTCCAACGGCGCGCGGTCAGTGAAATGGGCGACCAGTTCGGCGAGGGACGTGGCGGCGAAAACCGGTGTGGCGCCGACCCAAGCCGCCTCCGCCCCGCAACCGCTGGGGCACATCAGGGCGCGCCCGTCTTCCCCGGCGGCCAGCGCGGCGGGCAAGGCGCCCAGGACCGGCACCAGGCGTCCGTTGAGCGAAAGCTCCCCCAGGGACAGGGACGCCTCCACCCGTTCCTTGGGCAAGATGCCGAGCGCCGCCAGCAGAGCCAGCGCAATGGGCAGATCGAAATGCGAGCCCTCCTTGGGCAGGTCGGCGGGGGAGAGGTTCACGGTAATCCGCCGCGACGGCAGGGCGATGGCCATCGCCTGCAGCGCGGTGCGCACCCGTTCGCGCGCCTCGCTCACGGCCTTGTCGGGCAGGCCGACGATGGCGAATCCGGGCAATCCTGCGGTGACGGCGCATTGCACCTCAACCCGTCGCGCCTCCAACCCCTCGAAGGCGACGGTGTGGGTCAGGGACAGGGCTTCGGGACTTGCGGCTTCGAACATGCCGCGACCCTAGCCGCGACATGGTTAGCGAAGGGTTAACGGGATCGCGGCAGTTTTTCCGGTTCACAGCGTCGGAAACGGGATGCGCTCCAGCGGGGCCATGTCGTAGTTAGACACTTCCGCGTCCTCGGCCAGCCCCTCCTCCCGCCAGGACGTAAAGGCCGGATGGGTCGTGACCGCGCGGGCATAGGCAGTGGCCATGTCGGACATCGGCAATTGATAGGTCAGAAGGCGCGTGACGACGGGCGCGAAGAAGGCATCGGTCAGCGTGAAATCGCCGTGGAGGAACGGCCCGCCGGACCGCGCCAGGGCGTTGGACCAGATCGCTTCCACCCGCGCGATATCGGCGAGGACGGCGTCGGAGGGTTGGAACCCGGCCCAGGCCGTGCGCAGGTTCATCGGGCAGGCGGACCGCAGGGCGGTGAAGCCGGAATGCATCTCCGCAATCGCGCTTTGGGCCTCGGCGCGCGCGACGGGATCGGACGGCAAAAGGCGCTTGTCCGGGAAGGCGTCCGCCAGATGCCAGGCGATTGCGATGGTATCGGTCAGCATCCCGCCCGCAGGCGTGCGCACGGCAGGGACGGTGCGGTGGGCGCCGAAGGCCGCGACATCGTCGTAGAACGTGTCGCTGTAGATGACGGCCGATTGGACATTCACCGGAATGTCGAAGGGCGCGAAGGACAGCCATCCCCGAAGGGACCAGCTGGAATAGGACTTTTGCCCGATAAGAAGCTCATAGGTCATGGCCGCATCAAGCGCGGCTTTGGCGGGCGCGTCAAACGAAAGCCTGTGACGGGGGCGATCACGGTTGGTGATTGACCGCGCCGAGCGTCCAGCAATCGCCTGCCTCGACCAGTTCCGTGACCGAAAGCGGGTCGATCTTCTGGGCAAGGATCGCCTTGGGTGTCTGGCCGGTCGCGTGGGCGACATGGCACAGGATCGCGCCGAAATGAGCGACAAGGATCACGTCGCCAGGATTGTTGGCCAGGGCCCGGTCGACAGCGCGCGCCACGCGGTCGCGCACCTGGAACCAGCTTTCGCCGCCCGGTGCGGCGACGTCGCCCGGTTCGTCCCAGAACGACCAACTCAAATCCGGGTCGCGTTCTGCCACAACGTTGAAATGCAGCCCGTCCCACGTACCGAAATCGAATTCGCGCAAATCGGGATCGTGGGCCAGCCGTCTGCGCCCACCGGCGATGGCATCCGCCGTGGCCACGGCGCGCTTGAGGTCGGAGGACGCAATCGGCGCGTCGGCAGGCAGCCAATCGCGCATACGCATCACCGCGCCGGTATCGGACAGATCGGCGGGCACGTCACGCCATCCGGTGAAAGTCTTTTGGTGGGTGGGACCGTGGCGGACCCAGAAGATGCGCCTTACCAAGGATCGTCCACCGGTTCGAAATCCGGCTGTCCCTTGAGGACCTGCGGCAGGCCCGCCGTGACATAGACCACCAGGTCGCTTTGCGCGGCGAGGCGTTGGTTGATCTGCCCCTGGATGCGCTGGAACGACCGCGCCAGTGCATTCTCCGGCACCACGCCACCCGAGACGTCGTTGCTGACCATCACGACCGGCGACCGCATCTGGAGAAGCACGTCGAGAAGGACATCGAATTCCTCCTCCCAATCGCCGTCATCGACCATCAGGTTCGTGAGCCAGAAGGTCACGCAATCCAGCAGCACCGCCTCGTCCGGTTCGATCCGCGACAGGGCGGTGGCGGTGTCGTGGGGCGCCTCGACCGTGCGCCAATTGTGCCCGGCGCGTTGTGCCCGGTGGCGGGCGATCTTGTCGGTCATCTCACCGTCCAGGGCTTCGGCCGTGGCGAGGTAGACTTTGGCGAAGCCCGATTGCAGCACCATCTTCTCAGCGAAGGCCGATTTGCCGCTGGATGCACCGCCGAGAACGAGGGTCAGAGGGGGTAGGCGCAATTTAATGTCCCAAAAAGTGATCCGATTGGTTTTTAGCTGCGTATCCCCTTCAAACACAGCCAAAATGGTGTGTCCAAGACGTTAACAGAACCGGGGGGTCGTTATGGCATTAGATATGGGTTCAGACCAGTCCCTTTCCCGCCGCGCGATGAAGGCGGAATTGCTGGATGCGGAGACGGAGTTGCGGCTTGCCTATGCGTGGCGCGATGACAGGTGCGAGGAAAGCCTGCATCGCCTGATCACCGCCTATATGCGCCTTGCGATCTCCATGGCCGCGAAGTTCAAACGCTACGGCGCGCCCATGAACGACCTTATTCAGGAAGCGGGCCTTGGCCTGATGAAAGCAGCCGACAAGTTCGACCCCGACCGCGGCGTGCGCTTTTCGACCTATGCCGTTTGGTGGATCAAGGCGTCAATCCAGGACCACGTGATGCGCAACTGGTCCATGGTGCGCACCGGCTCCACCTCCTCTCAGAAATCGCTGTTCTTCAACATGCGCCGGGTGCAGGCGCGGCTGGAGCGCGAAGCGATGAAAGCCGGAGAGACGTTGGACAAGCACCAGCTGCGCCAGATGATAGCGACGGAAGTGGGCGTTCCGCTGCACGATGTGGAGATGATGGAAGGCCGCCTTGCCGGATCCGACTATTCGCTCAATGCCACCCAATCCGTCGAGGATGAGGGGCGCGAATGGATCGACACCCTCGAAGACGACAGCGACCAGGCCGCCGAGTTGGTGGAGCACAGCCACGACACCGCCCAATTGCGCGAATGGCTGATCACCTCGATGAATGCCCTGAACGACCGGGAGCGATTCATCGTGCGTGAGCGCAAGCTGCGCGAAGACCCCCGGACGCTTGAAAGCCTGGGCGATGAGCTTGGCCTCAGCAAGGAACGTGTGCGCCAGTTGGAGGCCGCCGCATTCGGCAAGATGCGCAAGACGCTCGAAGCGCAGTCTAAGGAGGTCCGGTCATTCCTCGCCGTGTGATCCTCCATGCGCCGTTGGCCGCATTGCTTTTGATGTTCGCCGCGACCCTCGCGACGAGCCTGCCGCCAGACGTCGCCGCGCGCGGGCTGGAGGTCGTGACATCCCTTCGCTGAGGGGTGTCGCGCGCTGCCAGCGACCCCGTTGATGGCCAGACCCCTGACGCGAAAAATCGTCAACGCCCTCGCGCTGGTCGTCGGGGGCGTTTGCGCCTGCGCGATGGCGCTGGCGACGATCTTTACGGCCTTTCCCGCCTTGGCATTCGCGCATCAGGCGGGTGATCACCGCATCATGTTCCACGCGACGGACCCCTTGCCGCAGGACGCGGCGATCCGGGCTGCTGCAACAGCATGGGCCGACATGCAGGACACGCCGTTCGGCCAGCCCGACCATCAGATCCATGTTTTTCTGGCCGAAGGCGGCTGGCGCAATTGGCTGTTCTTTCGCGGGGCACCCGGGGCGGGCGGGTTGACCTATCCGGCGTTCTGGCAGGACCGCATGTTCCTGAGCGGTGCGGATTTGGAGGCGGGGCTGCTTCTGAACGACGGCGCGCCGGTGCCGCCGCCCCGTGATCTGACTTATTACCTGGTCCACGAGATGACCCACTTGCGCCACGCCGAGGTGTTGGGCGGATTTGCCATGTTCCGTGCCGCGTTCTGGGTGCGTGAAGGCGTGGCGGATATTGCCGCGCTGGGACCGGCCCACGGGGAGATGATCGCCCGGGCCATGGCGGGGGAGGGTCTGCCGCGCGCCGCCTACGGCTCCTACCCGTTGGAGCGCGTCTGCGCGACGATGGTGCTGGCGCAACCCGGCATGACGATGGACCGGTTTCTGACGATCCGGGCCGACATGCACTTGCCCACGACCTGCGCGACCCTGCCGCGCCCCGATTCCGATTGAAGGGCGCGTGCTGCACGCCTAACCTGCGCAGCGGATGTCGAAAGGGGCCACGATGCTGGCAGACAAGCGAATTCTCCTGATCATCGGGGGCGGCATTGCCGCTTTCAAATCGCTCGACCTGATCCGGCGTCTGCGGGACGAAGGGGCCAGCGTGACGCCCGTTCTGACGTCGGCGGCAGAGGAATTCGTGACCCCGCTCAGCGCGTCGGCCCTGGCCGCACAGAAGGTCTATCGCGACCTTTTCGATCTGACCGACGAGGCGGAGATGGGTCATATCGAGTTGAGCCGCGCCGCCGATTTGCTGGTCGTGGCGCCCGCGACGGCGGATCTGATGGCCAAGATGGCCCATGGCCATGCCAACGACCTTGCCTCCACACTCTTGATGGCGACGGACAAGCCCGTGCTGATCGCGCCCGCGATGAACGTGCGGATGTGGGAGCATCCGGCCACGCAACGTAACCTTGAAACCCTCAAAAGCGACAATGTTCTGGTCGTCGGACCGGATAATGGGAACATGGCGTGCGGCGAATTCGGCCCCGGGCGGATGGCCGAAGTGCCTGATATCGTGCGTGCCGTGGATGCCGCGCTTTCCGATGGTCCGCTGACGGGCAAGCACGTCATCGTCACCTCCGGCCCGACCCATGAACCGATCGACCCGGTCCGCTACATCGCCAACCGGTCCTCAGGCGCGCAGGGGACGGCGCTTGCGGCCGCTTTGCGAGACCTTGGCGCGCGGGTGAGTTTCGTGACCGGGCCCGCGACCGTGCCGCCGCCCGCCGGTGTCGACGTCATCGCGGTGGAAACCGCCGCGCAGATGGCCGAGGCCGTGGGCCGCGCCCATCCGGCCGATGCCGCAATATTCGCCGCCGCCGTGGCCGATTGGCGGGTGGAAAATGCGAGCCGGTCCAAGATGAAGAAGGATGGCAGCGGCAAGGCGCCGGCCCTGGAATTTGCGGAGAACGAAGACATTCTTGCGGGCGTATCGGCCATGGGCGCGGGGCGACCCGGCCTTGTCGTGGGATTTGCCGCGGAAACCGACGATGTCGTCGCCCATGCCAGCGCCAAGCGCCTGCGCAAGGGCTGCGACTGGATCGTTGCCAACGACGTATCGCCCGCGACGGGCATCATGGGCGGGACCGAGAACCGGATCGTCCTGATCTCGGATGACGGCGCGGAAGAGTGGCCTAGATTGCCGAAGGACGAGGTGGCCCGGCGGCTGGCGCGGCGCATCGCCGACGCAATCGGCGGCGCATGATCCCTCGCGGGCAGAAAGAGGGGCATTGCTGTTGGACGTCGTGATCGAAGTTCTGCGAGAGCCGTGGGCCGACGTCGACGTGGCGCTGCCGGACTACGCCACCGCCGGTGCGGCAGGTGCCGATTTGCGCGCCAATCTGCGGCAAGAGGATCGGAACACGGGACTGATCCTTGCGCCCGGCGACCGCGCGCTTGTGCCGACCGGCCTGCGTATCGCGATCCCCGAGGGCTACGAGATGCAGGTCAGGCCCCGGTCGGGCCTCGCCCTGAAACACGGTGTGACGCTCGCCAATGCGCCCGGGACCATTGATTGCGATTACCGCGGACCGCTGGGCGTCATCCTTGTGAACCTCGGTCGGGACGCGTTTGCGGTGGACCACGGCGCACGCATCGCGCAGGCGGTGATCGCCCCGGTTGTGCAGGCGACATTCACGTCTGCAACACGGCTTTCCGAGACGGGCCGCGGTAGCGGTGGCTTCGGGTCCACGGGTGCCGACTGATGCTGTTCGTCCTAATCCTTGCCGGTGCGATCTGGGGCCTGGGGGTGGTGATGAAGACGCCCGTTCAGGCGCGCCTCTACATGCTTGGCCTGCTCTACGTCGCGGTCCTGGGGCTACAGCTTGCTTTGCCCACGGGCCATCCCCTGCGCGAGGCGACGGGCGGGTCAGCGGCGCTTTGGCTTTTGCTGGGGGCGGCGCTGGCGCTGATCCTGCTCTATCGTCTCGTCCTGCTTCGTCTGCGCGGGCAGGCGGAGGCGCGGGAGGCTGAACGCGAAGAGGCTGCCCCGGTCGCCGACGGGCCATTTTCCGACGTCGAGATCGAGCGGTACGCCCGGCACATCACGCTTCCCGATATCGGTGGCGGCGGGCAATTGGCACTCAAAAACGCCAAGGTGCTTTTGGTGGGCGCGGGCGGGCTTGGGTCACCGGCGCTGCTTTACCTCGCGGCGGCGGGCGTGGGGCGTATCGGCGTGGTGGACCATGACGCGGTCAGCCTGTCGAACCTGCAACGCCAGATCGCCCATACCGATGCGCGCATCGACATGCCGAAGGTGTTTTCCGCCCAGATCGCCGCCACGGCGCTGAACCCCCATGTGGACCTGCGTCCCTACCACAGGGAACTGACATCGGACATCGCGGCGGAGCTGTTCGCCGATTACGATCTGATCCTTGACGGCACCGACACATTCGCCGTGCGTGACGTCGTGAACCGGGCTGCGGTTGCCGCCGGTCGGCCCGTTCTGGCCGGCGCAATCTCCGCCTGGGAAGGGCAGGTGACACTTTATGACCCGGCGGGCGGCGTGCCTTGCATGGCGTGCGTCTTCCCCAGCGCCCCCGGCCCGGACCAGGCCGCGACCTGTTCGGAGACCGGTGTGATCGGGGCGCTTCCGGGCGTGATCGGCTCGATGATGGCGTTGGAGGCGATCAAGGAAATCACTGGCGCGGGCGAAGGCTTGCGCGGTCGGATGCTGATCTATGATGCACTTCACGCTGAAACCCGCCTCATCAAGGTGCAGCGCCGGGCCGATTGCGACATCTGCGGCGGCGTCTGACCGCGCGGCCCCTTGCCGTTGCGCGCCCGCACGTCATACTGCGACCAGTCAATTCAGGGAGATGTCAGATGATCCGTTTTGCCGCCGTGGCCCTTGCCGCGCTCATGCCACTCACTGCCGCCGCCGACGGTCATTTGCCCGATCTCGAAGGGGCCGAGGTGGTCGTCGTCACTGAAAACGCCTACCCGCCGCTGCAATTCGTGGACCCCGTCACGGGCATGGCGATCGGGTGGGAATATGACGCGCTCGCGATCCTGGCGGAGCGTCTGAACTTCACCCCGGTGATCGAGAATATCAGCTGGGACGCGATGATCCCGGCGGTGTCCGAAGGCCAGTACGACATGGGCATGACCGGCATCACCATACGCGAGGATCGTGATGAGTTGGTCGATTTCTCCGCCCCCTACATGGTCAGCCAGATGCGGATGCTTGTCGCCGCGGACGAGGACCGGTTCAGCGACGCGGAAAGCTTTGCCGCGGATGAGGAACTTCTGATCGGAACGCAGGCCGGCACGACACCGTTCTACGTGGGTGTCTACGACGTGCTGGACGGGGATGAGGCGAACCCGCGCCTGGTCCTGTTCGAAACCATCCCCGCCGCGATCCAGTCGCTTCTGGTGGGCGATGTCGACATGGTTCTGGCCGATAGCGCCGGTGGACAGGGCTATGTCAGCGCCAATCCCGAACGCCTGCAGATGATCGGAGATCCGCTCGGCACCGAGGAATTCGGCTTCATCTTCCCCAACGACAGCGAATTGGTCGCCGCAATCGACGCGGGCATCGAAAGCATGCGTGAGGATGGCACGCTGGAGGAGCTCGACCAGCGCTGGTTCGTCGACTACGCGCTCGGCGAATAAGATCGAGAGCGCGCCGGGCCGTCCGGCGCGTTCGCTTCCCGCCCGATGGGTCCCACCTCCGCAAATTCCGACAAGGATTTCCCGTATTGGCTGTTAGCCATTGCGGGGCTTTGGGTGTTCGCCGCATGGCAGATCGCCATTGATGACGTCTATCTCCAGGTCCTCACCACGCTCCGCCGCGGCATCCTGATCACGATTTTCGTCACGCTCGTCGGGTTTTCGATGGCGGCGACGATGGGCCTGGGCCTGGCCCTGATGAGCGTGTCGCGCAGTCTGTTCCTGCGGCAGGTCGCCCGGTTCTATATCGAGATCGTGCGCGGTGTGCCGATTATCGTGCTGCTGCTCTACGTCGCGTTCGTCTTCGCGCCGGGTGTCGTAGCCGCCTATAATTGGCTGGCGGAATCCCTGGGAGTGGACACCATCCGCACTCGGGATTTCCCGCTGCTTTGGCGCGCGATCATCGCGTTGGCCATCGGCTATTCGGCCTTCATCGCGGAGGTGTTTCGCGCTGGTCTCCAATCGGTCGATCCGGGGCAGCTGGAGGCGGCAGATGCCTTGGGGCTCAGCCGGTGGAACCGGTTCCGGCATATCGTGTTCCCGCAGGCGATCCGAACGATCCTGCCGCCGCTCGGCAATGATTTCGTGGCAATGGTCAAGGATTCCTCGCTGGTCTCGGTCCTTGGCGTGCTTGACGTCACGCAATTGGGCAAGGTCACGGCGGCATCGAATTTCCGGTATTTCGAGACCTATAACGTGGTCGCGCTGATTTACCTGACCATGACCATCACGCTGTCGCTGGCCTTGGGTCAGTTGGAAATTCGGATGCGGCGCAGCGCGCGGCGATAGCGGGGGGTGTTGGCGCGCCCGATTGCGCCTATGTGTTGAGCGAAGGAGATCTGACCATGACAAACCCGCTGCTCAAGACCTGGGATACGCCATTCGCTTTGCCGCCCTTCGACGCGATTTCGGATGAGGATTTTGGTCCGGCGCTGGATGCCGCCCTCGACGATGGGCGCGCAAGGGTGGCGGAGATCGCGGATCAGGACGCGGCCCCGACCTTCGAGAACACGATCGAGGCGTTGGAGATGGCCGACGCGCTGCTGGACCGCGTGGCGGGTGTGTTCTTCAACCTCGCCGGTGCCGATGCAACGCCCGCGCGGGAGGCCCTGCAACGGGATTACGCGCCGAAATTCGCGGCCTATTCCTCGGAAATCACGAACAATTCCAAGCTGTTCGCCCGTATCGACGTTCTGTGGCAACGCCGCGACGACCTTGGCCTGTCCGACGAACAGGCGCGTGTCCTGTACCTGACCCACCGCAGTTTCGTGCGGTCCGGCGCGGCGCTGGAAGGGGCGGATCGCGACCGGCTGACGGAGGTGAAATCGCGCCTGGCCGTTCTTGGCACCAGCTTCATGCAGAACCTTCTGGCGGATGAACGGGATTGGTCGATGCCTTTGGCGGAAGCGGATCTGGACGGCCTGCCGGATTTCGTGATCGACGCGGCCCGCGCGGCGGGGGCAGAATTGGGCGCAGATGGGCCGGTTGTGACGCTGTCGCGGTCGCTGATCGTGCCGTTCCTGCAATTCTCGCCCCGGCGCGACCTGCGAGAGACGGCGTACAAAGCGTGGGCCGCGCGCGGCGCCAATGGCGGTGAGACGGACAATCGCGCCATCGCGGCGGAAACGCTGGCGCTGCGCGAAGAGCGGGCCAAGCTGTTGGGATATAAGGATTTCGCGGCCTTCAAGCTGGAGACGGAGATGGCGGGATCGGCGGACAACGTGCGCGATCTCCTGATGGCGGTCTGGGAACCGGCCAAGGCGCAGGCGGAGGCGGATGCTGAAAAGCTGGCGGCGATGATGGCCGAGGATGGCGTGAACGGCCCGCTGGAGCCCTGGGATTGGCGCTATTATTCGGAGAAGCGGCGCAAGGCTGAGCATGACCTGGATGAGGCCGAGTTGAAGCCGTACCTGTCGCTTGACGCGATGATCGCGGCGGCCTTCGATTGTGCCAATCGGCTGTTTGGTCTGTCGTTCGAGCCACTGGACGTGACGCTCTACCATCCCGACGCGCGGGCGTGGGAGGTGACGCGAGATGGAAAGCATGTCGCTGTTTTCATTGGGGATTATTTCGCGCGCGGGTCCAAGCGATCTGGCGCGTGGTGCTCGGCCATGCGGTCCCAGAAGAAGCTTGGCGGCGACACGCGGCCCATCGTGGTGAATGTCTGCAACTTCGCAAAAGGCGCGCCGAGCTTGCTGTCCTACGACGATGCGCGGACCTTGTTTCACGAATTCGGCCATGCGCTGCACCAGATGTTGAGTGACGTGACCTATGGGTCGATTTCCGGGACATCCGTGGCGCGGGACTTCGTGGAATTGCCGAGCCAGCTTTACGAACATTGGCTGGAAGTGCCTGAAGTCCTTGAGAAATTCGCAACCCATGTAGAAACCGGAGAGGCGATGCCGCGCGATTTGTTGGAGCGTCTTCTGGCGGCGCAGACCTATGACATGGGGTTCTCGACGGTGGAATACGTTGCCTCCGCCCTTGTGGATCTCGATTTCCACGACGGGGACGCGCCGGATAACCCAATGGAATTACAAGAAAAAACCCTTGAGCGGATCGGAATGCCCCACGCGATTGAGATGCGGCACCGCACCCCGCAATTCGCCCATGTCTTTGCGGGCGATGGCTATTCCAGCGGTTACTACAGCTACATGTGGTCCGAAGTGATGGATGCGGATGCATTCGAGGCCTTCGAGGAGGCGGGTGGCGCATTCGATCCGAAGATGGCCAAGGCCTTGGAAACGCACATTCTTTCGGCGGGCGGCAGGGAGGAACCGGACGTGCTTTACACCGCGTTCCGGGGCCGGATGCCGGGGGTCGAGGCGCTGTTGAAAGGGCGCGGGCTGGATAGCGCCGCGTAGCGGGTCGGAGCGGCAAACCTGGTTAACAGGGCGCTCCAAACCGCGATGCAAGGTATATCAATGGTATATCAATCGGATTCGCCTGCGTCGGCGGGTCAGTCGAACACCTCACCCTGTTCGACACCCCAAAGCGCGCTTGCATCGACCCAGCCGCGATAGCCGCCAACCTCCATCAGGCACCAATCGGGCTGGCATTCGCGAAGTCGCCCGGTGACGCCAAGCTCGGCATAGGCGCGGATGGCGGTGCCGGTGTCGGGGCGGGCGTAAAGGGCGAGCATGTCCGTCTCCACGATGGCGGAGCGTTCGCCGCTCAACAGCGAATAATGCATCCAGCCGCCCGCGCCGTCGCGGTCCACGACGCGACGCCAATGGCCGTGTTCGGCGACGATCATCACCGGCATGTGGCGGCGGGTGAAGACCCAGTCGATCCGGTGGCTGCGCGACGGGCCGCGGCGGGCATTGCCTTCGGACGCGCGGATCGAGACGTAGCGCGGAATTGGGAAGCCGGTGACCGGGCCGACGCGCGGCTCCGCGCCCTCGGATTGGGCGGCGGCGGGTAACGGCGCAAGCGCCAGCATACATAGGGAGAGAAATAGGAACGCATATCTGCGCATGTCTGGTCTGCCTCGTCTCGTCACGGCCCGCCCCTTGCCGGAGATGCGCATTTGGTCGCGCGGCGGTGCCTTTGGTCTTGCCCGGCCCTGCGTGATCTTGCGCCCCGCAGTGCAATCGGAGAGTGTCACGGGGAGGCGCAGAAATCTATTGTTTGGAGGCTTCCCATGCCAGGTCAGCGGTTGAGTGTTGTCGTAACGCGACGGTTGCCCGAAGCGGTGGAAACCCGGATGACGGAATTGTTCGACGTGGAGCTGCGCGAAAGCGACCGTCCGATGGACCGCGATGAATTGGTCGATGCGATGCGCCGGGCCGATGTTCTGGTGCCCTGCATCGCCGACCGGATCGAGGGCGGGATGCTGGGACAGGCCGGGGATCGCCTGAAGCTGATCGCCAATTACGGGGCGGGGGTGGACCATATCGACGTCTCCACCGCGCGCCAGAGGGGGGTGTTGGTCAGCAACACGCCCGGCGTGATGACGGATGATACCGCCGACATGGTGATGGCGCTGATGCTGGGTGTCCTGCGCCGGGTCCCCGAAGGCATGGCCGTGATGCAGGAGGGGAATTGGCAGGGCTGGTCCCCCACGGCGTTCATGGGCGGGCGGATCGCGGGCAAGCGGCTGGGCATCCTTGGCATGGGCCGGATCGGGCAGGCGGTTGCCAAGCGCGCGGGCGCGTTCGGGATGCAGGTCCATTACCACAACCGCCGACGCCTGCACGAAGACACCGAAGCGGAGTTGCAGGCGACCTATTGGGACAGCCTGGACCAGATGATCGCCCGGATGGATGTGATCAGCGTCAATTGCCCCCACACGCCGAGCACGTTTCACCTGATGAATGCCCGTCGCCTGAAGCTGATGAAGCCCGACGCGGTGATCGTGAACACGTCGCGCGGGGAGGTGATCGACGAAAACGCCCTGACCCGGATGCTGCGCGCGGACGAGATTGCAGGTGCGGGCCTTGATGTGTTCGAGAAGGGGCGGGAGGTGAACCCGCGCCTCAGGGAGCTGTCGAACGTGGTTCTGCTGCCCCATATGGGTTCGGCCACCCGCGAGGGCCGCGCCGAGATGGGGGAAAAGGTGTTGATCAACATCAAGACCTTCGCCGATGGACACAGGCCGCCGGATCTGGTCGTGCCGTCGATGCTGTGAGCGACCGGGTCGAACCGCCGCTGGTCGCCCGCCCGCGCCCGCCGGAGCCTGAGCGCCCGGTGTTGCAGGGGGAGCGGCGGGCGGACGCGCCGGGTGGAACGGCGCGCGTCGGCAAACGGCGTGGGTTGCGGGCCTTGGGCTTCGTGTTGGCGGGGGCGCTGTGCCTGATTGTCGGGCTGCTGGACCTGGCCCGCGGCGGAGGGATCAATCCCGCCTTGCCGCCCGCCGTCGATGCGGCGGAAGAGATCGCGCTGGTCACGGCGGGTGTCTACGTGTCGCTGAGGGCGATCAACGCGGCCTTGTCGGCGGCCCAAGAGGTTGAGATCGGGGCCTCCATCGGCGCGCAGGCGAGTTTGCAGCCCCTGAAAGTGCTGGAGCCGGTGGATGATACGGTGGAGCGGGTGGCGGACGTGGTCTTTGCCGTGGCCGCCGGTGCGGCGCTTGCCACGGTGGGGCTGGAGCCGGTGGCGGCGCTTGGCCTTGTGGTGCTGGGCGTCGGATTGCTGGGGCTCGGCGGTGCGGGTGCAACGGGGCGCGAGAATGCGGCCGCGGCCAGCCTGCGGGCCGTGCGGCTGGGCGCGGCGCTTGGTCTGGTCCTTCCGCTGGTTTTTGCCGGGGGCGTGTGGCTGGGGGAGCGGGCCACGGCCCCGCAATGGGAGGCGGCGACGGCGGAACTGGACGCGGTCGCCAACGAGGCGCGCATCCTGATCCGCGACGGGGAGCAGGATTTGGTGGCCGAGGATGCCGAGGCCGATGGCCTGTTTTCCGGTTTCCTCACCGGCCTGTCGGACGTGGTGGGGGAGGTGCAGGACGCGGGCGCTGCAGTGAGCAATTACGTGGCCGCGGTGGAGGTTTTCATGACGCAGGCCGACGCGCTGTTCCGCGCGACGCTGACGATCATCGGGATCTTCGTGCTGCGCACGCTGGTTCTGCCCGCCGTGCTTTTGTGGTCGGTGATGGCGCTGCTGCGGCGCAGTGTAGCGTAGGGCGCTTTTTCGCGGGCGCGAATATTCACAGGTCGGGCAGCGGCGGGCAGAGTTGTTGCATAGTCCAATACATTTCTGGAGATCTGCCCGATGAGACTTGAGAAGATACTGATTGCGGCCCTTGCGGCCCTTTCCACGCTGGCCCCGACGCTGGCCGCCGCCGACAGTTGCTGGTGGCACAACGGATCCCTGATGCGGCTGAGTGCGAACGGGGAATACCGCTATTTCCATTATGAGCAGCCCCGCGCGGGATTGGAGCAGCTTGGCATCTATCGCGGCCAGCTTCTGTTCAGCGGCACCAATCGCGGCGGGTATTATCGCGGCAGCGCGAATGCGTTCAACGGGGGCTGCTTCAACCAGCCCCTGTCCTATGCGGTCGAGGGGCCGGTGGGCGCGGGGCAGACGAGCATCACGCTCTACGGTACGCGGCAGGTGCGGCAGGGCTGTAATTTCACCGGACAGGTGACGCAAGACGTGCTGACCTTCACCTACGCCTATCAATGTTGACGCGGCGGATGGCGGAGACGCTGGCCTGACGGCCTCGCCCTCCCGCCATCCCGCATTGGCGCATCGCGACGGGCGGACGTCTGACCTGGGCGCGATCGGGGCCGATCCACGGATAGGGACCGTGCAGGGCAGGGCAGAGTGCCGCTATGGCCGCTGCATGTCGCTTTTCCTCGGCGTTAGGTCGGGTGGGCGAGGCGCGTTGCGCGGCTTTGGGGCAGTTAGGGGCAAGACCTGACCTGCCGGAGCGCGTGCCCCATGAAAACCCAAGTCAAAGCCCTTGTTGTTGGCGGCGGTGCCGTGGGCACCTCGATTGCGTATCATCTGGCCAAGGCCGGCTGGGACGATGTGATGCTGCTGGAGCGGGACGAGTTGACGTCGGGCTCCACCTGGCATGCGGCGGGTTTGCTGCCGCTCTTCAACATGTCCTACGCGACGACGCATATCCATGATTACAGCGTGAAGTTCTACAAGACGCTGGAGGAGGAAACCGGGCTGAACGCGGGCTTTGCCGTGGTGGGCAATTTGCGGATGGCGCAGACCTCGGCGCGGATGGATGAGTATATGCTCTATGCCAGCACCGCTGAGACAGTCGGCGTGCCTTTCGAATGGCTGACGCCGGAGGAGATCAAGGAACGCTGGCCCCTGATCCGGACGGAGGATCTGAAAGGCGCGATTTACCACAATACGGACGGCTACATTAACCCCGCCGATGTCACGATGGCGATGGCCAAGGGCGCGCGGCAGCGGGGCGTGGAGATCGTGCGGAAGTGGCAGGCCGATGGGTTCGAGTGGAACGGCGAGGCTTGGGAGGTGACGGTCACGAAGATGGTCGAGAAGGGGGGCAATCTGGTGCCGTCCGACGAGACCCAGGTGATCACGGCGGAGCATGTGGTGACGGCGTCGGGCAACCATGTGCAGCGGACGGCGAGCATGCTCGGCATCAAGATGCCCGCGATCCCGGTGGAGCATCAGTTCATCGTCATGGATCAGGACCTGGCGCTGGTCGACTGGCGCGGGCAGGGGAATGCGGAGCATCCGGTGATCCGCGATGCGGATGCGCAATCCTATGTGCGTGAGGAGCGGGGCGGGTGGATCCTGGGCGTTTACGAGAAGGGCGCGCCTGCGGTGTTCGAGCATGGGGTGCCAGACAGCTTCCGGGCCGATCTGTTCCCGCTCGATCTGGAGCGGATCGAAGACCAATACATGGCGATGATCCACCGCATCCCGTCATGTGAGGAGAGCGGGCTGAAGGACGATTTCAATGGCCCGATCTGCTACACGCCCGATGGCAATCCGCTGGTGGGGCCTGCGCCGGGCTTGCAGAATATGTGGCTGGCCGAGGGGTTTTCCTTCGGGATCACGGCAGCGGGTGGCACGGGCTATTACCTCGCGCAGATGATGGTCGAGGGTGAGGCCGAGATCGACATGGCAAGCCTCGATCCCAAGCGTTACGGGCAGGATTGGATGACGACGGAGTACGCCGCACGGAAGAACGAGGAGTGCTACGACCACGTCTATATCCTGCACCACCCCGATGAGGAGCGGGAGGCGTGCCGGCCTTTGCGCACGGCCCCGGCCTATGACCGACAAAAGGCGGCGGGGGCGCAGTTTGGCTGTGTGAACGGGTTCGAACGGCCGAATTACTACGGGCCGCTGGATGCGCCGGATTCATTTGATCGCGAGGCGCGGTCGTTCCGGCGCGGGGGCTGGTGGGATTATGCCAAGGCCGAGGCGGAGGCGATCCGGGAGGGTGTCGGCCTGATCGACGCGACGGCCTTTGCCAAGCACCGGATTTCAGGGCCAGGGGCGACGGCGTTCCTGGATTGGTTCACCACCAACAAGCTGCCCAAGGTCGGGCGGATCAACCTGACCTATGCGCTGACCGATGCGGGGACGACGCGGACCGAATACACCATCGTGCGGGTTGCGGAGGATGATTACTACCTCGTCAGCGCGGGGGCGTGGCACGCCTATGACGAGGACTTCTTATATAAGGCTGTGATGGCCAACGAGGATCGGTTCGGGCGGATCAACGCGGAAGATGTCACGACGAAATGGGGTGTCTTCGCGATTGCCGGCCCGAAATCGCGCGATGTGCTGAACGAGCTGGTGAACGATGCGGACCCCGAGACGGTGTTGAGCAACAAGCGGTTCCCGTGGTTGAGCATGCGGAATATCGAGCTGGGCATGTGCCCGGTGCGCGCGATCCGGGTGGCCTATACGGGCGAGTTGGGGTGGGAATTGCACCATTCGATCGAGATGCAGA
This sequence comes from Hasllibacter sp. MH4015, assembly GCF_020177575.1. Classification (NCBI taxonomy): domain Bacteria; kingdom Pseudomonadati; phylum Pseudomonadota; class Alphaproteobacteria; order Rhodobacterales; family Roseobacteraceae; genus Hasllibacter; species Hasllibacter sp. MH4015. The sequence continues at coordinate 312,214 of NZ_JAHTBK010000001.1, forward strand.
ATTACCTGTGGGATCAACTGGTTACTGCCGGTGAGAAGCATGGGATGAAGCTGGTCGGGGGTCGTGCGCAGAACTGGTTGCGGCAGGAGAAGTCGTACCGCGCCTTCGGGACGGAGCTTGGCCGGGACGCGACGCCACTGGAGGCGGGGCTGGATCGGTTTGTGGATCTCGGCAAGGACTTCCACGGCAAGGCCGCGATGGAAGCTGTCGGCATCCGGTCGAAATGCGTGACGGTGCTAATCGACGGGCCGGAAGACGCGGACCCGTGGGGGCGTGAGGCGCTTTTGGTTGATGGCGAGAAGGTCGGACGCCTGACCTCGGGCGGGTATTCCGTCGCCTTCGGCAAGCAGATCGGGATGGGTTATGTGCGGCCGGACCTGGCGGAGGTCGGCACCAAGCTGAAGGTGCGGATGTTCCGGGAGCTGTGGGATGCGGAAGTGGTCGAGGACAGCCCCTATGATCCGAGCAATGCGGTCATCCGCGTAGACGGGTGACGGGGCTGGGATTACATTGCCCTACAGACAATAGTTTGTGGGGCAATGGCCCTTACCCCACAAAGGAAAGTTTGTGGGGTATAGTGGATTGGATTTCAGGGCGCAGGGGGCGGTGAGGGGAGTGACTTACCCTACAAAAAATAGTCTGTAGGGTAATTATCTTTACCCTACAGAAGAACTTTTGTAGGGTAGGTCCATGAAAACACCTTATGACGCGCTCCCTATGTCCGCGCAGGCGGCATGGCAAGACCTTCGGCGCTTGCTGAAAGATGCGGAGGCCGAGGACATCATCGGTGCGCCAAAGGCCCGGAAGATCGCCGGCAAGATTTATTGGTACGACCAATATCGATTGGGCGACGCTGTAAAGGAACGCTATATCGGACCGGACGAGCCAGCACGCCGCGCCGCGATGGAAGCCTATATCAATCTGCGTGAGACCCGCGCCGCCCGGGCCAAGGACCGTGCCAGACTGGTTTCGCTTCTGCGGGCGGAGGGGATGGCAGCCCCGGATCTGGAAACCGGACGGATTCTTTCCGCACTTGCACAGACCGGAGCGTTCCGCCTTGGCAGCACCTTGATCGGGACCCATGCCTACCGGCTGTATGAAGGGGTGTTGGGCGTGCGCTTCGGGGCTGACCAGGCGGCGGTCACGCAAGATATCGACGTGGCTCAGTTCCGGGCCTTGTCCGTGGCACTTGCCGATGGGGGGGATGCTGTCGACCCCGCCCTGGGCGAGACGTTCTCGGATCTGGAGTTTTCGCCCGTCCCGTCGCTTGAAAAAGGGCGCGTCTGGCGGTGGGAGCAATCGAAGCGAAAGACGCTGGTGGAGTTCCTGACGCCGTCGTTCGAGGCCGAGGAAAAGCTGCGCGACCTGCCCGCCCTCGGCGTCTCGGCGCAATCGCTGCATTTCCTGAACTACCTGATCCGCGATCCGATCCGTGTGCCGGTCCTGTATCGGCAGGGCGTGCTGGTGCAGGTCCCGAAGCCCGCGCGGTATGCGATCCATAAGCTGATCGTGGCGGAGCGGCGGCGGGACGGGCCGGAGGCGGGGAAATCGCGCAAGGATCGCGCGCAGGCGGACCTGCTGATCCGGCATTTCGCGGCGGAGGAGCCCTATGCGCTGGTCGATGCGTATAGGGACGCCTACGAGACCGGGCCACGGTGGCGACAGAAGATCGATGCCAGCCTGAGGCGGTTGCCGGAGGCGCGGGATGCCCTTGATCGGGCCTTGGCCGAGACCGGGGCGTGAGCCGCGCCCGCGGCGCGGCCCCATAGGCCGGTGGGGGTTACTGACCCATGAGCTGCATCATCACTGCCGGGTCCATCATTGCAGCCATCAGGCCGCTGTCCTGCATTTGCTGCATGGCGAGTTCGGCGGTGCCGCAGGCCTGACCGGTGGCTGCCGCGAAATCCGCGCTGATCGGGACGGGCGTGGCCTGGGCCACCTGTTCGAGCGACGTGATCTCGGTTTCGGCGAAGGCTTCCATCTGGGTGATGTAGTCGGCGACGGCGGCATCTCCGCCCTCGTCCCGGATGGCGTCGAGTGTGCAGGCGGCGGCATCGCGCATCTCGGGGCTCCACGTCCAGTCGGGCATGACATCGGCCAGGGACGGCGCCTGGCTGACAAGGAAGGTTTCCATGTTGGCGCCCGCCGCTTCGGTCGCGGCGGCAAGGCGGTCGAGTTCGGATTGGGCGAAGCCGGGCAGCGTGGCGGCGAGCGTGATCGCTGCGGCGAGGAAGGGAGCTTTGGTCATTGTCGGACTTTCCGGTTTTGGGACAGGTCTGCGCGCCACCATGGCGGCGGCGCACAGGGGTGAAAAGGTCAGGTAATCCGGAACGTCTGAAACAGCAGGTTGTCGCCGTAATCGACCTGTCCCGTCGCCGTGAGCGCAGGTGGCGTGGTGAGCCCCGAGAAGAGCGGGGTACCACCGCCGAGGATCACGGGCGCACGTTTCAGCCGAAGCTGCGACAGGTGGCCGGCGGATGCGATGGCCCCGGCCAATTGCCCGCCACCGCAGAGGTAGATCGGGCCGGGGCCGCTTTCGCGCAACGCCTCCAGCCCTGAGAGATCACGCCAGACCTCGACCTGCGCGTCGGAGGGCAGTTGGATCGCGCCGGACACGACGATCGCGCGCATGTGCGGATAGGGATTCGCGCCCGTTGGCAGGCCGTAGCGGTAGCCGAATTCGTAGGTGGCGCGGCCCATGAGGGCGACGGCATAGCCCGAGAGGCGGTCGGTGTAATCGTCCACGATGGGACCGGATGGGGGGAATGCGGACACGTCCGCGTCGGGGCCGGCAATGAAGCCGTCGGCGGAAACCGCCACGTCATAAATGATGGGGTGCAAGGCACTTCTCCGATGAAAGACAGGACAGGCGCGCGCGGGTTTTCGGCGCGCGGAAATATGTCAGGCTGTCTGGATCATCGGCAGGGTCCTCCCGGGGGAACTGGGGCGTGCCTATCACGGGGAGGGGGCAGAGGCCAGTGGCCCGCCGCTCAGGCCGCGCCTTTTGTCTGCGTCGTGTCGCCCGATGCCGCCCGGGCAAGGGCCGTCAACTGGGCCGCGTGATCGCCCGCTTCACCGGCAAAGACCTCCTGCGCGTGCTTGTAGGCCATCTCGTGAAACAGCTTGTGCTGGTTCCACGCGAGGAAGCCTGCGCCCTTGAGGCCGGGGGGGCGGATCATCAGGTCGTTCGGATCGAGATCGGCCAGCATGTCCGATTGGCCCACCAGCAGCGACCGCATGACGGTGGAGATGACGCCCGGCACGCGAGGCCCCCGCTTGCCGAAGGGCATGACCGTCTGGCGCACCAGTTCGGCGCGCCCGGGCAAGGAATTGTAATCGACATGGACTGTCTTGTTGGTGGCTTTCTGAACATTCACAACAATGTTCGGCCCGGATTTGAGCCCGTGCATGGTGCGGAACGGCATGTTGTCGATGCAGCCGCCATCAACCAGCATCCGCCCTTCGGACGTGAAGAAGGGGGGCAGGACACCGGGAATGGCGGAGGAGGCGCGGATCGCCTCCCACAACGGACCGCGCCGGATCACGACCATTTCCATGTTCGAAAGGTCGGCGGCCACGGCATAGAATGGCAGCCACAGATCCTCGATCGGGTCGGTGCCGAAATGCTCGATCAGGGCCGCGTCGAGGACCTTATGGTCGAGGAAGGCGAATTTCGGCACGGTCACGCGGCGCATGGCCCCGGAGCGGACGAAGATCTGTTCGACCCTTGGTCCGATCTCCTCCGCCGGGACACCGAGGGCGATGGCGCCGCCCATGGCGGAGCCGACGGACGTGCCGCCCACGATATCGAGCGGCCAGCCCAGATCCTGCATGGCGCGGTAGACGCCCACATGGGCGACGCCAAACGCGCCGCCGCCCGACAGGACCATGCCGATGGCGCGGCCCGACAGGAAGCGCCCGAGGCGGGAGATGTCCCCGTCCCCGCCCGTCAGCGCAACGTGGTGGTGCAGGAAGACGGGCCGGGTGTCGAGCCAGCGCCCGGTGCCCGCCGCCCGTTGCATCCGGTGGGGATGAAGCAGGACAAGCCGACGCTGGCTTTCGGGCAGGATCGAGAGGGCGAAGCTCTCAAGCTCCGACGGGTCCTGATAATTGATCGCCTGGCCCACGAAGATCGCCTGATCGGCCTGCTTAAGGGCGGCGCGGGACCAATCGGTCGCCTCGGGCGAGGCCACGAACAGAACGATCTGGGCGTTGCGTTCCTGGTTGTTGAGCCAGGCGATTGCCTCGGGTGAGGTCGGGTCGGCCCGGTCACCCAAGGCATCGCGAAACGCGGCTTCGGTGACAAGCGCGACGGAATGATGGGCGCGGATCGCCTCGGCCAAGTCGGGTACGAAGCGTTCGGGAAGGGGCGCGCCGGCGGCGGGCAGGATGCAAAAGGTTCGCGCGGGCGGCCTGCCGGGATCGGGGCGGACGCGGGCGGAGGTCTTGGCGAGGCGGTCGGCCAGTTCGGCGGCCATGGCCTGTGGCAACCCCTCCACCTCCTTGCACAGCAGGTCATAGGCGGCATGGTCGATGCGGTAGACGATGCTGTCACGGGCGGCCACGACATCGGCGGTCCTGTTGGAGCCGGTGAGAAACGCAATCTCTCCGATCACGGAGCCTGCGCCGATTTCCGCCAGATCGACGCCGTCCCGCTCCACCCGAAAGCGGCCGGTTTCCACCAGATACATCGCCTCCGCCGGGGTATCGGCCGAGATGAGCGTGTCGCCGCGTTGGACGGGCGTTTGCGTCAGCCGCGCGAGGGCGGGTCCTTCAAGCAGCGCGAACAGGCCTTCTGGCGCAAATTCTGGGGTCATCGGGCGTGGTGGTCCTTCGTCATTGGTCAACACTGCCGGGGGTCGCGGGGCGATGGGAACGGCTGCGGGACCATAAACCGCGCCCCCGGGAAAAGCGAAACGTTTCCTTACGTTACAAGGCGGATCAGTGCTTTCTTGCGACCATGAGCAGGTTGTTGGCGGGCATCGGCAGGGGTGCATCGGGGACAAGGCCCGCGCGGGTGAGCGTGCCGAGCGTCCAGTCGAGGTCCTTGTAGCCGTGGTCCGGCATCTCGGCGCGGATACGCGCATCGAAGGCGGCGTCGCCCTCGGACGTGGCCACACCATCGCGCAGGAACGGGCCATAGATGGCGACGCAGCCGCCGGGGGCAAGCGCCTTTGCCATTTCGGTCAGGCAGATCCGGGCCTCGCCTTCGGAGACAAGGTGCAGAAGGTTGGCCACGAAGATAAGATCGGCGGGCCCGTGATCCGCCGCCCAACCCGGCGTGCAGGCATCGAGCGGCAGGGGAGGCAGGAGGTTCGAGGACGGCTCCGCCCTTTGCCAGGCGACGATGGAGGCGCGGCGGTCGGCGGCGGGATCGGTCGGTTGCCATGTCAGTCCCGGCATCGCGCGGGCGAAGTGGATGACGTGTTGCCCGGTGCCGGACGCGAGTTCCAGCGCGCGGCCCGACGCCGGGGCGATCTGCGTCAGCGCGTTCGTGATCGCATCGCGGTTGCGCAGCGCCGCGGGGGCGTTCATCCGGCCATCGGGGAAGCTGCCATCGGCATAGCCCTTGTCGGGTCCGCGCTTGGGTGCGTCCGGCGGCACCCCTTCGTCGGGCGGCGTCATTGGCGGGACAGAATCTCCATGGCGCCGGACATGCGGTCCATGAAGATGTCCATCAATTCGCATTCCGCGACGATTTCCAGGGCGCGGTCGTCGGACAGGCCGTCGGGGTTTTCGACCGCCGCACCGGTTTCGATCAACTGCGCCGGGGTGAGCGTTTCCAGCGATTGCTCCATCTGGGCCACCATCGCCTCCACCGGGGCGGTCCCGACCTCCGCGACATAGGCGTCGTACATGCAGCGATAGGCACCGCGCAGGGCGTCGTCCCATTCCGGGTCGGGCATATGACCGTCCAGGGCCGGGATTTCCGCGACCATGCCGTCATTCATCATGGCGTTCATGGTTTCCGACACCGCCTCCAACCGCTCGAACGTCGATTGCGCGTGGAGCGGTGCAGCAAGGCCTGCGGACAGGATCAGGGCGGACCCGGCAAGGGCGCGGCGCATCTATTGGGCCTGAAGGGCTTGCATGACCCCGGATTCGGCCAAGCGCTGCATCTGAAGCTCCGTCCCGCCGCATTCGGTGTTGATGCGCTGCACGTCCTGCGCGCTGAGCCCTTCGGGCACGCCGGCGCTGAAGGTGCCGTCGAACATGTCGGAGGGCCGCGCGGAGCCGATAGCGGAGGCCAACTCGGCCAGCATCGCGGCGACGCCGGCCTCCCCCACTTCCGCCTCGTAGGCGCGCAAGGCGCAACGCCCGGCGCGGCGCATCGGGCGATCCCATTCGGCGGACGGCAGAAGGCCCTGCACTTGCGGGAATTGTTCGGCCAGACCTTGATAGGTCAGCTCCGTCATGCGTTCGCTGAGGGCTTCGAACTGGTCCAGCTGCGACTGGGCGGCGGCGGCGAAGGGAAGGGATACGAGCGCGGCACTCAACGCCAGCGCGGGGGCAAATTTACTCAAGGCTCTCTCCAAGCGTTGTTCGGGGTTAACATATGCGGCTGCGGCTTGGGTGCAAGTTCGGGGTTTCCTAACGTTGGGCCGGTCCCGTCACGTTTCCGTTGGGTCTATCCGAAGCGCGCGGGGGAGAGGGCGGCGATCGTGCCCGCGTCGAGGTGGGACGGGCGGCCCGAGACGAGATCGGCCAGCAATTGACTTGCGGCAGGGGCCGTCTGGAACCCGTAGCCGCCCTGGCCCGCCGACCAGAGGAAGGCCGGATCGGCCGGGTCGGCGCCGATCACGAGGCAGCGATCGGGCGAAAAGGTCCGCAGCCCCGCCCAGGAGGAGGTGACGCGCGTGACCTCCTCCGTCACGAAGGGCTGATAGCGCGCGATGCCCTCGGCCAGCACCATGTCGTCGGCAAAGGCGTCGTGGGGCGCGTCGACGGCGTGTTCCTCGGCGGGGGAGACGAGCCAAGCCCCGGCATCGGGCTTGGCGTACCACGATTCCCCCGCGCCGATGATCATTGGCCAGCGGCTGACATCGTGGCCGCCGGGCGCGGGCATCCGGGCGATGGAGCGGCGGAGCGGGGTCAGGCCGATTGGCGAAATCCCGGCCATTCCGGCGATGTGGTCCGCCCAGGCCCCGGCAGCGTTGACGAGGGTGCGGGCGGTGAGGGTTTCGTCGCCTGCCGTCACCTCCCAGCCGGTTTGGGTGCGGGTGATGGAGGTGACGGGGGTGCCGGTGCGGACGTCCCCGTTCTGCCGGGCGGTACGGGCGAAGGATTGCACCATGCGGTCGGTGTCGATATCCCACGCGGCCTTGTGGTGCCCCGCGCGCCGGACATGGGCGGGATCAAGGATCGGGACCATCGACTGCGCATCCGCGACCGAAATCTCCTCCAGCGCCATGGTGTCGATGTCCGCGCCAAGCGTCTCCTCCTGCCCCGGTCCGGCCAGCATCAGCAGGCCACGGGGGGAGATGAGGCCGCCGTCGAGGGTGTGAAAATCATCCTCCGATGCCTTGCTGAGCGCGACCGTGACGGGGTGGCCGTAATTCGCCTCATAAAGCGCGGCAGAGCGGCCGGAGGCGTGGTAGGCCAGCGCCGCTTCAGCCTCTAGCACGCAAACGGTGCCGAGAGTGGAGAGGCGCGCGGCGGCGGATGTGCCCGCGATGCCGCCGCCGATGATGATGAAGTCGTGGGTCATGGGCCAAGGCGTGGCACGGGCCGTTGGGGGGTGCAAATGAAAACGGCCCGCGCGGATGGCGGGCCGGTTCCGGTGTCAGGTCGGGCGGTGGGTCAGTTCGGAATTTCGCCCGTGATGCCTTCGACATAGAAGTCCATGCCGGCCAGCGTGCCGTCATCTGCCACTTCGCCATCGGCCAGCCACGCGGTGCCATCCTGGCGGTTGATCGGGCCGGTGAACGGGTGGTAGTCGCCCGCTGCGATGTCATCAATCATCTGCTGGGCGGAGGCGCGCACCTCCTCCGGGATCGCATCGGTCATCTCACCGATGGCGACCATGCCTTCCGCGATGCCCTCCCATGTATCGGACTGCTCCCACGTGCCGTCCATCGCTTCTCCCACGCGGCGGATGTAGTAGGGGGCCCAATCGTCGATGATGGACGAGATCCGGGGCCGGGGCGCGAATTGGAACATGTCGGAGGCCTGGCCGAAGCTGAGGATCCCCGCCTCTTCCGCCGCGGCCTGGGGGGCGGTGGAATCGGTGTGCTGCATCAGCACGTCCACGCCCGCGTCGATCAGGGCCTGCGCCGCGTCCCCTTCGACTGCCGGGTCAAACCACGTGTAGGTCCAGACCACGCGGAATTCGACGTCGGGGTTCACCTCCCGCGCGTGGAGATAGGCGGAGTTGATGCCGCGGATCACTTCGGGGATCGGGTAGGAGGCAATGTAGCCCACGAGGTTCGATTCCGTCATATGGCCCGCGATGTGGCCGATCACGGCGCGGCCTTCATAGAAGCGCGCGGAATAGGTGGAGACATTCGGATGCTCCCGCAGGTAGCCGGTCGCGTGTTCGAAATAGACGTCCGGGAACTGGCCCGCGACGGCATTGGTCGCCTCGCCGTAGCCGAAGGACGTGGTGAAGACCATGTCCGCGCCGCCGAGGATCATCGTGGTGATCGCGCGCTCGGCGTCGGGACCTTCGGGGACGTTTTCGAGAAATACGGTGTCCACGGCGTCGCCGAATTCTTCTTCCACGGCCAAACGGCCCTGGTCGTGTTCGTAGGTCCAGCCGTAGTCACCGGGCGTGCCGATATAGATGAAGCCGACCTGAAACGGATCGTCCTGTGCGGTTGCAGCGCCCGCAAGGCCCGTGGCCAGCGCGGCGCTGACGAGCAGTTTAGTTGTGAGTTTCATATTTCATCCCCTCTGTTGGATATCTGGTTTTTTGGTTCGGTGTCGTTCTGGTCGTCTTTCGGCGCGGCTTCGGTCAGCGCGGCGGTGATCAGGCCCGCAGGTACGGCCACGATGCCGATCCCGATCAGCAGCACAAGCCCGGTGAACACCCGCCCGCCGGTCGTGATCGGATACACATCCCCGTAGCCCACGGTCGTGAGCGTCGCAATTGCCCACCACAGGCTTTCGGGGATCGAGGAAAAGCCATCGGGCTGCGCCTCATGTTCGAAATGGTAGATGCCCACGGCGGCCAGATAAAGGGCGACGACGGCGATAAAGAAGAAGATCCCGAATTCCGCCTTCACCCGGTTGATCGCCGCCCCGATCCGGTCCAGCGCGCGATTGGCCTTGAAGAGCTTGAGAAGCCGCAAGATGCGCAGAAGGCGCAGGGCGCGCACGGTGGTAAGATCGGGGAAGAGAAACAGGACGGCGGGTACGATGGCCACGAAGTCGATGATGCCCCAGAAGCTGAAGGCGTATTTCATCGGCGCGGCGGAGCAGGTCAGGCGCGCGATGTATTCCAGCGCGAAAATCGCGAGGATCACGATCTCTGCCGTGACGAGGGCCGTGTTCATGGCCGGGCTGAGGTCTGGCAGGGTTTCCAGCGCGATGATGATTGCGGATGCGCAGATCAGCCCGTATATCACGAGCGCCACGCTCCGCCCGAAGCTGGGGGATGTGCCGTCCAGGACGTCGATGATATCGGCGCGTTTCATCGGGGCGTTATCCGGTGGCGTGGAAGGTCTTGCCGAGGGCGGCGGGCGCATTGAGCGCGGTCTTCGCGCGGTCCGACGACATGACGACAAGCACGATGATCGTCACGAGGTAGGGGGAGGCATCCAGAAGGGCGACGGGCACGCCCACCTCTGCCGCCTGAAGGCGCAGTTGCAGCGCCGCGATCCCGCCGAAGAGCCATGCGCCGAACAGCACCCGCCCCGGTTTCCATGCGGCGAAGACCACAAGCGCGAGCGCGATCCAGCCGGCCCCTGCCGTCATCCCCTGCACCCAGTTTTCGACGTAGATCACCGACAGGAAGGCCCCGCCGAGACCCGCCATCGCCCCGCCGAACAGGATCGCGGCAAAGCGGATACGTACCACCTTGTAGCCGAGCGCGTGGGCGGCATCGTGGCTTTCGCCAACCGCGCGGATGATGAGGCCAAGGCGCGTGTGCCACAGAATGTACCAAAGCCCGAAGACCGCGAAGATCGCGATGTAAGTGACAAGGTCGTGGCCCAGGAAGATCGGCCCGATCACCGGGATCTCGCGCAGGGATGCGGGCAGGGGTTTGGCGACCTCGGGGATTGGCTGGCCCTCGTACCCGACGCCCAGAAGCGCCGCGAGGCCGAGGCCGAAAAGCGTCAGGGCCAGTCCGGTGGCGACCTGGTTGGACATCAGGAGTTGGGTGAGGATCGCGAAGATCGAGGACAGCAGCGCCGCCCCCAGCATCCCGGCCAGAAAGGCCAGCGTGGGGGAACCGGTAAGGTTCGCCACGATGAACCCGCAGACAGCGCCCATGATCATCATGCCCTCTACGCCGAGGTTCAGGACACCCGCCTTTTCGACCACAAGTTCCCCCAAGGCGGCCAGAAGAACGGGGGTGGAGATGGTGATGAGCGCGACGATGAGCGTGACCGGGTCGATGATCATGGTGCGAGGCCCCCTGGCAGGATGTCGAACCGAAGGAGGACGGATGCGACCCCGATCACGAGGCCGATGACGAAGGCGACCCGGCGCCACGGGCGCGCGGCCGCTTCGGGCTCGTCGCTCTTGCGCGGCAAGAGGAGGCGGTCGGCCAAGCCCGTGGACAGAAGGACCATGACGAGCGCGATCGCGAAGAGCCAGCCATAGCCGGTGCCCGCCAGGACGAGCATGACGAAGCCCATCGCGATGCCGCCGATCAGCACGCCCGCCAACAGGTCAAGCGCGACCAGGAAGATAGAGGCGAGATTGCGCGCGGTTCCGGTCAAAGAATGCCCTCCGACGAAGCGCCGCGCCGCCTTGGGCTGGACGCGGTGAAACGAACCGGGACGCCGAACGGCGGCTGAGACTGGCCACGTGCTGGACGGTGCAGGATTGCGCGGAGGGGGTTGGAGGCAACCCACGGCCAATCGCGCGGCATATCTGGCGCGATCCCTGTCATGGTGCCGTTCCGCCCGCGGTGATCGCATTGAAGGCGGTGTTGAGCAGAAGGCCCAGAGCGGCCGCCGAAAGGGGCCAGCCCCGTATACCGCCGCGGCGCAGGGCGAAGTGATCCAGCGCCAATGCGCCGATTGCGATGACGGCAAGTATCGGCCCCGCAAAAACGGCCCCTCCCGTCACGATCATCAAGGCAAGAAACGGGCCGAGCAGCAGGACCTGCATGACGACAGCCACGCCAAGGCAGATCAGGATGTCGCGCAGCACCGCGTTCATGCCACCCCCTCCGACCCGATGCGGATGCGGTAATTCGACAAGACATCCAGCGCCAGGAGGAAGAACAGCAGCATTCCCTGGAAGGCCTGAATTGCGGGCGAGGGGATTTGCAGCATCAGCTGCGCCAATTCGCCCCCGATATAGGTCAGCGCCATCAGCAGGCCGGCCAGAAGGATACCGATGGGATGGAGCCGCCCGAGGAAGGCCACGATGATCGCGGTGAAGCCGTAGCCCACGTTGAAGTCGATGGTGATCTGACCGGCGGGTCCCGCGACCTCGAACAGACCGGCGGCCCCGGCCAGCGCGCCGGAAATGCCGATGCAAAGGATGATCAGGCGGCCTGGATTGACCCCCGCGAAGCGCGCGGCACGGGGGGCTTGGCCCGCCAGCTTGATCTGGTAGCCGAGCGTGTGTTTCTGGAACAGGACATAGGCCGCGATCACGGCGATGAAGGCGGCCAGCACGCCCCAATGCATACCGGTATTGGCAAAAAGCTCCGGATTATCGGTGCCGGGATGGCGGCTGAGGTTGCGGGAGCCGGGGAAGCCCTGCCCCTCGGGATTGCGCAGCCAGCCGGTCGCGGCGGAGGCCAGGATCGCTTCGGCCACGTAGACCAGCAGGAGCGACACGAGGATCTCGTTGGTGTTGGCAAAGACCTTCAGAAGCGCTGGGATCATTGCCCAGAGGATGCCGCCGACAAGCCCGGCCAGCACCATGCCGGGAAACAGGAGCGGCGATTCCGAGGGGTAGAAGGCAAGCCCGAACGCGGCGCCGAAAATCGCGCCCATGATATACTGCCCCTCCGCCCCGATATTCCACACACCGGCCCGGAACCCCAGCGACAGGCCGATGGCAATCAGGATCAGCGGACCGGCCTTCACCAGAAGTTGCGGGCGGGAGAAGCTGGCGAAGCGTTCATGGAACAGGGGGTCCCAGAAGATCACGCGGATCGTCTCGAACGGGTCCTGACCCAGCGCGCTGAACATCAACCCGCCTGCGATCATTGTCAGGATGACCGCCACGATGGGCGTGGACAGCGACCAGAAGCGCGAGGGCGTGGGGCGTTTTTCCAGCCGGATCATGCCAGCACCTCCGGGTGGGCGTCTTCCATGCCATGGGCGCCGCCGAGCATCAGGCCGATCTCCTCCATGCTGAGGCCGCGCGCGGGGCGCGGATCGCTGAGGCGGCCTTCGTTGAGGGCACAGAAACGGTCCGAGATTTCCAGCAATTCGTCGAGGTCCTGGCTGATGACGATCACGCCCGCGCCATTTTGCGCCAGGGTCAGAAGCGCCTGCCGAATGTCGGCGGCGGCGGAGGCATCGACGCCCCAGGTGGGCTGGTTCACGATCAGAACCTCGGGGTCTTGCATGATCTCCCGCCCGATAACGAATTTCTGGAGGTTGCCGCCGGACAGGGCGCGCGCGGCGGTTCCGTTGCCGGGGGTACGGACGTCGAAGCGGGCGATGATCTCATCCGCGAAGTCCCGCGCCCTGGCCCAGGAGATGAAGCCGCCCTGCGCAAGGCCCCGGCGACGGCTGCCGGTGAGGACGGCGTTTTCCGTCAGGCTCATATCCGGAGCGGCGGCATGGCCCAGCCGTTCTTCGGGCGCGGAAAGAAGACCATCGGCGCGTCGCGCATTCGGGCTGCTCTGGCTGATATCGCGGCCCTTGAACGTGACGTTTCCCGTGGCGGTCCGCCGCTCGCCCGACAAGACGGCCAGCAATTCATCCTGACCGTTGCCCGCCACGCCGCCGATGCCCAGAACCTCGCCCGCGCGCACCTCCAGCGAGATATCCTTGAGCGAGGTCGCGAAGGCGGTGGCGGCGGGAAGGGATAGGTTGTGGGTCGCCAGAAGCACGCCGCCCGGTTCGGTCGCATCGCGGGCGGGCTTGGCCAGCGACTTGCCCACCATCATCTCCGCCATTTCGGAGGCGGAGACTTCGGCCGGGGTGCATTCGCCGACGACCTTGCCCAGGCGCAGGATGGTGGCCGCGTCGCAAAGCGTCCGGATCTCCTCCAGCTTGTGGGAGATGTAGAGGATCGCGGTGCCTTCGTCGCTGAGCTTGCGCAGGGTGTGAAACAGAATCTCCACCTCCTGCGGGGTCAGGACGGAGGTGGGCTCATCCATGATGAGCAGTTTCGGGTCTTGCAAAAGGCAGCGAATGATCTCCACCCGCTGCCGCTCCCCGGCGCTGAGGTTGCCGACGAGGCTTTCGGGGTCAAGCGGCAGGCCATACGCGGTGCTGACCTGTGCGATCCGGGCGCTGAGGTCACGGGGTTTGGGCGGGTCTTCCATGCCGAGGGCGATGTTTTCGGCAACGCTGAGCGCCTCGAACAGCGAGAAGTGTTGAAACACCATCGCAACGCCCGATCCGCGCGCCATCCGAGGCTCTGACGGAGTGTAATCGGCCCCGTTGAGCGCCATGGAGCCCGCATCGGGCTTCACTAGGCCGTAGATCATCTTGACCAGCGTCGATTTCCCGGCCCCGTTTTCCCCCAGAAGTGCGTGCACTTCGCCGGGTTGCAGCGCGAAGGACACGTCGTCGTTGGCGACAACCCCGGGATAGGCCTTGGTCAGGCCGCGGATATCGAGAAGTGGCGCGGTCATGTCCCCCCAGACGTTTGCGCAATTGCCGATTCTTGCGGCATTTGCCTACCAAGTAGCCGTGCGGTGACGCCAATCGCAATGGCTTGCGGGTGTTTGCCGAGGCTCGGGTCGCCGATCGGACACAGGATGCGCGAAATTTGTGCGTCCGTGTGGCCCATTTGGCCAAGGCGCTTTCGGAAGCGCGCCCATTTGGTCGCCGACCCGATCAGGCCGCAGGTGTCGAACCCGTGACGCAGGAGGGCATCGCAAAGCGCCAGGTCGATATCGTGGGAATACGTGACGATGTAGTGGATCCCGTTTGGGTCGGTATGTGGCACGGCGCGGGGCATGTCGGCGGCCACAAGCGGGGTGACGCGGAGCGGAAGTGGATCGGGCAGGCGGTCGGCGGAGGTGTCGATCAACGTGACCTGCATCCGTTCGAACGGGGCGATGGTGCGGGCAAGCGCACGTCCGACATGGCCCGCACCCCAGATATAGACGGGCGGCCCGAGCGGTTCGATCGCCTGCGCGCCTGTCGCAAAGGACAAGGTAACAACTCCGCCGCAGCATTGGCCGAGGTCGGGACCGAGTGGAAAGGTTCGGGTCAGGTCGGTGGTGCCATCGGCCAGCATCTGCCGGGCGATGCGCATCGCCTCCCATTCCAGCGCGCCACCGCCGATGGTGCCGTCGAAGCTGTCGGATCGGACGTGCAGCCTGGCCCCGATTTCGCGCGGGGTGGAGCCACGGGTCTTGACCACAGTGACGACGATTTCGCCCTGTGTCATCCGCGCGCCCGGGCCACGGCGGCCAGCACCGCCTCCGCCGTGGCGGGGGCTTGCAGGTCGGGGAAGTTCGGCCCCGCCGCCGCGCAGGCATGGCCAAGGGCGGAGAAGACGGAAATGCCGAGCATGAAAGGCGGCTCCCCCACGGCCTTGGAGCGATAGATCGTGTCCTCGCGGTTCGCCCCGTCCCAGAGGTCCACGTTGAAGATGTCCGGCGTGTCGGACGCGCACGGGATCTTGTAGGTCGACGGCGCATGGGTGCGCAGCGCGCCATTGTCGTCCCAGACCAGCTCCTCCATCGTCAGCCATCCGGCCCCTTGCACGAAACCGCCTTCGATCTGGCCGAGGTCGAGGGCAGGGTTCAGGGACGCGCCCGCATCGTGCAGGATGTCAGTGCGCAGGATACGGTTTTCGCCCGTGAGCGTGTCGATCACGACCTCTGAACAGGCCGCGCCATAGGCGAAGTAGAAGAACGGACGGCCCTGTCCGGCGATGCGATCCCATTCGATCTTGGGCGTGCTGTAGAAGCCTGTCGCGCTGAGGCTGACGCGGGCCATGTAGGTCTTTGTCACCGCCTCCTCGAACTTCATGGCGGCGGAGCCTGCGCGCACCTCCCCGTCGGCGAAGACGATTGCAGCGGGTTCGGCCTGCAGATCGGGGGCGACGACCTCCGCGATGCGGTCACGGATCGTGTCGCAGGCCGCCTTGACGGCCATGCCGTTGAGATCCGTGCCGGAGGATGCGGCCGTGGCGGAGGTGTTGGGCAATTTGCCGGTATCGGTCGCGGTGATCTTGACCCTGCCCGGGTCGACGCCGAACCGGTCTGCGGCCACCTGCGCGACCTTCTGGAATAGGCCTTGCCCCATCTCCGTCCCGCCGTGGTTCATGTGGATGGAGCCATCCTGATACACATGCACCAGCGCGCCCGCCTGGTTGAGATGGGTGAGCGTGAAGGATATGCCGAATTTCACCGGGGTCAGCGCGATACCGCGTTTCAGGATCGGATTTTTCGCGTTCCACTTATCCACAGCGGACTTGCGGTTTTCGTATGCGGCGCTGGCCGATAGGCGCTCGGTCAGGTCGTGGAGTATGAAATCCTCAACCTCCATCCCGTAAGGCGTGGTGTTCGCCGCGACCCCGCCGGCGACGGGTGAATGGGCACCGCCGAAACGTTTTGCACCGCCGCCGCCGCCCGAAACCCGCACCGATCCGCGCCCGGCGAGGTCGGCGGTGTCGAGGGGTTGTCCGGTCTTGCTGGCGGGTGCTGAATTGCCCCCATCGCCAGTATCCCGCGCCGCCGCGCGGTAATAATTCCGGCGGCGAAGCTCCAGAGGATCGAGGCCCATCTGGTGGGCGGCATGGTCCATCACCCGCTCGATCCCCACCATGCCTTGCGGCCCGCCGAAGCCCCGGAAGGCCGTGGCAGATTGGGTGTTGGTCTTCCATCGATGCGACGTGATCCGCGCGGCCGGCAGAAGGTACGCGTTGTCGGCGTGGAGCATGGCGCGATCGGCCACGGGAAGGCTCAGGTCCATGGCCCACCCGCAGCGGATATGCTGGATGAAGTCTATCCCGAGCACCTTGCCGTCGCTGTCGAAATACCCGCGATAATCGATCCGCGCATCGTGGCGCTTACCGGTGACGATGAAGTCGTCGTCCCGGTCGTAGCGCATCTTGCAGGGCCGCCCGGTGCGCGCGGCCACGAGGGCGCAGGCGATGGCGAGGTGGTTGCCCTGGCTTTCCTTGCCGCCGAACCCGCCGCCCATGCGCCGCACTTCCACGCGGACGGAGTGCATCGGCTGGCCGAGGGCATCGGCGACCTTGTGCTGGATTTCCGTGGGATGCTGCGACGAGGAATGGACCACCATGTCCCCGCCCTCCTGGGGTAGGGCAAGGGCGGATTGCCCTTCCAGGTAGAAATGCTCCTGCCCGCCGATATCGAGGCTGCCGGTGACGGTATGGGCGGCCTTGGCGGCGGCGGCGTCGATCTCACCCTTGGCATAGATGCGCGGCCCGTCCTCGAACCGGCTGTTGGCGGCCTCGGCCTCCTCGATGGACAGGATCGGGGTGCCTTCCGTGAACTCGATCCGGGCCTTCGCGGCGGCGCGACGGGCGGCGAGGTGGCTGGAGGCCGCGACGAGGAAGATCGGCTGGCCTGCGTAGTGGATCGTGCGGTCGCTCAGCAGCGGTTCATCGTGGTTCGACGGGGAGCAATCGGGGATCTTGTCCAGATCGGCGCCCGCAATCACCGCGATCACGCCGTCGGATGCACGGACAGGGTCGAGGACCAGATTCGTGAGCGTGCCTTTCGCCACCGTGCTGAGGCCGAAGGCCAGGTGCAGGCAGTCGGGGGGCGTGGGGATATCGTCGATATATCGCGCGGCACCGGTGACATGGAGCGTTGCGGCGTCGTGGGGCAGGGGTTTGTATACGCTCATGCCCGGACCTCCAGCACCGAGGCGGGCTTGCCCGACATCTCCGCCACGTAGCGCAGGAGCGTGTTCTGCGCGGTGCGGAGCCGATAGTCGGCGCTGGCGCGCATGTCCGACATCGGGGTGTAGTCCTCGGCAAAAGCAGACAGCGCGGCCTGGGCCGAGTTCTCGGACAGGTCCTGGCCGATCAAGGCAGCCTCCACGCGGGCGGCGCGGGCCGGGATGCCCGCCATACCGCCGAACGCGATGCGGGCATCGGTGATTTTGCCGTCCGTGACAGTCAGGTTGAAGGCCCCACAAACGGCAGAGATATCCTGATCGAACCGTTTGGAGAGTTTGTAGACCCGCAGATTGTCCGCCTGAACGGGGAACGACACATTCTCCAAGAATTCGCCTTTGGCGCGGTCCTGCTGCCCGTAGGCGATGAAGAAATCCTCCAACGGCAGATCGCGGCGCGCGTTGCCCTTTCGCAGGTGCAACGTGGCACCGAGCGCGATGAGGGCGGGCGGCGTATCCCCGATGGGGGAGCCATTGGCGATATTGCCCCCGATCGTGGCGGCATTGCGAACCTGAACGGAGCCGTAACGGCGGATCATCTCGGCGAAGCTCGGGTGACGGGAGGCGAGGAAGTGGCGGACCTCGTTGAGGTTGGTCATGGCGCCGATGCGGATGGTCTGATCGTCGGAGGTGATGCCGCGCAGGTCGGCGCATTGGTTGAGAAACGCGACGTCGCCGAGCGCGCGGTGCTGTTTCGTGACCCAGAGGCCGACATCGGTGGCCCCGGCGATCAGGGTGGCGTCGGGGTGATCGAGATACCATGCGGCCAGTGCGTCGGCTGATTTGGGGATGAAGGCGGGATTGTCCTGCGAAGAAGGGGGGGCTGTCTGCCCCCCGTCGCCGGGGGCGACTCCCCCCGAGGATATTTCGGGCACATGGAAGGGGACGGAGAGCGCCTCTGCATCGGCGCGCATGTGGGCGGGGATAGGGGCCGAGGCCGCCGCCTCCGCCGCGCGCAGGATCGGAGCGTAGCCGGTGCAGCGGCACAGGTTGCCCGCGATCTGGTCGGCATGGTCCGTGGCCCCGTTGAGATGCGCGGTGGCCATCATGGCGATGAAGCCGGGCGTACAGAACCCGCATTGGGAGCCGTGAAGATCGACCATGGCCTGTTGGACCGGATGCAGGGTGCCATCGGGGGCGGCAATGCCTTCGACGGTGCGGACCGCGCGGCCGTCGAGTTGCGGCAAGAACAGGATACAGGCGTTCAGCGCGCGCGCCGTGCCATCGGGATCCGTCACCATGATGGTACAGGCGCCGCAATCGCCTTCGTTGCAGCCTTCCTTGGTGCCGGTCAGCCGCGCGCGTTCCCGTAGCCAGTCGAGCAGGGTCGTGGTCGGCGGTGCCGAAACCTCCTGCGGTTCTCCGTTGAGAAGAAACCGTATCGTCATCAGAGCCATGCCCGCCGCGTTACCAGTTCGAAGATGGGTGACGATCCCGCCCTCGATGCGGCGTAGAGGACGGCCCCGAACGTGTCAGTCGCCGTCGGGCAGCAGATAACGAATGCCCGATGAATTCAAGCGTCAGTCGAAAAGCGCGTCCAGCATCCCCGGCTCCCATTGGCCGGTGCTTGTGTCGAAGGCGGAAAAGCCGATCACGTCGCCTTGGGTGAACCCCCAATAGCACCACGGGATGCCGTTGGCCTCCGCCGCTTCGCGCACGGCCCGTATCCAGGCAAGGCGTGCGGCTTGGTCCGTTGCGGCGTAGACGCCGAATTCGCCCAGGAACACGGGCCCGGTCGCCGCGCCCGCCCGGGCCATGTCCGATCGCAGCACGGCGATGTCGGCGGTGGAGCCCCAATCGGACGGGGGCGGCGGATCGGGGAGGTAGGCGGCCTGTTGGTGGGTGAAGGACCACGGTCGGTAATAGTGGAAGGTCCGAACCTCCGCCCGGCGCGGATCGGGCAAGCGTAGCATTTCGTCCAGATCGTTCCAATCGCCTCCGCCGGTGATGATCCAGCGGTCGGGATGGGTCCGACGGATCATCGCGGTGATCTGGCGGAACAGCGGTCGCGCGCGTTCGGTGGTGAAGGCGCCGTGGGGTTCGTTGAAAAGCTCGAACATCAGCGCATCGGGCGCGTCGGAATAATGGCGGGCCAAGGCCGACCAGATCGCGATGAGGCGCGGGCCGTGGAAGGCCGGGTCGAACGCCATCTCGTTGAAATGGTGCAGGTCGAGGATCACGTGCAGGTCGGCGGCGAAGGCCCAATTAAGCACCTGATCCACCCGCGCGAGGAAATCGGGCGACAGGTATGTGCCGTTCCAATGGGCGGAGAAGCGGACGGGAAGGCGAATTGTGTCGAATCCGGCCTGCGCGATGGCCGCGATGTGCTGCGCCTCGATCACGTAGCCCCAATCGCCTTCCACCGGCGCCTCCATCGCTGCGCCGAGATTGATGCACCGTTCGACCGGAAAGGCGGCAGCTGGCGCAGTCAGAAACAGGAGC
Source organism: Hasllibacter sp. MH4015 (assembly GCF_020177575.1). NCBI lineage: Bacteria > Pseudomonadati > Pseudomonadota > Alphaproteobacteria > Rhodobacterales > Roseobacteraceae > Hasllibacter > Hasllibacter sp. MH4015. The sequence goes on from NZ_JAHTBK010000001.1 coordinate 331,845, forward strand.
GGAAGGAGGAAGCGGCAGACCATGGCAGGAAGCCTGCCACGGGATTTTTCCCTTTGAAAGGACAGGTTTGCCGCACGGGGGCGTTTTGTCAGGTGAGGGTGCCGTCAAGGTAACGGGCGATGTTTTTCAGGGAAAACGTCCAGCCGCCTTCAACCTCCGGCAAGACCTCGGGCCCCGCGAAACTGGCCACGAGGATGGTGACGTCGAGGTCCGTACCTGCCTCCGTCGCGGCCATGTCGAAGACGGCGAGGCTGGTTGCAAAGGCCTCCCCTTCGGCGGAAAGGGTCTCGGCGTAGCTGACGCGCGCCTGGTCCAGCAAGATCCAATCGGTCTCGACGGTGACATACGGATTTTCCCGCGGTCCGCAGGTCGAGGTTTCGCGGATGCCCGGGGCGGGGTCCGGCTGTCCCTCGATCAGGACGACCATGTCGGCGTCGGGCGGGCCCCAGGTCATCCGGGCCTTGGCGTCGGTCAGGGCGTGAAGGACGCGGCCGGGCGGATGGCCGAGACGGCGCGAGAAGGTCAAGATTTTCGTGTCGGTCATTCCGGCACCTCCGTTTGGTCGAGATAGGTTTCAAGCCGATCCAGTCGCCCGGTCCAGATCCGCCGTTGGGCGGCGAGCCAGTCATCGACCGTATCCAACGCCTCCGGATGCAGGGTGCAGATCCGGGTGCGCCCGATCTTGCGGGACGTCACGAGGCCCGCGCGTTCCAACTGGCGAATATGCTTGAGGAAACTTGGCAAGGCCATGTCGTGGGGGCCGGCGAGGGCCTTGATCGGAGCCTCCCCCTGGCCCAATTGCGCGATGACCGCACGGCGGGTCGGGTCGGAGAGGGCGGTGAAGACGTGGTCAAGATTGTTAGCCATGAGGGTAAGTAACATGGCGCGGCGAGAATAGAAAGCCCTTTGGATAACTTTTTGCATCGACCGGATAATGAAGGATTTTCAGGTCGTTTGAGTAGAATTTTAGGGATCAGGCCGTAATCGACAATTCCGGGCTTGCGGCGGGGCCGAGGACGCGCAGGGCGTCGGAGAACACGCGGCGCGCCGCGCGGCTGGCAAGGCGATCCTTGGCGGAGGAAGGAGGAACAGGCCGTGTGGCGCGTTCGGCGGCTGCGGCCCGTGCCGCGCGCTTGGCGGCGTCGCGCGCCTCAAGGGTGGCGGCGCGGGCGCGGGCGGCGGCCTCGTCCTTGCGGCGTTGGGCCGACTGGGCCTGTTGACGCGCTTTGCGGCGTCGGGTCGGGCGGGGCGGGGCAGCGGGCTCCACCATGCTCGGGTCCCAGGTGGAGACGAGGTCGAAGGCCGCGTTCAGATCCGCAAGCCGCCGGTTCGCCGCCACCTTGTCGCCGCGCACCTGGTCAGGGTGGTAGGCGCGCACCAGCTTACGCCAGGCCTTGCGGATCGTGGCGCGGTCCGCACCGGGTGCGACATCGAGCAGGCGGAAGGCGCGGGTCATGTCGGGCGTCATCATCGGGCGCAATCCTTGGTTTTGCATCGGCGCATCGGACCCTGCCCCCGCTCGGGTCCGCTCAAATCTCTCTAAAATGCACGATAAGTCCTAATGGTCCGATCGGGCAGGGGGAGATTCAAGGATTGGTTAAGGCCGTTTCGGCTACCCTTTGGGGTTCCCGCCGGATCAGCCGCAAGATAGGCTTTCGCCATGGCTGATCCCCGATTCATTCACCTGCGCCTGCACACCGAGTATTCGTTGCTGGAAGGCGCGATGCGCGTGAAGAAATTGCCCGGTCTGGTGGCCGATGCGGGAATGCCCGCCGTGGCGGTGACCGACACGAACAACATGTTCTGCGCGCTTGAATTCTCGGAAATGGCGAAGAAGGCCGGGGTGCAGCCGATCATCGGGTGCCAGATCGACGTGGAATACGAACGCGCCGCCCCCGGTGAGAAGCCGCGCGCGCCCGCCGCGATCGTTTTGCTGGCGCAGAACCGCTCGGGCTACGAGAACCTGATGAAACTGAACTCCGCGCTTTACTTGCGCGGGGATGGGACCCTGCCCCACGTGACGCTGGCGGAGTTGGAGGGGCATTCGGACGGTCTGATCTGCCTGAGCGGGGGACCGGACGGGCCAGTGGGGCAGCATTTGCAGGCCGCGCAGCGTCCGAAGGCTGAGGCGTTGCTGAAAACGCTGTCCGCGATCTACCCCGATCGGCTCTATGTCGAATTGCAGCGCCACCCGGGCGAAAGCGGGCCAGCGGCCGCGGAACGGATGACGGAGCGCGGGCATGTGGAACTGGCCTACGCGCTGGACCTGCCGTTGGTGGCCACCAACGACGTCTATTTCCCCAAACCGGACATGTACGAGGCCCATGATGCGATGATCTGCATCGCCCAGGGCGCCTATGTGGACCAGTCCGAGCCGCGCCGCCGTCTGACGCCGCAACATTCCTTCAAGTCGCCGGAGGAGATGGCGGCCCTGTTCGCGGACCTGCCCGAGGCGTTGGAGAATACGGTCGAGATCGCCCGTCGCTGCGCGTTCCGGGCGAAGATGCATGACCCGATCCTGCCCAAATTCGCGGATAACGAGGTGGAGGAATTGCGCCGCCAGGCCAATGAAGGCTTGCAGGAACGCCTTGCCGTCATTCCCCATGCCGCGAGTGTAGAGGACTACCAGGCGCGGCTTGATTTCGAGCTCGGCATCATCGAGCGGATGGGGTTCCCCGGCTATTTCCTGATCGTGGCCGACTTCATCAAGTGGGGCAAGGATCAGGGAATCCCAGTGGGTCCCGGGCGCGGGTCGGGCGCGGGGTCGCTGGTGGCTTATGCGCTGACGATCACCGACCTTGATCCCTTGCGCTATTCGCTGCTGTTTGAGCGGTTCCTGAACCCGGAACGGGTGTCGATGCCCGACTTCGACATCGACTTCTGCATGGATCGCCGGGAAGAGGTGATCCGCTATGTGCAGGAAAAATACGGCCGCGACCGGGTTGGCCAGATCATCACCTTCGGCGCGCTTCTGTCCAAGGCCGCGGTGCGCGATGTGGGCCGCGTGTTGCAGATGCCGTTCGGGCAGGTGGATCGCCTGTCGAAGATGATCCCCGTGGAGGGGGTGAAGCCCGTCTCCATCGGGCAGGCGATCAAGGATGAGCCGCGGTTTCTGGAAGAAATGCGAGAATCGGAACAGGACAAGCGCGATGGCCGCGTGAACCCGACCCGACGCTTGATGGATTACGCGGAGAAGATCGAAGGGTTGTTGCGCAACGCCTCGACCCACGCCGCCGGTGTGGTGATCGGGGACAGGCCGCTGGACGAATTGGTGCCGCTGTACCGCGACCCGCGCTCCGACATGCCGGCCACGCAGTTCAACATGAAATGGGTGGAACCGGCGGGGCTGGTGAAGTTCGACTTCCTGGGCTTGAAGACCCTGACCGTCGTGGAAAACGCGATCGAGTTGATCCATGCCAGCGGTCGGCAATTGCACGAAGCCCCGGACGGATCGCTGATTTACGAGCCGCCCAAGGGGGCCGAGAACCAGATCAACGCGATCCCGCTCGACGACAAGGCCGCTTACGACCTCTACGCCAGCGCCAAGACAGTCGCCGTGTTCCAGGTGGAAAGCTCGGGCATGATGGATGCGCTTAGGCGCATGAAGCCCGATTGCATCGAGGACATCATCGCACTGGTCGCGCTCTACCGGCCCGGTCCGATGGAGAATATCCCGAAATTCTGCGAGGTGAAGAACGGCCTGTCGGAGCGGGAGCATCTGCACCCGACCATCGATCACATTCTGGATGAGACGCAGGGCATCATCGTCTATCAGGAACAGGTGATGCAGATCGCGCAGGAAATGGCGGGATATTCCCTCGGTGGCGCCGACCTTCTGCGCCGCGCGATGGGCAAGAAGATCCAGGAAGCGATGGATGCGGAGCGTCCGAAATTCCTCAAGGGCGCCGCCGAGAATGGCGTGGATGAAGCCAAGGCGCTGGAGGTCTGGAACCTCCTCGACAAGTTCGCCAATTACGGCTTCAACAAATCCCACGCCGCCGCCTATGCGGTCGTCAGCTACCAGACGGCGTGGCTGAAGGCGAACCACCCGGTCGAGTTCATGGCGGCCGTGATGAATTGCGACATCCACCTGACCGACAAGCTTGGCGTCTACAAGCAGGAGGTCGACCGGATGGGGATCGAGACCCTGCCGCCTTGCGTGAACCGGTCCGCGGCGACCTTCACGGTGCAGGACGGCAAGATCCTCTACGCCCTCGGCGCGCTCAAGAATGTGGGTGTCGAGGCGATGAAGATGATCGTCGAAGGGCGCCGCGCGCCGGAAGGGGCAAACGGCACATCGTCGGAGCAGGGGGAGAAACCCTATGCGACCCTTTTCGATCTGGCCCGCCGCGTGGACCTGAAACGCGTCGGTAAGCGGTCGATGGAGATGCTGGCCCGCGCCGGTGCGTTCGATGAATTGGACCGAAACCGCAGGCGCGTGATGGACAGCCTTGATGCGCTGACCGCCTATTCTGCAGCGGTCCACGATCAGGCGGCGTCGGATCAGGTCTCGCTGTTTGGCGATGCGGGCGATGATCTGCCGGAGCCGCGCCTGCCCAACCCGCCGGATTGGATGCCGAACGAGCGGCTGGCGGCGGAGCATCAGGCGGTGGGCTTCTATTTCTCCGGCCACCCCTTGGACGATTACCTGCCCGCGTTGAAGCGGCGGGGCGTGATGACCCTGGCCGAGGTGGAGAGCCGCGTGCAACAGGGTCCGTTCGTCGCCAAGATGGCCGGCGCGGTCAGCGTCAAGCAGGAACGGAAGTCGCAGCGGGGCAATCGGTTTGCCTTCGTCTCCCTCTCCGATCCCACGGGGCTTTACGAGATCACCGTATTCTCGGACACGTTGGAAGCGTCCCGCGAATTCCTTGAGACGGGCAGCAACGTGATCGTGCAGGCGGAGGCGACGCTGGAGGCCGACCAGCTCAAGCTGCTGGCCCGGGGTATTCAGCCCGTCGACAACGCCATCGCCGGAGAGGCCAATGGCCTGCGCGTCTTCGTCGAGGATGAGCTTGGGATCGTATCGGTGGAGAGCCTTCTGGAACGGAATGCGGGCGACGCCGCGCGGACCGCCAAAGGGCCGATCCACCTGTGCCTCATGGCCCCCGATCTGCCGGGTGAGGTCGAGGTGGTCCTGGGCGAGGATTTCCCCGTGTCACCCCAGATTAAGGGTGCCCTGCGGTCGCTCGAAGGGGTGGTGATGGTCGAAGAGGTTTGAGTGGGCGGGTCATGCCGCATATCCGCGACCAGTCGCGTGCAGCGACCCTATGAGACGAGAAAGCCCCGGCGGATACCGGGGCTTTCGATCTGGAACGATTGTCCGAATTACTGGAGCACGGGTGCCTGCGGCTGCCAATCCTCGAAGCGCAGGATCGAGTCTTCCGTGCCTGCGACAGCGGCGAACGCGACGGACACGGCTTCGGGCGTCTGGCACGAATACCATTCCACGCCCTGATCGTTGGTCAGCGACACGCAGATGCCGGGATAGTTGGTGTCCACCTCACCGGAGAACAGCGACCAGGTTGCAAAGAAATCCGCGCCTTCGGTCAGAAGATTGCACACTACGACCAGGCGACCGCCGCCATCCCAGGCATATTGCGTAGCGGTCTCGATCGAGCCGATGACATCTGCGGGCACGACAAGCGCGTCGGCGGCATAGCCACCACCGGAACAATCCGGCTCCGCCATGGCGGGGGCAGCGGCAAAAAGAGCGAAGGGCAGGGCGAGGGCGGGGGTAAGTCGTTTGATATCCATATGCGCAAATAGCGACAGATGCCGGGCGGGTGTCAATTGAACATTTCTTGACGATCCGTGACGCTCGAAAATTTGCCAATTGAAGCCGGGCTTTCCATCGGTGACGGGCGGTCCTACGGTCAGCCCCATGTCACCACCCCCCGCCACGCTGGACAGCCGCGCGTCCTGGTCACGCCTTGCCATGGCGTTGTGCCTGTCGCTGATCGGCAATGCGGGGATGTGGGCGATCATCTTGGTTCTGCCCGATGTGCAGGCGGAATTCGGGGCCAGCCGCGCGGCGGCGACCCTGCCCTACACCCTGACGATGGTGGGATTTGCCATCGGAAATTTCGTGATCGGCAAGGCGGTGGACCGCTTTGGGCTGGCCACATCGCTTGCGGCGTCGGCGGTGCTTATGGGGGTGGGGTACGGCGCGGCCTTCCTCGCGCCCAACATCGCCGTTCTGTCCATCGCGCAACTGGCCATCGGCTTCGGATCATCGGCCAGTTTCGGGCCCCTGATCGCGGACACGTCCCAGTGGTTCCTGAAGCGACGCGGGCTGGCTGTCGCGATTGCCGCATCGGGCAATTACCTGTCCGGCGCGCTCTGGCCGTTCATTCTGGCCGGGACGCTGGCGAGTGACGGCTGGCGGGCGGCATACCTGATCCTCGCGCTGGCCTGCATCGTCATCATGCTGCCGCTCACCGCAATCGTGCGCCGGTCCCTGCCGGAGGCCGCGATGCAAGCATCCGAGACTGCCGCGGCGGAGCGGGCGCGCACCACCGGGCTCAGCCCACGGGCGCTCACGATTTTGCTGGCAATGGCCGGGATCGGATGTTGCGTGGCCATGGCAATGCCGCAGGTCCACATCGTCGCTTATTGCGTCGATTTGGGCTACGGCCCGGCGGTGGGGGGCGAAATGCTCAGCCTGATGCTGTTGGGCGGTGTCGCGTCGCGCCTTGTGTCGGGCGTTCTGGCGGACAAGTTGGGCGGTGTCGTGACGCTGCTGATCGGGTCGACTCTGCAAATGCTGGCGCTGTTTCTGTACCTTCCCAGCACCGGGCTGATGTCGCTTTACATCGTGTCGATGGTCTTCGGCCTCAGCCAGGGCGGGATCGTGCCGTCCTATGCGGTGATCGTGCGCGAATACCTTCCGGCGCGGGAGGCAGGCGCACGCGTCGGCCTTGTGATGATGTCGACGATCTTCGGCATGGCCATCGGTGGCTGGTTGTCGGGGCTGATCTACGACCTGACCGGCTCCTACCAGATGGCGTTCCTCAACGGGATCGCTTTCAACGCCGTGAACGTGGCGCTGATGGTATTCATCTTGATGCGGTCACGGCCCCGGCCACCCAGCACGCAGCGCCCGCTCGCAGCCTGAAGTGTGGCCTCTACCAGTGCGGTGGTTTCTGATCGGCCAGCGGCAGGGTCCCGCTGGCATCCACCTCCCGCTCCGCCTCGCGCTGCATCAGCATCTCAACCCGCCGGGTCAGGACCGCGATCTCTGCGTCCTGCCGGGCCACAACCTCCGACAGGTCATCGACGGCGCGGGTCAGATGCGCCAGCTGCTCTTCCAATCGCTCATCGGCCATGGCCCACGCTCCTTGCCCCTTGGTGCGTGGCAAGCTAAGGCAGGCGCGACCAGAATTTAAGGCCCGTCCGCCCATGGCAAAGCAGAAAAAACAGCCCCGCCCCAAGGCCGAAACGCCGAAAGGGTTCCGCGATTATTTCGGCGCGGACGTGACACAGCGCACCGAGATGCTGCGCAAGATCGCGGAGGTCTATCACCGCTATGGCTTCGACCCGCTGGAGACGAGCGCGGTGGAGACGGTGGAGGCGCTTGGCAAGTTCCTGCCCGATGTGGATCGCCCCAATGAAGGCGTCTTCGCGTTCGAGGAGGATGATAAATGGCTGGCACTTCGCTATGACATGACGGCACCGCTGGCCCGCGTGGCCGCGCAATTCCGCAACGACCTGCCGTCGCCCTACCGCCGCTACACGATGGGGCCGGTCTGGCGGAACGAGAAGCCAGGGCCGGGGCGGTTCCGGCAGTTCTATCAATGCGACGCCGATACGGTCGGGTCGGGGTCTGTGGCCGCCGATGCAGAGATCTGCGCGATGCTGTCCGATTGCCTGGAGGCCGTTGGGATCGAGCGCGGCGATTACGTGATCCGGGTGAACAACCGCAAGGTGCTGAACGGCGTGATGGAGGTCGCGGGGCTGGCGGGCGACGACAAGGAAGCCGAGCGCGGGGTTGTCCTGCGCGCGATTGATAAGCTGGACCGGTTGGGCGAGCAGGGCGTGCGAGATCTTCTTGGAGAAGGGCGCAAGGATGAGAGCGGGGATTTCACGAAGGGTGCGGGGCTCTCTGAAGCGCAAGCTGACGTAATCATCTCGTTCCTTAGAGTTGGCATCGCTCAATTCGAGAACCATCAAGCAGTGCACAAGCTGCAGCACGAGCAAGTCGTGACCGATAATGTTGCGGTCGATACGTTCAGTGGCCAGAACCCCAACTACTCCGCAATTCAAACCTTAAACGGTCTCGTTGGGGATTCGACTATTGGCTTAGAGGGCGTCGCGGAATTGGAGGCGATAGCCAAACTTCTTTTTGCGCAAGGCTATTTCAGTGATCGCATTTTGGTCGACCCCTCGGTCGTGCGTGGGCTCGGCTATTACACCGGCCCGGTCTACGAGGCGGAGCTGACCTTCGACGTGCAGAACGAGAAGGGCCAGACGGTCCAGTTCGGCTCCGTCGCGGGCGGTGGGCGGTATGACGATCTGGTCAAGCGGTTCACCGGGCAGGAAGTGCCCGCCACCGGCGTCTCCATCGGGGTTGACCGCCTTCTGGCGGCCCTGCGCGCCACAGACAAACTTCCCGGAGACGATGCGGGCCCCGTGATCGTCACCGTGATGGATCGTGACCGGATGGCCGACTATCAGTCCATGGTCGCAACCCTGCGCAATGCGGGCATTCGGGCAGAGGTCTACCTCGGCAACCCGAAGAATTTCGGCAACCAGTTGAAATACGCCGATAAACGCCGCAGCCCCGTAGCAATCATCCAAGGCTCGGACGAGGCAGAGCGGGGTGTCGTGCAGCTCAAGGACCTGATCCTGGGCGCGAAGCTGGCAGAGGACGCCACGCTGGAGGAATGGAAATCCCAGCCCGCCCAGACCGAAGTGCCGGTCGCGGACCTCGTGCGCGAGGTTCAAGCCATCATCGCCCGCCACCAGTGAGCAGCAAAGCCGCCATACGGGCCGAGGCGGAGGCGCTTCAGGCCATGTTCACGGATGCGGGCGCGCTGCCGGTCGATGCGCCCGTTCTGGTGCGCGCCGATACGTTGCTGGACCTCTACGGCGAGGATATCCGCGCGCGTGCCTTCACCACCCACGACACGGATCGCGGGGAAATGATGCTGCGCCCGGATTTTACCGTGCCGGTTGTGGAGATGCATATGGCCGAAGGCGCGGAACCGGCGCGTTATACCTATCTGGGTGATGTGTTCCGGATGCAAAGCGCGGGCAGCGGGCGGCCCACGGAATACCTGCAAGTCGGCTATGAAGTCTTCGACCGCGCCGCCCCGATGGAGGCCGATGCGGAAGTGTTTGCCCTGATCCAGCGCGCCATGGGCGATTTGCCGGTGCGCGCGGTGACGGGCGATATCGGCGTTCTGCTGGCGGCGATTGCGGCGTTGGATACGACCGATGCCCGTAAGGCCGCGCTCCGCCGTCACGTCTGGCGGCCGCGCCGGTTCCGCGCGCTTCTGGACCGGTTTACGGGCCGTGCGAAGCCACCCAAGGGGCGCGCTGCGCTTTTGGACAATGCCCGCGAGAAAGGGCTGGCCGCGATGATCGCGGCGGCCGGCCCGCCCATCGGCCTGCGCACCACCGACGAGATCACCGCCCGCCTTGCGCGGTTGGAGGCGGAGGACGCGGCCCCGGCCATCTCGGCGGCGGAGGCGGAGGTGCTGACGGCGCTTCTGGCGCTGAAGCTGCCGCTAAGCGAGGCCAGCGATGCCTTGCGCAATTTCGTGGTGGACCTGCCCGGCCTGCGCCCGGCGGTGGAGCAATTCGAGACGAGGGTCGGGGCGCTTGGCTCGGCTGGCGTGCCGCTTGATGACGTGCCGTTCGAGGCCTCATTCGGACGCACGCAGATGGAATACTACGACGGCTTCGTCTTCGGTTTCTTGCCCCACGGCCCCGGCCTGCCGCTGGCCACTGGCGGGCGCTACGACGCACTTACCCGTCACTTGGGCGGCGGGCGCGAGATCCCGGCGGTCGGCGGCGTCATTCGCCCCGAACTGATCGTCCGCTTGCGGGAGGCACAGGCATGATAACGCTTGGCGTCCCGTCCAAGGGCCGGTTGATGGAAAAGACCTTCCAATGGTTCGCCGCGCGCGGGGTGGAGATGCGCCGCACCGGGTCGGACCGGGATTACGGCGCCGAAGTCGCGGACCTGCCGGTGGACTTGCGTCTGATGGCGGCGGGAGAAATCCCGCGCGAACTGGCCGCCGGGCGCATTCATCTGGGTGTCACGGGCAGCGACCTTGTTCAGGAACGCATCCCGGCCTGGGATCAGGCGGTGGAGATTCTCGCCGAAATGGGGTTCGGGCACGCCGATCTGGTCATTGCCGTGCCCGCATGGTGGGTCGATGTCACGACCATCGACGATCTGGACGCGGTCGCCGCCGATTTCCGCGCGGCGCACGGCCACCGCTTGCGGATCGCCACCAAGTATCACCGCCTTGTCCGCGATTTCCTGCGCGATGCGGGTGTCGCCGATTACCGGCTGGTTGACAGCCAGGGCGCGACGGAAGGCACGGTCGCCCACGGGACGGCGGAAGCGATTGCCGACATCACCTCCACCGGAGAGACGCTGCGCGCCAATCACCTCTCCATCCTCAGCGATGGGTTGATCCACCGGTCGGAGGCCACGTTGTTCCGCGCCCGCCGTGCCGATTGGCACCCCGAGGATCGTGCAGCCCTTCGGACGCTGATGGATCGGATGGGGCTCGACTCCGAAAGCTGAGCGGCGCGCATTCGTGGCGCGGATACAACAGCGCGCGGAATTCCACCCACCCACTGGGTCAGGTTTCCCGCCGGTTGCGGATCACGGCTTCGTTAACTTATCTTAATCCTATTGAAGACGACCCATCGGCAGTTTTTTCGCCGGTTCCACTTTTTCGAAGAACACCTTTTTTTGAAGGACATTTACCATGATGAAACCTGCCCTCCTGGCGGGTGCGCTTGTTGCGCTCCCTACCCTTGTGTCGGCCCAAGGCGTCGAATTCGATGGCGCGGTCACGCTGGGTTACGCGTTCAACTCCTCCTCCATCGGCGGCACGGATTTGAACCTCAACGGCTATTCCATTGATTTTGACGGCGACCTCTCGTTCAGCGAGGAATTCTCCGTCGGGCTTGGCTTCGGCTTCTCCTCCGGCGATCTGGAGATCGGCGGCCTTGGCACGGACCTGAACATCGACCTGATCTCGCTGGAAGTGGAGCCGCAATACAGCTTCTCCAACGGCGCTTATGTCGGTGCGTATTACCACATGAACGATCTGGATCTGGCCCTGCTGGCCCCGATCACGTTCGGCATCGACGCAAACAGCTACGGTGTGTTCGGCGGCTACGATTTTGGCCAAGGCCATGTGGAGGCGTTCTATGGCACCACGGATCTGGGGGACTCGCCGCTTCTTGCGGGCCTCAACCTCGATGTCGTGGATTACGGCGTGTCCGGCGCCTACCAGGTGATGCCGGAACTTGAGATTTACGGCGCGGTTCTGCGCACCGATATCTCCGTGGCGACCGTTGATCTGCATGCGACGGCCTATTCGATCGGGGCGTCCTATGACCTCGGCAATGGGTTTGACATCTACGGCGCCGTCGGCGGGGCCACGTTGGACCTGGGGGCGCTTTCCCCGCAAGACATCACGTCGACCGGCCTGACCCTCGGCGCGTCCTACGACCTGTCGCAAAGCGGTTCGATGCCAATTGTCCTGAGCGCGGAATACTCCCGCACATCTCTGGATCTGGGTCCGATCGCGGGTGTGGACCCCGACATCGACCGGTTCGCAGTCGGCTTGACGATCCCCATCGGCAACGGCTCCTCCGCGCCGCTGAACTCCAACACGCGCACGGCCCATGGCGATTACCGCTCGGCCCTTGGTGCTGTGCTGAACTCGTTCTGATCGCTTGAAAAAAGGGAAAAGCCGGGGCCGATCAAGGCGCCCGGCTTTTTCGTGTGCAATGCTCAGAGGACGCCGATTTCGGCCAGAGCGCTTTCCAGTTGCGGGGGCAGGGGGGCGTCGGCCTTCTGCCCCTGACGCAAGTCACGGGGCGCACCGCCCGCTTGCAGATAGCGCCAGCCCTGGAAGGGGCGCTTGGGCGTGGCGGCCACGCGCGTCACGTTGGGATCAAGAACGATGCCGCAGCGGTTGATGCCATCGCCCCGATCCACCGGATCGAAGCGGATGATCGGCTGGCGGCAGAGGATCAGCCCCTTGAATACCCAGTAAAGCGAACCTTCCCCCGCAATCTCATCGGCGCGCTTGGGCCACATGCGTGTGACGTGCCGCGGCAGGCCGTCCGGACCCTTGGCCCGCGCCGTCGCTTGCCACGCCAGCAGATCTTCCACCTTCTCCGCGCCGACGCAGAGCTTCAGAATATGTATTGTGGCGGCCACCCTTCATCCCCCAAGATGATGTGTCGCTCAACCTAACATCCTGGTGGGTGGCGGCAAGCGTCAGGACAGAGGTTTGGCGAAATTGCGCGGATTTCCTGTGGATGGATCAAGGATCGACCCGTCGGAATATTGCGCCAGATAGGCGCGGCGCGGCCTGTCGGTGATGTTCGCGCCGGATCGGTGCAGGGTCAGCGACGAGAAGATCACCATGGTTCCGGCGGGGCAGGGCAGGGCCTCCCCCCGATCCGGGCCGTCATAGCCGACCTTTTCCTTGCCGACATCGTCCCAGCGATGCGGGTCGATATGGGCCTGCGTGGTCAGGTCGCGGGGCAGGCAGCTCAGCGCGCCGTTATCGAGTGTCGTATCGTCCAGCGCGATCCAGACCGATAGATAGGGTGTATGGTCGAACGGGACGTAGGCGCCATCCTGATGCCACGCGAAGCTGGCCCCGGTGCGCGGGCCCTTGACCACGAATTGCTCGTTGAACAGGTGCGGGTCCTTCAGCACGATCCCGGTGACGGCACGCATCCGGTCGGAGAACAGGAAGCGGGCGACGTCGGGGAAATCCTCATGCCGCTTGTGGAGGAATTGCCGGTCAGCGCCCCGGTTGATGTCGTGGTTTCCGCCATCGGTCGCGGCGGGTTCCGCGATCAAGGTATCGGCGGCGTGGCGCAGCGCGGCAAGGTCGGTGTCGTCGATGCGCCCCGCCAGAACCGCGTAGCCCCGTTTCAGGAAATCCGTGTGCTTGGTCATGGTGAATGTCCTCCCGTGTCATGCCATTGCGGCACGATTCGTCCGCGAAAGCTGGTCTAGGGGCGACATTTGTGCCATATACCCTACCTTGTAGAATCCCGCAGAGCCCCACCAAGGAGTAGTGCCAGTGACCCGCTTCGCCGCCCCCATCGCCGAGCAGATCTGGGACATGAAATACCGCCTGAAAGACGCGGACGGCACACCCATCGACGGCTCGGTCGAGGATACGTGGCGGCGCATCGCCCGCGCTTTGGCTGAGGTTGAGGCGGAGCCGGAGACCTATGAGGAGCGCTTCTACACCGCGCTTGAGGATTTCAAATACCTCCCCGCAGGCCGCATCGTGGCCGGCGCGGGGACCGGGCGCAGCGTGACGCTCTTCAATTGCTTCGTCATGGGCACCGTACCGGACAGCATGGGCGGCATTTTCGACATGCTGAAAGAAGCCGCGCTGACGATGCAGCAGGGCGGTGGGATCGGCTATGACTTCTCCACTATCCGGCCGAAGGGTGCGGCGGTCAGCGGCGTGGCGGCGGATGCGTCCGGGCCGCTCAGCTTCATGGATGTGTGGGACGCGATGTGCCGCACGATCATGTCGGCCGGATCGCGGCGCGGCGCGATGATGGCCACAATGCGCTGCGATCACCCGGATATCGAGGATTTCATCGCCGCCAAGCAGGACCCGGCCCGCCTGCGGATGTTCAACATGAGCGTCTTGGCCACCGACCCGTTCATGGAAGCGGTGGAGTCGGACGGCCCGTGGGATCTGGTCTTTGGCGACAAGGTTTTCCGCACCGTGCAGGCCCGTGATTTGTGGAACCGCATCATGCGGGCCACCTACGATTACGCGGAGCCGGGGGTGATTTTCATCGACCGCATCAATGCCGAGAACAACCTCAATTACGCCGAGACGATCTGCGCCACCAACCCGTGCGGGGAACAACCGCTGCCGCCTTATGGGGCCTGCCTGCTCGGTTCGGTCAATCTGGCGCAACTGGTGGAGCATCCGTTTGACGACGCGGCCCGGATCTCCACCACCGCGCTGAACGACATCGTGGGCACCGCGATCCGCATGATGGACAATGTCGTCGATGCCTCCCGCTTTCCGTTGGAGGCGCAGCGGCAGGAGGCGCAGGCGAAGCGGCGCATCGGCCTTGGCGTGACGGGGCTGGCGGACGCGCTGGCGATGTGCGGATTGCGCTATGGGTCGGAGGAGGCGGCGGCCAAGACAGGCGACTGGATGGCGCTGATCGCCAATGCGTCCTACCGGGCATCGGCTGAAATCGCGGCTGAGAAAGGCGCGTTCCCCCTTTTCGATGCGGCGGAATATGCCAAGACGCCCATGGTGCAGCGGCTGGATGCAGATGTGCAGGCGCTGATTGCCAAACACGGCCTGCGAAATGCGCTTTTGACGTCGATCGCGCCCACCGGCACGATTTCGCTTTTCGCAGGCAATGTCTCCTCGGGGATCGAGCCGATCTTCGCCAATGCCTATACCCGCAAGGTCCTGCAACCCGATGGCACCCGCACCGAGGAAGAAGTGGTCGATTTCGCGGTCGCAAAATGGCGCGAGATAAAGGGTGACGTAGAATTGCCCGACCATTTCGTTAACGCGCAGACCTTGGCCCCGCTCGATCACGTGCGCATGCAGGCCGCCGCACAGCCTTGGATCGACTCCAGCATCTCCAAAACCATAAACGTGCCTGCCGATATCAGCTTCGAGGCGTTCAAGGACGTCTACGCGGAGGCCTATGCCACCGGCTGCAAAGGCTGCACCACGTACCGGCCCAACGACATAACGGGGTCGGTTTTGGCCGTGTCGGAAGCGGAAGAAAAGCCGCGCGCGCAGGAAGCGGTTGAGGCCGCTGGTGGCGAAGTCGTCTACATGTCCGATCCGCTGGACCGCCCGTCAGAGCTGGAGGGCAACACCTACAAGGTCAAATGGCCCGACAGCGAACATGCGCTCTACATCACGATCAACGACATCGTCCTGAACGGCCACCGCCGCCCTTTCGAGGTGTTCATAAACTCCAAGAACATGGAGCATTTCGCCTGGACCGTCGCACTCACCCGGATGATTTCCGCCGTGTTCCGGCGGGGTGGCGATGTGAGTTTCGTGGTAGAGGAGCTGAAGGCCGTCTTCGACCCGCGCGGCGGGGCATGGATGCAGGGCAAATACGTCCCCTCGATCCTGGCCGCGATCGGTGGCGTGATCGAAAAGCACATGATCGCCACGGGTTTTTTGGCGGGCGAAGGAATGGGTCTGAAGGCCGATCCCCATGCCCAGGTCGTCAATATCGGCAATCGCCCCGGCCCGGCCTGCCCGTCCTGCGGGCAATACGATCTGCGGATGGTCGAAGGCTGCCTGACCTGCGGGTCGTGCGGGCATTCGAAGTGCGGGTAGGCGGATGTACCGGTGGGTGGAAGATCATCTGATCTTCACGCCGTCGGGCAAGTTTGTCTGGCGGTGCGGCTTCTGGGCGCGCCTGCCGAAGCGATTGCCACGCGAAGAGGCTGCTTTGGGCGACCTGTTCGACGAGCGATTTCCCTCCTCTACGTCCTGACGAGGACCACAATAGGTGTCGCGGTCCTGCCTCACTTGGTGCGCGAAACGGGCCGAAACTCCGAATTCCCCGACCCAAATCGCCGTTTGGTGCTAATTTCGCCACAAATCACCGGCATCAGACCGGAAAACACACGTTGAGCAGGCAGCCATGACACAACAAACCCTCCGGGCGCTGGCCCTTGTCGCGACCGCTTTGGGCGCACCCGCTTTCGCGCAGGACAGCGCCGCGTTCGAGCGTCAGGGCTTCACGCAAGTCTTCACCAACGACTGGTTCGGCATGCCCATCGGCGACCGCTTCGACCGCTGGCGGACGGGCGCCTACCAGGTCAGCGGGTTCTTCGGCCAGGACTGGGACGGCGCCTTGCCGAGTGATCCCTTTGCGCTTGTCGAGTTGCGCTTCCGCGGGGAAATCATTGCGCCCGACAACCTTGCCGCCCCCGCACCGGGCGACCGGCGGTATGCCCCGGCGCTCTATTTCGGGGCATCGACGCATTTCGACTATCGCGGGTTGGAAGTGGCGGCGGGCGCGGACCTGGTGATGACGGGCGACCAGACCGGCCTGATGGACCTGCATGACGGCATCCACCGGACCTTCGGCGGCTCGGACGTGGATTTGTCGAATTTCATGATCGACGACGGCTACTACCTCAATGGGACGGTGGAAGGCGGGCGGACCTTTGCACTTGGCAACACCGCCGTGCGCCCCTTCGCGGAAGTGCAGGCGGGCGTTGAGACCCTGGCGCGTGTTGGGGTCGACCTTCGGTTCGGAAACTTCGATCCCGAGGCATTGTTGATCCGCGACCCGATCACCGGGCAACGCATCCTCGCGCTGCCGGGCGATGGCGGTGGAGGCTTCAGCTTCTCCGCCGGGGCGGATGTGGGATACGTCTGGGACTCGGTTCTTTTGCCGTCCAACGGGCCGGAGCACGAGGATATGCGCTATCGCCTGCGGGGCGGCGTGAATTACGGGATCGGGCCGGCCGATTTCTTTTACGGCGTCACCTATCTGTCGGAAGAATTCGTCGGGCAGGAGGAAGGGCAACTGGTCGGATCGCTCTCCCTCGTCTTGCGGTTCTGACAAATTCGACTCACCGATTCGGAAAAGCGAATCGGGAGGCTTCCCACGGCGAATCACCTCTGCTAGCGTCCTGACAAAGGCCGGGGATCAACCACCGGTCTACGTCGAAACTGACGAGGCGGGGCATGATGGGTACGAGCTTTCGGGGCGCGTTCGTGATCGTATGGGCGCAAACCTGCATTGAGGGATTTCCGGCAGAACCACAACAAGAACTGGCCGAAGGGATGAGCTGGAGCTGGCATGGCAAGCTTCTTCCACTGGAAGGGGATCCCGCCGCCCTCCTCCTGACGGTCAGCCGGGACCAGGATGAGCTTCGCGCCCGTGCGGCGCGCGTGGTGCGCAAGCTGTTGCAGCACTCCGCGCCGGGCCCCGCCGAATTTGCCGCCGCGGATGCCGATCCCCTGTTCCGCGGCGCATTCATCGTTAGCGACGGCGCGAAATTCTACACGATTGTCCCGATCTTGCTGGAAGACTGCACGCCGCCGCTATTGCTGTTCGCGGGCGATCCGCCGCCATCGGGGCGGGAATTGATGATCGTGCATCGCAACGAGGAAACCCTGAAGCCGACGCCAAGCGAGGAGCCGACGGTGATCTGCTTCACGCCCGGCACCCGCATCCGCACCGAAGACGGCGACAAGGCGATCGAGGAATTGGGCACCGGCGACCGTGTGCTGACCCGCGACAACGGCCCGCAAGAGGTTCTGTGGTCAGGCCACCGCCGTATGTCGGGCGCGCGCCTGTTCGCGATGCCGGACCAACGTCCGATCCGTATGCGGGCGGGGGCGCTGGGGGTCGAGCGCCCGGACGAGGATCTGATCGTCAGCCCCGAGCACCGCATCCTGGTGACCGGCCGCGCTGCGCAGGAATTGTGGGGGGAGGCCGAAGTGCTGGTCCGCGCCGCCGATCTGGTGGGCGACAGCCGCATCACCGTCGACCATTCCCTGCGCGAGACGTTTTACATTCACCTGATGCTGGACCGACACGAGGTCGTCTGGGCCAACGGGCTGGAGGTGGAGACGTTTCACCCCGGCTTCATGGGGTTGGAGCACCTCAACAACCTGCAACGCGAGAGCCTGCTGGAGATGCGCCCCGAACTGGCCGCCAATCCGCACGCCTACGGCGCGCCGGTGCGCCGGATGCTGACCCGCGCAGAGGCCGCGATCCTGATCGACGGCGCCCCCACCAAACCGCTGGCCGCCCGCGCCCATTGACGGGCGCATTGACACCCCCCTGAACCGGGCCTAAAAGCCCGCCAGATCCCGGTCGTAAGGCCGGGGTTTTTCATTGGTGTTGGTGGCCCTCGCAAGAGGAACCCTGTCATCCCGGCCAAATCCGGGAAGAGGACAACGCCCTTCACAACAACCGCGAGGCAAGCCACCGGCTTGAGGAGCGGTTTCGAACCTGAAGGAGATCAGCCGTGACCAAACGCACGTCTGCCAAGTACAAAATCGACCGCCGGATGGGCGAAAACATCTGGGGCCGCCCGAAATCCCCCGTCAATCGCCGCGAATACGGCCCCGGTCAGCATGGCCAGCGCCGCAAGGGCAAGATGTCCGATTTCGGCCTGCAGCTGCGCGCCAAGCAAAAGCTCAAGGGTTATTACGGCGACCTGACCGAGAAGCAATTCAAGCGCATCTACATCGAAGCGGCCCGTGTCAAAGGTGACACCGGTGAGAACCTGATCGGCTTGCTGGAGCGCCGCCTGGACGCCGTCGTCTACCGCGCCAAGTTCGTGCCGACCGTCTTCGCCGCCCGCCAGTTCGTGAACCACGGCCATGTCCTGGTGAACGGCCAGCGCGTCAACATCCCCTCCTACCGCGTGAAGGAAGGCGATGTCGTTGAGGTTCGGGAGAAGTCCAAGCAATTGGCCATCGTGCTGGAAGCCGTGCAATTGGCCGAGCGTGACGTGCCCGATTACATCGAGGCCGACCATTCCAAGATGACCGCCACCTTCGTGCGCACCCCCGGCCTGGGCGATGTGCCCTATCCGGTGATGATGGAACCGAACCTCGTGATCGAATACTACGCCCAGAACTAAGCTGGTTCTGAGCGAAGACATCGAAAGGCCGCCCCTCATCCGGGCGGCCTTTTTCGTTTGGGTCAGTCTTGCAGGTCGATGACGGCGCTGTCGTCGTCAAACAGCAATCGGCAGGCCGCGCCCATCGCCACGCATTCGGCCAGTCCGGCCATCAGCCCGTCTTCGCCTTCGGGGACGGTCAGGCCAAGCGCCTCCATCTCCCTGCGATACGTGTCGCGCCGCAATTGTGCGTACTCCTCGGTGTCGCGGGCCAGCGCGCCGGCAAATGCCTCCAACGCGCCCTCCGCATCCCCCGCAGCGGCGCGGATATGGGCCAGCGTATCGAGGGAGCCTGCAACGTTGTCGTTCGGCGAAGTGTCTTGCGGGTCGAACATCGCGTACCACCGATCAATGATGTCGGATGCCGCCTCCAACTCGCCCCTCAGGTACAGGTGCCAGGCCAGGTCATTACGAATGTTGTAGAGGTGGTCCCATTGGTCGATGACGGCGCTGTATTCCTGCTCCGCCGCGCGGGCGGCATCGAATTGCTCAAGGTAGATATTTGCCTGCACGAGGACGTAGACGTCGTCGATATGTGGATCGTCAAAGGCCAGAGCTTGGGTCGCTGCCTCCACGGCGCGGTCATCTTGTTCCAGCGAATAGAACGCCAACCGCGCCACGTCGCTGTAGAACCATTCCTCTGACAGGCCCACATAATCGGCGGCATTGTAGGCCTGCATCGCCTCTTCGTGGCGCTCTGCCCAATGCAGGCAATACCCGAGGTTGCCGAGGAGATACGGATCGGCGCTTGGGTCGAAGGCCCAGTCGACCGAAGGCCCAAGCCTGTCGATGATCTGGTCGGCCACCGCGCCGCAGCTTTCGGGATCGTCGCCGTCGGTCCGCGCGATCAGCAATTCAAGATAGGCGCGCGGATTGTCGGGTTCCGCATCAATGGCGGCCTGCGCCCACCGCATCTGGCCCTCGGCGTCGCCCATTTCAGCCGCGAGGGAGGAAGCATTTGCGTAACCGCGGAACCAATCGGGGCGGTATTCCCCGACGAGGATCTGGTCGAGAAATGCCGCGTCCATGTCGCCCAGAAATTCGTGGGCGATGCCACGGTGCAGGATGAACCGCCCCTGTTCGACCGGATCATCGGTTGCGGCCAGCGCCGTGTTGCAGGCCGACAGGGTCGCGGCCCAATCCCCTTCCCCGTAAAGGCAGGTCTCGACCGGGTCGGCCGCGGCAAAGGTTGCCGTCATCACAAAAAAAGCGGTGGACGAAAAAAGGGCGCGCATGGGTATCTCGCAAAATAATGTACGCGCAGGATGCCTTGGGCGGTTGCGATCTGGCAAGGCCGCCGGGGCGCGTGGATTCCCTACCTTCCCCTAACGCCCATGCATCCGTTTGCGCCGCTCGGTAATCCGGTCCTGCGCTGCCTGCGTGCCGTCGTGGAACGATCCGAACAGCTTGTCCCACGGAATTTCCAGACTGCCGTAATTGCACTCGAATTAGCGGTGATGCATCTGGTGGTGGAAGGTCCCCAGCTTCAGGCGGTTCCTGTCGCGGATCACCATGCCCTCGAACCCGGTATGGGTCGTGGCGGCGGTCAACGCGAAGTATTGCAGGTGAAACAGGATGTGGACCGGGTGCGCGGCCACGACGAAATGGATCAGCACCGAGCCGAGAAAGATGACGTGTTCGATCGGATGCATCGACAGGCCGGACCATGGCCCGACATTGATGTTGCGATGGTGCAGCGCGTGGACATGGCGGTAGAGCCACGGAATGTGCAGGGCGCGGTGAATCCAGTAGAAATAGAAGCTCTCCCAGATCGGGATGAGGAAGAACAGCGCGATGAACCAGACGGGGTTCATGGCCCAGGTCAGCATCGGCGCATATCCATTGGCCATCGCCCACAGCATCAGAATTTCGTAGGCGGTCCAGACTGTCACGCCGGAGGCGAGCGACCAGAACATGTTGTCCCGGACCTGACCGCCTAAGGTGAATTGCCGCCCGTTCACCATCAGCGGGCGCGGGTCGAATTTCAGGCGCTGGCCCTGCTTCGTGTAGGTGTAGAACCACAGGTGCAGAGCCCCCGCGACCAATGTCATCAGGATCAGGTTGCGCGCATAGATCGCAAGCACCGGGCCGGGCGACAGGGTCTGCATCGCCTCCAGCGGCGGTTGCAGCAACGTCCAGGAGATGATCGCGACCCCCACCAGGATCAGCCGCTCGGATATCAGGAACCAGGAATTCCAGAACCATTGCACGATTTCCAGCGGCCTGAGCGGCCATCGGAACAGCGGCGACACGCGAAGCGGGACATCCGGCGTGTGGTTCCAGCCTTTCAGCTTTCCGTTCGACATGGGGCGATCCCGATCCTGACGGCCAAGGCTAGCGTCCACGCGGGCGGGCGCGCAAACGAAAACCGGGGCCGGTCGCGCGGGGGTCTACTCCACAGTCACCGTGATCACGTCCGAGGCGACGGGCGGGACATGCGGCACGTGGTTCAGATCCCCCATGACCAGCTGCAGCGTGTGGTCGCCCGGTGGCAGGTCAAGGGTCACTTGCGTCTGCCCGCCGCCGAAATGCATGTGATTGTCATCGGCAGGGATGCCGTAAGTCAATTCCTCCGCGCCTTCCTCCCCCTCGCCCAGGGGCGGGCGGTTCAGCAGCAGGTGGTGATGGCCGGTATTCTCCCGCTCAGTGCCGGCCGGGGCCACGCCCATCCCGCTGAGCCCGAAGATGATCGTCACGGGCGCGGTGACGGTATCCCCGTCCTCAAGGTTCACGAAATAGACCATCGCGCCGTCGGGTGACGGGGTATCTTGCGCCCATCCAAGGGTCGGGGCAGCGATCAGCGCAGCGGCGGCAAGGTGTTTGAGTGACATGAATTTTCCTCCCAATTCTGCCGCGGGCGCGGGTGATCCCAAGCCCGGGCATTGCACGACATAGCGCGCCGGGCGGCAAAGCCGACCCTTTCGTGCGTGCCCGGACCACGGCGATCTTGCCCTTTGCATTTTCCCAAACAGACCGTATCAGGGCGCCGGTATCGACAGGGGGAGGGTTCCATGGCCGACGCATATCCGGTTTACGCCAAGATCGATGGCCCGATCGTGATGATCGGCTTCGGCTCCATCGGCAAAGGGACGTGGCCCCTGATCGAGCGGCATTTCGAATACGATGCCGACCGCTTTACCGTGATCGAACCGGATGCGCGTCAGCACAATTTCCTGCGCCAGCACCGGTTGAATTTCGTCGATACCGCGCTGACGCCCGAGACATATCGGGACGTTCTGGGCGGGCTGCTGGAACCCGGCAAGGGGTTTTGCGTGAACCTGTCCGTGGACACGGATTCCCTTGACCTGATGAAGTTCTGCCGCGAGATCGACGTCCCCTATATCGACACGGTGGTGGAGCCCTGGGCGGGGTATTATTTCGGGACGGACGACAACGCGGCGCGCACCAATTACGCCCTGCGCCAACGGGTGCGGGACGAGAAGGCGGCCAATCCCGGCGGGACGACGGCCGTGTCGTGCTGCGGGGCCAATCCCGGTATGGTCAGTTGGTTCGTGAAAGAAGGGTTGCTGACCCTGGCTGCGGATCTGGGTCGGGACGATGCCGCGCCGGAGCGTCGGGAGGATTGGGCCGCGCTGATGCGAGATCTGGGCGTCAAAGGCATCCATATCGCCGAAAGGGATACCCAGGCGCGCGCCGTGCCGCGCCCGCGCAATGTCTTCGTGAACACGTGGTCGGTGGAGGGGTTCATCGCCGAAGGCTTCCAGCCGGCGGAGCTTGGCTGGGGCACCCATGAGCCGTGGTTCCCCGAGAACGGTCATCGGCAGGAGACGGGCTGCAAGGCCGCGATCTGGATGGAGCGACCCGGTGCGATCACGCGAGTGCATACCTGGTGTCCGACGCCCGGCCCGCAATTCGGCTTCCTTGTCACCCATAACGAGGCCGTTTCGATCAGCGATTACTACACTGTGGGGAAGGGGCATGAGCCGGAATACCGCCCGACCTGCCATTACGCCTATCATCCATGTGACGACGCGGTGCTGAGCCTGCACGAGATGTTCGGCTCCGGCACCACGCAATCCAAGCATCACATCCTGAGCGAGGACGAGATCGTTGAGGGTATCGACGAGTTGGGGGTGCTCCTTTACGGCCACGAGAAGAACGCCCTGTGGTTCGGATCGCGCCTGTCGAACGCGGAGACGCGGGATCTGGCACCTTACCAGAACGCGACCGGGCTTCAGGTGACTTCTGCCGTTCTGGCGGGGATGGTCTGGGCGCTGGAGAACCCGGGCGCGGGGATCGTGGAGGCCGACGAGATGGACCACGCCCGATGCCTTGAAGTGCAGCGGCCTTACCTTGGCCCGGTCGAGGCGCATTACACCGACTGGACGCCGTTGCAAGACCGGTGGGAGATGTTCCCGGAGGATACCGACCCCGATGAGCCGTGGGCGTTTCGGAATGTCCTGGCGAGCTGAGAGGGCTGCTTATCACGCTTGATAAGATGGGTTAAATATCTGGTAAAAAAAGAAAAAACCGTTATAGTATAAGAATGAGAAAGCGCTGACAGGTCGCTCAGATTGCAGTCGCGAGAAACCCACGACTGGTGCGCGAGGGTGGGCCGGACGGAAAAGCATAGGTTTCATCCAGCCGCCACCCGGCCGCGCACAACAAGCTCTCGGCCTCCGACACGTCAAATGTGCGATGCCGCCACTGGAACCATATGATTGCGTTGCACCAATGGGGCTTGGAGAGCACCAGCCAGAGCTTTGCGCCGGGCTGGACCCAACCGCGCAGCGTTGCAAGAGCCGCGCCGGGGTCCGGGACATGCTCGATCACATGGGCCAGCAGCAGATGGTCGGGGAATGTATCGGGGAGGAAATCCTCGATCCCGGCCTGAACCTTGCGCGCAGTGCCGCCGCGCCGGAGCAGAGCGGCATGCGCGCGATCGAGCATGGGGGCAGAGGGCTCAACCAGCGTAATGTCCGCATCGGGGCCGTAAATCGCGCTCCAAGCCTCCGCGAAGGCGCCGGTGCCGCAGCCGATGTCGCAAACGCGGTCGGAGGGAGCGGCGCGCGAACCCGCCCCGGTCAGAAACCCGAGATAGGCGTCCGCGTAGCCAAGAAGGCGCATCTTGTCGCCCCAACGATCCGCGGCGCGGTCGTATTGCTGGGTGAGGGAGGCGGTATCGGTCATGTCGGGCGCAGTATCACACGGGTTGGCGGAATTTCCCAGAGAGGGCGTGGGCAGCGACCCTGATTGACGCGGCCCGAGTGTGGTCGACCGGGCTGGATACGGGGCCTGAAGGTGTCGCCGCAGGATCGGCGCGTGCCGACCCAAAACACTGTATCGCGCGCACGGGTGATGCGCTGCGCCCGTGCCTGTCACGACGTGGGCATGGCGGGGCGGTGGTTCCGGGCTGCGCAAGGGCACACAAAAGAATCCAAAAAGAGGTGAAACTTTTGGTTGGTCGCTTTCGTGACTTTGGCGATCCGGTGGGCATGACGCCCCCGGCGCCAGACTGGAGAGACACATGAAAATTCTTTACGCAGCCCTCGCCCTGAGCCTGTCCGCGACCGCCGCTTTCGCCGACGGCCATGCCGTTACCCCGATGGTCGAGGCGTCCGACCAATCCGTCGAAAACGGCGTCGTCAGTGCCGATATGGTAATGGCTGCCGAGAACGGCTGGCTTGTCGTGCATCGCACCGATGCCGAAATGACGCCCGGTCCCGTTGTGGGCCACGCGCCGCTGCGCATGGGTGAGAACGTGGATGTGGCCGCGATCCTGACGGAAGACGTGGCCCCCGGCGACATGCTGATGCTGATGGTCCATTCCGAAGAAGGCGGCACCATGACCGGCATCTTCGAATACACGCTGGGCGCCACGGAAGATGGCCCGATCCGCATGGACGGCGAACTTGTGATGCAGGTCGTCACCGCCCAGTAAATGCGGGCATAGAGGTATTTGGTCTTGGTCCGCGGGGCAGAGTACGCTCCACATTTGTGGATCAGGCCGACATGAGCGGATCGCCCGCAGGTCGCCATCGGCCTGCGGGCGGTTCTGGTCCCTACGCCGTGCAGGCGTGCCGACACAATGTCAGTGCGATTGTGCAGAGGCGATATGCGTGTGCCCCCCTCGCCAAGCCATCGCCAAAGGCGTATGGGCTTTGACCATGGCACTGGGTGACTCTTTCCGCACGTTGAGCTTGGCCGAAGGCCGGGCCTTGCCGTTCTGGCGGTCGCCGGTTGCCTTGCTGGCGGTCATGGCCTTTGCGATGCCGGTCGCGTTCGCCACGTGGTCGGCGCTTCTGAACAATTTCGTGGTGGAGGTTGCGGCCTTTGACGGGTCCGATATCGGGTGGCTGCACACGGTGCGGGAGATCCCCGGTTTCTTTGCCATCGGCGTGATTTTCCTGATCATTTTCATCCGCGAACAGGTGCTTGGCCTGATCTCTCTGATGTTGCTGGGGGTGGCGACGGCGTTGACGGCGCAATTCCCGTCGCTAGGCGGGCTCTTGTTCATCACGCTGCTCAGCTCCATCGGGTTCCATTATTACGAGACGGTCAACCAGAGCCTGCAATTGCAGTGGATCCGCAAGGATCGCGCGCCGCAAACACTTGGCTATTTGTTGAGCGTGGGGTCCGCCGCGACCCTACTGGCCTACGGTCTGATCGTCTTGACCTGGCGGGCCTTCGACCTGAGCTATGATCTTGTCTACTGGGTGGCCGGTGGCACGACCGCGGCCATCGCACTGGCCTGTTTCCTGATCTACCCGCAATTCGAAAGCCCCGACCCGCAGACCAAGAAGATGGTCCTGCGCCGCCGCTACTGGCTGTACTACGCGCTGCAGTTCATGTCCGGCGCACGGCGGCAGATCTTCGTGGTTTTCGCGGGCTTCATGATGGTGGAACGCTACGGGTTCGAGGTGCATCACATCACGCTCCTCTACATGGTGACGTTGTTGGCCAACATGGTGATCGCGCCGTTCCTGGGCCATGCGGTGTCCTATTTCGGGGAACGGGCGGCGCTGATCGTGGAATATGCGGGGCTGGGCATGATCTTCGTGCTCTATGCCGGGCTGTATATCTTCGACTGGGGCGCGGGGCTGGCCGCCGGGCTCTATATCGCCAACCACCTGTTTTTCGCGCTGGCGCTGGCCATCAAGACCTATTTCCAGAAGATCGCCGATCCGGGCGACATCGCGCCCACGGCCGCGGTGGCCTTCACGATCAATCACATCGCGGCGGTCTTCTTGCCCGCGGGGTTGGGGTACTTGTGGCTCAGCTCACCCACAACAGTGTTCGTATTGGCCGCCGGCATGGCGGTCGTGTCGCTGGGCCTGTCGTGCCTTGTGCCGCGCCATCCACAACCGGGGCGGGAGACGACTTTGGCCGAGGCAAGCGCGCAGCCCGCGGAATAGGGCGGCCCGCGCTCAGGCGTCCACCCCGATGGCGGGGCAGAGCGGCGTGACGTTGAACGCGTCCACCAGACCGTCGATCAGCACGATCACCAGATCGCTTTCACAGCCCGAGACGGCGTGGCCGGTGCCGTAGATCTCTGTCCTGCGGATGCCGTTGGAGGTGTTGGAGTTGCGCTGTGGGAAAGCCAGCCGGTCCCACGGTTCGATATCCCCGAATTCCGCGGCCATCCGCGTTGTGGGAAGCTGGACGGCCAGGGCCGGGGACATCAGCGCCCGCGCCTCCGCATGGTCGCCCGCTGCGACATGGGTCAGGAAGGCACGCGCCACGGAGACATCGTCACGCTGGGTGGCGAAGATGCTCCAAAAGAGCCAGGCAATACCCGCCAGGCTGAGCAGGCCGAGGGTGATGGGGATGAGGGGACTTTTCGACATGGCGCGCGCTCCCCGGGCTCAGGCGTCGGTCGCGCCGCCAAGGCAGAGCGGCGTGATGTCGAAGAACGTGATCTCTCCGTTCAAGAGGTGGAATTCGAGGTCGCTTTCGCATCCCGACGCTGTGGTGCCGGAGCCATTGAACTCCGTCGTCCGCCGCCCGTTCACGGTGGAAAAGCTGATCGAGGGGAAGCGGATTTCGGTAAACGGCTCCATTCCACGCAGAAGGGTCGCAAGCTCCCCCGCGCTGTGGCGCTCGGAGATTGTGGGGTGGAGGAGGTCGTGCGCCTCCGCCACTTCGCCCGCGGCCATATGGGTCAGGAACGCGCGGGAGATGTCGGCATCGCCCTTCTGCCCCTGAAAGCCGAAGACGATGGCACCGGCGATAACGAGCGCCGCGCCAAGAAGGGTGACGATGAGACCGCGGGGACCTTTGAGCATGGGCGTGTCCTTTCAGGGTGCCGGTTTGAGCGCCTGGGCCAAACCGTAACCGGTTTGCACGCGTATTTCGATCTGAGGTTTTCCCGCACCCGTTTGCAAGGGACGCGCAAGTGGCGTACCGGACCGGAACACAGCAAAAGACGAGAGCGCCATGCCCACCTGGACCGCATTGACCACCTTGAAAGACAAGCAGGCCGCCGAGGCACTGGGAGAGGCGCTGGAGGGGTTGGAGCCGGAACCGACGGGCGTGGGCGTCTTCGAGATGGAGGATGGATCGGGCCTGTGGGAAGTCGGCGGCTATTTCGTGGACGAACCCGACGACATCGCTCTCCGGCTGCTGGCGGCGGCCCATGGGGCGAAGGCCTTTGCGGTGTCGGAAGTGCCGGACCAGGATTGGGTGGCCCATGTGCGGCGCGAACTGCACCCCGTGGCGGCGGGGCGCTTCTTCCTCCATGGCAGCCACGACGCGGATAAGGTGCCCGAGGGGGCGATTCCACTTCTGATCGAGGCGGCGATGGCGTTCGGAACCGGGCATCACGGGACGACAAAAGGATGTCTCGAAGCCGTGGACAAACTGTTTACGGCAGGAGTAAGGCCGCGCGCGGTGGCCGATATCGGCTGCGGAACGGCGGTGCTGGCGATCGCGGCGGCGAAGGTTCTGGGGCACCTCGTGATCGCGTCGGACATCGACGAAGTGGCCGTGGATGTGGCCCGGTCGAACGCCGCCGCGAACGGTGTGGGGGCGCTTGTCCATTGCGTGGAGGCGGCGGGGTTCGACCATCCCGACCTACGCGCAAATGCGCCGTATGACCTTGTTTTCGCTAATATTTTGAAAGGTCCGCTGGTGGAGCTGGCCCCGGATATGGCCGCCCATACGGCACCGGGCGGGCACGTTATCCTTTCGGGTCTCCTCAACCAGCAGGCCGAGGACGTGATCGCGGCCTACGCCCCCCACGGCCTGTCCGTTCTGGACCGGTCCGAGATCGGGGATTGGACGACTTTGACGCTACGTCACGAAGGGTGATCGGCGGCGGCGGCCCGTGCTCAACTCGCCTAAAATGTGTCGCAATTTCGTCAGAGACTTGCTATCTAAATCCTCGGTGGGGGCAGTGAGTGTATGAGCTGCCCAATGTTTACGAAGACGAATTCTTTCGACGACCGTGTGAACCGGATCCAACGTCGTCGCCGCACACGGCGCGGCGGCATGGGTTTCGTTGTCCACGCCGACGGCGTCGTGACCGCGATTGGCCGCCCCTCGTCCCGGCTGCGGTTTGGTTTCCCCCTGAAAGGTCTGCTGATTGCCCTGACCCTTGCCGTCCTGGTGAAGGCTTATCTGATCTGGTTCCTGGGCGTTGATCTGTACGCGCTGGAAGTCACCAGCCTTATCGAAGGCGCCGGATACGAGCGGATTGCCGGTCAGATCATGCTGCCTGATCCGATCTCGCTCTGGATGGTGGACCGTTACGACGCGATCTATGCCTTCATCCAGGCCGGAATGGCCGCGGGCGACGCGGGCTGACGATCAGACCGTTTGCGCGGGTCCGGGATGTCCCGCGCAAACGCCACTTTCCGAAAATCAGCTTAAGACACGAAAAAAGCGGCACGGGATTCGTCCCGGCCGCTTCAGTCGTTTGCAGATGTGTCGCCCGGTTCAGCGATACACGCGACCGGCTGCGATATCGTCGATGTCGCCGCGGTTCAGACCGAGGTCATCGAGTTCCCGGTTGCTGAGCGAGCCGAGTGCCTTGCGGGTCACGCGGGCGTCGTTCCACGCGGCGATGCGGGCCACGAGAGTGGAGAGAGCGCGCGTGGCCGAGAGGCTGGAGGCGTGGGACAGATTGGTGATGGAGGCCATGGGTCTCATCCTTTCAAGTGGTTAGTGTTCTTCGATGCGCCCAGAGGGTTCCGGCGCTGTTTGATAGAGCGCAATTAGGGATGCAAAGCGACTCGCACAAGACGCTATTTTTGCATGGGTTTCATGTGCGCATTGCATAGCTCCGATCGCCGGTAACGGTTTGTTTACCAAGCGAAAATCACGGCCATGCGTCGTTTTCGGACGCGCGTTTGACGCATTTGGAATTCTCGGCTGCGATGGTGTCGATTGTGGATCGCGAAATGTCGAAAACGCGCGATTGTCTTTGCGATGTTCGCGTTTCGTGCTAACGCTTGCTTAACGCCGAAAACGGGCAGGGCAGGCACAGATGCGTATCATTGGAATCGATCCCGGGCTTCGGTGTCTCGGCTGGGGCGTGATCGACGCCGAAAACGGACGGTTGAGTCACGTCGCCAACGGACAATGCCGCAGCGAAGGGACCGAGCTGTCGGACAGGCTTCTGTCGCTTCACGTCCAGTTGAGCGCGGTTGTCGCGCAGTATCGCCCCGACAGTGCCGCAATCGAGCAGACATTCGTGAACCGCGACGGGGCGGGAACCCTTAAACTGGGCCAGGCCCGCGGTGTGGCGATGCTGGTCCCCGCGCAGGCCGGTTTGCGGGTAGGCGAATATGCCCCCAACGCGGTGAAGAAGGCCGTGGTCGGCGTGGGCCATGCGGACAAGCGCCAGATCGACCACATGGTGCGCCTGCAATTGCCCGGATGCGCCCCGGCGGGGCCGGATGCCGCCGACGCATTGGCCATCGCGATCTGCCATTCATTTCACGCCGCCAGTGCCGGCCGGTTGGCCGCCGCGATCGGAGCGGCGGGATGATCGGGAAGCTGACGGGCCGTTTGGATTACCGCGCGTCGGACCACGCGCTGATCGACGTGGGCGGTGTCGGATATGTCGTCCATTGCTCGGAGCGGACCCTCGCGGCCCTGCCCGGCGCGGGGGAGGCGGTGTCGCTTTATACCGAATTGCTGGTGCGCGAAGACCTGCTGCAATTGTTCGGGTTCCTGACGCCCTATGAGCGGGAATGGCATCGCTTGCTGATTTCCGTCCAGGGCGTTGGTGCGAAGGCGTCGATGGCGATCCTTGGCACGTTGGGGGCGGAGGGGGCCGCGCGCGCGGTGACGCTGGGGGATGCAGCCTCCATCAAGGCGGCGCCGGGGGTTGGGCCGAAACTGGCGCAGCGCGTGGTGATGGAGTTGAAGGGCAAGGCACCGGCGGCGATGGCACAGGGCGGAACGCTTGACGCGGCCATCGGTGGCGATGTGGCGGATGTGGTGGTGGATGCGCCCGTTGCTGCGTCCAAGCCCGCGGCCTCCAGCGCCCAGGCGGAGGCGTTGTCGGCCTTGCAGAACCTGGGCTATGCGCCCGCCGATGCCGCGCAGGCCGTGGCGCAGGCCGCCGAGGGTGTGGAGACCACGCCGGAGTTGATCCGCGCGGCCCTGCGCCTGTTGGCCCCCAAGGAGTGAGGTACGGCGTGCGCAACCGCCTCTGGCAGAACCGCGCACCCTACGCGATAACAGGCTGACATGAGCGAACCCGACCCCACCTTGCGCCCCGACCGATTGCCGGAGGATGACCGCGCGCTGCGCCCGCAATCGCTGGACGATTTCACGGGGCAGGAGGAGGCGCGGGCCAATCTGCGTGTCTTCATCGAAAGCGCCCGGCGAAGGGGGGAGGCGATGGACCACGTGCTGTTCCACGGGCCGCCCGGCCTGGGCAAGACGACGCTGGCGCAGATCATGGCGAAGGAGCTTGGCGTCGGCTTCCGCATGACCTCCGGCCCGGTCCTGGCCAAGGCGGGTGATCTGGCGGCGATCCTGACCAACCTGGAGGCGCAGGATGTCCTGTTCATCGACGAGATCCACCGCCTGAACCCGGCGGTTGAGGAAGTGCTCTACCCGGCGTTGGAGGATTTCGAGCTGGACCTCGTAATCGGCGAAGGCCCTGCCGCGCGGACGGTGCGGATCGAGTTGCAGCCCTTCACGCTGGTCGGTGCCACCACGCGGCTTGGGTTGCTGACCACGCCGCTGCGCGACCGGTTCGGCATTCCGACGCGGCTGAATTTCTACACGATCGAGGAACTGGATCAGATCGTCGCGCGCGGCGCGCGGCTGGCGCGGATCGAGGCCGATCCGGCGGGCACGGCGGAGATCGCCAAGCGCGCGCGCGGCACCCCGCGTATCGCGGGGCGGCTGCTCAGGCGCGTCATTGATTTTGCTGTCGTTGAGGGGGACGGACGCCTGACGCAGGCCATCGCCGACAGCGCGTTGACGCGGCTGGGGGTGGACGCGCTTGGACTTGACGGGGCGGACCGGCGCTACCTGACATTGATTGCGGAGAATTATCACGGCGGCCCGGTGGGGATCGAGACCATCGCTGCCG
Source organism: Hasllibacter sp. MH4015 (assembly GCF_020177575.1). Classification (NCBI taxonomy): domain Bacteria; kingdom Pseudomonadati; phylum Pseudomonadota; class Alphaproteobacteria; order Rhodobacterales; family Roseobacteraceae; genus Hasllibacter; species Hasllibacter sp. MH4015. The sequence continues at coordinate 363,245 of NZ_JAHTBK010000001.1, forward strand.
CCCTGGCCGAGCCGAGGGATGCTCTGGAAGAGGTGATAGAGCCCTTCTTGTTGCAACAGGGTTTGATCGCGCGCACGCCAAGGGGACGGATGCTGGCCCATAAGGGGTGGAGCCATCTGGGCCTCGACGCGCCGCGTGCCGACGGGTTCATCTGAGCCGGTTTTCCGTCCATAGTGATCCGCAACCGGACACAGACCCACGAGGGAGGCCCGATTGACCCGCTTTCTGCCCCTGATCCTTGCCAGTTTCCTTGTGCCCGCTACGGGCAATGCGGAGGTGGAGTTCCTGTATGCCGAGGTCTTTGAGACACGCTATGGCGATATCCGCGTGGGCGGCGAGCAGTTTCAACAGACCCTGTGGCACGACAGGACGCAGCTGCCCCTGCCTGAGGATGCGCGGTGGTGGGTGCAATGGGCCGAGCAGGGGGAGGGTGCCTATGATTGGGTGCTCGCCAGCCACCACCACGGCGGCAATTCCTGTGGTGGCGGCTTCTACATCTTGAGGCTTGACGAAAGCGGCGTGGCGCAGAGCCGTGAAATCTCGGATTGCGACGGACTGCTTCTGGATATTCGCACGGGCGCGGGATGGATCGAGATCGACCGCACCGATCTGGACATTGAAGTGCCGCTGGTCACCGTCAGGTGGAACGGCACCGATTACTCCGAAACCCACCATTTCGACCCGATCGCCCCGCCCGCGGGGGCCGGGGCGGATGTGACGCGGTGGGTCGGCGACAGCGGCTATTCCATCTTGCAAGACGCGGGCGAGCGGGCGCGTTTCGGCGCAGAGATGGAGATCTGGGACATGCAGGATCTTGCCACCCGCCTCAGCGTCGGCACGGGGGTGGAGCAGGCGGGCGATTGGATTTTCGCGACAGGCTGCCAACCCCATGCCTGCGGTCTTGAGATGGGGGCGATTGGCGTGCGGGTGAGTGACGGCGCTGTGGCGGCGATCATTCGGTCATCCGACCAAACGGACCGGGTGTTCGGGCTTGGCGATGATCCCGCGTTCCGCGCGCTGGTGGCCGAGGGGCTGGAATGATCGACGCAAAGGCGGTGGAGGCGCTCTTCACCCGCGCCGACGGCAGCTTCTTGTTCGCGCGGTGGGGGCGACCGATCGTGCCCGTCGTTTTCGGCGTGCAGGATGCCACGATGAGCATCTTGAAAGGCGCAATCGAGGCGGTCGTGGCGCTTGCCGATCACAAGATGGCGGAGACCGATCCGGAATTGGGCGCGAACCTGATGATCTTCTTCCTGCGCGATTGGGCGGAGTTGACGCAGACGCCGAACCTCGACCGGTTGATTCCTGACCTGGCCGAGACGGTCGCGCGGCTACAGGACGCCGAGGCCAACCAGTATCGCTCCTTCCGGTTCGATGCGGACGGGGGCATCAAGGCCGCGTTCGTCTTCGTGCGCATGGACGACGCGATGGCAGAGGCCCCGGCCGAGACGATTGCCCTGAGCCAGGTGGTGCAGACGATCCTGTTGTGGTCGGACAAAGCGTTTCTGGGCAGCTCTCCGCTGGCGGTGTTGGAGAACGGCGCGGCGGTGCTGAAGCCCGAGATCGCCGATGTGATCCGGGCGGCCTACGATCCGGTTTTGCCGGTTGCGGCGAAAGATGCGTCCATGGCGCTGCGGTTGAGCGCGCGGATGGCGGCGGGGCAGGGGCATTAAGTGCAGAGACCCGCATCGACGGGCCTGGGTGCGGCGATGCCACGGTCCTTCTTCGCGATTTATGGACGCAAAAAAGCGCGCTTCCCCGCTTCGGAGTGTCAAGATCGGCCAAATCGCCGGGCCCTGGGCAGGCCCGTCGATGCGGGGCGGCTTTGCCGCTGTTAACCCGCTTTGTGCATTCCCAGAGGTACCTTGACGCCCGTGGCCCTATCCCCGACCAAAGGCACCATGATCCATCACTGGCCCCTGCGCGTATATTACGAGGACGTCGACCTGGCGGCGATAGTCTACTACGCAAATTACCTCAAATACCTGGAGCGTGGACGTTCCGAGATGGTGCGCGCCGCGGGCATTAGCCAGTTGGACATGAAGGCGGCGGGTCTGGTCTTTGCCGTGCGCCGGGTAGAGGCCGATTACCTCAAGCCCGCCCGTTACGACGACGAATTGATCGTCGAGACCCGCGTTGACCGCTTGAAGGGGGCCAGCTTCGACATGCCGCAACGCATCTTGCGGGGCGACGAAGTGCTGATGGATGCGCGGATCAGGGTTGTCGTCCTCAACTCACAAGGCCGTGCGGCGCGGCTTCCGGCGGATATTCGCGCAAAAGTCACAGCGATCACGGCAAGTGACAGCCCGTGACAGAGAAGTGTTCGCTTTAACCCTTTTAAGCTGATAAACTCTCACTCAAATGAGGCGCATCATAAACCGCGCACGTTCGTAGAAATACGGTTTGAGGCCGGGTAGAGGACAGCAAAAGACACATGGAAACCGAGACGCTCGCTCTGGCGCAGGAGGCGGACTTTACCCTCGTTGCGCTGTTCTTTCGTGCAAGCCTGATCGTTCAATTGGTGATGATCGCGCTGATCGTCGCCTCGATCTGGGTTTGGGCAATCGCCTTCACGAAATTCACCATGTTCCGCCGTGCGCGGACCAATGCGGCCGCCTTCGACGCGGCCTTCTGGTCCGGGGAGCCGCTGGATGAATTATACGACCAGGTGGCCAACGCGCCCAGTTCCGCGTCCGAGCGGGTGTTCGTGGCGGGCATGACCGAGTGGCGGCGCAGCCTGCGTGATGACGGGGCGCTGATCCCCGGCGTGCAGCAGCGTGTGGACCGGTCGATGGACGTGGCGATTGCGCGCGAGAGCTCCCGCCTGACCAACGGGTTGAATTTCCTTGCGACGACGGGCGCGACGGCGCCGTTCGTGGGTCTTTTCGGCACGGTCTGGGGCATCATGCGGTCGTTCCAGGAGATCGCGATTTCCGGCCAGACCTCGCTTGCCGTTGTGGCACCGGGTATCGCGGAGGCGCTTCTGGCCACGGGCCTTGGCCTTCTGGCGGCCATCCCGGCAGTGATTCTCTACAACAAGCTCAGCAGCGATGCTGACGAGGTTGTCGGCACGTTCGAGAGCTTTGCCGACGAATTCTCCACCCTTCTCAGCCGGCAGTTGGACTGATGGGGGCCGCGGTCGCACAAGGGGGCGGCAATCGCCGTCGCAGGGGCAGGGGCCGGCGCGGTGGCGCGAAGCCGATTTCCGAGATCAACGTCACGCCTTTTGTGGACGTGATGCTGTGCCTTCTCATCATCTTCATGGTGGCCGCACCGCTGATGACCGTGGGCGTGCCGATTGACCTGCCCGATACCTCTGCCGAGGCGCTGCCGAGTGAGGAAGAGGAGCCGCTGACCGTCACGCTGGCCGCCGATGGCCGCGTCATGTTGCAGACCACGGAAGTGGCCCGCGCGGAGATCATCCCCCGCCTGCAAGCCATCGCTGCCGAACGCGACAGCCCGCGCATCTTCGTGCGCGCCGATGGCGGCATTCCCTATGCCCAGGTGATGGAAGTCATGGGCGCGCTGAATGCGGCGGGGTTCCGGGAAATCGGGTTGGTGACGGATGCGGGTGGTCCGCGCCTGGATGGGGCGGGGGAGTGATCTGTCCATGCGCCGGTCTCTCTATGCCTCCTCAGCGATCCATGTGGGCCTTCTGGCCTGGGTGGCGTTTGGCGGGCTTTTGTTCGACCGGTCGCCGGAGGTGGAGTTCGAGGTTACAGGCGTGACCCTGATGTCGGTGCAGGATTTCGAGGCGCTGACCAGTTCCACCGGAACGGCGGAGCCCGCGGTTGTGGAACAGCCGGTCGCCCCGGACTTGCCGCAGATCACCGACGCGCCCGAAGCTCCGGCGGCAGAGACACCGCCGCCCGCCACCGAGCAGCCGGTGGAAACCGCGGCCCCGCCACCCGAAAGCGATCCGGTGCCCGTCGATCCGGTGCCCGATACGGTGGTGACGGATGATGTGGCCACCCTGGCCCCGCCGCCCGGCGCGCCCGATGCGGACGTCTCCGTGACGCCCACGCCGGAGGCCGCCCCGCGCGTGGCCCCCGTGGCCGCGCCGCTGCCGGAGCCGGACGTGGAAATCGCGCCCGACGTACTCGAGCAGCCGTCCGACCCGGAAATTTCCGAAGAGACCCCGGTTGAGGACACGCCGGAGACCGCCCCCGAAGAGGCGACCACGGAGATCGTGACAGAGGCGGAAGAGCCCGCCGCGGCCCCCTTGGGCCCGACCGCTTCCGTGCGCCCCACGCCGCGCCCCGCGCGCCCCGCCCCGGTCGAGGAGCCGGTGGAACAGGCAGAGGTGGAAACCCCGGTGGAGCCCGCCACAGAGGCCCCGGCAGAGGAAGATCCGTTGGCCGCCGCCATTGCCGGCGCGGTTGCCGAAGCCGTGGAGGCCCCCGTGGCCGAGACGCCCGCGCCCGCCGCCCCCTCCGGCCCGCCGTTGAGCCAAGGGGTGCAGGACGGGTTCCGCGTGGCCGTCGGCAATTGCTGGAATGTCGGCACGACCTCCTCCGACGCGCTGCGCACGACGGTGGTGGTGGCCTTCGATATGGAGCGGGACGGCCGCCCGATCGTCGGCACGATGCGGCTTCTGGAATATGATGGCCCGTCCCAGGCGGCGGCGGACGTGATGTACGAGGCCGCACGCCGCGCGATCATCCGCTGTACCGGGGACGGTTATGACCTGCCCGAGGAAAGCTATGGCCGCTGGCAACAGGTGGAACTCGTGTTCAACCCCGAAGGGATGCGGATGCGATGATCGTGCGCTTTGCCCTTCTTCTGTGCATCTTCGCAGCACCCGCCGCGGCCCAGACCGCCGTTGGGGACCGCCCCGGCCGTTGGATCACGGTGCCAAGGGTCGTCCCGGAATTCGTGGAACCTGCGCCAGCGGCGACGGCGGCGGCGGACGCGACGGAGGCCGGCAACGCCACCGCGCAGCCGGAGCGGTTGTCGGTGATCCCGTCACGCGAGGCACCGCAAGCCGCCCTGCCGGAGACGCGCCCGGTGCCCCGGCCCCGCGTGGCGGTGATCGAAGTGCCGCCCGATGTGGCGCTTGAGCTTGCCGCCCCAACGGACATCGCGGTGGAGCCGTCGACCCCTGTGGACGACCCGGTGATCGCCACAATTCTGGCCCCTCCACCCGATGCCGCCCGCCCGGATCCGCGCCCGGAATGGGTGGAAATTGCTGCCTTGGCGGAGGCGCTGGCCGCGCAACTGGCGCAGGAGGCCCGCGACATCACGTCAAGCACGCCCGCGCCGGTCGCGGCACAGGTCGTCCCCTCGGGTCTAGAGGCGCTGCGCCCCGTCGCGACGATGCCGGCCATCCCGGTTTTGGCAAGGATCGAACCGGTCGAACCCGAGCCCGCGCCCGAGCCCGCGATTGCGGCGGCACCCCAAACGCCGCTGCCGCCGGCACCGGCGCCGCAACCGCTCAGCCCCCGAACGCCATTCGCGCGCAGTGCCGCGCCGAGCATCCCGCAAGTCGCAACGCCTGCCGGTCTTTCGGCGGTCCTGTTGCCGAATATCAGCGACCGGATCGGCGCGATGGCGCGGCCCGTTGCGGTTGCGATGCCCCGGGTCGATCCCGGCCCGGTCCTGTCACGCCCGCGCCCGCAGGGGCCTGACGTGATGGAGCGCGCATCCGCACCCGTCATTGGCGCGACCGTGCGTCTGTCTGCCGTCCTCCTTCCTGGCCCGTCCGACCGCCCGGTGACTGTGCCGCGCCTGGCCCGCGCGGCGGCACCCGCCCTTGATCCCTTCCCGCTTTCCGCATTGCCGCCTTCTGCCTTTCCCGAGGGGCCGGAGGCGCTGGACCGGATGCCGATGCCGACACCCCCGCGCGGGGAACCGATGGCGAGCGTGCTCGTCACGCCGGAACGCGCCGCGCCCGGTCGTGTGCCGCTGTTCGATGCTCCGGCGCAGCCGGGATATGACGCGCCGCCCGATGACCCGGACCAAGGTGTTGAATTGCCCGCGCCGGACCCGTTGGCCCTGTCGCGCATGGTCGATGACGCCTTGATCTGCTGGGGGCACGCCGACCTTTCGCCCGAGGCCGGGTGGGCGGTGCTGGCGGTTGACGTTGCGTTGGATGAAACAAATATGCCGTCTGCGGCGTCTATTCGGTTACGGGGGTTCGGTCGCGTGATGTCGGGCGCGGCTGAGGAAGCCTATCGCGCCGCCCATGCGGCCCTAATCGGCTGCGCGGCGGCCACGGGGGCGGAGCCTGTGACACGCGCGGCGACGCTTGTTTTTGACCGTTACGGAGTGCAGGTGCGATGATCCGCTTTGCCTTGATCCTTATGGCTTGCGTGACCGGTGTGCCGGCGATGGCGCAAACCGTAGTTCCGGTCCCGCGCCCGACACCGGAAGAGCGCGCGGAGACCGCAGCCGCCGCAGCCGCCCGCGCGGAGACCGCCTCACAAGCCGTCCTTGCCGAAGCGACGCGCCCCCTCACGGATGCCGAGCAGCAGGCCTTCAGCCAGCAGATCCGCACATGCTGGAACGTGGCGGAGGCCGAACCGGTCCGCGTCACCGTTCAGTTCGAGATGGATGACAATGCCCATCCGATCCCGCATTCCTTCGCCCTGATTTCCGCCGATGAGGCGGCGCGGGAAACGGCCGATCTGGCCTTTGCCGCCGCACGCCGCGCCGTCTTGCGCTGCGCCGGAGAGACGGGATACGACCTGCCATCCGTGGCCATGCCCTATTGGCAGCGCGTGCAGATTACCTTTGATCCCACCGACATTGCGGTGGATGGGGAGACGAATTGATATGCGACCCGAGCGCAAAATCCTTCAGTTGAGACACGAGGTGGTCCCGATGCTGACACGCCGATGCTTTATGAAAAGGACGTCCATGCTGGCCGCGTCCACGGCCTTGCCCGGCCTCGCGCTGGCCCAGGACGGACCCTTGCGCCTTGAGATCACCGAAGGTGTGATCGAACCGCTGCCATTTGCCCTTCCGACCTTCATCGCGGAGAGCACCGGGGCAAGCGACGTGGCCGCCGATATCAGCCGCGTCATCACCGCCGATTTGCGCGGTTCCGGCCTGTTCCGGCCTATCCCGGCAGAGGCCCATATCGCGCAGGTCACAAGCTTCAATGCGCCGGTCAGCTATCCCGATTGGCAGGCGATCAACGCTCAGGCCCTGATCACGGGCGCGGTGGAGCAGCGCAGCGATGGTCAGCTTGTCGTCCGTTTCCGTCTGTTCGACGTGTTCAGCCAGGCCCCGTTGGGCGAGGGGTTGCAATTCGTGGGCCCCGCCGACAGCTGGCGCCGCATGGCCCACACGGTGGCCGATCAGGTCTATTCCCGGATCACCGGCGAGACGGGGTATTTCGACACCCGCGTCGCCTTCATCGCCGAAGAAGGGCCGAAGAATGCCCGTCTCAAGCGGTTGGCGATCATGGATTACGACGGCGCGAACGTGCAGTACCTGACCGATTCCCGCGCGTTGGTCCTGGCCCCGCGGTTCAGCCCGAGCGGGGATCAGATCCTTTATACAAGCTACGAATCCGGCTTCCCGCAGGTCTACCTGATGGATGTGGCCACGGTGCAGCGCCGCCCGCTGGAGGCGATCCCCGGCGGCAACATGACCTTCTCGCCACGCTTCTCCCCCACCGGTCAGACGGTGGTGTTCAGCCTGGAGGAAGGCGGGAACACGGACATCTATGCCCTTGATCTGGCCAGCGGGACGCGCACGCGCCTGACCCAGGCCCCGTCGATCGAAACCGCGCCGTCCTTCAGCCCCGAAGGCGATCAGATCGTCTTCGAGAGTGACCGGTCGGGCGATCAGCAGATCTACATCATGCCCGCATCGGGTGGGGAGGCGCGGCGGATCAGTGCCGGGTCGGGCCGCTACGGCACCCCGGTCTGGAGCCCGCGCGGCGACTACATCGCGTTCACCAAGCAAGAAAACGGGCGCTTCCATATCGGTGTGATGCGCACCGACGGCTCGGAAGAGCGGCTTCTGACCTCCTCATTCCTGGATGAGGGGCCGACCTGGGCCCCCAATGGCCGGGTCATCATGTTTACCCGCGAGACGCCGGGCGACGATGGCGCGCCCGCGGTCTACTCCGTCGACATATCGGGCCGGAACCTGCAACGGGTGGCGACACCCGGCATGGCATCGGACCCGGCATGGTCCCCGCTTCAAGGGTAGTTGGCGTGATCGCCCCTCCCATGGTAGTACTCAGTAAAACAAGATCCGAGGATCCGAGCTTATGACATTTTCCTTCCTTCGCCCCGTCCACGCGGCGCTTCTGATCGGCACATTGGCGCTGGCCGCCTGTTCCCAAGGGGGCCTGAATGGCGGTGACAGTGCCGCCGGAGTGGCCGGTGGTGCGACAGCCGGTGGGGCCGGCGGCGTGGGCGATCCGTCCAGCCCCGTCTACTTCAACGAGGTCGTGGGCGACCGCGTGCTGTTCGCCGTGGACCAATCCACCCTGTCGCCGGAGGCGCAGCGAATCCTTGCCGGGCAAGCGCAATGGCTGCTGTCCAACCCCGAATTCACCGCCCTGATCGAAGGCCACGCCGATGAACAGGGGACACGGGAATACAACCTTGCCCTTGGCGCACGCCGTGCGGCGTCCGTGCGGGAATACCTGGTCAGTCAGGGAGTTCCGGATGCACGCCTGCGCACGATCTCCTACGGGAAGGAACGCCCGATCCAGATCTGCTCGGACGAGGCGTGCTATTCCCAGAACCGCCGCGCCGTGACCGTGATCTCCGCCGGATTGGGTGCCTGACATGCGGCTGGCCGTTGCCCTTTGCGCGCTGCTGGTGAGCGGCCCGGCGCTGGCACAGGACCAGACGCTGGCCGACATCCGGCAGGAATTGTCGCTCGTCTACGTGGAAATCCAGCGCCTGCGCGCGGAATTGAACACGACCGGCAGCGCGTCGGGGTCCGGCGCGTCGGGGACCACACTGGACCGCGTCAACGCAATTGAGGCGGAGGTGCAGCGCCTGACCGCCGCGACCGAGCGTCTGCAACTGGACGTTGATAATGTCGTGCGCGACGGGACGAACCGGATCGGTGACCTTGAATTCCGCCTGTGCGAATTGGAGACGTCTTGCGATATTTCCAGCTTGGGTGAAACGCCGTCCCTGGGCGGTGTCACGCCGTCATCCGCCGGCAGCACGCCCGCCGCGCCGACGGCTGGGGGGGAGGTCACGGCCACGCCCCTGCCGCAGGCCGGGACAGGCAACCTTGCCGTGGCGGAGCAGAGCGATTTTGACAGGGCGCGCGCCGCATTCGATGCGGGCAACTTCGCCGATGCCGTCACCCTGTTCGAGACCTTCACGGAGACTTATCCGGGCGGCCCCCTTTCGGCGGAGGCGCATTTCCTGCGCGGCCAGGCGGAGGTGAACCAGGGCCGCTGGAACCAGGCCGCGCGCGCGTTCCTGGCCAGTTTCACGGCGCAGCCCGAGGGACAGAGGGCCCCGGCGGCCCTGACCTCCCTTGGCGTGGCCCTGGCGCAGATCGGGCAGACGGATGAGGCGTGCCTGACGCTGGCGGAGGTTGCGGTGCGTTATCCCGGCACCGCGGCTGTGGCCGAAGCACAGGCCGAACGCGGGCGCCTGGGCTGCCAGTGACCGAAACGCTGGCCGCGCATTTCGCGGGCCAGATGGGCCAGCTCCTTGGTCCGCATTTTCCCGAACTTATTGGCCTTGCCGTGTCGGGCGGCGGGGACAGCATGGCGATGCTGACGCTTGCCCATGATTGGGCGCGCAGGTTTGGTGTCGGCCTGCACGTCGTCAGCGTCGACCACGGGCTGCGGCCCGAAAGCGCTGCCGAGGCTGCATTGGTGGCAAGGGAATGCGCGAGCCTGGGCCATTCCCACGACATCCTGCGCTGGACATGGGATGGGGAGGGGAACCTGCAAGACGCGGCGCGGCGCGCGCGGCTTTCGCTGATCGACGGCTGGCGGGGGGACATTCGACACGTACTGTTCGCCCACACGCAGGACGATGTGGCGGAAACCTTCCTGATGCGGCTTGCGCGCGGGTCGGGCGTGGACGGGCTGTCTGCGATGGCCGCGCAGCGGCACGTGCGGTTGAATGCGACCGATGCGGGGTTCACGGTAATCCGCCCGCTCCTTACCGTGTCGCGCGCGGCGTTGCGGCACCATATCGACGTCCTGAAGGTGCCTTACGTGGACGATCCGTCGAACGACGATCCCCGCTTCGACCGTGTAAAAGCGCGCGCCGTTCTATCTGAACTGGGGATCGACACCGGGACGCTGGCCGATACCGCGCGCCGGATGGAACGGGCGGGCACCGCATTGCGCGCCCGCGCCGCCGAGGTCGCGCGCCACGCGGTCCGCCCCGAATTGGTGAATGGATGCCCCACGGGCAGCCTTCTGATCGAGCGCGGCGCCTTGGGCGAATGTGATCGCGAAACGCAGATGCGGCTTCTGTCCGGCGCGTTGCGATGGGTGGCGTCCGCTCCGTACCGGCCCCGCGCGCAAGGGTTGGAGGGCTTGCTCGACCGGGTGCTTGGCGGCGGCGGCGGCACGCTTCACGGGGCGCAAGTTTCGCTCAACGCGCAGGACATCCGCGTCTTCCGGGAATACGAGGCGGTCAAGGACTTGCGTGGCGCGGTCGGCACGCTTTGGGATCGCCGATGGGTCCTGGACGCATCCGACATCGCGGCGTTGGAGGTCGCGGCTTTGGGCCCGGAGGGATGGCGACAGATCGCGGAAAAACCGGCTGACACCCCGCCCCATGCCGCCGCGCTGGCGCTTCCGGCGGTATTCGACGGCACGCGGCTGGTCGCCTGCCCCGCGCTCGGCTTCGGCTCACGGGTCGAAGCGAGGTTCCGCCCGATTGCGGACACTTTCACCCGTTTGCTGGAATCGCGTTGAACTTGGGGGTGTAGGGCTTATCTTAGTCAGAACGCGCGGTGATCCGCGCCCTACTCTTTTTAGGAGACCTCCCTTGGGCAATGCGAGAAATGTCGCCTTCTGGGTCATTCTGTTCCTGTTGATCCTGGCCTTGTTCAACCTCTTTTCCGGGGGCCAAAGCCAAGTGAACAGCCGCACGGTGCCCTATTCCGATTTCGTGGAACAGGTTGAAAACGGGGCGGTTTCTTCGGCCACACTCGATGGCGAAAGCGTTCAGTTCACGACGTCTGAGGGTGTCTTCACCACCGTGGCCCCCGGCGATGCGGAGCCGACGAATACGCTTTTGACCAACGACGTCCGGATCGAGGCGCGCCCGCAGGAGCAGTCGGGCTTCCTGAGCGTGCTGTCGCTGTGGCTGCCGGTGCTGGTCCTGATCGGCATCTGGATTTTCTTCATGAACCGGATGCAGGGCGGTGGCCGGGGTGGCGCGATGGGCTTTGGCAAATCCAAAGCCAAACTGCTGACCGAAAAGCATGGCCGCGTGACCTTCGATGACGTGGCGGGCATCGACGAGGCCAAGGAAGAGCTGGAGGAGATCGTCGAATTCCTGCGCAATCCGCAGAAGTTCTCGCGCCTTGGCGGCAAAATCCCCAAGGGCGCGCTTCTGGTGGGCCCCCCGGGTACCGGTAAGACGCTTCTGGCCCGCGCCATCGCGGGGGAGGCGGGCGTGCCGTTCTTCACCATCTCGGGCTCCGACTTCGTGGAGATGTTCGTGGGTGTGGGTGCATCCCGTGTGCGCGACATGTTCGAGCAAGCCAAGAAGAACGCGCCTTGTATCGTCTTCATCGACGAGATCGACGCTGTGGGCCGGTCCCGTGGCGTGGGCTACGGCGGCGGTAATGACGAGCGCGAACAGACGCTGAACCAGCTGCTGGTGGAGATGGACGGGTTCGAGGCCAATGAAGGCATCATCATCGTGGCCGCCACCAACCGCCCCGATGTTCTGGACCCCGCATTGCTGCGGCCCGGTCGTTTCGACCGCCAGGTGCAGGTGCCGAACCCTGACATCAAGGGCCGCGAGCGCATTCTGGGCGTCCATGCCCGCAAGGTGCCGCTTGGCCCTGACGTGGACCTGCGCATCATCGCGCGCGGCACCCCCGGTTTCTCGGGCGCTGACCTTGCAAACCTCGTGAACGAGGCGGCGCTGACGGCGGCCCGCATCTCTCGCCGGTTCGTGACGATGGAGGATTTCGAAAGCGCCAAGGACAAGGTCATGATGGGGGCGGAGCGCCGGTCCATGGTCATGACCGAGGACGAGAAGAAGCTGACCGCCTATCACGAGGCGGGCCACGCCATCGTTGGCCTGAATGTCCCGGACCATGATCCGATCCACAAGGCGACGATCATCCCGCGGGGCCGCGCGCTTGGTTTGGTGCTGAGCCTGCCCGAACGCGATCAATTGAGTGTCTCGTACCGGAAATACACGTCCAAGATCGCCATGGCGATGGGCGGCCGCGTGGCGGAGGAACTGGTTTTCGGCAAGGAGAACATCACCTCGGGTGCTGCGTCCGACATCCAGCAGGTGACACGGATCGCCCGTGCGATGGTGACGCAATTCGGCTATGCCGAGGAGCTTGGCTATATCGACTATGCCAACGAGCAGCAGTCGCATCTGGGATCATACGGGGGTGGCACCTCGCACTCCGCCGCGACCCAGAAGGTGATCGACGACAAGGTCAAGGAACTGGTCGACGAAGGCTATGAGACCGCCAAGCGCATCCTGACCGAAAAGCGCGACGATCTGGAGCGGCTTGCCCAGGGTTTGCTGGAATACGAAACGCTGACAGGTAAGGAGATCGGCAAGGTCATCGCCGGGGAGCCGCTGAACCGTGGCGACGACGATGATGAGGCTCCGTCCTCGGGCGGAACGCCGTCCATCACGGCGATCCCGAAGCTGAAGCCCAAAGCCAAGCCTTCGGGCGACATGGAGCCGGAACCGTCCTAACCCGCACCTGATAGATCGCAAAAGCCCCGACCGACTGGCCGGGGCTTTTTCTTGCGTGGCGATGCGCGGCTATTTCGTGGCAAGCGCCCAGGCGACAATCGGGAAATTGGGATCATTCGTCAGGTCGTCGATTTCGGGGTCGTATTTCGCCCACTTCTTCTGACAATCCCGTTGGGCCGATGGCAGGTTGCCCCACTGCTCTGCCATGATCTTGTCCGCGTCAAAGCCGCATTCGATCAGCAGGTTCGTCAATCCGCGCGCGGTCCAGCGGCTGCAATCGACCGGGAAGGCATGGTAGCGCACATAGAACGGGGTGCAGACATAGAAGATGCCCCCCTTGTTGAGCATTTTCAGCACATTCTTCGTCGCGGCGTAGGGTCGGTCCAGATGTTCCCAAACCTGGTCCGCGATCACCATGTCGAACTTGCGCAATTTGCCGGACCCATCCCGAAACGCGTCCTTGCAGATGTCGTAATCGGGGTAGTGGAATTCTTCGAACGTCTTGAAGTCAAAGCCCTTCCCGAACGCGCCGGAAATCTCCGCGCAGTTGCGCGAGGGCGGGTCAAGCTCGGCGATTAATTCGGTCGCCCGTCGCTTGTAAGCAACGCGATTGAGGAAAGCCATTGCGTGTCCCTACTGCTCTGCCGGGCCGCGTGGGCGCGGCGTTCTGGTTGTTGGGGTCCGTGAACCATCCGCCACGGACCCGGGCGTTCATCAGCCCATGAACTTCTTGCGGGCCTCGGACATGGATTTCTCCATCTCATTCCACGCCTTCTGCATGGAGGCCTGGATGTCCTGTGCGGCGTCCATGTTGGCTTTGCCAAGCTCTTCCATATGCTTCTCGGCGTGTTTGCGTTGTTCGTTCAACGCTTCCATCTGCTTGACCATCTGAGCCTGTCCCGCCGCGCCGGCATCGGCCATCTTGGCCTGCATCTTGGACATCTCCTCGGCCCATTTGTCCATCTGCGCCTTGGCTTGCGCCATGAAATCCTTGGGGTCTTGCATCGTGTCCGTCCTCCGTCTTGGGTCGTGCGTAGCCTAGCACGCTTTGGTGCCGATGCGGCAATGCCTCTTGAACGTTCGCGCGCGCTGTCGTCACTTGTGCCACGCTCAATGGGGGAATGCAGGATGCCAGCACTCAAGCCGACCGATTTCCAGGCGACGGTGGCATGGCTCGGGGTGAACCGGGACCGGACCGCCGCGCTGGAGACGGACATGCTGGACGCTATGTCGCTGAGCTTCGCGGGGCTGGCGGAGGAAAGCCGCGGGGGCCTGACGCGCCCGTCCTGTAGCCGCGTTACGTCGCAACATCCACGCGGGACGGAAATACGCAATACGCGACAGATCTGTATCGTGTCGGAAGAAGAGGTGGCGGCCATCGCCGCCGATATGGGGTTGCCCGATCTTCATCCGTCGCTGATCGGCGCGTCGATCATGGTGGCGGGTCTGCCGGACTTCACGCATCTTCCGCCGTCGTCCCGACTTCAGGACGTGGATAGCGGTGCGACTTTGGTGGTGGATATGGAGAACCGCCCCTGCGTACTGCCGGGAAAGCCGATCGAGGCGGCCCATCCGGGATATGGGAAACGGTTCAAGCCAGCCGCGATGGGGCGGCGCGGCGTGACGGCATGGGTTGAACGGGAGGGCACGATCCGCGTTGGATCAACACTGCGCCTGCACGTTCCCGACCAGCCGGTCTGGACGCATCTGGACGAGGTCCGGGGTTAAGCGACGGCAAGCACCGCGATCCCTGCACTCATGCCAAGTGCGAGGCCGGAATAGAGAATAAAGCTGACTGCATGAAAGCGCATGGTCTTCCCCCTTAGGTGTTGGTCTTCACCCGCAATATCCCGCGGTCTGCCTAATAAACGGTTACCAGAACCCGTTGGTTCCGATTCTTCTTCGATTTTCCTTTTGGAAACCCGCGCCCGGGCACATGGCGGGATGCTTTGAGAAAATGTCGGAATTGACCCTGTCCAAGGCAGCCACGCCCGCTATAGGCGAGTAAGACAAAGACAAATGCGACCGGGAGAGCGCGCCATGGGCTACAAATCCGACATCGAAATCGCCCGCGAGGCGCAGAAGAAACCGATCCAGGACATCGGAGCGAAGATCGGTATCGAGAGTGCCGATCTGCTGCCCTATGGCCACGACAAGGCGAAAGTCAGCCAGGCGTTCATCAACTCCGTCCAGGATCGTGAGAACGGCAAGCTGATCCTGGTGACCGCGATCAACCCGACCCCTGCGGGGGAAGGCAAGACGACGACGACCGTGGGGTTGGGCGACGGCCTGAACCGCATCGGCAAGAACGCGATGGTGTGTATCCGCGAGGCGTCCCTTGGCCCGAACTTCGGGATGAAGGGCGGGGCGGCCGGCGGCGGCTATGCGCAAGTGGTGCCGATGGAGGAGATGAACCTCCATTTCACCGGCGACTTCCACGCCATCACTTCGGCCCATTCGCTCCTGTCGGCGATGATCGACAACCACATCTATTGGGGCAATGAGCTTGAGATTGACGTGCGCCGGGTTGTCTGGCGCCGCGTCGTCGACATGAACGACCGCGCGCTGCGGCAGATCACGGCGTCCCTCGGCGGCGTGGCGAACGGCTTCCCGCGTGAGGCGGGCTTTGACATTACCGTGGCCTCCGAGGTCATGGCGATCCTGTGCCTCGCCAAGGATTTGAAGGATTTGCAGGAACGTCTGGGCGCCATGATCGTGGCCTACCGCCGCGACCGGTCGCCGGTCTATGCGCGTGACATCAAGGCCGACGGCGCGATGACGGTGCTCCTGAAGGACGCGATGCAGCCGAACCTGGTGCAGACGCTGGAAAACAATCCGGCCTTTGTCCATGGCGGGCCGTTTGCCAACATCGCCCATGGCTGCAATTCCGTCATAGCGACGACGACGGCCCTGAAACTGGCCGATTACGTGGTGACGGAAGCGGGCTTCGGGGCCGATCTGGGTGCCGAGAAGTTCATGAACATCAAGTGCCGCAAGGCGGGGCTCGCGCCGTCGGTCGTGGTCTGTGTCGCGACCGTGCGTGCGATGAAGATGAATGGTGGCGTCGCCAAGGCCGATCTGGGTGCGGAGAACGTGGACGCGGTGAAGGCGGGCTGCCCGAACCTTGGCCGCCATATCGAGAATCTCAAGGGCTTCGGCGTTCCGGTCGTGGTGGCCATCAACCATTTCGTCACCGACACCGATGCGGAAGTGCAGGCGGTGAAGGATTACGTCGCCGAACAGGGCGCCGAGGCCGTGCTGTCCCGCCATTGGGAGCTTGGGTCCGAAGGCTCCGCGCCGCTGGCCGAGAAGGTTGTGGAGGTGATCGACCGGGGGGAGGCGGCTTTCGAGACGCTCTACGCCGACGACATGCCGCTCGCCGAGAAAATCCAGACCGTCTGCCGGAAAATCTACCGCGCGGATGAGGCGGTGATGGACAAGAAGATCCTCGACCAGCTGAAGCTGTGGGAGGAGCAGGGCTATGGCAACTTGCCGGTCTGCATGGCGAAGACGCAATATTCCTTCACCACCGACCCGAACGAGCGCGGCGCCCCCACGGGCTTCACCATCCCCGTGCGGGAGGTTCGGCTGTCGGCTGGTGCGGGCTTCATCGTCGCGGTCTGCGGAGAGATCATGACCATGCCCGGCCTGCCGCGCAAACCTTCGGCCGAGGCGATCCACCTCAACGATGACGGCCAGATCGAGGGCCTGTTCTGATGACAGCGACGAAGATCGACGGCACAGCCTTTGCGGCGGATGTGCGGGCGCAGGTGGCGGAGCATGTCGCGCGCCTGACGTCGGATCACGGGATTACGCCGGGCCTGGCGGTGATCCTCGTGGGCGCGGACCCGGCAAGCGAGGTCTATGTCGCCGCCAAGCACAAGCAGACGGTGGAGGTCGGAATGGCCTCCTTCGAGCATCGGTTGCCCGCCGATACCTCCGAAGACGACCTCTTCGCGTTGATCGACACATTGAATTCCGATGCGTCGGTTCATGGCATCCTGTGCCAGTTCCCGGTCCCCGATCACCTGGATGAGCGGCGCGTCGTGGCGCGGATCGACCCGGCCAAGGACGTAGATGGGTTGAGCGTCGTGAATGCGGGGTTGCTGGCCAGTGGCGAGAAGGGGCTCGTGTCCTGTACGCCGCTGGGATGCCTGATGCTGCTGCGGGATCAGGTCGGCGACATGACCGGCAAAGAGGCGGTGGTGATTGGCCGGTCGAACCTGTTCGGCAAGCCCATGGGCCAGCTTCTGTTGCAGGAGAATTGCACGGTCACGATCGCCCATTCCCGCACGAAGGATCTGGCGGAGGTGTGCCGCAGGGCCGACATCCTCGTCGCTGCCGTTGGACGGGCGGAGATGGTCCGCGGGGATTGGGTGAAACCCGGTGCGACCGTGATCGACGTGGGCATCACGCGCATTCCGCATCCCGACAAGCCGGGGAAGACCAAGCTTCTGGGGGATGTGCATTTCGCCGAGGCCGCGGAGGTCGCCGCGGCGATCACGCCGGTGCCCGGCGGTGTCGGACCCATGACGATCGCGTGCCTTCTGGCCAATACGCTGACCGCGTGCTGCCGCGCGCACGGGCTGGACGAGCCGGAGGGGCTGACGGCCTAAACCGGGATCATCGTACCCTGCAACAGGGCCACGTCGCGGAGGATACCATCCTCCGCCTCCGCCTGAACGGTGCATCGGGTGATCATCAGCCGACGGCCAGGTTTGACAACCTCCCCCGTCGCGATCAGGCGGCGTCCGGCGGCGGGTGCGATCAGGTTGATCTTCATCTCAACGGTCATGACCTCGGCGCCCGGCTCCATCAGGGTAAGCGCCGCGTAGCCCGAGGCGCTGTCGCCCAGGGCGAAGCTCGCGCCGGCATGGGCCACGCCATGCTGCTGCCCGATGGCGGGGCTGATCGGCATCGACAGGACGACACGGCCGCTTGCAATCTCCTCGATCCCCGCCTTGAAGCTGCGCATGAGACCCTGTTTGGCGAAGCTCGCCTCGATTGCTGCTTTTGCCGGTGTCATCATGTCGCCTTTGCCTGATCCAATGGGTTGCCGGGGTTGAACCTAATTGTGCCAGCCTCATATGGTTTCGGCCAGCGACCCAAGACCAAAAGCCAAAACACTCATGACGATCAAGACCGCAGGCGTGCCCCAGCTGACATACCAGGATTGGGGCATTCGGATCGCAATCGCAGCCATTGCCAGCCTTCTCTCTGCCCTTGTCGGGCCATTCACGACGTATGAGCAGTTCAGCTTTGTCCAACGGCTCCTGTATTGGGGCGGGCTGATCATGGGGCTGATCGTTCCCGCCTGCTATATCCGCAAGGCCGTGTTTGCCCTGGTGCCGGGGCAGATGGTTTGGGTCGACTCGCTGGCGGCGTTTGCGATTGCCCTTTGCCTTGGTCCACCGGTCTGGGCGTTCAATGCGTTCTTCATGGAATTCGATGTCGCAACGCCGATCGCGCTGATCGAGCATGTCGTGATTGTCTGGGTCATCTGCCTGATGCCGGTTCTGGTTCGGATCTACATGCGGCGCGGTGCCGAGCGGGTGGAGGGGCATGGCGCCCCCGATGACACGACAGAGCGTCCCTTGCCCACGTTCCTGCGCCGACTGGACCCGGAGATCCGCGGCGACGTGCAATCGGTGTCCGCGAACGACCGGCAATTGACGGTCACGACCGACAAGGGCACGGGCATTCTTCGGATGCGGTTCGCCGACGCGCTTGAGGAATTGTCAGAACTGGCGGGCGCTCGCATTCACAGATCCCACTGGGTCGCGCTGGCGGCCATTCAATCGGTGGAGCCGGTGGGACGCCGCCACGCCGTGACTTTGAAGACGGGAACCGTCCTTCCCGTCAGCCAGAATGGTCTGGCCCCGTTGCGAGAGGCCGGTTGGGTCGAGGATTAGCGCGGCATCGGTAAGGCGACGGGGCTGGGTCCCAGCAAGATGGCCTGCGCGTTTTCCGCCATGAGCGCGGACAACTCCGGCTGATGACAGAACAATCCGCCGGTATAGGTGCCATAAGCGGGAAGGATGATGCGTTGCGCGTCCACCAAGAGGCAGCGCCGCGTAATCGCGCCACCGCGCACCGGCACGCGCGCCTTTGGATGGTAATGCCCCGACACTTCCCCCGCTGCCCCGGAAGGCGTCGCGATGTGGCGGAAGACAAGCGGTCCCAGTGCAAGCTCTGCCAGATGCTCTCCGCCGATATCGACCGGTCCGGGATCGTGGTTGCCTTCGATCCAGATCCAACGGCGTCCGGCCATCGCGGGGGCGAGCCGCTCCGCGACAGCGGACCCGGTCGCGCGGGCGGCGGCCAGATCATCGAAGCTGTCGCCAAGGCAGATCACGGTGCGCGGGGTTGTGCGCGCAACGTCCGCCAGCAGGCGGTCCAGCGTTTCCACCACCTCATAGGGGGGCAACATCGGACCACCGCGCCGCGCCATGCGTTCCGACTTGCCCATATGCAGATCGCTGACAATCAGCACACCTTCGTCGCGCCAGTGGAGCGCACCCGACGGGAGTGCCGCAAGCGCCGCGCCGCGGAAAGTGAAGGGAAGGTCGTTCATGTTTCGTTCATAGTCCCGCAAGGCGGCGCGGCGCAAGGCATCACGCAGGCTGCGCGCCAAATTCCAGACCTGCGGTTGTCATCAGGCGCTCCGCCTCCTCCGCCAGCAGGCGCTCGTTGGCAAGGCCCTTGATCGGCACCCGGCTGGGTTCAAGGAAAAGCGGCGCGGCAAGCGGCGTGACGCGGGTCAGGATGCGGTGGTCGATCCGGTCGCCGATGCGGGCCAACATGCCCTCGATCCTGCCGAAATCCACCATGCCGCGCATCGCCTCGTTCCGGGTGATTTCCAGCATCACGTGGTTCGGGTCGTATTTGCGCAAGGTGTCATAGAGGATGTCGGTGGAAAATGTCGCCTGTCGCCCGGTCTTGCGCTTTCCGCCGGGCAGCGAGCGGTCCACAAGGCCCGCAATGATCGCGCTACCTTTGAAGGTCTTCTTCATCACGGCGTTGTCGGCCAGCCATCTCTCCATCGTTTCCAACAGGTTGTCGCGGGAAAACAGCGGGCGGACGTCGTCCACCTGGTCCAGCCCCCAGATTAGGGTGGCATAATCCGTCGCAACGAAGCCCATCGGGTTCAGCTTCTGCTCCTCCATCCGCTGCGTCAGCAACAGGCCAAGGGTCTGCTGCGCGTTACGCCCGGCAAACCCGTAGGCGACCAGGTGTTCGCGCCCGTCATGGGGGAAGCTTTCCACGAGAAGACGGTCCTTTTCCGGCAATTGCGACACGTCCCGTTGCAGCTTCAGCCAATCGCGGGTGTGCTGGGGAAGCTCGGGCCAATCGTCTTGCCGGAACATGGTCAGGATGCGGTCGCTCAGCTGGGTGGACGTAGCGAACTTGGTGCCCATGAAAGTGGCGATCTTGGGCTTTTCGTAGGGGGTTCGGCTGACCTCCACAGTCATTTCGCGCATCCCCTCGTAGCGCACGATCTGGCCGCCGATCAGGAACGTGTCCCCCTTGCGCAGGGTGGAGGCGAAGTATTCCTCCACCTCGCCCAAGGGTTTGCCGCCCCGGTTTCGTTGGTAGCGGACGGCCATCTTGTCGGCATCGACGATGGTGCCGATATTCATGCGGATGCGCGCCGTGGCACGGGGGTCGCGCAGGCGATACACGCCCCCGTGCTCGATCAGCCGCTGCCATCGGTCATAGGCGCGGAGCGCGTAGCCGCCAGTTGCCGCGAAATCGAGGCAACGGTCGAAGGTGGCGCGCGGCAGGTCGGCATAGGCGCCCGCCGTGATGACCTCGGCGTAGAGATCGTCGGCGGTGAAGGGCCCGGCACAGGCGCGGATCAGGATGTGCTGGCAGAGCACGTCAAGGGGGCCGGTATGGTCCGTGTCCCCGTCAAGCGTCTGCTCCCGCACCGCTTGCAGGGCCGCGACACATTCAATGACCTCGAACCGGTTTGCAGGCACGATCAGGGCCTTGGACGGCGCGTTGTAGCGGTGATTTGCGCGCCCAATCCGCTGTACCAGCCGCTTGACGTTCTTCGGCGCGCCCACCTGGATCACCAGATCCACATCCCCCCAGTCAATGCCGAGGTCGAGCGAACCGGTGCATACAATGGCCTTCAGATCGCCGTTCACCATGGCCTGTTCCACCTTTTCCCGCTGTTCGCGGGCGAGGGCGCCGTGGTGGATGCCGATGGGGATTTGATCCTCGTTGGCGAGCCAGAGGTGGTGGAAATACAGCTCCGCCTGGGCCCGGGTGTTGTGGAAGATCAGGGTCGTATTGTGGGCCTTCACCTGCTCCAGTACGGCCGGGATGGAATACTTGCCGCCGCCGCCAGACCACGGCGGCGGAGTGTCGATCCGCAGCATGGAGATGTCGGGATCGGGGCCGGGATCGGCCTGCAGGATCGTGCAGGGATCGGGGTTCTTGGCGAGGATGCGGGCAATCGCCTCCGGGTCTTCCACCGTGGCGCTCAACCCC
Organism: Hasllibacter sp. MH4015; assembly: GCF_020177575.1. Lineage (NCBI taxonomy): Bacteria > Pseudomonadati > Pseudomonadota > Alphaproteobacteria > Rhodobacterales > Roseobacteraceae > Hasllibacter > Hasllibacter sp. MH4015. The sequence goes on from NZ_JAHTBK010000001.1 coordinate 384,595, forward strand.
ACGCGTCGCAGGTCGGGGGCCAGGGTGCTGAGCCGGGAGAGTGCCAGCATCAACTGGTCGCCGCGCTTGCTTTCGCTGAGCGCATGAATCTCGTCGACGATCACCCGCTGCAGGCCTGCGAAGGTGCGATGCGCATCCTCGTAACTTGTTAATAATGCGAGGCTTTCCGGCGTGGTCAACAGGATGTGGGGCGGGTCGGCGCGCTGCCGTTTCTTGCGGCTCGATGGCGTGTCGCCGGTCCGATCCTCGACCCGGATCGGCAGCCCCATCTCCTCCAACGGGCCGGTGAGGTTGCGCTTGATGTCGGCGGCGAGCGCCTTGAGCGGACTGATATAAAGCGTGTGAATGCCCTCGTGATTTCCGTCCGCAAGCTCCGCCAATGTGGGTAGAAATCCGGCCATCGTCTTGCCGCCTCCGGTCGGTGCGATGAGGAGTTGGCAAGGCTGGTCCGCCAGCGCCAGCATCTCGCGCTGATGGGGGTGAATGGACCAGCCGCGGGCGGCAAACCAGCCTTCGATCTGAGGCGGGAGGGCAGGGGGGGCGAGCGTGTCCATGCCCGGAAGATAGGGCGAAAATCGGGATATAGAACCGGTATAGGTGCGGTATAGGTCTGGTATATATTCTCGATATGACCCTGATCGCACGTTTGGACCGGTGTCAAACGGGGATAGCGTTCGACTTAGTCATTATCTCTACCAGCGTGGATAGCATCCGGTTGGATTGCGAAAGCGTCTGCCGCTGATCTGGTGCGTACCGCACGACCAGATATTCGCGATTGTCCGACATCCACTTCAGGTGCTCCGACGTCTTCTTTCGCAAACGCAAGACGTCCGCGAAACCGGTGTGCCATAGCTCATGGTGTCGGCCACGAATTTTGGCGGCGGGTTCGCCGCGGAACCTGAGATAAGCGTTCAGGTAAAGTTCGATCGAGTGGATGGCGCAAAGCCGGGCTGGCAATTGCCATTCCCCGCCGACCATGTGCTGCGCTTGACCGAAAAGATGAGACGCCGCGTTGTAGTAAATGCCAGCGAGCTCGTAAATTTCGTACGGGGACGCATCCGCACCCGGATACGGTGCGCCGTCCATCAATGCACGATTTTCTCTTCCTTGACGTAGAGATTTTCCCATGCGCGGTCGATGAATTCGGGGCGCATCTGGTAGTCGATCCCCTCGAAATCGCAGATCGCTCGGATTTGATCGCACAGGAACACCGGGTGGTAGTTGGCGTAGATATTGTCGATCGTGGGGTATTTCGTCTTGAGCATGTGGATCAGCGATGCCTCGTCCAGCGGGATGCCCTTCTTCTTCGCGACCATGGCGAAGATTTTCAGGAACTGCTCCTGGTTCGGGCCGTCGATCTTCACCTTGAAGAAGATACGGCGCAGGGCGGCCTGGTCGAAGATCTCGTTGGGATGGAAGTTGGTCGAGAACACGACGAGCGTATCGAACGGCACCTCGAACTTCTCGCCCGATTGCAGGGCGAGGATGTCGTAATTGACCTCCATCGGGACAATCCAGCGGTTGATCAACGCCTGGGGCGGTTCTTCCTGTCGGCCAAGGTCATCCACGATGAAGACGCCGCCGGTGGATTTCAGTTGCAGTGACGCCTGATAGGTGCGGCTGACCGCGTTGTAGTTGAGGTCCAGCATCGCCAGGGACAATTCACCACCGGTCATCACCGTGGGGCGCGTACACAGCAGGTAGCGCGTGTCGAACCGCGCGGCGTTCTTGCGAAGCGGGCTTTGTTCGGCGCTGTCTTCCTGTTTGACCGGCGTGTGGACGATCGGGTCGAAGACGGTGATGACCTGACCGGCATAGGCCAACGCGTGGGGGACATAGATGTTGTCGCCCATCGCGGCACGGATGCCTTCGGCGATGGAGGATTTACCGTTGCCGGGGGGGCCGTACATCAGAACCGAGCGGCCCGACCCCACGGCTGGCCCAAGCTGGTCGATCAGACCGTCGGGCAGGATCAGGTGGCCCATGGAGGCTTCCAGCATGTCACGGGTCAGCTTGATGTCGCGGATCGACTGGCGCTTGACCTGGATCTTGTAATCCTCAAGCGGGATCGGCATCGGGCCGTAATATTCGGACTGAGACAGGGCATCGAGGGCGCGGGCCTTGCCGCCATCGGTCAGCTGAAAGCCCATCTCGCTTGACGAGGTCGCGTGAAGCGTGCCGGTGGCTTGTAACAGGTTCATTTCCCGCAGCATGTCGATCAACTGCGTGGTCAGCGGAATGGGCAGGCAGATCGCCTTGGCGATTTCGGAGGCCTGTTCGACATTCTTGCGGAAGATCGTCTTGAGCAGGATGTCCCGCATCATCACGATTGTCAGCCCGGTGTCTTCCAGTTTGCGCAGCGCGGGCGGGGCGAAACCGGGATCAGTGACCTGCATGTTCATGCGCGTAATCTCCGCTCAATAAAACCTGGCGCAGTCTGCCCCCGGAATGGGGCAGAGATTTGTCGGTTTCGGGCTTAAAGCCCGGTGCTCAGCCCCATTGCGAGATAAATCGCCAGCGCGCCACCCAGGGCCACGCCCATCGGGAACAATTTGCCCTGTTCCCACGATGTCCAGTGGGGCGTTGCCCGGCGCACGGCCGGCACGCGGCGCGCGCCTTGGTGCATCGCGTAGGTGCCGATGAGGACAAGGCTGAAGAGGGCGAGGAACAGCAGGTAATCGGCGGGCACGATAAAGGGTGCCATGGCGGCGGCGAATTTCGCGTCCCCCGCACCGATCAGGCCGAGCGACGTGATGATGAAGCCCGCAACAAGCACGATGGCCAACGCGGCCAACCGCCAGAGATAGGCGTCGAGCGGCAGCACGAAGAGGCCCGTCACGACGAAGACACCGGTCAGGGCCAGCACCGCGACGTTGGGGATGCGCATCTGCCGCAGGTCCGACAAGGCGACCCAAACGCAAATCGGGAACGCGAGGGGGAAGAACCAAAGCGCCTCCGTGAAAGTCAGGGACAGGGTCGAAAGCATCTCAAACCTCCTTACGCTTCAAGGGCGCGCAGGGCCGTGACCGCCGCTTCGAAATGCTGCGGATGGGTGTCGATCGCTTCATTGAGAAGGCCACGCCCGGTATCCACTTCGCCCTGCCGGATCGCGGCCAGTGCGGCGGTATGGAGCAATTGCGCGCGTTCGGTCTGGGTCATGTTGACGAGGGGAAGCTGGTAATTGCCCTGTGCCGCGCGGGCGAGGACAAGGTTGTTCTTGGCGGTAAACAACTCCGGATCGTAGGAGATCGCGCGCAGGAAAAGCTCCTCCGCGCCGGGGTAATCGCCGCGGGTCAGGTGCGAATAGCCCCAGTTGTTGTAGACGTTGGCGGGCCGTGTGGTGAGGCCGGCGGCGGTTTCATAGAAGCTGTCGGCGCGGTCCCATTCTTCTTCGCTGTCGGCGATCATCGCCTCCAGCCGGTAGCGTTCATAGGTCTCGAACGTGGGCGGGATCGCATTGAGCTGCGCCTGCGCCCCGTCCCAATCGCCGGTGCGGATCAAGGCATCGGCATAATCTACGCGGTCCTGTTCCATGGCGGCATCATGGGCCACAACCCCTTGCCAAACCGTCAACGATTCCGCAGCACGTCCGGCGCGCACGAGGCTGGTGGCCAACCCGCGTTGCAGGTCGATGCGCTCGCCATCTTCGGCGGCCGCCCGGCGGAAGTAATTCACCGCCTCGTCCGGGGCGGCGGCGTTCAGCATGATGTCCGAGAGGTTGGATTCGTCGATCACGTTAAGTGGATCGAGCGCGCGTTCGACATCGGCTTCCGTGGTGCTGTTGCACGCTGCAACGGCAAGGACGGCAACAGCCGCCGGGGCGAACCGGAGGGTACGTTTCATGCTCTGCCTCATTCATTTGGCACGATCTTGTCGCCGTGCCTTCATGTATTTTTGTCCCGGAGCCTATCCTGCGGTGGTCAGCGTGTAACGCCCTCCACCCCGACGGATCAGCCCGGGCCGATTTTGCTCATTACCTTCATCATATACCTGATTTTCCATTCGCGCTATCGCGAGGCGCAGGTTGTCGCGAATCGTTTCCGATCCGCCACTATCCAATGCGAAGGCCTGTTCCAGAATACGCCGTGCTTCGCCGTATTCCCCTTGTTCTATGAGGGTTGCGCCCAGATTGTTGAGGGCAGGGACAAAGCCGTCATCCTCGGCCAAGGCGGCGCGAAATTGGTCTTCGGCCTGTCCCAGGCGCCCCAGCGCGAGGTTCGCGGCCCCGATCGCGGTCAGAAGATCGACGTTCACGCCATCCTCCGCCCCGGCGCGGTAATAGGCCCTGAGCGCCAGCTCAAACTCGCCCGCATCCATCAGACGGTCGCCGACGACCATGCCGTCGATGCCTTCCTCCAACTCTCCCACACCCTCGGGCGCGTCCAGCCCTTCGAACCCGGTATCGAGACGCGGCGTGCCGTTACAGGCCGCAAGGGCCATCAGGAGTGGAAGAAGGACGTGCGGGCGCACCACCGGCCTCGTGTGGTTTGGAACTGCTCGGGCGCCAGCATAGTCGATGCGGGCGCCCGGTGTCGTTAACAATCTTCGAGGTCGGCGCGGTCGCCGCGATCAGCTGCCGCCCAGGTCGGTGGCGATGCCGTAGATCGAGGGTCCGATCAGGATGATCAGGAGCGGCGGCACACAGAAGAGCATCGTGAAGAGCGTCAGCTTCGTGGGCAGCTTGTTGGCCTTTTCCTCGGCCCGCAGAACCCGCTTGTCCCGCATTTCGGATGCGTAGACCCGCAACGCCTCGGCCACAGACGTGCCGAACGTGGCCGACTGGATCAGCGTGGTGATGAAGGAGTTCACGTCCTGGATGCCGACCCGTTCGCCCATGTCGCGCAGGACCTTGGTCTTGTCCTTGCCGGCTTTCATCTCGTAGCTCACGATCTCGAATTCCTCGGCCAGCGGGGGATAGGACGCCTTGATCTCGCGAGCCACCTTGATGATGGCCTGGTCAAGCGATTGGCCCGCTTCCACGCAGACCAACATCAGGTCAAGCGCGTCGGGAAAACCGGAATTGATCTGATCCTCGCGCGTCTGGATGCGCTTGGTGATCCAGTATTTCGGGGCGTAGTAGCCGACGAAGCCGGGGATAATGACCATGAGGACGGAATTCTGCGCCGATCCGCCGCCGCCCGACACCATGACGTAAAGCGTGCCGAGGATCAGGCCGCCGATGCCAAGGGCGAGCTTGGCGAAGTTGAACATCTGGATCGAGGATTTGGAGCGATAGCCCGCCCGGATCATCTGAAGCTGGGTTGCGGACAACTCCTCCTCATCCTGGGGTTCGAGGTACTGGGCGAAACGGTCCAGCTTCTCGTTCTTGCCGCCAAGGCGCAGGCGGTCGCGCTTGCCGTCTGTCGTGCCGTCGCCACGGGATTCGCGCAGTTTCTTGTAGGGGTCCTTGGATTTCTTCATCACCGTCGGGATGGCGATGAGAACCAGCAGAACGCCCAATCCGCCCACGGCGATCAGGGGGCCGAGTTCGCCCAACTGCTCCACCAGGAAGGCGTTGAGCTTCTCAATCATACCGCGAATGAATTCCATCGGACTGCTCTTTCTACTTGGGGGCCTTCGCTGCCCCCTTTCATTTCGGCGCGCGGACCCGCGCGTTACACTTTGATGTTCACCAGCATCCGCATGATGACCATGTTGAGGCCAAGCATGACGGCCACCACGGCACAGGCGGGGATGAAGGCGGGGGTGTCGATCACCTCGGCGTAGTAATCGGGCTGCATGACATTGATGCCGATGAGCGCGAGGATCGGGAAAACCGACAGGAAGTTGCCGGACCACTTCGCCTCGGCCGTGATGGCCTTGACCTTGCGGAACAACTTGAAGCGGGCGCGGATCACGTCGGCGAGGCCTTGCAGGATCTCGGCCAGGTTGCCGCCCGATGTCTGCTGAATGCCCACGGCCACAGCGAGAAAGCGCATGTCCTGGAGGTCCAGTCGTTCAGCCATGGAACGGATTGATTCCGAGACGTCGCGGCCATAGGCGGCCTCATCGGCGATGATCCCCAGCTCCGACGCGATCGGGTCCGACATCTCGCGGCTGACCGTGTTGATCGCCGAAACGAAGGGATGACCCACGCGCAGCGAGCGCACCATCAATTCGACGGCGTCGGGCAATTGCTCCTCGATCAGGGCGATGCGCTTCTTGGCCTTGTTGTTGACCCAGACGAACACGCCGCCGACGCCGAAGACGATCGCGCACAGGATGCGCAGCGGCATGGATGCGCCTGTCAGGATGGTCAGCAAGAGAAACGCGAAGACCGCCACGCCCACCATCACAAGCATCAGCTGCTGCGGGGTAAACGCGATGTTCGCCTTCTGCGCCTTGTCAGCGATCAGCGTGTAGAAGGGCAGGGATATGGAGCCCTTGTGCTGGTCCATTTCCTTGCGGAGCTTGGCCAGGACGTCTTCGCGGGTCGATCCCTTCTCCAGCATGTTCAGGCGGCGGTTCACCCGCGCATTGAGGCTGATGGATTTTCCGAAGATCGCCAGATAGACCCCTTCGACCAGCATGATGATGCCGACGAAGATGCCGATATAGATCAATGGTTCAATGGACAGTTCCATGGGCGCGCGTCCTTATTGAGCGGCAATCGGTTCGTAGATCGCGTTGGGCAGATCGTAGCCCCACTGGCGGAACCGTTCGGAGTAATGGGAGCGGACGCCACAGGCCGTGAAGTGGCCTTGGATCGTACCATCGGGCATCAGGCCGGTGCGCTGAAAGCGGAACACCTCCTGCATCGAGATCACTTCCCCCTCCATCCCCGTCACTTCCGTGATGGAGACCATCCGGCGCGAGCCGTCTTGCAGGCGGGAGGCCTGCACGATCAGGTGCACGGCGGAGGAGATCTGGGCACGCACGGCCTTCAGCGGCATCTCGATACCGGCCATGGCGACCATGTTTTCAAGGCGCGAACAGGCGTCGCGCGCGTTGTTGGCGTGGATCGTGGTCATGGATCCGTCGTGGCCGGTGTTCATGGCCTGGAGCATGTCGATCACTTCCTCGCCACGCGTTTCCCCCACGATGATACGGTCGGGACGCATACGCAGGGCGTTCCTCAGACAGTCGCGCTGGGTCACGGCGCCCTTGCCTTCCACGTTGGGCGGGCGGGATTCCATGCGGCCCACATGGACCTGTTGCAGTTGGAGTTCGGCCGTATCCTCGATCGTCAGGATGCGTTCGGAATTGTCGATGAACGAGCTGAGCGCGTTGAGCGTCGTCGTTTTACCCGAACCCGTACCGCCGGAGACGATGACGTTCAGGCGGCAGGCCACGGCAGCCTGGATATACGCCGCCATCTCTTCCGAGAAAGCGCCGAATTTCACCAGGTCATCAATGCCCAGTTTCTCTTTCTTGAACTTACGAATGGAGACCAGCGAGCCGTCCACGGCCACCGGCGGCACCATCGCGTTGAAACGAGAGCCGTCTTTGAGGCGGGCGTCGACGTAGGGGTTCGATTCGTCGACGCGGCGACCCACGGCGGACACGATCTTGTCGATGATCCGCAGAAGGTGGCGTTCATCCTTGAAGCGCACGTCGCTGAGCGTGAGTTTACCGGCGCGCTCCACGAACACCCGGTTGGGACCGTTGACGAGGATATCGTTGACGCCATCGTCCTTGAGAAGCGGTTCCAGCGGGCCGAGGCCCGTGACTTCGTCGAACAATTCCACGTTGAGGGTCTGACGATCCTCGCGGTTGAGCACGACGCCCATCTCGGACAGCTGTTCGCTCGTGATGGCCGTGATCTCCGAGCGCAGCTCGGATTCCTTGGCGCCTTCGAGGGCGGACAGGTTGAGGTTGTCCAGAAGACGGTGATGCATCTCCGTCTTGATTTCATCGAGGCGCAGGCGGCGCTTCTTGTCCTTGTCGACCGCCGTTTCTTCCGCAGGCGTTGCCACGGGGGTGGCGGCGGTTGGTTTGCGGGCAACCTTCGGCGCGTGCGCATCGGGGCCGGGGGCGGCTTCAGGCTCGGGCGCGGCGGTCTTCTTGACCTCCGCGAGCGGTGCGACACCTGCCGCGGCGGACTTTTTATACTTTGAAAACATCTACTTACCCTTTTGCCTGGGTGTCAGACACCATGGCCTTGTACAAACCGTCGGACAGTTTCATGATCTCTTTGCGCAGGGGGTTTTTCTTGGCGGCTTCTGCCAAGGGCTCCCCGTTGTCGCCGGCCTGCATGACCAGCTTGCCGCCGTCGGGCAGCATGTTGGAGAAGGTGACGCCAAGGCTTTCGGCCATCTTTTTCATCCGGTTCTTGCCGTTGAGATCGGTCATGCCGGGCGCGCGGTTCAGGACGAACTGCACCTTTTCGAGGGGCAATTCCTCGGACCGGCAGGCCTTGATGAACCGCATCGCGTTCTGGGCCGAGCGCAGGTCAAGCTCCAGCGTAGTGAAGAACATGTCGGCGCGGTTGAGCACCGTTTCCGTCCACATCACGACGCTGCGCGGCATGTCGATGATGACGATGTCGAAGCATTCCGACGCGAGGTCCATGATCGCCGTGACCTCATCGGGGCCGATGATGTCGAGCGGGACGATTTCCGCCGGGGTCGTGAAGACCGACAGGCGATCTTCGAACCCGACCAGGGCCTGCTTGAACGCATCGACATCCATGTTCGTGGCGTCCTGGAGCAGCTCCAGCATGATTTCGCGTCGGGGCAGGTCCAGATATGTCGCGACCGAGCCGTGTTGCAGATCGAAGTCGATCAGGCAGACCGACGGCGGATTCTTCTTGTCGATATTGGCCAATTCCCACGCCATGTTCACGGCCAGGGTGGAGGCACCGGTGCCGCCGGCGAGGTTCTGGGTCGCGAAGATCGCGGCCTTCCCACCCAAACGCTGCCCGGTCACGGGGGCCGACGCCTCCGTCTGCTTGGCGGTCTGGAGCGGGGGCGGAGCCTCCGCCTCCTGCCGGATCTTCTCGATGGCGTCGTGGAGCGCGCCATCGGCAAGCGGGTAGGGGACGAAATCGTCCGCGCCCAAACGCAACAACTCTCTCAAGCCAGCCGTCGTGAGGTTCTCGGGGATCAGGATAACCTTGATGTCCTTGGCGCGGGCGGCGTTGATCACCTCTCCCACGCGGCCAAGGTCGGCTTCATCCTGTTCGCGCACCGCAAGGGCCACGAATTCAAGGCCGCCCGGTTCGAGCGCACCCATGAAATCGCGCGCTTCCTCGAAGCCCAGATCGCCCCAGGCTTCGCCCAGTTCCGTTTCCATGTCTTCGATCAGCAGACCGAAGTGATGAACGTTGCTAGATACCGTGCATGCCACGATTGGCGCAGGTTCGGATCGTAATGCCAGTCCGCTACTCATTCCTCAAATTCCCAATCTGCCCGGATTACCCGGATCCATTCATTTGACCCACGGTTGGCCTTGTTTGCTCGATCGGCCGATCCGTGGACCCACAAGTCGCGGCATGACGCCTGCCATACCGGTCCTTCCCGAAGATGAACGTGCCGGGGAAAAACGGCGAGAATGGGACCTAAAAAAGGGATTACGTTTACAATTCGCGGGCTATCGCTTGGTTATGGCCGGATCGCGAAACAAAGAAAAACCGCGCCAGGTGGGCCTGACGCGGTTGATTTTGTTGAGTTTTCGGGGCCTGTCAGCCGCCGGCAGGGGCCGCACCACCCGCACCGCCGCCGCGATAGGTGCGGTAGATGATTTCGGCGTAGCGCCCATCAAGCACCATGGGGTTATTGGCGACGAAGCCGGTCACTTCCGTGACGGTACGGCGATTCCTGACCTCCTGCCCCTCGGTTGGGACGATGGGCTGGGTTTCTCCGAGTGAGACGAGCGCCTCCAACCGATGGCGACTGATGCCCTGGCTCACCAGGTAGTTCACCGCCGCGCGCGCCCGGCGCAGGCCGAGGCGATGGTTGTAGGCCCGGCTGCCGACCGCATCGGTGTGCCCGTAGACCGAGAACCGAACCTCCGGGAAGTGGCGGATGAACTGCGCCTGCTGGCGAAGGATCGCCCGGGCGGTTTCATCCAACGCGGCCGAGTTGAAGGCGAAGTTGATGGTTGTCGGCACCTCCTCGGCGAAGCGCAGGCCCAGGGCTTCTGCATAATGCAGCTCCCCGTTGTGGAAGGCGATATTGCGCGCCGTGGGCTCGCCGAAGCTGCCTTCATCCAGGTGGCTGCCGAGGGGGCGGCCGGTTTCAACCGGGTTCCAGCTGCCGCAACCCGTCAAGATGAGCATGGCGCTGAGACCGAGGCCGAGGATGGCGGGGGAGCGAAGGGGTTTGGTCATCTGTCGTCTCCTCAATCCAGGACATAGCCGTAAGAGCCGGAGAAGTCCTGTTGGGCCACGTCGCCCGCGGGGGTTCCGGCGGCCGGTGCGGCACCGACCACGCTGCCCATGAAGAACAATTCCTGCTCGGTCGGGATGCGAACCCGGTCGGTCGGAAGGGCCAGCGCCTCCCCCCGGACGGGGCTCACGAGATGTGCCGTGACGATCAGGACCAGTTCCGATTGCGACCGCTGGTAGGAGGCCGAGCGGAACAGCGCGCCGAGGACCGGAAGATCGCCGAGCCATGGAACTTCGCCCACGGAATTGCGGAAATCATCCTGCAAGAGGCCCGCGATCGCGAAACTTTCGCCGTCCCGCATTTCCACCGTGGTGGAGGCGGAGCGGGTATTGACCGCAGGCGCGCCCGTGGCGGCAATGATCTCACCGATCGAGGAGATCTCGGCGCTCAGGCTGAGGTTGATGATGTCGTCGTCCACAACCGTGGGTGTGAAGGAGAGCTGGACACCGAAGGGCTTGAATTCGACGGTCGTGCCGCCGGATTCCGATTCCGTGGGGATCGGGAATTCGCCACCCGCCAGGAAATTCGCCGTCTGCCCGCTGAGTGCGGTCAGGTTCGGTTCGGCCAGCGTGCGGACCATGCCGTTGCTTTCAAGGGCTTCCAGCAGGATCGAAAGCTGAAGGCCACCGGCGGAGAAGCTGACGCCGAGCCCGCCGTTGCGACCCTGCAAACCGCCCGGCACGTCGAAACCGTTGCCCAATTGCGTTGCGCCGTTGAGGCTGCCGGTCCCGGTGCTTTGGCCGAAATTGCCGGCCGTGGCGCCGATCCCCAGGGACGTGGAGAGTTCCTGGCGGACGGTGCGCTGCATTTCGGCGAAACGCACCTGCAACATCACCTGCTGCGTGCCACCGACCATCATCAGGTTGGACACGCCGCCCGGTGCATAGCGTTCGGCCAGCGCCATGGCGCGGTCGACAACCTGGCTGGACCCGACGGTCCCCGAAAGGACGATGCCGTCATTGGCGGTGCGAACCTCGACCGGTTCACCGGGAAGGATTTCGCGCAGACGTTCGCGCAGTTCCGCGACATCGGGGACCACCTGGACCTCGACATTCGCGATCAGGGAGCCGTCGGCGCCAAGCAATGTCATCGTGGTGCGGCCCGGCGCGCGGCCCAAAACGTAGATCGACCGTTCCGAGAGTGTTGCGATGTCCGCGATCATCGGGTTCGCCACCGAAAGTTCGGCGAACAACATTTCACTTTCCACCACGACGGCGCGGTTCATCGGAACGCGCAAGGTGCCGGTGCTTTCGCCTTCGACGACGCGAAGCGCCTGGGCCTCAGCCGGGGCGGTGGGTTGAAAAAGAAGTGTGGCGCAGCCCAGAAGGCAAGCGCGCAAAAAACCTGTCATGCTCATGTTGTGACCTGCCTCTATGTCACGGAATGGGCGTTGTCCTTATGGCCGCCCTTGGCCGCAATGTGCCTCAAATTACTTTTTCGGGCAAGAATCATTGTGTTGTGGGCCAAAGCTCATGTGCCATATCGAACACGGTCGGTGATTTATCCACATGAAAAACGCGCCCCGAAATCGTCAGGGCGCGTTTGAAATCATGTGGATAAGTGCTGTGGATAACTTGGGCCGGTCGGGCCTTCAGTTGACGCAAGGCACCTGCGTGATGATCACGTCAGCGCCACGGCGATTGCGCACGGTGCACACTTCGGGGCCCTCAGCGATGATTTCGACATCGCCCAGAAGTTCGCTGGTGGACACCTCGACCGTCTCGCTTTCCGTGATGTCCCCGACGCCCACAAGGGCAAGGGTGAGGGAGCCGGTCGACTGCGCCTGGGTCAGGGCCGCCACGTCCTCGGGGCGGGCGGTGACGGTGATGGTGCGTGCGATGGTGGGGTTGTTGCGCTGCTCATCCGCGATCTGGTCGACGGCGATGAGTTGGACGTTGGCGCGGATCAGGCGCGTCACGCCTTCGCCGCTGCGGCCGGTTCCGGTCCAGTAGATGTCGACGCGGTCGCCGGGGCGCAGGAAGCCCGACACGCCCGAGCTGACGTCGACACGCAGGGCGAGGGCGCGCATGCCCTCTTCCAGGCGGGAAGCGACGCCCGCATCCTCACCCGGCGCGGTGACCTTGGCCAGGAGAACGGGCTCGTCCTGTTCCATGATCCGCACCACGGTGCGCAATTCGTCATTCTCGGGGAACAATTCCTCGATGGATGTGAAGGCGCCGAACGGCACGTGTTCGGCGGGCCAACGGATCAGGCTCACATCATCTTCGGTCAGGGTCTCGCCATACCGGACCTGACGATTGACGACGACCACCTGGGTCGTGGGCAGAATTGCGTTGCGCTGCTCGGCCAGGGCCGTCTGATATTGGTCGAAGCGATCCTTGGCGATCGACACGGCAAAGCCTGCCAGACCGACGCCAACGGCCAGAACCAAGATAAATACGATACGCATGTCACCCACCTCTTAAAAATCCCTTCGTGCCGAGACGATCTCGGCAACAAAGCTGGTTACACTCGATCTTTGTGTCCTGGAAATCGGGCAAAAACATGGTCATCCGGCGGAAAGTCAGCGGCGGCGGAGACCAAAATGGACGCCGCCGCACCCGGTTTCGGAGCGCGGCGGCGAGATCCGGAGAGCCCGTGCGGGCCGACAGGATCAGGGGGTCGGCGCGACCGTGTCGGTGAACACCGTGTTGTTGGCGAACGGATCGTTCAGCGGATCGGTGTCGGCGAGCGACTGGCCGATATCGTTGGACAGGTTCTCGACCCCGCCGGAGACGACGGAAATCACCGCCAGACCCAGGCCGACAAGTGCTGCGGTCAGGACGACCCAGTCGACGGTAACGGCGCCGGATTCGTCCGACAGGAAGTTTTTGAAGTGAGACAGAGCCATGATTGGACCCCCTTGTATTTGTTTGAATGGGACAATCCGCCGATCCGCGACGGGATCAGGCGGGGCGCTTTCTGCACCGGCGTTCTTTGGACGCGTGACGCTGTTTTCACGACTTGGCGGGGCAGGAATGTGGCAATGCGGGGTCTGCCACCGCCCGTTTCGATCAAGGTTGAATCGATTTGGCGGGGAAGTGTTCGGGCATTGCGCCGCCTCAAACGAAAACCGCCGCGCCCGTTGCGGGGCGCGACGGCTCGATCCTTGGCCAATGAAGGCCGGGAGGATTAGGGGGTCGGCGTGACCGTGTCGGTGAAGACCGTGTTGTTGGCGAACGGATCCGTCAGCGGATCGGTGTCGGCCAGCGACTGACCGATGTCGGTGGACAGGTTCTCAACACCGCCGGACACGACCGACATAACGGCCAGGCCCAGGCCCACGAGGGCGGCGGTCAGAACAACCCAGTCAACCGTGACGGCGCCGGATTCGGATTTGATGAAGTTTGCGAGGTTCATGTCAGTATCTCCAGTTTAACATGTCGTGTTCAAGTTCGTTTCCAGGTGTCCGGGGCGAGGTCGTTCCTGACCCCGTGTCCCTGTGACAAGGAGAGGTATGGCGGCCAATCGGGGCGCGATTGGGGCGGTCCAAAGAACTTTGTGCGAATTCTAGCGGGTTGTTTTGTGGCCATTGCGATCGCGGGTTTCTCGGGCCCGTCACGAACGGCAGACGTCGTAACGCCGTTCCAGCAAGACGTTTCGCCGAGGAACGCGCGCGGCGCGATGGGTGCCGAAGTCGGGTCCGGTATCGGTCGCGTTTGCTGCTGGGCGAGGCCTGTCCGAATTTCCGGCCCGACACGCTCCCGACCGAACGGAGCGCCGCCTCAAACGAAAACCGCCGCGCCCGTTGCGGGGCGCGGCGGCTCGATCCTTGGCCAATGAAGGCCGGGAGGATTAGGGGGTCGGCGTGACCGTGTCGGTGAAGACCGTGTTGTTGGCGAACGGATCCGTCAGCGGATCGGTGTCGGCCAGCGACTGACCGATGTCGGTGGACAGGTTCTCAACACCGCCGGACACGACCGACATAACGGCCAGGCCCAGGCCCACGAGGGCGGCGGTCAGAACAACCCAGTCAACCGTGACGGCGCCGGATTCGGATTTGATGAAGTTTGCGAGGTTCATGTCAGTATCTCCAGTTTAACATGTCGTGTTCAGGTTCGTTTCCAGGTGTCCGGGGCGAGGTCGTTCCTGACCCCGTGTCCCTGTGACAAGGAAAGGTATGGCGGCCAATCGGGGCGCGATTGGGGCGGTCCAAAGAACTTTGTGCGAATTCTAGCGGGTTGTTTTGTGGCCGCCGGGCGGGCATTCTTCCGCAAGGTTCAACAAAACAAGGCGGCATAGACCGCGGATGCTGAACCAAGGCGCAGTAATGACAGGTGATCCATGGACCATGTGATCTATAGGGCGGTGCTTTTGGCCGCTTTGACGGCGTGGCCACTGGCCGCGCAGGAGACGGGTATCCGGTTCGTCGGCGTCCCCCGTGCGGGTGATGACGGGCCGCGCATCAACATTCAGGTCACCGCCGATGACATGGAACGCCAGGCGGGCCGCGACCGGGCCGGGTCGGACCCGGCCGTGCCAGCAGACGTCGCGGCCGTCGTGGCAGACGTCTTGGATAATGACAGCGCGTCGGGGTGGTTCTGGTCCACCGTCTCCGCGCAGATGCCCGCGGACCCCGCGCGCTTCTGGGCCGCGCAAGAGCATATCAGCGCGGCGCCGGAGGCCGCCGGCCTGGGTGCGCCGAGGCTCGATACCGTGACACGCATCGCCGCCGCCCACGGGCGCGACATCCTGGCCGCGACCATCGGCACCGATATCTCCCCCGCATTCGCGCTGGCGGTCATTGCCGCGGAAAGCGCGGGCCGGGCCGATGCCATCAGCGGTGCCGGGGCGCAGGGCCTGATGCAGTTGATCCCCGCGACCGCGGAACGCTTCGGTGTGGAGGACGCGATGGACCCGGTCCAGAATATCGAAGGCGGCGTGGCCTACCTTGATTGGTTGATGGACGAATTCGACCGCGACCCGATCCTTGTCCTCGCGGCCTACAATGCGGGGGAGGGGGCCGTGACGCGCGCGGGCGGTGTTCCGAATTACGATGAGACGCGGACCTATGTGCCGCGGGTGCTTGCGGCCTGGGCGCTTGCGCGCGGCTTGTGCCTGACCCCGCCGGACCTTGTGTCGGACGGGTGCGTCTTCGGAGTCATGGAATAGGCGGGACCCTATTTCTGGATCACGTCCGACCAGTCCGGGTGTTTCGCGGCCTGCGCCTTCACGAAGGGGCAAAGTGGTACGATCTTCACGCCCTCCTCGCGGGCATCGGCCACCAGCCGTTCGGCCAGCTTCACGCCCGCGCCCGTGCCGCGCAGCGCGTCCGGGACGTATGTGTGATCCGCGATGATCGTGCGCGGCGATAGGATGGAATACGTCAACTCCGCCTCCGCCCCATCAATGGTGAGCGTGTAGCGGCCCTTGGTCTCTCCGACCTCTCGCGTGATCTCAGACATTTTCCATCCCTTCCGGAAGCGGGCGCGACACACCGGATCTGGAGATCGCGACAAACGTGAAATCGCCCTCGGTCACGAGGATACGCTGTCCGGTCCGTTGGCGGCGGACCCAGGCTTCCACATGCATGGTGACAGAGGTGCGCCCGGTGCGGGTTATGTCCGTGAACACGGAAAACAGATCCCCGACCAGAACCGGCGCGTGAAAGCGCAATGCCTCGATCGCGATGGTGGCGCAGCGGCCCTGGGCGCGGTCGGTGGCGGTCGTGCCCGCGGCGATGTCCATCTGGCTGACGACCCAGCCACCGAATACGTCCCCGCCCGAATTCGTGTCGCCGGGCATGGGGACCGTTTGAAGTGTCAGCGTGCCCGTCGGCGCGCGGTCTGGCTGCGCTTCAGACAAGTGTGGCTTGCGTGGCGGCGCGCAGGTCATCCTCCGACACGCCGTCCGCCGTCTCTACGATCTTGAGGCCGCCATCGACCACGTCCAGCACGCCGAGATTGGTGATGATCCGGTCAACAACGCCCTTGCCGGTCAGGGGCAGGGTGCATTCCTTGAGCACCTTGCTGTCGCCATGCTTGTTGGTGTGGTCCATCACGACGACCACACGGCCCACGCCCGCGACGAGGTCCATCGCGCCGCCCATGCCCTTCACGAGCTTGCCGGGGATCATCCAGTTCGCCAGATCCCCGTTTTCCGCCACTTCCATAGCGCCGAGGATCGCCATGGCGATCTTGCCGCCGCGGATCATGCCAAAGGATTGCGCGGAATCGAAATAGGACGTGTGGGGCAGTTCAGTGATCGTCTGCTTGCCCGCGTTGATCAGGTCCGCATCCTCTTCGCCTTCCACCGGGAAGGGGCCCATCCCGAGCATGCCGTTTTCGGATTGCAGCGTCACTTCGATCCCCTCGGGGATGTGGTTGGAGACAAGGGTCGGGATGCCGATGCCAAGGTTCACGTACCAACCGTCTTCCAGTTCCTGGGCGGCGCGGGCGGCCATTTGGTTGCGGTCCCACATGGGAGGTCTCCTTAGATCTGCGGTGCTTGGCCGATTGCTATCGCAAAGGCCGTGAAAAGCGAAGTGCCGAAATCGGCGTTCATATGGCGGTGGTCGTTGAGCACGACACCTTCGGTGCGGAAGTCCTGTGATCCGATGCCGAAGGGCTCCTTCGTCAGGAAGGGTTGCGCGACGGTTTCGGGCGGTTGCGGCACGAAGCTGATGTCGCGGGCGTGGAGCGCGGCACGCAGGCGGTTGTGGAACATCTCCTCGATCCGTGCGGCGTCGGGATGGGTGGCCATAGCGGCATAGGGTTGCTGGTGGTGCGGGCCTTCGGGCACCACGCCGGTGGTGGGATAGGGGGCAAGGGCCGCATGCAGCCGCAGCGCGCCGAATTGCGCGCGCAGATGGTCGGTGCGAAGGGCGATCGCCTCGTCCATGGCGGACAAAAATGCAGGCTCCGACATCAGGGGTTTACCGTTGCGCGCGGGCCAGTCGGCGATGTCGTAGTGGATCGCGGTGAAGAGGCAGGCGGGCAGTCCAAAGGTGTCCCCGATCACGAGGATATGGTCGAACGGCGCCAGGTCGATCTGCGGCGCGCCATTCACGCGGCGGGACAGGCGATAGAGTTGCAGATCGGACCTGTCTGGGCCGAAGATCGTGCCATCCACCCGGGTCTTGTCGAATTTCCCCCCGGGCAGGCCGAAAAACGTGACCTCGATATCGGGAAATGTCTGGGCGATCCGGGGGGCTGCGTATTTCAGCGCACCGATATTGGAGGTGCCGACAATCGCAACCTTCATCCCTCACGCTCCGGGCGGAAGGCATCGAGCAGAATATCCTCGCAGATCGCGTCATCCTGTGGGTCGGCATTATCCGTCGATGCTTCCTCTGCGACTGCATCGGCAAGGCCGTGGGCGGACAGGAAGGTTTGCATGATGCGCCCCACGATCTCAGGCCGGACGGAGCGGAGGTCGTCGGCAAACGGGCTTTGGCGATGCGCCGGGGACGTCACCAATTCGTAGGACGGGAAATAGTCGATATCCCCGGACCCGTCCGACAGCATATCGCAAACCGTGCGCAGGACGGATTTGGAACGCATCGTGGCGGGCAGGACGTGCTGATCGCTCGCCGTGGCGGCCAGCGGGACGGGGGAGACGGTCAAGAGCCACTTGGCGTTTGGGTTCAGGGGTGCAATCGCGTCCTGCAGGGCGGTGAAATCCTCGACGATGTCGATGACGCCGTAATTCGCGAAACGGAAGGTGTCGGGATCGTAGGTGCCCGCGATGGTGCCGGGCGCGGTGGGGTAAACGGTGCCCGTTGCCCTGTGCTCCCACGCCTCTGTTAGACCCAAGGTGAAGACAATCACATCAGCCTGTCGTAACGCATCGGCGACCGCGCCCAGATGCTGTTCGCGCATTTCGGTGGCAAGCGCGGCGGAGGCGAGGCCGTCAGGTTCCACCCCCGGACGTTGGGCATCCCAGAACCGGCCGTCCTTTTCCCAAACCGGCAAGGCGGGTTGCGCGCCGTGGATTTCCTCCACCAGCTGGTGGAATTGCCTGACCGTGTAGATATTGCCGAACCGCGCCGAGTAGACGCCGTAGCCGAAGCGTTTCGCCGTCTCGGGCGGCAGGCCACGGGCGGCGGGTTCGGTGTCGATCACGCTTATCCCAGCCGCCTTCATCGCCGCGCCCACATGTTGCGCAAAACACGATCCGGCGGTGAAGACGTTTGTTGCCTTGGTGACGGGGAACTTGGGGCGATAGATGTCGGGCGGGAAGGCCGGCGCCCCCGCCACGCCGCCGCGCCAGAACGCGCGCCCCGGCAGGCCGGAATAGGGGGAGCGGGGGCTCAAGCGGCCCGCCCTAGGCCGCCCGCGTGGTCCGCTGCTCGATCCGCTTCTCGTGCTCACCCTGGATCAGGCGGTGGACATAGATGCCGGGCAGGTGGATGGCGTCACCGTCGAGGGAGCCGGTTTCCACGATTTCCTCGACCTCGAGGATACAGACCTTGCCGCACATAGCCGCGGGCGGGTTGAAGTTGCGCGCGGTCTTGCGGAAGACCGCGTTGCCCGTGGCATCGGCCTTCCAAGCCTTCACGATGGACAGGTCGGCAAAGATGCCGCGTTCGAGGATATATTCCTCTCCATCGAATTCCTTCACTTCCTTGCCCTCGGCAATGACGGTGCCGACGCCGGTCTTGGTGTAGAAGCCGGGGATACCCGCACCGCCCGCGCGCATGCGTTCGGCCAGCGTGCCTTGCGGGTTGAATTCCAGCTCCAACTCGCCACCGAGATACTGGCGCATGAATTCCTTGTTCTCACCGACATAGGAGGACATCATTTTCCGGATCTGCCGGGTCTCAAGCAATTTGCCGAGGCCGAAGCCGTCGACGCCCGCATTGTTGGAAGCGACAGTGATGTCTTTCGTGCCTGCCGCGACGATGCCGTCGATCAGAAGCTCGGGAATGCCGCAAAGACCAAAGCCGCCCGCCGCGATCAGCATACCGTCGAAAAGGACGCCATCGAGGGCTTCCTGAGCCGAGCCATAGACCTTTTTCATCCGTCGTTTCCCCGCAATTGAAATCCGCGCGCAACGTGGCGCGCGCAGGCCGGGAAGTCAACGCGGGGCGGCGTTGAATGCGGCGGCCGCTCCGGTCAGGCCGGCGGCCATGAAAGGTGCAAAATCATTGTCGAGGAACGCCTGCACGAACGGCCTGGCCCAGAAGACGCGCGGTGCGACGGCGTAATCCCACCGGACTTCCGTCCGGCCGTCGCCAAGATCCGAATACGTGAATTGCCCGCGAATGTGATCTATGGGCCGGGCATTGGCGGCAGTGAAGCCCCAGATTTGATACGCAAATGCACGCGCATTGTTCGTCAATACCCGTTCCGTGACCTGGTCGCCGGTCGCAAGCTCAACCCGCCGAACCGCGCCTTCGTTCGGAAACGCGCCCTCCAGGGGCACGAGCGCGGCAATGGCCGGAATGCGGTCGGTTGGCGTAACGAAGGCGAGCACGCCGGTTTCCGGGGATTGGAGCGCCTCGATCACCGCGGCGGGTGGGCCGTTGAAGATCTCGGTTTGTGTGGTCGTGAGGTAGGATGAAGCATCGCGCAGCGGCGGCGGCCCGTCGCCGCGCGGCAACAGAACGGGCAATGCCAGCGCCGCGATAAGGATCAGCGGAACGAGGATGAGGGCAAGGCGCATGGCGATCTCCATTTATGACGACTGTCGCAGTAAGTAATGCGAGTATCGTACTAAATGGGTGCAGGTCTTGCCCGGTCAAGTGGCATGGGTCAGATAGTGGGCATGGACGACGCCGATGCCTTGCTTCTGGCCGTGGGCACCTTGTTGAGGGAATTCCACGTCAATGAACGCGCTTTCCCGATCGCGGAGGGCCGGATCTCCTATTCCCCGCACGTATTCGCGGCGATGGGCTATGTGGCGCAGCATCCCGGGGCCAAGGCGTCGGATCTTGCGACGTTCCTGGGGCTCCGTCCGACAACAGCGTCGAGCTTGATCGCGCGCCTCGCTTCGCGGGGCCTTATCGAGAAGACCGCGCATCCCGAGGATGGCCGGGCCGTCGCATTGTCGTTGTCCGCAGAGGGCGAAGACCTGTTCCGCGCAATTCGGAGGCAAGACCTGCGCAACATGGAGTTGATGCTGTCGGCCCTGTCGAAGGGAGAGCGTGCCGCCTTCGTCGATATGATGAGCCGCGTCGCGCATAAGGTGGCCGAGGCGGCGAAGGACGGGTCGTGAAGGCTCAGTAGCCCAACGCCTCCTCCATTTCGGCGATCAACTGGCTGACATAGCGGTTGAAGCGGTCGGAGGGTTGCTGCCCCTCGAATTTCAACTGAAACGGGTCGGGCGCGTGGATGTCGCTTCCCGACATCGCCTCCAGCACGGCATGGGCGAGGAAGGGGACGTGTTCGGCCGCATAGCCGCCTTCATGGGCCATCATCAGCCGCCCGCCGCACAGATCGTCCGCGGCCTCCATCACCATCTCCGTCATCGCGCGGAACGTGTCGGCAGAGGCGATCATCCGGCTAAGCGGATCGACAAGGCCCGCGTCGAACCCGCAGGCGATGACGATGGCATCGGGTTGGAAGCCTTGCAGGGCGGGCATAACCAGCCGTTCGAACGCTTCCAGGTATCCCACATGGCCCGTGCCGGGGGGCAGGGGAATATTGAGGTTGAAGCCCGCACCAGCGCCCGATCCGCGATCCTCGAAATCGCCGGTGTCGAGGGGATAGTTCCGCTCCTGATGGACGGAGATCGTCAGCGTATCGGCGCGGTCGAAGAAAATCGCCTCCGTCCCGTTGCCGTGATGCACGTCCCAGTCGATGATCGCGACCCGCTCCGTCAGATTATCGGCGCGGGCGGCCTCCACCGCGATGGCAAGGTTGGCGAGCAGGCAGAAGCCGTTGGGAAAATCCGGCAGGCAATGGTGGCCCGGCGGACGCGACAGGGCGTAGGCATTCTGGCAGGTGCCGTTGAGCGTGGCAGCGAGCGCCGCCTTGGCCAACCCGGCGGAGATCGCGGCGATCTCGTATCCTCCGGGACCAAACGGCGTGCGCAGGCCCAATTCGCCGCCCCCGTTTTCCGACATCTCCTGAAACTGCCGGACGTAGCTTTCGGGATGGACGCGCAGGATATCGTCTTGCGTGGCGGCGGGCGCCGATGTGGTGGCCAATTCCGACCAGAGGCCGGTGACATGCAGAAGGTTCACGATGCGACGCTTGGTTTCGGGGTTGTCGGGCAGGCTCCCGCCCGGTTGGACCAGTCCCCCCACCTGCAAGAGCCCCGAGTAATTGCCTCCGCTGTGCCACAGGCAACGCTCGTCCCAGAAAAAGCCCGTTGTCATGGCGCGATCCTCCCCTTGTCCGGGGAGTATTCAGAGGAGCGGTTGCAAGCGCAAGGCGCGCGACCTACCCGTCGCGCAACTGATAGGCCCCTTCCGGCAGGTCGAGGGCGGCGGCCAGGTCGCGCACCTGCGCCATGGACAACGTGATCGTACGCATCTGGTCCGTGCGTGGATCGGCCTGTTGCAAGGTCACACACTCGTCGAAGGCGGACAGGATCACATCCTCCACCAACGGGCGCGCACCCTCGTCCACCAGGGTTACGATGGTGGCGTCGAATTCATGCTCGATGGTAAACATGGGGCCACGCTAGGCCCGTGTCGCGGGCTTGCCAAGAGCCTGCCGACCTGCGGCGCGTCCCCACAAGCGCGTGATCGGACTGGACCCCGTTGCCACCTGCATTACGGTGCAAGGCTGACGGACGACCGGAGGGCCAGATGCGCATCCCACTCGCTTTGATTACCGCTTTCTCGTTGGGGGCCTGCGTCGCGCCCCAACCGACCGCGGCACCGGCCCCCGATAATGCCGCACCCACGGCGGTTCCGGTCTCGGTTGCACGCGCCATTGAAGTCACGCGCCGGATCGAGCCGGTGGCCGAGGCCGTCTGCCGGGCCGAGACACCGCAGCAGAACTGCGATTTCAACATATTCGTCAATCGCGACCCGCGCCTGGGCGTCAATGCGTTTCAGACAATCGACCCCGAAAGCGGGCGGCCCGTCATCATCCTGACCGTCGGGTTGATCCGGGCCGTGCGCAACGATGATGAGCTGGCCTTCGTCATTGGCCACGAGGCCGCGCATCACATCGCGCAGCATATCGCGGCGCAGCAGGCCGCGGCGCAGGCCGGCGCGCAGATCTTCGGGGCCAATGCACAACAACAAGGCTTCAGTCGCGCCCAGGTCATCGAGGCTGCGAATCTCGGCGCGCTTGTCGGGGCACGGCGCTTCGGACAGGCGGCGGAATTGGAGGCCGACGCGCTTGGCACCCTGATCGGATGCGCGGCCGGATACGACGCGATTGTCGGCGCACGGTTCTTCACGCAACTCCCCGACCCGGAGGCGGATATCCTCAGCACTCACCCTCCCAACGCCCGAAGGGTGGAGATCGTGCGGCGCGCGGCGGCAGAATTCTGTTGATGCGGGACCAGCGCGGCCCGTCGCCTTGAGGCAGATCGAAGGCGTCGTCTGCGATCGCCGCTCCGAATGCGTGGGTGAGCGGGCGGAGGGCGCTGACCGCTCCGACACGTGGAGGACGGGGCCGGGACACTCGACTCTTAGATGCTGGAGCGGGCGGGAAGACGCGATCATCTGGTGATCGTGACGCGCGTGCAAGGGGGCAAACGTCCGGGCGACGAGCGGCTTCGCGATGCCACAACCTGCGTGCGTACCTATCTGGAGAAATAACCGAAACTGGAGGATTGCCGGAATTGACGCCCCCGCGCCCGCCGCGCAGGGTGGCGCAGATTATTTGCATTCAGAATTGGAAACCCGATGTTCCCCACGCTCTTCCGCACGTCTATCGCTGCCGGTGTCATTCTTGCCAGTACCGTTGCCGCCTTCGCCGATATCATGGGCGATTTCTATGCCTACGGACGCAACCCCGACGGCTCCGCCTATTCCGGGACGGTGGAAATTATCGACAATGGTAATGGCACGGTCACCGTCGAATGGTCTGTCGGAAGCGAATATTCCGGCGTCGGCATCCTGAGCGGGGATGTCCTGACCGTGGAGTGGGGAGCCGATGATCGGGCGTTCTACATCGTCATGCCGGACGGGGAGTTGCATGGAACCTGGGCCGATGGCACGGGCCTGGAACTGCTTAGCCGGACGGAGCGTTAGGGCACGATCCGTCCCCACAGGTCGTAATCGCTGGCCTCGTCCACCTCGACACTCACCATGTCGCCTGGGGCAAGCCCCTCGAACCCCTCGTCAATAAAGAGGTTTCCGTCGATTTCCGGCGCGTCGGCGATTGTGCGGCATGTGGCGCCGTCCGCATCGACCGCATCGACCAACACCTGCTGGCGCGTGCCGACCTTCGCAGCCAGCTTGGCCTCCGAGATCGCTTGCGCCTTTTCCATGAAACGGGTCCAGCGGTCCTGTTTGACCTCATCCGGCACGTGATCCGGCAACCCGTTGGACCGCGCGCCGTCGACGTTTTCATATTGGAAGCACCCGACACGGTCCAATTGTGCCTCGTCCATCCAATCCAGAAGCGTCTGGAATTCCGCTTCCGTCTCTCCCGGATAGCCGACGATGAAGGTGGAGCGCAGCACGATCTCCGGGCAGTCGCGCCGCCAGGCCGCGATTTCATCCAATGTCCGGGACGCGGCGGCGGGCCTCGCCATCCGGCGCAGCGTGTCGGGATGGGCGTGCTGAAAGGGAATATCGAGGTAGGGGAGCAGTCCATTCGCCGGGTCGGCCATGATCGGGATCAGATCGCGCACATGGGGATAGGGGTAGACATAATGCAGCCGCACCCAGGCGCCCATTGTGGATAAATCCCGGGATAGGTTGAGGATCGGAAACTTGTCCTCCCGCCCCTTCCAATCGGTGCCATAGGCGGACGTGTCTTGAGAGATCACGAGGATCTCTTTTACGCCCGCTTCGACCAGCTTTTCGGCCTCGCGCAGCACGGCGGCTTGCGGGCGGCTTGCCAGCTTTCCGCGCATGTCGGGGATGATGCAGAATTTGCACTTGTGATCGCAGCCCTCGGCAATCTTGAGATACGCGTAATGCCGAGGCGTCAGTTTCACGCCCGCGGGCGGCAAAAGGTCGATGAACGGATCGGGCGCAGGCGGGACGGCGGCGTGAACCGCGTCAAGCACCTGTTCATATTGTTGGGGGCCGGTCACAGCCAGCACCTTGGGATGGGCGCCGGTGATGTAATCCGGCTCCGCGCCCAAGCAGCCGGTGACGATGACCCGGCTATTGGCATCCAGCGCCTCGCCGATCGCTTCAAGGCTCTCGGCCTTGGCGCTGTCGAGGAACCCGCACGTGTTCACGATCACCGCTTCGGCCCCCTCGTAATCGGGACTGATCGCGTATCCCTCCGCCCGCAGCCGGGTCAGAATGCGCTCCGAATCCACCAGCGCCTTTGGACATCCAAGCGACACCATGCCGATCTTCGGCTGGCCGGGGCGGGCGGCATCGGGGACCTGGGCGCGGGCCAGATCGGGGCGAAGGTTCGGGGGATTGTCTGCCATGGCGCTTGCTACCCGCGCAGGCCCGCTTGGGAAAGGGGCAATCTCGGGTCGCTCAGGCCTTGCGGCAGATCATGTAGCAATGGACGTAATCCATCGCGTGCCCGTCCGGGTGTTCGGCCACGCGCGCCACGTATCTGTCGTAGAAAGCGTCGACGATGGCCGCCCGCTCCTCCGTCGGGCGCGTGCTGTCCAATCCTTTGAGAAACACAGGCTCTGACCAGCTGCGCAAGGTGGGGACGTAGTCCCGCGCGAACCGCGCCGCATCGCCGTGATCCGCGAAGGCGGCGGCAAAGGGGCAGGGAACCACGCGGGTCTCCAGATGCTCAAGGCGCAGGCCGGCATCGGCCACCGGCCCGCCGTCCAACGGTGCGCGGAATTCCTCTACGGTGCGATAGACCTGCGGGAAGTTCGTCGCCTCGAATTCGGCTTGGGTGATCGTGCCGTCCTTGACCATCTCGGCCCACAATTCCGCGAATGTGTCGTGCATGGACACGCCGCCGGTATCGCCAAGCCAATACCCGTTCTCGTCGATCCCGAAATTGAACAGCGCAAGCACCCCGCCGGAGCGTAATTCACGCGCGCGCATCATCAGGAAGTTCTCCCAATCCCGCGCGCCCTGGGCCTGAAACGCCGCCCGCACGTCGCCTTCGGCGCGGACCATGTGCAGGTGATCGGGGATGTCGCAGGGGACGTCGGCGATGTAATGGCTGGCGGTTGCGGAGAACCCGAGATCGAGGGTGCCCGCCGGAACGATCTGCTTGTGAAAGGACGTGGCCGACGCGTGGATATGCAGGTCGCTGAAGCGGCCCGCGTAGCTTTCCATTTCCGTCATGCCATGGACGATCTGAAAGAGGGTCGAAAAGTCCGTTCGGGGCAGATCGGCATAGACCATGCGCAGCAGTATGTCGGGTTCATGGTCGCGCACCCGTCCCAATACGTCCCCCACAAGCCCGAGGGATGTGCCGCCATCGGCGCAGCCCATATCGGTCATGGTGAAGATGTCGTTATGGCGCGGCGGCTGGCGGTCCAGCGCATCGAGGATGAGGCCCACCGCACCGTCCATCACATGCCGTGCGCCGATCGTGGCCCGACTGTAATAGCCCGCACGTTTCATCGCCATGTAATCGTCAGTCTTCGCGGCCATCACCATTCCCCCATTTCGGTTCAGGGTGTGCGGATGCGGGCGGCGGATCAAGGGAAACCATCGGCGAAACCTCGCACGGGCGCGCACGGAAGGGATGGGCGCGGCGCGGAGGGGCGGATAGGTTGGGGCCGAACGTGACGCGAATGGGCCGTTTCATGCGATGGATCTTGCGACTGACCGGGGCACTGATCGTGCTGGTCGCCCTCGTGGCGGGGGTGTTCCTGTTCCTGCCGACCGAGCGCGTGGCCCAAAGCGTCACGGAGCGCCTGTCGGAGATCACCGGGCGCGACGTGCGCATTGACGGCCCCGTGCGCGTGACGTTGTGGCCGACCTTGAGCGTTCTGGCGCGGGATTTGCGCGTCGCGAATCCCGACTGGGCCGGGCCCGCGCCGATGATCGCAGCCGACGAGGCGCGGATCGACCTGACGTGGGGGGCGCTATTTTCCGGCGATGTCCATGTGCAAAGTCTTGAGCTTGCCGGCGCGAACCTTCGCTTTGTGCGCGGCGCGGACGGGCGTGTGTCGTGGAACGGGAACGGCCTGACGCCCACGGCCCTGTGGCTCGCCTTCGACCGGGCGGAGATTTCCCGAAGCCGGTTGCTTTTCGTGGATCAACAGCGCGATCAGCGGTGGAGGGGCGCGCTCGACACCGCCATCATCGCGTTGCCGGAGGCTGGTGGCGCGGCAAGCATCGTGGCCAGGGGCCGCTTGGGCAACGTGCCGCTTGAGGTGACGGCGACCCTGGCCGGGATCGCGGAGCTGATGGACGGGGAAAGCCAGCCTTTGCGCGCGGACCTTGTCTGGCCCGGCGGTGACGTGACATTCGACGGTCGCGCGGCCCTTGAGGGGCTGGTGGAGGGGCAGGTCGATCTGGACGCGCCGGATCTTGGCCAGCTCATCACCGCCCTCGGTCTCGTGATGCCGGACCTGCCCGACCGGTTGGGGCGCGACCATATCGGTGTGACGGGGGAGATGACGTTCACCCCCGACGGAACAATCCACCTGCGCGACGGGGTGTTGCGGCTTGACGAGACGGAGTTGAACATCGCCCTCGATCGCGAGGCCGGAGAAGATCGCCCGATGCTGCGCGGTACGGTGACGGGTGGTGTGGTCGCGCTGCCGGGTCTGGCGCTTCTGGACGACGGCGCATGGTCGGATCGGATGCTGGACGTGTCGGGCTTGTTCGCCACGGATGCCGACCTGACCATCCGGGCCGATACGCTTGATCTTGGTGGCACGACCCTGTCGGAGGTCGATCTGCGCGCAACGCTCGATCGTGGTCGGTTGGTTTTCGATATTGCTGGTTTGCGCGCCTATGGCGGGCTGGTGGCGGGGGAATTCGTGGTCAACGGGCGCGGCGGTCTGTCGGTGGGGGGCGACCTGATCTTCGCCAATGCAGATATGGGCGCGGCCCTGTTGGACCTTGCGGGGGTCGAGGGGGTCGAGGGCGCCGGATCGGTCAGCGTCGAATTCCTGGGCGTTGGCGACGACATGCGCACCATCGTGGACGGGCTGGAGGCAGAGGGTGATCTGACCCTTGGTGCCGGCAACCTGCCGATCGCCGCCCTGGCGGAGGTTGGGGACGGCGCGCAGATCTTTGATCGCATCATGGCGGATTTCCGCGTGCGGGAGGGTGTGGTGTTGAGCGATGAAGTGGTGATCTTCGCGCCGTGGGGCAATGTGGACGGTGCGGGGCGTGCGGACCTGTTGACGCGCACGCTCACGTTCCGCATGACGCCCGGCGAAAGCGCCATACCACTCCTGATCGAAGGGCCGTGGGCAAATCCGGAGGTCGGGCCGGACCCGGCCGCCCTGGCACGCATGGAAGAGACCGCGACGGCGGCACGCGAAAACCGCCCATGGCAGGCGCTTGAAGCATTGGCGGAGGAACCGGCGCCATTCGAGCTTACCCTGCCGGAGGCGGAAGACACGGGGGCGGACGGCCCTGAGACTGAGGATGTGAATTGATGACAATCGGAATGCGCAATCTTTTGGCCCTTGCCCTGTGTGGCGTGCTGGCGGGATGTGGCGGCGGGGGCGGCGGTATCCTTGGCTTCGGAAGCCAGGGGGAGCGCGGTATCCCCGCGGGCCAGCCCGCCCTTTATCCCGGAGAAACGGCGCAGATGCGCGTGCTCGTCAACGAATACGCCACCCGGCACGACATCCCCACGGCCCTTCTGCACCGCGTGATCCAGCGCGAAAGCGATTATCGCGCCGATGCGCGCAATGGCCCCTATTACGGTCTGATGCAGATCCTGCCGGAAACCGCGCGGGGGATGGGGTTCGAGGGTACACCGAACGACCTGCTGGATGCCCGCACGAACCTTGAATATGCGGGGCGATACCTGCGGGGGGCGTGGCTGGTCAGCGACGGGGATATCGACGCGGCCGTGATGTGGTACGCGCGCGGCTATTATTACGAAGCGCGGAACCGCTGCATGTTGGTTGAAACCGGATTGCGCCAGCGCGAGGTCGCCCGCCATTGCCGGTAGGCGGTTGGTGCTGGTCTAAGGGGGCTGGCTAGGGCCGATTGCGCCAGGAAGCCGATCCCATGGGAACATGAATACCATGGGATTCAGCTGGTTACGGGCCAGTATTGCATGCTCACCCGTGATCGGTCGGCAACTGCAACGCCCAAGACGTCAGCGGCGTCGGTCCCGGCGCGAGGACATCGGCTGGAACGCCACGCCCACATGGGCCTCGCAATAGGGTTTGCCCTGTTGCACAGGCAGGCCGCAGAAATAGAAATCCTCGGTCGCCGGATCGCCGATGGGCCATTTACACACCCGTTCGGTCAGCTCCATCAGGCTGATCTTCTTGGCGTGCTTCTCCACCTCGTTGACCTTGGCGAGCGCCTCGGGGCTGATCTCGTTGGCCGACGGCTGCGGCGGCAGGGGCTGGCCCGCAGGTGCGATGGGTTTGCGCAGGGGGGTCACGTTCGAGGGACGTGCGGCGGGCACGGCGGCGGGCGCCTCTGCGGCCTTTTTCGCGGTCGCCGGTTTCGCGGCAGGCGCGTCGGCCTTGTTGGTGGCCGGGGCTTCGGCCTTGGTTGCTGCCGCTGGTTTCGACGGGGCCGATGTGCCCCCGCCGCCTGAGCGGTTGGACAGGCCCAGGCGATGCACCTTGCCGATCACGGCGTTGCGCGTCACGCCGCCCAATTCCTTGGCGATCTGGCTGGCGGATTGACCCTCCCCCCACATCTTCTTCAACAACTCGACCCGTTCGTCGGTCCAGGACATGGATGGCACCCTTCCGATTGTCGTCACTCCGCGCGCGGGGCGCGCTTGGTCTCAGCCCGGCTATATGGGGGGCGGAGCGCGTAATTGAAAGCCCTATTCTAGGGGCCGCGCGCGCGGGCGCAAGGCCGGGCTTGGAAAGGCGAGGCCTGCCTCAGGTGAGAGGTCCGCGCGCCCGTGCCTCTCGCCAGGCCAGAAGGGCCGCGCCCGCGATGATGATGGCGGCCCCCAGAAGCGACAAGCCGGTCGGTGTGACCCCGAAGACGGCGAAATCGAAACCCGCGGCGAAGACCAGCGTGAGGTAGGAAAACGGCGTGACGAAGCTCGCATCCGCCCGCGCCATCGCGTTCACGAAGCAGCCCTGCGCTGCGGCCATCGTGACCCCCAAAGCGATCAGCCCCATCCATTGCGCCTGTGTCGGTGCCTGCCACACGGCGATCACCGCAACGCTTGCAATCACAAGGCCAAGGCTGTTGTTCACGAGCAGGATCTGGATCGGTCGTTCGCGTCCCGACAGCCGCTTGATGAAGGTCAGCTCCAATCCCAGCGCCAGTGCTGCTCCCAGCGCGAGCAGTGCGCCCACTTGCGCCGCGCCCGCGCCTGGTCGGATCAGGATTAGCGCCCCGGCGAATGCGATTGCGGTGGCCAGCCAACGCCACTTTCCCACCCGCTCCCCCAGAAGCGGGATGGCGAGGATCATGCCGAAGACGGGGTTCAGGAAGCTGATCGCCGTGGCATCGGCCAGCGGGATCGCGGCGGCGGCGGCGAACATCAGTGTCACGCCCGTGAAGCCGCAAAGCGTGCGCCCGACATGCAAACCGATATGGGGCCGCGTCAGGCGCGGACACAGGGCGGCGACAATCGCGACAATGGTGAGCCACGCGAACAGGAAGCGCCCGAAGCTGACCTGAAGCGGATGCAGCGCCGGGCCCAACGCTTCCGTCCCCAGGGCCTTTGCCAGAAGGGTCGTGGCCGCGATGAAGGCGGTGGCGATCACCATGAAGGCAATCGCCGTGCGGGCATTCGGCGGGATCAGCTTGGCGGTCATGGGGAAGCTATGATCCGGCGCGCGGCCCGGCGCAATGGAGCGCGCGCCGATGGCGGCGCGGTGTCAGACGCCGAGGCACCACCGCAAGACCGCCTTTTGCGCGTGCAGGCGGTTTTCGGCTTCATCGAAAATGACCGAGCTTGGGCCGTCCATCACCGCATCCGTCACCTCTTCGTTCCGGTGCGCAGGCAGGCAATGCATGAACAACGCGCCGTCATTGGCGTGGGACATCAGGTCCTCATTCACCTGGTAGGGGCGGAGCTGGTTATGGCGCCGCTCCCGCGTGGTTTGGCTGTCGTGCATGGAGACCCACGTATCCGCGACGACAAGGTCGGCCCCCGCGACCGCCTTGTACGGATCACGTTCGATCCGCATGTCGGAGCCCTTGGCGCGCGCCTCGTCCAGGAACACCGCTTCGGGGTCGAGCGTGGGGGGGCCGGAAAAGGTCAGGTCGAACCCGAATTGCCCCGCCGCATGGGCGAAGGACGCGAAGACGTTGTTGCCGTCCCCGCACCAGGTCACCTTCTTGCCCTTGATCGGGCCGCGATGTTCCTCGAACGTCATGACGTCGGCCATGATCTGGCACGGATGGGTGCGGTTCGTCAGCCCGTTGATGACCGGCACGCTGGCATGGTCGGCCATTTCCAGCAAGACATCCTCCTCGAACGTGCGGATCATGATCAGATCGACGTAACGGCTGAGCACGCGGGCGGTGTCGGCGATGGTTTCGCCGTGGCCCAACTGCATTTCAGAGCCGCTGAGCACCATGGTCTGCCCGCCCATCTGCCGCACACCCAGATCGAAGGACACGCGTGTGCGGGTGGAGGGTTTTTCGAAGATCAGCGCAACCATGTGGCCGGCAAGCGGCGTGTCGTCGTCTTCCATCCCCTTTGGGCGGCCCGCACGTGCCGCCTTCATGCTGCCCGCATGATCGATCATGTGGCGCAGGTCGGCGGGATCTGTCTTGTTGATATCGAGGAAGTGGTTCATGTCGTGTCGCTTATGGCTTGCCGCGGGAGCGAGGGGCCAGCCCCTCGCGCTCCCCGAGGTATTTTCGAAGCAAAGAGGGCGCGCGGGCTATTCCGCAGCGATGCGCCCGGACAGGGCACTTGCGGTGGCATCCAGGCGCGACACCCCTTCGGAGAGCTCGTCTTCGGTGATGGTCAGGGCGGGCAGCACACGCAGGGCGTTGTCGGCGGCGGGTACGGTCAGGATGCCCTGGGCGTAGCCCTCCGCCACGATGTCGGCGGGCGCGATCTTGCATTTCAGGCCGAGCATCAGGCCCTCGCCCCGCACGCTCTCGAAGATATCGGGATGCGCGGCGACAAGGCCTTCGAGTTTCTGGCGCAGGAAGCCGGCCTTGGCAGCGACGGAATCGAGAAACCCGTCTTCCGTCATCACGTCCATCACGGCACATCCGACGGCGCAGCCAAGGGGATTGCCGCCATAGGTGGAGCCGTGGGTGCCTGCGGTCATGCCCTTCGCCGCCTCTTCGGTCGCAAGTAGCGCGCCGAGGGGGAAGCCGCTGCCGATGCCCTTGGCCACCAGCATGATGTCCGGCGTGATCCCCGCCCATTCGTGGGCGAAGAGCCGCCCCGTCCGGCCCATGCCGCACTGGATCTCGTCCAGGATCAGGAGGAGCCCGTGTTCGTCGCAGATATCGCGCAGGCCTTTCAGGCATTGATCGGGCAGGGGGCGGATGCCGCCTTCGCCCTGTATCGGCTCCACCATGATGGCGCCCACATCGGGTTCTGCGGCGGCTTCGCGCAGGGCGTCATGGTCGCCGAAGGGCAGCGTTTTGAAGCCGGGTAGAAGGGGGCCGAACCCCTTGGTCAGCTTCTCCGACCCTGCCGCAGAGATCGCACCGGTGGAGCGTCCGTGGAACGACCCTTCGAAGGTCAGGATGGTCATGCGGTCCGGCGCGCCGGTTTCCGTGCGGTATTTCCGCGCCATCTTGATCGCCAGTTCCGCGGCTTCCGTGCCGGAATTGCAGAAGAAGACCGTGTCGGCGAAGGTATGTTCGACCAGCCGTTCGGCCAGCGCCTTTTGCTGCGGCACCTCGTAGAGGTTGGAGGTGTGCCAAAGCGCCCCCGCCTGCTCCGTCAACGCGCCCACGACTTTCGGGTGCCCGTGGCCGAGCGACATCACGGCGATGCCGCTCGCGAAATCAAGGAACCGTCGCCCGTCTGCTTCCACCAACCACGAGCCTTCGCCTTTGACGAAGGAGAGGTTTGCGCGGCTGTAGCTTGGCAAAACGGGCGAGATCATCGGACGCATCTCCGTGGGGTGAAAAGAAGGCACCGCTTTGCACCGGGCCTGCGGCCAAGTCAATTCAACGATGCTGATGGGGTCAAGTGAGCGCCATGATGAGACAGGTGGTGGAGCCGGTTGCGTAAAGCGTTCCGGTTTCCGCGTCGCGGATCGTTCCTTCGGCCACTCCAGTGGTGCGCCCGGCATGGCGGACCGCGCCTTCGGCAAGAATGTCTCGACCCACGGGGATCGCGCGGGTGATGTTCACCTTGTATTCAAGCGTCGTGTAGGCGGAGCCTTTGGGGACCTTCGTCATCACCGCGCAGGCCATGCAACTGTCCAG
Organism: Hasllibacter sp. MH4015; assembly: GCF_020177575.1. Classification (NCBI taxonomy): domain Bacteria; kingdom Pseudomonadati; phylum Pseudomonadota; class Alphaproteobacteria; order Rhodobacterales; family Roseobacteraceae; genus Hasllibacter; species Hasllibacter sp. MH4015. Next base: position 417,406 of record NZ_JAHTBK010000001.1, read on the forward strand.
GAGTGTGCCGTACCAGCCGCCATGGACGCTTCCGATCGGGTTCATCGTCTTGAATTCGGGCCGCCCACGGAAGATGACGCGGCCGTCTTCGACCGTGTCGAGGTGGTAGCCCAAGGTCTTGCTGATCGGCGGGGCGGCGAGCGTGCCGTCAAGCATGCCGCGCATGAAATCGAGGCCGGACATCGACAGCATCTGGTCGCGCGTGGGCAGGCCCTCGATGTCATTGGCGTAGTGGGGATCGGGCATCAGGCGCCTCCGCGTGTCGTCCATCGGGGCGCAGGAGGCCATGGCGGCGCGCAAGGTGCAAGCGGGCGGTGCTTATCACGCGTGATAAGGGGGATTATGGTATTGATTTGGTTGTGGAAATGGCATGCAGTTAACCGGATCTTAATGCCTTGGGACCGGCTGCGCCGGAGGAATTGCGCCTGCTTCGCGGTCGCCGGGGGCAATTTTCCAAGGGAAAATTGAGCGCGATTGGCGGGTTGCGGATCTGATTGTCGGCGTAGCATGGGGGGGCGCTGCCCCCGTCGCCCGAGGGCGACTCCCCCGGGATATTTCTGGCACATGGAAGGAAGGGCGCGCGGCAGTTGGATGCGCGTGGTGGCGTTCAGGCGACTTCGGCGAGGGCGACCTTCGGTGTCACGCCGAGGGCGGCGCACACATCGCGGGTCAGCTCCGGCTTGTTGAGCGTGTAGAAATGCAGGTTTTCTACGCCGCCTTCGATCAGGTTGGCGCACATCTCCGTGCAGATCGCGGTGGAGAGCAGGTCTTCGCGCCCGTCGCGGGTTGCGGCGGCGTAGGCATCGTCAAGCCATTGCGGGATCACGGCGCCGCAGGATGTGGCGAAGCGCCGGGCGCGGGTCCAATCCTCGATCGGGAGAATGCCGGGGATGATGGGGGCGTCGATCCCCGCAGCGGCGCAGGCATCGCGGAAGCGGAAGAACGTGTCGGCCTCGAAAAAGAATTGTGTGATGGCCGAGGTCGCGCCCGCGTCGAGCTTGCGTTTGAGGAAGGTGACGCAGTCCTGCATCGACGCGGCCTCAGGATGGGGGTCGGGATAGGCACCCACGCGGATGTCGAAACTTCCGGTTTCGGCCAGAGCCTCGATCAATTCGATGGACGATGCGAAGCCATCGGGATGGGGCGTGAACGCGTCCGCCCCCTTGGGCGCGTCACCACGCAGCGCGACGATTTGGCTGATCCCGGCATCGGCATATTGCGCGGCAATCTCAAGCGTTTCGGTCTTGGTCGCGTCCACGCAGGTCAGGTGCGCCGCGACCGGGACGCCGAAATTCGCGTCGATGGCCGTGACCGCCTCATGGGTCAGCTTGCGGGTCGTGCCGCCCGCGCCGTAGGTCACGGAGACGAAATCCGGCCCGAGCGGGGCGAGGACGCCAAGCGTATCCCAGAGGCGGAACGACCCTTCCAGGGATTTGGGCGGGAAGAATTCGAAGGAAACGGCGGGCGTGCGCATGGCGGATTTGATCCTTGATGTGTCGCGATTGGATGTCGCATAGATGCGGGCAACAGCCAAATTCATAACTCTCATCATGAATATGAGTTCCGTATGCATATCGAGTTCCGCCACCTGCGCACGATCAAGGCCATCCATGAGGAGGGCGGGCTGGCCAAGGCAGCCGATAGCCTGCACATCACGCAAAGCGCGCTGAGCCACCAGATCAAGGGATTGGAGGATCAGGCGGGCGTGGAATTGTTCGTCCGCCGCTCCAAGCCTATGCGCCTGTCGGCGGCGGGGATGAAGATGCTGCGCCTGGCCGAGGAGGTGTTGCCGCGCATCGCCGCGTTGCAGGAGGATTTTGAGGGGCTGCGCGCGGGCAAGGCGGGGCGGTTACATATCGCCATCGAATGCCATGCATGCTTCGACTGGCTACTGCCGGTGCTGGAGGCGTTTCGCAAGACCTGGGCGGATGTGGATGTGGACATCCGCCCCGGCCTGCAATTCGAGGCGCTGCCCGCGTTGATCCGGCAAGACGTGGACCTTGTCGTTTCGAGCGATCCCGAAGATCTGGACGGTGTCGATTTCACGCCGCTTTTCGATTACGAGCCGGTTTTCGTCTGCGCCGCCGATCATCCGTTGGCCGCCAAGCCCTTCGTGGAGGCGGCGGATTTCGCGGACCAGACGCTGATCACCTATCCCGTGGATCGTCCAAGGCTCGACGTGTTCAGCCAGTTGCTGTTCCCGGCAGGGGTGGAGCCGAAGGCGGTGCGTCAGGTGGAATTGTCGGCGGTGATCTTGCTTCTGGTCGCGTCGGGACGCGGGGTGTCGGTTCTGCCGGATTGGGTTGTGCGGGACGTGGGCAGCAGCCAGTCGATCGTGACCAAATCCCTGACCGAGGCGGGGATCACGCGGCGCCTTTACGGGGCGAGCCGGGCGGAGGACACGGCCAAGCCCTTCATGTCCCACGTCCTGAAGCTCTGCCGGACGGAGCCGCTGAAATTGCAGAGACGCGCATGAGCGCGCGCCACCCGTTTCTGGACTTCGAGCATCCGATTGCGTTTGCCCATAGGGGCGGGTCGCTGGAGGCCGAGGAAAACACCATGGAGGCCTTTGCCCGCGCCGTGGAGATGGGGTTCACCCATGTCGAGACGGATGTTCATGCCACGCGGGACGGGGTCGTCGTCGTTCACCACGATGACACGCTAGAGCGGATTTGCGGCGACGGGCGCGCGATTGCGGAGATGGATTGGGAGGAGGTCAGCCAAGTCCGGACCCGTGGCGGCGCGAAGATCCCGCGGATCGAGGAGGTCTTTGACGCCTTCCCGAAGCTCTGCGTCAATATCGAGCTGAAAGATGCGCGATCGGCGGAGCCATTGGCGGAGATCCTGCGCCAGGGAGACCTTCTGGATCGGGTCTGTGTCGGTGCGTTCAATCCCCGCCACACGGCGGCGATCCGCGAGCGGCTTGGCCCGAACCTTTGCTGGTCGCCCGCGCATCTTGGGGTGGCGGGGCTGTGGCTCAAGGGATGGGGCGTGCCGACGCGGCGACCGGATTACCCGGTGATCCAGGTTCCAACGACGTTCAACGGCATCCCTGTCGTCACACCCCGCCTGATCCGCGCGGCGGCGCGGTGGGGGATCGACGTGCAGGTCTGGACGGTGGACGACCGCGCCGAGATGGAGGCGCTTCTGGATATGGGTGTACGCGGGATCATGACCGATCGGCCAAGTGTCCTGCGCGATGTTCTGCGGGCGCGGGGGCAGTGGAACACGCACCCGGCCTGAGCCCCCCTTGGCACGCCTGCGAGTGGGGTCTATAGGGTCGCGCCTGACCTAGAGGGACGAAGTGCATGCAGGGCTCTGCCAATCTCAACGTGATGATCAAGGCCGCGCGCAAGGCGGCCCGCAGCCTGGTGAAGGATTTCCGGGAGGTGGAGCAGCTTCAGGTCTCCTCCAAGGGGCCGGGCGATTTCGTGAGTCGGGCGGACCACGCGGCGCAGCAGATCATCAAGGACGAGTTGATGGAGGCGCGCCCGAATTACGGGTTCCTGGGTGAGGAAGAGGCCGAGATCATCGGCAAGGATCCGACGCGGCGCTGGATCGTGGACCCGCTCGACGGGACCACGAATTTCCTGCACGCGATGCCCCATTGGGCCGTATCGATTGCCCTGGAGCATAAGGGAGAGATCGTGGCGGGCGTGGTTTATGACCCCGCCAAGGACGAGATGTTCTTTGCCGAAAAGGGCGCAGGCGCGTGGTTGAATGACAGTCAGCGTCTGCGGGTCTCGGCGCGCAAGAAGATGTCGGAGGCCGTGTTCTCTGCCGGGTTCCCGCCGGATGGGGGCAAGTACCTGCCTGCGGTGTTGCGGGACCTGGCGCGGCTGTTGCCGGTCTGTGCCGGGATGCGCCGCAACGGGGCGGCGTCGCTGGACCTGGCCTGGGTCGCGGCGGGGCGGTTCGAGGGGTATTGGGAATACAACCTCAAGCCCTGGGACATCGCCGCCGGCATCCTCATCGCGCGGGAGGCGGGGGCGTTTGTGGAACCGATCCGCGAGGATCAGGATTTGTTGCAAGACGGGCATCTGATCTGCGGCACGGAGGCGATTTTCGATCAATTCGCCAAGGTTATCCGCACCCGCGACTAGCGCTTAGCGGGCGTAGCCCCGGTCATAGATGACTTGCTGCGCGATCCCCGCCACGGCGAGGTAGATCGACGTGACCATGACCACGGTTGTCAGCGCGGGGTTGGGTGCGAAACCGGTCCACGCGGCATAGGCGATGGCCGCGACCCAGACGATCGCGATGGGCAACGACAGGAAGCGCCAGCGGGCCGTGCGCACGGGATGGACGAATTTCAGGTTCAAAAACTGCGCCGCAGACAAGATGATGACGAGCGCGAGGATCACCCACCACGGCGGCTCGATCACCAGCATCGCAAGCGCCACCATGTTCCAGCAACCGGGAAAGCCGCGAAAGCTTTTGTCGGCCGTTTTCATGCGCGTATCCGCGAAATAGAGCGACGAGGCGAAGGGGATCAGCAACACCACGATCCAGCCGGACCAGCCCGGCATCAGCCCCGAGCCGTAAAGCGCGTAGGCCGGGATCATCACGTAGGTGAGAAAGTCGATGATCAAATCAAGGAGCGCGCCGTCGATGATCGGTGCATTTTCGGTCACGTCGTAGCGGCGGGCCAGGGGCCCGTCGACACCGTCCACGATGAAGGCGACGGTCAGCCAGATCGTCATCATCGCCCAATCCTGCTGCGCTGCCTCCAGAAGGGCCAGCATGGCCAGGGAGGCTCCGACGGCAGTGAAAAGATGAACGGAATAGGCTCTGAAACGCATGGCGCGGGGATGCCCGTTAAATCAATGAAACGCAACACTTGTGTGACGCTCGGGTCTGGAGGAATGGTGTGGGAACAGCGGGTTCGTTGTCGCTCTGCCACGGGCCGATTGAACTGACGCGCGTGTCCGTCGACCAGCTGACGCGCCCGTGGCGGAGCGTCCGCCATTGGAAGGGGATAGGATGGAAGATCTCACACGCGCGCCGCATTTGACGACGGATCGGTTGCTCCTGCGCGGACCCGAACGCGGCGATCTGCCGGAATTCACCCGCTTCATGACGTCCGCCCCCTCCCTGCAAGCGCAGGAAGAGACCGTATCGGCAGACCAGGCCTGGTTCGGTTTCTTGGTCGGCATCGGCCATTGGCACTGGCATGGCTTCGGCTTTTTCATGCTGGTGGAGCAGCAATCGGGGCGGCCCGTTGGCCGCGTTGGCCTGCTCAAGCATTCCGAATGGCCGGATATCGAGCTGGCGTGGCACCTTTTCGAGGGCGCGGAAGGCAAGGGCTATGCCACCGAAGCGGGGCAGGCCGTCCGGGCATGGGCGCGTGATGATCTGGGGCTTGAACGGCTTCACAGCTACATCGACGTGGGCAACACGCGGTCACAGGCGGTGGCCCGGCGGCTTGGTGCGACCACGGATGGGACGCGCGCGCCCCATGAACCGGACGCGGAAATCTGGGTTCACACGATGGATGGCAATTGATCCACGCCGGCAGGGGACGGGCTTCGCAGGGCCGCGTCCTCAGGCTTTGGGATGCGCGGCATTGTAGACCTCCATCAACCGTGCGGTATCGACGGCCGTGTAGGCCTGCGTCGTGCTGAGGGAGGCATGGCCAAGCAATTCCTGGATCGCGCGCAGATCACCGCCCGCATCCAGCAGGTGCGTAGCAAAGGAATGGCGCATCGCGTGGGGCGTGGCCGTTGCGGGCAGGCCCAGTTGCATCCGCGTCGCTTCCATCACGCGTGCTACCGCGCGGGAGCCGAGCGGCCCGCCCCGGATCGCGCGGAAAAGCGGCGTGCCGGGGGCAAGATCGTGGGGGCAGAGGCGTGCATATCTTGCAGTGGCCGATTGCGCGGCGGGCAGGACCGGCACCTCCCGCTCCTTGCCGCCCTTGCCGGTGATCCGCAAGACGCCGGGCAGGGGGAGGAGGTCGGATTTCAGCCCGAGCGCCTCGGAAATGCGCAAGCCGCAGCCGTAAAGCAATGTCACGACAGCGATGTCGCGGGCTTGCACCCAATCGCGTTCATCTTGCATGGCGACGCCGTCGATCATCTCGCGCGCACCGGATTCCGTGAGCGGACGCGGCAGGCGGCGGGTGTGTTTGGGCGCGCGCATGGACAGGACGGTCGTGGCATCGAAATGGTCACGCTCCGCCCACCATTTGAAAAAGGCCTTCACGGCGGACAGGCGCCGCGCCAAGGATCGCGCGCCGACCCCGCGCGCCCGTTGGTCCGCCATCCATGCGCGCAGGTCGCGGGTCTCCAGGCTGCGCAGGGCGGACGGGCCGGGAGCATGGCCCAGATGCGCCGCCTGAAAAGCGAGGAAATCGGACACATCCGCCCCGTAAGCGTGCAATGTCGCCTCCGCCCGCCCGCGCACGCCGCGCAGATGGGTCAGCCAATCCTCCAACAGGTCGCGGACCGCCGGGGTGAGGGCCGTGGACATAGGCCTAGTCCAGCCACCCGCGCATCAGACGCTCGAAGACGCTGGCAAAGAAGGTGAGAAGATCGGTGCCTTGGCTGGGACGGAATTGGTGCGGGTCTTCGGCCCCCATCACAAGCAGGCCCGGCAGGCGGCCTTCACCCAGATCAAGGGTCAGGCAGGCTTCGGACTGGATCCAGCGCGCCGCTTCCCCGTAGATCTTGTCGGCCGAACCGCCGACCTGGCGCAGGGTGACTTGGCGATGTGGCACGTCGCGCCCGCCGGTGACGTATTCCTGGACGAAACCGGGCGCAACGACGGTCAGCACATCTTCCAGCTTCTGGACCTGGGGCGCCTCCGTCTCCGTCGCCTCGGCGCTTTCGAGGACGAGGCGCACGCGGTCAACGCGCAAGATACCGGCGACATCGGTGCCGAGCGTGGTCAGGAATTCGGTGAATTCGCGTGCGTCTAGCATCCGGGTGATGGAGCGGTGGATCTGATTGGTGCCCGCCAGGTTTTCGTAGGCCGCGGCGATGACGGAGCGGTGGGTGTCTTCCAGCCGGTCAAGGCGATTTTGCAGACGCTCCATCGCGATGCCGCGCATGTCCACGATATTGCCGCCCATCTGTCGGTCATTGGCAGCGATCAGGGCGCGCATCAGGTCGCGGTCTTCCAGGATCAGCTCCGGGTCCGCCAGCGCGCGATCGCGCCAATCTTCATTGGGAAAGAGCGGGGCTTCCGCCTCGGTATTGCTCATCACGACTGCCTCAAGTGTTCTTGTTTGTTGGCAGCGGCATAGCATGGGTGGGGTTGGCCGGGCCAGAATTTTTCGCCCCGGCCCGGGAATTGGCGGCGTGTGTGACCGTTATACGATGCTCTGCCCGGTCTTGGCCCAGTCCGCCATGAACGCATCGAGGCCCTTGTCGGTCAGCACGTGATTGGCCATGGATTTGATGACATTCGGCGGGGCGGTCGCCACGTCCGCGCCGATCAATGCGGCCTCTTTCATGTGGTTGGCGGAGCGGATGGAGGCTGTGAGGATTTCTGTGGAGAAATCATAGTTATCGTAAACCTGGCGGATCTCAGCGATCAGATCCATGCCGTCAATGTTGATATCGTCCAAGCGTCCCACGAAGGGCGAGATGAAGGTGGCACCCGCTTTTGCGGCGAGCAAAGCCTGGTTAGCGGAGAAGCAAAGCGTGACGTTCACCATGCGGCCCTCGCCCGTCAGCGCCTTGCAGGCCTGAAGCCCGGCCCAGGTCAGCGGCACCTTGATCGCGATGTTGTCGGCGATCTTGGCCAGCTCGCGGCCTTCGGCAATCATCCCCTCGGCATCCAGGGCGACGGTCTCGGCCGAGACGGGGCCGGGGATCATGTCGCAAATCTCCTTCGTGACTTCCTTGATGTCGCGGCCCGATTTCATGATCAGCGAGGGGTTTGTCGTGACGCCGTCGACCATCCCCAACTCGTGCAACTCACGGATCGCATCGACATCGGCGGTATCCACAAAGAATTTCATTTGGCCGGTTCCTTTCGGGGGCAGGGTGTGATGGTTTAGCGGTCTTCTAGCGCATGGGGCCACGGGCCGGAAGGCATGGACGAGCATTTCGACGAAGGCGATCTGGTGGGGGTTCTGACAGCGGAGCCCATCGACCGCGTGCTGGACTACAAGGCACCGGCGGGGGGCTGCTGGCTGGGTGCATTCGTGGAGGTGCCGTTGGGGCCGCGCAAGGTTCTGGGCGTGGTCTGGGGCAAGGGCCGCGGCGATTGGGACATTGCGAAGGTGCGGTCCGTCGCCCGCGTGCTGGATGTCGCCCCGATGCGGGCCGAGATGCGGGCCTTCCTGGAGAAGGCCGGGGCCTACACGCTGACCCCGATGAGCATCATGCTGCGGCTCGCCACCCGTGCACCGGGGCTGAGCGATCCGCCGTCGATGCGAAAGGTCTACCGTTTGGGGCAGGGTGCGCCGGACCGCGCGACGCCTGCGCGCACCCGCGTGATCGAGGTTCTGGAGGAATATGGAGGGCTTGGCTTCACGCTGAAGGAACTCAGCGAATTGGCCGGAGTGACCTCCTCTGTGGTCAAGGGCCTGGCGAAACAGGGTGTGGTGGAGGAGGCCGATACGCCCCGCGACGCGCCGTATCTTCGGCTGGACCCCGACCTGCCGGGCAAGGATCTGACCGAGGATCAGGCGGCGGCAGCCGCGCGGTTGACGGCGGGTTTGTCCGCGCGGACCTACGGGACGGTGCTTCTGAAGGGCGTGACCGGATCGGGCAAGACGGAAGTGTACCTGGAGGCGGTGGCGGAATGCCTGCGGCGCGGGCGCCAGGCGCTCGTCCTGCTGCCGGAGATTGCGCTGACGAGCGAATTCCTGACCCGTGTGAAAGCACGGTTCGGGGCGGAGCCCGCGGAATGGCATTCGGGCGTGACGATGACGGAACGCCGCCGCTGCTGGCGCATGGTGGGCCAGGGCGAGGCGCAGCTGGTCGTCGGCGCTCGGTCTGCGCTGTTCCTGCCCTACCGCGACCTGGGCCTGATCGTCGTGGATGAGGAACACGACACCTCCTACAAGCAAGACGAGGGGGCGAGTTATAACGCGCGCGACATGACGGTTCTGCGCGCGTCCCTCAACGATGCGCAGGTGGTCCTGGCCTCTGCCACGCCGTCGCTTGAGACGTGGTCGAACGCCGCGGCGGGCAAATACACCCGCCTCGACCTGACCAGCCGGTTCGGGCCGCAGGACTTGCCGGATATGGCTGCGATCGACATGCGGCTGGAGGATCTGCCGGGAAGCCAGTGGGTTTCGCCCACCCTTCAGGCCGCCGTCGCCGACCGGCTGGACCGCGGCGAGCAATCGCTTCTGTTTCTCAACCGCCGCGGCTTTGCGCCCGTGACACTCTGCCGGGCCTGCGGAGAGATGGTGGGATGCGACCATTGCGATGCGCGAATGGTGGAGCATCGGTTCCAGAAACGCCTGATCTGCCATCAATGCGGCGAGACGAAGCCGGTGCCGCTGGCCTGTCCCTCCTGCGGGGTGGAGGGCAAGATGGCGGCGGTCGGGCCCGGCGTGGAGCGGATCGCGGAGGAGGCGGCGCAGCTGTTCCCCGATGCGAAGATGGCGATCCTGTCGTCAGACCTGTTCGGATCGGCGCGGGCGCTGAAACAGCAGATTGAGGAACTGGCTAATGGTGACACGGACCTCATCATCGGCACGCAGTTGGTTGCGAAGGGACATAACTTTCCGCGCCTGACGCTGGTGGGGGTCGTGGATGCGGATTTGGGCCTGCAAGGCTCCGACCTGCGCGCGGCGGAGCGGACGTTCCAATTGATGCGGCAAGTGGCGGGCCGGGCCGGGCGGGCAGAGCGGCCGGGCCAGGCTTTGTTGCAGACGTTCCAGCCGGACCATCCGGTGATCCGCGCTATCCTAAGTGGGGACGAGGAAGGGTTCTGGCGCACCGAAGCCGCCGAGAGGGAAGCCGCCGGGATGCCACCCTACGGGCGTTTGGCGGGGATCATCATTTCGTCGACCGAGGCGGCGGCGGCCTTCGATCTGGGCACGCATCTGGCGCGCAATGACGGGCCGATCCGGGACGCGGGCGGGATCGTCTATGGCCCCGCGCCCGCCCCGATCGCTCGGGTCCGCGGACGCCACCGCGTGCGGCTGTTGGTGAAGGCCCCCAAGGGCGTTGCCCTGCAACCGGCGATAAGCCGCTGGATTTCCGGCCTGAAATTGCCGGGGCACCTACGGCTGGCCGTCGATATCGACCCGCAGAACTTCTTCTGAAAACGTGTTCCCACGCGCGCGCCTGCGCGCTAGAACCCTGCGAAACCCGATCTGGACATAACCCAATGACCGCTCCTATCCGCCCGCAGCCCGGCATCCTCGACATCGCCCTCTACCAAGGCGGCGCCTCGGAGATCGAAGGCCATGCCGAACCGCTGAAGCTGTCGTCCAACGAGAACCCGTTCGGCGCATCGCCCGCAGCGGTGGCGGCGATGGCCGGCGCGGCGGCCCAGGCGCATCGCTATCCGCCGACCGACCACGGCGCATTGCGCGGCGCGATCGCGGAGGTCCACGGGCTTGACGCCGCGCGGATCATCTGCGGCGTGGGATCGGACGAAATCATCCACCTTCTGTGCCAGGCCTATGCCGGACCGGGGGACGAGGTGCTTTATACCGAGCATGGCTTTGGCATGTATCCCATCGCGGCCAAGGCCGCAGGTGCCACGCCGGTGCAGGTGGCCGAGGTGGAGCGGCACGTGGATGTCGACACGCTGATCGGCGGGATCACGGAGCGGACGCGGCTGATCTTCATCGCCAACCCCGCCAACCCGTGCGCCACGATGATCGACAGCGAAGAGATGACGCGCCTTGCCGACGCCCTGCCTGAGCAATGCCTGCTGATCCTTGACGGGGCCTACGTGGAATTCGCGGACGGCTATGACGGTGGCAAGTCTTTGGTGGAGGCCCGCGAGAACGTGGTGATGACCCGCACATTTTCAAAGGCTTACGGGCTTGGGGGGCTGCGCGTTGGTTATGGGTACGGGCCCGCTCACGTGATCGACACGCTCAACCGCATTCGCGGGCCGTTCAACCTGTCCGGGCTTGCCTTGGTCGGGGCGGAGGCGGCGATCCGTGACGTCGATTGGGTTGCCCGCTGCATCGCGATCAACGCGCAGGAACGGGCGCGGTTGAGCGGTGGGTTGCGCCAGCTTGGCATTGCCTGCGACGAGAGTTTCGCCAATTTCGTCCTCGCGCGGTTCGCGGACGAGGCGACGGCGGATGCGGCGGATGCCCATCTGAAACGGGACGGGATCATCGTGCGCGCGCCCAAATCCTATGGTCTGCCCCAATGCCTGCGCATCACGGTGGGCAGGCCCGAGGACAATGACCGCGTGCTGGCCGCCCTTGGGTCCTTCGTGGGGGCGGCATGAGCGTGATCTACAAGCGCGTGGCGTTGATCGGCCTTGGCCTGATCGCCGGGTCGATGGCCCACGCAATGCGGCGCAACGGGCTGGCGGGGGAGATTGTGGGAACCGCACGGTCCGCCGAGACGCGCGCCATCGCGCTCGATATCGGGCTGTGTGACCGCGTGGTCGACACTCCGGCGGCGGCTGTGGAAGGTGCGGACCTCGTGGTCCTTGCCGTGCCGGTCGGGGCGATGGCCGACCTTGCCGCCCAGATCGCGCCGCATCTGGCCCGCGGCGCAACGATCACCGATGTCGGATCGGTCAAGCGCGACGTGGTGGAACAGGTCGGCCCGCATCTGCCCGATCACGTGCATTTCGTGCCGGGTCATCCCCTTGCCGGGACGGAACATTCCGGACCCCGCTCGGGCTTTGCGGAGCTTTTCGATAATCGCTACACGATCCTGACGCCGGTTGATAGCACCGATCCTGCGGCAACGGCGCGCCTGCGGGATCTTTGGACAGGGTGCGGCGCGCTGGTGGAGGAGATGGAGGCCGATCATCACGATCTGGTTCTTGCCGTCACCTCTCACACCCCGCACCTGATCGCCTATACGATGGTGGGTGTGGCCGACGACCTGCGCCGCGTGACAGATAGCGAAGTCATCAAGTATTCCGCGGCGGGCTTCCGGGATTTTACCCGGATCGCGGCCAGTGACCCGACCATGTGGCGCGATGTGTTCCTGTCCAACAAGGACGCGACGCTGGAGATCCTTGGCCGGTTCACGGAGGAATTGTTCGCCCTCCAGCGCGCGATCCGCACGGGCGACGGCGACCATCTGCACGAATACTTCACCCGTACCCGTGCGATCCGGCGCGGGATCATCGAGGCCGGTCAGGATACCGATGCGCCCAATTTCGGACGTGAGGTGGCCCGGAAGGAGAACAAGGGATGACGCGCCTGGTGCCCATTTCATTGCTTGCCCTGGCATTGGCATGGCCGCTGGGGGCAATCGCCCAGACCGCGGAAGTGCGGGTGATCGAGGCGACAGATCTTGCCCCCGCGGCGTCCTTGCGTCCTTGGGCCCGCCCGGGGGGAACGCCGGTTCCCACAAGCTCCGCCCCCGGCGCGCTTGCCGCTGCACCTGACACCGGGGATGTTGCGGGACAACCGGCCGCCGAGGGCGCCGCGCCAAGGCGGCCGGGCGCGCTGGCAGGCCTGTTCCGACCACGGAGTGAGGCACCGACAACGATCATCTCGGGCGGGGGATCGGCTCTTGCGATCACGCGGTCCCTGCGGCCCACCTTGCGGCCCGACGGGCTGGAGTCACGGGTTCGGGAAATCGCGACCCGCAATACGCCCGGACGCGTCACGCAACCGGGGCGCAACACGGGCACATTGTGCGGCGTCGTCGGCCTTCAGGGGGAAGAGATCGAGCCGGTGACCGGGCGCATCAGCGGCTGCGGTATCTCCAACGCCGTGCGCCTGCGCGTGGTCCATGGCCTGACGCTGACCTCTCCGGCCACGATCAACTGCACCACGGCCCAGGCCTTCAGCCAATGGGTTCTGGATGCAGAGGATATCGTGGGCAATACCGGGGGGGGCATGGTGAGCTTGCGGGTCGTTGCGTCCTATGCCTGCCGTACCCGCAATTCCCGCGCCGGTGCGCGCCTGTCGGAACACGCGGTCGGCAACGCCGTCGACATCGCGGGGATCGGTCTTCAGAACGGGACCGAACTGACGGTGCTGGACGATTGGCGCAGCGGCAATTCGGGGATCATGCGGGGCCTGCACGAGGCCGCCTGCGGCACGTTCGGCACGGTGCTTGGCCCCAATTCGGACCGCTTCCACCAGGACCATTTCCATTTCGACGTGGCGTCCTACCGCTCCGGCGCCTATTGCCGCTAGCGCAAGCGCAGGCTTGGCGCGGGGCCAAGCGGCAGCGGCCCCAGGAAGATGCGCCCGTTGGAAAACGACAGGGTCGCGTCGATATTCTCCTCGCTGCCGTTCATGCCCGCCAGCACCTGCAACATCGCCTCCGTCGTGGTGCGGAACCGTTCGGGCAGGACGCCGGCATTGGCCGCCAGCTCCACCATCGCGCGCCAGTTTTCCGCGCGCACCGCAAGTTCGCCCTCCGGCACGCCGCCGGGCGTGACATCAAGCGTGCCGGTGGTCCGGAACAGCATGTCGCCCCAAGTGGCCGTCACGTCCTCGATCTCCAGTCGGGTGGGTTGGGGTCGGGCGACCTCGACCGCCGAAAAATCCCAGGGCGCATCGAAATCGACGCGGGTTCCGGCGCTGAACCGGGCAATCCGGTCGGGCAGGACCCCTGCCGGATCAAGGCGCTGGCGGATTGCGTCGGGCGGCTTCATCTCGAACGCGATGAGGTTGATTTCGTACCGGCTTTCCTCCCCCTCCATCCGGGTGATGGTCAGATCGGCGTCGGCAAGGCCCATATCCCAACCGGCATTGGAGGACACGTCAAGTTCCGACAGGACGGCGTACGCGCCGTCGAGGGCGAAGTTGTTGGTCGGCTGGACATCGAGCCGGGCGAACATCGCCTCGCTTGTCAAGGTCAACCGCTCGGTGGGGGAGGCGATTGTCTGCGCCTCCGGCCAATAGGCGGCGATACGGTCGAGCCGGAACACCTCTTGCTCCAACCGAAAGCGCGATGTGGACCACGCAAGCCCGGTTTCGGGATCGGCCAGTTCCAGGCCGCTGAATTCCGTCTCGAAATCCAGGGGAAAGCCGCTGACCGAAACGTCGTTTGCATGGGCGACCCAGCCATCGGCGCGGCGATCGTCCAGCCAGCGGGTCGCGGCGGTTTCCGTGACCATCGCGCCGACGCCCCAGGCGATGCCGCCAAGCACGCCAAGTCCGACGATCAAGATCAAAAGCCGTTTCATGCCACTCCCCTTCCGGCGTTCTATCGCCTATAGCGACGGGGCAGGACAAGGACCAACAGATGACGCAACCGCTTTGGGTTTTCGGCTATGGCTCGCTTCTCTGGAATCCGGGCTTTCCGGTGGCCGAGACGCGTATCGCGCGCCTGTACGACTGGCACCGGTCGTTCTGTATGTCCTCCATCCACCATCGCGGGACGGAGGCCGATCCCGGCCTTGTCCTTGCACTGGACGAGGCGGCGGGGGCCTATTGCGACGGGCTTGGCCTGCGGGTCGAGCCGGGACACGAGGACGCCACGATCGCGTATCTGAGGGAGCGTGAGCTGATTTCATCGGCCTATTACGAGACCCGGCAAGTGATCGAATTCCGGGACGGCACGCGCCAAGACGATGTCCTGACCTACGTAATCAACCGCGATCACTGGCAATATTGTGCGAACATGCCGCTGGAAGATCAGGCCCAAATCATCGCGCGATCCGTCGGCGGGCGCGGGCCGAACGATGAATACCTCAACAACACCGCCGCGCATCTGGTGGAACTGGGCATCGAGGATGCGGATCTTGCCTTCCTCGTGACGCGGGTGAGGGCGCTGAAATCCGCCGCCTGAAGGCTTTTGTTGTCGCAGGGGGGGCGACCGGTGTAAGGTCGCGCCAGACAAGTCCAAAGAGCGGTCAAACACGCCATGGCGAGCAGCAGAGAGGGCGCGGGCGCGCTCCGCTTTACACGACCCACGCAGCAGATCGTGCTGATGGTGATCATCCTCGCCCTCGTCATCGCGGGCGGGGTTTTGGTGTGGCCGCGTGTCGAAGACGTTTTCCTGACCTCCCCCTACCTCAACGGCACGATCGGCGTGGTCTTCGTGGTCGGTGTCTGCGCCACATTCTTCCAGGTTATCCAGCTTTTCTCCTCGGTCGCGTGGATCGAGGAGGTCGCGGGCGCGGGTCAGGCCGACAACCTTGATACGCCGCCGCGCTTGCTGGCCGCCATGACCGGGGTGGCGCGGATGCGCGGCAGCCGGATGCAGATCACGCCTGCCTCCGCCAAGTCGGTTCTGGATTCCGTGGGCACCCGGATGGAGGAAAGCCGCGATATCACGCGGTATATTGCCAACCTTCTGATTTTCCTTGGCCTTCTGGGCACCTTCTTTGGCCTCGCCACAACGGTTCCCGCGGTGGTGGAGACGATCCGTTCCCTGCAACCCACCGAAGGGGAGGAGGGGCTGGCCGTATTCGGGCGGCTGATGGATGGGTTGGACGACCAGTTGGGCGGCATGGGGACGGCCTTCGCCTCCTCCCTGCTGGGGCTTGCCGGATC
The DNA here is from genome assembly GCF_020177575.1 of Hasllibacter sp. MH4015. Taxonomy (NCBI): domain Bacteria; kingdom Pseudomonadati; phylum Pseudomonadota; class Alphaproteobacteria; order Rhodobacterales; family Roseobacteraceae; genus Hasllibacter; species Hasllibacter sp. MH4015. The sequence continues at coordinate 432,977 of NZ_JAHTBK010000001.1, forward strand.
GCTGATCGTGGGGCTGTTGGAGCTTTACGCGGGCCACGGCCAGAACCGGTTCTACCGGGAACTGGAGGAGTGGCTGGCCTCGATCACCCGTGTCTCGTTCTCGGGCGACGGGGACGGGGCCATCGACAAGGCGGCGATTGCCACAGTGCTCGACCACATGGTCGACCAGATGGACACGTTGCAAAGCCTGTTCGCACAATCCGAGACCCGCCGCGCGGCCACGGAACAGCGCATGCTGTCGCTCTCGCAATCGGTGGAGGCGCTGACCGAGCGGCTGGGACCGGGACAGGCGGAGGTCACGGAACGCTTGGCCCGCGCGCAGGATCGCCTGGCTTCCGCGCTTGACGGGATGGCGGCCGAACAGGGGCTGGACGACGAAAGCCGCAACAGGCTCCGGTCGATCGACGTGCAATTGTTCAAACTGGCCGAGGAATTGGGCACCACCCGCGATGCGGAGGTCATGGGTTTGCGCGGGGACATGGCGCAACTGACCGAAGCGTTGCAGGCCCTGACCCAGGCCGCCCGCGCGCCCGCCGCGGCCCGCGCCAGTCGGCGCCCGACGGACAGCTAGAGATGGCCTTTCACCGCGGCGCATCCAATCGCATGTCCGGGGCCATCTGGCCCGGCTTCGTGGACGCGATCACGGCGCTCTTGATGGTGATGATCTTCGTGCTGACCATTTTCATGGTCATGCAATACGTCCTGTCGGAGGAGATCAGTACCCAGGACGATGAACTCAATTCCCTGACCGCGCAGGTCAATCAACTGGCTGAGGCCCTTGGCCTTGAGGAGGCGCGCGCCGGACAATTGGAGAACCGCGTGGCGACGCTGACCGGGTCGCTTGCGGATGCGGAAAACCGGGCGCAGGCGCAGGCCGCCCTTGTCGCGTCCCTGACCGCGGAGGCGGAGGCGCAATCGGCGCGCATCGTCGCGTTCGAGGAGCAGGTGGCGGGCCTTCTGGCGCAGAACGCGGAATTGGAGACGGGACGCGCGGCGACCGAGGCGGAATTGGCCGAGGCGATGACGGAAGCGGAAGCCCTGAACCTCGCTTTGGCCACCGCGCGGGAAGAGATTGACGAGACCGCCGAAGCCGCACGTCTGGCCGCCGCAAGGCGCGAAGCGTTGGAGGCATTGATCGCTGATTTGCAGGCGCAGGCCGAAGAGCGCGACGGGTCCCTGTCGGAGGCGCTGGCCGCCCTTGCCGGGGCCGAGACGCGCAACGCGCAACTGGCCGGAACGCTCGTGGATCGGGACCGCTCCCTTTCAGCGGCGCTCGCGGCCCTGGCCAGTGGGGACGAGCGGGCGGAAGAGCTTTTGGCCCAATTGCAATCGGTCGAAAGCGAACTGGGCGAGGCGGAGGCCGCGCGCCTGGCGGAACTGGCCGCCGCGGAGGCCCTGCGCGAACGCCTTGCCGGACTGGAAAACCAACTGACCGAGGAGGAGGCCGCGCGCCTGGCGCAGGCCGCCACGGCAGAGGCCCTCCGCGCCCGGATCGGCGAATTGCAGACCGATCTGGATGCAGAGGAGGCGGCGCGCCTGGCCGAGGCGGCAGCGGCTGCGGCCTTGCGCGCGCAACTGGATGCGTCCGCCGCGGCGCTGTCCGAGGAAGAGGCCGCGCGCCTGGCCGAGGCGGCAGCGGCGGAAGCCCTGCGCGCCCGCCTGGAAAATGCACATGCGGAACTGACCGCCATGTCCCTCGCGCTCGAAGAACAGCGCGCACGGGCGGAGGAGACGTTAACCCTATTGGCCGCGGCGGAGGCGGCGCGTGACGATCTGGCGACGCGACTTGCCGGCGCGTTGGCCCGTGCCGAAGACGGTCAGGGGGAGGCCGCGACGCTGGCCGATGCGGTCGCCGCGGCGGAGCTGGAATTGGCGCGCGCCGAGGCAGCCCTGACGGCCCAAAGTGCCGACATGACAGACTTGGAGCGGCAATTGGCCCTTGCCCTGTCGCGCCTGGAAAGTGCGGAGGCCGGCGCCGCGGCGCGGTTGGCGGAGCTCGAAGCGCGGATCGCGGCGGCGGAGGCGCAGGCCAGCGAAGCCGAGGCGGAAGCAGCGGAAACGGCCGGGGACCTCACCACGCTCGAAGCGCAACTGGCCGAGGCGTTGGCCGCACGGCAGAGCACCGATGCAGAACTCGCCGACGCGCTCAGCGCCGCAGAAATCCGCGAAACGCTGCTGGCGCAAGCCAACCGCGAGTTGGAAGCCGCACAGGCTGCATCCGCCGAAGGGGCGCAGCAGGTCGCGCTTCTCAACCAACAGGTCGCCGCCCTGCGCGCACAATTGGGATCGCTTCAGGCGCTTCTGGATGTGTCGGAGAACCGGGACGAGGAAGCCCAGGTGCAGATCGAGGCGCTGGGATCGCGGCTGAACACGGCACTGGCGCAACTGGCCGCAGAGGAACGCGCGCGGGCGCAGCTGGAAGCGGCGGAGGCGGAACGGCTGGCCGCCGAGGCGCAGGAACTGGAACGCTACCGGTCCGAATTCTTCGGGCGTTTGCGGGAGCTCCTGGAAGGGCGCGAGGGGGTACGGATCGAAGGGGATCGCTTCGTCTTCTCATCCGAGGTGTTGTTTGAGGTCGGCTCCGCCGATCTGGCGCCGGAAGGGCTGGAGCAGATCGAGAACGTGGCGAACCTGCTTCTGGACATCGCCGATGACATTCCCGAGGCGATCGACTGGATCATCCGGGTCGACGGCCACACCGACGACCAGCAACTGCGCGAAGGGGCGCAATTCGCCAACAATTGGGAGCTGAGCCAGGCCCGCGCCTTATCGGTGGTGCTTTACATGTCTGAGCAATTGGGCATTCCGCCGTCGCGGCTGGCGGCGACGGGGTTCGGGGAACATCGGCCTATCGCGTCCAACGCGACCGCCGAAGGGCAGGCGGCGAACCGGCGGATCGAGCTGAAGCTGACAGAACGCTAGCGCAGGTCCACCGCTATCTCGGCGCTGTCGATTGGCGTATCCTCTCGGATCAGCGTGACCGTTCCGTGATACGTGCCGGGCGCGACGGGTCCGTTCAGGCGTCGCCCCGATGCGCGGAAAAGCTCGGCCTGCGTCCGCTCAAGCACGGCCTCCGCCGCATGGAACTCGGACCCGTCGGGTCCCGCGATGTGGAATTCGATCCGGTCGACCACCCGCCCGCCATGGACGAACCCCCACAGGACAAGTGCATCGGCGTCGGTCGGAAGCGTGTCGGCACCTGCGGTGCCTGCGCGGATCGCGTCGAAACCTGGCACGGCATCGGCGAACCCGATACTGAGAATGCCGCCGGGGGGCATCCCGTCGATCCCGTCGGCCCAAAGGCTTGGCGCATCCTGACCACATGTGTGGGTTTCGGACGGGTCGAAGGGGTCGATATGGGCACCATCCCGGCGCACCGACAGGTGCAGGTGTGGGAACTCGGTATTGCCGGAAAACCCAATCGTTCCGATTGGTTGCCCCGCCGTGACCCGATCGCCTGCCGCCACGGTGACGGAGCCCTGGGCGAGGTGGCAGTACTGGGTCTGCCACCCGTCCCCGTGGTCGAGGACGACGCCATTGCCACAATCCTGCCCCTCGGGAAATCCGCCCTGACCGGTGTCGGGCACGCCGTTGCGAATGCCCAGAACCATGCCGTCCGCGGCGGCAAGTACGCGGATGTCGAGGTCCAGCGCTGCCATGTCGGGCAGGCGAATATCGGTGCCTTGGTGGCCGTCATAGGTCTGCGGGCCGCATCTGTAATCCTGCGCACCCTCGCCTGGATCCCGGTCCATGGCCTGCTGCAACATGCAGGTCTCCCCCAACATGCAATCAACGGGAAAGATGAGGGACAGCGCATCCTGCGCGGTGGCCTGTGTCGTGAAAAGTGCGGCGACGGGAAGCGCAAGGGGCCGCCGGAAATGTGGCATCCGCCACGGAAAAGGGCCGGCAGCTTTCGCCACCGGCCCTGTCCCATTCTGGTGCGCGCGGATCAATCCGCCGTCAGAAGCGGCGGCTTCTTCTTCGACGAAAGCCGGGGGCTGCCCGGTTCTTCCATGCGCAAGTCGATCTCGCCATCCTTGACGCCGACCTTGACGTTGCCGCCCTTGGCGAGCTTGCCGAAGAGGAGCTCTTCCGCCAGGGGCTTCTTGATGTGCTCCTGGATCACGCGGCCGAGCGGGCGTGCGCCCATCCGGTCGTCATAGCCCTTGTCGGCCAGCCACTCGGCGGCGGGCTTGGTCAGCTCGATCGTGACGTTGCGATCCATCAGCTGTGCTTCCAACTGGAGGACGAACTTCTCGACCACTTGCAGGATCACATCCTTGGGCAGCGCGCCGAAGGAGATGACCGCATCCAGACGGTTGCGGAATTCCGGCGTGAACGTGCGTTCGATGGCGGCGGTATCTTCGCCCTCGCGCCGGTCACGGCCAAAGCCGATGGCCGCCTTGGCTTGTTCCGCCGCACCCGCATTCGAGGTCATGATGAGGACCACGTTGCGGAAATCGACGGAGCGCCCGTTATGGTCGGTCAGCGTGCCGTGATCCATGACCTGCAACAGGATATTGAACACATCCGGATGCGCCTTCTCGATCTCGTCGAGCAGCAGCACGCAATGTGGATGCTGGTCGACGCCATCGGTCAGAAGGCCGCCCTGGTCAAAACCGACATAGCCCGGAGGCGCACCGATCAAGCGGGATACGGCGTGTTTCTCCATGTATTCGGACATGTCGAAGCGCAGCATTTCCACACCCAGAACATCGGCCAATTGCTTGGCCACCTCGGTCTTGCCAACGCCGGTGGGACCCGCGAACAGGTAGTTCCCGATGGGCTTTTCCGGCTCCCGCAGGCCCGCACGGGCGAGCTTGATGGCCGATGACAGCGCCTCGATCGCTTTGTCCTGACCGAAGACGACCCGCTTGAGAGAGACTTCGAGGTCTTTGAGAACCTCCGCATCGTCCTTGGAGACGTTCTTGGGCGGGATGCGGGCGATCTTGGCCACGACATCTTCGATTTCCTTGGCACCGATGGTCTTGCGGCGCTTGGATTCCGCAACAAGGTGCTGCGCCGCCCCGGCCTCGTCGATGACGTCGATGGCCTTGTCGGGAAGCTTGCGGTCATTGATGTAGCGGCTGGACAATTCCACGGCCGTCTTGATCGCATCGGCGGTGTATTTGACGGAGTGATGCTCCTCGAAATAGGGCTTGAGGCCCTTGAGGATCTTCACGGCGTCTTCCACCGAAGGCTCCGTCACGTCGATCTTCTGGAACCGGCGGGACAGCGCGCGGTCCTTCTCGAAGTGCTGACGGTATTCCTTGTAGGTGGTCGACCCCATGCAGCGCAGACCGCCGCCCTGAAGCGCGGGCTTCAGGAGATTGGAGGCATCCATCGCCCCGCCGGAGGTCGCACCGGCCCCGATGACGGTGTGGATTTCGTCGATGAACAGAACCGCATCGGGGTGGTCTTCAAGCTCCTTCACCACGGCCTTCAACCGCTCCTCGAAATCGCCGCGATAGCGGGTCCCGGCAAGCAGCGCGCCCATGTCGAGCGAATAGATCGTGGCGCCCTGCAACACTTCGGGCGTCTCACCCTCGACGATCTTCTTGGCGAGGCCTTCGGCGATGGCGGTCTTGCCCACGCCCGGATCGCCCACCAGAAGCGGGTTGTTCTTGCGGCGACGGCAGAGCACCTGGATGCAGCGCTCAACCTCGTGGTTACGACCGATCAGGGGGTCAACATCGCCTTTGGTGGCCTTGGCATTGAGATCGACGCAATATTTGGCGAGGGTGGATTCCTTCTCTTCCTCCCCGGTATCGGCGCTTTGCATGGCGGCGGCTTCCGCCTCTTCCTCGTCGGCACCGGACACGGAACGCGCCTCGCCATAGGACGGATCCTTGGCGACGCCATGGGCGATGAAGTTGACGGCATCATACCGCGTCATGTCCTGCTCTTGCAGGAAATAGGCGGCGTTGGATTCCCGTTCGGCAAAGATCGCGACAAGCACGTTCGCACCGGTCACTTCCGTGCGGCCGGAGGATTGGACGTGGATCGCGGCGCGCTGGATCACGCGCTGGAAGGCGGCGGTCGGCACGGCCTCCGACCCTTCAACATCGGTTTCCAGCGTCGAGAGATCGTCGCTGATGAACCGCACGAGGGTTTCGCGCAGAACCTCGATATCGACGGAGCAGGCTTTCATCACCTTCTGCGCATCGGGTTCGTCGATCAGGGCCAGCAGCAGATGCTCCAGCGTTGCCAGTTCGTGGCGGCGCGCATTCGCGTTGGCGAGTGCGGCGTGAATGGCCTGTTCCAAAGTGGTCGAAAAAGATGGCACGTCGCGTGCTCCTTTCATCTCGTATCGAGAGGGCCTTGGCCGCCGCTCGATCGTGGCCTCATAAGATTAAGTTTTGCTTTCCGCGCGCGGGTTTCAAGCAAAAAGACTTCACCACCGCGTGTTCTTTTGGCGATGGCTGGCCGGATCACCACAAAATCTAGGGCTCGGGTGGGCGACGGCCAGTTTTTTAGGCAACCCGTGCAAGGACCGTCAAAAACGATCTTTGCGGGCCCGGATTTCCGCGAAAATCTCGACGGGATCGGCATCGTCCATGCCAAGCCGGGCGGCGATGGCAGGCTCGGTGGTGCGCAGGAAAGGGTTGGTGGCAAGTTCGTCCGAAAGCGTGGACGGAACGGTGGGTCGGGACGCGGCCCGCGCCGCATCGATGGCGCGGGATCGGGATATAAGGGCGGAATTGTCCGGTTCAATGGTCAGGGCGAAGCGCGCATTCGATGCGGTGTATTCATGGCCCGAGCAAATCAGCGTGTCCGCCGGCAATGCGGCCAGTTTGCGAAGGCTTTCGAACATCCGGGCTGGCGTGCCCTCGAACAGGCGGCCACAGCCAAGGGCCATCAGGCTGTCGGCGGTAAAGGCCGCGTTGGCCTGCGGTACATGGAATGCCAGATGATTGTCGCAATGCCCCGACACGTCGAGGACGTCGACGCCAAGCTCCCCGATCTCGAAGCGGTCGCCCTCGGCCAATGTATGATCGAGCGGCGGTAGACGGTGTGCATCCGCCCCGCAGCCCCAGACCTTGGCCCCGGTCGCTGCCACAAGGTCGGCCACGCCATCCACATGGTCCCAATGGTGATGCGTGATCAGGATGTCCGACAGCGTCCATCCGCGCGCCGCAAGCTCCGCCCGGATCGGCTCGGCCTCGGGGACGTCGATGCATGCGGTCGCCCCGGTGGCTGGGTCGTGCAGGAGGAAGGCGTAATTGTCGGACAGGCACGCGATGGTGACGATCTGGGCATCTGTCATGGTAATCCCGCCTTTCACGGTTATCTTCGGGATCAGGAGCCTGCGACACGCGGCGGGCAAAATGCAAACGGAAACCTGATGCATCTGGATGTCGTCGACCTTCGGCAATTCTATTACCGGACGCCACTGGGCCGGATCGCCCAGAAGGCGGTGCGGGATCGGATGCTGGAACTGTGGCCGAGCGCGAAGGGCCAGACCGTGGTGGGGTTCGGGTTCGCCGTCCCGCTCCTGCGGCCCTATCTGGCCGAGGCGGAGCGTGTCATTGGCGTGATGCCGGCGGAGCAGGGGGTCATGCCCTGGCCCGCGGGGTTGCAGAACGTCTCCACCCTGTGCCGTGAAAACCTGTGGCCGATTGCGACGGGCAGCGTCGACAAGCTGATCCTGATGCATGGGTTGGAGACGTCGGAGCATCCGATCTCCGTGCTGGATGAATGTGAGCGGGTCTTGTCGGATTCCGGGCGGGTCCTTTTCGTCGTACCCAACCGGCGCGGATTGTGGGCGCGGCGCGACGCCACGCCGTTCGGCTTCGGCCGACCCTATTCGCTGGGACAGTTGGAGGCGCAGGTGGAGGCGTGCGATTTCGTGCCCAAGCGCCACGCGGCGGCGCTGTTCTCCCCACCGTCAGAGCATCGGTTCTGGCTGCGGTCCGCCGACATGCTGGAACGCTACGGTGGCAAGCTGAGCCGCGACCGCGCGGGCGGGGTGATCTTGCTGGAAGCGGCCAAACAGGTGCCCGCGCGCCCACGTCCGGGCCTCGCCGAGAAGGTCCGCCGCCCGTTGCGTGTGCTGGAGGGGAGCCCCACGCCCGCCGGTGTCAGCGGACGGGACTTGGGCTGACGAAAGCGGCCGCCGACACTTCGATTGCGGCCATCGGAGCGCGACAAATGTGCAGAATCGAGCCATTCTGCCCCCTGAAATCCGTGGGCAAAGCGCCGCAGAGGGCGCGTGGGATCGTAAGCTACTGAAATCGCTTATTATTCAACCTGAACGGGGGCTGGCAAGCAAGGTTGCAGCATCCCAAACCCTCTGCTACACCGCGCTCGATTTACCGGGGAACGGGCGGACACAGCCGCCCTGACACGACACGTACGGAACGCCACCAAGGCCGCTCCGCGCGATGTTGTGCATAGGAAAGGGTGGACGTGAGCGAACCAGCTTCGATCTCGACCGGCATTGCCGCGCGTTACGCGACCGCGATGTTTGAACTCGCCTCCGAAGGCAAGGCGCTGCCCGCGCTGGAAGCCGACGTCGCTGCACTGGATGCCGCGGTCGAGGGAAGCGAAGACCTGCGTGACCTCATATCCTCGCCCATCTACGGGCGCGAGGAAACGGCCGCCGCCATCGGGGGCGTCGCCGACAAGATGGGCCTGCATGAAATCACAGCCAACACCTTGCGCCTGATGGCCAGCAAGCGCCGCCTGTTCGTGTTGCCTGCGCTGCTGACGGAATTGCGCGCGCGTATTGCGGACCACAAGGGCGAAGTGACCGCCGACGTGACATCCGCGAAGGCCCTGACCAAGACCCAGATGGACAAGCTTGCCGCGTCGCTCAAGGCGACCGTCGGCAAGGATGTGAACGTGAAAGCGACCGTCGATGAAAGCATCATCGGCGGTCTTGTCGTCAAAGTTGGCTCGAAGATGATCGACACCTCGATCCGCTCCAAGCTCAACGCACTCCAGAATACCATGAAAGAGGTCGGATAAATGAGTATCCAAGCAGCCGAGATCTCTGCGATCCTGAAACAGCAGATCAAGGACTTCGGGCAAGACGCGCAAGTCGCCGAAGTTGGCCGGGTTCTGTCCGTGGGCGACGGTATTGCCCGCGTCTACGGCCTCGACAACGTGCAAGCCGGTGAGATGGTCGAATTTCCCGGTGGCATCCAGGGCATGGCCCTGAACCTGGAAGCGGACAATGTCGGCGTCGTGATCTTCGGGTCCGACCGCGACATCAAGGAAGGCGACACCGTCAAGCGCACGAATTCCATCGTGGACGTGCCCGCAGGCCCCGAGCTTCTGGGCCGCGTGGTCGATGGTCTTGGCAACCCGCTCGACGGCAAGGGCGCGATCAACGCGTCCGAGCGTCGCGTGGCCGACGTGAAGGCGCCGGGCATCATCCCGCGCAAATCGGTGCATGAGCCGATGGCGACCGGTCTGAAATCCGTGGACGCAATGATCCCGATTGGCCGCGGCCAGCGGGAGCTGATCATCGGCGACCGCCAGACCGGCAAGACCGCCGTGGCGCTCGACACGATGCTGAACCAGAAGACCTACAACGACCGCGCAGGCGACGACGAGAGCAAGAAGCTCTACTGCATCTACGTCGCCGTGGGGCAGAAGCGGTCGACCGTGGCACAGCTGGTGAAGAAGCTGGAGGAGACGGGCGCGATCGACTATTCGATCATCGTTGCCGCCACCGCATCCGACCCCGCGCCGATGCAGTTCCTGGCGCCCTATGCCGCGACCGCGATGGCCGAATACTTCCGCGACAACGGCAAGCACGCGCTGATCATCTATGATGACCTGTCCAAACAGGCCGTGTCCTATCGCCAGATGTCGCTGCTGCTGCGTCGCCCGCCGGGCCGTGAAGCCTATCCCGGTGACGTGTTCTACCTGCACTCCCGCTTGCTGGAACGCTCCGCGAAGCTCAACGAGGACAACGGCGCAGGCTCTCTGACGGCGCTTCCGATCATCGAAACCCAGGGCGGTGACGTGTCGGCCTTTATTCCGACCAACGTGATCTCCATCACCGATGGCCAGATCTTCCTTGAGACGGAATTGTTCTTCCAGGGTATCCGTCCCGCCGTGAACACCGGTCTGTCGGTGTCTCGTGTGGGGTCCGCCGCTCAGACCAACGCGATGAAGTCGGTCGCCGGTCCGGTAAAACTGGAATTGGCGCAGTACCGCGAAATGGCGGCCTTTGCGCAGTTCGGCTCAGACCTCGACGCCTCCACCCAGCGTCTGCTGAACCGCGGTGCGCGTCTGACCGAACTGATGAAGCAGCCGCAATATTCGCCGCTGACCAATGCGGAAATCGTCTGCGTCATCTTCGCGGGCACCAACGGCTACCTGGACAAGATCCCGGTGGGCGATGTGGGCCGTTTCGAGAAGGGTCTGCTGACCTTCCTGCGCACCAAGAAGCAAGATGTGCTCGACTGGATCACCAATGAAGATCCGAAGGTGAAAGGCGACGCGGCCGACAAGATCAAGGCCGCGATCGACGAATACGCCGCTGACTTCGCCTGATGTAAGGAGGGAAGGCTTATGCCGAGCCTCAAGGACCTGAAAAACCGGATCGAGACGGTCAAATCGACCCGAAAGATCACCAAGGCGATGCAAATGGTCGCCGCCGCGAAACTGCGCCGTGCGCAGGAAGCGGCGGAAGCTGCGCGCCCCTATGCCGAGCGCATGAATGCCGTGATGGGCGGGCTGGCGCAGGCCGTCGGGTCGTCTGAAGGCGCGCCGCGTCTTCTCGCGGGAACCGGGGATGACAAGGTGCATCTGCTGGTCGTCATGACCTCGGAGCGGGGCCTCTGCGGTGGCTTCAACTCCAACATCGTGCGTCTTGCGCGGACCCGCATTCAGAAGCTTCTGGGTGAGGGCAAGACGGTCAAGATCCTGACCGTTGGCAAGAAGGGCCGCGAACAGCTGCGCCGCGACTATGCCGATCACCTAATCGGGCACGTGGATCTGGGCGATGTGAAGCGGATCGGCTATGCCAATGCGTCGGACATCGCGTCGGACGTGCTGGCCCGGTTCGATTCCGGTGAATTCGACGTCGCGACGATCTTCTACAGCGCCTTCCAGTCGGTCATCAGCCAGATCCCGACGGAGCAGCAGATCATCCCGGCCTCGTTCGACGAGGATGACGCGGTCGAAGGCGGGACGCTCTACGATTACGAGCCCTCGGAAGAGGCGGTGCTGGAAGACCTTCTGCCGCGCGGTGTCGCCACGCAGATCTTCACGGCGCTCCTGGAAAACGCGGCGTCCGAACAGGGCGCCCGGATGAGCGCCATGGACAACGCCACGCGCAATGCGGGCGAGATGATCGACAAGCTGACCATCGAATTCAACCGCTCGCGCCAGGCCGTCATCACCAACGAGCTGATCGAAATCATTTCGGGCGCCGAGGCGCTCTAAGGAACCGGAGACAAAGACATGGCCAATGCAAAAGGCAAGATCACACAGGTCATCGGCGCCGTCGTCGACGTGCAGTTCAATGAGCACCTGCCCGAGATTCTGAACGCGCTCGAGACCGACAACAACGGCAAGCGCCTGGTTCTGGAAGTGGCGCAGCATCTGGGCGAAAACACCGTCCGGACCATCGCCATGGACGCGACCGAAGGTCTGGTGCGCGGTCAGGAAGTGACCGACACCGACGGCCCGATCGTCATGCCCGTGGGCAACGGCACGCTGGGGCGCATCATGAACGTCATCGGGGAGCCGATCGACGAACGTGGCCCCATCGACAGCGACGAGACCCGCGCGATCCACCAGGACGCGCCGGATTTCCAGGAGCAGTCGACCGAGTCCGAGATCCTCGTGACCGGCATCAAGGTCGTTGACCTGCTGGCACCCTACGCCAAGGGCGGCAAGATCGGCCTCTTCGGCGGTGCCGGTGTGGGCAAGACGGTTCTGATCCAGGAACTCATCAACAACATCGCCAAGGTGCACTCGGGCTTCTCGGTGTTCGCGGGTGTGGGAGAGCGGACCCGTGAGGGCAACGACCTCTACTACGAATTCATCGAATCCGGTGTCATCAACATGGATGACCTGACCCAGTCGAAAGTGGCGCTGGTCTACGGCCAGATGAACGAGCCTCCGGGTGCGCGCATGCGGGTGGCCCTGTCCGGTCTGACGCTGGCCGAGCAGTTCCGGGATCAGTCCGGGACCGACGTTCTGTTCTTCGTCGACAACATCTTCCGCTTCACGCAGGCGGGTTCCGAGGTGTCGGCGCTTCTGGGTCGTATCCCGTCCGCCGTGGGCTACCAGCCGACGTTGGCCACCGACATGGGCCAGATGCAGGAACGCATCACATCGACCAAGAACGGCTCGATCACCTCCGTGCAGGCCATCTACGTGCCCGCGGACGACATGACCGACCCGGCGCCCGCGACGTCCTTCGCGCACCTTGATGCGACCACGGTTCTCAACCGCGCGATCTCGGAAAAGGGCATCTACCCGGCGGTCGACCCGCTCGACAGCTCCTCCCGCCTTCTCGATCCGGGCATTGTGGGGGAAGAGCATTATGCGGTCGCAAACGACGTGCAGCAGACGCTTCAGCGCTACAAGTCGCTCCAGGACATCATCGCCATCCTCGGGATGGATGAATTGTCGGAAGAGGACAAGCTGACCGTGGCGCGCGCCCGCAAGATCGAGCGTTTCCTGAGCCAGCCCTTTGACGTGGCCGAGGTCTTCACCGGTTCCCCCGGTGTGCAGGTTCCGCTGGAAGACACGATCCGCTCGTTCAAGGCGGTTGTGGCCGGCGAATATGATCATCTGCCCGAAGCCGCATTCTACATGGTCGGCGGCATCGACGAGGTGATCGCCAAGGCCGAGAAACTGGCCGCCGACGCAGCCTGATCCAAGCGGCGGGGTCACGAACCCCGCCTCTCGCTCACCATCCGGAGGCCATCATGGCAAACATGCAATTCGATCTGGTCAGCCCCGAACGCCGCCTGGCGTCGATGGAGGTGTCCGAAGTGCAGATCCCCGGTGCCGATGGCGATCTGACGGCCATGCCGGATCACGCGCCGATGATCACCACCTTGCGCCCCGGCATCCTCAAAGTGTCCGGCGCGGAGGGGGAGAAATCCTTCTTCGTCACCGGCGGTTTCGCGGATGTGGCCGGCCCCTCGGCCACGATCCTGGCCGAACGCGCCATGCCGATCGAGGAAGTGACCGGCGAGTTGGTGGAAGAGCTGATCTCCGCCTCCGAGGCCAAGCGGGCAGAGGCATCCGATGGGAACGCGGATGCCGCGGCCAAGTACCACGCCGATCTGACCACGGCGCTGGATTCCATCGTCGGACGGTGATCGTCGAAACATGTCAACGAATACGCCCTCGGCCACCCGGTCGGGGGCGTCGTCGTATCGGGGTTGCAAAACACCCGCCCGCCGCGCTTTTTTCTCAACATTGCCACGACTTTCATCGTAAACCGGGGCGAAGGTAACGACGATCTTGAGATGAAACGCCTAAAATCAAACCTCATAACGGTCGAGCAGGGGTCGAGCGTGATGTTCTCGGATTTCGCCAATAATGGACCGATGTGGTCCGGCGAAGGCCCGCGGGATTCCGTGACCAAGGTGGTTTTTGCCGAACCCTATCTCGATCCGCCGATGATCCATGTCTCCATCTCCATGTGGGATACGGGCGGCGATACCAACCAGCGCGCGGACCTGAAGGCGGAGAAAGTCACCAAGAAAGGCTTCAATCTTGTCTTCCGCACCTGGGGTGACAGCCGCATCGCGCGGATCAGGGCCGATTGGATGGCCATCGGGGAGCGGCCGGACGAGGATCTCTGGGACGTCGACTGAACGGCCATCGCCGCTGCCATTCCCGATGACGCTACGTCACTGATGAACAATGTTCAGAAATGAACTACGTTCACGATATCGGTTGAAACGAAAAGGCGTAAAGATCATGTCGAACTCAATCACGTCCCGGACATCGGGGCAGGCCGTACCGGCATTGGCGGCCGGGGCGCTTTCGGGGATCGTATCCGCCCTTGCGGTCGAGCCGGTCGCGCAACACCTCGAAACGATTCCGATCCTTCAAGATACGCTCGTGGGCCTGCTTTCGGTCATGGGCCTATCGGCGGGATTGTCCTTCGGTCTGGTCGGGGCGGCGTCCGGTGTATGGCGCCTGGATTTCCGCCTGCGCGATGCGGGGCTCTGGCTCGCCGCGTCCATCCTCGGGATGGCCGCCGCATTCTACGTCTCGATCGCGACATTCGACACCGGCAGCAGCGCCCCGGGGTACGTCCTGCCCTACCTCGCGGGGAGCCCCCTGGGCGCGCTGATCCTCGCGGCGCCGATCCTCTGGCTCAGGCCGTTTGCGAACAAGATGGCATTACTTGCCACCCTGGTCGGCGTTCCGACGCTCTGGGCGATTGCCATTGCCGGCGCAATGCACGTGCTTGGGACGAGCGAGGCGCTGGAGGTTCCTTGGCTGATGGCGTTGTTCTGTGGCTGGCAGGCGATCTACCTGATGATCCTCGCGCTGTGGCGGCGCGCCTAGCGGCCCCACATGCCATTGGGATAAAGCCCCTCGTAGATCGGCACGAGCGTCTTGGTGTCGAAGAGCGACGAGACGGAGGTTCCGTTCCAGATATTCAGGATGGATTGCGCGAACATCGGCGCGGTAGGCACGACGCGGATATTCTTGCAGGCCTTCAGGGCGCTGGTCGCCTCGATCGTGTCGGTGATGACCAGCGATTTCATGACCGAGCTTTCCACCCGCTCCACCGCCGGGCCGGACATGACGCCGTGGGTGATGTAGGAATGCACCTCCGTCGCGCCCGCCTCCATCAGCACTTCCGCCGCTTTGCAAAGCGTCCCCGCCGTGTCGCAAATGTCGTCGACGATGATGCATTTCTTGCCCGACACGTCCCCGATCACGGTCATGCCAGCCACTTCGCCCGCCTTCTCCCGCCGTTTGTCGACGATGGAGAGGGGCGCGCCGATCCGGGTGGCCAATTCGCGCGCCCGCGCCACGCCGCCCACATCGGGCGAGACGACCATGACATCGCCCATATCCCCATCAAACTGGTGCAGGATGTCGAGCGCGAAGATCGGCGAGGCATAGAGGTTGTCCACCGGGATATCGAAAAAACCCTGGATCTGGGCCGCGTGCAGATCCATCGTCAGCACCCGCTCGATCCCGCCCTCGGTGATCAGGTTCGACACCATCTTGGCACTGATCGGCGTTCGGGCCTTGGTGCGCCTGTCCTGCCGGGCGTAGCCGAAATAGGGGATGACGGCGGTGATGCGGCTGGCCGAGGACCGGCGCAGGGCGTCCGCCATGATCAGCAATTCCATCAGGTTGTCGTTGGCCGGCTTGGAGGTCGGCTGGATGATGAACATGTCCTCGCCCCGGACATTCTCGAACACCTCGACGAAAATTTCGCCGTCGTTGAACCGCTCTACCCGCGCGTCGACAAGGCCCACCTGCATGCCGCGATGCATCGACATGCGGCGTGCGATTGCCTCTGCCAAGCTCTTGTTTGCATTGCCGGAAATCAGTTTCGGGTCGAGTGCCGCCATGGTCGTTAGTCCCCTCAGACCGGGGCATGGACCCGTCCCCACGCGGTCGCCCCCTTGCAGTTGACACCCCCTACCACTCGGCCCACCTATCCGCAAAGCCAAAAGGGAGGCCGTCATGCCGCATATCGATTACTACTTCGCCACCGTTTCGCCCTACACCTATCTCGCCGGAACGCGGATGGAGGCGGTCGCGGAAAAACACGGTGCGACGATCACATACAAACCGCTGGACGTGATGGCGCTGTTCGGGCGCACCGGCGGGACCAAACCGGCGGAACGCCACGAAAGCCGCAAGGCCCTGCGCCTGCAGGAGATGCGGCGTTGGTCCAAGGTTCTGGACATGCCGATGAACCTGCAACCGGCCCATTGGCCGACCAACCCTGCGCCGTCCTCCTACGCGCTCATCGCGGCCCAGAAGGCGGGCGGCGGTGATCTGGGCAAACTCGTCCACGCGATCACCCGGCGGTGTTGGGCGGATGAGGAGAACATCGCGGAGGATGACGTGATCCGCGCGGCGCTGCAGGAGGCGGGGTTCGACCCGTCGCTGGCCGACAGCGGCATGCTGGCAGGGGCGGAGGAATATGCCCGCAACCTTGAAGACGCGGTTTCCGCCGGGGCCTTCGGCGCACCCTTTTACGTGGTCGACGGGACGGAGCATTTCTGGGGCCAGGACCGGATTGACCATTTGGACCTCCATCTCGCCGGAAAGCTGTGAGCGTCAGGCGCTGGGGGCAGGGGGCGGACCCGGCGCTCTTGCTCCATTGCACGCTTGCCCATGGCGGGGCGTGGGCGGGTTTGGCGCGTCACCTGGGCGGTCACCTGTCCATGGTCGCGCCCGATCTTCTGGCCCATGGCGCCGCCCCCGATGCCGATCGTACCCGCGACTTCCATGCGCAAGCCTGTCAGGCCGCATTCACCCATTTGCCGGATGCGCCCGCGCACTTAATCGGGCACAGCTTCGGGGCCACGCTCGCCCTGCGCATCGCGCTCGACCACCCCGATCGCGTCCGGTCGCTGATCCTCATCGAACCGGTCCTGTTCTGCGCCGCGGACGGCCCGGGCCGCGCGGCCCGTGATGCGGACGTCGCCCCGATGGACACGGCGCTTGCGGCGGGTGATCTACCGGCAGGCGCGCGTATGTTCCTGGGCCTCTGGGGCACGGACAATTTCGACGATTTGACCCAGCGCCAGCGCAGCTACATCACCGAGCGCATTTGGATCCCCGCCGCGTCGGCGCCCGCTTTGGTCGAGGACAACGCCAACCTCTTGGCGCGCCTGCCCGCCGTCGCGGCCCCGACACGCCTGCTTTCGGGCGCGTCCTCTCCACCCGTCATTGCGGAGATCAACGCCCGCCTCACCCGCGACATTCCGGGCGCGCGCGCTGCCGTGATCCCGGGGGCCGACCACCGCGCGCCGATCACCCATCCCTGCGCCACCGCCGCCGAAATTCTCCGGTTCCTCGACGCGCTCTAGGCCCTTCTTTGCTTTGAAAATACCTCGGGGGGTTCGGGGGGCTGGCCCCCCGACCGGTCCCCCCTTGCGCCCTGCGCCCGCCTGACGCATCAACGTATCCAACAGAAAGGCGCAGTCCATGGCCCTGCCGGTCCGGCAACAAGTCATCTACTGGGGCATCGCGGCGGCGGTGTTTCTGGCGGTGCTCTGGGTTCTGGGCGACGTGATTATGCCGTTCCTCGTGGGCATGGCCATCGCCTATTTCCTCGATCCCGTGGCCGACCGGCTGGAGCGGATGGGATGTTCGCGCACCATCGCCACGACCCTTATCTTCGTGGTCCTGATCCTCGTGGTCGTTCTGGCCGGCCTGGTCATCATCCCGCTTCTGATCCAGCAGACCGCCGACCTGATCGAGGCCGCGCCGGGCATATTCGAGAATTTGCGTAGCTTCATCGAAACCCGCTTCCCCGACATCATCGAGGAAGACAGCCAATTGCGCGAGACGCTCGGCACCGCCCTCGGCAATCTCGGGGACACGATCCGTGACCGCGGGGCGGAGTTGTTGCAGACGGTGCTGAGCTCGGCGGCGGGTGTCGTCAACGTCCTGGTCTTCATGGTCGTCGTGCCGGTCGTGGCCTTCTACATGCTGCTTGACTGGGACCGCATGATCGCGCGGATCGACGAATTGCTGCCCCGCGACCACCAGCCGACGATCCGCGTCCTGGCCAGCCGGATTGACCGGACGCTTGCCAGCTTCGTGCGCGGGCAGGGTACAGTCTGCCTCGTCTTGGGCACGTTCTATGCCGTGGCCCTGATGATCATCGGCCTGCAATTCGGCCTTGTCGTGGGGCTGATCGCGGGGATCCTGACTTTCATTCCCTATGTCGGTGCCCTGGTGGGCGGCGCCCTGGCCATCGGTCTGGCGCTTTTCCAGTTCTGGGGCGATTGGTGGATGATCGTCGCCGTCGCGGTGATCTTCCAGGTCGGGCAGATCCTCGAAGGCAACGTCCTGACGCCCAAGCTCGTCGGATCCTCTGTCGGCCTGCACCCGGTCTGGCTGATCTTCGCGCTGTCGGCTTTCGGGGCGGTCTTCGGGTTCGTGGGCCTCCTGGTCGCCGTCCCGGTCGCCGCCGTCATCGGCGTGCTGGTCCGGTACGGTGTGGAGCAGTACCAGCAAGGCTTGCTTTATCGCGGGGTGGCCGCGGACCGCGACAGCGTCGCCCCGGACGACCCGGACGCGTGATGGCGGAACAACTGACCTTCGACCTGCCCCTCCGACCGGCGATGGGGCGTGACGACTTCTATGTCTCCGCGGCCAACGCCGCTGCCGTCGCCCTGATCGACACATGGCGCGACTGGCCGTCGGGCAAGTTGGTGCTGACGGGTGACGAGGGCGCAGGGAAAAGCCACCTGGCCCATGTCTGGGCCGAACAAGCGGGGGCGCGGATCGTGGCGGCGCGGGAGGTGGCGGAAAGGCTGAATGATCTGACCGACGCCCCGGCGCTCGCCGTGGAGGATGCCGAGGACGTGGCAGGACACAGCGCGGCGGAGGAGGCGCTGTTCCATCTGCACAACGCCCTCATCAACCGCAATGCGCCGCTCTTGCTGACCGCGCGCCGCGCGCCGTCGCGGTGGGGCCTGCGCCTTCCCGACCTGGCCAGCCGCATGGCCCAGGCAGGGCTTGCCCATATCGATCCGCCCGACGATCAATTGCTGATGGTCGTGTTGATGAAACACGCAGCCGACCGGCAGATCCCGCTCACCCCCACCATGCTTGGCTATCTCGGCCCCCGCATCCCGCGCAGCTTTACCGCGGCCGCGGACGTGGTCGCGCGCATCGACGCCGCCGCGCTGAGCCAGAAAAAACCGCCCAATATGGCCCATGTCCGCGCGGCCCTTGCGCAGATGACCCCCGATCCGTCATCGTGATGCCATCTCCGTCCAGTAATCCGAGCGCCATGAGCTTTGCCGATTTCCTCCATTCCGACCCGCCCGCACCCGTGGACCTGCCGGAGGCCGTGGGCCCGCAACGCTTCTTCAACCGCGAACTCAGCTGGCTCGCCTTCAACTGGCGTGTGCTGGAGGAGGCGGAGAATCCCAAGGTGCCATTGCTGGAGCGGGTGCGCTTCATCTCCATTTCCGCCGGCAACCTCGATGAATTCTATACCGTCCGCGTGGCCGGCCTGCGCGAACTGGCGCAGGAGGGTAACCAGACCCCTGCCGCCGATGGCCGGACCGCCGCCGAGCAACTCAAGCTGATCAACGCCGATGCGCGCAACCTGATGTTGCATCAGCAGGCGGTGTGGAACGCGCTGCGCTCCGAGATCGAGGCGGAGGGGATCAAGGTCGTCAGCCGCGATGATCTGGACGACGCCGATTGCGACCACTTGGCCGATGTCTTTCTGAGGCAGGTCTTTCCGGTCCTGTCGCCCCTGGCGATCGACCCGGCCCATCCGTTTCCGTTCATCCCCAACGAAGGCATTGCGCTGGCCCTTCAGATGAAGCGCGAGCGCGACGGCCGTGTCCTTCAGGCCCTGTTGCCGATCCCGGGGCAGATCGACCGCTTCGTGTCCCTGCCGAGCGCGGAGGGCATACACCGCTTTCTGCCCCTGGAGGAGCTGTTGCTGCTCAATATCGGGGCGCTCTTTCCCGGTTACAAATCGACCGGATCGTGCATGTTCCGCGTCTTGCGTGACAGCGATCTGGAGGTGGAGGAAGAGGCCGAGGATCTGGTCCGCGAATTCGAGACCGCCCTGAAACGCCGTCGCCGGGGGGAGGTCGTGCGCCTGCAAGTCAGCGATGGTGCGCCCGAGGATCTGGCCGCCGAGATCATCGAGGAACTCAACGTCTCGGGCGATGAGGTCGTGCAGGTCGACGGCATGATCGGTCTTGTCGGCCTCAAGGAACTGGTGCTCGACAGCCGCCGCGACCTGCTATGGCGATCCTTCACGCCCCGCGTGCCGGAGCGCGTGCAGGACCATGACGGCGACATGTTCGCGGCCATCCAGTCCAAGGATATGCTGCTGCACCACCCCTATGAGACGTTCGACATGGTGATCCGGTTCCTCGCACAGGCGGCGCGGGATCCGGACGTGGTAGCGATCAAGCAAACGCTCTACCGTACATCGAACGAAAGCCCGATCGTGGAGGCCCTGTGCGAAGCGGCGGAGAACGGGAAATCGGTAACGGCGCTGGTGGAACTGAAAGCGCGTTTCGACGAGGCCGCCAATATCCGCCAGTCGCGCAAGCTGGAACGCTCGGGCGCGCATGTCGTCTACGGCTTCATCAATTATAAAACCCACGCCAAGATCAGCACCGTGGTCCGGCGCGAAGGCGACAGGCTTGTCACCTACACCCATTACGGCACCGGCAATTACCACCCGATCACCGCGCGCATCTATACCGACCTGAGCCTGTTCACCTGCGACGCCGCCCTGGGGCGCGATGCGACCAAGGTGTTCAATTACATCGGCGGATATGCGGAACCTTCCACCCTTGAAAACCTCGCCATTTCCCCGCTCACCCTGAAATCCAACCTGATCGAGTTGATCCGGGCAGAGGCGGACTATGCCACCGCGGGCAAACCGGCGGCGATCTGGGCAAAAATGAATTCCCTGATCGAACCCGACGTCATCGACGCGCTCTACGAGGCGAGCGCGGCGGGCGTGCAGATCAACCTGGTGATCCGGGGCATCTGCGGGCTGCGTCCCGGCATCAAGGGGTTGAGCGACAATATCCGCGTGAAATCCATCGTCGGGCGGTTCTTGGAACATTCGCGGATCGTGTGTTTCGGCAACGGACGCGGGCTGCCCTCCAAGAAGGCGCGGGTGTTCATCAGTTCCGCCGACTGGATGGGCCGCAACCTCAATCGCCGGGTCGAGACGTTGGTGGAATGCACCAACGCGACGGTCAAGGCGCAGATCACCGGGCAGATCATGGCCGCGAACCTGGCGGACGTGGCGCAAAGCTGGGTGTTGCAAGCCGATGGCACCTACCGCCGCCCCGATCTGTCGGCGCTGGAAAACCCGTTCAATTGCCACCGCTTCTTCATGGAAAACCCCTCCCTCTCCGGGCGCGGCTCGGCGGGGGCCAAGGATGTGCCGGAGCTGACCCACAGCCATGATTAGGCACGCTGCCTTGATGGCCGCTTTCCTGTCGGCCCCGGGCGTGGTCCTTGCCCAGGCGTCGGTGGCGTGTGGTCCCGAGCATTGCTACGTGCCGGTCACGCGCCTCACCCATCAGGAGACCCGGCCCTTCGTGTTCGGGCGGTCCATCCTTACCGACGAATTCGGCGTCTGGGACAATTACCGCCGCGCACTCCGACGGTTCCCCGATGCGCGGAACTGCCTTGTCCGGGGCCAGAGGAACCGGCAGGATGTGGTCGACCTTTTGGCGGTGGATTGGCCACGCCTGCGGGGGCGGCCCTATGGCGAAGTCTGCTATTTCCGGATCTTCACGACCCTTGATGACATGGACCTGATCGACGCGTGGACATGGGCATCGCCCCCGTATCCGCGGCATTTTTCGAGGGGGCCGGTCGCGCCCCCGGTCCCGGAGATGCGCGATGATTTGCCCGAGCGGGCGTTTCGACTGACCGCGGAGTGGGACGCTGACGGCTATTCCGAGCGGTTTCCCTCCCTGCTCAACACGCTGACGGGCTTTCAAACCGTAACGGGCTACGGCTATCAGGTTTTCTTCGCCGAGGATGGCAGCGTCATTTCCGTCGACGTCACCGGCTCCAGTTTCCTCAACTGACCTACAGCCATGATTGACCGGGCCTTGGCCAGCGTGCCACAACTCCGCCAACGGGCGTCTGGGGGGCACCAATGAACGCGGAACAACAGGCCGAGTTTGGCCCCTTCGGCATGCCTCTGTTCGACGGCCCCGAGGCGCGGCGCCTGCAACGGGTCGGCGTGATCGACATCGGGTCGAATTCCGTCCGGTTCGTGGTCTTCGATGGTGCGGCGCGCTCACCTGCCTATTATTTCAACGAAAAGATCCTGTGCGGCCTGGGGGCGGGTTTTGCCGAAACCGGACGCCTGAACCCCGAGGGGCGCGTGCGCGCGCTGACGGCCCTGCGCCGGTTCGCAGCCCTAACCAAGACGATGAACGTCACCCCGCTTCTGACTGTCGCCACAGCCGCCGTGCGCGATGCGGAGGATGGGCCGGAATTTCGCGCGCAGGTCCTGGCCGAGACGGGGCTGACGATCCGCATCCTCTCCGGCGAGGAGGAGGCGCGCCTGTCCGCGCAGGGCGTGTTGCTTGGCTGGCCGGGGGCGGAGGGGCTGATCTGCGATATCGGCGGCTCGTCGATGGAGCTGGCGGAACTCAACGGCGACGGAGTCGTGGGGCAGCGGCGCACCTCCGACCTCGGTCCGTTGAAGCTGATGGAAATCAAGGGCGGAAAGAAGGCCATCCGCGCCCATATCGACGAGAAAATCGCAGAGCTTTGCGCGGATTTTCCGACGCGCCCCAAGCGGTTGTTCCTGGTCGGCGGGTCGTGGCGCGCCATCGCGCGGATCGACATGATCCGGCAGGATTATCCCCTCAAGGTGCTGCACGAATACCGGATGCAG
This sequence comes from Hasllibacter sp. MH4015, assembly GCF_020177575.1. Lineage (NCBI taxonomy): Bacteria > Pseudomonadati > Pseudomonadota > Alphaproteobacteria > Rhodobacterales > Roseobacteraceae > Hasllibacter > Hasllibacter sp. MH4015. The sequence goes on from NZ_JAHTBK010000001.1 coordinate 455,532, forward strand.
CCCAAGGCGATCATGGCCACGATCAAGCATATCGGCGCGTCCGACACGGAAGAATTGCGCGCGGGTACCGGCACGTCGGCTGAACGGATGCGGCTGGTGCCCTGGGCCGCGCAGGTGCTCAAATCCCTCGTGCGCGATGTGAAGCCCGAGGAAGTGGCGATATCCAGCTACGGCATTCGCGAGGGGCTGCTCTACGACCAGATGTCCGCCACTTTGCGCCAACGCGATCCGTTGATCGAAGCGGCCCGCCATGCGGAGGCATCGTCGGCGCGGACACCGGGATATGGCCGGTCGCTCTACCGGTTCGTGGAGCCGCTGTTCGCCCGCGCCAAGCCCGACCGCAAGCGCCTGATCCGCGCGGCCTGTCTGCTCCATGATGTCAGCTGGCGCGCCCATCCCGATTACCGGGCGGAGGTCTGTTTCGACAATGCCACGCGCGCCAATCTGGGCGGGCTGACCCACGGCGAACGGGTCTATCTGGGGCTGGCGCTTTTGCACCGCTACAAGTCCAACCGCGACGGCACCGGGTTCAACGCGGACCTGCTGAGCCTTCTGCCCGAGGCGCAGGTGCAGGAGGCGGAGATCCTCGGCCGGGCCATGCGCTTCGGGGCCATGTTCGCGGTCGAACATCCGGTGGAGCACGGGCAACTGACCTACAGGCCCAAGCGCAAGGAGCTGATCCTGAAGCTGACCTCCGAAGAGGGGCGCAACCTTTTCGGGGAGGTCGTGGAGGCGCGTTTCAAGGGCCTGGCGGGGGCCATGGACTGTACCCCGATCGTGCAGGGGCTGCCGTTAACCAAAGGGTAGGGATTCCCGCAATAGTGTCACTCGGAGCGATGGCCTAGCTTGAGGTCATCGAAGGTAACCTTCGGAGGAGACACCGCATGACCGCCCTGAATTACATCGCCTGTTCCGCCATTCTGCTGATCGTCGTGATGTTTTCGGTCATGCTTGCTGCCCCCGTCTCCGCCGGAGTGATCTGACGTGTTCTGTCCCTGAGGGTGCGGCGGGTTTTGTCCCTTTCCCGCTGCACCTGTCCCCTTGTTCCCCCTCCCTTGCGGCCCCCATCAGCGGGGCCGTTTTTTATTTCACGGCAAGGCTTTGGCCGCGGAGGTAGGGAATGCCTCCATTTCACGATTGGGTCAGCGGACGTAATGTCGAACCATGGAGAGAAGGAGCTGCCCAATGTCTATCATGAACATCCTGTCGGCCACGCTGATTGTCCTGATCATCGCAACGGGCCTGACCCTGTTTTTCGGAATGCGCGCGGCGGCCTCCGCCGAGACGTTCGTGCCGGTCGCGTACGACGATCGCGGATAATGTGATCCCCCCGATTTCAAGAGCTTGTCCGCAAAGATGACCCGTCCCGCCCCCGGAACCCTGCACCTGATCGCCACGCTTGCCTTGCTGGCGTCGCTGGTGGGTGTGGGTGTTGTGCAGGCCGGTGTGCTGGAAACGCCCGCGGGCGGCTTCGGCGTGATCGACCGACCCGGACCCGCGCCGCGCCCCGATGGCTTCGGCACGATGGCCGGTGGCGACCCGAACGTCTGAGCCGCTTGTGAGCCATTTTTCTTTGGCGTAGACGTGTCGGAACCAGTATTTCCAAGGGTTCCGCCGCCATGCGCCTCAGCCGCTACTTCCTCCCCGTTCTCAAGGAAACCCCCGCCGAGGCGCAGATCGTCAGCCATCGGCTGATGCTGCGCGCGGGCATGATCAAGCAATCGAGCGCGGGCATCTATTCCTGGCTGCCGATGGGCTTCAAGGTGCTCAAGAAAATTGAACGGATCGTGCATGAGGAACAGATCCGCGCGGGCCATGTTCCGATGCTGATGCCCACCATCCAACCCGCTGATTTGTGGAAAGAATCCGGGCGTTACGACGCCTATGGGGCGGAGCTTTTGCGGATCAGGGATCGGCAGGATCGGGATATGCTGTACGGGCCGACGAACGAGGAGATGATCACCGACATCTTCCGCAGTCACGTAGCCAGCTACAAGGATCTGCCGCTGACGCTTTATCACATCCAGTGGAAGTTCCGGGACGAGATGCGGCCGCGCTTCGGCGTCATGCGCGGGCGCGAGTTCCTGATGAAGGATGGGTACAATTTCGACCTGACCAAGGAGGACGCGCTGCACGCCTATAACCGCCATCTGGTCAGCTACCTGCGCACCTATGAACGGATGGGCCTCCAGGCGATCCCGATGCGGGCGGATTCCGGGCCTATCGGGGGGGACGACACCCACGAATTCCTGGTGCTGGCGGAAACCGGCGAGTCGGAGGTCTTCTACGATGCCGAGATCACCGATCTGAGCTTTGGCGACCGGGAGGTGGATTACGATTCCGTCGACGAATGCCGCGCGGTTCTGGAGGAATTCACCAGCCGTTACGCGCGCACCGACGAGACCCATGACGCGGACGAGTTCGCCAAGATTCCCGAGGCACGTCAACGGGTTGCGCGCGGGATCGAGGTGGGGCAGATCTTCTATTTCGGCACCAAGTATTCCGACGCGATGGGTGCCAGCGTGCAAGATGCCGATGGCAATAAGGTGCCGGTCCACATGGGCTCTCACGGGATCGGGGTAAGCCGGTTGGTGGGCGCGATTATCGAGGCGTCGCACGATGAGAACGGCATCATCTGGCCCGAAGGTGTGACGCCGTTCCATTGCGGGATCGTTAACCTCAAACAGGGGGATGCGGAGGCCGATGCGGCCTGTGAAAACCTGTATGCGGCGCTGGAAGCGGAAGGGCTGGAGCCGCTTTACGATGACCGGAACGAGCGCGCGGGGGGCAAGTTCGCGACCATGGATCTGATCGGGCTGCCCTGGCGGATCACGGTCGGTCCGAGGGGCCTCAAGAACGGTGTCGTGGAGCTGACGAGCCGCCGGACGGGCGAAAGCGAGGAGATGTCGCCCGAGGCTGCCGTGGCCCGCGTGGCGGAGATCTACGCGGCCCACAAACCGGTCAATCCGGGCGTATAGGAGCGGTATAGGCTTGGTATAGGTCCGGTATAGACGCGCGTCCTACACACAATTTTAGGAAAATCGCGGTAATTTGCCCCCTTTCATGGATCGAGGGGTCGGGCACGTGCACACGAAATTCACCGATAAGTCGCCGAACAAGACGGAGCGGTTTCACCACTACTACATGGTCGATGCGATGCGCCGGTTCGAATACGACATGCACAATGCCATCGCGATGAACGGGCGGGTGCCGATCGGGTGGCACGATCTGGCGACACGGCGCGAAAGTCCGAAGAAGAAGATCTGCATGGCCGTCGATCAGGACGTGCTGAAGTGGTTCAAGTCGATGGGTCCCAGATACCAGCCACGCATGAATGCGGTGCTGCGGGCGTTCATGCACGCCAAGCTGCTTGGTCTGCTGCAAGGGGACGAGACGCTCGACATGTTCCGCGACCCGATGCACGGGGGTGCGACCCCGCACCAATGGGGAGATACGCAACGCCTGATCGACGGCGCGAATGAGGGGAATGCCGATTGAAGGCTCTGGACGCGGCGGGGCCCGTGCCCTTAAGCTGAAGCCATTGAAAAGGAGACGTTTCCATGAAGAAACTGATTTTGATCGCCGGCCTGCTGTCCCTGTCCGCCTGTGTCTACGCCCCCGTGGTTCCCGCAGGCGGTGGCGGATATGGCGGCCCGGCGGAGATCGACACCTACGACCTTCCGGCCCATTGCTATTACGACCGTTACCAGCAGGTTATCTGCCGCTGATCCACCGCCGCCCATCGAACCGGCAAAACGCGACCCCCGTTGACGGCTCCATCGCGGAGCCGGGGCGGGGAAGCGAAGTGGCGCGATGACGCGGTGGGTCTTTATCGCGATCGCCCTTGGCGCGGCCCTTGTCCTTTGGGCGGTTTGGCTATGGCAAGGGGCCGTCACCGTGCAACCGCATCAACGGGCCGTCGTCGCGCGCGGAGACGGGATCGAGGTGCTGGAGCCGGGTCTGCACCTCGTCACCGGGTTCGGGCGGACGGTCACGATCTATGACGTCCAGGTGGACCGCGCGCACCGGGTCACGCCACCGCTGATGATCGGGGGCTGTCCGGTGACGTTGGAGATGGTTTTCACCGTGGACGACGTGGCGACCTTCCACCGCGCGGGCGGCGATTTTGATGCCATCGCCACGGTCAACGCGGCCGTGCTGGAGCGGGCGGAGGCGATTGGCTTCACCTTGCAAGACCCGCTGCGCCCGGGCCTGTCGGTCCTGCACGAGGAGGTTCAGGCGATTATGCCCACGGGCCTGTCCCTCGTCCGGTTGAATGGGGATGTGGGGGGTTGTGCGCAGGCGGGGGAGGCAGCGGTGCCGACCCCGGCCCCGCAGGTGGCACGCGCGCCCATGGATCTTGTCCAGGGGGATGCGGCCCTTGGCGGGTTTTCGGCTGCGCTTGACCCGTTGCAACTTCTGACGGCGGACGGGGCGCGGCTTGAGCTGAGTGGCGCTTTGGCGACGTTCGACCTGGTCGATGCGGCGCTGGCGGAGGCCTGTTTCGGGACCGACGCGACCGACCGCGCCGCGGACATCGCGGGCAACATCGTACGGGCCGGATTGCGAGAGGCCGCGGGCGGCGCGGACCGCGTGGACGTGCCGCGTGCTCTGGCGGAGGCAACCTTTTCGCAGGGCGCCCGGATGGAGGCCGATTGCGGGCTGCGGATCGGGCCGGTCGATTTCAGCGCGGCGCGGCTGGACTGGCTCCGGGCCGCCGAGTAGGGCCGCCTGGATCGCCGGTTGATGCGCCTACTTGAGGGGCGTCACCGGGCCGGACGACGGTCCGCCGGTGCCGAGGGTCGCCAGTTCACGCACCACGTAATCCACGTACATCGCGACGTTGCGGTCGTATTCCTGGTCCGGCATCGGATCGGTGCGGGATTCCACGCCGATGATCCGGAACCGCTCCCCATCCTGGATGAAAAGCGGGGAGCCGCTGTCGCCCTGCAACGTGTCGCATTGGTGGACGAGGACGTTCTGGGGCGCGACCTCGATGAACGGACACGAGAGGTTGCCGGTCAGCACGCCCTGCTGGTCATAGCTGTAGCCCGCTTGCAGGATGTCGGGGCCGGTGCCCGATTGCAGCGCGGAGAGTTCTTGCGCGGTGAGGGGGCCGACATCCATCCAGCCCAGTTGATCGCCGAGCGGCTCGGTCAGGTAGACGAAGGCGTAATCCGTGCCTTCCTGTTCCCCGTTCAGGTAGCCCTGGGCCACGTGGTAGCCCGAGATGCCGGAGCGCGCGACATGGGCGCCGTTCTGGAAGCCCGCGAGAAATTCGACGGGCGGCGTCACGATCTGCCCGTTCTCGGCCAGGCAATGGGCGGAGGTGAGCACGGTCGACGGCCCGATGAGCGTGGCGGTGCAGGATGCCTCGCTGAGGTCGAGGAAGCCGATCATGTTCCACGGCGCGGTGGCCGCGTCGATCACCACGCGGTCATCCTCTCCGAAAAAGGCGCGGGTGAAATCGGGGGTGATCGTCTCATATTCGGTGATCGAAAGCTCCGCCACGGGGGGCTGGCCCGAAAGCGGCGCATAGGTCCCGACCCAGATGTTATAGGCCCCGCCCTGGGGCGTGTCGAAGCGGATGGCGGGGTTCAGGCCCTCGTAATCGTCGTTGCAATGGACCTCCCCGTCGGGGGAGGCAACGAGCAGAACCGTATCGGCGCCGGAATGGACGTAGAAGCTGAGCGGAAAGCCCAGGTCGCCATCGGTGAAGTTGAGGCGGAAATCGGGGGCGTCGGCGAAATGACCCTGGCAGCGGTTGCCGGTGCGCTGGTCGGTATGGGTCTGGACGGTCGGTCCGCCGGCCTCGACCTGCACGGTATGGGGGTCGGGCTGGAAGTTGGTGACGAGCGAGACCTCCCCATAGGTGGGCGCGCCGAAGCCACCGGCGGGGCCGTCGCCCGGTTTGTGGCCATCTGCAAGGGCGGGCGAGGCGAGGGCGAGGGCGGTCAGGGCAAGGATCGGGCGCATGGGGGGCCTGTGGGTTGTGGCTGATGCGCATAAGGTAAGGACGGAGGGGCGGTCGGGGCAAGGTAAGGAAATGCGGGGAATGTTTGGGGTTTGGTGACGGGGAAGTGATTTGGGGTGAGGGGGTGGGGAGGGGTTTGTCCTGGGGAAACAGGTGGTTCGGGTGGGTTTGATTGGGGTGGTTCTGCGGTCGGTCGGATGTGTCGACGATGCGCACTGCGTGCAGGAGATCGACCCGGACACGGTGGAGGTGACGGCGTTGGTGTGCGGCTGAAACACTCTTGATGCGTATATAGCGTTACGCTATATGTGGCGTCATGAAGCTGGTGCTCGATACGAATGTTCTGGTGTCGGGCCTGCGCTCGCGCAGCGGAGCGAGCAACCCGCTTTTGATTGCCGGATTTCGTGGGCAGTTTGATTGGGTGTGTTCAGTTCCACTGTTTTACGAATACGAGGACGTGCTGAGCCGGGCGGAGTTGTTGCTTGATGCGGGGATCAGTCGCGATGAGGCAGGCAAGTTCCTCGATGCGGTGGCCAGGGTGGTTGTTCCGATGGAAGTGAACTTCCGCTGGAGGCCGCAATTGCGTGATTCGGGCGATGAGATGGTATTGGAAGCCGCAGTCGCTGGCGGTGTCGAGGCAATCGTGACCCACAATGCGCGGGATTTCGGCTTGGTGCCGGAGAAGTTCGGCGTGTTGGTATGGTCACCCGGCGAGGCCATGAGAAGGATGTCGATATGAAAGCGCGTGTGTCGTTGAACCTGCCGCAATCGTTGAAGAAGGCAGCGGAGGAATTTGCAGAGAAAGATGGGGTTTCGCTGAACCAGTTCATCGCGCTGGCCTTGGCGGAGAAGGTTGGCACGGTGAGTGCGGCGGAGTTCTTCGCGGAACGCGGAAAGGCAGGTGATGTGGATTGGGCGGTGGCGTTTTTGGAGGGGCGGGGGGAGTGAGGTGGTGTTTCCGCTTTGCAACTCTTGAGCGGCCAGTTGCTATTCTGCTTGGTACGCCCTAATTCCAGAAAGAAAAATACAACCTATTCACTCACGAGAATTGCCCGGAGTATTGGAATGCAAGCAAGAATTGGGACGTTGCTTTTTGCGGTGTTTGCACTGTGTTTTGCGACGCAGGTTCAGGCTCAGTTTCTCGACGAGAATAGTCCAGAGTGCATTCAAGCCTCTACAGCTACTGGCAGTGAAACCGACGAAATTGATTTACTGCTTCAAACCAGCCGGATTGGTACGGGAAATGTACATTGGGGAACTTGGGGCAATCGAATTGACTTCTGCCTAGCCGCCAACTTCCTCGATCCTCGGATGGACGGCTCTGCCATCCTGAGCGAATGGTTCGGCGGATCGGTTATCCCTACGATCCAAGCCTCCGGAATATTTGCCTCCATAGGGCCGGTTCAACAGGCTGCTGCAACCGTTGAACAGCGTTTGCAAAGAAGATGCGGAGACAATCGGGCGTGCCGAGCACAGCGTGCGCGTCAGATTGCGTCAGATTTGTTTCGGGATGGACCAATCAGAGCCATGCGTTTCTGGAATGATGACGCGAGCGTTGTACTCATTTTCATAAATGGAGAGCTGACCGGTGGATTTCAGCAACGGCTTAGGAACGAAGAAGTGACCGCGATTAGCGAAGTGCAATTTGCCGGATTGTAGCCACACAATTGCGTAGCGCTCATCGGCAAATTGCGTGCTATGGACTTCGCCGCGATTACCCCTGCAGCGCCCGCACCACCGTCTCACCCTCTCGTGCACTCACCATCGCCTGCGCCGCCGCATGGCTGCCTGCCAGCGTCGTGTAATACGGGATCTTGTCCATGAGCGTCACGCTGCGCATGGAGCGGGAGTCCTCGACGGCCTGTGCGCCTTCGGTCGTGTTCATCACCAGCTGGACGCCGCCGTCTTTCATGATGTCGACGATGGTGCGGCCGCCTTCGTAGTGTTTGTTCACGACCTCTGACGGAATGTCGTGCTCGGCGAGGAAGGCCGCTGTGCCGCGGGTGGCGAGGATCGAGAAGCCGAGGGATTTCAGCATCTTGGCCGTGTCCACGAGGTCCGATGTCTTGTCGGCTTCCTTGATCGACAGGAAGGCGGTGCCTTCGGTGGGCAGGGTCGTGCCCGCGCCCAGTTGGGCTTTCAGGAAGGCGCGGGGGAAGGTGCGGTCCCAGCCCATGACTTCGCCGGTGGAGCGCATTTCGGGGCCGAGCAGGGTATCGACGCCGGGGAAGCGGGCGAAGGGGAGGACGGCCTCTTTGACCGAGTACCACGGCGTGCGGAAATCGGCGAGCGACATGGGATCGCCGATCTTGATGGGGGTGTCCTCGTCCACCGGCACGTGCGGTGTGGCGGCGGGGAAGTCGGAGAGTTTTTCGCCGGCCATGAGGCGGGCGGCGATGCTCGCGATGGCTGAATCGGTGGCCTTGGCGACGAAGGGGACGGTGCGGGAGGCGCGGGGATTAACCTCGATCAGGTAGATTTCGCCGTCTTTCACTGCGAATTGCACGTTCATCAGGCCGACGACGTTGAGGGCTTTGGCCAAAGCCTCGGTCTGGCGGATGATTTCATCCTGGATGTCGGTGGAGAGCGTATGGGGGGGCAGGGAGCAGGCGCTGTCACCGGAATGAACGCCAGCCTCTTCGATATGCTGCATGATGCCCGCGACGTGGACGGCTTCGCCATCGCAGAGGGCGTCGACATCAACCTCCACCGCGCCGTCGAGATAGGAGTCGAGCAGGACGGGGCTGTCGCCGGACACGACCACGGCGTCGCGGATGTAGCGATCGAGCTGCGCGGTGTCGCGGACGATTTCCATCGCGCGGCCCCCGAGGACGTAGGAGGGGCGGATGACGAGGGGGTAGCCGAGCTTTTCGGCGGCCTCCTTGGCCTGCTCATCGGTGGTGGCGATGGCGTTTTCGGGCTGTTTGAGGTTGAGGCGCTGAACCAGCTGCTGGAACCGTTCGCGGTCTTCGGCCAGGTCGATGGCGTCGGGCGTGGTGCCGAGGATGTGGATGCCGGCCTCTTCCAGCGCGTTGGCGAGTTTGAGCGGCGTTTGGCCGCCGAACTGCACGATGACGCCGTGGAGCGTGCCGTTGTCCTGCTCCACGCGCAGGATTTCGAGGACGTGCTCCAGCGTGAGCGGCTCAAAATAGAGGCGGTCGGAGGTGTCGTAGTCGGTGGAGACGGTCTCGGGGTTGCAGTTGACCATTATGGTCTCGTAGCCCGCATCGGAAAGCGCAAAACAGGCGTGGCAGCAGCAATAATCAAACTCGATGCCCTGCCCGATGCGGTTGGGGCCGCCGCCGAGGATGACAACCTTTTTGCGGTCGGAGGGGCGCGCTTCGCACTCGGCCTCCCCCATCGCGGGGGCCTCGTAGGTGGAATACATGTAGGGGGTCTGCGCTTCGAACTCGGCGGCGCAGGTGTCGATGCGCTTGAACTGGGCGATGACGCCGGCCCCGACGCGGGCATTGCGGATCTCGGCCTCCGGGATGCCGGTGAGTTTGGCGAGGCGGGCATCGGTGAAGCCCATCATTTTCACACGGCGGAAGTCTTCGGGCGTGGCGAGAAGGCCCGCGTCACGGATGCGGGTTTCTTCGTCGATGATTTCGCGGATGCGGGCGAGGAACCAGGGATCGAAGGCGGTGACGTGATTGATCTCGTCATCCGACAGCCCCTCCCGCATGGCCTGCGCAATCACACGGAGGCGGTCGGGGGTTTGTTTTGAGAGCGCCTTGGTGATGGCGGCGGGATCTTCGGGGTGGCCGGGGATGTCGATCTCATCGAAGCCGGTCAGGCCAGTCTCCATGGAGGCCAGCGCCTTTTGCATGGATTCGTGGAAGGAGCGGCCGATGGCCATGGCCTCCCCCACGGATTTCATGGCCGTGGTGAGGTTGGGCTCGGAGCCAGGGAATTTCTCGAAGGCGAAGCGGGGGATCTTGGTGACGACATAGTCGATGGTCGGCTCGAAGCTGGCGGGCGTGACCTTGGTGATGTCGTTGTCCAGCTCGTCGAGCGTGTAGCCGACGGCCAGCTTCGCGGCGATCTTGGCGATGGGGAAGCCGGTGGCCTTGGAGGCCAGCGCGGAGGAGCGGGAGACGCGCGGGTTCATCTCGATCACGACCATGCGGCCATCTTCCGGGTTCACGGCCCATTGCACGTTGGAGCCGCCGGTCTCGACGCCGATTTCGCGCAGGACGTTGATCGAATGCGTGCGCATGATCTGGTATTCCTTGTCGGTCAGCGTCAGGGCCGGGGCGACGGTGATGGAGTCGCCCGTATGCACGCCCATCGGATCGACGTTCTCGATGGAGCAGACGATGATGGCGTTGTCGGCTTTGTCGCGCACGACCTCCATCTCGTATTCCTTCCAACCCAGAAGGCTTTCGTCGACGAGGATCTGACCGACGGGGGAGGCGTCCATGCCCGAGCGGCAGATGGCGACGTAATCGTCGCGGTTATAGGCCACGCCGCCGCCGGTGCCGCCAAGGGTATAGGCGGGGCGGATGATGGCGGGCAGGCCCACATGTTCGAGAGTTTCAAGGGCGATGGAGACGCCCGCGTCGAGGTCCTTCTTGCCTGCCGCATTCAGGGGGGCGGTCACGATCTCGGCCTTGGGGTTTTCGATGCCGAGGCGGTCCATGGCTTCCCGGAACAGTTTGCGGTCTTCGGCCATCTCGATGGCGGGGCGCTTGGCGCCGATCATCTCCACCCCGAACTTGTCCAGGACGCCCATTTCTTCGAGCGCGAGGGAGGTGTTCAGGCCGGTCTGGCCGCCCATGGTGGGCAGGAGCGCATCGGGGCGTTCTTTCTCGATGATCTTGGCGACGACCTCGGGCGTGATTGGCTCGATATAGGTGGCGTCGGCCAGTTCCGGGTCCGTCATGATCGTGGCGGGGTTCGAGTTGACCAGAATGACCCGGTAACCTTCTTCGCGGAGCGCCTTGCAGGCTTGGGCACCGGAATAGTCGAATTCGCAGGCCTGCCCGATGACGATGGGGCCCGCGCCGATGATCATGATCGAGTTGATATCGGTTCTTTTCGGCATGGTGTCCCCCGACGATATGGCCCAGTTTCCCGCTGACTTGGCTGGCCTGCGGGCAAACTGTCCGCGTTATAGTCAGGGGGCGCGTGGGCGCAAGGGCGGGGCGCAAAGAAAAGGCCGCCCCCGGGTGGGTGCGGCCTTGTGGGTCCGGATCGCGCCTCTGGTCAGAAGCGGAAGGCGTAGCCGAGGCGAACCTCGGAATAGCTGTTCTGATCCGAGGTGACGGGTACAACGGCGAAATTGCCGGGATAGGATTCATCGTCAAACTGGGTGTGGCGCAATTCGAGCCGCAGCTGGTGACGGTTGCCGACCAGATAGTCGAGCCCCAGTGCAACGTTGGTGCCCACAAGATTTCGCGTGCGCGATGAGACCGTTAAGGAGCCGCCGCTCACCAGTTCCGCATCGGCCGATGTCAGGCCAACCGCGAGATAGGGCAGGGCGTTGCCAACGGCGTAACCGTAGCGAAGGCGCAGGGCAGCGGCGTTCGAATAGGTTTCGGTCAGGGTCTGGATCGGATTGCCAATCACGCCTCCCGTCGCCCCGAACTCAGAAAGGGCAACGTCCAGCTCCACCCCGACAACGTCGCGGTCGGACAATTGCCAATTGTAGCCCGCGAAGATCGACGCGACGCCCGTGTCATCATCACCGGACCACCTTGTGGTTGGCGCAGAAGTGGCAAACCCTTCCGAGAGTGTATTGACGGATGAGAAGGACAGACCGGCATAACCGCCGGACCAGTCCTGCGCGGATGCCGGTGCGGTAAAGGCAAGGGACAATACGGCAGCGGCCCCAAAAGCAATTCTGGAAAATGACATCACAATAAGCCCAGTTGTGTATAGTTTACCGGTTTAAATTGACGTCGCGGCACGTCACAATGGCGTCCGGGGGATAGAGAGATATTTGGTTCGCCCCCTGTGGCCATGAGGATACAGGCGTTTCGGGCGGTCCCGGCCCCTGAGATCGTTTCATCGGCAAGCGAAAAAGCTTGGAACCGGCGATGCGCGCCCCACGTTGCGTCATCAACCGCGCCACCCCCTCCCGAAAGGACCAGCCGATGAACCCCCAACCCAAAGCCATCCTGTTCGGTGCCATCGGCACCCTGTGCGAGACATCCGAATTGCAGCGGCAGAGTTTCAACGCCGCGTTCCGCGATGCGGGGCTGGATTGGGAATGGGGGCGGGAGGCCTACCGCGAGATGTTGCGCCAACCCGGCGGCAAGGACCGGATCGCCGCCTATGCCGAGGAGAAGGGCGTGGAGGTCGATGCCGAGCGGCTGCACCGCGCTAAGGTCGCCCATTTCCGCGCCCGCGTGGGCCAAGAGGGATTGGCGCTGCGCGCGGGCGTGGCGGAGGTGATCGAACGGGCCAAGGCGGCCGAGATCGCGCTGGGCTTTGCGACCACCACGGGCAGTGACACGGTCGACCTGATCTTCGAGGGGCTGGAGGGCAAGCTGACCCGCAGCGATTTCGCGTTCATCGGGGATCGGGATATCGTCACCGACAGCAAACCATCGCCCGAAATCTATCGTCTTGCCCTGTCGCAGCTGGGGTTGAGCCCGGGCGAGGCGATCGCCATCGAAGACACGCCCGAAAGCGCGCAATCCGCCGTGGATGCCGGGATCGAATGTATCGGGTTCCCCGGTGAAGCCGCCCGAAGCCGCGCCTTCCCGGAGGGCGTGACCCATATCGTCGACCGGCTGGAGCCGGTCTTCTGCGGATTGGGGCGGCATGCGGCCTGACGGCGCGCACTATTCCGCAGCCTCGCGGTGCCGTGCGGGTCGGTCCTGCATGTAATCGCGGGTCAGCGGCACGGCCTCCTGCCGGCGGGCCATCTGGAACTGGAACACGCATTGGCGGTTGTGGCGGAACGTGGTTTCCGCCGCTTTCAGGTAGTACCGCCACATGCGGCAGAACCGGGCATCGTAAAGCGCCTCCGCCTCTGCCTGGCGCGCGGTGAAGCGGTCGTGCCAGTGGCGCAGAGTTTCGGCGTAGTGCAGGCGCCAGACCTCGATATCGGTGGGGTAGAGATCCTCCTTCTCCACCGCGGCTGACATTTCCGACAGCGACGGGCAATAGCCGCCGGGGAAGATGTATTTCTGGATCCAGGGCGACGTGTGGCCGGGCGGGTAGGCGCGCCCGATCGTGTGGATCAGCGCCACGCCATCGTCGGTCAGCCGGTCGCGCACATTGCGGAAATATTCGCGGTAATGGGGCACGCCCACATGCTCGAACATGCCGATGGATACGACGCGGTCGAACTGGCCCGTCACGTCCCGGTAATCCATCAGCTGGAAGCGCACCCGGTCGGACAGACCGGCGCGCACGGCCCGGTCGGTGGCGATGCGGTGCTGTTCCTCCGACAAGGTCACGCCAAGCACATGGACGTCGTAATCCTGCGCGAGCGTCAGGGCCATACCGCCCCAGCCGCAGCCGATCTCCAGCACCTCCATGTCCGGCTCCAACAGGAGCTTCTTGGCGATGTGGTGCTTCTTGGCCGCCTGCGCCTGGTCGAGCGTCATGGAGGGGTCGCGGAAATAGGCGCAGGAATATTGCCGGTCCTCGTCCAGGAAGAGGTCATAGAGATCGGAGGACAGGTCGTAATGGTGGGCCACGTTCTGCCGCGCCTTGTGGGCGGGGTTCCATTGGTCGAAGACCCGGCGCGCGGTGTGGATGCGGGCCGAGATCGCCCGCCACCAGACATTGTCGGAGCGCGCCGCATTGGCGGTGGCAAGGGACAGGAACCCCTCCAAATCATCCTGCGCGATGGTCAGGGTGCCGTCCATGTAGCCCTCGCCCACCGCCAGATCGGTGTTCAGGACAAGGCGGCGCGGCAGGGACGGGTCGTTCAGCGTCAGCTCAACGGGCGCGCGCGCGGCATCGCCATAGACCTTGCGGGTGCCGTCGGGAAAGGTGAGGGCCAGCGCGCCCCGCTGGACGAAATCCCGCAGCATTCGGTCAAGAATCCGGTCCCACATGGGCGGCCTCCTTCACGGGTCGACTTGATCAAACCATCAAGGATTATGCCGCAATCCCCGCGGCAAGGCAAAAGCGTGGGCCGTATCGGGCGTTTCTATCGGCAGAAAAAGGCCAAGGCGGCCTAGGGCAGGTAGTCGTTCGGATCGACCGCTTCGAACCCGCGCCGCACCTCGAAATGCAGGAACGAGGGGTCGCCACCGCCCACCTGGGCCACGGTCTGGCCCCGGCTGACCCGGTCGCCGCGCGACACGGCGATGTTCTGGATATTGGCGTAGACCGTCAGAAGCCCGTCGGCATGGCGCACGACCAGGATCGGGACCTGGTCGGTGTCCTGGGTGATCGCGGCGACGGTGCCATCGGCGGCGGCGCGCACGGGCGTTCCGGTGGAGGCGGAGATGTCGATCCCCTCGTTCCCGCCGGAGCCGTAGCCGCGCAGCACGGAGCCGTCGACGGGCCGGATCAGGCGGGCGGAGGATTGCTGGGGAGCGGCGGCGGGCGCGGGCGCCGCGGCGGGGGTGGAGCCGGTCGCGGTGCCTTCCAGGGGCGGAAGGGCTGCCGTTTCAATCCCGTCGGGCAGCGGATTGGCGGCCGATGGCGGCAGGGGTGCCACGCTGTCGCCGGGCGCGGTGGCGGTGGGGGCCTGGGCGGTTTCGATCACGATGGGGATCAGCAGGTACTGGCCTTCACGCACGGCCAGATCGGGGCCAAGCCCGTTCCATTCCGCCAAGCTGCGCACGGACACGCCGTAAAGGCGCGCCACGGAATAAGCGGTTTCCCCGCGCGAAATGCGATGGCGCACCGGTTCCACGCCGCCCGGCGTCTGGGGCGCGGTGCCGGTTGTGCCGCCGCGCGTCTCGGCCGCGTCGATGGCACCTTGCGCGATGGAGGCGATGTCGGTGCCGCCGCCCGGGGCGCCGCCATCCACGCGACGGGGCAGGGCCAACACCTCGCCCGCGCGCAATTCGTCACCGGCAGCGCGCCCGTTAAAGGTGGCAAGCTCTTCGGCCGTCAGGCCGATGCGGGCGGCGACATCGCCCACCGTATCGCCCCGGCGGGCCACAGCCACCTGGTAACTGTCATAGGAAATCAGGCCCCGGCTGTCGGGATCGGGGCGGTCGGCGATCACGGGTTCGCCGCGCGGCGCATTGGGGCGGAAATCGAAATCCCAATCGGCGGGCGCGCCCACGCAAGCAGCAAGGGCCAGGGGCGCCAGAAGCGACAGGCCGCGGGCGATAAAACTCGGAGCGTGGAGGGGCATTGCGCTCGAACCTTCCTCAAGTCTGGGGCGTATCGCCCGCTTTTTTTCGCAGTTTACACCGGAAACGGGAATTTCGGAAGGGGGCGCGGACCGTTGCATGTGTGCGGGCGGCGGATTGCCACCGGGACGCCGCACGTGGTGTCGATGCGCGCCCGATCAATCGCGGGCGATGCCCTCCATCAATGGCACGAAGCGCACCGGCATGATCTCTTCGTAATCGAAGCCGGCGTCGTTGCGCGTGACCTTGATGAGCGATTGCACAGTGTCGGATTGGCCCACGGGCACGACCATCACGCCGCCGACCTTGAGCTGCTGCATCAGCGGGCCTGGCGGATCCTCTGCGGCGGCGGTCACGAGAATACGGTCGAAGGGCCCCTGATCGGGCAGCCCGAAGGAGCCGTCGCGGGTCAGCACGGTGACATTGACAAGGCCGAGCCGGGTGAACACGACCTCCGCCTCCCGCGTGAGGTTGCGATGGCGGTCGATGGTGTAGACGCGGCGGGCGAGCTGGCTGAGGATCGCGGCTTGGTAGCCGGAGCCTGTCCCGATCTCCAGCACCGTGTCGCGGGGCTGCACGTCGAGCGCCTGGGTCATCAGCCCCACAACGGAGGGCTGGCTGATCGTCTGCCCCGAGGAAATCGGAAGCGGCATATCCTCGTAGGCGCGGGTGGCGAAATGGCCGCGCACGAAAGCGCCCCGGTCGGTTTTTTCCATGGCGGTCAACACGCGGCTGTCCATCACGCCCTTCTGGCGAAGCTGGAACAGGAATTGCATCTTCTGTTCCGGTGTGATGCCCGCCGGGTCGGTCATTCCACTGCGGCTTTCAGCGCGGCAAGCTCCTCATGGGCGGTCAGGTCGGCATGCATCGGCGTGACGGAGATGTAGCCGTCGAGGTTGACGGTCGCGTCCGTATCAGCCCCCGAGGACACGTTTTGCGGCGCGCCCGTGACCCAAAGGAACTTACGCCCGTTGGGCGCGATATCCGCGCGCAGACCGAAGCCCGTATTGTTTTCCCGGAAGCCCTGGGCCACGGCGCGCGTCCCCTTCACCCCGGCGGCGGGGACGGGGGGGAAGTTGACGTTGTAGAAGGTCTTGTAAGGGTGGCGCGCGAAGGCACCCGGTGCGGCAAGGATCTTGCGCACGACATCGGCCCCGTGGGCGGCGGCGGCCTCGAACGGATCATCGAGGGAGATGTTGCCCGGCCCGTAATATTGCGACAGCGCGATGGCTTTGTACCCTTGCAGGGCGCCTTCGATGGCGGCCCCGATGGTTCCGGAATAGAGCGTGTTCTCCGCGGAATTGTTGCCCTTGTTCACGCCCGACAAGATCAGGTCCGGCGGGTTGTCCTTGAGCACATCATGCAGGCCCGCAAGGACGCAATCGGCGGGCGAGCCCTCCGCGGCGAAGCGGCGCGGCCCGAATTCGGAGATCATCGTGGGATGGGTGTAGGAGATGCAATGGGCGACGCCCGATTGCTCGAACGCGGGCGCGACGATCCAGACATTCTCATCCCCCGC
The DNA here is from genome assembly GCF_020177575.1 of Hasllibacter sp. MH4015. Lineage (NCBI taxonomy): Bacteria > Pseudomonadati > Pseudomonadota > Alphaproteobacteria > Rhodobacterales > Roseobacteraceae > Hasllibacter > Hasllibacter sp. MH4015. Next base: position 472,300 of record NZ_JAHTBK010000001.1, read on the forward strand.
AAGATCGGCTGCGATGGCATGCAGAACCCGCAGGCCGGGGGCGTTGATGCCGTCGTCATTGGTGATGAGGATACGCATGGGCGCGGTGTAGCGCGGGGGCGTGGGGGCGGCAAGCGGTGGTGTGGGGCGGCTGGCGCGCGCCCGCTCAGAGCTTGCGCGCCAGGGCCAGCGAGACGAGGGCCGCCAGAAGCACCGCGCCGGTCGCCGCACCCCATGCAAAGCCGGAGGGCCAGTTGGCGAAGGCGATACCGATCGCGGCCCACGCCGCGGCGGCGGGGTAGGTCGGTGTCCAGTGCCGCAACGTGATCGCCGCGGCGGTCAGCACCGCGAGGGGCAGGGCGATCCAGCTGGCAAGCTCCGCCGATGCGAGACCGTAACCGGCGGCCAAATTCGTCAGCGACACGAAGGACGCCGCCGTCAGCCAGCCCGCGTAGAGGCCGAGCGGCCAGCGCGCCCACCCCCGCTCCACCACCGGGGCCTTGGCCATCGCAACCAGCGCGGTGACAAGCATCACGAGGATCAGGATCGTGGCCCAGACGGGGGAGGCGTTGGCAACGGGTATCCAGGCCGCCCCTACAGCAAGCGACGCGAATGCCCAGGGCCGGTGCGGCGCCCACCGCGCGTCGTCCGCACGCTGGAACAGGCCGTAGCCGGTCGACGCGATCAGCCAGACATAGATCACGCCCCAAATGGAAAAGGCCCAACCGGCGGGCTGGATCGGCGGAGTATCGACGGGGACCGGGAACTGCCCCGGTTCGAACCCGGAAAACGGGTTTGCGAAGAAGGGGACGATGGCGAAGGCGACGGCCGCGACAAGGCACAAGATGGCCCAAAGGCGCGCGCGGTCGCGTTCGGCATCGGTTTGCGGAGGAACGTGCATGTAGGTCATGGCGTGTGAACGCTGCAATGCGGCGATGGGTTCCCCTGCATGGTCGGATCGAGTGGGGCGGGGGCGCAGGGTTGCGCCTCCCGGGGGCGTTACGCCCAGGTGCCGTCCGGCGCGATCCGGGTCTTGCCGCCGAGATAGGAGTGCAGCGCGTCGGGCAGGGTGACGGAGCCGTCCGCCTCCTGCCCGTTTTCCAGCACCGCGATCAGGCAGCGACCCACGGCGAGGCCGGAGCCGTTGAGCGTGTGGACGAATTCGGGCTTGCCGCCGCCTTCGGGCTTGAAGCGCGCATTCATCCGCCGCGCCTGGAAATCCCCGCAGGTGGAGACGGAGGAGATCTCCCGATAGGTGTTCTGACCGGGCAACCATGCCTCGATATCGTAGGTGCGCCGCGCGCCGAAACCCATGTCGCCGGTGCAGAGGACAACCGTCCGGTAGGGAATGTTCAGCCGATCCAGGATACCCTCGGCACATCCCAGCATACGCTGTTGTTCCGCGTCGCTTTTCTCCGGGTGGGTGACGGAGACCATCTCCACCTTTTCGAACTGGTGCTGGCGCAGCATACCCGCCGTGTCGCGGCCTGCGGAGCCGGCCTCGGACCGGAAACAGAGGGAATGGGCGGTATAGCGGCGGGGCAGGTAATCGTGGCTGATCGTATGGCCCGCGACGATGTTGGTCAGGCTGACTTCGGAGGTCGGGATGAGCCACCATCCGTTGGTCGTCTCGTAGCTGTCCTCCCCGAATTTCGGCAATTGGCCGGTGCCGTACATCGTCTCGTTCCGGACAAGAACGGGGGCGTTCACTTCGGTCAGGCCGTTCTCAAGGGTGTGGACATCGAGCATGAATTGCGACAGCGCGCGATGGAGGCGGGCGACGGCGCCAGACAGCAGAACGAAGCGGCTGCCAGAGAGTTTGGCCGCCGTCTCGAAATCCATGCCGGGTTTGACGGCGGGGATGTCGAAATGCTCAACCGGCGTGAAGTCGAAGTCACGGGGCGTGCCCCGGCGGTGGAGTTCGACATTGTCGTCTTCGTCCGCGCCCACGGGAACGTCGTCGTAGGGCAGGTTCGGAATGGCCTCCAGAATGGTCGTCAGCTCAGCGTCCCTGGCTTTCGCTTCCTCCTCCAGGCGGGCGATTTCGTCTTTCTTTTCAGAGACGAGCGCGCGGAGGCGTTCGAATTCGGCCTCGTCGCCACTGGCCTTGGCTTTGCCCACGTCCTTGGACGCAGCATTGCGGTCGGCCTGGGCGGTCTCAGCGGCGGTGATGGCGGCACGGCGCGCCTCGTCAATGGCGAGGATCGCGGCGGATTGGGCGGAGAGACCACGGCGCGAGAGGCCTTCGTCGAAGGCGGCGGGGTTGTCGCGGATCATGCGGATGTCGTGCATGGGTCTGGCCCTCCTTGGGATCGTGTGGCGCGGGTATGCCAGAGGGGGGAGGGCGGGAAAAGAGGGCGTTTGCGGGATGCGCAGGGGGTGCACTCCTGAGGCTCACGCGATTTGGGGCGGTTAGGCCGGGTTGGGGCGGGTTAACAGCGGGCTTGCCCGTCCCGCCATCGACGGGCCGTCCGATGGCCTGTCGATTTGGTTGGGCTTGGTGCGTCCTTCGTTGGTTGGGGGGGCTTGGCTGGGATAAAGTGCTCCGAACCAGCGTCGGATGACAGTCCCCGGCCCACCCGCGGCGGGGCTTCTGTGCCACGCTCCGGGACAAGTCCCGCCCCACGTCTTGCACCCCGCCGCGCCCGCGCCCATTTGACCCCCAGCACCCGTTGCACTCCGCCCACCGCACCCTTAGGGTGCCGCAACTTTTCAACAGGGCTGCCCGGCACGGGTGGCGTCACCACATAAAGGACCCCGCCCATGGAAGCCTTCGGCCAGGTTATTCCGCTGATCCTGATCCTCGTGATCATGTATTTCTTCCTGATCCGCCCCCAGCAAAAGAAGGTGAAGGAGCATCAGGCGATGGTGGAGGCGTTGCGCCGCGGCGACGAGGTGGTCACGCAAGGCGGGCTGATCGGCAAGATCTCCAAGGTCAAGGACGACACCGAGGTGGAGGTCGAGCTGGCCAAGGACATCAAGGTGCGCGTGTTGCGCCCGACGATTGCGCAGGTCCGGTCCAAGACCGAACCGGCGAATGATTGATTGACGCTTCGGGCGCCACGATCGGCGCCTGGGGCATTGCGATTGACGCGCACCTTTGGTGCGACAAACAACGCGCACCTTTGGTGCGACATCCGAACCTGACTGACTTCCCCCGCCCGAGGCGTATCCGACATGTTGCAAATCCCGCTCTGGAACCGGTTGATGATCCTCTTCCTGATCGTCCTGGGCCTCAGCTTCGCGATGCCGAATTTCTTCTACGAGCGGGTGGAGCGGCACAATGATGCCGTGGCCACGATGGAGCGCGACGGGATCGAGACCGACGAATTGCTGGCGGAGGAGGCGTTGTGGCCATCCTACCTGCCCGCGACGTTGGTGAACCTGGGCCTTGACCTGCGGGGCGGCGCGCATCTGCTGGCCGAGGTGCGCGTCGAGGACGTCTACGTGGCGCGGATGGATGCGTTGTGGCCGGAAGTGCGGGACGCATTGCGCGATGTGCGTGCGGAGGTGGGCACGATCCGCCGGATCGACGCGGCCCCCGGCAATCTGCAGGTCCGTATCAGTCAGCCCGAGGGGATGGCCCAAGCCGTCGCTGCCGTGCGCGCCCTGTCGCAGCCGGTCGTCAGCCTGACCGGGTTGGCCGAACAGACGCTGGACGTTGTGGGCAATGGCGATGTGTTGACGATTGCCCTTTCGGAGGCCGAGCAGGCGGCCACCAATGACCGGACCATGCAGCAAAGCATCGAGATCGTGCGCCGCCGCGTCGATGAGGCCGGCACGCGGGAGCCGACGATCCAGCGCCAGGGTGCGGACCGTATCCTGATCCAGGTGCCGGGCATCGGGTCGGCGCAGGAATTGAAGGACCTGATCGGCACGACCGCGCGCCTGACCTTCCACCCGGTCGTGGGCCGCGCGGGAAGCATGGACGAGGATGTGGATGCCCGCCAGATCGTGCTGCCGGACCTCAACGATCCCAACACGTTCTACATCCTGGAAGAAACGCCGGTGGTGACGGGGGACGATTTGGTGGACAGCCAGCCATCCTTCGATGGCAATTCCGGCATTCCGGTCGTCACGTTCCGGTTCAACCCCACCGGCGCGCGCGCCTTTGGGGAATACACCGCGGCCAATGTGGGCGCGCCTTTCGCCATCGTGCTGGACGAGGAAGTGATCAGCGCCCCGGTGATCCGGCAGGCGATCACCGGGGGGTCTGGGCAGATCTCGGGCGAATTCACGGTGGAATCCTCCACCGAACTGGCGATCCTGCTGCGGGCGGGCGCGTTGCCGGCGGAGATGACATTCCTGGAAGAGCGCACGATCGGGCCGGAACTGGGCGCGGATTCCATCGAGGCGGGGCAGATCGCGGCCATGGTGGCCTTCGCCGCCGTCCTGATCTTCATGGTCGCAAGCTACGGGTTGTTCGGGGTCTTCGCCTCCATCGCGCTGGTGCTCAATGTGGGGCTGATCTTTGGCGTCCTGTCGTTGATCGGGGCCACGCTGACCCTGCCCGGTATCGCGGGGATCGTGTTGACCATCGGTATGGCGGTGGATGCCAACGTGCTGGTGTTCGAGCGTATCCGGGAGGAGCTGAAGACGGCCAAAGGCCCGGCTCGCGCCATCGAATTGGGCTATGAACGGGCGCTTTCGGCCATCATCGACGCCAATATCACCACGTTCATCATCGCCACGATCCTGTTCGTGCTCGGCTCCGGCCCGGTGCGCGGCTTCTCCGTCACGCTGGGGATCGGCATCGTCACCTCGGTCTTCACGGCCATCTACGTCACGCGCCTGCTGCTCATCATCTGGTTCGAGCGCCGCCGCCCCAAAACGATCGAGGTATGAGCCCATGAGACTCCGTCTGGTCCCACAGGAAACGAACTTCGATTTCTTCAAATACGCCCGCGCGACCTTCGGTGCCTCGATCGTGGCCGTGATCGCGTCGCTGGCGATCTGGCTGTCGGTGGGCCTGAATTTCGGCATCGACTTCTTGGGCGGCACGACGATCCGCACCGATGCGACGGTCGAGGTCGATGTGGCCGAGTACCGCGCGGCGCTGGACGAGCTGGATCTTGGTGATGTCGTGATCTCCCGCGTGTTCGACCCGAATTTCGACGAGGATCAGTTTGTCGTCACTGTCCGCATCCAGGCGCAGGAGGGGGTTGAGGCGGTCACCAGCGACACAATTCGCGATATTGAGGAAGCATTGGGCTCTGCGATGGGCGGGCCGCTTACGATGCGGTTTCGTGGCGCAGGTCTGACCACCGCCGGAGTAATGGAGGCGATTGCGTCGCTTTCTTTGGACGCAACGCCCAGCGAGAATGGTGTCGGGTTCTCCCTGCCGGAAGGACTACCGTTGGGAACCATCGCGAGTGTCGACGAGGCGGTCGGTAGCGCATTTCCCGCGTTGGAAGGCTCCACCTTCACCTATGAGCGCATCGCATTCCCCAGCGTCGAATCCGTTGGGCCCAAGGTTTCGGGTGAGTTGATCCAGACGGCGATCATCGCGGTTCTGGCCTCGCTCGGGGCGATCCTGATCTATATCTGGCTGCGGTTTGAATGGCAGTTTTCGGTGGGTGCGGTCGCGGCCCTGATCCATGACGTGATCCTGACCATCGGCGTCTTCAGCCTGTTCCAGATCCGGTTCGACCTGGCCACGATCGCGGCACTGCTGACCATCGTGGGCTATTCGATCAACGACACGGTGGTGATCTTCGACCGTCTGCGCGAGAACCTCATCAAGTACAAGCAGCGTGCGTTGCGCGACGTGATGAACCTCAGCGCCAACGAGACGCTCAGCCGGACCTTGATGACCTCCGGCACCACTTTGATCGCCCTAATCGCGCTGATCGTTCTGGGCGGTGACGTGATCCGGGGCTTCGTCTTCGCGATTGCGTGGGGTGTGATCGTGGGCACCTATTCGTCGATCTACGTGGCCAAGAACGTGGTCCTGATGATCGGGGTGAAGCGCGATTGGTCCAAGCCGTCGGACGGCGGCGGCGCGGGTGGCCCCGGCGGCACGCAATTCGCCAACGTGGATGCCTGAGGCGCTGGATCTGGCCCTGGCGACGCCGGGGCTGATCTGGGTCTGCGCGGCCTCTTTCCTGGCAGGGTTGGTTTACGGTTTCGCGGGCTTCGGGTCGGCGCTGATCTTCATGCCGCTGGCCGCGATCTTTCTGCCGCCGCCCCTGGCCATCGCGGCCTTTTCCCTGTCCGCGCTCGCCTCCCTCGTCACGGTGATCCCCAGGGCGTGGGCCGCCGCTGACAAGTCGCAGACCTTGCTGATGGTGGGCATGTCGCTTCTGACGATGCCGCTGGGGATCGCGCTGTTGCGGTTTACACCGGAGGTCACGATCCGCACGGCGGTCTGTGTCCTGACGCTGGTGACGCTGGCGGCCTTGCTGGCGGGGTGGAAGGTGCCCCTGCGCGGTGGCACGCCGCTCCGCGCCGCCGTGGGCGCCTTGGCCGGGATCACCGGGGGATCGACGGGGCTGAACGGGCCGCCGGTGATCCTGTTCAACCTCGGCTCCGACCAGCCGGTGGCGGTGACGCGGGGCAATCTGGCGTGTTTCCTGACATTCAATTCGCTTCTGATGATGCCGATGATGTGGTTGCAGGGGCTGATCGACGGGCCTGCGGTTTGGCTGGGGATCCTCCTTCTGCTGCCCTATGCGGCGGGGACGTTCAGCGGCGCGCAGCTGTTCGCGCCGGAGCGGGCGGGTATCTACAAGGGGGCGGCCTATATGCTGATCGGGGCGGCGGGCGTGATGGGCCTGCCCTTATGGGGATGATGCCATGCGTATGAACGAAGTCGAGTTTGACGACAGCCGCCCGGTGGACGGCTACGGCCCCGGCTTTTTCCGGGTGGGCGGTGAGGTTCTGAAAGGCTCGGTCCTGCTCCTGCCATCCGGTCCGGGCCTGTGGCAGGGCTATGAGGACGCCGCGCCGATCCTGGCCGCCGCGGCGGAGATCGACGTCCTCCTGGTGGGTACCGGCAAGGAGATTGCGCATCCGCCACGCGCGTTTCGCGGCGCGCTGGATGCGGCGGGGATCGGGATGGAGGTCATGGCCTCGCCCGCCGCGTGCCGCACCTATAACGTGCTGCTGGCCGAGGGGCGGCGTGTCGGGGCGGCGATGCTGGTGGTGGAGTAACGCCGCCGGTCCGCGGGGCCTTATCGCCTAGAACACGTTTGGATAGGTCCCGGCATCGCCCAGGATCATGGAGCGCAGTTCGCGTTCCAGCTTGCGGCGCATGGTTTCGGCGAAGTCGCGGTGGTTGAGCGCGTATTCCACGAAGGCGCCGGGGCCGTGGATGACCTCAGCCGCGTAGTAATCCTCGATCTCGCGGCTGGCCCCGCCGATGGCGAGCCCGTTCACCGTGATCCCGTCAAACGCGAAATGCTCGAACGCGGCGGCGGGCGGGAAGCCGTCATTGTTCTGCCCGTCACCGGAGATGTCGAGGGTCTGGAACAGGCAGGCCGGGGCCTCCCGAAACCGCGTGGCCGCGAAGCCGAGCGCGTATCCAAGGGCGGTCGGAAAATCCTCGCTGCCCCGTTCGGAGCCGTTCAGACGCTCGGCGATGTCCAGAAGCTCCGCCTCGGACGTGATCATCGTCCAGTCGACCAGCACGTCTTGCTGGAACCGTCCGGACCATTCGAAGATCGACAGGGCCACCGGGCCGGGGCCGTTCAGGAATGCCTCGATCACCGTCGGGTCCAGCAGGGCGGAGGCGAGCCCTTCGACCTGCAACCGGTATTCGGCGACGTCGACGGAGGCCGATACATCCATCCCCAATTGCAATGCCAGGCGGCATTGTTCCTGCGCATTGGCCGGGGCCGTGGAAAGCAGCACGGAGGAGGCGAGTGCCGCCGCGCCAAGGCAGCGGTGCATTACCAATGCCCCGTGTTTTCCATCGAGGCCCAGGGCTCTGCCGGGGGCAGATGCTCCCCCTCCTGCAACAGCTCGATGGAGATGTTGTCGGGCGAGCGTACGAAGGCCATGTGCCCGTCGCGTGGTGGGCGGTTGATCGTGACGCCGTTGTCCATCAGGTGCTGGCACATCTCGTAGATATTGCCGACGCGGTAGGCGAGGTGCCCGAAATGGCGGCTGTCGGATGGCAGGCCGTCGTCGCCATCCCAGTTATAGGTGAGCTCCACCGCCGCGTTGTCCTGTCCCGGCGGGCTGAGGAAGACCAGCGTGAAGCGCCCGCCCTCGTTCTCGATCCGTCGCGTCTCCTCCAGGCCCAGAAGCTTGTAGAAAGCGATGGAGGTGTCGAGGTCTTTTACCCGGACCATCGTGTGCAGGTATGTCAGTGTCATGTCGCAGGCTCCCCCATGGCGCGTTGGCGAGCAGCTTAGCGCGCGGGGCGCGTTTGAACAGCCCCTGCCACGGTCACATCATCGCGGGGTCGGCCGGACGGGATGGGGGATAAGCGCGTCGCGCAGAACCAGTGTGACCGTCACGAAGCTCACGTAAAGCAAGAGGTACCATGACCCGAACTTGGCGATATTCACCAGCTGGAACGCGCCCTGGCCGGGATAGGCCCAGGTCTGGGTCAGCGTGCCCACATTCTCCGCCACCCAAAGCAGCAGCGCGGCGAAGGCAGCGGCGGCGGGAAGGGGCACCCAGCGCGGACGCCGGGCCGGGAAGAACCAGATCCGCGTTCGCCAGTAGAGCGCGATCGTGGCCGCGAACAGCACCCAGCGGATGTCCCACACGTAATGGTGGGTGAAGAAATTCACGTAGATCGCAAGCGCCAGAGCGAAGGTGAGAGGGAAGGCCGGGTAGGGGGCAAATTGCATGTGAAAGATGCGGATCGCACGGGCGATGAAAGAGCCGACAGCGGCGTACATGAACCCGGTGAAAAGCGGCACGCCGCCGATTTCCAGAATGCCCTGTTCTGGATAATCCCAGGAGCCTTGGGCGAGCTTGAAGATCTCCATCACCGTGCCGGTGACGTGGAAGAGGAAGATGACCTTCGCCTCCTCCCAGCTTTCGAGGCGGGTGACGAGGAACAGGATCTGTGTGGCGACCACGAAGATGACCAGCGCGTCGTAGCGGGCGAGCACCCAATCGTGTTGCCAGATCAGGCGGGAAATAATGATCGCGCCGAGGATCAGCACGGCGAAGAGCGCGGACCACAGGAGCTTGGCAAGGAACATGAACCCCTCTGCCAGCCATCCCGGAAGGGCCGCGTGCGCGCGCGGCGCCAGCCGTCCGTCCAGATATGACACACCCCGTTCCGTCATCTGCGCCCCTTCATCTTGCGGCGTTGCGATCCGTTGGGGCAAGATATGGTCTCAACCGCTCACCCATTCCGATTCTCCGCCCAGGACCTGTCCCATGCCGCTTAGCCCTGAACAATTGGAGGATATCCAGTCCTCCCGCTCCAACCCGCAGCCCACCTTGCGCGCGGTGGCCCCGGGAATGGAGCAGCATCTCTATACCGCCAAACCGGTGCTCGACCACGGTTTTGTGCGGGTCATCGATTATATGGGCGACGATGCCGCGATCGTGCAGGCGGCGCGGGTGTCTTACGGGGCGGGGACGAAAAAATCGCGCGATGACAGCGGCTTGATCCGCTACCTCATGCGGCACTGGCACTCGACGCCGTTCGAGATGTGCGAGATCAAGCTGCACGTGAAACTGCCCGTTTTCGTGGCGCGGCAATGGATCCGGCACCGGACGGCGAATGTGAACGAATATTCGGCGCGCTATTCTATCCTGGATCGGGAATTCTACATCCCCGAGCCCGACGCCTTGGCGGCGCAGTCGGTGGTCAACAACCAGGGCCGCGGGGAAACGCTGGAGGGGGCGGAGGCGGAAAAGGTTCTGCGGATGCTCAAGGACGATGCGGGGCGGGCCTATGACCATTACGAGGAGATGTTGTCGCAAGACGGCCAGAAGGGCCTGGCCCGCGAATTGGCGCGGATGAACCTGCCCGCGAATATCTACACGCAATGGTATTGGAAGGTGGACCTACACAACCTGTTCCACTTCCTGCGGCTGCGCGCGGATGCCCATGCGCAGTACGAAATCCGGGTCTATGCGGATGCGATTGCGGAGATGGTGAAGGATTGGGTGCCGGCGGCCTATGGCGCGTTCGAGGATTACCGGATGGGCGGTGTGCAGCTCTCGGGCAAGGGCGTTGAGGTCGTGCGGCGGCGGCTGGCCGGAGAGGTGGTGACGCAAGAGAGTTCGGGCATGTCGATAGGCGAATGGCGGGAGTTCGAGGCGGTGTTTGGGTGAGGTTGCAAGGTTGCAACCGGGGTTTAAGAGGTTGGTTTTGTTGGAGAAAGGGTTTGGTGTTAAGGGTTTGTTAGGGGGTGCGAAGTGAGTAACGACGAGGCAAGTGAAGAACGTTCCGAAGGGATTGGTGACCTTCCCGTATCAAAAGGTGGCAAAGCAGGGCGCGCCGTCCTTAACGCAATGGGGTCAATTCCTTTCGCAGGTGGATTGTTTTCAGCAGCGGCCGGTTATTGGGGAGAAAACGAAGAGGCCCGGGCGAACGAGTTTCTTCGCAACTGGCTACAGATGCTCCACGATGAGATCGAGGAAAAGCAGAAAACGATAATCGAAATCATCAGTCGTTTGGACCTTCACGACGACGAGATTTCAGAGCGGATCACTTCAGAGTCGTTTCAGAGCTTGTTGAAGAAGAGTTTTCGAGAATGGCCGGTGGCCGAAAGCGAAGAGAAGCGGGTATACCTTCGAAATGTCCTGTCACACGCAGCGTCTTCGCGGTTGACTAGCGATGACGTTGTAAGGCTTTTCATCGACTGGCTCGGAACTTACTCCCCCTTTCATTTCGAGGTCATTGGAACGATCTACAATTCTAAAGGAATTTCGAGGGGCGAAATCTGGCAGAAGGTTGGTCGTGAAGAGGTTTCTGAGGACTCTGCGGACGCAGATTTGTTCAAGCTTCTTGTGCGGCATTTATCTATGGGCGGTATCATTCGCCAGCACAGAGAAGTCGACTATCACGGCAACTTCATAAAAAAGCCATCGAGGGGAAGAGGCTCGGGTTCCTCAACGATGAAATCTGCGTTTGATTTTGAAGAGGGATATGAGCTCACGGCACTGGGAGAACAATTCGTTCACTATGCGATGACTGAGCTGCCTCCAAAGATAGAATTTCGCTCTAGTGATGATTTCAACGGAAGCAGCCAATAATTGGCACATTGTCCGGTGAAATCGCCCTAGCACGGAATCAAGGCCGCAGGCCGCCGTGCCATCGCCGGACCGGCCCCGCGGTCTGGCGATTTGGTGGGGCTGGGTGCTCCGTTGATGGGGCGCGCATGTTTGGGCACCATAAAGTGGCCGTCATGGAAGGAGGCTCGCCAAACCCCGGTCCGGCGATAGCACGGCTTCGCTAGCGGGAGCTGCGGTCTCACTCTCGGCAATTCTTGCAGAGCAAAATAGCCTGTCGGGCAGTGGGCGATTTGGTGGGGCTGGGTGCTCCGGTTTGAGATCGTGCGGATTTGGCTGGCATAAAGTGCCTTGTCACACGCGTTGGTTCGCCAGCCCCCGGTCCGGCGATGGCACGGCTTTGGCTTGGCGGGCGATGGCCCGGCCCGATCCACCGCGCCCCTCACCGCATCAACGCCCCTGCCACACCCCGCGCTTCGGCCATTGCGTCGTCCCGCATCGTGGCGACCAGCTCGGCGTTCGCTGCCTGCCAGTCCTGGAAGCCGAGATAGCCTTCGATCATCTGGGCGTGACGCTCCAGCGAGCCGACGGGGGCCAGATCGAACGGGGCGAACCAGGCTTTGACCGCGTCGTAGATGCCGGTGCATGCGATGACCTCGTCGCCCGACATGGTCCGGACGAGAGCGGTGGCGTCGCACAGGTAATACAGCGCGAGAAGGTCGAGGAAGTCGGACATGGCAACGCTCCTGTGCCGAATGGGACCGGAGCGGGGACGATGGGGAGGTACCGAAAGGCGGCGCGCGGGACGGGAGGGATCCCTGCGCACCGAACCTGCGCATCGTCACCTCCCCATGTCTGGAACGGCCACGATAGCAGGGCAGGGTAAAGGGGCGGTTAACCGAGTGGTGGACGCAAGCGAGCAAGGCACAGGGCGCATCGGGCGCTTGCCCGCGCCCGGCGAGGCGCGGGGGATCTTTGGTCAGATTGGCGACGTGTGACGCCTAGAGGGTCTGCAGCTCCACCGCGCTTTCGCGGCCGTCTCGGCCTTCACGCAATTCGTAGCTGACCTTGGTATTGTCCGGCAGCCCGGTCATGCCCGCGCGTTCCACGGCGGAGATGTGAACGAAGACGTCCTTGCCGCCTTCGTCCGGTGCGATGAAGCCGAAGCCTTTGGTGGTGTTGAACCATTTAACAGTGCCAGTTGGCATTTTCCCGTGTCTTTCCATCTTGGGTCCCGCCCACAAGCCTTGCGGCGGTGCGGTGCAGCCGGATCCGGGTAACCTGTTCGAGGGCCTTCTTCACGGGCGGTTCACTTCAAACCCTGCGACACGTAGAAAGCGTCCGAAAGTTCGCGGCAAAACTCAAGTCTTGCGCGCCGCCGCGCGCGCGCGTGGCACGAGTTTGCCTATCGGATCGGCGGAGGATGAAAAAATGCGCGTCTACGGGCTGAAAAATTGTGATACCTGCCGCGCGGCTGCGAAGGCATTGGAGGCTGAGTTGGTCGATATCCGGGCCGAGCCGCTGGACGCGGCGGATGTAGCACGGTTCGAGGCAGCGTTCGGGGAGGCGTTGGTGAACCCATGCTCCACCACTTGGCGGAACTTGGCGGAGGCGGACCGCGCGGGGTCGGTGGCGGAGGTGATCGCGGCCCATCCGACTGTCATGAAACGCCCGGTGATTGAGGCGGGCGACGGCACGCTGCACCTGGGCTGGAGCGGGGAGGTGCGGGCGGCCTTCGGCGTCTGAGGCGGGATGCGGGGGAAAAACGGCGCGGATTTCACCCGCGCGGGCGGGCTTGGGTTCCGGCGCACGGCCCCCATCTGATACTGAACGACACGGCCCAAAACGGAGAGCCCCCATGCGAAACGCAGCCCTGGTCCTTGGTCTTATCGGCGGTATCCTCGCCATGATCGTGGGCTTCTTCGTCTACGGCTACACGGTGTTCATCGACTGGTTCGGAGAGATCCCGGACCTGGCCTACCAAGTGGATAATCCGCAGCTTTACCGGACGATGGCGTTCCTGTCGCCGATCCTTGCAATCGCGGGGGGCGCGATGGCGCGGGCAAGGGCGCTGTGGGGTGGCGTGCTGATGCTGCTGGCCGCGGGCGGGATCTTGTATGCGTTCGGCTTCGGCGTCTTCACGATGTTCCCCATCGCGTTCTGTGCGGTGGGCGGGGCGCTTGCGATTGCCGCAGGGCGCCCGGATGAGGAAAAGGCGCATTTCTGAGGCGCGCGCGGCGGCCTAGAGCGGGGTAAAGACCGGACGGGTCTGCCGTTCGAAGACAATCGGGCCGGAGGCGTGGCGGGCATGGCCGGCAAGGCGCCCGATCTCCACCCAGAGGCCGCCTGCATTGATCAATTGCGCCCGGGCGCAGCGCAGGGCGACGTAGATGACCCGTTCCTCGGGGATAACGCGGCGGATATGGCCGCCATCGCAGAGCGCGCGGGCGGGGACGAGCGTGCCGCCGTCGGCACCGTCCGCGTCGGGTGCCTCCACCAAGATATGCTGATCGGGAGAGACGAGCCGCGTGCCGGAGAGCCGGTGGAAGAGCGGTGCGCCTTCCTCCACCCGGATCGGGGCGGCGTCGTGGTAGATGCGCAGCATCTCTGCCGTGATGATGCGAAATTCGACGATTTCTACGGCGACCGGACCGTTGTCGCGGGTTTCCAGCAGATCGCCGGGGCTGAGCGTGTCGGCGCGGCGGGAGCCGTCTTGGGTTTCGACCAACGTCGGGCCCGCGATGGCCGAGAGGCCGGGCAGGGGTTGACGGGCGGGGTCGGTGTGGGGCGTGTCGCGCGGCTCCGCGTCCCAGGACGGGGCGGAAGCCAGAGGGGATGTAAATTGTAGCATACTCGTTACCTGCATCAGCGCCGATTACATTCGGCTTGCACGCAGATCTATCGGCCCGCCCCGACAAAATGCGGGCCGGAATTGGGCGTTTTGTGGACGTCTGACCCTAGGCCCGGCGGCGGTCGGGGGCGATTGCCTCCGCGCCAAGGGTTTCGACCACCTCTGCGAGCGGCAGAACCTGCGTTTGCTTTTCGCCCAGACGCCGGAGGGTGACGGTGCGGTTCTCCACCTCCTGCCGCCCGATGGCGAGGATCGCGGGAACCTTGCCGACGGAATGCTCGCGGACCTTGAAGTTGATCTTCTCGTTGCGGATGTCGGCCTCTGCCCGGACACCTGCGGCCTTGAGCGCGGCGACGGTTTCGTGAACGAAATCATCGGCTTCCGAGACGATGGAGGCCACGACCACCTGACGCGGCGCGAGCCAGAAGGGCAGCTTGCCGGAATGTTCCTCGATCAGGATACCGATGAACCGCTCGAAGGAGCCAAGGCAGGCGCGGTGCAGCATCACGGGGCGATGTTTCGCACCGTCCTCGGCGATGTAGGTTGCGTCCAGCCGCTCGGGCAGGACGAAATCGACCTGGTGGGTGCCGCATTGCCAATCGCGCCCGATGGCGTCGGTGAGAACAAATTCGAGCTTCGGTCCGTAGAAGGCCCCTTCGCCGGGGTTCATCTCGGGCTCGATACCCGCGGCGCGGGTGGCCTTGAGCAAAGCCGCCTCGGCGCGATCCCAGACCTCGTCTGATCCGGCGCGGGTTTCGGGGCGGTCGGAGAATTTCACGCGGAATTCGGGGAAGCCCAAGTCTTTGTAAACGCCCGTCAGGTAGTCGATGTAGACGGCGGTTTCTTCTTCGATCTGGTCCTCGCGGCAGAAGATGTGGCCATCGTCCTGGGTGAAGCCGCGCACGCGCATGATCCCGTGGAGAGCGCCGGAGGGCTCATACCGCGCGCAGGAGCCGAATTCGGCCATCCGCAGGGGCAGGTCGCGGTAGGATTTCAGGCCCTGGTTGAAGATCTGCACGTGGCAGGGGCAGTTCATCGGCTTGAGGGCATTCACGGCCTTCTCTCGGGCGTGATCCTCATCCACCTCGACGATGAACATGTGTTCTTGGTACTTCTCCCAATGGCCGGATTGTTCCCAGAGGTTGCGGTTGACGAGCTGGGGAGTGTTGACCTCCACATAGCCGCCCGCGCGCTGCTTGCGGCGCATGTAATCCTGCAACTCGGTGTAAATCGTCCAGCCGTTGGGGTGCCAGAAGACCTGGCCCGGCGCCTCTTCCTGCATGTGGAAGAGGTCCATCTCGCGGCCCAGGCGGCGGTGGTCGCGCTTGGCGGCTTCTTCGAGGAAATTGAGGTGTTTTTTCAGGTCATCTCGGTTCTTGAACGCCACGCCGTAGATGCGTTGCAGCATGGGGCGGGTGTTGTCGCCGAGCCAATAGGCGGCGGCGACGGACATCAGCTTGAACGCATCAGCGGGCACCTGGCCGGTGTGCTGGAGATGCGGGCCACGGCAGAGATCCATCCATTCGCCATGCCAGTACATGCGGATGGGTTCATCGCCGGGGATGCGGTCTAGGAGTTCGACTTTGTAGGGCTCATTGGTCTGTTCGTAGTGGGCGCGGACCTTGTCACGGTCCCAGACCTCGGTGCGCACGGCATCGCGGGCGTTGATGATCTCTTTCATCTTCGCCTCGATCTGACCGAGATCTTCCGGGGTGAACGGCTCCTCCCGGTCGAAATCGTAGAACCAGCCGTTGTCGCGGACGGGGCCGATGGTGACTTTGACGTCGGGCCAGATCTCCTGCACCGCGCGGGCCATGATGTGGGCGCAGTCGTGGCGGATCAGTTCCAGCGCCTGGTCGTCATCCTTCAGCGTGTGGATGGCGATGTCGGCGTCAGCCTCGATAGGCCATTGCAGGTCATAGTGAGCGCCGTCGACGGTGGCGGAAATCGCCTTTTTCGCGAGCGAATTGGAGATGTCGGCGGCGACGGCGGCGGGGGTGATCCCGGCGTCGTATTGGCGCGCGTTGCCATCGGGGAAGGTCAGGGAAATCTGGGGCATGATCAGCCTCCTCGTCGGTTTGGCGCCTACGGAACGCCCGGTTGCGGGTATGTGGGGGCGCTTGTGGCGAGGGCGGCGCGCAATGTCAACGGGCGGCGTGGGTTGCGGCGTCGGGATGCCTCCGGCGGGGATATTTCCGGCACATGGAAGACAGGGCGCGCGCCTAGGGGCGGGTGTTCCGCGCGGTGGCCCGGTCGGAGGCGATGAGGTGGGCCAGTGCCACGGCCATGACCAGCGCGGCGGCGAGGCCAAGGGCGGAGACGGAGGCGCGGTCGATCACAAGGCCCCCGATGGCCGAGCCCGCCGCCGCGCCGATATAGATGGCGGCCGCGTTCAATGCCATCAGAACGGGCGCGCGCGCCGGGTCGAGCAGGACAAGGCGGGCCTGTTGCGCGGTGCCGAAGGACCAGCCGATCACCGACCACACGAAGGTGTAGACCATCACGGCGGCGGTGGGCAGCGGCAGGAAGGAATAGAGCGGCAGGGTCAGGACTTGCAGCGCGGTCAGCACCACGAGCGTCCGCGACGGCCCGAAGCGATCGCTGAGCCGCCCGCCCGCGATGTTCCCGACGATGGCCCCCAGCCCGAAGATCAGAAGCGCAAGCGTGATCCCGTCGCGGGCAAAGCCCATATCGGCGGCAAGAAGCGGCGCGAAATAGGTGTAGAGGGCGAAGATGGCGCACAGGAACGTGGCGGTGAAAAGGATCGCGGCCATCACCGGCAGATCGCGGAGCGTCGCGCCGAGGTCGCGGAGCGATACCGGGGAAAACGACAGCCCCGCGGGCACGATCCGCCACATCACGATGAGGGCGGGCGCACTGAGAATTGCCACGATGGCGAAGGCGTAGCGCCAGCCGAAGGTGTAGGCGACCCAGCCACCGACGGGGATGCCCACGGCCTGCGCAATGGTCAGCCCCGCGAAAACGGCGGCCAGCGTGCGGGCGCGCCGCTCGGGCGGGACCAGCATGGCGGCGACGGCGGCGGTGATCGGGGTGATGACGCCCGCGCCCATGGCCGCAAGTCCTCGGGTGAGATGGAGCGCGAAGAGTGTTGGCGCGAGGGCCGACAGGAGCGCGGCGGTGCCGAAGATGACCAGACCCATGGCCAGCACGCGGCGGCGGCCGATGCGGCCGGTGAGCGACACCAGAAGCGGCGACATGATCGCGTAGAGGATCGCGTAGGTGGTCAGGAGCGCGCCGGATTGCGCATCGGAGACGCGGAAATCGTCGGCAATCGGCTCCACAAGTCCGACGACGAGGAAGGCCCCCATGCCGACGATGAAGTTCACGGCGGACAGGGTGGGGATCAGGAGGCGGGGGCCATCGGGCATGGCGCGACCCTCCGCCGTTGCGGGCGGGGGGTCAATCGGGATTTCGCCTCAGGTCAGAAGGACGGCCCCGCCGATGGTGCAGATCGCCACCCAGCCGAGGGTGAAGAGGATCGGGCGCACCGGAAGGACGGGAAGGCCCGCGATCATCCAGACGGCGTGGATGACGCGGATGAAGAAGAAGGCCATGGCGGCGGCGGATGTGAGCGGCGTGGAGATGCCAGCCAGATGCGAGATCAGGACGATCACGGCAAAGGGCAGGAATTGCTCCAACAGGTTCAGGTGCGCACGCCAGGCGCGGTGAATCCAGGGCGGGGCCTGGGCGATGTCGGGCGGGCGGTTCTCGGACGGCATGGGCATGCCGACGGTGTTCACGCCGATGATGAAGGGCAACCACATGGAGGCGGCGAGAAGGGCCGTCATTGTCAGCCAGAAGAGTTCGGGGGTCATCAGAGCGTTCCCTTCTCGTTGAAGCGTTGGGCCTGGCCGGTTTCGAGGTAGGTTTTCAGGCCCGCGGCCCAGCGTTCCCATCCATCGGCCACGCCTTCGCCGGGGACGACGGGGAAGTGCAGGTCGTAATGCTCGATCACGAGCTTCATATGCGCGGCTTCCGGCGTCAGGAGGAAGGCCGTGCGGGAGGGTGGGATGTCGGGCGCCCAGTGCGGCTCGAACGTGTGTTCGATGCGGCTTTTCGGGTCTTCGGAAAGGGTTCTGGCCAGCATCATCGTGCCGCCATCGGGCGTGTGGTAGGTGTATGTGTCGCCGTCCTTGGTGATTTTCGGTGACAGGAAGTGGTAAGCGGAGATCGCGTCGGGATCGCGGAGCGCGTCCCAGAGCGCGTCATGGGTGCAGCGGATATAGGTCTGCATCATGAAATCGGGCTTCGTGGCGGTGTCCATGGCTCACCCTCCCATCGTCGAGACGGGCAGGGGCTTGCCCGTTTCAAGCCAGGTCTTGAGGCGTGAGGCGATCAGGACCCAGCCGTCGCGGATGCCCTGCATCTCGGGCGGCAGGTCGTAGTGCTCGATGGTCAGGCGGCAGGCGCCCTGCATCTCGTCGATGACGTAGACGTGCCGCGACGACGGCGCGCCGGGGATGAAATGGGGGGCGAACGTCATCTCCAGCCGGCGGGGTGGGTCTGCGGCGATGACATCGCAGCTGAGCATCTCGGACCCGTCGGGGGCGCGGTAGATCAGGGTTTCGCCGGGCGCGGCCTCCCCCTCCAGCACGGTATCGAAATAGTAGTGCGACGTGGCTTCGCCGCTGACGAGCGCGTCCCAGAGCGCGGCGGCGCTGCATTGGATAATCGTCTGATGGACGAAATCGGGGGTCTTGATGGCTTCTAACATCGGAGCAGTCTCCAGCTTGGATTTGAGGTCAATCACGGCGCGGGCGGCGGGTTTGGCCAGGAGCGGGTCAATCCAGCGGTCAATCGCCTCCTGAAGGGGAAGGGCGTTGAGGTAGTGGTATTTGAACCGGCCCTTGCGGGTCGTGACGATGAGGGAGGCGTCTTCCAGCACGTTGAGGTGTTTCATCACGCCGAAGCGCGTCATCTCGAACTGCCCTTCGAGATCCGTCAGGGTCTGACCGTCGCGCGCCCTGAGGCTGTCGAGGATCGCGCGGCGGGCGGGGTCGCCCAAGGCTTTGAAAATCGCATCCATGGGTGGGTTATATGTGATTCTATAGTCACGTGACAATATGGTCACATAAAAAACTGCGCGGGCCTTCGCCCATGGTGCCGTCGCGGGATTGCAGCGCCGGGGCGGGCGGGGCAGGTTGCGGCGCAATTCACGAAAGGGCGCGCGCCATGCAAGAACCTCAATTCTTTGACACCGATCAGGGACGGCGGCTGGCCTATCACAAGTTCTCGGGCCGCAGGCCGGGCGTGGTGTTCCTGGGCGGGTTGCGCTCGGACATGACGGGCACGAAGGCGGTGCATCTGGAGGCGTGGGCGCGCCGGTCGGGCCGGGAATTCCTGCGCTTCGACTATTCCGGCCACGGCGAGAGTTCGGGCGAGTTCACCGACGGCGCGATCGGCGATTGGGCGGAGGATGCGCACGCCGCCATCGACGCGTTGACCGAGGGACCGCAGGTTCTGGTCGGCTCATCCATGGGCGGGTGGATCAGCCTGCTGCTGGCCAAGCACATGCCCGAGCGGCTGGTGGGCCTTGTGACCATCGCCGCCGCGCCGGATTTCACTGAAAACGGATATTGGGCGCGGTGGAGTGATGCCCAGAAGAAGACGGTGATGGACGAGGGCGAGATTGCCCTGCCATCGGAATACGGCGACGCGATGGTCATCACCAAGCGCCTGATCGAGGACGGGCGCGACCACCTTGTCCTGACAGAGCCGTTGCGCATCGACGCGCCGGTCCGGCTGTTGCAGGGCACGGCGGACAAGGATGTGCCGATGGAGACGGCGCTGGGCCTGTTGGATCATCTGGACGGGCCGGACATCCGGCTTGAGCTGATCAAGGATGCCGATCACAGGTTCTCCACCCCCGAATGCCTCGATACGATCACCCGCGCGGTGGAGGAGGTTCTGAATGCGTAGTCTGGGCAAGTTCATCGGACGGGTTCTGCTTGGCCTGATCGCGCTTGGGCTGATCTTCTGGTTCGTGGCCCCGCGCGAAGCGGTGGAGCGTGGCGCGGTGGAGATGCCGGACCTGAGCGATCCCGATGGCTGGTTGTCGGAACGTGAGACGCAATACGGCGACATTACCGAAGGCACCCAGGCGCGGGTCGTCTGGGCCGGCGAGGCCGGGATGCCGACGCCGACCGTCGTTTTGTACCTGCACGGCTTTTCGGCCACGTCCGAGGAGATCCGCCCGGTGCCCGACCGCGTCGCGGAGCAATTGGGCGCGAACCTGATCTTCGCGCGTCTGCCAGGACACGGGCGCGACGGGACCGCGATGGCGGAGCCGCGCGCGGGCGATTGGGTGGACGAGGTTGCCACGATGCTGCACCTGGCGCGCGGGATCGGGGAGGACGTGGTGGTCATGGGGACCTCCACGGGGGCGACGCTGGCCACTTGGGCCGCGACCGATGCCGAGATGGCCGATGACGTGGCAGCGATGGTCCTGATCTCACCCAATTTCGTGTTGGCGAACCCGGCGGGCGGATTGCTGGAACTGCCCCTTGCGCGCCTGTGGGTGCCGTTCGTCGCCGGGGCGGAGCGGTCGTTCGAGCCGATCAATGACGACCACGGGGCCTATTGGACCACGACCTATCCGACCGAGGCGACCGTGACCCTTGGCACGCTGCTGCGGGAAACGCGGGCGCGGGACCATTCCGGGGTCACGATCCCCGCGTTGTTCCTGTTTTCCGACGCCGATCAGGTGATCTCCGCCCAGGCCGCGCGGGACTTCGCCGAGGGCTGGGGCGGCCCGGCCACACTGATCCCGGTGGCCGTGCCGGAGGAGGGGGGCGATCCCTTCAACCACGTGATTTCGGGCGATATTCTGAGCCCCGCCCTGACCGACCGAACGGTTGAGGATGTCACCGACTGGCTGCGCGACGTCCTGCAATAACGAGCGCGATAACGGGCGATGCCATGGGGTGTTCGGAAAATAGACCTTGCCGAAACCGGTTTCGGAAACGAGCCTTGGATTCGGGGAGGATCGGATGCAGCGCATGTCAGCGACATCGAAAGGGGCGGCCCGGGTCACGATCAATGACCTGGCGGACGCCTTGGGGCTGGCCAAGGGGACGGTGAGCCGCGCGCTGAACGGCTATCCGGATATTGCCGAGACAACGCGCGCGCGTGTTACCCGCACGGCTGAGCGCATGGGCTATCGCCCGCTGGCGCAGGCGCAGGCGATCCGCACCGGCCGCGCCCGGTCGCTGGGGCTGGTGCTGAACACGGGAAGCCGCGACGCGCACAAACCCTTCTTGCTGGATTTCCTGGACGGGATCAGCCGCGCCGCGTCGGAGGAAAGCTGGACGTTGAGCGTGGCGATTGCCGAGGGCGTGGACGAGGAATTGTCCACCATGGCGCGCCTGATTGAGGAACGGAAGGTCGACGGATTCATCTTGCCGCGTGCGATGTGGGAGGATGCGCGCGCCGATTTGTGCCGGGATCGCGGTGTGCCGTTCATCTTGTTCGGACGCACCCGGAACGAGGCGGGCTGCGCGTGGTTCGATGTGTTGGGGGAGGACGCGATCCATGCCGCCGTGACCCGGCTGGCGGGGTTCGGACATCGGCGGATCGGGTTCATCAACGGCTCGCTCCGGTACACCTACGCCCATCTGCGCCTGGCCGCGTTCCACGGTGCGATGGCGGAGGCGGGACTGGAAGCCGACCCGGCCCTGATGGCGGGCGAGGTGCTGAGCGTAGCGGAGGGCGAGGCTGCCGGTCGCGCGGTCCTGTCCGGTGACGCGCCACCGACGGCGATCGTCTGCGCCACGGATCTGGCGGCCATCGGGCTCTACCGTGCGGCGGAGGCGGTGGGACGGCGGATCGGGCACGATCTGGCGGTGATTTCCTATGACGGGCTGCCCGAGGCGGCCAACATGATGCCGCCATTGACCACCTATTCCGTCGACACCCGCGCGGCGGGCCAACGCCTGGCGCGGATGTTGATCGCGCGCGTTCGCGGAACCGACCCGCAGCATCTGCGCGAGCTGACGCCTGCCCGCCTGATCGAGCGGGCGTCCGACAGATTACCGGAAGACCCGTCCAAGGCGGCGCCGATGCCGCCTGCGGATGGGCGACGAGACTGACAAAACCAAAGGGAGGACTGACATGAACATCATCAGCAAAACGGGGCGCGTGGCGCTTCTGGCGGCTGTGTCCGGGCTGGCGCTGGCCAGTGCGGCGGCGGCGCAGGACAGCATTCGCTTCTGGACCACGGAGGAGCAGCCGGAGCGGCTGGCCCTGCAAGAGGCGATGGCCGCCGATTTCACGGCCGAATCCGGCATCGAGGTCGAGGTGATCCCGGTCACGGAAAGCGATCTTGGAACTCGGGCCACCGCGGCCTTTGCCGCGGGCGACCTGCCCGACGTGATCTATCACCCGCTGCAATACGCGTTGCCTTGGGTGGAGGCAGGCATTCTTGACCCCGACGCCGCGACCGATGTTATCGAGGCGCTTGATCCCGAGACCTTTTCGCAAGGCGCGCTCAGCATGGCGGCTTTCGAGGGGGGGTATGCGAGCGTGCCGGTCGACGGCTGGACCGGGCTTGTGATCTACCGCGCCGATCTGTTCGAAGAGGCCGGGCTTGAGCCGCCGACGACGTTCGCCAATGTCGTTGCCGCGATCGAGGCCCTGCATAACCCGCCGGAACTGTTCGGCTTCGTGCCGCATATCAAGATCGACGAGCCGTCGATGTCACAGATGATCGAGTCGATCATGCTGGCCAATGGCGTATCGCCCGTTGGCGAGGATGGCTTACAGCCCCTAGACGTTGGCCCGACGATAGAGGTGCTGGAATTCTACGCCGCGCTGGCCGAGGCCGCACCGGACGGGGAATTGTTCTGGCAGCAGTCGCGGGAGCTTTACTTTGCGGGTCGTGCGGCAATGATCATGTGGTCACCGTTCATTCTCGATGAGCTGGCTGGTCTGCGCGACAGTGCGCCGCCCATGATAAACGACGATCCGACCAGTCGGGCGCTGGCCGATGCTACCGGCATCGTGACAAACTTCGCAGGGCCCTCGAACCCCGAAGGCGCGGCGTGGGCCGATATCCGCTACTTCGGCATTACCGCCGATGCCGATACCGATGCGGCAATGGAATTCGTCGAGTATTCCATGTCCGACGGATACACCCAGACGCTCGCCATTGCGCCCGAGGGCAAGTTCCCGGTCCGCCGCGGCACCGCCGACAACCCCACGGAGTTCGTGGAGGCCTGGGCGGCGCTCGATGTGGGCGTTGACCGTCGCGCGCCGCTTGGCGACCTCTATGAGCAGAGCATGATCGACGAGATCGTGGCCGGCCTTGATGTCGCGCAGCGCTGGGGTGTGGAGGAAGGCCAACTGGCGCTTGCCTCTCGCATCATTAACAGCCAGATCCTGAACCGTCTGGTGCGCGAGTATATCGACGGTGTCCGCGGCGGAGAGGAAACCGTCGCGCTCATGAACGAGGAACTGGCTCGTATTGAGTGATGCGTCGCGGCCGGGGGCGTCCAGGCGGCGGCCCCGGCCTTTGCACTTCGGTTTTTTGGAGATGCCGAAATGAGCACCGCTGTCCCGCCCAAAGGCACGGGGCCGCTGGCCAAGCGCGAGGCGCGCTTGGCATGGGGCCTGCTTCTACCAACGATCATGGCAGTGACGGTTGTTGTTATGCTGCCGCTTCTGGCCGTCCTCTGGATTAGCGTCAAACCTGTTGAATTGGGCGATTTGCGAGCTGCGGCGCCGGTGGTGAGGGAGGATTTGCGTGACGCGGACGAGGCGACGCCCTTCATTCGTTACCGTATCCGCAATTCCAGCCAGGATAGCGCTGTCACCAATGTTCGACTGAGCGATACGCTGCCGATCGGTGTGACGGTTACGCGACTGCCCGAAATCTGTGCGTTGGAAGCAGCGGCGCTGACCTGCATCATCGGCGATCTGGCCGGTGGCGACAGGCTGACGTTAGAGCTGCCGGTGACGCTAGCGGGCGAGCTGAGCACACTTGAGTATGCGATCGAGGACGACACCCCGGTCTCGATCACCGGATCGAGTCAAAACGTGCTGACCAGCGGGGAGTTCACGCTGGAAAACTACGTTGCCGTTTTCGACGAGCGAGAATTCGGTGCGGTGCTTTGGGCGACGATGTTTTACACGGTGGTGGGCACGATTGGCGCGCTCGTGATCGGACTGTTTGCGGCGCTGTTGCTCAACAAGAGCTTTCGCGGCAAGGGCGTACTGCGCGGTCTCTACCTCTTTCCCTACGTGGCGCCGGTGATCGCGGTGGCATATTCGTGGGTGATCTTGTTCGATCCATTCTCAGGGTCGATCAACGCGCTCTTGATCCAGATGGGCGTGACCGACACGGCGATCAATTTCTTCGGCGAACGCCCCTTGGCGCTCATCATGGTGACGGTGTTCGAAATCTGGCGCTATTTCCCCCTGAGCTTCCTGTTCATCCTCGCGCGGATGCAGTCGATTGATACGGACATGTACGAGGCGGCGGATGTGGATGGGGCGACGCCGTTTCAGAAGTTCCGCTATCTCAGCCTGCCGATGTTGATGGGGATCCTGTCGGTCCTGTTCCTGCTGCGCTTCATTTGGACCTTCAACAAGTTCGACGACATCTTCTTGCTGACGGGCGGCAATGCGGGCACCCGGACCCTGACGGTCAATGTCTACGAGCAGGCCTTTGCGCTGTCCAATATCGGGGCCGGCGCGGCGGTGGCCGTGGTGATTCTGTGCTGCCTGCTGGCGTTTTCCTGGGCGTTCTTCCGGTTCATGAGCAAGGAGGAGGGGCTGTGAGCGGTCCGGCGAAAGCGGCAATCGCTCCGGTAGAGCGGTCGAACGGAGAACGGGCGGAGTCCCGGATCACGTCGTTCCCCAGGTGCGGCCCGTTGGTGGACATCGCCGTCCGAAGCGGGGGCCAGCCCCCGCACCCCCGGGATATTTTCGGCAGATGGAAGACAGGGGAGGTGCGCGCATGATCCGGCGGGGATATGTGACGGGCCCGATCTTGGGCGTGCTCTGGGCCTTCGTGGTGGCGACCACGGTCGCGGTGGTGTTGAGCTTTTCGACGGGGGAGGCGTTTCGCCCCGGCCTGATCGGCGGCGTCATCCTGGGGGCCGGCATGGGCGCGGCGGCGTTCCACGTCCGCTCGGGCCTCCTCCTCTCGGGCGGGGGGGCGGTGCTGGCCCTTCTGCTCAGCTATACCGCGATCAGCCCGGTACACGTCGGCCCGACGCTTGGGATCGGGGCGCATTTGGTGATGGCGGCTTTCTTCGGCCTTGCGATGGGCCTGTCGCTGTCGGTGATCCTGCGCGGCGCACCGGCAGGCGCCATGACGCGGCACGAATGGGAGGAGGCGGTGATCCGGTTCCTGACCGGCTTCGGCTTCGTCTTCTTCACGGCGGCGGTCTTCATCCCGTTCTACGTCATGGTGATGACGTCGATGAAGACCCAGGGCGAACTGATCGCGAACCCGCTGGATTTTTCCATCGATTTGGGCCGGGGCTGGGACCTGTTCCGCAGCTACCGCGAATTGTTCAACGATTTCAACTTCGGCCGCTACATGTGGACGAGTTTCTACGTCTCGGTCATCACGGTCCTCGTGACGCTGTTGTTCAGCGTGCCCGGGGCCTACGCGGTGGCGCGGCTGCGCTTCAAGGGGGCGCGCGCGCTGAGCCGGTCGATCCTTCTGATCTACATGGTGCCGATGATCGTGCTGGCGCTGCCGATCTATATCGCCTTTTCCATGACGGGCCTGCGCAACACGATCATCGGCCTTGTGATGATCTACCCGGTCACGACGATCCCCGTGGCGCTTTACATGTTGCAGGGCTATTTCCGGGGCTTGCCTGCAGAGGTCGAAGAAGCGGGCCTGATGGATGGGCTGAACCGCTTGCAGGTGATCTGGAAGATCACGCTGCCGCTGTCGCTGCCCGCGATGGTGTCGGTCAGCCTCTACGTCTTCATGATCGCGTGGAACGAGTTCCTGCTGGCCTTCATGCTGCTGGATGATCCGTCGATCTTCACGCTGACGCGGGGGATCGCCTCGCTCAACTCCTCGGAAATCCCGCGCCAGCACCTGATGGCGGGGGCGGTGATCGCGACGGTACCGGTGATGGTCCTGTTCCTGGGGCTGGAGAAGTTCATGACCAAGGGCCTGACGGCGGGAAGTGTGAAGGGATGAAAGACATGGCCGACCTCGACACCGGACCGCTTGATGAAGAGGCCCGCCGTATCCTGCGCCTGAACGACAAGGGCGGGTACACGGTGCCGACCGCAGGGCTCTACCCCTACCAGTGGAATTGGGATAGCGCCTTTGCGGCCATCGGGTTCGCCACCTTCGACGTGGACCGCGCCTGGAGCGAGCTGGAGACGCTGTTTGCCGGGCAATGGGACAACGGGATGGTGCCCCATATCCTGTTTCATGTGGTTGACGAGGGGTATTTTCCGGGGCCGGAGGTGTGGGGCACGCAAGATGCGGTGGGGCGCGGGGAGCAGATCGTGCCGTCATCGGGGATCAGCCAGCCGCCCGTGGCCGCGTCACTGGCGTGGGAGGTGTACCGGACGGACCCGATCCAGGGCGAGGCACGGCTGCGCGCGCTGTTCCCTAGATTGCTGGCCTTTCACCGCTGGATCATGGGCGCGCGCGCGGAGAGCGGCGCGGTCTGCATCACCCATCCGTGGGAGGCGGGGCGGGACAATGCACCGGATTGGGACGAGGCGATGGCGGGCATCGATCCGGTGGGCGTGGCACCCTACACAAGGCGCGACACCGGCCATGTGGACGCCAAGATGCGGCCCACCCAGGCCGATTACGACCGCTATATCTGGCTGGTGCAGTTCGGGCGCGCGCGGGGGTGGGACGACGGACAGATCGCGGCGGAAAGCCCGTTTCGCGTGGCGGATCCGACGATGACCTTCACCTGCCTGCGGGCCCTGCGCGATCTGGGCCGCGCGGCGGACGTGCTGGAGGAAGACCGTGCGGAGATCGACGGATGGATCGCAACGCTGGAGGACGGCGCGCGCATCCTGTGGAACCCCGACACGCAAAGCTTCGAGGGGCGAAATCTGCGCACCGGCAATTTCGCGGGGTCGGTCAGCAATGCGGGGTTCCTGTGCTGGTGGGCTGGCATCCGCTCCGATGAGGCGCGCGAGACGCTTGACGCTGTGCTGGACCGCGCGCGTTACGCGCTGCCGAGCTATGACCCGGCGGGGCCGCATTTCGACCATCTGCGCTATTGGCGGGGGCCGGTCTGGGCGATCATGAACTACATGGTGGCGCGTGGCATGGCGGAGGCCGGACTGGCGGCGCAGGCCGAACGTATCCGGCGCGACACCGCGCGGCTGATCGCGGAGCGGGGCTTCGCGGAATACTTCTCCCCGCACGACGGCACGCCTGCGGGCGGGGGAACATTCACGTGGACGGCGGCGGTCTGGCTGGCCTGGGCCAGCCCCTCGGCCGGGGAGGGACGCTGAGATGGGTGAGATCGAGCTGAGGGCGGTCGAGAAATGGTATGGCGATGTCCAGGTCATCAAGGGCATCGACTTGGTCGTGGAGGACGGCGAGTTCGTGATTTTCGTGGGGCCTTCGGGCTGCGGAAAATCCACGCTTCTGCGGATGATCGCGGGGCTGGAGGAGACATCGCGGGGGCAGGTCATCATCGACGGACGCGACGCCACGGCTGAGCCGCCCTCCAAGCGCGGATTGGCGATGGTGTTCCAGAGCTACGCGCTCTACCCGCATATGTCGGTGGCGGAGAATATGGGATTTTCGCTCAAGACGGCCGGGGCATCGAAGGCGGAGCAGGACGAGAAGGTGGCGGAAGCGGCCCGCGCCCTGCGCCTCGAGGACTATCTTGGGCGTCGGCCAAAGGACCTGTCGGGCGGGCAGCGACAGCGGGTGGCCATCGGGCGATCCATCGTGCGCGACCCGACGGCGTTTTTGTTCGACGAGCCGCTCTCAAACCTCGACGCCGCGTTGCGGGTGGAAATGCGCTACGAGATCGCGAAACTGCACCAACAGCTGAAATCGTCGATGGTCTACGTGACCCATGACCAGGTGGAGGCGATGACGCTGGCCGACCGGATCGTGGTTCTGTCCGCGGGATTGATCGAGCAGGTCGGCACGCCGAAGGCGCTTTACGATACGCCCGACAACCTGTTCGTGGCGCAATTCATCGGCTCGCCGAAGATGAACGTGATCGACCTGCCCTGTGCGGATCTGCGTCTGTCGGGCGAGCCGGCGGGCGCGGCCCATCTGGGCATCCGGCCCGAGGCCATTTCAATCGGCGATGCGGGGGCAGGCGACGTGGATGGTGTGGTCGATGTGGCGGAATATCTGGGGGCGGATATCTTCCTGATCGTCGATTGCGGGGCGGCGGGCAAGCTGACCGTGCGGATCGACGGGGAAAGCACGCTGCGCCCGGGGGATAGGGTCGGGCTGCACTTCACCCCGGACAAACGCCACTTTTTCGACGCAAGCGGCCACGCCCTGCGTTAGCGCGCGCCGCATCGCGGCATTTTGCAATCGTATGCAGATTTTCCTTGAAGCCGGTTTCGTGCCGCGTATCCTTGCGCCGACGCAGGTGGAGGGATGATTACATGGCAGAGTATCTGAAACGCGGCAAACCCGCCGACGAACGCGCGGAAGACGACGCCAAGGTGCGCGGCATCGTCGAAGGTATCCTTGGCGATATCGAGGCGCGTGGCGATGCAGCGGTCAAGGAGTTGTCCGCGAAATTCGATGGCTACGAGCCGCAGGCCTTCCGCCTGAGCGCGTCCGAGATCGAGGCGGCGATGCAGAAGGTCACGACGCGCGAGATGGACGATATCCGCTTCGCCCAGACCCAGATCCGCCGATTTGCCGAAGCGCAGCGCGCCTCCATGACCGATATCGAGGTGGAAACGATGCCCGGCGTGATCCTGGGTCACAAGAATATCCCGGTGAATTCCGTGGGCTGCTATGTTCCGGGTGGCAAGTTCCCGATGGTCGCCTCCGCCCATATGTCGGTGCTGACGGCGAAGGTGGCGGGCGTGAAGCGCGTCGTCGCCTCCGCCCCGCCGGTGAAGGGCGCGCCGCATCCCGCGATCGTGGCGGCGATGCATGAGGGCGGCGCGGACGAGATCCTCGTTCTTGGCGGGGTGCAGGCGGTGGGCGCGATGGCGATCGGCACCGAAAGCATCAAGCCGGTCGATATGCTGGTCGGTCCCGGCAATGCCTTTGTCGCGGAGGCCAAGCGGCAATTGTTCGGGCGCGTGGGGATCGACCTTTTCGCAGGGCCGACGGAGACCTGCGTAATCGCCGATGAAACGGTGGATGCGGAAATGTGTGCCACCGACCTGCTGGGGCAGGCGGAACACGGCTATAACTCGCCCGCCGTTCTCATCACCAATTCCCGCAAATTGGCCGAGGCGACGATGGCGGAGATTGACCGCATCCTCGAGATCCTGCCCACGGCAGAGACCGCGCGGGTGTCCTGGGAGGAATACGGCGAGATCATCCTTTGCGAGTCCTACGAGGAGATGCTGGAGGTCAGCGAAGACATCGCGTCGGAGCATATCCAGGTGATGACGGACCGGGACGATTGGTTCCTTGAGAACATGACCAATTACGGCGCGCTGTTCCTGGGGCCGCGCACCAACGTGGCCAATGGCGACAAGGTGATCGGCACGAACCACACGCTGCCCACGAAAAAGGCCGGGCGCTATACCGGCGGGCTGTGGGTCGGCAAGTTCATCAAGACCCATTCCTATCAGCGGGTCGTGACCGATGAGGCGGCGACGCTGGTGGGCGAATACGGCTCTCGCCTGTGCATGTTGGAGGGGTTTGTGGGTCACGCGGAGCAGTGCAATGTCCGCGTCCGGCGGTATGGCGGGATCAATGTGCCCTACGGTGAGGGCGCGCCCTATAGGGACGCGGCGGAGTAGGGTCGGAGGGGGCTTTGCCCCGCCTGTGCGGGACGCCCCGCGACGCAATTGGAAAGCAGCTATGAGCGAAGAGCGTCAAGCCAAGGATCTGGTCGCGCCGTTCCGGGCCAACGGGCGCCTGGACGGGCTGGCGTCCGCCGCCTGCGCGGTGCATCTCGCCCATCCATTCGAGACCCTGGATGTCGCGGGCTATCACGGTGTGTTGGACGATCTGGGAGAGGCGTTTCCGGATCTTGAGCGGCGCGTGACGATCGAGATGGCCGGGCGCGATGACCACGGGCAGCTTTGGGTCGGGCAATGCGGGTATTATTGCGGGCTGTTCGCCGCCCCGTTCCTGGATATTTCGCCGACGCGCCGGATGGCGGTGATGCGGTTCCACGATTTTCTTCGCATCGAAGAGGGCGCGGTGGTGGAGATGCAGGCTTTGTGGGACCTGCCGGAAGTGATGATGCAAGCCGGTGTCTGGCCATTGTCACCGTCCTTGGGGCGGGAGTTTCACGTGCCGGGGCCTGCCACCCAGGACGGGTTGCGGATCGAAGGGGATGGGTCGGCGGCGTTGCGGGTGGTTGGCGATATGCTGGGAGGCCTCGGCAACGACCCGAACGGGACGCCGCGCGATGTGATGGCGCGCTTCTGGCACGAGGGCTGTTCTTGGTACGGCCCGTCGGGGATCGGGACGGCGCGCGGCATTGACGGGTTCCGGATGCATCACCAGGCGCCGTTCCTGGGCGCGATGCCGGACCGGCGCGCCCATGTGGCGGCGGGGCATTTCTTTGGCGAGGGCGATTACGTGGGCTTCACCGCATGGCCCGGCATGGCCTGTACGCTGAGCGGTGGCACCTGGCTGGGTCTGCCCGGCGCGGGCCAGAAGATTGAGATGCGGAGCCTTGATTTCTGGCGCGTGGCCGAAGGGCGCATCGCGGAGAATTGGGTGCTGGTGGACCTGCTGCACGTCTACGCGCAACTGGGTGTCGACGTGTTGGCGCGGATGCAGGAGGTCGCGCGTTGATGACCGGGCGTTACACATTTTCGTTGTGCTCACAGGTCTATCCACAGATTTCGCGCGGATACTTTTCATATTCGCACATCCTCAATCGAGAGGCCCTGACATGACCTTGCCCCGAACGCCGACCTTCTCGCTTAACGGCAAGCGCGCTTTCGTGCCCGGGGGATCGCGCGGGATCGGGCTTGGGTGCGCCATGGCGCTGGCAGAAGCAGGCGCCCATGTCACGGTCGCGGCCCGCTCCGCCGATCAGGTCGAAGAGGCGGCGGAACAGATGCGCGGCACGGGATATGCCGCCGACGGCATCGCGCTCGACGTCACGGATTTGCCCGCAATGGAGGCGGCGATCGACGCGATCGGGCCGCTTGATATCCTGTGCAACTCTGCGGGTCTCGCGCGGCATTCCCCGGCGCTCGACACTACGCCCGAGGATTACGATGCGGTCTTCGCGATCAACGTGCGCGCGGCCTATTTCATGGCCCAATACTCGGCACGGGGAATGGCGCGGGGCGGGTCCATCATCCAGATTTCCAGCCAGATGGGTCATGTGGGTGGCATCGACCGGGCCGTCTATTGCGCCACGAAACACGCGGTGGAGGGGATGACGAAATCCATGGCGATCGAATGGGGCCCGAAGAGGATCCGCGTCAACACGATCTGCCCGACCTTCGTACGCACACCCCTCACCGCGGCCACCTTTGCCAATCCCGACAAGCGGGCGTGGATCGAAAGCAAGATCAAGCTGCCCCGCGTGGCGGAGGTGGAGGATCTGATGGGCGCGGTCCTTTTCCTGGCCTCCGACGCCAGTGCGATGGTGACGGGCACGTCGATCCTGGTCGACGGCGGCTGGACAGCGGGGTAGGGAACGATATGCCCGACCGCAAGATCACATCCATCGACGTGGCGCGCGCCGCCGGGGTCAGTCAATCGGCGGTCAGCCGGGTCTTCACGCCGGGTGCCAGTGTGTCCCAGAAGATGGCGGACCGGGTGCGGAAGGCAGCCGACGACCTTGGCTATCGCCCCAATGTTCTGGCGCGGTCGCTGATTACAGGACGCAGCCGGATCATCGGGCTGGTCGTGGCCTATCTCGACAATCCGTTCTATCCCGACGCGCTCGAAAAGCTGAGCGCCGCCTTGCAGGCGCGGGGCTATCACATCCTCGTCTTTCTGGCGGGCAACAGTGACGAGGACGTTGAAAGCGTCATCGACGATCTGCTGGATTACCAGGTGGACGGGATCATCACCGCCTCGATCAACCTGTCGGGCGAGCTGACGGACAGGTGTCGAGCGGCGAACATTCCGGTGATGTTGTTCAACCGGGGGATCACGGGATCGGGGCTGTCTGCCGTGACCTCGGCCAACCGGGTGGGCGGCGCGAAAGTGGCGGAGTTCCTGATGGCGGGCGACCACGCGCGCATCGCCCATATTTCAGGCTGGATGGGCGCATCGACCGGGCGCGACCGGCGAAACGGCTTTGTCGATGCCCTGCACGTGGCCGGCCGCACGCTCCACGCCGAAGCCGATGCCCGCTTCCGCCGGGAAAAGGCCGCCGACGCCGCGCGGACGATGATGCTGTCCCCCGATCCGCCCGATGCGATCTTTGTCGGCAACGACCATATGGCCTTGGGCGTGATCGACATGCTGCGTTACGAGATGGGCCTGGATGTGCCCGGAGATGTCAGCGTCGTGGGCTACGATGATGTGCCGATGGCGGCATGGAAATCCTATTCCCTGACCACCCTGCGCCAGCCGGTCAATCGCATGGTCGAGGCGACCGTCGACACGCTTCTCAACGAAATCGAGCAGGGCCGACCGCCCGGCACCATCACGGAGATCGAAGGCCACCTGGTCATCCGATCCTCCGCCAAGACACCCGAAGGACAGGTCCCATGAGAGGGTTTTCCAACAAGTTCCGCGACTTCCCCGACTATATCATCGGCATCACGAAAGAAATCTGGGAAGACCGGCGCATCGCGACGCTGCACGAGTATTACGCGCCCGATATCGTGGTGCGCTCTCCGGCGTCCGTTGTTGTCGGGAACGAGACAGTGATCGGTGCGACCATGGCGACGTTGGCGGAATTCCCCGACCGGGTGCTTTTGGGGGAGGACGTGATCTGGTCCGGCACGCCGGAGGAGGGGATGCTGTCGAGCCATCGCATCATCTCTCAGGCGACCCATGCGGGCGACGGGGTTTATGGCGCGGCGACGGGCAAGGCGCTGGAATACCGCATCCTCGCCGATTGCCACGCCAAGGATAACACGATCGACGATGAATGGCTGATCCGCGACCAGGGTGCGATCGTGCGGCAGATGGGCTGGAGCCCGCGTGACTACGCCGCCGACTTGATCGAGCGGGAGGGGGGGCCGAAAGCATGCGTGAAGCCGCTGACCCCCAAGACGGACAAGCCCGGACCCTACAAGGGACACGGCAATGACAACCAATGGGGCGTGATGCTTGCCGACACGCTCAACCGCATCATGGGCGCGGATATGGCGGCGATCCCGGAGGTCTATGACCGCGCCTGCCACCTGGAATATCCGGGCCACGTCACCGCCCACGGGCCGGCAGCGGCGGACAAGTTCTGGATGGGCCTGCGCGCCGCGTTCCCCAATGCGACATTCGAGATCGCCCACCAGATCGGGCGGGACGACGCGAACATGGCGCCGCGTGCCGCCGTGAGGTGGAGCCTTTGGGGCAAGCACGAGGGCTGGGGCGCGTTCGGCAAACCGACCGGCGCGGAGGTCTATGTACTTGGGATCACACATGCCGAATTCGGCCAGCATGGCGGGGCGTCGCCGCAATTGCGCCGGGAATACACGCTGTTCGACGAGACGGCGGTATGGAAACAGATCCTTTTGTCGGGGGGCTGATGGACAGCTACGCCGACCATATGTTCACGCAAGACGTGCGGGCCGAGCAGGACAGGGTCGGCATGGGCGACCGCTACGCGAAGACCTACGCCAATCGCCTGCGCGGCCCGCTTGACGAAGATGCAAGGGCATTCATCGAGACGCGGGACAGCTTCTACATGGCGTCGGTCGGGGCAACGGGCTGGCCCTACGTGCAGCATCGCGGCGGCCCGGCGGGGTTCCTGAAAGTGCTCGGGCCGGAACGGATCGGGTTCGGGGATTACCTCGGCAACAAGCAGTTCATTTCGCGCGGCAATACGCGCGGGGATGACCGCGTGTCGCTGATCTTGATGGATTACCCGCGCAAGGCCCGGCTGAAGCTGATCGGCCATGCGACGTTCACGGATGCCGATGACGACGGGGAACTGGCGGCGCGCCTTGCCACGGAGGGCGCAGTTCCGGCGGAGCGGCTGGTGACGATCGACGTGGTGGCGATGGATTGGAATTGTCCGAAATACATCACGCCCCGCCTGACGGAGGCGGAAATCAACACCGCGCTCGCACCGCGAATGCAGAAACTGACTGACCACATCACGGCCCTTGAGGCGCGGCTGACGGCGCTTGACCCGGATTGGCGTGAGGCATGAGGGCGTCGGGCGCAATACTCGCGCTGGTCCTTGCGGCTGCACCGGCCCACGCGGATCCGATCGACGCGGTGATGGAGACGCTTTGGCAGACCCATGGGGGTGAGCTTGCCGGGCGAAGCTACAGCCCAATGACGACGTCACGGCCCGGCCTATGGCATTGCGATGGATGCCCGAGCTCGGAGCGGGTGCATATCGACACCTACGATTACGCCTACAATTACGACACCACCGACCGGGCGCAGGTGTATCGAATGATTTCAGGGGCTTGCGGGATGACGGGTTGCGAGACGCATATGATCACGCTGGCGGATTTGCCCGCCCTGCGCCAATCTGGCATGGCGCGGCGCGGGGGTGGGCATGACGCGCGGATCTCCCTGATCCTCGACGACCGCTTGATCATATGGGAGGTTGAGGGCCACGCCTCTGCGACAATGGTGGACACTGTGATGAACGAGTTGATTGCCGAGACCCTGCCCCTGTTCCTGGCGGCGCGATGAGACTCCTTGCCGCGATCTTGGCCATTTTTGCCGCCGCCCCTGCGGCGGGGGAGGGGTTTGTCGTCACCGATCTGACAGCTTTGTCGGTTGCGCCCATTGCCCTTGATGGCGGGACCTTCGAGGTTCAGCCGGTCGCCCGCAATCGGATGATCGTGGCGTGTACCGATTGCACCGAGTTGATGGTCATCGACGTGGTTCTGGGCCGACAGGATGACGGAACCGAAGACAGGTTGCGGTCGGGCGAGACCTCCATCGACGATATCCGCGCGCTGTGCCAAGCCAACACGCCGTCCTGCGCCCTAGAGGGGATCACGCTTGGCCGTGCCATCGGTTGGGTCACGGAATACGAAGCC
The DNA here is from genome assembly GCF_020177575.1 of Hasllibacter sp. MH4015. Lineage (NCBI taxonomy): Bacteria > Pseudomonadati > Pseudomonadota > Alphaproteobacteria > Rhodobacterales > Roseobacteraceae > Hasllibacter > Hasllibacter sp. MH4015. The sequence goes on from NZ_JAHTBK010000001.1 coordinate 507,557, forward strand.
GGGGTGACGGGCAGCACGACGGTGCTCTTTCTGGACGGCGATCTGCTTACGATCCGATCCATTGCCGGGGACATCCCGACCGCCCGCGAAAATGGCGATGCCGTGACTGCCGCCCTTGCCCCCATGATCATAGGCGCGGAGTGACCCGCGCGCCTGCCCAACCTGCCATGCCCAAATACAATCCCGGAGAGAGACCTTGACCATTCGCACCACCCATGTCGGCAGCCTTCCCCGGACCCAGGAGGTCGTGGATTTCATCTTTGCCCGGGAAAAGGAGCAGCCCTTCGATCAGGCCGAATTCGACGCCGCCATGACAAGGGCGGTCGATGAGACCGTGGCCAAGCAGGTCGCGGCCGGCGTGGAGATCGTGAGCGACGGGGAGACCTCCAAAATCTCCTACGCGACCTATGTGAAGGACCGCTATACCGGCTTTTCCGGCGATAGCCCTCGAAATGCGCCCGCGGACCTGAAGCAGTTCCCGTCCTTTCTGAAGCGGCTGGCCGATGATGGCGGCACGCCCACCTATGCGCGCCCGATGTGCACGGGCGAGGTGCGGTCCAAAGGACAGGGCGAATTGCAGAAGGATATCGACAACCTCAAGGCGGCCATGGCCAAGCACGGCGCGGAAGAAGGGTTCATGAACGCGGCCTCGCCCGGCGTTATCTCCCTGTTTTTACAGAACGATTTCTACCCTTCGCGGGAGGCGTATTTGGCGGCCCTTGCCGACGCGATGGCGGAGGAATACCGCACCATCGTCGATGCGGGCCTGCTGCTGCAACTGGATTGTCCCGACCTTGCCCTGTCACGCCACATGCTGTTTGCGGATCTGAGCGACGCTGAGTTCGTCAAGATTGCGGCGTCGCATGTGGAGGCGCTGAACCATGCGCTGTCGGGCATCGACCCGGCGCGGGTGCGGGTCCATATCTGCTGGGGCAATTACGAGGGGCCGCATATCTGCGACGTGCCGATGGATACGGTCTTTTCCACCTTCATGTCGGTGAATGCGAACCAGTTGCTGTTCGAGACGTCGAACCCCCGCCACGCCCATGAATGGACCACCTTCCGCGACCGCGCGGCGGAGATTCCGGACGACAAGATCCTTGTACCCGGCGTGGTCGATACAACGACGAATTTCGTGGAACATCCGGAGCTGGTGGCCGAGCGGATCGCGAAATTCGCGGGCATCGTCGGGTCGGACCGGGTGATTGCAGGCTCCGATTGCGGGTTCGGCACCTTCGCGGGCTTCGGCGCGGTCGATCCGGAAATTGCCTATGCCAAGCTGGGTGCGTTGGTCGAAGGGGCGCGGCTGGCCAATGCACGGGGATGAGCCGCTTGTCCTGATCCCCGGCCTGATGTGTGACGGGCGGCTCTTCGGGCCACAGATCACGGCATTCGGGCGGGGTAGGGCGGTGCATCTGGCCAATATCACGCGCGCCGACACGGTGCCCGATCTGGCCGCGCAGGTACTGGCCGAGGCGCCCGCGCGATTTGCCTTGGCGGGCCTGTCCATGGGCGGCATCGTGGCGATGGAGATCATGGCCCAAGCGCCCGACCGCGTGACACGGCTGGCGCTGTTCGACACAAATCCCAAGGCGGAGGCCCCCGAGATTGCCGCCGCGCGGGAGCCGCAGATCGCTGCCGTGCGGGCCGGGCGCTTGGTGGAGGTGATGCGCGACGAGATGAAGCCGAATTACCTTGCCCCCGGCCCGCGTCGGGCGGAGGTGCTGGACCTCGTCCTCGACATGGCGAAGCGGCTGGGGCCGGAGGTTTTCATCCGCCAATCCCGTGCGCTACAGACACGGCCCGATCAGCAGGATGCCTTGCGCAAGGTCACGGTGCCGAGCCTGATCCTGACGGGAGAGGATGATGCACTCTGCCCGCTGCATCGACACGAATTGATGGCCGATCTGATCCCCGCATCACGCCTGATCGTCGTGCCGAAGGCGGGGCATCTGCCGACGTTGGAGCAGCCGGACGCGGTGATTGATGCGATGGCGGATTGGTTGGCCAGATAAAGCCGGACGTATCGGCGGAGGGAAATTGTGCAAACGTGCACGTGATTTTACCCACAAGAGCCTGTGAGTAGATGGAGATTATGAAAACCTATCCGCGCCCGGCGCCCTTTGGCAGGACCTCTGCCGTCGCGACGGCCTGCCCGCTTTTCACATCGAAGAACGGAGTCTGCTTCCAACGCCCGCTCATCAAGGCCCCGGCGGACCGGCCCAGAAGGGCGAGGACCGCGCGCGGGACGCCGGTGCTTTTCTCACCGCCGCCCGTTTGCGGCACGTTCACCCGCGCGCGGGTCGGGCCCAGACGCTCCGGCTCTGCCACGCGGGCGTCTACGACGGCCACAAACGGAAACTTGGCGGTCTTGCCGGTGATGCCGATCTGACTGTCGCAGCAGCTTGCATACCAACGGTAGGATCCCCGCGGGCTGAGTTGCGCGAGCGCCAGATGCTCCGCGCCCGCGTCGATCGTGAACAGGTCCGGGACCGTCTGGAAGATACCGACGCCCGTCAATCGGGTCGTGTCAGATTGACCGAAATGACGCTGCGCGCGAACACAACTGTCGCAATGGCAGATCACATGGGTGCCGCCTTTCGCGCCGACGGTCAGCCGCCCGTGCATCGCACCGCAGCGGCAGGACCAGGCGATCTCGGCCATTTATTGGGCTGCGACGTCGGACGCCAGATCCACGACCGGCGCCTTGGGCGCATCGCAGTTGGCGTCGATGAAATCGAGGACCAGAGGGCGGATATTGTTGCGCCAACTCTTGCCCGCGAAAATCCCGTAATGGCCGGCTTCCGGCTCCAGATAGGAAGCCTTCTTGTGATCCGGCAGCCCGGTGCACAAGTCGAGCGCGGCCACGCATTGGCCGGGGGCCGAGATGTCGTCCTTCCCGCCTTCGACCGTCTTCACCGCGACCGTGGTGATCTTGCCCAGGTCGACCTGCTTGCCGTCCACCACGAAGACATTGCGCGCGATTTCGCGGTTCTTGAAGATCCGTTCCACCGTCGAGAGGTAGAATTCGGCGGTCATGTCCATCACGGCGAGGTATTCGTCGTAGAACACGTTGTGCTTGTCGTGATCCGCGCTTTCGCCCTTGGACGCGCGCACGATCTGGTCGGCGAAGGCCTTGGCGTGCTTTTCCGCGTTCATCGCCATGAAGGAGCTGAGCTGTTGCAGGCCCGGATAGACCATGCGGCCCGCCCCGGCATATTTGAAGCCGACCCGCTGGATCACGAACTTCTCCAACTGGCCCATCGTCACGCGGCGGCCGAAATCGGTCACGTCCGTGGCGGCGGCATCCGGGTCGATCGGCCCGCCGATCAGGGTCAGCGTGCGGGGCTGTGCCTTCGGGTCCTCCTCCGCCAGGTAGGCGGTGGCGGCGAGCGCGAGCGGCGCGGGCTGACAGACCGCGATCACATGGGTATCGGGCCCCATCTCTCGCATGAAATCAACGAGGTAGTGGGTGTAATCTTCAATGTCGAACTTGCCCATACTGACCGGAATGTCGCGTGCATTGTGCCAATCGGTGATGTAGACGTCGCAATCGGCCAGAAGCGACAGCACCGTCTTGCGCAGAAGCGTCGCGTAGTGGCCGGACATCGGCGCGACCAGCAGAACCTTGCGTCCCGTCGGGGCGCGGCCCTGCACGTTGAAGCGGATCAGGTCGCCGAAGGGGCGGGTCATGACCGGGTCGATGGTGATCAGGTGATCGCGTCCGTCCGCACCGGGGATCGAATTGATGCCCCAGTCGGGCTTCGCGGCCATGCGCGCGAAGCTGCGCTCGGTCACTTCGCCCCATGCGGCGGTCATCTGGATGAGGGGATTCGCGACCAGTCCCAGCGCCGGATACGAGCACATGGCGCGCGCCGAGGCGCCCATCCATTGATTCGTCACACGCATGGATTCCATCAGGTCGTAGGTGAGCATATACCGCATAAACGTCTCCAAGCGCCGAGACCGGGGTGACCCGGATCATTTCGTCGCGTGGACCCCCTCACCTTGGTCCCGCTACTATGCAGATGCAGCATCGCGAACGGGAAATCAAGGTGGCACAGGATAAGTCGACGACAAGTGACGTGGAGGCCGCAGACGCCGCGACCCCGGAATCGCTGGAACGGTTGAACGCGAACCTCGCCAAGGTCGAGGAGCTGTCAAAGCGCCTCGTCGCCGCGATGGGGCAGCGGCATCCCGCGGATGCGGGCCTCGCCGGGCCTGGCCAGGATCTCTACATGAAGGCGAGCGCGGCCTATTGGGCCGATCTGGTCACAAATCCCGGCAAATTGCTGGAACAGCAGGCCCAGTATTGGGGCCAGGCCATGACCCATTTCATGGAGATGCAGGATGCCGTCGCAAAGGGGCATCTGCCGGTGCTCAACGACGATGAATTGCCCGCCGACAAACGGTTTTCCAATCCGCTGTGGAAGACGCATCCCTATTTCAACTTCGTCCGCCACCAATACGCCATGGGGTCGGAGGCGATCCGCAAGGCGGTCGCGGACCTCGAAGGCTTGGAGGAAAAAGATCGCCAGAGGGTCGATTTCTTCGCCAACCAAGTGATCGAGCTGTTTTCGCCCACGAATTACTTCGCCACCAATCCCGACGCGCTGGAACGCGCGGTGGAGACGGAGGGGGCAAGCCTGGTCCAGGGCCTCGAAAACCTTGTCCGCGACATGGAAACCCACGGTGGGGAGATCTTGCCCACCCTCGCCGATCCCGATGCGTTCGAGGTTGGCGGGAATATCGCGACCACGCCGGGAAAGGTCGTCTTCCGCACGCGGCTGATGGAGCTGATCCAATACGCCCCGACGACCGAGACGGTTCACAAGACCCCGCTGATCATTTTTCCGCCGTGGATCAACAAGTTCTACATCCTCGACCTCAAACCGCAGAACAGCCTTATCAAGTGGATCGTCGATCAGGGCTACACGCTGTTCATCGTGTCGTGGAAGAACCCCGACGAGAGCTATGCCGATGTCGGGATCGAGGATTACATCGAGGACGGCTACCTTGCCGCGATCGAAGAGGTGAAGGACATCGCCGGCGAGAAGCAGGTGAACGCGGTCGGCTATTGCATCGCGGGCACGACGCTCAACATGACGCTGGCCTTGTTAAAAAAGCGCGGCGACAAATCGGTGAAATCCGCGACCTTCTTCACGACGCTCACCGATTTCTCCGAGCAAGGTGAATTCACGCCGTTCCTCCAAGATGATTTCGTGGACGCGATCGAACGGCAGGTGGATCAGGACGGCGTGCTGAACTCAAACTTCATGTCGCGCACCTTCTCCTTCCTGCGCTCGAAGGACTTGATTTATGGGCCGGCCGTGAAGTCCTACATGATGGGAGAGGCGCCGCCGGCCTTCGATCTGCTCTACTGGAACGGGGACAGTACGAACCTGCCCGGCAAGATGGCCAAGCAGTATCTGCGCGGCCTGTGCCAGGGCAACGCGCTGGCCGAGTGCGGTTACGAGTTGATGGGGGAGACGCTGTCGCTCAAGGATGTGACCGTGCCGGTCTGCGCCGTGGCGTGCGAGACGGACCATATCGCCGCCTGGAAGGACAGCTTTCGGGGCGTGACCAAGATGGGCGCGCGGTCCAAGACCTTCATCTTGTCGGAATCGGGCCACATCGCGGGGATCGTGAACCCGCCGTCGAAGAAGAAATACGGCCACTACACCAATGATACGGTGAAGGGGGAAGCCGATGATTGGTTGAAGGCCGCCGATTACAACGAGGGATCGTGGTGGCCCCTATGGGAGCGGTGGCTGAAAGCCCGCTCCGGCGCGAATGTTGCAGCGCGGCATCCGGGCGAAAATGGGCGCGGCATTCTGGCAGATGCGCCCGGAACTTACGTGAAGGAAGGCCAAAGCCGCTGATTTTTAACGGTTCTGCAGTCTGGCAAAATTTATGCTGCAGTGCAGAATAATTCTTGACATTCTGCACTGCAGCATGCATATATCTTCCATCAACACACCGCCCCTGACACGGGTAACCTACTGGAGATTACCATGGCCAAAGCCGCACAGACCCCCGACTTCACCAAATACATGACCGAGATGATGGGTTCCTTCCCGATCGACATGTCCTCCTACTCCGACGCCTTCAAATCGCAGGCCGCCGTTGCCGAGAAGATGTCCAAAGTCGCTCTCGATGCCGCCGAGAAATCCACCGAGATCTCCTCGAAGTGGACGAAAGACACCATCGCGAAGATGGGTGATGTCGCAGCCGTCAAGGACGAGCCCGCCGACTACACCAAATCCATGACCGACTTCGCCTCCGCTCAGGCCGAAATGGTTGCCGAGAACATGGCCGCCTTCGCCGAAGTCGCGAAGAAGGTCCAGATGGAAACCGTCGAGCTGATGATGGCCGCGGGCAAGGAAGCTTCCGAAGAAGCAACCGCCGCTGTCAAGAAAGCAACGGCCGAAGTGACGACCGCCGCCAAGAAAGCGACCGCAGCCAAGTAAGGCGCGGTCCCCGGTTTCGGGGATGAACGACCAATGACCGGGGCGGGGCCCTCCCCTCCGTACCCGGTCTGACAAGAAGGCGGACCTGACACGCTCGGGTTCGCCTTTTTTCATTTGGGCGGGCGGGGCTTGTGGTGCGGCGTGTGCCAAGGCCGTGGGCCGATCCTTCTACAAGATCGCACGCAAAACGCCGGTTGCCTTTCTGCGCAAGCAGCGTAGGCTCCGATAAATGCTGCACTGCAACGTGTGACGGCCGGGAGGGCGCCGAGATGACCAAGAACACAGACCCGTCAGAGCCGCTTCTGATCAAACGCTATGCGTCGCGCAGGCTCTATAATACGGAGACCTCCGATTACGTGACGCTCGAGGACATCGCGGGCTTCATCCGGGCGGGGCGCGAGGTGAAGATCGTGGATCTGAAATCCGGCGACGACCTGACGCGGCAATACCTCCTGCAAATCGTGGCCGAACATGAAAGCCGCGGGGAATCGGTTCTGCCGATCGCAGTGCTGACTGATTTGGTGCGCAGCTATACCGGCGCCGCCCAGTCGGTCGTCCCCGATTTCCTCGCCGCCAGTTTCGAGATGTTGCAGGAAGGGCAGTCCAAGATCATGGACAACATGGCCGCGATCAGCCCGATGGCCTCCATGCCCGGCTTCGACGCCATGCGCGCGCAGCAAGAGGCGTTCTTCAAGGCGATGACCGGGGGTATGGGGACCTGGAAAGAGCCCGAGGGGGCCGACGACACCCCGACCGCGGCAGAGGATGCGCCGGAGCAGGATTTGGAGGCGATCAAGCGGCAACTTGCTGAATTGCAAACCAAACTATCCAAGATGTAGCCTGCTGCCATGCGTTTGATCCTGCCTCTGGCTCTTGTCACCTTACTGCCATCGTGTGCCATTCTCGGCCCCCTTTTCGGGATCGGGGAGCGCGCGGAGGATGCCAGCCCATACCAAGCGGCGATGGCCGATTTCTCGCTATGTGAAACCGCGCCGGATCCCGCCGCTCGACAGGCCGCCGCCGCTCGGCTGGCCCAAGCAGCGGCGCTGATGCAGGCTGACACGCAGCCCACGAACCCCGATCACTTCTATGAAATGGATCGCGTCACGGCCGCCGATGCGCGATGCCAGTCGGTTCTGCCCGGAAACTGACTCACATCAAGCGCCTCGGAAACAGTTCGGACCGGACCCGCCGCGCAGAATATCCGTCAGGCGAGATCCGCGAACACCTGGCGCAGGGCCGCGTCCAGCTTCTCGAACATCTCGTCCATCTGGCCATCGGTCAGCGTGAAGGGCGGGCAAAGGACCACCGATTGCCCCAGAGGACGGCAGATCAATCCGTGGTCGGTGCAGGTATTGGCGATCCGCTCACTGACGCTCAACTCCGCCTCGAACGGCACTTTCCCCTCGCGCACGGCTTCAAGCGCCCACATGTAGCCGATGCCGCGCAACTCTCCGATATTCGGGTGCGAGGCGATTTCCGTAAGGCCCGCTTCCATCCGCCCTGTTCCCGCGCGGACCCTGTCCAGAAGCCCCTCCTCTAGAACCACGTCGATGGCCTTGAGCGCCACGGCGCAGCCAACCGGGTGGCCGGACGCGGTAAAGCCGTGGGGGAATTCCTCGATCGGGTCGATGGCGGCCTGCAGGCGGTCCGTCATCTCCGGGCCGAGCATCACCGCACCCATGGGGAAGTAACCCGCCGTCAGGGCCTTGGAGGAGATGATGGCGTCTGGAATGAAGTCATAGGTCTCGCAGCCCCAGACATTGCCGGTGCGTCCGAAGCCGCAAATCACTTCGTCCGAGATCAGGGGGATGTCGTGCCGCTTGAGCACGGCCTGCATGGCCTGGAAATAGCCCGAGGGCGGTGGGATCACCCCGCCCGCGCCAAGAACCGGTTCCGCGAAGAAGCCCGCGATGGTGTCCGCGCCTTCGCGGGCGATCACGTCCTCCAATTCCTGCGCCAGACGAGCGGTAAAGTCCGCGTCGCTCTCGCCATCACGCCCTTCGCGCCAGTAATGGGGGCAGGTGAGATGGATGAACCCGTCCAGCGGAAGGCCAAAGACCTCATTGTAGGGCTTGGCGGTCATCGACGCCGAGATCGCCGTGACCCCGTGATAGGCATTGCCCCGCGTCAGGATCTTGCGCTTTTGCGGCGTGCCCTCGGCCCGACCCATGAACCACAGCATCTTGACCATGGTGTCGTTCGCCTCGGACCCCGAATTGGTGTAAAACACCTTGCCGCGGTTCCAGGGCGAGACGTCGATCAGACGCTCCGACAGGGCGACGGTCTGGTCCGACATACGCCCGAAAAAAGCGTGGTAGCCGGGGAAGCGGTCGTATTGCGCCTTCGCAGCCTCCGCGAGGCCCGGATGATCGAACCCTGCCACCATGTTCCAGAGCCCCGAATTGCTGTCTAGGTACTTCTTGCCGTTGGTGTCGAAGATGTAGGGGCCTTCGCCGTGGGTCACGACGACCGTGCCCCTTTCGCGGACGGACGGCAGGTCGGTGAAACCGTAAAGCGAATATTCCTCGGCCCGGGCTTCCCAGGAATTCGGTGCGTGGGTGTTCATTGGCGCGGCCTCCCTTTGCGGTCACGCTACGCCTGCCTCGCACGCCCCTCAATAGGCGATCGGTGTGCGGTGTTCCGGGCGTGCGATCCAGTCGAAATACCGCGCGCGCAGGTCGTTGGCGACGGGGCCCGCCGCGCCGTTGGAGAAGGTGCGATCATCCACGCGCGCGACCGGGATCACCCCGCCGCCGGAGGAGCTGAGGAACACTTCATCGGCCTCCAGAAATTCAGCGAGCGGCAGGGGCCGCGCCTCAACCTGCAACCCGGTCTCCGCCGCCATCTCCAGCACCGTGCGCCGCGTGATGCCGTGCAGGACGCCGTGATCGGGTGTCACGATCCGGTCGCCGAAGACCGCGAAGGCGTTAAATCCCGGTCCTTCGGTGACATGGCCTTCGTGGTCGAGCAGCAAAACGGTTTCGAAGCCATTATCCTTGGCCTCGAACAAGCCACCGGTGAAGTCACCCCAATGGTAATTCTTGACCGTCGGATCGATGCTGTCGGAGGGGATGCGGCGGATATGCTTGGCGATCCAGACGGAGGTGCCCCGCGCCGCCGCATCGGGCTTCACGATATGCACGTAAGGCACGCACCAGGCGTAGAAATGGTTGGCACAGTCGCGCGGATCGCGGCTTCCGGGGACGGGGTTGCGGCCCCGCGCGGCGACCATGGCGACATAGGCGTCGCGCAATCCGCTGGCGGCGACCATGTCGGCCAGGGCGGTCTTCACGTCCTCCGCGTCCCGGTCGATGTCCATCCGCAAGGCCCTGACGGAGGCCATGAACCGCGCCACGTAATCGTCCAGGCGGAAGAAAGCGCCCTGCCAGACGGGGACGACGTCATAGGCGATGTCGGAATGGGTCACGCCCCAATCGGTGACGGGTATCGCGGCGTCCGACACCGGACCGATATGCCCCGCCATCCAGGCCGCGCCGTGGCTCAAATCTGTCATGGCGATCAGAGTGCCGGGGCCCGCACGCGGACGCAATCGGTGTTTCGCACCCTCACGCCGCCAGCGTACCGCCCTTCACATCTTCTGCCGCCGCCAGAAGCGCGTCGATGATATAGTCGAGGTCGGGTTGCGTCAGGCGCGCGGGCAGGCGCACGTCGCACGCGCGCATCAGCATTGCGCGCGTGCGGGGCAGGTCGGGCAGGTCGCCGGGAATGAATTGCCAGTTCCAAAACGCCCGCGCATTGTCCGTCGACAGCCCGAAGACCTGCACTTTCACGCCGCGCGCCGCGGCTGCGTCAGCAAACGCTCGCGCCTCAGCGTCACTCTCGAACCCTTCAAGGTTGAACTGGATCGAATCCGGCGCCCGATCCTCCGGGCCCAACGGGTCCGGCACGTTTAGCCAAGCCGAGCCGTTCAGGGCGGCGGCGACGTAATCGTGGTTCGCTCGCCCGTCCCGCACCCGGCGGGCTACTTCGGGCAATTGCGGGCGGATCACGGCGGCGCTCAGGTTCTGCATCCGCAGATTGTAAAGCGGCAGCTTGTTCTGCCAGCGCGCCACGGCGGCGTGCAAATCGCCATCGTCGGAATGCTTCTTCCACGTATGTTCATAAGCACCCGACATGATGATCGCGCGGGCTACCAGATCGGCATCGTCGGTCACGAGAATTCCGCCCTCGCCTGCGTTCACCAGCTTGTAGGACTGGAAACTGAAGCAGCCGACGCGCCCGATGGTTCCGATATTCCGCCCGTTCCACGTGGTTCCAAGCGAATGGGCCGCATCCTCGATCACCGGAACACCGGCGGCGTCGCACAGCTCCATGATGACATCCATGTCGGAGGTATGGCCGCGCATATGGCTGATGATGACGGCATCGACGCCTGGCAGCTTGGCGCGGAAATCATCGGTGTCGATGCGGTAATTCTCTCCCACTTCGCACAACACCGGCTGCATGCCCGCATGGACGATGGAGGAGGGGACGGCGGCGAAGGTGAAGGCGGGGATCATCACACGCGCGCCCTTGGGCAGGCCCAGAGCCTCCAGCGACAGGAACAGCGCGGCGGAGCAGCTGGAGACGGCCAGCGCGTATGTCGTGCCCAGAAGGTCCGCGAACTCACGCTCCAGCAAGGCCACCGGCGCATTTTCCGGTGCCGTGTAGCGGAACAGGTCGCCTGACATCAGCAGGCGGTCGATCTCGGCGCGGGCGGCCTCAGGGATCGGTTCGGCGTCATAGACGTTCGGGGCGAGAACTTGATCCAGTGACATACATTCACCTTTTTGAAATATCAGTTTTCGAGATGCTTATATGTGCGTTGTCGCGTGCAAGGGAAGCCGCAAGACCGCGATCCGTCGTTTTGAACGGATTTTTGCTCAGAAACCGATGCGATCGCGCAACGCGAACCACATCATCGCCAACGCCAATATGGGTGCGCGAAGGGCCGTTCCCCCGGGGAAAGCCGGGACATCCAAGGCCTCGAACGTGGCCAAACCCTCGTCCTGTCCCAACACGGCTTCGGCCATGACACGACCCGCTATGCCCGACAGCGCCACGCCCTGCCCGGAAAAACCCGCGCCTGACAGGATATTCGGGCCCACGCGGGCGATATGGGGCAGGCGCGTGGGCGTGATACCAAGCGATCCGCCCCAGACATAGTCGATGCCCACGCCCTTGAGCTGGGGAAACAGACCCTCCATCCGGGCGACAAGTGCGGTCTGGATGTCGGACGGAAAACCGAGCGAATAACTCTCCCGCCCGCCGAAAAGGAACCGTTTTTCAGGGTCGAACCGGTAGTAATTCACCACGAACTTGCTGTCGGCCACCGCAATATCGTCGGCCAGTACCTCGTGCCAGCGATCGGGCAGTGGTTCGGTGGCCGCGATGAAGGAATTGATCGGCATCACCCGGCGGTTCACCTCCGGCACGATATTGGGAAGGTATCCGTTGCCCGCAACGATCACGTGGCCCGCATCGACCTTGCCGCGCGGCGTGCGCAGGGTCACGCGCGGACCTTCGGTAATGTCGGTGACTTCCGTCGTCTCATGGATCACGGCACCCGCGCGTTCCGCCGCGCGGGCAAGGGCCATCGCGTAGGCCAAGGGCTGTACATGCCCGCCACTGGGATCGACGGAGCCGCCGATATAGGAGGGCGATTTCACCAATTCGCCGAACCGGGCTTGGTCCAGCACGTCGATCTCCAAACCGTAATGCCGGTGCATGTGGTCGGCCTCCAGCCGCGCTTCGGCCAGATCGAGCTTGTCGTATTCGCCGTGGGCGATGCCCGGCTTGTAGTGGGTCTCGGGGATTGTCGCGCAAAATGCGCGCAGCTGTGCCTTCGCCGCCTCCGACAGGTCCCAAAGGGCGCGGGCGCGACCCTCTCCCAGATGCTCCTCCAGCCAGCGCTGGCCCTTGTTGAAGCCCGAATGAACCTGCCCGCCATTGCGACCCGACGCGCCGAAGCCCGCGCGATGGGCGTCGAGCACGACCACGTCACGCCCCGTCTCCGCCAGGGTTTTCGCGGCCCAAAGCCCCGTGAAGCCCGCGCCGATCACGGCCACGTCCACCTTCAGGGATCCGGTCAGGCTCGGCCGGTCCGAGGCAGCCACCCCAGCCGCGTAAACGGACGGTGCGTGCTGGCCAGGCCGGTCGTTTCGATAGAGCGCACTCATGGGAAGGGCCGTTGTTCAGGGGGCAGGTCGCGCAGCAGGACAGGACCGACGCAGAGCACACGCGCCGCCCCGTCGCTGCCGTCGGGCAATGTGCGCCCGGACGCGCAGCCGATGGCGGGATTGGCGGATGCGAGGGCGCGCATACCTCGTGTATTGGCATCGGTGTCCCATAGCCAGACGGCCAGCGCCACGCCACCGGCGGCGATCAGGGTGGTTTCGACCCAACAGGTGCGTGTTCCGGGATCGTGCCTAGACATTCAGCAGCAGATGCTCCCGTTCCCAAGGGCTGATGACATGGAGGAAGGCGCTGTATTCCAGTTGTTTGACCGCCGTATAGACGCGGCAAAAGTCCTCTCCCAATACCTGTTGGACGCCGAGATTGGATTCCAGCAATCCCAGCGCATCGCCAAGGCCGCGCGGCACCCCGGATTCGGCGGCATAGGCATCGCCAGTGAATTCGTCGGACGGGTCCTTGCCCTCGATCAAGCCCAGATAACCGCAGGCAAGGCTCGCCGCGATGCCGAGATACGGGTTGCAATCCATACCCGGCAGGCGGTTTTCGACCCGCCGCGCATCGGCCCCCGAGACCGGCACACGCAGCCCCGTGGTGCGGTTGTCACGCCCCCATTCCAGGTTGATGGGTGCGGCGAAATCCGGGACATAGCGGCGATAGGAGTTCACGTAAGGCGCAAGCAGCGCGATGACGGCCGGCAGATTGCGCTGCATCCCGCCGATGAAATGCAGGAATTCGGGCGACTCCGCGCCGTCGGGGGCGGAGAAGATGTTCTGGCCCGTCTGCGTCTCCGTCACGGAATGGTGGATATGCATGGCCGATCCGGGCTCTCCTGCGATGGGCTTGGCCATGAAGGTCGCGTACATGCCGTGTTTCAGCGCCGCCTCGCGGATCATACGTTTGAAAAAGAACATCTCGTCGGCGAGCCGTACAGGATCGCCGTGGCGAAGGTTCAGCTCGATCTGGCCCGCGCCGCCTTCTTGCAGGATGCCGTCGATCTCCAACCCCATGGTTTCCGCGAAATCGTAGATGTCGTCGATGACTTGTCCGTATTCATCCACGGCGGACATGGAATAGGCCTGCCGCGCGGCGGCGCGTCGGCCGGAGCGGCCCATCGGCGGCTCGATCTCGCGGGCCGGGTCGGTATTGGGCGCGACGAGGTAGAACTCCATCTCGGGTGCCACGATGGGCGACCATCCCCGTGCGGCATAAAGGTCGACCACGCGCTTAAGCACGTTGCGCGGTGCAAAGGGCACCGGATCGCCTTGCTGATCGTCGATATTATGGATCACCTGAAGCGTCCAATCGGCGGTCCAGGGCGCGGGAATGGCCGTGTCCCAATCCGGCGTCAGGATCATGTCGGGCTCGGTGAAGCCGTCGCCCACATCATCCGCCCAATCGCCGGTGATGGTCTGGAAGAAGATCGAGTTGGGCAGGTAGAAGTGGCTTTGGCGGGCAAATTTCGTCCCCGGCATCGCCTTGCCGCGCGCCACCCCGGCAAGGTCGGACACGATGCATTCGACCTCGTCCAGCACCCGGCCCTCAAGGTATGTCTGCGCGATCTCGGGCAGCTTTTCCATCATGGTTTCACACGCGGTGCCGTGGCATCCGCCCCTTCCAGCACATCGGCCAGCCAATCGGCGATGAAGCGGTTGTCATTGGGTTGGCCGAGCCCCGTTTTGGCCCGCTCGGTTATCTCGGGCGGCAGCGCCTTGCCGCGCGTCTCGATCAGCGTCTCAACCACGGAATCGCTGAATTCGGGGTGCGGCTGCACCGTCAGGATATGCGGGCCGATGGCCATGATCGCGTTGGCGCAAAAGTCCGAGGAGGCGTGGATCGTGGCCCCGTCGGGCAGCTCCGTCACCTGGTCCTGGTGCCAGGCATTCAGCGCAAGCTCCGTGTCGCCCAATCGGTAGGCCGTATGGCCCGCCGACCAACCGCCGTCGAACTTGACAACCTTGCCGCCAAGCGCTTGGGCGATGATCTGGTGGCCGAAGCACGACCCCACCATGGGTTTGCCACTGTCCCGGATCGCGCGGATCAGGTCCTCCAGCGGCGGGATGAAGGGGTGATCCTCATAGGCGCCGTGCCTGGATCCGGTCACGAGCCACGCATCGGCGGCGTCCGGGCCATCGGGAAACTCCATATCGACCACCGACCACAGCGTCTGGGTAAAACCGCGATGGGCAAAGAGATCATGGAACAGGCGCGCGTAGGGGCCGTCTTTGGCCGCGACCTCGTCGGGAACGTGGCCGCATTGCAGGATGCCGAGATGCATGGGTGGCTCGTGATGATTAGGGCTGCCGGGAAGGTATGGGGTGTGATGGGGGGCGGCAAGAGACGTTCGCCAACTGAAGGGTGATCGCTGGCCCGCGGGTGAGCGATCCGACGTGCATGTGGGGCACTTTATGGTTGCCAGATCAGCGCACAGAACGGGCGAAGCACCTGGATCAGCCAGATCGCTGACCCGGGGGGCGGGCCAGCGATTGCCCGGCGGCCTGCGGCCTTGATTCCGGGCCATCCCGCCGGGTCGGCGATGGACTGGCTTTCACACAGTATCCAGGTAAAGTTCCTGCTGCTCCTCGGCGCTCAATTCGGCCATGTAGCGCATTTCCTGCCGCTTCGTGGCGAGGAAGTTGGCGCGCAATTCTTCGGGGAAGATCCGCGCGATCGCCTCGCTCTTGTCGAAGGCCTCAATCGCATCGGCCCAGGTGATCGGCAGTTGCGGCAGATCCGCCCCGTAGGCGCTGCCCTTAACCGGGGCGGGTGGGGCCTCCGCCCGTTCTATGCCATCAAGCGCGGCCCCCAGAACGGCGGCCAGGAAGAGGTAAGGATTGATGTCGCCGCCTGCCACGCGATGCTCGATCCGCCGCGCCGCGGGGGCGCCTGCGGGCACGCGCAGGGCGGTTGTCCGGTTCTCGTACGCCCAGGCGGCGGCGGTCGGCGCATGGGCGCCGGGGACATAGCGGTCATAGCTGCTGGCATGGGGCGCGAAGACGAGCATGGAGCCGGGCATCGCCGCCAGGCATCCGGCAATCGCATGGTGCAGCGCGTCGGACCCCTCCGCCCCGCCATTGTCGAAGATGTTGCGCCCCTCCGCATCCAGCACGGAGAAATGGGTGTGCAACCCGTTGCCCGCGTAATCAGGGTAGGGCTTGGCCATGAAACTCGCCGCGAAGCCGTACGATCGCGCCAGCCCGCGCGTCAGCAACTTGAAGAGCCACGCATCGTCCGCCGCCTTCATCGCGTCGGGCTGGTGATCCATGTTGATCTCGAACTGGCCGGGGCCCGCCTCGGAAATCATTGTGTCGGCGGGAATGTCCATCGCCTCGCATGCATCGTAAAGCGCGGTCAGGAACCCGTCGAACGCATCAAGCTGCCGCAGCGCGAGGATTTCCGCCTGCTGCCTGCGAATACCGGATCGGGGCGAGGGCGGCACGCGCAACTCCTTTCCCCTATCGTCGATAATGTAGAATTCCAGCTCCGTCGCGACCACGGGCGTCAGCCCGCGCGCCCGGTAGCGGTCGACCACACGGGCCAGCGCGTGACGCGGATCGCCGTCGAACGGGGTGCCGTCTTCGTGGAACATCCAGATCGGCAGGAGCGCCGTCGGTGTTTCCAGCCACGGGACGGGCACGAAGCCCCGCTCGGTCGGTTTCAGGATGCCGTCCGGATCGCCCGCCTCGAACACCAGGGGGCTGTCGTCGATATCCTCCCCCCAGATGTCGAGGTTCAGGACGGAATAGGGAAACCGTGTACCGTCGGTGATCGCTTTGCCTGCGGAGCGGCGGGCAATCCGCTTGCCGCGCGCCTGTCCGTTGAGGTCGGCGGCCACCATGCGGATGGACTTGATCTGCGGGTTTTCGAGAAGAAAGTCACTCATCGGATCAGGTTCGGCCGCAAGCGCAATTTCCGCCGCCGGTCCTTGGGCAAGTGACGGTTCAGGCGGCGGTTGATCGCACCGAACAGCGTGATGATCAGAAGGGTCAGGACCACGAAATAGGCACCCACAATGGGATAAGGGATGAAGGGGTTGAACGTCCGCTCTGCGAAATAGGATGCGTAATAAAGGGCATCCCCGCGTTGCTGGAAGGCCGGGAAGGAGCTGAAGAAAACCAGCGCCGTCGCGTGGAACAGGAAGATCGCCTCGTTCGTATAGGCGGGCCAGGCCAGGCGCATCGTAGTGGGGAAGGTGATCCGCCGGAACTTCTTCCAACCGCTGAGGCCAAAGGCATCCGCCGCCTCCAGATCGCCGCGCGGCACGGCGCGCAATGCGCCATAGAAGATCTCGGCAGCGTAGGCGGACGTGTTGAGGAAGAGCACGATGAGCGCGCCGAGCCAGGCGCGGGCAAACCAGCGCGTCTCCGCCTCGATCGCGATACCGAACAGCTCGAACTCGAAGCCGAGACGCGGGATCATCACGAAGGCCTCGTAAGCCATGAAGAACTGGATGAAGAGCGGTGAGCCCCGGAACAGGAAGATGAACCATTCCGCGGGCTTGCGCGCCCAGGGTGAGGCGGCGGCCTTGGCGCAGGCGAGTGCCACCGCGAAGACAAACCCGAGGGACAGGGCCACCAGCCCGAAATAGACGTTCCAGATCATGCCGGAGCCGATCAGGACCACCTGTTCACAAATCCCGATCTCGCCGCGCGGCAGGAGCCGTTCGCCGATCCCGATGGAGCGCAGGGCATAGGCGTTGATCGCCTCCAGACAGGTCATGGTGCGGCCCCCACGGCGCTGGCCTGTCCGCGCGACAGGCGGCGGGTCAGGCGGCCAAGAACAATCTCCGAGACGCGGGTGAAGCCGAGGTAGAAGATCAGCAGGGCAAGGAAATACCAAAAGCGCCAATCGGGATGCGGGTAAGCGAAGCGCGAATTTCGCGACCCGCCAATTTCGCGGGCCCAATAGACGATGTCCTCGATGCCCAATAGGAACAGAAGCGGCGTGGCCTTGATCAGGATCATCCAGATATTCGAAAGCCCGGGCAGGGCGTAGATCCACATCTGCGGCACCAGCACGCGCCAGAAGGTCTGCCGGCGGGTCATGCCATAGGCCTCGGCCGTTTCCAATTGCCCGCGCGGGACAGCGTTCATCGCGCCGTAAAGGACGTTGCCGCAAAACGCGCCGAATACGATGGCGTAGGTGAAGATCGCGAGCGCGAAATTATAGGTCTCGTGTATCCATTGGGGCGCATTGCCCTGGGGCGTGCGGGCGGCATCGCAGACGAGGAAATTCGCGCCCTGCCGGATCGGCTCATCCCAGTCGGGGCAGGTGATGAGATGGCGGATATATTCGATGCCCTGGTCCAGCACGAGCACGAAGAACAGAAAGAACACGATGTCCGGGATGCCACGCACCATGGATGTGTACCCTTTGCCCAGAAGGCGCAGGGGAAAGAGGCGCGAGCGGGATGCGGTGGCGGCCCCGAAGCCCATCGCCAGCGACAAGGGTGCGGTGATTGCCAGAAGGGCGAAGACCACAAGGAAGCTCTGATAGAACAGCATATGGACGCCGTTCGTCAGGTAGCAGGAGAACCATTGGAAGGTCTCTAGCGTCGAAGGGTCTTCGCAGAAGCTGAACATGCGGGTCCGGGGCAGCGGAGGGTTTGGGTATTTATGGAGGAAAGGGGCGCGGGCGATAGCCCTAAAATGCGGGTGGCGGGTTCTGTCCGTGGTGGAAGACCGCGTGCTGCGTGGGGTCGGTTGCACGCTTGCAACCGGGGGTTAAGCATCGGAAGCTAAACGGAAAAAGAATTCTTGTTAGGGATTTCTTAAGACATTGAACCTGTTGGGGCCTGCGCTTTGCGCCGTAAAGGAGACCAAAGGAGAAGCAGCCCAAGGGCGAGCGCTGCAAGGGGCGGAAGCAGGGCGATCCAGACGACAAGATGAACGCGCGCCGTGGCGGCACGCCAGGGTCGGGTGGCGGTGTGATGTGCCGCAACGGCCTCCGTGTAAGGGCCGGGCTGGCAGAGGAGCGTCTCGGGATGGGGAAAATCGAGGCCGGTATTGAACGCGTGCAGGTGCATCTCCCGCTGCCATGCGGACAAGGCGCGCGCGTAGTCCTCCGCCGTTGCGAATGCCGGGCGCCGGGGGGCTTCGGGGATGACAGGACGCTCCGGCCTATCGCCCAGAACGTTTTGGCGGAAGGTGTCGATGGTTGCGATTTCACAGGTCGCTGTAGGGTTGGCCAGGAAGCCCGAAAGCTGCGGGCGCGGGTCAGAGGCCAGCAGTCTGACATCTTCCAACGTGGGCCGGATCGGGGACGTAGCCCAGACAAGTCCGATCCAGACCAGGCTGGCGAGGCCCCAAACGCTCCAGAGCGTTCCCCGAAACCGACCAACTGACCGGAATAGCCTGGTCCGGCCGAGCCGCCTGAGACCGGGCAGAAGAAGGGGGATCGAAAGGAGTAGCGGCGGGACAAGCGCGATTGAAAGGGTCGTCAGCAGGTCAAAGCGCGCGCGTTCGATCAGGGATCGTTCTTCGACATAGGCGGAGATCACGGCCTGGCGGGTTTCCGGTGCGGCCAACACGATGTCGTTGCCATCTGGCAAAGGCAAAAGCGCAACAGCCAGATTGGGCAGGATCGGCGCCACCGTGCTGGACGCGAGCAGGATGAGCGTCACCCAGATCGCGGCCATAATCGCCCAAATCCAGAAGAAAATCTGAAATGTCATTTGTGCCAACGTCGCCATTGGCGCGGGATACATCGGCCATGCGGTAAAAACTTGGCGCTGCGAGGTGCGGATCGAGACGCGCGGATGCGTCCGAGAGGGGTTGCGCCCTGACGGAGTGACTTCCGGCGCGGCATGCCCGATCCGACATGTGCCGATGCGACCAGATCTCCCATATCGCCGTGGCGCGCGCGCAACCGCAGGCACGCTGTTTGACACATGCACCGATCGGGCATCCAATGGGCGCAAATCGGGGAGGGAAGCTTTGAAAACGGGTCTTTCTGACGTCTTGGGCGTGGAGAAGCCGATCCTGTCCGCCCCCATGGCGGGCGCGGCGGGTCCTGATCTTGTCGCGGCCGTTTGCAATGCCGGCGGCTATGGTGTGATCCCGCTTTGGGGCAGATCGAAAGATTACGTAAGCGACGGTATTGATGAGCTTCGCGCGCGGACGGACCGGAACTTTGCCGTCAATCTGAACCTGTCCTTTCCGTATGAAGACCAGTTGGACATGTGCATCGCCAAAAGCGTGCATGGGGTGTCGCTGTTCTGGGGAATGGAGCCGTCGACCATCGCGCGGGCCAAGGCAGCGGGCCTGATCGTTCTGGTCAGTGTCGGGACAGCGAGTGAGGCTGAAATCGCCGCAGATGCCGGTGCCGACGCGATCGTCGCCCAGGGATGGGAGGCCGGGGGTCATGTCTGGGGCCAAGTATCGACCATGGCGCTTGTCCCGGCGGTCGTGGATGCGGTCGACGTTCCCGTCGTTGCCGCGGGGGGCATTGCCGACGGTCGCGGGATGGCCGCGGCCATGATGCTGGGTGCCTCGGGTGTCTGGATCGGCACGCGCCTGTTGGCCAGTTCGGAGGCGACGATCCACGACACGTATCGCCAAAGCATCCTCAACGCGACCGAGGCCGATACGCAATGGGCCCACGATCTCTATGATGTCGGATGGCCGGACGCACCCCACCGCGCGTTGTCCAATTCGACATCGCGGGCTTGGCTTGACGCAGGGTGTTCCGGGCCTGGCAACAGGCCGGGGGAAGGGGAGCGGATCGGGCAGCGGCCCAACGGCGATCCCGTCCTTCGCTACCAGAGCTACACGCCGATGCCCGGCACAAGTGGCGACGTGGCAGCGATGTCGCTTTGGTCAGGCCAAGGCGTGTCGCTGGTGCGCGAGGTCATGCCGGCGGCGGATATCGTCGATGAGATCTATGAAGGTGCGAAGACCTGCCTGCGGAACGGGGCCACGGCCCTCTGAAATGCTCCGTGCGCCGTGGCGCGCGATCCGGGAGGTGGAACCTTTGCGCGATTGCCCATTCCCGGGCCTAAACGAAAAGCGCGGGCCAGCTGGTGCCGCCCGCGCTTCTGTTTCCGTGACGGATCAGACCCTTACCAGGTCTGGGTGTCCTCGCCGAACCACTCGATCAGGAGCGCATTGAGCGAGCCGTCTTCCTTCATGGAGGTGATCGCCGCGTCGAAGGCTTCGATCAGCTCATCGCCCTCGCGCAGGCCCATGCCGACACCGCCGCCCAAGGGGACCGGGTCGAGGATGATCGACATGTCGGCATCCTCATCGGCGATCTGGGTCAGGAAGTCGTTGTCGGCGAAGACGGCATCGGCCTCACCGTTGCGCACGGCGGCGACGGTCTCATCCGGCGTTGCGAATTCGATCAGCGTCACGCCTTCCTGCTCCGCCAGGTAGCCGGCCTGGATCGTGCCGGTCTGGGCCGCGACGACCGCGCCGTCGAGCGACAGGTCGGGGTCCATGCCCATGAAGAGCGAGGGGGTGGGCGGGATATAGGCTTGGGTGAAGTCGATCACCTCGTCGCGTTCATCGGTGATGCTCATGCCCGCGATGATGGTGTCGTAATTGCCGGAGGTCAGGTTGGGGATGATCGAATCCCACTCGTTCGTGACCCATTCGCAGGTCAGCTCGGCTCGGGCGCACAGCTCATCGCCCAGCGCGCGTTCCAGCCCGTCGACTTCGCCGTCATCGTTGATGAAGTTGTAGGGAGGGTAGGCGCCCTCGGTGCCCATGCGCACCACGGAATGGGCGTCGGCGAAGGCCATGCCGGCCGTGAGGGCCAGCGCGGTTGTGGTCAGGATGATCTTTTTCATCGGGTTCTCCATGTTGACACCCCCCGCTGTTTTGTCGGTGGCGGGGGTGTGGTGATGGCATTGATTGATAGTGGAAATGGAGGGGAGGGCAAGATGCCGTGTCACCGGACGGTGGCGGTGGCGGGGCGGCGCAGCAGGACGAGGCCCGCGCCCACGATCAGCGCGCCACCGATCACGATGGCGGGGCCGGGCAAATCACCGAACCACAGGAAGCCGACGAGGACGCTGCCCAGAAGCTCCACATAGACCAGCGGGGCGAGGGTGGAGGCCTCCGTCAGGCGCGCGGCGAGGATCGTCAGCATGTGGACGATGACAGACAGCGCGCCGATGGCCGCGATCATGGGCCAGAGGGTCGCAGGGACGGGGGTGGCGGTGAACACGGCTTGGGGCGTCAGAAGAAGCGCGCCGAGGGTGCATTGGAAGGCCAACGTCTGGAACGGGTCGGTTCGCGCGGCGGCACGGCGGGTGGCGATCAGGTAGCACGCGAAGAGCGCGCCGGAACCCAGCGCCAGCAGCATGTCGAGCGAAATGTCGCTGCCCGGGCGCAGGATGACCAGGGTGCCTGCCAATCCCAGCACCAGGCTGAGGCCCTTGGCGCGGGTCATCGGCTCCCCGAAAAACGCGACGGACAGGAACACGGCGATGACGGGGCCCACGAGATAGCCGGTGATCGCGGTGGCCAGCGGCAGGCGCGCGATGGCCACGAAGTAGAGCGTCATGGCCGCGACAAGAAACATTGTACGCAGGGTGTGCGCCGCCAGGTCCTCGCGCGGGAAAACGTGGCGCGGCCCGAGGCGCAAAGCGGCAAGCGGCACGACGATGCAGGCCGCGACGGCGTAACGCGCCCAGGAGATGAAGAGCGGTGACAGGCTGTCGGACAGCGCCTTGGCGATGCCATCGGCCAGCGGCACGGTCAGCATGGCCACGACCATCAGGACGATGCCGCGCAGGTGCTGGCCGTCCTGGGCGTCGGTCATGTCAGGCGGTTTCGGAATGGCTGAGGAATTGGCGCAGGCGTTCGGAGGTCGCGTTGTTGCCAAACAGAGCGGCAGGCGGGCCCTGCTCCTCCACCAGACCCTGATGCAGAAACACGACATGGGAGGACAGGTCGCGGGCCATACGCATGTCGTGGGTGACGAGGATCATGGTGCGCCCCTCTTCGGCGAGGGACCGGATCACGCGGATGACCTCCTGCTCCAGCTCAGGGTCGAGGGCAGAGGTCGGCTCATCGAAGAGAAGCGCGCGGGGCTCCATGCAGAGCGCGCGTGCGATCGCGGCGCGTTGCTGTTGCCCGCCGCTGAGCTCTGACGGCCAGGCGTCGCATTTCGCCCCGATCCCCACCTTGTCCAGAAGGGTGCGGGCGCGGTCCTCGACCTCGGCCCGGTCCTTACCCAGAACGGTGACGGGCGCTTCCATGACGTTTTGCAGGATCGTCAGGTGGGACCAGAGGTTGAAGCTCTGAAACACCGTGGAGAGGTTGGTGCGGATGCGGCGAACCTGCGCGGCGTCGGCGGGGCGGCGGGCGTGGCCGGTGCCTTTCCACTTGACCGGCTCCCCTTCGAACAGGATCTCGCCCTGCTGGCTGTCCTCCAGAAGGTTGGCGCAACGCAGAAGCGTGGATTTGCCGGAGCCCGAGGACCCGATGAGGGAGACGACATCACCTGCCCGGGCCGCCAAATCAACCCCCTTGAGCACGTCCAGTGCGCCAAAGCTCTTGTGCAGGCCCCTTATGTCGATGACGGGGGGTTGGTTGCTGTCCACCGCGCGTTTCCCTGATCGTTTCAGACCTTGTGCCCGGAATGGCCTAGGCAGGCAATGGGCAAGCGGGCTGGGGCGGGATCGGCAAGTCGGTATACGCGGCCTCGGGCAGGGGCACGATGGCGCGCAGCATGAGCGTGTCGCGCGCGTCCTCGGGCAGGGCGGAGAGCGCGTCTTGCAGGGCGGCCCGATAGGGGGCGGGGTCCACTTTCCCGGCGGTAATGAAGCTGATGCCCGGGCTGGGATCGGTATCCGCAACGATCCGCAGGCCTGCGGTAAGGGCGGGGTCCCAGCGGTCCATCAGGGCATAGCTTTGCGCGTCGATAGATGCGAAATCCGCCCGATCCTCCGCCACGGCCCGCGCGCTGGCGCGGTGTGCGCCGGTGACGTGGAAGGAAGATGGCGAGAGGTTGAGGCGCTCGAATGACATCCACGGGGAGGCCCATCCCGAATGGCTGTCGAAACCGTTGAGCGCGAAGCGGGCACCGTCGAAATCATCGAGGGTCGGGCGGGGATCGCCCGCACGCGCGACGATGTGGGAGAGATATTGCCCCGGCCCCGCACCGGGCAGCCCGAAATCCGCCGCCCCGATGAGTGTGACCGTGTCGCGGAACCGAGCGCGGTAGGGCAGGTTGCAGATCTGGCCCAGGACAAGGTCGTCCCGGCCCCAGCATTCGACGACGGGTGCGTCGTGGGAAAGCCTGTCCGGGGCCGAAATGCCACGCGCGCGCAGGCCTTGCGCGGTGAGGTTCCAGAAGATGTCCAGCGCGCCCCGCGTCTCCGGGCGCAGGTACATCGGAAGGCTTGCGATCATGCCCGCTCGACCCGCTGCCGGGCGAGGTTGCTGTCGCGGTCATTCACGCCGAGCATCGGGGCCACGAGGCGGAGAAGGGCGTCTTCCTCCTCGTCCCGCGTGCCGTCGGCCAGCACGATGGCCCACATCGCCTCGATCACGCCAACGCGGTCGTCATAGGGGACGGCATCCTTGATGGCGCGCGTGAAGCGGACGGTATCGGGCGCCTCGGCCTCCAACGCCTCGGCTTCCTGGCGCAGGGCGGCCGTTTCGAGATCGGACATCGCGTAGCGGTGCTTGAGGATGTGTTCGATGTTTTCGGCCTCGACCCGGGCATAATCCCCGTCGGAGCGGGCGATGCGCACGAGCAGGGCCGCCAGCGCAAGGCGGGCATCGTCGAAGGGGAGGGCTTCGGGTTCGGGGGCCGTGAGGCGCTTGAGAAGGTCGACAAACATGGGATGGATATATGGCGCGCTTGCCGGGATGGAAAGGCCGGTGGGAGACGCTCGTTCGCGTCTTTTGCCTTGCAAAAGATCGCGGACATCGCCCCTCCCGCCGTCCCGTATGTTTCAGGCCCTAGACAGCACGACCCCGCCCGCGACCATCGCGATGGCCATGATGCGGCTGAGGTCGATGGGCCGCGCCTCCATTCCGAAGGCACCACGGGCGTCGAGGATGATGGCGGCCAGGAGCTGGCCCAGGATCATCGCGCCGAACATCGTCACGACGCCCAGGCGCGGGACCGACCAGATCGCGGCCCAGACCCAGATCGCGCCCAGCACACCGCCCATCAGCGCCCACCACGGCACGTTCGAGAGTGCGGCGATGGAGGAGGCGGCGGTACCCTTGTACCAGGCCAAGGCGGCGAGGACGAGGAAGCCCACGGCGAAGGAAATGGCGGCGGCGGCGGTCGGATCGCCCATTTCGCGGGCAAGGACCGCGTTGATCGGGGCTTGCATGGCGAGTGCGGCACCGACCGCCACGACGAGCGCCACGGCGAAACCGAGCGAAAGGCCCATGGGAAATCTCCTTAATCAATGGGGAGAGTATGGGCCTCGGCCGGTGGCGGCGCGAGTGGGGGAAGCCTTACTTCCTGGGGGCGCTGCCCCCGTCGCCCGAGGGCGACTCCCCCGGGATATTTTCGGCACATGGAAGATCAGGGTCAGGGAATGCGGATCTGGCCTTGGGCGATTTTGACCGCCCGACCCGCGACACGGATCGCGGTCAGCGCGCCATCGCGTGTGTCGATGGTCAGGCGCAGGGCGGAGGGGCGGCCCATTTCGACGCCCTGGTTGAGGTGGATCGTGGTGGTGCCCGCATCCGGTAAGTGACCGGTGGCATTGAGCTGTCCGGCGAAAAGGGCGGTTGCGGAGCCGGTGGCGGGATCTTCCATGATGCCCGCGGGCGGGTCGAACATGCGGGCCTGAATGCTGTCGGAGCCGGTGCGGACATACGCGTAGAGCCCGCCGGTGCCGCCGGCGGCTTCGGACATCCGGGTGAAGGCGGGCTCCCGGGGCCAGGCGCGGGCGAGACGGTCGAGGTCGGCCAGCTCGGCATAGACGAAGGAGGGGCCGCCCTCGAAATGGCCGACGGGCGTGGCGGCGAGGTCGGACGCGGTCAGGCCCATGGCGGCGGCGACCGTGGCGCGGTCAGGGGCCGGGCGCGGTGTCGGCAGCTTGGGGGCGGTGAATTCGGCAAGGCCGTCCGAGATGGTCACGGGGACAAGGCCCGCGACTTCCTCAAGGGTCACATCGGGCGCGCCGTTCGCCAAGTGCAGCGCGCAGCCGATGGTGGGATGGCCCGCGAAGGGGATCTCGGCGGTGGGGAAGAAGATACGGACCTTGGCGGTGTGGGCGGGGTCGCCGGGGGTCTGGACGAATATGGTCTCGGACAGATTGAACTGCCGCGCGATGGTCTGCATCTGCGCGGTCGTGAGGCCGTCCGCGCGTTCGACGATGGCGAGCGGATTGCCAGTGAACGGCGTGTCGGTGAAGACGTCGTAGATGTGGAAATCGAGCATGGGACCCTCCGGTTTGCGTATGAGGGTGCGGCCCTTGGCGCGGGAGCGCAAGGGGGCGGGGCATGACGATGCGTGATAGGTGGCGTCAAGGGGGCTGATGCGCACAGTCGGAAGTATGGGGCGCTTGCAGTTCCGGGGTCGCACGTTCGGGTTGCGACGGAAGTTGGGTTGCAGCCGGTCTACGCGTTTCGCGTCACCGTAAACGCCTCATCATTGAACCACAGGCCGCCGTATTTGTGCAGGATGTCGGCGGTGATGTCGAAATGGCGGGTGGAGCCTTGGACCTCTTCCAGAAGCTGGTCGTCGATTTGGGCCACGTAGGTTGCGGCGTTCCATGCGGCGGAGAGGGTGGAGGTGCCGATGGAGGGTCCGACCTCCTCGGGCAGGGTGTGCATGCGGTAGGAAAGAAGCGCGTCGCCGCCGGAGGGGATGGTGAGGTCGTAGTGTGCGGTTTCGGGGCCGAGTTCGTCCTTCAGCGCGGCGATCAGGTCGTAGCGGTTGACCGGGAAGAGGTCGATGTCGGGCCAGATGGCGTTGACGATCTCCTCCGCCGGGTCGCCGCCCGCGCTCTGTACGGTGAGCATCCGGCCACCGGGGGCCAGCGCGCGGGCGAGGGGGGCGAGGATGGACCTGGCCTTGAGCGGGGCAGGCGTGCGGGCACGCCAGGGTTGGGAGGCGAGGATCAGGTCGTAGTTCGCCGCGGTCGCGCCTTCGCGGGGGATGACATTGTCCAACAGAAACGCATGATCGGCGCGGTAGACGACCAGAACGGTGGGCGTGACGTAAAGTGGGTTGCCGGTTTTTGGGGAGGATTTGACCTGCCAGTTCTTGACAAGGAACGGGTCGAGATCGCGGAGTTGTTCCTGGAACCCGATGGAGGACTGACCGTCGAGGGCCACGAATTTCCACGTCACATCCGCGGGCGTGTTGGGTGTGAGCCAGGGAGCCTCGGCATAGAAAAGGTTTGTCATGGCAACGATCGCGGCGGGGTGTTCGACCAGACGGTCGGGCAGTTTTTCGAGGCTCAGCCGGATATCCTCTAGGCTGATTTCCTTGCCGACCATGTATTGCGGGATCGTGGGAAAGCGCTGATGCAGCGCCCGCATCGTGTTGGCCAGAACGGTGCCGTCGCCCATCCCCGCATCGAACACGCGCAGGGCGGGAGGACGCGGCGTGATCTGCGCGATCTCTTCCATGACACGCTCGGAAATGCGCCATTTTTCGTTCGTGGTGTTCACGAAGGTGAGGTATTTCAGGCGGTTGTCGAAGAAGCGGAACGGTTTGTCAGCCATGCGGGCCATTGAGCCCGCATGGGATGGGCGCGTCAATCGGGGCTGTCGGGATTGTGAACGTCGTAAGAGGCTTCGAGTTCATGGCGCAGGAAGTCGCCGAACTTGAGCGGCTCAAATTTTGGCCGACCGACGAGGGGTGCGATGGTGGTTGAAACATGCGGGTCGAAGAAGAAGGGTACGGAGTAGCGCTCCCGCCCGGACGTGTTGATGACGCGGTGCGGCGTGGAGATCAGGCGCCCGTTTGACAGGCGGTGCAACATGTCGCCGACATTGACGATGAAGGCGTCTTCGCGGGGCGGGGCATCGACCCAATCGCCCGATGGCGTCTGCACTTGAAGCCCGCCCACGTCATCCTGCGCCAAAAGGGTGAGGCAACCGAAATCCTTGTGGGGGGCGGAGCCGAAGAGATCCTCGGGCGCCTGAGGCGATTGCGGCGGGTAGTGCAGCAGGCGAAGCCAAATGGTGGGCGTGTCGAAGGCGGAAAGGAAGGTCTGATCCGCGTCGATGCTTTGAAGGGCAAGCGACATGAGCCGACGGCCTAGACCGGTCATGGCCTGCGCATAGGTCTCGCAGGTTGCACGGAAGCCGTGAAGGTCGGGCCATTTGTTTGGACCGGAGAGGTAGATCGCCGGATCGTGGACGGCGTCTTCGCGCATCATCATGAAGGATGCGGATTGATTGGGCTTGGTGACTTCGGCCAGGTCTGACGTCACATCGGTCGACGTGTTGATCGCGATGTAGCCGCGATGGGTATGGTCGATGGTGAGGGCTTGCTTGGCGGCATCGGGCAGGGCGTGAAATCGCTTTGACGCCTCGAAGATGGCAGCGCGCAAATCGGGGTCGATGCCGTGGCCGATGATGTAGGCGAAGCCGGTCTCGCCATAGGCCTTGGCGAAGGCAGTGGCGAGGGCGGTCGTGTCGTCGCCGTTGATGAGCGGCGCGATGTCGAGAACGGGGATCTCGTTGAAATCCGTCATGGGAGGTCTCCGGGTTTGAATTCTGGGAAGGGCTGGAGCAAAGGCTCCGGCTATCCCGCAAACCGTTTGCGGCGGTGGGCGCTGTGACGCTCCAACACGACGAGGTGGAGAAATTCCTGCGACAAGGCCATGGTGGGAATAGGGATGATCGGATGGCGGCAAGTCAAGCGGGGGCTTTGACTCAGACGCCTTCCGGCGTTAAATGAACAAGTGTTCAATTCTTGACGTGAGGCGTGGCGATGTTTCTGGGTTCGATGAATTTTGATCTGGGCGAGGATGTCGCCGCACTTCGCGACATGGTGCATTCCTGGGCGCAGGAGCGGGTCAAGCCGCTGGCCGCGAAGACGGACCGCGACAATGCATTCCCCAACGAGCTGTGGTCCGAGATGGGGGAGCTGGGGCTTCTGGGCATCACGGTGGACGAGGATTATGGCGGGGCGGGCATGGGGTATCTTGCCCACACGGTCGCGGTCGAGGAAATCTCCCGAGTATCAGCGTCGATCGGCCTTAGCTACGGGGCGCATTCCAACCTCTGCGTGAACCAGATCAAGCTGAACGGGACGCCGGAACAGAAGGCGAAATACCTGCCGAGCCTGGTCTCCGGCAACCATGTGGGCGCGCTTGCAATGAGCGAGGCCGGGGCGGGATCGGACGTGGTGTCCATGTCGCTCCGCGCCGAAAAACGCAACGATCGCTATGTGCTGAACGGGACGAAGTACTGGATCACCAACGGTCCGGATGCGGACACGCTGGTGGTTTATGCAAAGACCGACCCTGCGGCGGGCAGCAAGGGGATCACCGCCTTTCTTATAGAAAAAGAGATGGTGGGTTTTTCGACCTCCCCCCATTTCGACAAGATGGGGATGCGCGGCTCGAACACCGCCGAGCTGATCTTTGAAGATGTGGAAGTGCCGTTCGAGAACGTGTTGGGCGAAGAGGGGCGCGGGGTGGCCGTTTTGATGTCGGGCCTCGATTACGAGCGTGTGGTGCTGAGCGGTGTGAATATCGGGATCATGGCCGGGTGCCTGGACGAGGTGATGCCGTACCTTAAGGAGCGGAAGCAGTTCGGGCGGCCCATCGGAGACTTCCAGCTGATGCAGGGCAAGATCGCGGACATGTATGCCTCGATGAACTCGGCGCGGGCCTATGCCTACGAGGTCGCCAAGGCGTGTGATCGAGGGCAGGTGACGCGGCAGGATGCGGCGGCCTGTGTGCTCTATGCCTCCGAGGAGGGGATGAAGGTGGCGCACCAGGCCGTGCAGGCGATGGGGGGCGCTGGGTTCATGAACGATTCCGCGGTCAGCCGTATGTTCCGGGATGCGAAACTGATGGAGATCGGCGCAGGGACGTCCGAGATCCGGCGCATGCTGGTGGGCCGCGAATTGATGGGGATGATGTGAAGACCGAGATGGCTGGACGCGACGCGGCACTTGCCGCGCGATGCCGACGTCCCGGGCGTTCTTCGGCCAGGGTGAAGAGAGCGGCGGCTGATGTGGCCCACCATCCGCGTGCGGCGTTGCAGCGGTGCTTGATGACGGCCATGCGCGAATGGTCCGGGATTGCAAACGGGTGCAGGGCCTTGGGATGGGAGGCGACCACATGGCTCCACGATACTGCTGCGCCGTGGTGGGTGAGCGCGCGGGGCAGCGCACGACACGCGCAGGCACCTTTGGACGTGGCGGATCGGGAGGGCGCGCGATCCATCGGCACGGGGAAATAGCGAGATGATGCGCCAGATCGCCCTGCCGCTTGCCGGGTTGCTTGCCGTTGCGGGTGCCTTGGGCCTGTTCCTTGGCCTGCGGTCGGCACCACCGAGCGAGACGGAAGTCATCGACGCCCAGGCGGCGGCTTATGTCGCGGAGACCGGCGGCGACCTGACCGATTGCTATGGGGTGCCTGCCGGTGTCGAGAATGTGTGGCTGATCGTGATTTGCGAGCGCGAAGGGTCGGAGGCGTGGTATCAGGCGGTGGACCGGGCAGGTGTTCCGGTCGACGATGAGGTGATCTTCGGGGAGGACGAGACATGAGTGATTTCAGCGATCTGAAAGCGGTCTATTTCAACACATCGCTCAAGCGGCAATCGGCGGAGAGCCACACCCAGTTGCTGCTGAATGCCAGCGCGGGCATCCTTGAAAAGAATGGCGTCACCGTCACCCATATCCACATGCTCGACCACCAGATCCCGCCGGGCGTCTACCCGGACATGAAGGAGCATGGCTGGGCCGCCGATGACTGGCCGCAGATCTGGGAGATCGTGCTGGAGGCCGACATCATCGTCGTGGGCACGCCCCTGTGGCTGGGCGAGGAATCGAGCCTCTGCCGCGTGCTGATCGAGCGGCTTTATGGCATGTCCGGAGAGCTGAACGACAAGGGGCAGAGCATTTACTACGGCAAGGTCGGCGGCTGCGTGGTCACGGGCAATGAAGACGGGGTGAAGCACGCGGCAATGACCATCGGCTACGCGCTGAGCCATCTGGGCGTGACGATCCCGCCCCAGGCCGATTGCGGCTGGATCGGGGAGGCCGGGCCGGGACCGTCCTATGGCGACGATGACGGGGAGGGCGGCAAGATCGGGTTCGGCAACGATTTCACCCAGCGCAACACGACCATCATGTCGTGGAACCTCATGCACATGGCGCGGCTGCTGAAAGAGGCGGGCGGATTGCCGAACGAGGGTAATGACCGGCGCGCCTGGAAGGCGGGGTGCCGGTTCGATTACGAAAATCCGGAGTACCGGGCGTGAGATTGGTCACGTCCCTTGTCATCGGCGTTGCGGCGGCCCCGAGTGGTCACGCGGGCGCGCAAGGGATGGAGACGTGTGTGAACGGAGCGATGGAAGCCTTTGAAGTGCGGCTGAGCGCGGCATTGAACGCCCAGGCGGCGCCGAATTTCGACCTGGTGCGCGGCCGCGAGGTCGGCGATTGCGGCGGCATCGCGCTGCTGCAATGCGGGGCGGAGGAGGCCTGTCGGTCCGAGGCCGCGGACGAGATGCGGGCGCAGGCGGCACGGTTCGCGGCGGTTCCCGTTCCGGCGGATGTGAGCGGGCGCTTCCCGCCATGGTCCGACGGGCTTTATCCCCAGCTCTGGACGCGGGTAACGGAGGGCTGCGATGGGTGCGCGCCCGATGCCATGCTGGAACATCTGGGTGATGCGGCAAGCCTGTGGCAGGTCGCCCGCGTCGTCGGCGTCGTGGAGGCGGGCGCATGGCGGTGAGGCTTCTTGCGCTCGTGCTGACGCTGCTGGCGGGTCCACTCGCGGCGCAGGATTGGGCCGACGGCGCGCCTTCGACGCCACGGTTTGGGCAATGTCTGCCGGAGCAGATGGAGGCTTTCGAGACGCGATTGATGGGCCTGCCGGGCTATGGCGTGACGGTTCCGCTGGATGCGCTCAATGTGCATTGGGTGCAGCATTGCGGATATCTGGCGATGGGGATCTGCCAGGATTCGAACAATTCCCTGATCTGTCAACGCCGGTTGCGCGATGCGTTCGCGGCGCGGGCCGCGGATATGCGCGGCCATCTACCGGACCCGGAAGAGGTCGCTGGGCTGGCGCTGTCGCCGCTTTATGGCCGGGTCTGGGCGTTGGCCCACGGGACGAATGCGGGCGACGATTGCGCGGGCTGGGATTACCGCCGGATGCTGTGGTGCCGGTCGTTCCAGGAGGCGCTGGCGTTCGAGAATGCGGTGTGGGCCTGGCAGGTTGCGCGGCTGATGGGAGTAGCTGGCCCGTTGGATTGGGAGGCGCTGAGTGATCTCGACATCCGTGATGAGGGGTAAGGTGGTGGCCACAAGTTGCGCCGTCGCCCTGGCATTGATGCCGTGGGCCGCATTTGCGCAGGCGCAGGGCGAGGCGTCCGGCGCGGTCGCAGCGGCGGAGGCGTGCCTTGAGCTTGGCGATGCCGCCTTCGAGCAGAGCCTCACCGACACGCTCGACCCGAGCGACGTTGAGGCGCTGGAGCAGGTCTATTCCACCGCAACGTTCGAGTGCTTGGGTCTTGCGATGGCGATCTGCGAGCGCGAGGTCGACGGCGCGGCGTGCCTTGTCGACCTGGCGGATTGGATGCGCGGGGCGCGCGCTGACATCGTGGCACAGGTGCCGGACGCTCTGGAAAACGAAGACGCCGCGCAGGTGGCGGCCTATGGGGAGGCGCAGGCGCGGGCCGCATCCCCCGCCGATGAGGCCGACTGCGCGCATATGGGCGAAGAGGACCGGGCGCGGTATTGCGCCGTCGTGTCTGAAGGTATGGCGCTGGAAGATGCCTATGCAGTGTGGCGCATGGCGCGCCGCGACGGGGCTGTGCCGTTGGAAGGCCACGGGCCGATTGATCTGGAGTTGATCCGATGAGATTGAAATCATCCTTCCTTGCAGGCTCAGACGAGGCCCGCGCCAATCGAGAGGCGCATCTGGAAGCGCTGCGCGTCGTGCGCGAGGCGGCGGAGATGGCGGCGGCGGGGGGCGGCGCGCGCTCCCGGGAGCGCCACGTCAGCCGGGGCAAGATGCTGCCGCGGGAGCGGGTGGCCAATTTGCTCGATCCGGGCTCTCCGTTTCTGGAGGTCGGCGCAACGGCCGGGCACGGGATGTACGAGGGCGCGGCGCCGTGCGGCGGTGTCGTGGCCGGAGTGGGCCGTGTGCATGGGCGCGAGGTGATGGTCGTGTGCAACGACGCGACGGTGAAAGGCGGCACGTACTACCCAATCACCGTGAAGAAGCATTTGCGGGCGCAGGAGATCGCCGAGGAATGTGGACTACCCTGTGTATACCTTGTGGATAGCGGCGGGGCGAACCTGCCCAACCAGGATGAGGTGTTCCCGGATCGCGATCATTTCGGGCGGATCTTCTACAATCAGGCGCGGATGAGCGCGAAGGGAATTGCGCAGATTGCCGTCGTGATGGGCTCGTGCACGGCGGGGGGTGCCTATGTGCCCGCGATGAGCGACGTGACGATCATCGTCAAGGAGCAGGGCACGATTTTCCTGGCCGGCCCGCCGCTGGTGAAGGCGGCGACGGGGGAGGTCGTGACCTCCGAGGATCTGGGCGGCGGGGATGTGCATACGCGGCTCAGCGGCGTGGCGGATTACCTGGCGGAGGACGATGCCCATGCGTTGGCCCTGGCGCGGCGGGCCGTGGGGTCCTTGGACGGGTTCGGGGAAGACTACGGCGTGACGCTTGGCGGGCGGCCCCCGGCCTATGATCCCGAGGAGTTGCTTGGCGTGGTGCCAGCGGCCCTGACCACCCCCTACGACATCCGCGAGGTGATCGCGCGCGTGGTCGATGATAGCTATTTCGACGAGTTCAAGGCGCGGTTTGGCGAGACGATCGTTTGCGGCTTCGCCGAGGTGTTGGGATTGCCCGTGGGGATCGTCGCCAACAACGGCGTGCTGTTTTCCGAGGCCGCACAGAAGGCGGCGCATTTCGTGGAATTATGCTCTCAGCGGAAGATCCCGCTGGTCTTCCTGCAAAACATCACGGGCTTCATGGTCGGGCGGAAATACGAGAATGAGGGCATCGCAAGGCATGGGGCCAAGATGGTCACGGCTGTGGCGACGACCGCCGTTCCCAAGGTGACGATGCTGGTGGGCGGCTCCTTCGGGGCGGGCAATTACGGGATGGCGGGGCGGGCGTATTCCCCGCGCTTCCTGTGGTCCTGGCCGAACAGCCGGATATCGGTGATGGGCGGCGCGCAGGCGGCGGGCGTCCTGGCGACGGTGAAGCGGGCCGCGATGGAGAAGGCGGGGGAGGATTGGTCGGCGGAAGCCGAGGCGGCGTTCAAGCAGCCGACGATTGATATGTTCGAGGAACAATCGCACCCGCTCTACGCGTCCGCGCGGCTTTGGGATGACGGGGTGGTGGACCCGCGAAAATCCCGCGAGGTTCTGGGATTGAGTTTGGCGGCGGCGTTGAACGCACCGATCGAGGAGACGCGCTTTGGCCTGTTCAGGATGTAGCCTCAAGCCCGGGTCCCGGGTGGAGACAGGCGAGGGGCCAGCCCCTCGCGCTCCCCGGGATATTTCCGGCACATGGAAGAGGGGCGTGCGATGATGGAGGATTTGCAGAGCCGGTATCCGGGTGCCGCGACCTATGTGTTCGGGGACAGCGCGCGGTTGTCGGCGGAGTTGCTGGCACTGGTGCGCTCAGGTGCCAAGCGCGCGACCTGCTGCGCGGTGGCGGACGTGACGGCGGGGCGCGAGGCCCTGCCCGGGATCGGGCGTCATGACATCGCCACGACATTCGACGGACGGCCGGCGCTGGTGACGCGGACGGTGGAGCTGCGGTTGGTGCGGTTTTGCGACATGCGCGAGGAGATGGCGTTGGCCGAAGGCGAGGACGAGACATTGGCCGGGTGGCGAGAGGGGCACGAGCGGTACTACCGGCGCGCGGGGATTTTCGACCCGGAAATGGAGCTGATCTGGGAGCGGTTCGACGTGGTCGAGGATCTGGGGGCGGTGGATGATGCCGGGTAGGGTTTCGCTGGCGCTGCGCCTGTATTTCTGTCTTCCGGGTGCGCTCGGCGCCCTGGCGTTGTGGATGGAGCCGGTTGGCGCGCAGGTCGCCGGGGCCACGTCGATCGCGGCAGCCTTGCTGGTTCTGATCGGGCGCGTGGGGAAGTGGGCGGGGTTCTTGGTGATCTGGTTTTTTTGGATTGCCGGCGGCCTCCTCGTCGCGGTGACCTTCCCATTATGGCCGGTCATGATCGGCTGCACGCTTCTGGTCTGGACCGCGTGTTTCGCGGCCACGCGCATCGGGCGGACGTGGGGGGCGGGCCGCGCCGCGCGGCTGGCCGCTAGGGGCCGAGGCATTCGGGAATGCGAATGGGTGTTCACCGGGGCGGATTACGTGGCGGGGCATCCGTTGAACCGCCTGTCCTTCGGGCTTTGGGCCAGCGCTGCGGCTTTTGCACTTGCAACGGCCCTTGTGATCTTCGACCTGGCACTGGGTCTGGCCGCGCCGTGGGAATGGGCGCTTGCTGCCGTCTTTGCGCTGCCGATCTGGCCGATCCTGGCTCGGCAACCCGTGGCCTATCCGATGGTCTTCGGCGCCGGCCTTGCGGCTGTCGTGACCTTGAGCCCGGTCCTGATGGCGCTGATGCTGCCGGTTTGCTTCTATTGGGCGGACGGCGTGCGCCCCAACCTGATCTACCGCCACCGTTTCGAGCGGCTTTTGCCGGGGGGAGCCCGCGATGTTTAAGAAAATCCTGATTGCGAACCGGGGTGAGATCGCGTGTCGCGTCATCGACACGGCCCGCACGATGGGCGTGCGCACGCTGGCCGTCTATTCCGACGCCGACGCGCATGCGCGGCATGTGGCACTGGCAGATGACGCGGTACGGATCGGGGGGCCGAAGCCCGCCGACAGCTACCTGCGCGGCGATGCGATCATCGCGCTGGCGCGCGAGAAGGGCGCGGAGGCGATCCACCCGGGCTATGGCTTCCTGAGCGAGAACCCGGATTTCGTCGAAGCCGTGGAGGCGGCGGGATTGGTCTTCATCGGGCCGGGGGCCGATGCGATCCGCGCCATGGGGCTGAAGGATGCGGCAAAGGCGTTGATGGAGGAGGCGGGCGTACCCGTCGTGCCGGGCTATCACGGTGCGTCCCAGGAGCGGCTGGCCGAACGCGCCGCGGAGATCGGCTATCCGGTGCTGATCAAGGCGGTCGCGGGCGGCGGCGGCAAGGGAATGCGCCGCGTGGACCGGGCGGAGGATTTCGCCGACGCGCTTGACAGCGCGCGGGGGGAGGCGGCGACCGCGTTCGGTAACGACGCGGTTCTGATCGAGAAATTCGTGGCCACACCGCGCCATATCGAGGTGCAGGTGTTCGGTGACGGGGAAAAGGCGGTGCATCTGTTCGAGCGCGATTGCTCGCTTCAGCGGCGTCACCAGAAGGTGATCGAGGAGGCGCCCGCACCCGGCATGACCGAGGAGATGCGGGAGGCGATGGGCAGCGCCGCCGTGCGCGCGGCGGAGGCCATCGGCTACAAGGGCGCGGGCACGGTGGAGTTCATCGTCGACGCCTCCGACGGGCTGCGCGCGGACCGGTTCTATTTCATGGAGATGAACACCCGGTTGCAGGTGGAGCATCCGGTGACGGAGGCCATTACCGGCGTCGATCTGGTGGAATGGCAGTTGCGGGTGGCGGCGGGTGAGCCGTTGCCGATGCGACAGGGCGATCTTGCTATCAACGGCCATGCCTTCGAGGCGCGGCTTTACGCCGAGGATGTGCCGAAAGGGTTTCTGCCCGCGACCGGCAGGCTGGCGCATCTGCAATTTCCCGGCGGCGCACGGGCCGATACCGGTGTGCGGCCCGGAGACGAGATCAGCCCGTGGTACGACCCCATGATCGCCAAGTTGATCGTCCATGGGGCCACGCGGGAGATCGCGTTGGGACGCCTTGAACAGGCTTTGTCGGAGACGCAGGTCGCCGGGACTGTCACGAACCTCGCCTTTCTGCGGGCGCTGGCGCGCCACGATGGGTTCGGGCGAGGTGAGGTCGATACAGGCCTGATCGACCGCGATATCGAGGCGCTGTCAGCGCAGCCCGAGCCGTGTTCCCGGTGCCGGTCCATCGCGGCGATCGGCGCGATGGGTCTGGACGGTGGACCGGTGCAGGGCTTCACGTTGTGGGACCCGATGGTGCAGCAGGTCGCGCTGGCCCGCGGGGAGGATGTGGAGCTTTTGAAGGTTGCCGTGACCGGGCCGGGACGCGCCCTGGTGACACGGAACGACGGCGGCGAACACGAAGTGTCGTTCGGGCCGGATGGCTGGGCCGTGGACGGCGCGCCGGTCCCGGCGGACGTGGTGCGCCACGAAGCGGGTCTCTCGGTCTTCTGGGGCAACAATTACCACTTCACGCTGCCCGACCCGCTGGACGTGGCGGGCAGCGCGGGCGCCGCAGCGGGCCGGATCGAGGCGCCCATGCCGGGGCTGGTGAAGGCGGTCTTCGTGGCGGCGGGCGCGCAGGTGCAAACCGGCGACCGGCTGGCGATCCTGGAGGCGATGAAGATGGAACACGTGCTCAAGGCGGGACGGGACGGCGTGGTCGCGGAGGTGCTGACGCAGGCGGGTGCCCAGGTCGACGCGGGCGCGCCGCTGATCGTGCTGGAGGAGGAGGGATGAGTGACGTCGTTCGGTTGCACCATGTCCCCTGGGGCCGATCGTTCCGGGTGCTGTGGCTGTTGCAGGAGATGGGGATCACCCCGGAATTGGAACTCTACGAGATCGGCACGCGGAAGATGCAGGAGCCCGGGCTCAAAGACCGCTCACCCGCCGGCCGCATTCCGGCGCTGGAGATCGACGGGCGCACGATCTTCGAGAGTTCGGCCATCTTGCAATATCTATGCGAGACGCGACGGGAGTTCGGGTTCGGGCGGGAGCCTGGGCAAACGGACCGCGTGGCTTACCTGGAGGCGCTGGGATTTGCGGAGACCATGGCCTCCCTGATCGAGCAGCTGAACCTCAACCACCTGTTCCTGCGGCCTCCGGCCAAGCCCTCGCCCGCCGTTGTGAAGCTGAACACCCTGCGCCTGAAAGGGACGTTGGCGGGGCTGGAGGGGATGATCGCGGGGGAGTACCTGCTTCCATCAGGTTTCTCGGCGGCAGATACGATGCTGGGCTTCAACCTTTTCGCCGCGCCGTTCTACATGGATATGGAGCCGTTTGCCGAATTGCGGGCCTATTGGGCGCGGTTGCAGGCGCGGCCGGCCTTCCAAGCGGCGGCTGAGATCGAAGGGCCGCAGACCTTCTACGCGAAAGACTTCTACCCTGTGCCAGAGGCAGAGTGAGGATGCCTTCGGCGAGGATATTTGGGGCACATGGAAGGGGGGCCGCGCGCCATGGGTGATCGGGTCGAGATTTTCGAGGTGGGCCCGCGCGACGGCTTGCAGAACGAGGCGCGTCGGATCCCCACGGCGGAGAAGATCGCGCTGGTGGATCTGTTGTCCCAGGCCGGGTTCCGACGGATCGAAGTTGCGTCCTTCGTCAGCCCCAAATGGGTGCCGCAGATGGCCGATGGGGCCGAGGTGTTGGCCGGGATCACGCGGGCGGAGGGCGTGTCCTATGCCGCGCTGACGCCGAATATGCGCGGATACCAGCGGGCTGTGGCCGCGCGCGCCGACGAGATCGCGATCTTCGCAAGCGCCTCGGAAGGGTTTTCCAAGGCCAATCTCAACGCGACGATTGCAGAGAGCCTGGCGCGGTTCGCGGATGTGGCAGCCGCCGCGCAGGCCGACGGGATGCGGATGCGGGGCTATGTTTCCTGCGTGACGAATTGTCCGTTCGATGGACCCACGGCACCGGAGGATGTGGCGCGCGTGGTGGGGGCGTTGCGGGAGATGGGGGCCTATGAGGTCTCGTTGGGCGATACGATTGGGCAGGGGCGGCCCGAGCGGGTCGATGCGATGCTGGAGCGTGTATTGGAGGAGTTGCCGGCGGAGCGGTTGGCCGGACATTTCCACGATACGGCCGGGCGGGCGCTTGCCAATGTCGACGCGGCGCTGGCACGCGGATTGCGGGTGTTCGATGCAGCGGTGGGTGGTCTTGGCGGCTGCCCCTATGCGCCAGGGGCGGCAGGGAATGTTGCGACCGAGGCGCTGGACGCGCATCTGGCCGCACGCGGGTATGTGACCGGGTTGAACCGGGCGGTGGTCGCGAAGGCGGGCCGGATGGCGCAGGACATGCGGGGAGGATGAGCATGGGTGAGACGATCAGGATTACGGTCGACGAACGGGGCGTCGCGACGCTGTGCCTTGATCGGGTCGAGCGGCACAATGCGATGAATGCCCAAATGATCGCGGAACTGACGCAGGCCGCCGAGCGCCTGGGCCGCGACCCGGCGGTGCGGATTGTCGTGCTGACGGGAGAGGGTGCGAGTTTCTGTGCCGGCGGCGACCTTGGCTGGATGAAGGCGCAGATGGAGGCCGACGGCCCGACCCGCGCTAGAGAGGCCCGAGCGCTGGCGGAGATGCTGGGGGCGCTGGACCGTCTGCCCAAGCCGTTGATCGGACGGGTACAAGGGCAAGCCTTTGGCGGTGGCGTCGGCCTGATGAGCGTGTGTGACGTGGCCGTGGGTGTGGACAGCGCGAAATTCGGCCTGACGGAGGTGCGGTTGGGCCTGATCCCGGCGACGATCGGGCCCTATGTGGTGGCGCGGATGGGAGCCGCGCGGGCACGCCGGGTGTTCTTCTCGGGCCGCCGGTTCGATGCGGCGGAGGCGGTTTCGCTTGGCCTTCTGGCGCGCGCGGTTCCCGAGGCCGAGTTGGATGCGGCGATGGAGGCGGAGGTTGCGCCCTACCTGTCTGCCGCGCCCGGTGCGGTGGCCGAGGGCAAGGCGCTTGTCGCGTCGTTAGGCGGCGCGGTGGGCGAGCAGGACGTGGCCATGACCATCGACGCGCTGGTGCGCCGATGGGAAACGCCCGAGGCCGAGGAGGGGATCGCGGCCTTCTTCGACAAGCGCAAGCCGGGGTGGGTGGACGCCTGACCCGGTAATTGTCTGACATTTATCGCTAGACAGACGCCACCTCCTTCCGCAATCCTGCGCCCCGATATCGGCCCAATCCCAGAGGCCGGACTCGGGAGGATCATCATGGCCATATTCCAGAGCCGCCACGGCACCGTGGAAGTGCCCGCGATTTCAGTGACCCAGAAGCTGTTCGAGGGCTTCGAGGGCCGGCTGGATGACGTGGCCATGATCGACGGGCCCACCGGGCGGGAGGTCACGGCGGGCGCGATGATCGAACAGATCAAGCGTCTGGCCGGCGGGCTGACGGAACGCGGCGTCCTGCCGGGCGGAACCGTGGCGCTTCTGGCGCCGAACCTGCCGGAATATCCCGTTGTCTTCCATGGGGTCGCCTTGGGCGGCGGCACCGTGACGACCATCAATCCCACCTACACCGCGCCCGAGATCCAGCATCAATTGAACGATGCGGGGGCCACGATGCTGGTCACCATTTCGATGTTCGAGGAGGTGGCGCGCAAAGCCATGGCTGGCACCGGATGCACGGAACTGGTCGTGCTGGATGGCGGCGGGGACGGGGCCCTATCGCTGTCGGACGTGATGGGGGCGGAGTTGCCTGCGCAAGCCCCGGTCGACGTGGAAAACGACGTTGTTGTCCTGCCCTATTCCAGCGGCACGACGGGGCGTCCCAAGGGGGTGATGCTGACCCATCGCAACCTTGTGGCCAACGTGACGCAATCCGCGGCGGTTGCCGGGATCACGCCGGGCGACAAGGCGATCGCCTTCCTTCCGTTCTTCCACATCTACGGCATGACCGTGCTGATGAACCTGTTTCTGAACCAGCGTGCGCAGATCATCACGATGCCGCGCTTCGATCTGGAAATGTACCTCAAACTGATCCAGGAGCATCGCGCGACGCGGCTTTACATCGTGCCGCCCGTGGCCCTGGCGCTGGCCAAGCATCCGCTGGTGGAGGAGTATGACGTATCCTCCGTGAAGCAGATTTTCTCGGGCGCTGCGCCACTTGGCGCGGAGATCGAGGCGGCTGTGGGCGCACGGTTCGGTGCCTCCTCGGTCCAGGGATACGGGATGACGGAACTCAGCCCGATCAGCCACATGACGGCGGGCGACAATATCCGCCACGGCTCGAGCGGGCAGGCGGTCCCGTCGACCGAATGCCGGATCGTGGATCCCGAGACGCTGGAAGATCTTCCGGCGGGCATGGAAGGGGAATTGTGGATCCGCGGCCCGCAAGTGATGAAGGGTTACCTCGGCAACCCCGATGCCACGGCGGAGACGATGGCCGATGGCGGATGGCTGCGCACCGGCGATCTGGCGGAGATCGACGAGGACGGCTTCATGTTCATCCGGGACCGTCTAAAGGAATTGATAAAATACAAAGGGTTCCAAGTCGCACCGGCGGAGGTGGAAGCCGCACTTTGCGCGCTCGACGGGGTCAGCGACGCCGCCGTGATCGGGCGTAGCAACGCGGAGGCGGGCGAAGTTCCCGTGGCCTTCGTCGTGACCGCCCCGGGCGTGGACGAGGCCGCGCTGCGCGCCCATTGCGAAGGGTGCCTTGCGAGCTACAAACGGCCCGAGGAATACCGGTTCGTGGACAGCGTGCCGAAGAGCGCGAGTGGCAAGATCCTGCGTCGGGAATTGCGGGACGCGCTTTAGCCGTGTGACAGGAAAACTCGGCGCTTTCGTCCACGAAAGCGCCGATTTGGCTAGCGTTGCAGGCTGATGACATCAGAATTCGAGCTTCCCGGACACGGAGAAGCTCATCTGATCGGACTGCGAGTCGTAGCTAATTGACGCCGAGAATTCGCGCCCGTCCGTAGTGCCGTCTTCGACCGCGGTTGCAAGCTCGGCAGAGAACTTGCCCGAAGATGCGAGGTCGAAGCCAAGATCGAACCCACCGAACGTCGCATTACCGCTGAGCGCGATGCCGAATTGATCAGTAAGGACATCGTAGTCGGATTGGACATTAAGATCGCCGAAATCCCCCCAATCGACCGCATAGCTGGCGGAGATCGTGGCATGCGCCTCATCGCCGTCCGAGTAGCTCAGCGTCGTGCGAAATGTTTCAATCTCGAAATCGACCAGGGCCGCGGCGGCCTCTTCGGTTGTGGAGAATTCGTAGGTCAGGCTATCCGCCAAAACCAGTTGAGGGACCACGGCAAGGATGGCTGCGAGTGCTGAAGTGTAAAGTGCTTTTTTCATGACGAGCTCCTATTTTCTAATCATCTTCGCACCGGTTCCGATGCGTCGATGAGGAGTGACCTAGGGGCATCCGATCTGGCATTTCAGTTCCGAAAATTTGCAAAAAAACCAAAAGAAAGTTGGAAATTTCCGATTCCTTCCCGATACTTCCGAAATCTTCTGGAGTGCATGAAGGGGGTGCGGAAGACGTGGGGGAAAACGTGTCACCGGAGGAGCGCAAACGAATAGGCCAGCGCTGCCGAGAACGCCTTTATGACAACGCCGTGCGCAACGCTGAGGCGGCCCGGAACGGAGAGACAGCACGCCAGATCGCCACGGTCGATGAGCTGTGCCATCAATCC
Source organism: Hasllibacter sp. MH4015 (assembly GCF_020177575.1). Classification (NCBI taxonomy): domain Bacteria; kingdom Pseudomonadati; phylum Pseudomonadota; class Alphaproteobacteria; order Rhodobacterales; family Roseobacteraceae; genus Hasllibacter; species Hasllibacter sp. MH4015. The sequence goes on from NZ_JAHTBK010000001.1 coordinate 549,858, forward strand.
GGTCTGTCCAAGAATACGATCTACAAACTGCATTCCGGCGAGTTTTCCGTGCGCACGCTACGCTTGGTCGAAGGGTTGATCGGACCGGTGTCGGGCGAAGCGTCTTCGCAAAACGGCAGTGGAGCTGACGTGGCCAAGGGCGTGACGGCATCCACGCAGGTCCTCTCCGGTGGATACTCGCTATCCGATATTTCAAGGTATTTGGGGGTGTTCCTCACGGTTCGGCAAGGCACGACCGTGCGGGAAAACCTACTAACGACGATCATGCGCGTGCGCTGGGATGCGGATCGAAGCATCGCGCGATTCTATGAAGACATCCGCTACACCTCATCAAACGGGAAAGCGCAGGATTACAGCCAGTCCGGAACGCTGCATATGAGCCAGGGGATCGGAACGATACACTTTTTGACGTCGTTCCAAGGGGCCATAAGGCTGATGACGACCACACCGATGCAACCTATGGCACCTGTGATGTACGGCGCGATCCTAACCCAAGTGCCCATGGCCGGACATCACGTCCCCACGTCGTCCGTCGTCCACCTGCGCCGAATCTTCGAAGACCCGAATTCAACACCCAAGTCCATGACCGGGGTGGTTCGGCCCGGTTCCCCGCGCTTCAAGGAGCTGAGCAGCGATCTTGGGGATGCGCGGGAGGCGATCCTTGCCCGATGACGGGTGGCCCCGTGCCGCGCGCTTCGCCGCACCACCTGCCGTTGACCCCTTCGCGAGTGCGGCGTAAACCGCAGGGCGATACACTCCGCTTGAGGCGACCATGACCGAGCTTCTGACCGAATATGCGCCGATCCTGATCTTTCTGGGCCTTGCCATCGGCCTGGGCCTCGCCCTGATGCTCGCGGCGGTGGTTCTGGCGGTGTCAAACCCGGACCCCGAGAAGGTCAGCGCCTATGAATGCGGGTTCAATGCCTTCGACGACGCGCGGATGAAGTTCGACGTGCGTTTCTACCTCGTGGCGATCCTGTTCATCATTTTCGATCTGGAAATTGCCTTCCTTTTCCCCTGGGCCGTGGCCTTTCCGGGGCTGAGCGATCTGGCGTTCTGGTCGATGATGGTCTTCCTTGGCGTGCTGACCATCGGCTTCGCCTATGAGTGGAAGAAGGGCGCGCTGGAATGGGAGTGAGCCGTGGCGGCAATCGCACGACGTAGGGATCTTGGCCTGGCGAGCGTCTTCGCCCTTGGTCTGATGTCCACGCTGGCGGTCGCCCAGAACGCGAGCCCCCCCGTTGACGACGGCACCCGAACACCCGGCCAGATCGGCCCGGAAAATCGCGTCCAGCTCAGTATGTTCGAACCCGAGGGTGCAGAGAGGTTTCCGGGATGGGAGGATGTGGCCGATGCGGTCGTGCGCGTGTCGTGCAATGGCGGCAGTACCGGCGGCGGTGTCCTGATCGGCGCGGGCGACTTGATGATCACGGCGGGCCATGTCTTCTTCAACGAGGACGGGAGCCAGAGCACCGACCGGACGAATTGCGTGGCGATCCATCCCCGTGGCGACGTGGTGACGATCCGGGACGACACGATCAAGTCCGGCGGTTTTGCTGTGCCCGCGGCCCTCGGCACCCATTTCTCCGTCGGCGTGACGGCGGTGGATTGGGCGATCGTGGAACTCAGCCGCGCGCCCCATCGCGCGGCCCCTTTGCCGCTTGCGGGTCGCGATGAGTTGATCCTTTACCAGGGGCAGCCGGTGCTCAACATCTCCGGCCCCCATGACAATTTCGAGGTTTCGGGCTTCCTGGCGCAGGTTTGTACCTATTTCGGCACGCCGCCCACGGCGTCGGCGCTGGATGAGAACAACCGGATCTACGGGCGCCCCGCCGCACCGGGCGACGAGTTGCGTGTGGCGCGGTACGATTGCGACCTTGGGCTTGGCGGCTCCGGCTCTCCGATCATCGGGTGGTACCAGGGCGAACCCTATGTCTGGGGCATCCTGACCGACAGCCTGCGCGGTCAGGACAGGTGCGAGCGGGTCCAGCGGACCTCGTGCTATTCCGCGGGGCCGTTGGTGACGGCGATGGACATGGTGCCGCGATAGGCCGTGCAACATCGGGGCGACGGGTCGGGGTGCGACAGAACACCCGTCCTCAAAACACGGCCTCACGTTGACCCCGGGCGCTGCCACCCGTATCTCCGATACCGAACGACACAAGGGTGAGCCACGATGGGTGTAGCAACGACCCCCAACCACGCCGGTGCCGACCGAGAGGTCGCCACGCAGACGCTGAATCGGGAGCTTCAGGACAAGGGCTTCCTCGTCACCTCGTCGGAGGACATCATCAACTGGGCGCGCACCGGCTCGCTGCATTGGATGACGTTTGGCCTGGCGTGTTGCGCGGTCGAGATGATGCACACCTCCATGCCCCGCTATGATGCCGAGCGTTTCGGGATCGCACCCCGCGCCTCCCCCCGGCAATCGGACGTCATGATCGTGGCGGGCACGCTGACCAACAAGATGGCGCCGGCGCTGCGCAAGGTCTATGACCAGATGCCCGAGCCGCGCTACGTGATTTCCATGGGGTCGTGTGCCAATGGCGGCGGATACTACCACTACAGTTATTCCGTCGTGCGCGGCTGCGACCGGATCGTGCCTGTTGACATTTACGTGCCCGGCTGCCCGCCCACGGCGGAGGCGCTGCTATACGGTATCTTGCAATTGCAGCGGAAGATCCGCCGCACGGGGACGATCACGCGATAGGGGATGACCATGACCGCAGCCTTGCAAGAACTGGCCGATTACCTGTCCGAAAAGCGGGCCGATGACGTGCTGTCGACCGATATCAACTCGGTCGGGGAGCTGAGCGTCGACGTGGCCCCCGGTGGCATTGGCAGCTTCGTGGAGTTTCTCAAGACCGACAGGACCTGCCGGTTCTCCACACTTATCGACATCACGGCGGTCGATTACCCCACGCGGGACCGGCGCTTTGATGTCGTCTATCATTTCCTGAGCATGTACCAGAACCACCGTGTCCGCGTGAAAGCGGCGATCCGGGAGGATGACACGGTTCCGTCGATCACCGGCGTCCATGCCGCCGCCGGTTGGTACGAGCGCGAAATCTACGACATGTTCGGCATCCTTTTCACCGGCCACAATGATTTGCGCCGCATCCTCACGGATTACGGTTTTCGCGGGCATCCCCTGCGCAAGGATTTCCCGACCACGGGTTATACCGAGGTCCGCTATGACGAGGAACTCAAGCGCGTGGTCTATGAGCCGGTGAAGCTGGTTCAGGAATACCGCCAGTTCGATTTCATGTCGCCGTGGGAGGGCGCGGAATACATCCTGCCGGGTGACGAGAAGGCCGATGGGGACGCCGCAAAATGAGCGACGCCTACGCGCAAGTGATGCAGGTCGTGCACGCCTACGGTGAGGCGGTCTACTATGCGCGGGCGGATGTGTTCGAAGATATGTGCCATGACCGCTTCCAGATGACGCTGGTGGAGCCCGAGGGTAGCACGTTTTGGGATAAGGCCGCGTATTTGGACCGCGTGCGCGGACGTAGCGCGTTTGACGGCGCTGCGTCGTATGGAATTACGAGCGTTGATGTGGCGGGCGACGAGATAGCGCGCGCGCATCTGTGGGTGGATGTGCCGCCCCTGCGCTATGAGGATCACTTGGGGTTCGTGAAAGAAGGTGGGTCGTGGAAACTGCTCACCAAAGTTTTCCGTACCGCGGCCCATTTGGACGTGCAGGAGTAAGAGATCATGATGGACGGTGACATCCGCACGAACACCTATGACGACGGATCGACCGATTTCGAGACGGGCGAACAGCAAATCCGCAACTTCAACCTGAACTTCGGACCCCAGCATCCGGCGGCCCACGGTGTGTTGCGTCTGGTGCTGGAGTTGGACGGCGAGATTTGCGAGCGCTGCGATCCGCATATCGGCCTGCTCCATCGCGGCACCGAAAAGCTGATGGAGAGCCGCACCTATCTCCAGAACCTGCCCTATTTCGACCGCCTGGATTACGTGGGCACGATGAACCAGGAACATGCCTGGTGCCTGGCGATCGAACGGTTGACGAAGACAGAAGTGCCGCGCCGCGCGCAGCTGATCCGCGTGCTTTATTGTGAGATCGGGCGCATCCTGAACCACCTGCTGAACGTGACGACGCAGGCGCTGGACGTGGGTGCGCTGACCCCGCCGCTTTGGGGGTTCGAGGAGCGTGAGAAGCTGATGATCTTCTACGAGCGGGCCTCGGGCGCGCGGCTCCACGCCGCCTATTTCCGGCCCGGCGGTGTGCATCAGGACCTGCCGCCGGAGCTGATCGAGGATATCGACGCCTGGGCCGACAATTTCCCCAAGGCGCTTGATGACATCGACACGCTCTTGACGGAAAACCGCATCTTCAAGCAGCGGAATGCTGACATTGGGATCGTGACCGAAGAAGACATCCAGAATTGGGCGTTCTCGGGCGTGATGGTGCGTGGCTCGGGTTTCGCCTGGGACTTGCGGCGCGCGCAGCCCTATGAATGCTACGACGAATTCGACTTCCAGATCCCTGTGGGCAAGAACGGTGATTGCTACGACCGCTACCTCTGCCGAATGGCGGAGATGCGCGAGAGCCAGAAGATCATCAAGCAGGCCTGCGAGAAGCTGCGCAATGAACCCGGAGAGGTCATGGCGCGGGGCAAGATGACGCCACCCACGCGCGGCGACATGAAGACCTCGATGGAAGCGTTGATCCACCACTTCAAGCTCTACACCGAAGGCTTCCACGTGCCGGAGGGCGAGATTTACGCTGCCGTCGAAGCGCCCAAGGGTGAATTCGGGGTCTACCTGGTGGCGGACGGCACCAACAAACCCTACCGCGCCAAACTGCGCGCGCCGGGTTTCCCGCATCTGCAGGCGATGGATTACCTTTGCAAGGGCCACCAACTGGCGGATGTTTCGGCGATCCTGGGGTCGCTCGATATCGTGTTTGGGGAAGTGGATCGCTGACAGGCGCAAAAGCGTCCGGTCGGGAAAGCCTGCCGTTTGGCAGGCTTTTTCAGTGTGCTAGGGCTGAGGGAACCAAGTTGAAGGAACCGTTCATGCGCCTCACCTCGCTTCTTCCCGCCATCGCGCCGCTTGTCGTCGCGTCCATGGCCCATGCCCAGGCCCCCACACCCGAGGACCATCCCGGCTATCCGCTGGCCCAGGCCATCGCGGCGGAAGGGTGTGTGTTGCACCAGGATGACGTGAACGCGGTGATGGAGGGGATCGGCGTGGACAGCGCGATGTTTCCTCAGATGGCGGTGCCGTTGATGCAGACCGGGTTCTTGCGACCCTCTGGCAACGGCACGCTGACGCTGGTAAATTGGGGTGTCTGCGCCGATTTGCCTGCCGGGAATTCGGGTGCGGAAGACGCGCCCGAGGGTGACGCAGACGACAACGGCACGTCCGATACGGACGGGTAACCTACGGAATCCCTCCGTTGTGAACGGGCGGTGCAGACGTCACGTTGGTCTCACGAACCTGTGAGAAGACTGACACGATTGGACGCCCCGCCTAGCCCCCATGTTCCCCTGACCGACAAGGGCGTAACGCGGCCCGGCTTACCCGATCTCCCCCTGTCACGTCTTTGATCGGGCCGGTATCCAGCCGGCCCGGCGGCCAAGCCCGCCTGCCATTGCGACCCGCGTGCCTCCCCTCGGCGCGGATCGCTCCGCATCAGCCCGGCGGAAGAAGGGGTCCGGCCCGGGCGGGGGCGTCTTTCCTGAGCGATCAGGAAAGGCGCCCTACTTGTTTGCCATGCGTGTGGACTTGCCCCTTCCGGGATGCCACCGTTCCGAGGGTGGAGGTCTGCCCATGCCGAACCCGCCCCGATCTGCACCCGTCCGGATTGCCGCATTGCTGTGCGCACTTGCCCTTTGGCCGGGCGCGGGGCTTTCCCAATCCACCACCCCGCTTCTGGACCGCGTACAGGATCTTTCGGAGGAGGAGATCGCCACCATTACCCAGCGCGCGTTCGAGCGGGTCGGCTGCGCCATTCCGGCAGAGCTCGTCTCCGTCTTCGACATCTTCTTGGTGGATCAGGTCCTGACCGCCCTGGGGGAACCTGTCGGGCCGGACGTGGCGCGACAGGGCTACTTCGCCTTGCGCCTGCGCAGTTCCACGATCCACCATGCGGACGCGCGCGCGGTTCTGGCCGCGGCGCGGGCTGTCGATGGGGACGTGGCCGCCGCAATGCGGGCGGGACGCCTGACGTTGCGCCAGGGCCTGTTCCGGGTGGCGGACTGCGAACCGGCCGGCTCCGTCTTCGTGCTTGCGCCTTACGCGGCGCAATAATCGCGGCCCCGCCCCCTGCGCCATAGCGCGCATGGACATCCCCGCCGGATTGCGCGAAACGAAAGCAACGAAAGATCGACCGCCAGGGACAATTCCATGCTGCGACGCCTGCACCCCGAGCAACCAGACAGCTTTGCCTTCACACCCGCCAACCAGGCATGGGCCGAAGCGCAGATCACCAAGTACCCAGAGGGTCGGCAGGCCAGCGCGATCATCCCGCTGCTGTGGCGCGCGCAGGAGCAGGAGGGTTGGCTGACCCGGCCCGCCATCGAAGGTGTGGCCGACATGCTTGGCTTGGCGCATATTCGCGCGCTGGAAGTGGCGACGTTCTATTTCATGTTCCAGCTTCAGCCCGTGGGCTCGGTCGCCCATATCCAGATCTGCGGCACCACATCGTGCATGATCTGCGGGGCCGAGGACCTTGTGGCCGTGTGCAAGGAGAAGATCGCGGCCAAGCCGCATCAGCTTTCCGAAGACGGCAAATTCAGCTGGGAAGAGGTCGAGTGCCTGGGCGCATGCGCCAACGCCCCGATGGCGCAGATCGGCAAGGATTACTACGAGGACCTGACGACCGAGCGGTTGGGGGAACTGATCGACGCGATGGCGCGCGGCGACGTTCCGGTGCCCGGTCCGCAAAACGGGCGCTACGCGTCCGAGCCTGCATCGGGGCTGACCTCGCTGAAAGACCACGAAGCGGGGCGGGATGACCTGAATATCTCCGCCCGGCTGGCCGTTGATATCGGCGACACGATCAAGCGGATCGACGGAACGGAAGTGCCGTTGCTCGCGCCCTGGGGTCGGCAATCGGGCGATGGCGTCCCGCAAGAGCCCGCGCGCCCGGCGCCCGCCAACCGCGCCAAGGGAAGGCCCGCCGACAAGACCGGAACCACCAAGGAAGAGGCCCCGGCCATGTCGAAGGCCAAGCCGGTCTCCAAACGCGATCCGGAAGTCAGCTCAGCGGTCGAAGCGCCCGAGGCTGCACCAGCGACCGCAGTTGACGAATCCGAGCCCGAGCTTCTGTCCGGGCCCCGCGAAGGCCGGGAAGCCGATGATCTGAAACGCATTTCCGGCGTCGGCCCGAAACTCGAAGGCGTTCTGAACGATCTGGGTTTCTACCATTTCGACCAGATTGCGGAATGGGGCCCGGGGGAGGTCGCGTGGGTCGATGCGCGCCTGAAATTCAAGGGCCGGATCGAACGGGACAATTGGATCGAGCAGGCCAAAACCTTCGCTGCCGAGGGCTGATCCAGCCCATTGATCGGCTAATCTCGCGTCCTCCGGTCGCAACGGCCTGCGTCATTTTGTCAACTCCGTACAAGACACCGGCGTTTTCCTGCGCTAAGACTCTTTGCGAACGGACAGTTACAAGAGACTTGGGGGTCAAATCATGAAAAAATCCGGTGGGCTGGAATGCCTTGCATGGACGTGGGGCATCGCCGCGTTGGCGGGCGTGTTCGTCGCGGCGGCGTTGTGGGTGCTTGGCGGATGGAGCTTCATGCAAGGGGCGTTCATGGGCATCCTTGCGCTGCTGGTCCTTGGCGCGGTGCTGACGATTTCCATGTGCCGGGAACCGGCGCGGCCCGCAAATGCAAGGGACGCATACGGGACCGGCAACGCGGCATCGGCCAGCGGGACATCCGCGCGTGCGACCGCCGCACCGGTGGCGGCAGCGGCCCCAGCGGCGGCGGCGGCACCCGTGCCAGCACCGCCTGCGGACCCGGCGCCTGAGCCCATCGCCGCCGCACCCGATCCTGCCCTGACGGCGGACCCGGCCCCCGAGCCGACGCCCGCACCGGAACCGACGCCAGAACCCGCGGCAGAAGACACTGGTCCCGGCACACGGCCCGAGGCGCTGGATGGCCCCCGCGGTGGACAGGCCGATGACCTGAAGCGGATCAAGGGTGTCGGCCCCAAGATGGAAGTGCTTTGCAACGAATTGGGCTTCTACCATTTCGACCAGATCGCCTCGTGGACCGACGAGGAAGTTGCGTGGGTCGACCAGAACCTCAAGGGGTTCAAGGGCCGCGTGTCCCGCGACAATTGGGTTGAGCAGGCGCGCCTACTGGCCGCAGGCGGCGAGACCGAGTTTTCCAAGAAAGTCGACGACGGGGATGTATATTGATCCCCGGATAGGAATTTCGGAGGTCGAAAGATGCATCTTCTCAACGACATCTGGCTGCGCGGGCAGGCCGCGCAGCAATCCACGCTGCAACTGACAGCCTACGGCACCGCATTTGCCGGAACGACAGCGTTGCAGGCGATGAGCCTTGGATTGCGAGCGCCGCAGGCCTTCTGGTCCGCCATGGGCCGCGCCAGCGGGGCGAAAGCACCCGACGCGGATGCCTGAGGCCGCGTGTCGCGACGTCCGATGAGCGAACGCAAACCCATATCCGACCGAGACCGCCGCCTTGTGCGCCAGATCCGTATCGCCGCGTTGGTGATGGCGGTCACGATGATCGTGTGGATGGGGCTGCAATACCTAGGCGGCGTCTATGAATGGCCGGTGCGGTTCGCGTTCCTCTTCGACCTTGCGGCGTTTGTGGCACTGGTCTGGGCGCTCGTGGTGACGTATTGGGTGTGGAAAGAGCGAAAGCGAAGCTAGGTGCGCCACGGACCGCGCGCCCGAGTGACCAAGGATCAAGAGCCATGTTGCAGGACAAAGACCGGATCTTCACCAATATCTACGGGATGCATGACCGGACGCTGGCCGGTGCAAAAGCGCGGGGCCATTGGGACGGCACCAAGGACCTGATCGGTCTGGGCCGCGACAAGATCATCGAGATCATGAAGGCAAGCGGCTTGCGCGGGCGCGGTGGTGCCGGGTTCCCGACGGGTCTGAAGTGGTCGTTCATGCCCAAGGAAAGCGACGGTCGCCCGGCCTATCTGGTGGTGAATGCCGACGAATCCGAGCCCGGGACCTGCAAGGATCGGGAGATCATGCGCAATGATCCCCACACGCTGATCGAAGGCTGCCTGATCGCGAGCTTCGCGATGAATGCGAACGCCTGTTACATCTATATCCGCGGCGAATACATCCGCGAGCGGGAGGCGTTGCAGGCCGCGATTGACGAGGCCTATGAAGACGGCCTTCTGGGCAAGAACGCCGCGAAATCGGGCTGGGATTTCGACCTCTATCTGGCCCATGGCGCTGGCGCCTACATCTGCGGCGAGGAAACCGCCCTTCTGGAAAGCCTCGAAGGCAAAAAAGGCATGCCGCGCATGAAGCCGCCGTTCCCGGCGGGCGCGGGCCTCTATGGCTGCCCCACCACGGTCAATAACGTCGAATCGATTGCCGTCGTGCCCACGATCTTGCGCCGGGGCGCGGAATGGTTCGCGGGCTTCGGCCGCCAGAACAATGCGGGCACGAAGCTGTTCGCGATCTCGGGCCACGTGAACAATCCGTGCGTCGTGGAAGAAGCGATGAGCATCTCGTTCGAAGAGCTGATCGAGACCCATTGCGGCGGCATCCGGGGCGGGTGGGATAACCTCAAGGCCGTGATCCCGGGCGGCTCCTCCGTGCCGTGTGTGCGAGGCGAGCACATGAAGGACGCGATCATGGATTTCGATTATCTCCGCGGGGAGCTGGGCTCTGGCCTTGGCACCGCGGCAGTGATCGTGATGGATCAGTCGACCGACATCATCAAGGCGATCTGGCGGCTGGCATATTTCTACAAGCACGAAAGCTGCGGCCAGTGCACGCCGTGTCGCGAAGGTACTGGCTGGATGATGCGAGTGATGGAGCGACTGGTGCGTGGAGAGGCACAGGTCGAAGAGATCGACATGCTTTTCGACGTGACCAAGCAGGTGGAGGGTCATACGATCTGCGCTCTCGGCGACGCAGCGGCGTGGCCGATTCAGGGCCTGATCAAGAATTTCCGCGACGAAATCGAGGATCGCATCAAGGTGCGCCGCGACGGAACGGTGCAGGTCGCGGCGGAGTGATGCGCGCGCTGGCCGTTTTCGCCGGGCTGGTGACGCTGACCGGTTGCGTGGCGCAATCCACGGGAGTGCAGGCGCAGTTCGAGGCCTTCGCCGCCGATGCCTCCACTGCCGAGATCATGGACGATATTTGCCCGCAATACCGGATGCGGCAATCACTTGAAGCATTGACCGACGGATTCATTCAGCAGATGCGAGACGCCGGGTATTCCGACACGGAAATCGTGCAGGCCATCGAAGCGACGCCTGAAAGCCGGGTGGTTGACCGCGTGATCGCCCGCATGGGCGCCGAAGGTGTGACACCCGGCGACGCAGCGGCGCTGTGCGCCTACGCGGAGCGGGAAGTCGCGGCCAATAGCGGCATCGGGCGCCTTTTGCGCTAGGTCGTCTTTTGCCACGGGTCGCTTGGCCTGCTAGGCTTCGCGAGAGGAGAAGTTCTGGTATGTGCCATGGTTCCATTGACCCCAAGATCCTGATGCGCGACGCGGAGGCGCGGTTCCGCAAAGGCGTTGTGGCCCGACCCGCGACGGAGCCTTCGGGATCAATGCCGCCCGAATTGATGGGCGGATGGCGGGGCGTCTGGGCCCGGACCGTGACCCGTCTAACTCAGCGTATTGCCACAGCGGACTAGGCCGATCACTTTGGCGTGCTGACTTTCTTGAGGAGTTCCTGCTCCTTCTCCGGCATTCCCTTGGAGACGTCCTCACGGGTTTTCTTCGATTTCTCCTCGCCCACGCCGTCCTTTTCGATGAAATTCTCCGTCACGTCGTCGGCCTTTGTCGTCACACCTTTGGGTTGCGTCTTGTCGTCGGACATTGTCCTCTCCTCCTTGGATTACGTGGGATCAACCGCGCCGATGGCGCTCCGGTTCCCCGTGGCGATGCTGACGGAGGGCGCGAATGCACCTGGCAGAATTGAACGTGGGGCGGCTGATCGCGCCCACCGATGACCCGCGCGTGGCGGAGTTCATGGATAACCTCGACCGCATCAACGGTCTGGGAAAACGGATGCCGGGCTTCGTGTGGATGATGGAAGGCTCGGGCGAGCCGGGGACGGGGAATACCGACGCGAAGATCGGCGGCGACCCACTGCACGTGGCCAACCTGACCGTCTGGGAAGATGCCGAAAGCCTGGAGCGGTTCGTTTGGGGCACAGTGCACAAGCAATTCTATGAACGCCGCACGGATTGGTTCGAAGTGCTGGGGGAGCAGCATTTCGTGATGTGGTGGGTGGAGCCGGGGCACAAACCTTCGCTGGAGGACGCGCTGGCGCGGCTCGACCACCTCAAGGCCCATGGCGACAGCGATCATGCGTTCGGCTGGTCTTGGCTGCGAGAGGCACGGATGTGGAAACGCCACGGCTGCGCACCCGCCGCGGGCTGAGCCTGTGACCTGAGGGACTCACCCCCGCGCCGCCCGTCATCCAGCCATCTTGCTGGATTCGGACGTTTTTCTTATTCTTTGCGCAAAATGACCGCACGGGCGATATGCACCGACGCGGCGTCTTGAGGGCAAAGGGGCAGCGCAATGATCCGCGTTTACTGGTATTCTCTGGCGATAATCTATCTGACTTTCGCCATCGTCGGGGCGATCCTCGGCTATGGGCAATGGGGAGTTGGGGGCGGCATCCTGTGCGCCGTCGTGGGGGGTATGGTGGCCTCCGGCGTGGCGATCATCCTCAACACGCCCGAGCGGATGGAGGCGGCGATCTATATCGTGCTGGCGCTGTTGTTCATGACGCTTCTGGTTTGGCTGATCGTCACCTTCTGGGGCGTGCGGATCTGATGCGGGCCGCGCTGGCGATCCCGCTGGTGCTGGCGGCATGCGTCACGCCGCAGGTCTATGTCACGGAAATCGGCCCGCTTCAGGTGGTGGTCGAGGATGACCTCGTCATCGCCAATACCGCGACCCTGCCGGACGGATCGGTGATCGAGCCCTTCCCGCAATTCGGGGGCCTGGCCGTGCGCACGCTCAACGGTCGCCCCGTCCCGTTCGAGGGGCGCGATGCCGCGTTCGAGGCAATGGCGGCCTATTGCGCCGATTCCATCGTGATGGGCGCACCCCTTTGGTTCGGTTGGCGCGCCGTGGGCGACGAACAGCTTTGGACGGCGGCAGGCTGCGAAGAAGTGCAAGACGACCTGTCCGCGTTCTCCGGGGCGGAATAGTGCCGAAACCGGCGATAACCGTTTCGTGACATTGAATAACCCGGTGGCTTTGCCCCATCTCCAGTCTCGGGAAACGGCAGACCTATCAAGGGATAAGGACAAAAATGATCACCCCCTTCCGTATCGTGGCCGCCGCCGGCGTAATGCTGGTCACTGGCCTTTTCACGACCATCGGCCATGCGCAGGACGCACAGTGGCAACCCCTGCGCGATGATCCGGAAATTCATTCCGGCCTGACCGTCATCTCGGTCGGCCGTCACATCCAGAACCAGTGCGAGGATATCAGCCCGCGCCTGGTGCGGGCCTGGGCCTTTGCCGAAGGTCTGGTGGGCCGTGCGCAGGACCTGGGGTTCACCCGCGCCCAAGTGGACGCCTTCATCGCCGACCGGACGGAGCAGGACCGTTATCGCGCGATCATGCGGCAATGGTTTGCGCAGCAGGGTGCGGATGCCGATGACGCCGCATCGGTGTGCCGTGTGGGGCGCGACGAAATTACCGCAGGCTCTCAGATTGGCAGATTGCTCCGGGCCGGGTAGAAGACGGTCCAGACATGCCGCTGCAACGCAGCGCGGGCAGAGGGAAAAGGACCGGTCCCCATGAGCGATTTGCGCAAGATCATCATCGACGGAAACGAGATCGAGGTTGATCCAGCCATGACCCTGATCCAGGCCTGTGAGCAGGCCGGGATCGAAATTCCCCGGTTCTGTTACCACGAGCGTCTGTCCATCGCTGGCAATTGCCGGATGTGCCTGGTCGAGGTGGTGGGTGGTCCGCCCAAACCCGCCGCGTCCTGCGCGATGCAGGTCAAGGATTTGCGCCCGGGGCCCGAAGGTCAGCCGCCCGTGGTGAAGACCAATTCGCCGATGGTGAAGAAGGCGCGCGAAGGTGTGATGGAGTTCCTCCTGATCAATCACCCGCTCGATTGTCCGATCTGCGACCAGGGCGGCGAATGCGACCTGCAGGATCAGGCGATGGCCTACGGGGTCGATTTCAGTCGCTTCCGCGAACCCAAGCGTGCCGTGGACAACATGGATCTCGGCCCGCTTGTGGGCACCGCGATGACGCGCTGCATCTCCTGCACCCGATGCGTGCGGTTCATCACCGAAGTGGCCGGCATGCCGGAGCTTGGGCAGACCGGGCGCGGCGAGGATGCGGAGATCACGTCCTACCTTGGCCAGACGCTCGATTCGGAGATGCAGGGAAATATCGTGGATCTCTGCCCGGTCGGTGCCCTGACCTCCAAGCCCTACAGCTTTACGGCACGCCCGTGGGAGCTGACCAAGACCGAAAGCATCGACGTGATGGATGCGCTCGGCTCCAACATCCGCGTGGACACCAAGGGCCGCGAAGTGATGCGCATTCTGCCGCGAAACCATGACGGCGTGAACGAGGAATGGTTGAGCGACAAGTCCCGCTACGTCTGGGACGGGCTGCGCCGCCAGCGGCTCGACAAGCCTTATATCCGCGAGAACGGCAAGCTGCGCCCGGCCAGCTGGGGCGAGGCGATGGGCCTGGCCGCCGAGAAGATCAAGGCCGCGACCAAGCTGGCCGGTCTGGTGGGCGATCTGGCCCCGGCCGAGGCGGCCTTTGCGCTGAAGGCTCTGGTCGAGGGGCAGGGCGGTGTCGTGGAATGCCGCACCGATGGCGCGAAACTGCCCGCGGGCAATCGCGCGGCCTATGTCGGCACGGCGGCGATCGAGGATATTGACGACGCGGATTACATCATGCTGATCGGCACCAACCCGCGCGCGGAAGCGCCGGTCCTGAACGCGCGTATCCGCAAGGCTTGGGCGCGCGGGGCCAATGTTGCCCTGATCGGTCAGGCCGTTGATCTGACTTATGAATATGTCCACATGGGTACCGATCGCGCGGCCCTTAAGAAGCTGGTCGAGCACGAGTTCGGCGAGGTGAAAGAGAAGAATTCCATCGTCATCATCGGGCAGGCTGCGTTGCTGGGTGAAGATGGGGAGGCTGCGCTGGCCCATGCACAGGCCGCCGCGGCCGCGATGAATTCGAAGCTTCTGGTGTTGCATACGGCCGCCGGCCGGGTGGGCGCGATGGACGTCGGTGCGACGAACCCCGATGCCATGGCCGCCGTTCAGGACGCCGACGTGATCTACAATCTTGGCGCCGATGAGGTGGAAATCGCAGACGGGGCCTTCGTGATCTACCAAGGCTCGCACGGGGATCGCGGCGCGCACCGGGCCGATGTGATCCTGCCCGCTGCGGCCTACACCGAAGAACAGGGGCTGTTCGTGAACACCGAGGGCCGCCCGCAGCTGGCGATGCGCGCCAGCTTCCCTCCGGGCGACGCGCGGGAGAATTGGGCGATCCTGCGCGCGTTGTCCGCTCAGATGGGGGCGACGTTGCCCTTCGACACGATCGCGGCCTTGCGAAAGCAGATGGTGGACGTGGCCCCGCATCTGGCCATGATCGACGAGGTGGCGGAGAACGAGGGCGATGCCCTTGAGATGGGCACGCTCGGATCAGGCGAGTTCGGGTCCGCGATTGCCGATCACTACCTCACCAACCCGATCACGCGGGCCTCCAGCCTGATGGCGGAACTGTCTGCCGGGGCGAAGGCGCGCGGCGAAGACCGGATTGCGGCGGAATAACGGAGTGAGGGTCGGCCCTTCCCTGGCATGCACGGCCCTTGCGCTGTCCTGCGCCTGCACACCCACGGAAGGCCCAACCTTGGACCAGGCGCCGCCCGCCACCTATGACGGGGTGGAGACGCGGCTTCTGGACGACGATCTGGTGAATTTCAGGGCACAAATGACTGGTGTGGCCACCCGCGCCGACCTTGACGCCTATACCCGATGCGTGGCGGCGCAATACACGCTGATCCGGGGGTATCCATTTGCGCGACATGTGCGCACAAGTATCACCGAAGAGGGTGGCGTTTGGGTCGCAGATGCGGTTTACACCATCTCGCCGGAACTCCCGCGCGGGTTGCAGACGCTCGAAGCCGAGGTGGTTGTGGCAGATTGCGCAGAGCAAGGGATCCCGACGGTCTGATAGACAGGCGCAGACGGCCCCGAGCTAAGGGACAAACGACCGATGGACTTCTTATCCACCACCCCCGGCATGATCCTGATCATCCTGGCGCAGTGCCTGTTGATTGTCGTGCCCCTGCTCGTGGCGCTCGCCTTCCTGATGTACGCGGATCGCAAGATCTGGGCGTCGGTGATGATGCGGCGTGGCCCGAACGTTGTGGGTGTCTTCGGCTTGCTGCAAAGCTTTGCGGATTTCATCAAGTACATCGTCAAGGAAATCGTTATCCCCGCTGGTGCGGACCGGCCGGTCTTCCTGCTGGCCCCGATGGTCAGCCTCGTGATGGCATTGGTCGCGTGGGCGGTCATTCCGTTCAACGAAGGCTGGGTCCTGTCGGACATCAACGTTGCAGTCCTGTTCGTCTTCGCCGTCTCCTCGCTGGAAGTATACGGCGTGATCATGGGGGGGTGGGCCTCCAACTCCAAATATCCGTTTCTCGGATCGCTCCGCTCCGCCGCGCAGATGATTTCCTACGAGGTGTCCATCGGGCTCATCATCATCGGTGTCATCATCACCACAGGGTCGATGAATTTCGGCGCCATCGTTGAGGCGCAGGACGGCGATTACGGCCTGTTCAACTGGTACTGGCTGCCGCATCTGCCGATGCTCTTCTTGTTCTTCGTCTCTGCTTTGGCCGAAACCAACCGTCCGCCCTTCGACTTGCCTGAGGCGGAATCGGAACTCGTGGCCGGCTACCAGGTGGAATATTCCTCCACCCCGTTCCTTTTGTTCATGATCGGAGAGCTTGTCGCCGTCGTCTTGATGTGCGCGCTCATCACGCTGTTGTTCTTCGGCGGCTGGCTGTCGCCGATCCCCGGCCTGCCCGACGGCATCTTCTGGATGATCCTGAAGATGGGCCTCGTGTTCTTCTGCTTCTCGATGGTGAAGGCCATCGTGCCGCGCTACCGCTACGACCAGTTGATGCGTCTGGGGTGGAAAGTGTTCCTGCCGTTCTCGCTCTTCTGGGTGGTGTTCGTGGCCTTCATGGCGAAGTTCGAGCTGTTCGGCGGGGTCTATGCCCGTTGGGCGATTGGAGGATAGCGAATGACCCAGATCGACTATACCCGCGCGGCGAAATACTTCCTGTTCGTCGATTTTTTCAAAGCCTTCGGGCTCGGGCTGAAATACATGTTCTCGCCCAAGGTCACGGTGAACTACCCGCATGAAAAGGGCCCGCTGTCGCCGCGGTTCCGGGGTGAACACGCGCTTCGCCGCTATCCCAATGGGGAAGAACGCTGCATTGCGTGCAAGCTGTGCGAAGCGGTCTGCCCCGCGCAGGCCATCACCATTGATGCCGAGCCGCGCGAAGACGGCTCCCGCCGGACCACGCGCTATGACATCGACATGACGAAGTGCATCTATTGCGGCTTCTGTCAGGAGGCCTGTCCGGTCGACGCCATCGTCGAAGGCCCGAATTTCGAATTCGCCACCGAGACCCGCGAAGAGCTGTTTTACGACAAGGCGAAGCTGCTGGATAACGGCGAACGCTGGGAAGCGGCGATTGCCAAGAACCTTGAACTGGACGCGCCCTACCGATGAGTGACACGCCGCAAAACCCGTTCGAGGCCATGTTCAAGCAGGCCCAGGAAATGTCCCAGGAATGGGTCAAGTCGGTGAACCCGGCCATGGCGTCCTTCGCGCCCGGCATGGCGGCGGACAAGATGTGGCCGACCGTGCCGGCCGAGATGCTCGAAGCCTTCATGGGCAAGCAATTTAATCCCGGCGGCCTCGATGCGAAAACGCGGCTTCTGCTGACGCTTCTGGGCCTGACGATCCAGGGCGCGCTTGCGGAGGCGCAGATTCGCCTGACAGTGCGTCACGCGATGGAAGCGGGCGCGACAAGCCAGGAGGTGGCCGAAACCATCGGTCTTGCCGCCCTGTTCGGCGGTGTGCC
This sequence comes from Hasllibacter sp. MH4015, assembly GCF_020177575.1. Classification (NCBI taxonomy): domain Bacteria; kingdom Pseudomonadati; phylum Pseudomonadota; class Alphaproteobacteria; order Rhodobacterales; family Roseobacteraceae; genus Hasllibacter; species Hasllibacter sp. MH4015. The sequence goes on from NZ_JAHTBK010000001.1 coordinate 567,194, forward strand.
TGCCATGACCAAGGCGATGGAACTGGCGCAAGAGGCGATCCAGGGGGACGAGGCATGACGATAGCTGATTTCACCTTCTATCTGTTCGCGCTGTCGGTCATCACCGGCGGACTCTTCACGGTCGTGTCCAAGAACCCGGTCCATTCGGTTTTGTGGCTGATCCTCGCCTTCCTCAGCGCAGCTGGCCTGTTCGTGCTGCTTGGGGCGGAATTCGTGGCGATGCTGCTTATCATCGTCTACGTGGGCGCGGTCGCGGTTCTGTTCTTGTTCGTGGTGATGATGCTGGACGTAGATTTCGCCGAGTTGAAGGCGGAAATGGCGCGATACGTGCCGCTCGGTGGGCTGATCGGGGTCGTGCTGCTGATGCAGTTGTCGCTGGCCTTCGGGGCCTGGACCTTTTCCGAAGGGATTGACGCGCGCCTTGGCAATCCGACGCCCCCCTTGGACGAGGCCCACAACACGCAGGCCCTGGGGCAGATCATCTATGACCAATATTTCCTTGTGTTCCAGCTGTCGGGGCTTGTGCTTCTGGTGGCGATGATCGGGGCCATCGTTTTGACGCTGCGCCACCGCGTGGACGTCAAACGCCAGAGCCCCGTCGCCCAGATGATGCGCGACCCGGCGACCGCGATGGAACTGAAGGACGTGAAACCGGGGCAGGGGCTTTAGGCCGCCGCTTCGCAAGAACGACAAATCGCGGGAAGCCGCGGAGGGACAGACATGACTATAGGTCTCGAACATTACCTGACGGTGGCCGCCGCGCTGTTCGTCATCGGGATTTTCGGCATCTTCCTGAACCGGAAGAATGTGATCATCATCCTGATGTCGCTGGAATTGGTGCTCCTGTCGGTGAACATCAACATGGTCGCGTTCTCGTCCTACCTGGGCGATCTGACGGGGCAGGTCTTCACGCTGTTCATCCTGACGGTCGCCGCGGCCGAGGCCGCGATCGGCCTTGCCATCCTGGTCTGTTTCTTCCGCAATCGCGGCACGGTCGACGTGGAAGCCGTCGACAACCTGAGGGGCTAGGCGCATGGAACAAATCCTTCTTTTCGCCCCCCTTGTCGGCGCACTGATCTGCGGGTTCTCCTGGCGGTTGATCGGGGAGACCGGGGCCTGTGTCGTGGCCACGCTGATGCTGGCGCTGTCATGCCTATTGTCGTGGGTCGTGTTCCTGACCTTCGACCCAAGCGCGCACGATAACGGCTATTATACCGAGAGCCTGTTCACCTGGATCGAAAGCGGCACGCTATTCACCGATTGGGCAATCCGTGTGGACCGCCTGACCGCGATCATGCTGATCGTGATCACGACCGTGTCCGCGCTCGTCCATCTGTATTCGTTCGGCTACATGGCCCATGACGAGAACTTCAAGGAGGGCGAGAGCTATCGCCCCCGGTTCTTCGCCTACCTCAGCTTTTTCACCTTCACGATGTTGATGCTGGTCACGGCGGACAACCTGTTGCAGCTGTTCTTCGGCTGGGAAGGGGTGGGCGTCGCGTCCTATCTGCTGATCGGGTTCTACTTCCGCAAACCGTCCGCGGGTGCTGCGGCGATGAAGGCGTTCATCGTGAACCGGGTCGGCGATTTCGGCTTCCTGCTTGGCATTTTTGCGATTTTCTGGATGACGGACTCGATTCAGTTCGACGTGATCCTCGCGGCCGGGGCGGACCTGGCCGAGATGTCGATCACGTTCCTGGGGATGGAGTTGGATGCGGCGGAAACCATCGCATTCCTGCTGTTCATCGGCGCGATGGGCAAGTCGGCGCAGTTGTTCCTGCACACATGGCTGCCCGACGCGATGGAAGGCCCGACGCCGGTGTCGGCCCTGATCCATGCCGCAACCATGGTCACGGCGGGCGTGTTCCTGGTCTGCCGCATGTCGCCGGTCATCGAATACGCGCCCATGGCGGGCAATTTCATAATCATCGTGGGGGCTGTCACCGCGTTTTTCGCAGCCACGGTCGGCCTTGTGCAGAACGACATCAAGCGCGTGATCGCCTATTCGACCTGCTCGCAGCTTGGCTACATGTTCGTGGCCGCCGGCGTCGGTGCCTATCCCGTCGCGATGTTCCACCTGTTCACCCACGCCTTCTTCAAGGCGATGCTGTTCCTCGGCGCGGGGTCCGTCATCCACGGAATGCACCACGAGCAGGACATGCGGAATTACGGCGGACTGCGGAAGAAGCTGCCCTACACGTTCTGGGCGATGATGATCGGAACATTGGCGATCACCGGCGTGGGCGTTCCCGTGGCGCTGTTCACCCTAGGGGGGATACCGCTTGGCTTTGCCGGGTTCCTGTCCAAGGACGCGGTGATCGAAAGCGCGTTCGCCTTCGGTCCGGGCTTGGGGGAATTTGCCTTCTGGTCGCTGGTGATCGCGGCGTGCTTCACCAGTTTCTATTCCTGGCGGCTGATGTTCCTGACCTTCTTCGGGGAGCCGCGTGGCGACAAACACACCCATGACCACGCCCATGAATCGCCCAAAACGATGCTGGCGCCGCTCGGCGTTCTCGCCCTTGGTGCGGTCCTGTCCGGCATGGTCTGGTACAACTCATTCTTCGGACACACGGACGATGTCGGTCGCTTCTTCGGCGTGCCCTATGCCGAGGCCGCGCATCACGGTGACGAAGCGCATGGGGACGAGACGCACGGGGACGAGGCGCAGGTTGTCGATGACGGCCATGGCGACGATGAAGCCCATGCCGCGGAAAGCGCGGAGGGACATGGCGAGGCGGGCGGTTACGGCGAGGAGCACCATTACAGCCTTGTCGGAGAACCTGGCGAGGGCGCGGTTCACGCAGCCCCTGATAACGATATCCTGAACGAGGCCCACGCGGTGTCTTATTGGGTGAAGACTGCGCCGTTCTTCGCGATGCTGATCGGGCTTGCCATGGCCTATCTGTTCTACATCGTGAACCCGTCCCTTCCGGGGCGTCTGGCCGCGCAGCAACGCCCACTCTACAACTTCCTGCTGAACAAGTGGTATTTCGACGAAGCCTACGAATTCCTCTTCGTTCGGCCCGCGCGGTGGCTGGGACGCTTCCTTTGGAAGGGCGGCGACGGAGCCGTGATCGACGGGGGTATCAACGGGTTGGCCATGGGGATCATCCCGTTCTTCACCCGCCAACTGAACCGGGTGCAATCCGGCTACATCTTCCATTACGCGTTCGCGATGGTGCTGGGGATCGTGATCCTCATCACCTGGGTAACGTTGAGCGCGGGGTAAGGCATCATGGACAACCTGATTTCCATCGTCACCTTCCTGCCCGCCGTGGCCGCGATCACCATGGCCGTGTTCCTGCGCGGCGATGACGAGGCCGCGCAACTGAACGCGAAACGGCTGGCAATGGCCGCAACCGGCTTCACCTTCCTGATCTCGCTGTTCCTGTTGGTGCAGTTCGATGCCGCGAATACCGGTTTCCAGCTGGTCGAGGAATCCGAGTGGCTCTTCGGCCTGCAATACCGTGTGGGCGTTGACGGCATCTCGATCCTGTTCGTGATGCTGACGACCTTCCTGATGCCCATCACGATCGCGTCCTGCTGGGGTGTGACGCACCGCGTGAAGGAATACATGATCGCGATGCTGGTGCTGGAGACGCTGATGATCGGCGTGTTCGTGGCGCTTGATCTGGTCCTGTTCTACCTGTTCTTCGAGGCCGGCCTGATCCCGATGTTCCTGATCATCGGCATCTGGGGCGGCAAGGATCGGATCTACGCGAGCTTCAAGTTCTTCCTCTACACCTTCCTCGGCTCCGTCCTGATGCTGGTGGCGATGGTCGCGATGTACGTGGATGCGGGCACGACATGCATGGGCGGCTGTGGCGAGGGCGTTCGGTCGCTGATGGACCACAACTTTGCCACTGACACAGTGAGCGTTCTGGGTTTCACCATCGTGGGCGGGATGCAGACGCTTTTGTTCCTCGCCTTCTTCGCCAGCTTCGCGGTGAAGATGCCGATGTGGCCGGTCCATACCTGGCTGCCGGACGCCCACGTGCAGGCCCCCACGGCAGGCTCCGTGATCCTGGCGGCGGTTCTGCTGAAGATGGGGGGCTACGGCTTCCTGCGCTTCAGCCTGCCGATGTTCCCGGTCGCCTCCGACCTTTTGGCGCCGCTGGTGTTGTGGATGAGCGTAATTGCCATTGTCTACACGTCCTTCGTGGCCATTGTGCAGGAGGATATGAAGAAGCTGATCGCCTATTCTTCGGTCGCGCATATGGGCTTCGTGACGATGGGCATATTCGCCGCGAACCAGAACGGCGTGGACGGGGCGATTTTCCAGATGATCAGCCACGGCTTCATCTCAGGCGCGCTCTTCCTGTGCGTCGGCGTGATCTATGACCGGATGCATACCCGCGACATCGACGCCTATGGCGGCCTTGTGGTGCGCATGCCCGCCTACGCGCTGATCTTCATGCTGTTCACCATGGCCAATGTGGGCCTGCCGGGAACGTCCGGGTTCGTGGGGGAATTCCTCACGCTCATCGGGGTCTTCCAGGTCAACACCTGGATCGGCGTCTTCGCCGCGACCGGCGTGATCCTGTCGGCCTGCTATGCCCTGTGGCTCTACCGCCGGGTCGTCTTCGGCGACCTGATCAAGGAAAGCCTCAAGACCATCTCCGACATCACCCCGCGCGAGCGCGCGATTTTCGCGCCGCTGGTCCTCATGACGATCCTGTTGGGCGTCTATCCCAGCCTCGTCACCGATGTGATCGGCCCGTCGGTCGCCGATCTTGTTGAAAATTACGACATGGCCGTGGCGGCGTTTGAACCGCACACCCACGTCGCCGAAAACCACTGAAGGACGCCCACGATGATTGGTGCTGATCTGTCCATCATGACCCCGGAAATCGTCCTGGCGCTGTTCGCCATGGCGGGCCTGATGGGGGCGGTCTACACGACCAAGGACGGCCTTGCCCCCGCGCTCACATGGGCGACTGCGATCCTGTTCGTGATCATGGCCTTCTATATCGGCGTCACGGGGAACGGCGCGCGCGAAGCGTTCGGTGGTATGTTCGTTGACGACGCGTTCAGCCGCTTTGCCAAGATCACGATCCTGCTGTCGGCCGCTGCGATTCTGATTATCAGCCAAGATTACATGTCCAAGACGGACCTTCTGCGCTTCGAATTCCCGATGCTGATCGTTCTGGCCGTGGTCGGCATGATGGTGATGGTCTCCGCCGGGGACCTTCTGGCGCTCTATATGGGGTTGGAGCTTCAGTCGCTCGCTCTCTATGTCGTGGCATCCCTGCGGCGCGACAGCGTGCGGTCCACGGAGGCCGGGTTGAAGTACTTCGTGCTCGGCGCCTTGTCCTCCGGCCTTTTGCTCTACGGCACATCGCTGACCTACGGCTTCGCGGGCACCACCCAATTCGCGGGCATCATCGAGGCCGCGGACGGAGAGCTGACGCTTGGCCTTCTGTTCGGCCTTGTCTTCATCCTTGCGGGCATGGCCTTCAAGGTCTCCGCCGCGCCGTTCCACATGTGGACACCGGATGTCTACGAAGGCTCCCCCACACCGGTCACGGCACTGTTCGCGACGGCACCGAAGGTTGCGGCGATGGCGCTGTTCGCGCGCGTGGTCCACGATGCCTTCGGGGGCGTGGTGGGCGATTGGCAGCAGATCGTCGCCTTCCTTGCCGTGTTCTCCATGTTCCTCGGTGCGATTGCCGCCATCGGGCAGACCGACCTGAAGCGCCTGATGGCCTATTCCTCGATTTCTCACATGGGGTTCGCCCTGATGGGTCTTGCCGCCGGCACGGCGCTGGGGGTCGAGGCGATGCTGATCTACATGGCGATCTACGTGGCGATGAATATCGGCACCTTCGCCTTCATCCTGACGATGGAACGGGACGGGCGACATGTAACCGACATCTCCTCGCTCAGCGCATTCGCGTCGAAGGAACCGACGAAAGCTATCGCGATCCTGATCCTGATGTTCAGCCTCGCCGGTGTGCCGCCGCTTCTTGGGTTTTTCGGCAAATACGCCGTCCTTCTGGCAGCGGTGGATGCGGGCCTTGTGTGGCTTGCGGTTGCGGGCGTCATCGCCTCGGTGATCGGTGCGTTCTACTACATCCGGATCGTCTACCTGATGTATTTCGGCGAACCGGGTGAAGGCCTCGATGGCCGCATGGGCGTGGTCCAATATGTCGGGCTTCTGGCGATGGCGGCGATCATCGTCCTGGGCGCGCTGCCGTGGATCAACCTCTTCGGGATCGAGGGATCGGCGGAGATTGCCGCCGCGATGCTGACCCGCTGATATGGCGACCTGGCCCGAAGGCGTGGGCCGCCGCATCCTGGCAGAGACCGATAGCACCATGGCGGAAGCCGCGCGGGTCGCACCCGGCCTTGCAGGCCCCGAATGGATCCTCGCGCTGCATCAGAGTGCCGCGAAGGGCAGGCGGGGCCGGGCCTGGGCCAACCCAAAGGGCAATTTCGCGGCATCGCTTGTGTTCCGCCCCACCGGTCCCGTGGAGCAGGTGGCCCTGCGCTCTTTCGCGGCCGCCACGGCCTTGCGCGCGGCGCTGGTGGAGCTTGGCGTGCCCGGGACGGCCCTGTCCTTGAAATGGCCCAATGACGTTCTCCTGAACGGCTGCAAGCTTGCCGGGATCCTACTCGAAAGCCTCGGCGATGGGCGGGGCGGGGTCAGCCACCTGATTGTCGGGATCGGCGTGAACCTGGCCTCCGCGCCTACGCCCGCGCAGGTGGAGGCTCACGCCGTCCGGCCCGTCGCGCTGGCCGATATCGGCGTGCAGGCTTCACCCGAGGCCCTTCTCGATGCCCTAGCTCCGGCCTTCGCCACGCGCGAGGCGAGCCTTTCCACCTACGGGTTCGGCCCCATCCGCAGGGAATGGCTGTCACACGCCGCGCGTTTGGGGGAGGTGATAACCGCCCGCCTGCCGAATGAGGAGGTTACGGGGACCTTCGCGGAGGTGGACGAGAGCGGAAACCTCATTCTCGACACGCCCAAGGGTCGTCGCGCCATCGCGGCGGCGGAGATATTTTTCTGACGGATGCAGCGTCCGACATGGCGGAATGGGTTGAGTGCGCCCAAAGAAATAGGGGCTACCGTCCGCGCGCGCCATAAAGCAACAATGGCAAAACGACACGACCGGGGGACGACCGAATGCTTCTATGCATTGATTGCGGCAACACCAACACCGTTTTTTCAATCTGGGACGGGGAGGCTTGGCTGTGCACCCTGCGCACGTCCACCCACCATTCCCGTACGGCGGATGCCTATTTCACCTGGTTTTCCACGCTCCTGAACCACTACAAGATCGACCCGCAGATCGACGATGTCATCATCTCCTCCACCGTGCCGCGCGTCGTGTTCAACCTGCGCGTCTTTTGTGACCGGTTCTTCAACCTCCGTCCGCTGGTGGTCGGCAAGCCCGATTGCCTGTTGCCCCACGACCCACGTGTGGATTTCGGCACCGGTGTAGGTCCCGACCGCCTGGCCAATGCGGCGGGTGCCTACGATCGGCACGGTGGCGATTGCGTCGTGGTGGATTTCGGCACGGCCACGAATTTCGACGTGGTGGCCGATGACGGGGCCTATGTCGGCGGCGTCATTGCGCCGGGCGTGAACCTGTCATTGGAAGCCTTGGCACTCGGGGCAGCCGCGCTGCCCCATGTCGACATCACCCAACCCGACAAGGTGATCGGAACCAACACGGTCGCCTGCATCCAATCCGGAGTTTTCTGGGGCTATGTCGGCCTGATCGAGGGGATCACCTCCCGGATCAAGGCGGAATACGGCAAGCCGATGAAGGTAATCGGCACCGGCGGCCTCGCCCCCTTGTTTGCGCAGGGTGAGGTGTTATTTGACACCGTCGAAGATGACCTGACGATGTATGGCCTGACCGTCATTCATAAATATAACAAGGACAACAATCCCCCATGAGTGATCGAAATCGCCTTATCTACCTCCCCGTCGGCGGCGCGGGAGAGATCGGGATGAACTGCTATGTCTACGGCTATGGGCCGGAAGGGCAGGAGCGGTTCATCATTGCCGATATCGGCGTGGCCTTCCCGGATATGGATGGCCAGCCCGGTGTGGACCTGATCCTGCCAGACGTGACCTGGTTGGAGGAGCGTCGCGACCGGATCGACGGGATCTTCATTACCCACGCCCACGAGGATCACGTGGGGGCCGTCGGCCACCTTTGGGGCCGTCTGCGCGCGCCGGTCTATTGCCGTCGCTTCACCGCGATCCACGCGATGCGGAAATTGCAGGAAGCAGGCCACGACAGCGAACAGGTGAATGTCGTCAAGGCTTACCCGGACGTCGTCGAAGTCGGCCCCTTCCGCGTGCAATTCGCACCCGTCAGCCACTCCATCCCTGAAGCCTCCGCCTTGGTGATCGAAACCGATGCGGGACGGGTGATCCATTCCGGCGATTTCAAGATCGACCGCAACCCGATGGTCGGTGAAGCCTTTGATGAGGCGATGTGGGCCGAGATCGGAGAGGCCGGCGTCCTGGCCTATATCTGCGATTCTACGAATGTCTTCAGCCGCAATCCCGGACGGTCGGAAAGCCAGCTGCCCGAGCAGATCACCGAATTGGTGAAAAACGCGCGCGGCATGATGGTGGCGACCACCTTCGCGTCCAATATCGCGCGGGTCAAAACCCTCGCTGATGCGGGCGTGGCGGCGGGCCGGTCCGTCTGCCTTATGGGCCGCGCCATGCAGCGGATGGTGAAGGCGGGCGAAGAAGCCGGCGTGCTGCATGATTTCCCCGCCACGCTCAGCCCCGAAGATGCGCTGGATGTCCCACGCGAGAACCTGATGCTGATCGTAACCGGGTCGCAAGGCGAGCGCCGCGCGGCCTCGGCCAATCTGAGCCGGGGCAAGTTCCTGGGCCACGAACTCAAGGAAGGGGATACGTTCCTTTTCTCCTCCAAGACGATCCCCGGAAACGAAGTGCCCGTCGCCCACATCCAGAACGCGCTGGCCGAGATCGGGGTGGAGATTTTCGACGATGAATCCGGGTTCTACCATGTCTCGGGTCACGCCAACCGGCCGGATCTGGAGGTTATGCACGATGTGCTGGAACCGCAAATCCTGATCCCCTGCCACGGCGAATTCCGCCATCTGCGCGAACATGCACGGCTGGCGATTTCCAAGGGGATGGCGGGCATCGTCGCACCCAACGGCGCGGTGGTGGAGCTGTCGGGCAACGCGCCGGGCGTCGTGGAGCACGTGGAAACGGGGCGCACGTATCTCGACGGCGATGCCTTCGTCGGCCAGTTCGACGGCGTGATCCGCGAGCGGATGAAAATGGCGCTGAACGGGATGGTGGTCGTGGCGCTGATCATCGACGAAAGCGATGAGGTTCTGGAGGATGCGTGGGTCGCCTTGAAAGGTCTCCCCGAAACCGGATCATCCGGCGCGCCCTTGCAGGAGCTGATCGAGGATGATCTGGCAAGCCTGCTGCCCCGGCTCGACGCAAAGGTCGTCGAGGACGATGAAAAGCTGGAAGAGGCCGTGAAGCGGGTCGCGCGCAAAGTCTGCGCGCAAGAGATCGGGAAGAAGCCGGAAGTGACATTGCTCGTTAGCCGCCTGATGGCCGACTGAAGCCTTGATCTGAAACAGAAAACGCCGCGCGGGCTGATCGGCTCGCGCGGCGTTTTCGTGTCGTCGGGGCGATGTTTACTCCGCGTCCGGCGTTTCGGTGGGCGGCTCCGCCTCGGCGGCGGGCACGTCGTCTTCCACCTTCTTCTTGCGGGTCCGACGGCGCTTGGGCTTTTCCTCGGCTTCCGGCTCGGGCGTGGCCTCTGATGCGGCCTCTGATGTTCCGTCGTTTGCCGCTGGAGCCTCATTCACCTTCTTGCGACGGCGGCGTTTCGGCTTTTCCTCTGGTGGAGGCGCGTCACTCTCTACCTGTACGTCATGCGCGGTCGTGTCCGTGGTGTCCGCTTCCGGTTCCACTTTCTTGCGGCTGCGGCGGCGCTTGGGCTTTTCGGGGGCGGCATCGGCCTCGGACGTTTCCGCCGGGAGTTCGTCCGCCGGGGCCTCATCTTCGCTCAGGTCGATCTCGCGTGCGGGCCCGCCGCGGCGTTCGTCAAAGCTCATGGAGATGAAGTCGGGCGTGAACTCGCCCATGCCAACGATCCTTGGCCCGCGATCCCGGTCGCGTCCACGGCCACGTCCGCCGCGTTCGTTCCGGTCGTTGCGCTCACCCCGTTCCCGCCGTTCGCGGCGCTGCTGTTGCTGCGGCTCAGGCTGTTCGTCCGCTTTCTCGGCGGGCGCAGGTGCGGCCTCTGCCTGCGGCGCGGGTGCTTCGTCGGCGTTGCGATTGCGGCGTCCACGGCTGCGGCGTGGCTTATCCTCGTCCGCCGGCTTGTCGTCATCGCGGCGGCGGCGCGTGTCTTGCACTTCGATCGGCGCATCGGCGCGGGGGATCGGTTGCTTGATCAGCGCCTCGATCGCTGAGAGATATTTTTCGTCCGACGGCACGCAAAGCGTGATCGCCACGCCGGTCTTGCCCGCACGCCCGGTGCGCCCGATCCGATGAACGTAGTCCTCCGCGTGGCTTGGCACGTCGTAATTGATTACATGGGACACGTTGGGAATGTCGAGCCCGCGCGCCGCCACGTCGGAGGCAACGAGGAAGGTGATGGACCCGTCGCGGAATCCGTCCAGCGTGCGCATCCGGTGCGACTGATCCAGGTCGCCGTGGATCGGCTCCGCGTTGAGCCCGTGTTTCTTCATGGATTTCGCGACGATATCCACATCGACCTTGCGGTTGCAGAAGATGATCGCGTTTGTGAACGCATCGCCTTCCGCCTCGATCGCGGCGCGGAGCATATCGCGTTTTTGTTTGGCGGCGGCGTCCCGGCGGGTCGGCTTGAACTCGATCAGGCGTTGCTCGATCGTGTCGGACGTCGTCGACTGACGCGCCACCTCGATCTTGGCCGGGTTCGACAGGAAGGTGTTCGTGATCCGCTCGATCTCGGGCGCCATGGTGGCGGAGAAAAAGAGCGTCTGACGGGTGAACGGCACAAGGCCGAAGATTCGCTCGATATCGGGGATGAACCCCATGTCGAGCATCCGGTCGGCCTCATCCACAACCATGACTTTCACGTCGTTCAGGATCAGCTTGCCGCGTTCGAAATGATCCAGCAGGCGTCCCGGCGTCGCGATCAGGACGTCGACGCCCTTGTCGATCAGCGTTTCCTGCTCCTTGAAGGACACACCACCGATCAGCAACGCCTTGGTCAGCTTCACGTATTTGGCGTAGATGTCGAAGTTCTCCGCCACCTGCGCGGCCAGTTCACGGGTCGGGCAGAGTACGAGGCTGCGCGGCATCCGCGCGCGGGCGCGGCCCCGGGCCAGCTGCGTAATCATGGGCAGGGTGAAGCTTGCCGTCTTCCCGGTGCCGGTCTGGGCGATACCCAGCACATCGCGGCCTTCCAGCGCGGGGGGAATCGCCCCTTCCTGAATGGGCGTGGGGCTTTCATAGCCCGCTTCGTCGATGGCCTTCTGGACCTTGGGATTCAGATTGAGTTCGGAAAAAGTCGTCATATGCGTCCAATCGGGCCGGGTCATGATGATCCCGGCAGGTGTGATGGAGCGCAGATGTACCAGCGCGCTCCGCGTGGATGGCATGCGCGGACCGCAGGCCTGCGGCGGACATAGGGCATTCCCGGGATGGCGTCAAACAGGGGCCTTAGTTTGCAGGTGCTTCGCGATATTCCGGCAACGCAAGGAACAGGCTGGCAGGAACGGAGATGTCGATGGGCTCAGCGCTGCCGATCAGGCGCGCGCGCAGCCCGTGTTGGCGGACTTGTGCGAACATCGCATCGCTGAGCAAGATGATGCCCAATGCGCGGTCGCGGCAATGGCCGTGGGTGCAACCATCCAACCTGCGCGACGTGCTGCGGAACGGCAATTCGATGCCGTTCGACCAAGCCTCCCGCATGTGCAGTCGGTGGACCCCGTCAGTGCGCGCGCCGATCACAAGGGCGCGCACACGCGCCCCGTCGCGGGTCGTGTCGATGACGTGGCCCATCAGCACATGGTGGGGGTGATCGGAGATCGGGATCTGCGCCGTGAACGATCCGTTTAGCCCGGTCTGGTCCGCCACAAGCGTTCCGGGTTGCGGCGCACAGGCTACAACGAACGTAAGGAGAAGGAGGGCGAGCCGGATCATACCCCGTCCTACCGCGGATATGGTTAACGGATGCCTAAGGTCGGGCGGTCGGATGCAGCACGGCGCGGTAGCCCGCGCGCAGAACGGCAATGAGGGACGGCGGCGTGAGAAGCGACGCCGTCCCCGAGTGCCGGGGAAGCGGCGGCCCGTAACCACTTGGTGCGAAAGGCAGGATTTGATCCTCCCGCACCAGCATGGGCACGCCGTCCCACAGAATGAACGCACCGTCAGGCAAGTCGTCGAGATGCATGGCATGGAGGCGTTTGTCGCGTCCATCCAGCCGCTCCGCATGGAGGATGCGATCCATCTCCGCCGCTTTCGCACCGCCCGACAGGGCCTTGAACCGATTGTATTCCGCGCGCCTGCAATAGGCACAGGGCCGGTGGCCCGCGGCCATCGCCACGGCCTCATCCAAAAAGAACAGCTCCGTCCATGTGCGCGGTTGCGCGATCGAGCGGCGGCGCCCCCGAAACTCCAGCGCGCACGTGATCCACGCCTTCGCCGCCCATTGCCGGTTCGACATTTGGCCGTCGCGATCAACGAGGATGCCACGGTTGCCGGTAAACGTGCCGCGCGCGGGGTGGGCGACGATGCGCCCGTCGGGCATGACGCGATTTCGGTGCGGCATGGAAACAATCCCGGCTTGGTCCAGAAATTATCCCAATTTCTGACAGGTTTCATCGAACAATCGGCGCGATTGATGGCGATTGTATCCCGATAAACATAACGAGCAGAAGGACGTAACGAGTGACACAGCGATTAAGCGACTTGGGCGGGCACGCCTACAACTTCGCGCAATTCCCGCGCAGCTTCGACGAAATCCCGACCTACCTGGCCAATCTTGATCCGATGACAGCGGGCCTGATCCTGTTGGCCAGCGCCTCGGCCTTCCTGGTCTGGGCCGGTTCGGACCGCGAACGCCGCGCGCGTCGTGCCCGTGCACGCTCCGGCCACAAAGTCACGCTGCCACCCCGGCAGACATGGGGCCAGAAGACGCGCTAGACGACGGGAAGGGCGGCTACAAAGCCGCCCTTCGCCAAGGCGAACGGGCCCCGGATCAGATCATCAATTCCTTGGTCGCCGACAGCGTGATGTCCGGATAATCCCGTTCCACCCTGTCGATGTCCCATTGCAGGCGCGTCAGGTAGACGGGATCGCCGTCGTTGTCGGTTGCGATATGCTGCTTGTTGGCGGCGGCGAACGCCTCCACCGCGTCCTTGGGGCCGTGGACCCAGCGGGCGGAGGTGAACTGCGACGCCTCGAACCGGACCGGCAGGCCGTATTCCAGCTCGATCCGGCTGGCGAGAACCTCGAATTGCAGCGCGCCCACGACGCCCACGATGAAGCCGGAGCCGAAGGTGGGTTTGAAGACCTTGGCCGCCCCTTCTTCGGCGAATTGCATCAGCGCCTTGTCCAGGTGCTTGGCCTTAAGCGGATCACCCGCGCGGCAGGTTTGCAGGAGCTCCGGGGCGAAGGACGGAATGCCGGTAAAGCGCAGCGCCTCGCCTTCCGTCAGGGCGTCACCGATGCGCAATTGCCCGTGGTTCGGGATACCGATGATGTCGCCCGCCCACGCCTCCTCCGCTAATTCGCGGTCGCTTGCCAGGAACATGACGGGGTTGCTGATCGCCATCGGCTTCTTGGACCGCACGTGCGTCAGCTTCATGCCGCGATTGAAATGGCCCGAAACCATGCGCACGAACGCCACGCGGTCGCGGTGTTTCGGGTCCATGTTGGCTTGCACCTTGAAGACGAACCCGGAGACTTTCGCCTCCTCCGGTGCGACTTCGCGGGGTTCGGCGTTCTGCACCTGCGGCTCCGGCCCGTACTGGGCGATGCCGTCCATCAATTCCTTTACCCCGAAGGAGTTGATGGCAGAGCCGAACCAGATCGGCGTCAGCGTGCCTTGAAGGAACGCGGCGCGGTCGAAGGCGGGCAGGAGTTCCCGCGCCATCTCGATCTCTTCGCGGAGTTTTTCCAGCATCTCCGCCGGGATGTGATCGGCCAGCGCCGGGTCGTCCAACCCGTCCAGCTTCACCGATTCCGCGACCTTGTTCCGGTCGGCCCGGTCCATCAGTTCCAAGCGGTCGTGGATCAGATCGTAGCACCCCAGGAATTCGCGCCCGACGCCGATGGGCCACGACGCCGGGGTCACGTCAATCGCCAGGTTTTCCTGGATCTCGTCGATTATCTCGAATGTGTCGCGGCTTTCGCGGTCCATCTTGTTGCAGAATGTCAGGATCGGCAGGTCGCGCAGGCGGCAGACCTCGAAGAGCTTCTGGGTCTGGCTTTCCACGCCCTTCGCGCCGTCGATCACCATGATCGCGGCATCCACGGCGGTCAGTGTCCGATACGTGTCTTCGGAGAAATCCGAGTGGCCTGGCGTGTCGACAAGGTTGAAGCGGTAATTCTCCTCCGGTCGTTGAAAATCGAACGACATGGCGGAGGCGGAGACGGAGATGCCGCGGTCCTTCTCCATCTGCATGAAGTCCGAGCGTGTGCGCCGCGCCTCTCCCTTGGCGCGGACCTGACCCGCCATCTGGATGGCACCGCCGTAAAGCAGGAATTTCTCCGTCAGCGTCGTCTTGCCTGCATCGGGATGCGAGATGATCGCGAAGGTGCGGCGACGGGCGATTTCCGGGGGCAGGGTGGGGCGATTGTCCAACATGTCGCGCGGTATAGAAGGCGCGCGGGTGCGGGACAATCGCCTTTCGTGGCTCAGTTACAGCCAAGCACGTAGCCGTTGGCGCCAAGCGGCGGGCCGGGCTCCGTCGGATCGGTGTTGATCGACCAATGCAGCGAACTGCCGGGCGGGCAGATCGACTGGTTGGCGATCCCATGGGTCACGGGACCCGTGCCGGGGCGGCGAAGATCGGCCTGGGGGCTGGCGACCTCGGCCGCCTGAACGGCGGGCAGAAGCAGCCCGGCGGTCGGTGCCCGCGTCTGGGCGGAGGCGAGAGTGGGAGCAAGCACGGCAAGCGCGCAGAGGGTCAGTTTCATGTAGTGGGTCATCGATTTGGTCCTTTCGGTGTTGCGATGAACCCGTTTCCCGCGCCCATCATCGCAACCGCGTCGGGATCTGCGTATGGTGGAATTCCGGCCTTTTCGGCAAGCATCCGCCGATCCCGCGCCGAGGGCCGTCACGACCACCGCGCTTTGCTATCATCGCCGCGACATTGCTCATGCGCCCATGGAGGATCCGCCATGCCCCGCCTTGCCCTGACCGCCGCCACGGCGCTTGCTCTGCTCTGCCTTCCCGCGACCGCGCAGGACGATGCCTTCGACCCCGATGCGGGCCTTGATGCGTTGGTGGCCGAGGCTGATTACTGGCGTTGCCTGGAATTGGTGAACCCCGGTGGCATCGCGCCGAGCAGGTCCGGCGGACAAGATGCGCGGGACGATGCACCGGTGCTAAGGCGGCTGATCCTCGCACTCGATTCCTCCGGTTCCATGGCGTCCGCGGCGG
Source organism: Hasllibacter sp. MH4015 (assembly GCF_020177575.1). Classification (NCBI taxonomy): domain Bacteria; kingdom Pseudomonadati; phylum Pseudomonadota; class Alphaproteobacteria; order Rhodobacterales; family Roseobacteraceae; genus Hasllibacter; species Hasllibacter sp. MH4015. The sequence continues at coordinate 582,817 of NZ_JAHTBK010000001.1, forward strand.
GAAACCGCACCCGCATGGACGTCGCGCGGGAGGAGGCGCTGGCCGCCCTTTCCCAAGCCCCGGACGGGGTGGAAGTGGGCCTGATCGCCTTCGGCCACCGCGGCAATAACGATGAGGCGGGCCGGCAGGAAAGCTGCGCGGGGGTGGACGTGCTCTACCCGCCCGGCGTGGTCGACCCGCCGGTCCTTGCCGCCGCTGTTGAACAGGCGCGCGCGACCGGGTGGACGCCGCTGGCAAGCGCGATCGAGATGGCAGGCAACCAGTTCCAACCCACGCAGATCGAGGGTGAGCAAGTGGTCTGGATCATTTCCGACGGGGAGGAGACCTGCGGCGGCGATCCCGTCGCGGCGGCCCGCGCCCTCCACGAAAGCGAGCTGCGCGTGGTGATCAACATCATCGGCTACGCGCTTCCCGCCGCCGAACGCGCCGCTCTTGAAGCAGTGGCGGAGGCCGGGGGCGGTATCTTCATCGGGACCGACCCCGGCACAGGTGACGGGTCCGGTGCTCTGTCCGAGATCCTCGCGGAACAGATGGATCGGCTTGGCGAAGTGGTCGACGTCTCCACATCCGCCATATCGGCGCAGATGTCGAACCTCGTGCAGGCAAACAATGCCACCACCGCGATCCGCACCTGTCTGACCAACCGCATCGTGGAGGAGCGCGCGCGGATGAGCGATCTGCTCGTCGAGGCGCGATTGGGGGATGGCGTGCCCGGTTACACCGTCGCGCAGTTGGAGGCGATGCGCACGCGGCTGGAGGCTCGTATCACCGCCGCCCGAACCATGACGGAAAGCGCGATCACACGCTTCCGGCGCGAAACCGACGACGCGAACGCCGTCATCAGCGACGTGCGCGAAACCTTTATCGAGACGCTGGACTGAAGGGCCGCAAGACGCGCACTTGGCACCACCTGTCAGCAGGGGCCAGGGTTTTCGGGTGACAGACCGCAACACCGTCGGCATGATGAGAACATTAGCGGAACACACAAAGGGAGAAGACAAAAATGGATATCAAGGAAATTGCGAAGGCGTTGGCCGATGGTTGCCGCGCCGGTGCCGCCAAGGTCCGGGAAAACCTCGACAAGCTCTACGCCGATGACGCGGTCTCGGTCGAGGCCGCCGATATGGGCGGGCAGGGCCGGGAGACGGTCGGCAAGTCAGGCATCCACGGCAAGCATGATTGGTGGGAAAGCTCGATGGAGGAACATGCGACCGACGTGGTGGGGCCATTCTATCACGGCGAAGACCAGTTCAGCCTGCTGTTCGACGTCGATGTCACGGACAAGGACAGTGGCAAGCGGATGCAGATGAAGGAAATCGGCGTCTACCACGTGAAGGACGGCAAGATCACGCGGGAGGAGTTTCACTACGCGGTCGATTGACCTGCGCGGCGGCGGTGTGCGGCAAGCACTGGTGAGATGACGCCCGCCTATTCCTTGCCCATGCCGCGCGACGCGCGCGACAGCCGTTCCACCATATCGTCGGGGCGGTCATCGTCCACTTCCAGCGCCGCGGCTTGGGCGGCGGCGGCGGATGAGCCCTTTACGGCCAGATCCTCGGGCAGAAGCGCACGGTTCTGGCCGGTGACGAGGAGGGATTCGACTGCAATCCCCTCGGCATAGATGATCTCGTGCCCGTCAAAGACAATCTGGTAGCTGTCCACGTGGCCGCCTTCTTCGCGCAGGACGGTGGTGCCGTTGATCAGGAGTTCCGCCTTGACCATGACCTCCGCCCGTCCCGCCCCCAGCTCGTCCCGGCGCTGCCAGATGAACAGGCGGTGCTGCGGGGACAGGCGCAGGTCACGGGACGTGTTGAGCGTGCCCTCGGTGATGCGCACGGGGGCGGCGGCCCCTGTGGCGCGGCGTGTCTGGAACCCGATCCATCGGATCGGCTGGGGACCGTGATCGCGGGTCAGGACCACGTCTCCGACGCTCAGATGCTCCACCGGACATTGTGCGCCGTTGGCCATCGTCAGGTGTGTTCCGGCCAGGAAACTGACGGATGCGATGTCGGCGAAGCGGTCCGGCGCGCTGGCGGTCTCGGACCCGACAAGCTCGTATTCCGTGTCGTCCTTGAGGGGTGACAGAGGCAGGATGTGCAGATGCGGCCCGTCCGCCGTGTGCCGTGTCAGCAAAAGCAGTTCGACGACCTCACCCGACGGGCCCATCAGCATGTGGCACGCGGAAATCGCCAGATCCTCCCCCGATTTTCCGACGGTGGAGCCATCGGCAACGCAGGGCGTACCATCGTCCCCGGCATCCGAAATCGACAACTTCTCCAGCCCGTGCTTGCCCGAAAGGCGGTAGATGTCGCCGGGCAATGCGTCATCCCCCAACCCGATCCCGTCGCCCGCATTGGCCCCGGCGATCACGCGCAGGGCCTCGGCCGGGTAGGTCTGGAAGCGCAGAAGGGGCGGGTGAGTGCTCATGCAGTGATCCTGTCGCGGGGCGGCGTGGAACGGTTAGACAAGCGCAGGCGCGCCCGGTCAAGGCTGGTGGGGGCGGGGGGCGACTGCTAAGCCTGCGGACAAGACAATGATTTCACGACGGGAGGGTCATCACGATGGATCTTGGGATTAAGGGGCGCACGGCGCTGGTTTGCGCGTCATCCAAGGGGCTCGGGCGCGGATGTGCCGAGCAATTGGCGGCGGCGGGCGTCGATCTGGTGCTCAACGCGCGCGGGGCCGAGGCGTTGGAGGAAACGGCGGAGGCGATCCGTGCAGAGCACGGGGTAAACGTCACGGCCATCGCCGCCGACATCGCGTCCGACGAAGGGCGGTCCAAGGTGCTGGACGCGGCCGGGGATCTGGACATCCTCGTGACCAATGCGGGAGGTCCGCCGCCGGGCATGTGGTCCGATTGGGGGCGGGAGGATTTCATTGCCGCGCTGGATGCCAACATGCTGTCGCCGATTGCCCTGATGACGGCGCTGATGCCCAAGATGATCGACCGCGGCTGGGGCCGGGTGGTCAACATCACTTCTCAGTCGGTCAAGGCACCGATCCCCCAACTGGGGCTGTCGAACGCGGCGCGGACTGGCCTGACGGGATACGTGGCGGGCACCGCACGCCAGGTCGCGCCGTTCGGGGTGAATGTGAACAACCTTCTGCCGGGCATCCACGCGACGGATCGGGCGATCCAGCTGGATGGCGGTGTGTCCCAGAAGGAAGGCATCTCCATCGACGAGGCCAAGGCACGGCGGGAGCAGACGATCCCCGCGCGGCGCTACGGGACGCGCCAGGAATTCGGCGCCATGTGCGCCTTCCTGTGTTCGGAGCATGCGGGCTTCATCGTGGGGCAGAACATCCTGTGCGACGGGGGCGCGACGGTTGCGACCATTTGAGCGTGGTTGCACGGTTGCAACCGGGGGTTAAGTATCTGGCGGGAGATGATTTTCCGATTTTTCTTAACCGAATTTTAACCAGCAGATCCTGCGAAGGACGCCTATGGCAGAGCGCTTCTCGTTGAAAGACCATTTGTTCAATGCGGAGACCATTGAGCAGTTGGCAGGGGAGTACGCGGTCCTGCCCGGCTTCGATGCGGCCGCATTTTCGGCTGCGGTGCTGAACGGTTTTCCCGAGCGTGAGCTGTTGCAGCGACTGGACTGGATCGCAGACTGTCTGGAGCCTTATCTGGCAAGCGACTTCCCGACCATGGCCGACCAGATGGAATTGGCGATGCCCGCGCGGCTGGATCCGGCCCGGCGGGACGACGATTTCGGCCAGTTCATCCATGCGGTTCCGGGCATTCTGGCCGTGCGCCACGGCCTTGAGGATCACCGGGACCGCGCGCTGGACCTGCTGGAACAGGCCACGCAGCGGTTCAGCATGGAATTCTACATCCGTCCCTTCATCAATCGTTGGCCGGAGGAGACGTTGGCGCGCCTGTCGCATTGGGCCGATCACGAAAACTACCACGTGCGTCGGCTGGTCAGCGAGGGCACGCGCCCCCGCCTGCCCTGGGCAAAGAACATCGACATCGCGCCCTTGGTGCCTCTGCCGCTGCTCGACCGGCTCCATGCCGACCCGACGCGGTTCGTCACCCGGTCCGTGGCCAATCACCTCAATGACATCAGCCGCGTGGACCCGGACACGGTGCTGGAGACCCTGGCGGGGTGGCGCAGCGCGGGGCGGCAGGACGCGAAGGAGCTGGATTGGATGACCAACCACGCCCTGCGCACCCTGATAAAGCAGGGGGAACCGCGGGCGATGGCGATGCTTGGCTTCGCCGCGGATGCGGAGGTGCGGGTGGACAGGCTGACGATCATTCCCGGCGCGCCGAAGATCGGGGACAAGGTGGCAGTGGAGATCGTGCTGTCGGCCCCCGACGACACGCCGGTTCTGGTAGATTACGCGATCCGGTTCACTCGCCCGTCGGGGGCCGTCAGCGACAAGGTCTTCAAGGTCAAGCAGGGGACGGTCAGGTCGGACAGGCCGCTGCAGCTGAAGAAAACCCAAGTGTTCAAGGGCGATGCGACGACCTATGCGCTGGTTCCGGGGCCGCATCGCCTGTCGCTGATGGTCAATGGCGTGGTGCGCGCGACGCTCGACTTCGATCTTGGCCCAACGGCGTGAACCTGTTACCTCCCTAATCCGATTGAAACGATCAGGTACGCCCCTTGTCCGCCGCGCCCCCCCGCCTTCAGCTTGACCATGTCTGCTGCCATTTCGATGGGCGGGAGGTGTTGTGCGGTGTCGACCTGACGGTGCGCGCGGGGGAAGTCCTGTGCCTTCTGGGCCCCTCGGGTTGTGGCAAATCCACGACCCTGCGCCTGATTGCGGGGATCGAGCGGCGCAGCCGGGGCGTGATCCGTGCCGATGGCGAGGTTCTGTCGGATGACGGTATCCATGTCGCCCCCGAGGCGCGGGGAATCGGCCTGATTTTCCAGGATTTCGCCTTGTTTCCGCATCTGAGCGTTGCGCAGAACATCGGGTTCGGCCTGCGCGGATCGAAGGCGGAGGTTGCGGCACGGGTGAACGAATTGCTCGACCGGGTGGATTTGAAGGGCTACGGCGACACGCCGCCGCACATGCTGTCGGGTGGGGAGCAACAGCGTGTCGCGCTGGCCCGTGCGCTGGCGCCGCGTCCTCGGATCATGCTGATGGACGAGCCGTTTTCCGGCCTCGACAACCGGCTGCGCGACGGCATCCGCGATGAAACGCTGGCGCTTTTGAAGGAGGAGGGCACCGCGGTCGTCCTTGTCACGCACGAGCCGGAAGAGGCGATGCGCATGGCCGACCAGATCGCCCTGATGCGCGATGGCGGGGTGGTGCAGGTCGGCGCGCCCTACAACATCTACCACGCGCCATGTGACAAGGATGCGGCAGCGTTTTTCAGTGATGTCAATGTGATACGAGGCGAAGTTCACGGCGCGTTGACGGAAACCGCATTCGGCCAGTTCCTTGCGCCCGGCGTGCCGGACGGAACACCGGTCGACATCGTGTTCCGCCCCCAGCACGTCAAGATCGACTTCGACCGGGGCGGGCGCGGCCCGAACCCGACCCCCATCGACGGTGTTCCCGCGCGCGGCGTGGTCAAACGCGCGCGTTTCATGGGCCACGAGAGCCTGGTGGAGTTCCAGATGGATTTTGACGGCGGCACGTTGAAGGCCACGGTGCCTGCCGTGTTTCTGCCCGAACCGGGCACGCCCCTGTGGCTGACGATCCGTCGGGATCGCTGTTTTGTGTTCGCAAACGCCGCCTGAACCGATTGTTTTGCGTTTTTGGGCTTTGATCCGGGCGTCCAAGACCATACCTATGCATCTGGAATGAATGAACGGGGCCGCGCACGTCCAGACGCGCGGCACACCGGAGGGAGAACAACATGCTCAACAATATCGGACCAGCCGGTCTTATCCTGATCGCGGTCGTCGTCCTTGTGCTGTTTGGCCGGGGCAAGATCGCGGGCCTTATGGGGGAAGTCGGCAAAGGCATCACGGCCTTCAAGAATGGCGTCAAGCAGCCCGATGGCGAGATCGAGGATGGCACGGCCGCCGACGTGGCTGATGCGCGCGATGTCACGCCGGAAGAGCGGACCGAGCGCGACAACGCCTGAGCCCACGGATAACGACGGCAAGGGGCGTTCGGCGTATGCCTGATATCGGCTGGATGGAACTGATGGTGATCGGGATCGTGGCGTTGATCGTCGTCGGTCCCAAAGACCTGCCGAAACTGTTCCAGAAGCTGGGGCAGATGACGGGCCGGGTGCGGGCGATGGCCAAGGATTTCTCCAACGCGATGAACGACGCCGCGAACGAGACGGGCATGAGCGATCTGAACCGCGATCTGCGCGCGGCGGGCAAGTTCACCAACCCCAAGGCCATGGCCAAGGATATGATGGGCGATGTGTTGGACGACATCGACCCAACGAAGTTCGAGGAAGGGTCCGAGACCCGCATCATCGCCGAGAAGAAAGCAGTCTCCCAGGCCGAGGCGCGCGCCCGTGCCGCGGAGATGCGCGCCGCGCGGGCTGCCCGAGATGCGGAGGCCGCGGAGATCAGCGGTGAGCCCGAAGAGACCCCGGCATCCGCCGATCCCGGACCCGCCGCCGTGGAAGCGCCCGCGCCGGCCCCGGAGCCCGCATCCGGAGAGCCAGCCCCCGAACGCCAGGCGGAGCGGTCATGACCCAGGCCGACAGCCAGACCGATGCCCTGCCCGAAGAGGATGGGCTGGAGGACAGCGCCGCGCCGCTCGTGGAACACCTCGCGGAATTGCGCACGCGCCTGATCCGGTCGGTCCTGGCCTTCATCATCTGCATGATCGCGATGTTCACGGTGGCCGAGCCGATCCTGAACTTCATTTCGCAACCGCTGGCCAATGTGTTGCGAGACCGGGGCGAGGATGCGCGGCTGATCTTCACCGCCCCGCAGGAGAAGTTTTTCGTCCTGATCCGGATCTCCATCATCATGGGTTTCGCGCTCGCCTTCCCGGTGATCGCGCATCAATTGTGGCGCTTCGTGGCGCCCGGTCTCTACAAGTCCGAGAAGAACGCGATCCTGCCGTTTCTCGTCGCCTCGCCCGTCCTGTTCCTGATCGGCGCATCTTTTGCCCATTACGTGGTGACGCCGCTGGCGATGAACTTCTTCATCGGGTTCTCCGACGCGATCCCGGCCCTGGCCAACCTGATCGCGGGCGATGGCACGTTCGAGAACCCGAATTCTGATGCGGAGTTGCAGACGGTGTTCCTGGGTTCGGTCAAGGAATCCCTCGACCTGGCGTTGAAATTCATCTTCGCCTTTGGCCTGTGCTTCCAGTTGCCCGTCCTTCTGACCCTGATGGGCAAGGCCGGGCTGGTGACGGCGCGGGGGCTGGGGGATGTGCGGAAATGGGCCGTGGTCGGCATCCTGACGCTGGCCGCCCTGGTCACGCCGCCCGATGTCATCACGCAAGTCATCCTTTTCACCGTGGTCTATGGCCTGTACGAGATTTCCATCCAGCTGGTCCGCATGGTGGAGGCGCAGCGCAACCGCCGCCTGCGCGCCGAAGGCATCCTCGACGAAGGTGAGGAGCTGTAGGGCGTGGACAAGCGCGCTGCACAAGACCCCCTGATCCGCATTGCCGAGGCGCTGGAACGCCTGCGCCCGCCGCCTGCGCCCGCACCCGATTGGTCGGCGGCGGAGGCGTTCGTCTGGAACACCGATCCCGACCATCTGGAGCCGATCGCGCAGGTGAACCGCGTGCCGCTCGACCTGCTGCGCGGGATCGACCGGGCGCGGGACACGTTGATGGCCAATACGCTGCAATTCGCCCGGGGCCTGCCCGCGAACAACGCGCTGCTTTGGGGCGCGCGGGGGATGGGGAAATCCTCGCTCGTCAAGGCGGTCCACGGGGCCGTGTCCGACGAGGTGAGCGGCCTGAAACTTGTGGAGATCCAGCGCGAAGACTTGCCGAGCATCGGTCGGCTGCTGGCCCATCTGCGCGCCACCGACACGCGCGTGATCCTGTTCTGCGATGACCTCTCGTTTTCCCACGATGACACCCATTACAAGTCGCTCAAGGCGGTGCTGGATGGGGGCGTTTCGGGCCGACCGGACAACGTGATCCTATATGCCACCTCGAACCGCCGCCACCTGATGCCGCGCGACATGATCGAGAATGAGCGCGGATCGGCGATCAACCCATCGGAGGCCGTGGAAGAAAAGGTCTCCCTCTCGGACCGGTTCGGGCTATGGCTCGGGTTCCACGCCTGTGATCAGGACGCTTACCTGGCGATGATCCGGGGCTATTGCGATGCCTACGGAGTGGAGATCGGCGCCGAAGAATTGCGGGCGGAGGCCGTGGAATGGCAGGCCACACGCGGCTCCCGGTCGGGCCGGGTGGCATGGCAATTCTTCACCGATCTGGCCGGGCGCAGGGGCGTGTCGATCACGTCCTGAGCCGGCGCGTCAACGTGTGGCAGCCCGGATCGCGGCGCGCATCTGCGCTGTTTCTTCATCCTCGTCCAACGGCTCGGACATCGTCGCCACATCTGCGTCCCGTTCCGGCTCCGGGGCGGAGGCTTGCGGCTCCTGCAATGTTGGCTCCGCTTCCGTTGCGGGTTCCTCTGGTGCTTGGTCTGGTTCCGCCTTCTGAGGCGCGGTTTCCGTGCGGGACGGCATCGGCACGACGTCGGCACCTTCGGCGGCGGCCGCCGCAGCGGCGGCAAGAACGGCGGGAACGTCCTCGGGGGCCTGTTGCGGCTGTACCCGGGCGGCGGCACGCACGGCACCGGGGCGGCGGGGGGTCACGTCGGGCGCGGGCGGGCTGTTGCGGCGCATCTCCTCTGCGGCCTCCATCACCTTCAATGCGCGGCGGTCCATCATGCGGTGCCAGGCGGCGGGGATCATCGCGATCATTGCCATCACGGGCATGGAATAGGGCAGAACCGGCACGGTGGCTTGGGAATCCAACCGCTCATAGGGGCGGTCGGGATGCATGTGATGTTCCGAATGGGCGGGCGCGTTCATCATCAGATAGCTCGAAAATCCGCGCGGTGCATTCCAGCTGTGGTGCGGGGCCACCGGTTCCAGACGCCCGTTGGGCAGGATCAGCCGCTGCAACCCGTAATGCTGCACGTAATCCGACATCAGGATTTGCAAGCCCGTCAGCGCACCAAGGGCAATCAGCACCAGCGCGCCGCCAATCCCGGCGACAATGATGCTGAGGATCAGGGACACGACAGCCCCCCCGACCCAGACCCAGTAGGGGTTGGTGATATGGGTGTAGGGGCGATCCTTCCGCTCCAGCTTCTCCATCTCGGCGGCCAGCCCGGCCTCGAACGAGCCGCGCCAGGCGCGGGGCAGGTAATCCCAGAAGCTCTCGCCGGGAAGGGGGGTGTTCGGATCTTCCTCTGTCCCCACATTGCGGTGGTGAACCAGCCGGTGGGCGGAGACGTGATGCCCGAACCCGACGGAGGTATAGACAGCCGCCCCCAGCCAGCGCATCGCGACGGGGCGGCGGTGGATCAGCTCATGGGCGTTGGGATGGCTGACCTGCCCGAAAAACGATGCGGTGGCAAAGAGGTAGGCCACGGCCTGCCAGAAGCTGAGCGCGCCGGAGGTCAGGCCCTTGAGCGCGGCGACCAGCACCAGGACGTGGCCCACGGCGAGTGCGATGGACAGGACGTCGGACCATGGCAGCGTCTCCTCCTCCACCGGGGGGGTCGTGGGCCGGTCGAGCAACCGGTCTGCCACAGCGGCGATCACGGTCAGCCAGGCCAGTGCAATATAGGCAAAGCCACCCCACGCCGTGCCCGCCAGGATCAGCAGGAACATCGGAACGATCGTCACGATGGCATAGCGGGCGATGACGGGTATCGGCATCCGGGTCTGGTCCTTCACTCATGGCGCGGTCGCTGCGCGAATACATGGGCATTCTGGCGAAAGAATGGCGCGCCGCGCCCCTCTTTCCAAGGGCCCGTGCAGGGTTTAGGTGGGGTGAAGGCTAGCTGAGGGAAGATCGCCCATGTCCTTTTTCCGGAAATTGAAGGATCGGATGTTCAAATCGTCGTCCAAGCTGGACGAGGGATTGGATGCGATCATCGAAGAGGGCGCGGTGGAGGAGGCGTCGGACGATCAGGGGCTCTTGACGCCGGAGCTGGAGGCCGAGGCGGTTGCCGAGCCCGAGCGGGAGGTGATGGCGGAACCAGAACCGGTTGCGGTCCGCGCCCCTGCCGAGGAAGTCCTTCCTGAGCCTGAGCCTGAGCCTGAGCCTGAGCCTGAGCCTGAGCCTGAGGTTGTTGCGGCACCGGCGCCTGAACCGGCCCCTGCGCCCGAGCCGACGCCCGCCCCCGAACCGGCCCCCGCCCCGACCCCAGCCAAACCCGGCCTGCTTGGCCGCCTGATGGGCCGCACGGCAGAGCCGCGCCGGGCGCTGGATGATGACATGCTGGAGCAGTTGGAGGAACTTCTGATCACCTCCGACATGGGCGTCGACATCGCGCTGCGCGTCACCGCCAACATGGCCGAGGGGCGCTATGGCAAGCTGATGTCCGCCAGTGAAATCAAGAGCTTGCTGGCAGAAGAAATTACCCGCGTGATGGAACCCGTGGCCCGCCCGCTGCCGATTTACCCCAAGACACCGCAAGTGGTTCTGGTCGTGGGCGTCAACGGGTCGGGCAAGACGACCACCATCGGCAAACTCGCCAGCCAGTTCCGCGCGGCGGGCAAGAAAGTGGTGATCGCGGCGGGCGACACGTTCCGTGCGGCGGCGGTCGAACAGCTTCAGGTCTGGGGCGACCGGGCCGGTGTGCCGGTCCTGACCGCGCCCGAAGGCTCGGACCCCGCCGCGCTCGCCTATGACGCCATGGTCCGGTCCGAGGCCGATGGCGCGGACCTTCTGATGATCGACACGGCGGGCCGCTTGCAGAACCGCGCCGATTTGATGGAGGAGCTGGCCAAGATCGTCCGCGTGATCCGCAAAAAAGACCCCGACGCGCCGCACAACACGCTTCTGGTCCTCGACGCGACCACGGGCCAGAACGCGCTGAGCCAGGTGGAGCTGTTCGGCAAGATGGCCGATGTCTCGGGCCTTGTGATGACCAAGTTGGATGGCACGGCGAAGGGTGGCGTGCTCGTGGCCCTGGCCGACAAGTTCGGCCTGCCCATTCACGCGATCGGCGTCGGAGAGCAGATTGACGATCTGCAACCTTTCGACCCTGAAGATTTTGCCGATGCCCTGGTTGGAGTTGATCGTTCATGACCCCTATCCACAGCCCCTGTGGATAACGACGCGCGATGAGCGAATGGATCCAGAGCATCGAAGGCACGGCCCAGGGCGCGCAGGTGGCCCTTGCGCTCGCCCTGCTGGCGGCCTTCCTCCACGCCGTCTTCGGCGCCTTGCAAAAGGGCCGCCATGACCCGCTTCTGGCGCGCGGTGCCATCGACATCGTCTATTGCGTGATCGCCGCCCCCTTCGCGTTTTTTGTCGTCCCTTGGCCCGAGCCGCATATGTGGCCGATCTTCATCGGGGTCTTCCTGATTCACGTCCCTTACAAATGGGCGGTCCTCAGTGCGTTCCGGCGCGGCGCATATACCGTCGTCTACCCCGTGATGCGTGGCACCGGGCCGCTATTCACCATCTTCGGCGCGTGGCTGTTGTTCGGGGAGACGTTCAACGCCGTGCAGTGGATCGGGGTCGCAGTCCTCCTGGCGGGGCTTTACGGCCTGGCCGCCTACAACATGGCGAAGATCACGGTGGCGCGCGACACGCTGATCCCGGCCCTTGGCTTCGCGGTTCTCACGGGCCTTTTCGTCGCGCTCTATACCACGTTCGACGCCTACGGCATCCGCGCCACCGCCGATCCCTTCACGTTCTTGGCCTGGTTCTTTTTCATCGACGGCCTTCTCTTCCCCCTCCTCGCCCTGCGCTTCTATCTGCGGATGGGGGCAAGGCCGCCCCTTGGACCATTGGCGCTCCGTGGTCTGGCGGGCGGCCTGATCGCGCCGTTTTCCTTCGGATCGGTCATGCTCGCCACGCGCCTCGACCAGGTGGGGGAGGCGGCGGTGCTGCGCGAAACCTCCACCGTCTTCGCCGCGCTGATCGGGTGGCTCTTCCTCAAGGAAAGCGTCGGCCCGGTGCGCACGGCCCTTATGGGCTTGATCGCGGCGGGTGCGGTGATAGTTGAGGCAGGCGGATAGGAGGGCAGATGGCCGACGAACGAGAGATCAATCCCTGGCTGAAAAACGCCCTCGAACTCGGGCCGCCGATCCTGTTCTTCATCGCCTATCTGAGGCTGGAGGATACCAGCATCACCGTGGGCGGCACCGCCTATGACGGGTTCATCATCGCCACCGCCGTCTTCGTCCCGATCCTGCTCGCCTCCACCGCGATCTTGTGGAAGCTGACCGGAAAGATCTCTCGCATCCAGATATTTACCGCGATCCTTGTGGTGTTCTTCGGCGCGCTGACGGTGTGGTTCAACAATGACGCCTTCTTCAAGATGAAGACGACCATCGTCTACGCCTTCTTCGCCGCGATGCTGGGGATCGGACTGATGCGGGGCAAGAGCGGACTGAAATACCTGATGGGGGATCGCCTGCCCATGGCCGACGAGGGCTGGATGATCATGACGAAACGCCTCGCGCTTGCCTTCGTGGCCATGGCGATCGCGAATGAGGTGATCTGGCGCACGCAATCGGACCGCTTCTGGGTCACGTTCGAGACGTTCGTTTTGCCCGCGTTCCTGTTCGTGGTCTTCATGTCGCAAGCGCCCGTGATCGAGCGCTTCAGCCTCGACGAGGGGGACGAGGACGGGCCGGGGGCTTAGCGCCACCGGGCTTGCCGTCCGCCGCTTTTCCACAACCTTTCGTGCCGAACGGGCGCTTCTTGCGCGTGGGCTTGGCCTTCGCCGTTGCGTGGCCCTCCGTCGCGGCCTCCAGCCCCAATTGATCGCGCAGCACGCGCGGGCGAACCTCTTCCACCTCGCCCGCCTTCAACTGGCCAAGCCGGAACGGCCCGTAGGAAATCCGCAAAAGCCGGTTCACGTCGAACCCGATCTCCGCCATGGCGCGCCGGATCTCTCGGTTCTTGCCCTCGCGCAGGCCCACGGTGATCCAGGCATTCGCACCCTGCTGGCGGTCCAGCACCACCTCCATCGGCTGAAACCGCTCCCCCTCGGCCACGATGCCGCGGCGCAGGGGGGCGAAATCCGTGTCCTTGGGGGCGCCCTTGATCCGCACGCGGTACTTGCGCAGCCACCCGGTCGAGGGCAGTTCCAACTTGCGTTTCAACCCGCCATCGTTGGTCAGCAGAAGCAGGCCTTCGGAATTGATGTCGAGCCGCCCGACGCTCATCACCCTTGGCAATTCGGCGGGCAGGGAGGCGAAGACCGTGTCGCGCCCCTTTTCGTCGGACGTGGTCGTCACCAGCCCGCTGGGCTTGTGATACAGCCACAGACGCGGGCGCTGGATTTCGGGGAGGGGGGCATCGTCGACCTCGATCGCGTCCGCGTCGGTCACGTTCAGGGCGGGGCTGTCGATGCGTTTGCCGTTCACCTTGACGCGGCCCGCTTCGATCATGCGCTCCGCCTCCCGGCGCGAGGCGACGCCCGCCCGGCTCAATCGTTTCGCAATGCGTTCACCGTCGACCATGCCCCCTCGCTACAAGTTTGACAGCGCGGGGGAAAGCGGCTTTGACAGGCGCCATGGCCCAATTCACCAGCTTCATGGACATCGCGATGGAGGAGGCGCGTGCGGCTGCCGCGCGCGGAGAAGTGCCGGTGGGCGCGGTGATCACGCGCAATGGCCAAGTTCTGGCGCGGGCGGGCAATCGGATGCGCGAATGCCACGACCCCACCGCCCATGCGGAGATGCTGGCGATCCGCGCCGCCTGCGCCGTCTTGGGCACCGGGCGGCTGATCGGCTGCGATCTGTGGGTGACGCTGGAGCCGTGCCCCGCCTGTGCGGGCGCCATCGCGGCGGCGCGTCTTGATCGCCTCTACTACGCCGCCGCTGATCCAAAATCGGGCGGCGTGGCCCAGGGCCCGCGCGTCTTCGACCACCCCCAAGCCCATCACCGCCCCGAAATATATGCTGGGCTCATGGAAGCCGAGGCCGCCGCCCTTCTCAAGGATTTCTTCGCCGCCCGTCGCGATTGAGCCTGTCTTCCATGTGCCGAAAATATCCTGGGGGAGTCCGCAAGGACGGGGGCAAAGCCCCCCGCGCGCATGGCGCGCCACGAAAGAAATAATTGTGCGCGGAGGGCCTGTAAGCCGGATTTTGTCCCCCGGCGGGTTTCCCCGCCGGATGGATGACCATTCCTCTCGGCGGGCCGTTGCCGGACCGCTCTAGCTGCCAACCCGGACCGCGGGGTGAAGCGCCCCATGATGCGGTCCCTATTCGGCATTGCTCCCCGGTGGGGCTTGCCATGCGAGCCCTGTTGCCAGGGCCCCGGTGGGCTTTACCCCACCGTTTCACCATTACCCAGCGTCCCGCAAGCGGGGCGCGAAGGCTGTCTGTTTTCTGTGGCGCTGTCCGTCGGATCGCTCCGCCCGGGCGTTACCCGGCACCATCACTTCAGGGAGTCCGGACTTTCCTCTGGGGCGATTTTCCCACGTTCGCGGGACAACGCCCCGAACCCGACAATTGGGTTCTGATCGCTGTGCGATCAGGTTCCAATGAAAGGGTCCGGTGATCCCGCGACCCAAGGAAATGCGCCCCAGCGGCCATCCAGCCCTCCGCGCAGATCCGCACCTACGCGCCCTTCGTCGTCCGTTCAACCCCGTACCGCCGCGCCAGATCCGCCATCAACGCGCAATCCTCTCCATCGAGCGGCCCCGTTGCCCAGGGCCGAAACCGCATCCGCACCACCTCCAGCAGCAGGTCGTCGTCCATCGCGCCATAGCCGAAGGCGGTTGCGTCGCGGCGGAACGCGGCCTTGTCCGCCTCCGCCCCCCTGGCATCCGACCACACGGCAAGCCCCTGCCGCGCCAGGCGCTTCCAGTCGAACCGCCGCCCGGGGTCGATCTTGCGGCCCGGGGCCATGTCGGAATGGGCGATCACGCCGTGGGGCGGGATGTGCCAATCCTCCAGAAGTTTGCCCAGAAGCGGCTCCAGCGCCGCCATCAGTGGCTCTGAGAAGGGGGAGCGCCCGTCATTGTCCAACTCGATCCCGATGGAGCGGGAATTGACGTCGCCGCGCCCGCGCCATTGGCCCTTGCCCGCGTGCCAGGCGCGCATCTGGGGGGCGACCAGCTCCAACACGTCTCCGTCCCGACCGATCAGGTAATGTGCCGACACCTCGCGCGCCGGATCGCACAGCGCGCGGGCGGCGGCGGCGCAATCGGCCATGGCGGTGTAGTGCAGGACGACCAATTCGGGGCGCAGGCCATCGCGCCGCTCCCCGAAATTGGGACTCTTCATGGGAATTTACCCGTCGATCGCGGGCAGGGTTTCGAAGCTTTCCGCCGGGGCGGCGGCCTCTGCGCGGAGGGCGCTGGGATCGAAGCCGCACACGAAACCGTCGCCATCGGGGTCCATGCCGTTGGGATCACGTTCGGGCCCGCCATCGGCCAGGAACCGGTCCTGCGCCTGATCCCGGCTGGGGAATTGCGCGCACAGATCCTGCCCGTCGCGGCGGAACGGATTGCGCCGCCATTGCTGCTGCCCGGGCAGATGGGTCGTGCGCAGGGCGAAGGCCGCCACGCGGGGGATCAGAGGCGGCGGCAACACGTCGGAGGCCTGCTGCGGCTGGACATTGTCGAAGACGCCACCGGTCTGTCCGGCGGCCTCGGCCTCCGCAATCGCGCCTTCTGCGATGCCCGCGATATTGTTGGGATCGAGGAAGGTCACGTCGCCCGTGGCCCCCGCCTCCACCGGCAGGCCATTGGCACCGACGGCACCGGGGGCCGCGCCCGCGCCGGGCAGGGTGGTGGACGAAATCTCTCCGTTCAGGGCGATGCGGCGCGAATCGATCCCCAGCCGGTCCAGCTCCTGCTGTTGCGGGTTCACGTCATTGGGGACCGGCCCGCAGGCCGTCACGCCCAGAAGGACGAGTAACAAAATACGCGGGTAAGCCATTACAAAGTCTCGATTTTCCTGCCTGAGGCGCAGATTACCACCATTTACCGGGTTTTTCCACAAATCCCGCCGCCTGTTCCAAGGCGTAGGCGGTGTTCAGCAACTCGCCTTCCTCCCACGGCTTGCCGATCAGTTGTAGACCGAGGGGCAGTCCGTTGCGGTCCAGCCCGGTCGGCACGGCAATTCCGGGCAGGCCGGCGAGGTTCACGGTCACGGTGAAGACGTCGTTGAGGTACATCTCCACCGGATCGCTGACCTCCTTGCCCAACTCGAAGGCCGCAGACGGGGTGGCGGGGGTCAGGATCGCGTCGATGCCATCGTTGAACACCGTCTCGAAATCCCGTGCGATCAGCGCGCGCACGCGGCGGGCGCGGTTGTAATAGGCGTCGTAGAAACCGGCGCTCAGCACGTAGGTGCCGATCATCACGCGGCGCTGCACTTCGGCCCCGAACCCTTCGGCGCGGGTCTTTTCGTACATCTCCGTGATGCCATCGCCGGGCGCCATCTTGGCGCGGTAGCCGAAGCGCACACCGTCGTACCGCGCGAGGTTGGACGAGGCTTCGGCGGGCGCGATGACGTAATAGGCGGGAAGCGCGTATTTCGTGTGGGGCAGGGTGATATCCCGGATCTCCGCGCCCGCATCTTTCAGCATCGCGGTGCCGTCGGCCCACAGCGTCTCAATCTCGGCGGGCATCCCGTCCATGCGGTATTCGCGGGGAATGCCGATGACCTTGCCACGAATGTCGCCAGTCAGCATCGCCTCGAAATCCGGGACGGCGAGATCGGCGGAGGTCGAATCCTTCGCGTCATGGCCCATCATCGCGCGGCCCATGATGGCGGCGTCCCGCACCGTTTTCGTCATCGGTCCGGCTTGATCGAGTGACGAGGCAAAGGCCACGATCCCCCAACGGGAGCAGCGCCCGTAGGTGGGTTTGAGCCCCACGGTGCCGGTGAAGGCGGCGGGCTGGCGGATTGAGCCGCCGGTGTCCGTGCCGGTGGCGGCCATGCACAGATCGGCCGCCACGGCGGTGGCCGAGCCGCCGGAGGAGCCGCCGGGCGTCAGGCCCGCATCGGAGTTGCCCGCGCGCCACGGGTTGACCGCGTTGCCGTAGACGGAGGTCTCGTTCGACGAGCCCATGGCGAATTCGTCCATGTTCAGCTTGCCCAACATCACCGCGCCCGCGTCGCGCAGCTTGCCGGAGACGGTGGATTCGTATTGCGGTGTAAAGCCGTCGAGGATTCTCGAGGCTGCTTGCGAGGCCACACCTTCGGTGCAGAAGAGGTCCTTTATGCCCACCGGGATGCCGCATATATCGGGCGCGTCCCCGCCCTTGATCCGCGCATCGGCGGCGCCGGCGCGTTCGATCGCGATTTCGGGCGTCTTGTGGACGAAGGCCCCCAGCGCGTCGGCACGGTCGATGGCATCGAGGCAGGCCTGCGTCAGCTCGGCCGAGGTCACGTCCCCCTTGCGCAGCGCGTCGCGTGCTTCGGCAATCGTGAGTTTGTTCAATTCGTTCATTTCAAAACACCTCTGGGCTCCGCCCGTTCATTGCTGAAACCGATCCACAGGATCGATTTCCGGGCGCGCCTCACTCCACCACTTTCGGAACTGCGAAGAAGCCTTCGCGCGCGTCGGGCGCATTGGCCAGGACCTTGGCCACCTGGTTGCCGTCCGTCACTACATCCTCGCGCCGGGGCAGGCGCATGGGCGTAACGGAGGTCATCGGCTCCACATTGTCCACGTTCACTTCCTCAAGCTGTTCGATAAACCCGAGGATCGCGTTGAATTCGTGGGCGAGGGCCGGAAGCGCGGTTTCTTCGACCTTGATCCGGGCCAGTTTCGCGACCTTGGCGGCGGTTGCGGTATCGATGGACATGGGTGGTTCATCCTTAAACAGAACGGGCCGGGTTTAGCCGCGTGGGGCAGGGGCTTCAAGCATGGTTGCGCGGCAGGGGCGGGCGGTTAGGCTGGTCGGGTGCGGAAACAGGGAGATGCGCGATGAAATACACCTGGTTGGGCCATGCGAGTGTGCGGTTGGAGATCGGCGGGGAGGTGTTGCTGATCGACCCGTGGTTGCAAGGCAACCCGGCCTTTCCCGACGCGCGGCGGGACGAGGCCCTGGACGGGGCGACGGCGATCGTGCTGACCCACGGGCATTTCGACCATGCCAAGGAGGTGCCCGATCTGGCCAGGGACCTCGGCGTTCCTGTCTACGCGATCGTCGATCTGGCGCAAATGTGGGAAAAGCAGCATGGATTGAATGTCGTGGGCTTCAACAAGGGCGGCACGGTCCGGATCGGCGATGTCGCCGTGACCATGGTGGCCGCCAGCCATTCCTCGGCGATTTTCGGGGAAGATGGCGGGACGATCTATGCGGGCGATCCGGTGGGCTACATGATCGAGGGCGAGGGGCGGACGATCTATGTCTCCGGCGACACGGACGTGATGGCCGATATGGGCGTGTTGCAGGATCTGCACGAGCCGGAGATCGGGATCCTGTGCGCGGGTGGGCATTTCACCATGGATATGAAGCGAGCGGCCTACGCGGCGTCCAGATTGTTCCGGTTCCGGACGGTGATCCCGGTCCATTACAGGACCTTCCCGCTGCTGGAGCAATCGGCGGAGCCCCTAAGGGCGGCGCTGCCGGATGTGCGGGTGCTTGATCCGGAGGTGATGGAGGCGGTGGAGCTGTAGGGCCGGGGCCGGGCGAACGGCCCACCCGCCCGCCCCCGTCCGCCCGGCCCCGCTCACCTGGCCCCGTCGCGCACTTTTGTGGGCTAGGCACCTGTGGCAGGTCTGGGAGCCTTCGGCGGGGATATTTTCGGCACATGGAAGACGGGGCGCCGCGCGGGGGGAGAGGGCCGCGCGGCGCCGGGGGGGCGGCGCAGTGGAGGATCAGAGCGGGCGGATCATCTCCACCGCCGGAAACCCGATACCGGGGCGCAGCATCACCTCGATCTCGCCGCGCCGCTGGAAGCCCATCGCGGCGTAGAACGGCTCTGCCGTGCGGGTGGATTGGCACATCATCCAGCGCACGCCGGAATTGCGCGCGGCGGCAAAGCTGCGTTGCAGGATCTTGCGCGCGAGCCCGCGCCGGGTGGCCCCGGGATGGGTGACGACGTGGCGGATATGGCCCACGTCACGCGGGCCCACGCCCCCCTGCGGCGCGCCGTGGGTCCAGCCGCCGGCGGCCAGGGCCGCACCGTCCCCGTCGAGCGCCACGTAATAGGAGCCGCAACGCAGCAATTCCGCGCGCGCGCGGGTGATCAGCGGCAGGCAGGTGACAAGGACCGACGGCGGGTAATCGGGTTTCAACAGAACCGGGTAGCTTGCGCCCAGAAGCGCGTCGATCGCGGGCAGATCCGCGCTGTTCGTCGTCCGTATCACGATATCTTCCACCATGGCTCTATCCTCCGTCTTCGCCATGTGTCGCCCGCCCGAAGGATGCCGGTTGGGCAAAGAAAAAGGCCGCGTCGATTGCTCGGCGCGGCCCTTCTGTCGGTCTTTGGATCGGCGATCTTACTTGATCTTGCCTTCCTTGTATTCGACATGCTTGCGCGCCACGGGATCGTACTTTCGTACGACCATCTTCTCGGTCATCGTGCGCGCGTTTTTCTTGGTCACGTAGAAATGACCCGTGCCTGCGGACGAGTTGAGGCGGATCTTGATGGTGGTCGGCTTCGCCATGGGTCAGGCTCCTGTTCGGGTCGGGGCGGGCGGCTTGGGCCGCGCTCGCGCAAATTCGGGTAGAGACGCGCCTTTTACCGGGCGAGGGCGGGGAGTCAACACCTCAAATGCCGCCCGGAAGCGTCGCCGCCACCGCGCCAAGCGCCCCCATGATGACGAGCACCCATAACAGGTCCATCCGGCGCCAGATCAGGAGCGCGCCCGCGATCAGCGACAGGGCGATTGCGGGCAGCGAGAGGGTTGCAGGATCGGGCCACCACAGGCCCCAATCCGTCCGCGTCACCACCGCGAACCACACGTGCAG
Organism: Hasllibacter sp. MH4015; assembly: GCF_020177575.1. Classification (NCBI taxonomy): domain Bacteria; kingdom Pseudomonadati; phylum Pseudomonadota; class Alphaproteobacteria; order Rhodobacterales; family Roseobacteraceae; genus Hasllibacter; species Hasllibacter sp. MH4015. Next base: position 602,801 of record NZ_JAHTBK010000001.1, read on the forward strand.
CGCGAACCAGAGCGACAGGTTCGCGATCACGCCGACCACGGCCGCCGTGATCCCCTGCAACGCCCCGGTCAGGCGCGGGCGGGACGCGATCCATTCCACGTAGGGCGCGCCCGCGAAGATCCACAGGAAGCACGGCACGAACGTCACCCATAACGTCACGAGGGCCGCGAGGGCCCCCATGCCCCAGCCACCCGCCTGCGCGCCGGCCATGAAACCCACGAATTGCGTGACGAGGATCAGGGGCCCCGGTGTCGTCTCGGCCAATCCCAGGGCGTCCATCATCTGGCCGGTGGTCAGCCAGCCGAAGCCCACCACGACTTCCTGCACCATGTAGGCCAGCACCGCATAGGCTCCGCCGAAGGTGACCACGGCGAGCGTGGAGAAGAAGGTGGCCACATCGGCCAGCACACCGGGCGCAAAGAAGCGCAGGGCGAGTAGCGGCAGGAGCCAGATCGCGGCCCAGATCGCCACCGTTCGTGCGGTGCGGGATGCCGACACGGCGACGGGCGGGGCGGGCGCGACCTCGCCTTGCAAGAACAGCGCGCCGATGGCGGCGGCAGCGAGCACGATGAGGGGGAAGGGCACCTGGAAGACGAAGATCGCCACGAAAGCCGCGCAAGCCAGCGCAATCGCCAATCCGCCCCGAAGCGCCTTGCGGGACACCTTTATCAACGCCTGGATGACGATGATGATGACGGTCGCCTTGATGCCGAGGAACACGGCCGCCACCAAGGGAAGGGTGCCGTAGGCGGCGTAGAGGCTGGCGAGCAGCAGGATCACCGCAGCGCCGGGAAGCACGAAAAGCAGCCCCGCCAGAAGCCCGCCCGTAATACCCTGCATCCGCCATCCGGCATAGGTGGCCAGCTGCATCGCCTCCGGTCCTGGAAGCAACATGCAGAAGCTGAGCGCGTTGAGGAATTGCCGCTCGCTCAGCCACGGTCGCGCCTCCACCAATTCGCGGTGCATCAGGGCGATCTGCGCCGCGGGCCCGCCGAAGGACAGAAGGCCGATACGCCCGAAGACGCGGAACATCTGGGAGAGGGTCGGTTGCGTCATGATTGCGCCCCGTGCAGCGCGGTCGGGGTGGGAGCGTCGGGCATTGTGCGCAACCGCCCGCGATAGGCGGCGTCGAGGCAGGGGAAGGCCGCGCTTGGCCGATCGCCCGCGCCGACGAGTTGAGCGGCAAACAGGGGATTGGTGCCGACCTCTTCCAGAAAGTCCGCCAGGCCGGGCATGGCGGGCGCATCACGCGCCGTGGCGATGCAGGCGTCGAAGCGCGCGGCGACGCCATCCAGATCGGCCCGCGGAACCTGCAATAGCTCGGCACCCGGCGCGGTGAAGCGGATCGCGGCCCAACACGACGCGACCTCCGCCGCGGTTGCGTCCAGTGGCAGGGCATAGATCGTGGGCGGTGTGCGCGTGGATACGGGCAAGCCCGCCCCGACCCACTCGACCTGTCCGCCCCGCAAGCGCCGGGCCGCGATACCGTGATTGGACAGGCGTGCCGTGACCCCGGCAGAGAGTTTCAGCCCCTTGTGGCAGATCACGATGGCGCCCTTGCCCTGGGCCAGCACCACTTGCGCATGGGCATCGGTGTGGGGGACAGGGATTGCCGTGGGCAGGCGGCCCGCAATCTCCTCCACGTCTTCGGGCAGGCGAACATCCATGAGGATCGGCGCGTCCGGCCGGGTCAGGGCGAGGATCAGGTCAATCGGCGTGCACGTAGGGAAATCAGGGGACATGGCGCAGGTCCTTTCAGGCATCCATAGCTTCGCAAGATCGGAGCTTGGGCATCTGCCTGAAGGGGAGCCGGTTCCCCTGATCCGGACCATGCCGGAGCGTCGGGGGCGACGCAACGAAAAAGGGCCGGGAAGTGTCCCGGCCCTTCGTGGATCGTTTTAGATCACGTCAGCTTATTCGCGGTTGCCCAGGAAGCTGAGGATGATCAGGAACATGTTGATGAACGACATGTAGAGGTTCAGCGCGCCCATGATCGCGGACTTCGCCAGCCACTCCGTATCGCCGTACTGGGCGTGGTCGATGTAGTCCTGCTTGATCGTCTGCGTGTGGTAGGCGGTCAGACCCGCGAAAACCAGCAGAAGCAGGGCCGAAATCGCCAGATCGAAGCCCGGGATCACGATGCCGAAGAAGGCGGACATCACGAGCGAGCCGATCATCAGCACGATGCCACCGATCAAGCCCATAAACAGGAAAGCACCCCAGCCCGAGATGTCTTTCTTCGTGACATAGCCGAACAGGCTAAGTCCCGCGAAGGCGATCGACGTGACCAGGAAGGCCTGCACGATCGACGCGCCGGTGAACACGGCGAAAATATAGCTGATCGACATCCCCATCACGGCGGAGAAGGCGTAGAAGAACAGCTGTGCCGCGGCCGAGGAGGCGCGGGTGATGATCGCGCCGAACGCGAAGATCATGCCCAGCGGCGCGAACATCACGATCCAGCCAAGGATCGTGGGTTGCAGCGTCACGGGGTCGTTGAGCAGCGACAGGAGCGCGGGGTTGGACCCGAACGCCCATGCGGCGGCGAAGGTGATCAACAGGCCGATGGACATCGTGCCGTAGACCTTGTTCATGTGTGCGCGCAGGCCTGCGTCGATCTCCGCCGCGGAGGTCGCGATGCCTTGCGAACGCATCGTCTGATATTCAGCCATAGGTTCCTCCAGAAAAACCAGTTGAGCCCCGACGGGGCGTCTCATGGGTGAATATCGGTGAGGTCGGGGCATATTTCAAGCAATCGGTCCCTAACGTTTCCGCTGGGACCGATAGTTTTTTCCTATTGATCGCCTGCCGGATCGCCCTTGCGACGCGAGGGATCGGATCAGAGGCGCCATGTGTGCGGCACATCCCAGATCGGGCGGCCCACCTCGCGGTGAACCTCCGCGTCGCTCAGGCCGATGTCGCGACGCATGTGCGGGGGCAGGCGGTCCAGGTGTTGACGCTGACGCCACACACGGAAGAGGCGCGCAACGGCGGCGACCGAAACCGTCGGTGCGGTCCGGGCTTTGGGCGGCGCGGCGCGCCGGGTCAGGGGCATATGCGCCATGGCGTTTCCTTTCGATTTTGTGACGAAGTGTCGATTTTGTATTCCGATAGGTGATATGTAGACGCGCGGGTCGCATTTTGATAACGAATGTTATTGAAGTTTCTCATCACGGGATTTGATGCATGCCCCGCAACCTGGACCTCACCGCGCTGCGCGCCTTCGTGACCGTTGTCGATGCCGGTGGCGTGACGAAAGCGTCCGGCTTCCTGAACCTCACGCAATCAGCCGTCTCCATGCAGCTCAAGCGGCTGGAGGAGGCGCTTGATGTCGCGCTGTTCGACCGGGCGACGCGGAAGCTGAACCTCACCGGCGCGGGGGAGCAGATGCTGGGCTATGCGCGCCGGATGCTGGAATTGAACGACGAGGTGCTGGGCCGCCTGACTTCCAAGGAATACGAAGGCGTGATCACCCTCGGCGTGCCCCATGATGTCGTCTACCCGGCGATCCCGGAAGTCCTGCAACGGTTCAACACGGCCTATCCGAGGATGCGGGTGCAGCTTCTGTCGATGGGGACCATCAACCTCAAGGCCGCGTTCGAGCGGGGAGAGGTCGACGTGATCCTGACCACCGAGGAAGACGTGGATCGGGGTGGTGAGACGCTTCTGGAGCGGCCGATGGTCTGGGTCGGCGCACAAGATGGACAGATGTGGAAACAGCGGCCCCTGCGCCTGGCGCTGGAGGATGCCTGCATCTTCCGTGGTCCCGCACTATCGGCCCTCGATGCCGCGGGCATTTCCTGGGAGATCGCCGTGGAGGCGGATTCGATCCGCACGGTGGAGGCGTCGGTCAGCGCCGATCTGGCGGTCCATGCCGTGATCGAAGGCACGGAATCACCCTATACGCAGATGATCGCCCACAATGGCGCGTTGCCGTCCCTGCCGCGCATTCGCATCAACATGTACCGGTCCGACCTGTCCCGGGCGGAGCCGGTGGATGCGCTGACTGACCTTATTCGGCAAGCGTATCGCGCGATGTAGGCCCATCACGCGGTGCCGCGCATCACATCGTCACGACAACCTTGCCCGACACCTTGCGGGCGCGCAGAAGCTCCAACGCCTCCGTCGTCTGGTCCAGCGGACGGGTCGCGCCGATATGGGGTGACAGCTTGCCGTCCGCATACATCGCCATGAGGTCCGACAGGCTGCGCGCCAGTCGTTCCGGCGCCCATTTCATATAGCCACCCCAATAGAAGCCGATCGCGTCGATATTCTTGACGAGCAGGTGATTGGCCGGGATTTGCGGCACGTCCCCGCTGGCGAACCCGATCACGATGATGCGTCCGCCGGGATTGGTGGCGCGCATCGCGGCCTTGAAGCCGTCTCCACCCACGGCATCGTAAACCACATCCGCACCGCCAAGCGCCTTCACCTCCGCCCTTATATCCGCGGTGTCGCTGTCAAGCAGGTGGGTCGCGCCCGCGGCCTTCGCGACGGCCAGTTTCTCGGCCCCGCGGGCCACGGCGATCACCTCCGCCCCCATGGCCGCGCCCAGTTCCACTGCCGTCAGCCCGACACCGCCCGCGGCCCCAAGGACCAGCAGACGTTCGCCCTTGGCCAGCCGCGCCCGGTCCGTCAGCGCCAGATGCGACGTGCCATAGGCCACGATGAAGCCCGCCGCCTCCTCGAACGGCATGGAGGGGGGGATTTCCACGCAGCGGGCCGCGTCGAAGCATCCCGCTTCCGCCAATCCACCCGACCCTTCGAACACGGCGACGCGGGTGCCGATGGCCGGTGACGTGACGCCGTCCCCCAACGCCTCCACCACACCCGCGATTTCCATGCCAAGCGTGAAGGGCAGGGCGGGCGTGTCCTGATAGGTGCCGTTGATGATCAGAAGATCACCGAAATTCAGACCACAGGCCTTGATGCGGATCAGGACCTGACCGGGTCCGGGGCGGGGCTCCGCAATATCTTGCACCTTCGGCTCGGTTCCATGATCGCTCACCACATATGCCCGCATGTTCGGCGCCCTCGAAGCTGTTTCGGTCCGGCGTTGTCCTAGCTTGCCCGCGCCGCCCGCGCCAGAGGATGAAAAAAACTGCACAACCTGCCATTGAACGTCTATGGTAGCGATCTACTCTTCCGATACGCCTGATCCGAGGCGGGACGTCAGACACCCCGCTCAGGCTACCGACCACGAACATACGACCGCCACGCACCGTTTGGGGAGAGCACGCGTGACACATCATGTGGACGTCCATGTCGGAAAGAGAATTCGCCATCGTCGCTGGATGGTGGGCATGACCCAGCAGCAACTGGCCGAGAAGGTCGGGATCAAGTTCCAGCAGATCCAGAAATATGAGACCGGGATGAACCGCGTCTCCGCCTCCCGGCTTTGGGATATCGGCTCGGCCCTGTCGGTGCCGGTCAGCTATTTCTTCGAAGGGGTGGAGCAGACGGAGGAAGCCTCCGACGTCAGTGCCGGGCTGGATACCGCCGATGACGCCGCGCTGCCGGGGGATCTGCTTGCCGATCGGGAGGCGCTGGAGCTTGTGCGGTCCTACTACGCCATTCCGGAAAACCAGCGCCGTCGCCTGTTCGATCTGGCCCGCGTGCTGTCGGACACCGCCGCGGCCTGATCCGGACCTCGACGCCCGCGCCCGCTTGACCGGGGCGCGGCCCCATGCCACGCCAAAGCCGCACGGCTGCGCCCGTGCCGGTGATCCTTTCCAAAGGCGGCTGGCCGATGTCCGACCCGATTTCCCCAGAGCTTCAGCGTGAGTTGATGGATGTGGCCCATGCCATGGCCGACGCAGCCCGCGCAGCGATCTTGCCGCATTTCCGTGGGCGCGGCCTTGGCACGACCTCCAAGGAAACGGACCACTACGATCCGGTGACGATTGCGGACCGCGCGGCGGAGGCCGCGATGCGCGTCGTTCTGGCACGGCGCCGCCCTGACGATGCCATCCTGGGGGAGGAGGAGGGCGCCAGCCCCGGGACATCCGGCCTGACCTGGGTGCTGGACCCGATTGACGGCACGCGGGGCTTCGTCTCCGGCACACCGACCTGGGGCGTGTTGATTTCCCTGAACGGCGCGGATGGGCCGCAATATGGTATCATCGACCAACCCTATATCGGGGAGCGGTTCGAGGGCGGTTTTGGCCGCGCCCGCGTGGTCGGCCCCATGGGGGAGGCACCCTTGGCCGTCGCCCCGTCCGCGAGCCTCGCCGAGGCGACGCTCTTCACCACGTTTCCGGAGGTCGGCACGCCAAACGACCGCGCCGGGTTTGAGGCGGTGCGCGATGCTGTCCAACTGACCCGCTATGGCTGCGATTGCTACGCTTACGCGCTTCTGGCAGCGGGGCAGGTGGATCTGGTGATCGAGGCGGGGCTGAACGCCTATGACATCGCCGCCCCCATCGCGGTGATCGAGGCGGCGGGCGGTATCGTGACCGATTGGGATGGCGGCCCGGTCCATGACGGCGGGCGGGCGATTGCGGCCGCGTCCGAGCCGCTTCACGCCGCCGCCCTGGCGCTGGTGCAGGGGGCGACCCATGGCTGATCTCGTTTTGCGCAATGTCACGCTCTGCCTGAGCATGGACGACGTGATGGCGGAGCATTCGGACGTCGATATCCTGTTGAAGGACGGGCAGATCGCGCAGATCGCGCGGGGGATCGAGACGGAGGCGGAGGCGCTGGATTGCATCGGTTGCCTGGTCACGCCGGGCCTTGTGAATACGCATCATCACCTGTTCCAGACCCTGACACGCGCCGTGCCGGGGGCGCAGGATGCGGCGCTTTTCGGGTGGCTGCAAACGCTCTACCCGATCTGGCAGCGATTCACGCCCGACCACATGCACACATCTGCCGTGGTGGGCCTGGCGGAATTGGCGCTTTCGGGCTGCACGACCTCGTCCGATCACCTCTACCTCTACCCCAACGGCGCGCGGCTGGACGACACGATCGCGGCGGCGGCGGAGGTGGGGTTGCGGTTTCACCCCACGCGCGGGGCGATGTCCATCGGCGTGTCGCAAGGCGGCCTGCCCCCCGACGACCTGGTGGAGGCGGAGGAGGCGATCCTCGACGATTGCATCCGCGTGATCGACGCGTTCCACGATCCTGCCCCCGACTCCATGTGCCGGGTCGGTGTGGCCCCGTGTTCACCCTTTTCCGTCAGCCGGGAGCTGATGCGCGACGCGGCGCTGCTGGCGCGCGACAAGGGCGTGATGCTGCACACGCACCTGGCGGAGAATGATGAGGACATCGCCTATTCCCTTGAACAATTCGGCTGTCGCCCCGGCCAATATGCCGACGATCTGGGCTGGATCGGCGACGATGTCTGGCACGCCCATTGCGTGAAGCTCGACGGGGCGGAGATCGACCTTTTCGCCCGCAGCGGCACGGGCGTGGCCCATTGCCCCTGTTCCAATTGCCGCCTCGCGTCCGGGATCGCGCCGGTCCGTGCGATGCGGGATGCGGGCGTGAAGGTGGGGCTTGGCGTCGACGGTTCCGCCTCCAACGATGCGGGATCGCTGATCGACGAGGCGCGCCATACGCTCTTGTTGCAGCGCGTAGCCTCCGGCCCGTCCGCGATGTCCGCGCGGGAGGCGCTGCGGATCGCTACGCGCGGCGGGGCGGAGGTTCTGGGCCGTGGCGCGGAGATCGGGCAGATCGCGCCGGGCTTCCGTGCCGATCTGGCGATCTGGGACATGTCGGGGGTGGAGGCGGCGGGGTCCTGGGACATGGCGGCCCTGCTTCTAGCCGGGCCGCGCCGCGTGCGGGACCTGTTTGTCGAGGGTCGCCGCGTGGTGCGCGACGGGGCTTTGAAGTCCACCGACCTTGCCCCGCATATCGACCAGCAACGTCGGCTTGCGCAAGAGCTTGCCGCGACGCCCTGATTGTGAATTTCGAACGGGTTTGGCCGCCAAACGTCGCGCACACACGGTTCGCGTTACACATCCGCGCCAACCGTCAGGACTATCCCCAAACTTATCCACAGGCCGCATAGCACGACGTATTGCGTCCTTGCCCAATGAAGCGCCCTCAGGCATCCTTGACGCAATCGAGCTCAAAACAAGGGATCCGTTGCAATGATGATCCGACTGGCGGCGGCCTTTGCCGTCCTACTTCTTGGCCTGTCCGCCTGCACGCCCACCGGGAACAGCGTCACCACGAATGCCACCGGGGCGGGGACATCGCGCCTCAGCTTCGGGACCTCCGTTGATATCGCCAATGTCGGTGCCCGTGTCTCGACCCTCCGGGCACAGAACGGGGTCGTGCGTCCTGTCGGCCATTCCGCGGCGCTTCAGGCGGTGGCCCAGGCCCACGCCGACACGATGGCGCGGACGGGCGAGTTCAGCCATTCGGGCGCGAACGGCTCCACCCTCGCCACGCGGATGCGCGCTTCCGGCTACACGGCCTGCTTCGCGGCGGAAAACATCGCCCACGGCCAGACCAACATCGCGCAGGTCTTTCAGGATTGGATGAGTTCCGACGGCCATCGCCGCAACATCCTGTCGCCGCAGGCCACCCAATTCGGCTTTGCGCGCAACGGGACCTATTCCGTCCTGGTTCTCGGGCGCAGTTGCTGAGCGATCGCGTGTGATTGGCTGATCGCAATGCCCGCCAGGATCAGCGCTAGCGCGTAGAATAGCTGGGGCGGAAGGCGTTCATCCATCAGCGTCACGCCGAAGAACACGGCCCAGATCGGGATCATGTAGCTGGTCAGTGACATGAACAGCGACCCCGCCGTCGTAATCACCCGTATCCGCAGGATCGCCGCTAATCCGGTGGGGAAGATCGCGGTGTAAAGCAGCGCCCACCCCGCCCAGGGGCGCGTCACGGCGGGCGGGCCGTCCAGCACGTAGGCCAAGGGCACCAGGGCCACGCTTGCCGTGAACAGGATGCCGGTCGCAAAGGCCACCGGCGGGATCGTGGGCGCGCGCCGTGTCATCACCGACCCCGCGCCGTAACACAGCGCCATGGCAATACAGGCCAGCCGTCCCAGAAGGGTGCCTTCCCCGAACGCACCCGGACCGACCAGCAATAGAAGGCCGACGAAGCCAAGGCCGACCCCGATCACCTGCCGCCGTCCAATCCCTTCCTCGGGGGAGAAGATCGCGACCATCGGCAACACCAGCAGCGGGATCGCGCCCATCGCCACACCCGCGAAGGCCGACGGCACCTGCGACAGCCCCCATGACAGCAGCACAAGCGGCAGTGCCAGGGAGCCGAGGCCGATCACCGACACGAACGCCCAGGCGCGCAATCCCAGGATCTTGTCCAAACCCTGTCCCATCGCGAAGCTGAGCGGCACGAGGATCAGGGCCGCCAGCGCCACGCGCCCAGCGGCGACCCACCATTGGCCTATTCCCGTCAACGCGGTTGCGGTGCCCATGAAAACGGTGCCCCAGATCAGCCCAAGCAGCGTGATGAGGAACCAGTTCAGAAGGCCAGGTGCAGCGGGGGACGCTTTCATTGAAAGCTCGACGCGATGGCGATGAAACACGCGACGATCACGGCCAGCACGACCCATTTCCACCACGCATCTTCCGTGTGCGGTGGTGCCGCCTCGCGTGGCTCGATCGGGCGCGCGGGGCGGTCCGGCCCGAAACGCCAGATGGTCGAACGGGGCGTGAACCCGGCGCGCGCGAACAGGTCCGCCGATGGCGCGCCGTCCCAGACCTGCGCGGTCAGGTCATGCCAATCCCGCGCCTCGGCCTCCGCCTTGGCCGTCTCCAGAAGTTCCATCGCGATGCCCTTGCCGCGCCAATCCTCGTGGACCCAGATATCGTTGACGGAGCCCTTGTGGTACGCCTCCGCGTCCCGGCGCAGGTGCCAACTGAGCAGGACATAGCCCACGATCTGCCCTTCGGCATCGGCGACAAACAGGTTTTCCGATTGATTCACGGGCTGTCCCTTCGCATCGCGGAAGGCAAGCACGTGGTCACGCGCCATCAACATCTCCCACCCGTTTTCGGGGAAGGCGTGGGGCTGGCGGGCACGATGGGCGTCCCATGTCTTCTGGCTGGCCGCGATGATCGTGGCGCGGTCGCCTTCTTCCGCCGGTCGGATGGTGATCCTCATCGTGCAGACATGGCGCGCGGGATCGCGGCGGTCAACCAAACCCGCATCCCGCGCGCGGGCCGTACACTATTCAATCGCGCAATAGATCTCGGTTCGCAGGTCTTCGGGTGTCGTCTCCGCCGGATCGTCGACATAGATTTCCCAGACCGGCATCGTCCCCTTGATCCCCTCGGCCCCCATGTAATCCCAGAGCGCCCTATGGGTCTGGTTCAGGTTGTCATAGGGCCCGACATGGACCGCGTGCATCGCGTCCCCCGCGGGCAGGGTTTCGGCCTTGATCGCCCCGCTGGCCTTGGCCGCATCCTCGGGTGAGACCATGACCGCGCCGCGGAACCGCAGCAGTTTCGGATCCATCACGGTATAGACCGCCATCGGCATCGACAGGGGCGTCAGGCTCGCCTGTCCGACAAAGCCGAAAACCTCCGCAAAGGCCGATCCCATCGCGTCCGCGATCTCCGGGCCGAAGGGGCATTCCCGGTCCACATAGATGTAGGATTGCTCCGGCAGAATCTTGCGATGGACGTCCATATCACGCACCTCCTCCGGCACCAGGATACAGCAAATCGGGGGCGTTTCACAGATTCGCCGGAACCGGCGGGCGGGGATCGGGGTTGCCCTGTCAGACCCTGATCAATCGGAGATGCACAATGGAAACCTGGTATTTTCTCGCAGGCCTGTTCCTGTTCACCATGTTCGCCTTCCTCGTCTGGGCGGGCATCAGCAAGAAACGGACGGAGGATCGGTTGGATAATCCCAACGCGCCGAAATCGTCCCTTGCCAAGGACGGGCCCGGCCCGAACCCCGTAACGGCACCGCGCCACGATCACGCCTGATCGACCCTTTCGGCGTCCGCAACGTGGCTTTGCGATCGGCCCCATGATGTGACGCGCCCAGCTCTGCACCGGCGCTCCATCCAGCCCCACCCGGCATACACACGACGTGCGTGATGCGAAGCGGAGGATGCATGATCGCCCGGCAAAAGGACCGCGCCGCCGCGTACCCCTACACCAGAACGCAAATCGGCCCGGACGGATCGTCCGGGCCGATTTGACGTTTCTTGGGGCGTTGGGCGCCGCTGGTTAGCGGCGGCAGCCCGACGCTGCCGCATCCAGCCGTTCAGGCCGGCGCGGTACGGATGCAACGCCCCCGATGGCACATCAGTTCTTGGCCTTGTCGACCATCTTGCCTTCGGAGATCCACGGCATCATGGCGCGCAGCTTTTCGCCCACTTCTTCGATCTGGTGGGCATCATTCAGGCGGCGGGTGCCCTTGAAGTAGGGCTGACCGGCGGCGTTTTCCTGCATGAAGTCCCGCACGAATGCGCCGGTCTGGATGTCGCGCAGAACCGCCTTCATCTTCGCCTTGGTCTCATCGTAGGGCAGGATGCGCGGGCCTGAGACATATTCACCGTACTCGGCCGTGTTGGAGATCGAGTAGTTCATGTTCGCGATGCCGCCCTCGTAGATCAGGTCCACGATCAGCTTCACCTCGTGCAGGCACTCGAAATAGGCCATCTCGGGGGCGTAGCCTGCCTCGACCAGCGTCTCGAAGCCCATGCGGATCAGCTCGACAAGGCCACCGCAAAGGACGGCCTGCTCCCCGAACAGGTCGGTCTCGCATTCCTCGCGGAAGTTCGTCTCGATGATGCCGGACCGCCCGCCACCGATCGCGGAGCAGTAAGACAGCCCGATTTCCAGCGCGCGGCCCGAGGCGTCATTGTCGACCGCCACAAGGCACGGCACGCCGCCGCCCTTGGTATATTCGCCGCGCACCGTGTGGCCGGGGCCCTTGGGGGCCATCATGATCACATCGACGCCGGGCTTGGGTTCGATCAGGCCGAAATGGACGTTCAGGCCGTGGGCAAAGGCGATCGCCGCCCCGTCGCGCAGGTTGTCGTGGACGTATTTCTTGTAGGTCTGCGCCTGCAATTCATCGGGCATGGTGAACATGATCAGGTCGGCCCAGGCGGCGGCCTCGGCGATTTCCATGACCTTCAGGCCCTCGCCCTCCGCCTTCGCCTTCGAAGCGGAGCCGTCGCGCAGCGCCACGACGACGTTCTTCGCACCGGAATCGCGCAGGTTCAACGCATGGGCGTGGCCCTGGCTGCCATAGCCCAGAATGGCGACCTTCATGTCCTTGATCAGGTTCACATCGCAATCGCGATCGTAGTAAACGCGCATGTCTCTCTCCTATTGGAATAAGTGCTGGCGCTGCTTTTGCCGGAAGATGCGCGCGATTTCGCCGTTTGCCGTAGCCTGCATTCTGCAATAAAAGAAAAATTCATGCGCTCTATATCCATTTAAGAGAAAACCATGCTTGACGATATCGACCGGCGGCTGCTCCGCCATCTGCAAGCGGACCCGGCGCAGCCCACGGGCCAACTGGCCGAGGCCGCGCGCGTTCCGCTGGCCACCGCCTACAAGCGGCTGGAGAGGCTGCACGCCACCGGCATCCTGCGCGGTCAACACGCGGTGATCGACTGGCAGGCGCTCGGTTATGCGGTGGAGGTGTCGCTGCGCATCACGCTCGACAAGACCAACCCGCGCGCCTTCGATGAATTCCTCGCCGCCGCCCGTGACGTGCCGGACGTGATCGAGATCCAGACCTTTCTGGGCCGCGTCGATGCACGCCTCAAGATCATCGCCCGCGATCTGCCCGCCTATCAGCAAATCTACCGCGACCGGGTGCTGACCCTGCCCCATATCGCCGATATCGAGGCGCTGATGCAGGTGGCCACGATCAAGAATACGCAAAGTCTGCCATTATGATCCCTGATCCGACCGACCTCGCCATCCTGCGCCATCTGTCCCGCGACGCCACGCTCAAGGCGTCCGAGGTTGGCCGCCGCGTCGGGCTCAGCCAACCGGCGGCGTGGCGACGCATCCAGCGCCTGACGGATGCCGGGATCCTCGCCGGGCGCAGGCTCGACCTTGACGCGGCGGCCCTCGGCTTCGGCGTCACGGTCTTTCTCGGCGTGAAATTGTCCACCAAATCGCGGACCAATCTTGAGGATTTCGAACGCGCGATCACCGCCATTCCGGAAGTGCAGACCGTCGAACACGTTCTCGGCCTTTACGATTATCGCCTGCGTGTCACCGCGCGCGATCTGGCCGATTTCGAGCGGGTCCTGCGCCGCCGCATCATGACCCTGCCGAGCGTCGGCAATGTGGAGGCCAACGTGCTTTTGTCCGAGGAACAGCGCCCCGGCCCCCTCTAGCACGGGGTTTACCCCACCGCGCGGCACCCGTATCCAATTCCAAACGGAGGATGCGCCCATGAAAGCCCTACTCGATAATGTCGATCCCGATGGTCTGCTGGAATATTCCGTCGTCTTCACTGACCGCTCGCTGAATTCCATGTCGGTCGCCTTTCAGGGCGTGATGAATGACATCTCCGCCATGCTGAAACAGGTCTACAACGCCGATGCAGTCGCGCTGGTCCCCGGCGGCGGCACCTTCGGGATGGAAGCGGTGGCCCGACAATTCGCCCAGGGCCAAGACGTGCTGGTTGTGCGCAACGGCTGGTTCTCTTTCCGCTGGTCGCAGATCCTCGACGCCGGTGGCTTCGCGGGGGACGTGACGGTGATGAAGGCGCGCCCCGCGGGCAACGCGGCCCAGTCCCCCTACGCGCCCGCACCGATCGAAGAGGTCACGGAGCGCATCCTAAGGGACAAGCCCGGCATCGTCTTCGCCCCCCATGTGGAAACATCTGCCGGCATCATCCTGCCCGACGCCTATATCAAGGCGCTCGCGGACGCGGCCCATGAGGTTGGTGCCCTGATGGTGCTTGATTGCATCGCGTCGGGCTGCGCCTGGGTCGATATGAAGGCCACCGGCGTCGATATCCTGATCTCCGCCCCGCAAAAGGGCTGGTCGGCGCAACCCTGCGCGGGTCTCGTGATGATGTCCGACCGCGCCGTGGCGCGCATGGCGGAGACGGAGTCCAACAGCTTCGCAACCAACCTCAAGACATGGCACAATATCATGCTGGCCTATGAGAATGGCGGCCACGCCTACCACGCGACCATGCCCACCGACGCCCTGCGCGTGTTCCGCGACACGATGGTGGAGACGCGCGATTACGGCTTCGACAGGCTGAAAGAGGCGCAATGGGCGTTGGGGGACGGCGTGCGCGCGATGCTTAAGGAAAAGGGCATCCAATCGGTCGCCGCCGATGGGTTCGGCGCGCCCGGCGTCGTGGTCAGCTACACACAGGATCCCGATATCAAATCCGGCGCAAAATTCGCGGCCCATGGCATGCAGATCGCCGCAGGTGTGCCGCTGCAGGTGGATGAGCCCGCGGATTTCATGACCTTCCGCCTCGGCCTCTTCGGGCTCGACAAGCTCTACGATACCGATGCCGCACTCGCCCGCCTGAAAACCGCGCTGGACCAGGTCTTCCCCGACCGCTGAGTGCTCCCGCGCGCCTGCTGTCTTTGCTTCACAAATACCTCGGGGGGTATGGGGGGCTGGCCCCCCATGGGCCGCGCTCACATCCGAGCGACGCCAGAGGCGGTTCAGCCCCGCGCCCCAAGACCCGCGCGCATCAGCGTTTTGCGCACCGGCGAGACGGTATAGAGTGCGTTGAGCGCGCGCAGGCGCAGATCCCGCAACCCCTGACTTTCGGCCATGGACGCCCGGTTGAGCGCATCGACCCCCGCCACCCGCGCCATGATTTCTGTGTGGCGCGTGCGGTGGTAGCGGGCAAGCCCGTCCGCCGCGCCCGGATCGTCGCGGTTCTGTTCCGCCACATCCAGCAAGGCCGCAATGTCACCCAGGCTCATGTTCAGCCCCTGCGCGCCGATGGGCGGGACCACATGGGCCGCCTCCGCCACCAGGGCCACGCGCTCGCTTTCCATCCGCTCCGCGATCTGGCTGATGATCGGCCAGATCGTCCGGCGGGAGGCGAGCTTCAATGGCCCGTAAAGCCCGGCGGAGCGCTCCGTCATCTCCGCTTCGAACGCGGCCTCTGGCAGATCGGCCAGCCGCGCCGCCTCCGGCCCTCGCTCCATCCATACCACGGCGGAACAGGGGTGGCCGTCCCGGTCGGGAAGGGGGACCAGGGTGAACGGACCGCCGCTGCGGTGAGTCTCGGTGGAGATATTGTCGTGGGGCCGTGCATGAGTCACGGCGAAGGCCAGCGCCTTCTGGCCGTAGCGTGTCGTGCGCGCCCTGATCCCCGCCGCCGCACGGACCGGGGAATTGCGGCCATCGGCCCCCACGACCAGTTTCGCGCGCAGCCTTGTGCCGTCGCTCAACGTCACAAGCGCCTCCCGCTGCCGGGTCAGGAGGTGTGCGGTGCCGGTGCCGGGGCGGAAATCGGCATGGGGCAGGCTCTCCAGATGCGTCACCATTTCCCGGCGCAGCAGCCAGTTGGGCAGGTTCCACCCGAATGGCTGGTCCGAGATGTCGGCGGCGTCGAAATCGTGGATCGCACGCGCCTCCGGCTCCGCCCCACCCGCATCGACGATCCGCATGACCTGAAGCGGCGTGGCGTGGGGCGCGAAGCGGTCCCACAGGCCGATCCGGTCAAGGAAATCGCGGGCCGGTTGCAAGAACGCGGTGGTGCGCAGATCCGCGCCCGCCTCGTCGCGGCCCGTCACCGGCGGCGCCGGATCGGCGCAGACCACCCGGAAGCCCGCCTGCGCAAAGGCGATCGTTGCGGCCAGGCCCGCCACGCCCCCGCCGGAGACGAAGATGTCGATGTCGTCAAACTGCGCCATGGGTCAGACATATGGCGCGGGCGGGGCTTGGGAAAGCGACCTTCTGTCTCAATCCGACAACCGCCCGAGGAAGGCACTCAGATCGCCGGTATGGTGGTGGATATGGTCGGCGGCGACGGGATCGGGGGCCACGTGGATCGTGGTCAGCCCCATCGCGTGGGGGACAGCAAGGTTGCGCGCCTCATCCTCGAACATCGCGGCGCGGGTGGGGGTCAGGCCATCCTGCGCGAACACCGCCTCGAACGCGGCGCGGGCGGGTTTGGGGTGAAAGCGTGCATGTTCCACTCCGTAGATCGCATCGAACAGCCCGCCAAGCCCCCGCGCCTCGGCCACCGCCGCGGCGTAGGGCGCGGTGCCGTTGGTATAGATGATCTTGCGCCCCGGAAGGCCCGCAATGCGGCGCGCTAGGGCGGGGTCCGGCGACAGGACGGAAAAGTCGATGTCGTGGACGTCGAGCAGATAGGGCTCCGGATCCAGATCGTGATGGGTCATCAAGCCGGCCAGCGTGGTCCCGTGTTCGGTGTAGTAATGGTCGCGTAGGTGGTCGGCCTCCGCCTCCGACACGCCAAGGGCCGCCATGACATAAGCCGTCATCCGCGCGTTGACCTGCGGGAAGAGCGCCATCGAGGGCGGATAGAGCGTGTTGTCGAGGTCGAAGACCCAGGTTTCGATGTCTGTCAGTTGCGCCATGTCGCGGGAGTATTGTGCGCGCGGCACAGGTGCAAGTGGACTGGACAGGGCAAGGGGGCTTGCCTAGCGTGCAAAGCCTTGAGCAACGGGACAAAAGCGCGATGACGGATGCCGGCCACAAAGACGCCTACGGGATGATCCTCGAAGCCATCGACGGGGGCATCTACCGGCCCGGATCGCGGCTGGTGGAGAGTGAACTGGCCGACCGGTTCGGGGTCAGCCGCACCCCGATCCGCGAGGCGTTGCAGCGGTTGGAGACCCAAAGCCTGCTGACGCGCGACGGCCGCTCGCTGATCGTGGCCTCGCTGGACCATGCCCAGATGGCGGAGCTTTACGCCGTCCGGCAGGAGCTGGAGGGGCTGGCCGCGCGCCTTGCCGCCAAACATGCCGCGGAGGAGGAGGTCGCCGTCCTGCGTGACATGGTCGAACAGGACCGCGGGCTTCTGGGCGATCCGGAGGCGCTGGCGCGCGCCAATCGCCGCTTCCACCACCAGATCCACCTGGCGTCGCACAACCGCTATCTCGTGCAGCAACTGGACCTCGTCTATCGCTCCATGGCGCTGATGGCGCGCACCTCGCTGGCCGCTGCGGGCCGGGGGGAGGATGCGCTGGCCGAACACGGCGCCATCGTCGACGCGATTGCGGAGCGGGACGGGGACCGGGCGGCGGACGCGCTCAAGGCGCATTTGTCGACGGCGTTCAAGGTGCGCCTGAAGGAAGAGGCTCAGCGCGGCTGAGACGGCGCGCCGACCACGCGCAATCGCGGCATCGGGCGCGGGCGGGCGGTCTCTTCGCTGGACGCGCCGAATTTGCCATGGGCGGTCTTGGCCCAGAAGAACGGCCGCGCGATCAGTTCCACCAGGGCGATCCACGCGGCGACGGAGCCGAAGATATAGTAGGGCTCGACCAGAGGGGCGATGCGGCGCAGGTGACGCAAATGGGCCGCGCGGCAGGCATGGACGGAAATCGCGATCGACACGATCAGCCCCCCCAGCATCAGCGCCGCCAGAAATCCGTAGCCCCCCGGCGGCAGGGCCGCGTCAAGCGGATGCCAGAGGCCGAATGCCTTGACGAGGAAGCTCCACAACAGGGGCGCGGTCAGGAAGCCAAGAACCGCGCCGAAGACCTGCACCTGTAGGCCAAGGAACCGCCACCAGCCCAGATCGCGCAACAGGCGTCGGGGCTGGCGCATCGCGGACCCCCAGGTGATGAGGTATCCCTTCAGCCAGCGCGAGCGTTGCCGGATCCACGGCAGAAGGGCGGCATTCGCCTCCTCATAGGTGGTGGTGTCGACGATCTGCGTCTTGTAGCCGGCCCGCGCCAGCCGCAGGCCCAATTCCGCATCCTCGGTCACGTTATGGGCATCCCACGCGCCCACCTCTTCCAGCACCGGGCGGCGCAGAAAGACGGTGGTGCCGCCCAGGGGCACGACGAGGCCCATCCGCTGCACACCGGGCAGAAGCACGCGGAACCATGCGGCATATTCGATCGTGAACATCCGGCTCAGCCAATTGTGGCGCGCGTTGTAATAATCGAGCCGCCCTTGCAGGCAGGCGACATCGGGGGGGACTTCGGCGAAGCGTTCCACGACGCAGGTGATCTGGTCGGGTTCGGGGCGATCCTCCGCGTCGTATATCCCCACGATTTCACCACGCGCGAAATTCAGCGCGTAGTTCAGGGCGCGTGGCTTCGTCTGCGGACCACCGGGCGGGACGGGGATCGCGCGCATCCACGGCGGCAGATGGCCCACGCGCAGCGCCTCCTGCGTCAAGGGATCGCTCTCCTCAACCGCAAGGATGATGTCGAGCCGTTCGGGCGGGTAGTCGATTTTCCGAAGCCGTTCCACCAGCGCGCCCGCCACTTCCGGCTCCCGGAAAAGCGGGACAAGGATGGAGACGGTGGGCAGATGCAGGTAGCGACTGTCGGCGGCATCGGATTGCGGCGCATCCCCGTGGCGCAGGGATTGGGCGAACGCCGCGCATTTCAACGCGCCGTTTGCGGCGAAGACCGCGATGGCGAGGCCGAAGACGATAACGCTCAAGATAACGGGCGCGACGAGGGCCAGCGCGATGCCGAACAGAAGAAACGCCAGCACCAGCCGACCCATCGCGTCTGCGCGCCAGGACCGGCAGGAATCGCGCACCGGGGCGCGGCCTTCGGCGGCGCGCGCCATGTCGTCACCGTAGACAAGGCGCTGCGCGGCCCGGATCTGCGCTTGGGACGCAAGGACGGTGACGATGCGGACGCCCGCGGGCAGGATCGCGGTCAGGTCCGGCACGCAATCGGGTCGGCTGGTGGCCACCACAAGGGCGCTGCCGGTGCGCCGCCATATGACCGCTTCGGCCGCCAGCGCCGCGCGGGGGGGCAACAGGGCCGCCGCCTCCCGCTCCGGCGGGGCGCTGGACAGATCGGCAATGCCACATCCGTAGATCTCCGTCAGGGCCGAAAGCAACTCCGCCTCCGTCAGGACGGCGCGGGCCATGAGCACCTGGCCGAGCGACAGGGACGTGCCGCGCATGGCCGTGAGCGCGGCGTCCATGTCGGGGTCCGACACGATGCCACGCAGCAGGAGCGCATCGGCAAGGCGCGTCGCCTCCGCCTCCGTCAGGTTTGGTTGAGAGCCGGGCGGCGTATCATCCGCCAGCCCACGCGCTTTGCCCACGGCGCGCTGCAACACGCGCCGTGCCCTCGCCTGTTCCGGTGAGGGGGAGGGGGTGGGGGACGTGTCGCCGTCCAAGCCTGACCGACCTTTGCCTTAGCGGCTTAGGTGAATACGGGCCTAACGTCCGCCAGCAGGGTTAATTTTTCGTAAACGGTTGCGCCATCGCCCGAATGCGGGCCGGGCGGCGTTGATCAGGCCGGGGCCTTGGCGTGGTCCTGCACCGCCGTGGCGAAGCGTTCGAAAAGGTAGAAGCTGTCCTGCGGTCCCGGCGACGCCTCGGGGTGGTATTGGACCGAGAAGATCGGCTTGCCCTCCACCGCGATCCCGCAATTGGACCCGTCGAAAAGGCTCACATGGGTCTCCGCCACGCCGTCGGGCAGGGTCTGGCTGTCGACCGTGAAGCCGTGGTTCATCGACGTGATCTCCACCTTGCCGGTCGTCAGGTCCTTGACGGGGTGGTTCGCGCCGTGGTGGCCGTGGTTCATCTTGACCGTTTTCGCCCCGAGCGCCAGCGCCAGCATCTGGTGGCCCAGGCAAATGCCGAAGGTGGGCAGGCCCGCCTCCAGCACACCCTTGATTGTGGGCACCGCATAGACGCCCGTGGCCGCCGGATCGCCGGGGCCGTTGGACAGGAACACGCCGTCGGGCGAATGCGCCAGGACCTCCTCCGCCGACGCGGTTGCGGGCATCACCGTCACGTCCATGCCGGCGCTGGCCAGACACCGCAGGATGTTGCGCTTGGCGCCGTAATCCAGCGCCACGACCTTGGGCGCGGGGCCTTCGCGTTTCGTATAGCCCTCGGGCCACGCCCACCGCATCTCGTCCCAGCGATAGGACTGCGCGCAGGTGACGTCCTTCGCCAGATCCACGCCCTCCAGCCCGGTAAAGTCTCGGGCGGCGGCGACCAGCGCCTCGATATCGAAATTGCCGTCGGGATCGTGCGCCAAGGCCACATGGGGCGCGCCCTGTTGCCGGATCGCGCGGGTCAGCCGCCGCGTGTCCACGCCGCCGATGCCGATCCGGCCCGTCCGTTCCAGCCAATCGACCAGATGCGATTGCGCGCGCCAATTCGACGGCTCCGTCACGTCCCATTTCACCACCATCGCCTCGGCCACGGGATCGGCGGTCTCGTCATCCTCGGGATTGGTGCCGGTGTTCCCGATATGGGGGAAGGTGAAGGTCACGATCTGGCCCGCATAGGATGGGTCGGTCATGATTTCCTGGTAGCCCGTCATGGCGGTGTTGAAACACAGCTCCGCCACGCGGATGCCCGTGGCCCCGAACCCGCGCCCGTAGAAGAGTGTGCCATCGGCAAGGACAAGGCAGGCGGTCGGGTGATCTGGCATGGGGGACGCTCCGATATGTGGCAGGCGGGCAAACTTTCGGTGGTCTAAGGGCCGGGGCGAGGCGGGTCAAGGCGCATGGGTTGTGCAAAGGGCCGCACGCTCCTATCTAGGCGCCTTCGATACCCCCGACAGAGCGGAGATCCCCCATGGGCTTGAGAGCGAAGATCACCGAAGGCATCAAGACGGCAATGCGCGAAAAGGACACCGTGCGCCTGTCGACGCTGCGCCTGATCAACGCGGCCGTGAAGGACCAGGACATCGCCGCGCGTGCCAAGGGCAACGCCGACGGCGTGGACGATGGCGAAGTGCTGGCCATCCTTGCCAAGATGGTCAAGCAGCGCCAGGAAAGCGCGCGCGCCTATGAAGAAGGCGGACGGCTGGAATTGGCCGAGCAGGAGCAGGCGGAAATCGTCGTGATCGAGGATTACCTGCCGCGCCAATTGTCGGACGAGGAGGTGGGCCGCGCCGTGGATGCCGCCATCGTCAAGACGGGCGCATCGAGCATCCGCGACATGGGCCGCGTGATGGGTGAGCTGAAGTCTCAATATGCGGGCCAGATGGATTTCGGTCGCGTCGGCCCGATGGTGAAGGACCGCCTTGGATAGGCGACGCCGCCATGTGACATCAAAAGGGGCGCAGCCGGGGAAGGGTGCGCCCCTTTTTCATGCCGTACGCCGGGATCAGCGTGTCGGGCCGCGCGTCACCTCGGGCTGGCACAACTGGAACGGGCCGCAAAACGTGCCGGGTTCGGGGAAGGTCGTGCTGGGGAAGCTCACGCTTTGCGCGGCCAGGGGGGCGCTGAGGGCAGTGGCCGCGATGGCGGCGAGGATCAGGGAACGCATCTGCTTGTCCAATCATCATTCGTTGCGGTGATTGGAACGTGGCGATGGAGCCCCCCGGGCGCGCGCCGGATTTGAAAATCAGTGCAGGTTCGCGGGGATCGGCGCGCGATTTTCGGAATCGGCGCGGGCCGCGGGATGGCTCAGCGCGTCGCGCCGGAACTCCGTCGGGCTTTGACCCGTCGCGGCCCGGAACGCGCGGTTGAACGGACCCAGCGAGGCGAAGCCGACGTCATAGGCAATCTCGAGGATCGTGGTGCCTTCGCCTTCGGGATCGGCAAGTTGGGCCTTGGCGGCGGCGATGCGGTGGGAATTGATGAAGCTGGAAAAGTTGCGATGTCCCAGCCCACCATTGATCGCCCGGCGCAGGCGGTGTTCGGGCACGTTGAGCTGGGCGGCGAGCCCGCCGATCGTCAGCCCCTCCTGCCGCCACGCGCCTGCGGCCATGGCGGCCCGGATGCGCGTGATCAACGCCGTGTCGGGGCCGGCGGAAGACGGCTCGGGCGCGGGCGACGTGTCCGATTGGCCCGGCCAACGGTCGATGGCGGGGTTTAGGATCCAGATCGCGAAGGCCAGGGTTACGGCCAGAACGCCGGTCGATTGCATCAGGGCGAAGGCCAATCCCTCGCTGTCCATCAACCCCAGCGCCTGCACCCCGGTCAGCGTCGCGCCAAGCCCCGCAATGGCCGCCGCAAAGCCCGGCCGCGCCCGGCAGCGGCACTCCACCAGGTCGTCGCGGGAGGACCAGAGCGCCAGGCCAAACAGGCCCGCGTAAAGCAGCGCCGCGCTGGCCGCGCAAAGGACCGCCGCTACGCTGTCGGGATTGAGGTGATGCACCAGCAAGAGGCCGGAGACGAGGGAGGAGGCCACAAGCCAGGGCCAGCGGCGGAAGGGCGGATCGACGAAGATCGTCACGATCAGCCATGTGACCGCGTTGGGAACGAGGCTCGACAGCAGGATCAGGTTGGTGGCGATCAGCGGCGGGAACGCCAGGGGCGTCGCGCTTGTCAGCAGCAACATCGCGGATTTGGACAGGGCGACTGCAAGGATCGAAATCCGCCCCTCCCATCCGATAGGCGCGCGCAGCAGGAGGCCCGCCAGCAAGGCAAGCACACCGATCGCCGCGCTACGCAGGGCGAGATCCAGAAGCTCCATCACCACGCTCCTTCGCGCTGTGGGTCCGTTTCGGGACAGACTACAGGAAAGGAGCGGAAGGGGCGCACCGATTTCTCGAAACTGGGCCGATTTGCGAAAATCGGCGGGGATTTGTCCGTTAAGGAAGGCGGCGCCGCCGGAAGCGGACCGGCTCGGGACGGCCCCCCGCGTCAGGGAAGCCATGGACAGAATGCGCATCAGGTGTCCGACCCCAGTCGCACCCTGTAAAGGCGTCGGCGAGGTCCGAACGCTCAAGATCCGGTGTCAGGCCGGGCGTCACCCCGGACCCGTTTGGTCGACCGGGCATATTTGTCCGCTGGCGGAGTGAAGATCGGGTTAACGGATCGCGGAAAACTGGCGCGATTGTCGAAAGGGTGATCCGGCGATGGCGCGCCTATGTCGGGTGGGGTGCCGCGCCGAGGGACCGTTCAAGGATGTCCTTCAGCTCCACCCGTTCCAGCGGCGTCAGGAAGGCGCCAAGCTCCACCTCCCGCGCGCCGCCCTTGAGAGTCAGGTAATTCGGCACCGGACCGCCGCGTGCGTGGAGCGTGGCGCGGACCCAATAGGGGTTTGCCTCCCAATCCAGGGTGGGTTTGCGCGGCGCATGGCGTTCGACCCGGATCAGGTCATCCCAAACCAGCACATCCTCGTAGAGTTCCTTGTCGCGCCAGGATCGTTTCAGGGCCGTCCAGATGCCCCAGACGGCCGCGACGAGGAATGGCAGGAGCGCCCAGAACACGGACGTGCCGAGGATCGAGAACAGCGGAACGGAGATCAGCGCCGCCGTGACGCCGATGAACCACACGAACCCCTCGGGCGTGAGGGATTTATAGGGCGTCAGGCGCAGCGACAGGCGCGGCGCGCCGCGGGATGGCGATGTGTCAGCGGGTGTGGCGGTCGTGATCGGCATGGGATCTATTCTGCTGCGTTCCACACGCGGGGCAAGTGGCAAGCGGTCGCGGTCGGCTATCGGCTGCGCCGCGGCTGGATCAGCGCCCGGACGGTCAGGACAAGCAGGATGAAGAGGGCCGCCGTCGCCAGGGCTGCACCCGTGGCGGAGATGGCGTTCCACCACTCGACCGCGTCCGCGTAATCGCCATAGCGGCGCGGCATGCCGCTGCGGGGTGTGAACACCTGTGGGGCGATCATGAAGGCCGTGCCGAGGCCGAATACGCAGATTGCGACGGCGCCCCAAACGGCCACGCGCCGTGTGGACCGGCGCAGCACCAGGACATAGGCGGCCCCGATCAAAACGACAAGAAGCGTCAGAAGGCCTAGGTAGTGGACGTGGGCCACCACGTAATAGGTGTCGTGGTAGGTGCCATCTGCTCCGGGCTGGCTCAGCGTGATACGCTGCGGGGGCCGGAATCGAAAATAGGCGCCCCCGAGCAGGGCGCCTATCGTTGTCAGAATAAGCCAGTCGTTCCAGCGCATGGCGCGCGTCAGTGACCCGGCTGCTTGTCCCACATCTCCCGCGTCGGAAGCTCCTCGAAGGTGTGCTCCGGCGGTGGGTTGGGCAGGGTCCATTCCAGCGTGTCGGCATGTTCCCCCCAATAGGCGGGCTCGGTCACGCGGCGACCTGCCGCGAGCGTGTAGAACACGATGCCGATGAAGAAGATGAACGAGGCGAAGGAGATGAACGCACCGATCGAGCTGACGTAGTTCCAAAGCGCATAAGCCTCGGGGTAGTCGATATAGCGGCGCGGCATGCCCTGACGGCCCAGGAAGTGCTGCGGGAAGAACGTCAGGTTCGCCCCGATGAAGAACACCCAGAAATGCACCTGACCGGCCCATTCGGGATATTGCCGCCCGGACATCTTGGCCAGCCAGTAGTAGACGGCTGCGAAGATACCGAAGACGGCCCCAAGGCTCATCACATAGTGGAAATGCGCCACGACGTAGTAGGTGTCGTGATAGGCGCGATCCACACCGGCCTGGCTGAGGATGATCCCCGTCGTCCCGCCGAGCGTGAAGAGGAAGATGAAGCCGAGCGCGAACATCATCGGTGTCTTGAAGCTGATCGAGCCCATCCACATCGTCGCGATCCACGAGAAGATCTTGATGCCTGTGGGCACCGCGATCACCATGGTGGCCACCATGAAGTAGGCCTGCTGCGTCAGGGTCATGCCCACCGTGTACATGTGGTGCGCCCAGACGACGAAGCCGAGGCCCCCGATCGCCACCAGCGCGTAGACCATCGGCAGGTAGCCGAAGATGGGCTTCTTGGAGAAGGTGGAGATCACGTGGGAGATCACGCCAAACGCGGGCAGGATCACGATGTAGACCTCGGGGTGGCCGAAGAACCAGAAGATATGCTGGAACAGGATCGGGTCCCCGCCGCCCGCGGGATCGAAGAAGGTCGTCCCGAAGTTCCGGTCGGTCAGAAGCATGGTGATAGCGCCTGCCAGAACCGGCAGGGACAGGAGCAGCAGCCATGCGGTCACGAAGACGGACCAGGCAAACAGCGGCACCTTGTGCAGGGTCATGCCCGGCGCACGCATGTTCAGGAAGGTGGTGATGAAGTTGATCGAGCCGAGGATCGACGACGCACCCGAGACGTGGACGGCGAAGATCGCGAAGTCCACCGCGCGGCTGGTTTCAACACCCTGGGCCGAGATCGGCGGATAGAACGTCCAGCCCGGACCCGCGCCGCCGTCGATGAAGACGGAGCAGAAGGCCAGGCCCGTACCGGCCACATACATCCAGTAGCTGAGGTTGTTGAGCCGCGGGAACGCCATGTCCGGCGCGCCAATCATCAGCGGCATGAAGTAGTTGCCGAAGCCACCGAAAAGGGCGGGGATGACGACGAAGAACATCATCAACACGCCGTGGCCGGTGATGTAGACGTTCCACGTATGGCCGTCCGGATTGCCGTCCAGCTGGTCCATCGTCCCCAACAAAGCCTGGGCTTCGACGGGGTTAGCGGTGGCGATCATCGCCTCGAACTGGGCCACCAGATCGGCGCGCAGGCCGCCTTCGATCACGACGGTCGGCTCACCCTCGATGGTCTGCGCACCCGCAAGAAGCGTACTTTCCAATGATCCAAGCTGGTCGGCGAAGGCGTTCGTGCCCCCGCCCGCGGCGGCCAAAGCCTCCCCCAATCGGGCGAAGACGCCCTGAATGCCATCGGGCGACGCGTCGAAGGGGATGTACATGTATTGCACACCCGGCTCCATCAGCTCCATCCGCATGTAGACGGTGAAGGCCACCGACACGAGGCCCACGAGGCCCGCGGTGAACAGGTACAGAATACCGATGTCTTTGTGGTTGGTGGACATGAACCAGCGGGTGAAGAACCCGCGGTCGTCCTTGTGGTCGTGCCCTGTAAGGGTGGCGTCAGCCATGGCCGTCTCCTGTTCGCGTCTTGGATGCGCGTATTTTGCACGCCCAACCCCGTCCGGGGCCGGATAGTTTTCGAGTCTGAGCTTCGGTTTAGTGCGCGCCGAGGGATGGATCAACGCGACAAGCCGCGCGGCTGCGCGAAATGGGTGGGTAATATTGGCGCAGGGCCGCAGACGCGCCGGGCCGTCGCGCATTATCGTGCAGACCGCGCAAGGTCAGCTGCCGAAAACCTCCGCAAAACTGCGTTTGAGCGCAAGGTCGGCATCATGCATCGTCACCGGCAGGCCCAGATCGACAAGCGACGTGACACCATGGTCCGCGATCCCGCAGGGTACGATGCCGTCGAAATGGCTCAGATCCGGCTCCACGTTGAGGGAGATGCCGTGGAAGCTGACCCATTTGCGGATGCGCACACCGATGGCGGCGATCTTGTCTTCGCGCTGGCTTCCGTCGGGCAGGGGGGGCTTTTCGGGCCGCGTGACCCAGACGCCGACGCGCCCGTCGCGGATTTCGCCTTTGACGTTGAACTCCGCCAGGGCGGCGATCACCCAGGCTTCAAGCTGTTCCACGTAGCGCCGGATGTCACGGCTGCGTGTGTTGAGGTCGAGCATTACGTAGGCCACGCGCTGTCCCGGCCCGTGATAGGTGTATTGCCCACCGCGCCGGGTGTCGTAGACGGGGAACCGATCCGGGTCCTTCAAGTCCTCGCGCTTGGCCGATGTGCCAGCGGTATAGAGGGGGGGATGTTCCAGCAGCCACACGGCCTCCCCCGCGTCGCCGCGCGCGATGGCGTCGGCGCGCGCCTCCATCTCCGCCACCGCGACATCGTAGGGGACGGGCGCGTCCGAGGTGATCCATTCGACCATCCGCTACCGGGGCAATAGCCCCGCCTCCTTCACCGCCTGGATGTGGGAGCGGCTGACCGGAATGTCAGCCCCGTCCTCCATGCGCAGTTGCGCCCCGTCGCCCTTGCGCGCGGCGCTGGCCACCCCACCCAGCGCGATCCAATGGGAGCGGTGGACACGCAGACCGGCCACCGGCGCGGCCTCCCGCATGGCGTCGGAGAGGCGGATCAGAACCAGCTCTTCGCCCTTGGTGGTGCGGATGCGGGTGTAGTGATCCTCCGCTGAAAGGCTCAGCAGCGTACCGCGCTTGTCCAGCGGCAGGCGGTCCAGGATCGGGGGCGCGGCCTCCCCATCATCTTGCTCCTGTCCGCCTTGCGTGTTCAGGACCTGGAAAATGACCGTCACGATCAGCGCGATGGCGAGGAACTGAACCAACAGACCAGGCCAATCGGACAGGTTCGGGACGTAACCGAAACTCACGTAATTGAGCGCCGTGATGACCGGCACGATGCCGATCCCGGTGGCCAGGCCATTCACCGCGACGCGCTGCAGCACGCGCCAGTGCGCGGGCAGGTGCGGGGTCAGCCATTCGTCGATGAGGAGCCCCACCGAAAACGTGCCTGCCACCATCACCAGCCAATAGGCGAAGCGCGGGGCGAGGGTCAGACGCTCGCCTGTGGAAAACGGCCCGAGGATCGCCAGAAGCGCGGCGATTGCCCCGATGATCACGAGGGTCACGGGGTCCGAAAACCGGGTCCGCCATTCACGAAGCGCGGATTGCGATGGGCTGTCGTTCACGAAGCGCACCCTGTGACTGGCGAAACGGGGATGGAGCCTGCGCGGCCCCGCGATCAAGTCCTAGCGCAGGACAAACCACTTGCCAAACCGAGACCGGAGAGATCGCCGATGACCCTTGCAACGCCAACAGATGCGCCCGCCCACGTTAATCCGCATGTGGCGGTGGCGATGCGGGGCATCTTGCTGTGTGTCGGGGTGATCCTTTGCCAGGGCCGTGATCGGATCACCCGGGTCGGTGGCCGTCTATCGGATAGCTCCCTGAGACTGTTGTCGGTCATGCCGGTGCAGCGCAGAGGCGGGGTGCCCACATGATGGACCCGTCCCCGATCCTGACCGCGCCGGTCATCCTTAAGGTGCATCTGGTGGCCGCCGTTGCGGGCATCTTGCTGGGGCCGCTCGCGATCTACCGGACCCGTCGCGATGTCATTCACCGTATCGTGGGCCGCACATGGGTCTGCGCGATGGCCGTTTTGGCGTTGACCGGGCTGCTGATCCCGGCCTCCGTTCTGCCTATCGCGGGACCGTTCGGGCCGATCCACCTCTTCTCTCTCTGGACGCTCCTGACGCTTTGGCGGGGTGTGACGGCCATTCGGCGCGGCGACGTGGTGGCCCATAGTGCGGAGATGCGGTCGCTTTACCTGCAAGGCATCTGCATTGCGGGCCTTCTGACGATCCTGCCGGGGCGGACGCTGAACGCGGTTTTCTTCGCGGACGCACCATGGCTTGGCGCGGGGATCGCGTTGGGGATCGGGATGCTCGCCGCGACGCGTATCTTGCTGCAAACGAAGGGATTTCGCCAAAGGTAGGGGATTCCTGTCTGCGAAATGGGCGAATCATCTGATAGTGTCGCCATTAGAGAGAATTGCCCCTTCTTGTCTGCGGAGACTTTTTTGATGTTTAGCAAGTATTTGACCACCTCATCCCTTCTCGCGGCCATGGCGTTCACGCCGATGTTTGCCGCCCCCTCGCACGCCCAGGATGCCCGCGACGTGATCGGCGGCCTGCTTCTGGGCGGTGCGATCGTCGCCGGTATTGCGGCCGGTAGCCAGACCACGACGACGACGATCATACAGCCCAACGATCCCCGTCACCCGCAATACGATCCGAACTATGGCGCGCGCCCCGCGCCGCCGCCGCAAACCGGACCCGCGCCGTCCACCCCGCCGCGCCAGGTGGTGACGCGTCCCGCCATCCCCGCGACCGAAGCGGGCCGCCAGGTGCAGACCGCGCTGAACTACTTCGGTTTCAATGCTGGGTTCGTCGATGGCCAGGTCGGCCCCGCCACCCGCGCCGCCGTGGAACGGTACCAGGCCGCGCTTGGCTTCCCGGTCAATGGCAATTCCTTCCCCGAGCCCCAGGCCCAGTACCTGATCGGTGCCTACCTCTGGGCGCAGAACGGTGGCGCTGGCCAGACCGGCCTGAACGGTGCGCCGCTTCTGGTGGCCTATCGCGGCGTGCTGGACGGCACGACGCCGCCCACGCAAGGCTATGCCGGTCAACCCGGCGGCGGCAGCAACACCACCGTTATCGTGAATCCCGCCACGACCACCGTCGTGCCCGGCAATGGCGCCCCGGTTCAGACCGTTGCAGCACCCGCCGCCGGTGGCACGGTTCCGAACCTCTTCGCCGGTGCCTCCGCCTCGCCGGTCCTGTCGCAGCGCTGCGATGCGGTCGCGCTTCAGGGTCAGGCCAATGGCGGCATGATGACGCTTGGCAACCTGTCCAACCCCGGCTTTGCCCTGTCCGAGCAGTTCTGCACGGCCCGCGCCAGCGCCGTGAACCAGGGCCATGACCTGACGGAGGCGATCACCTCGCTCTCCTATGCCGAGATCCAGACCCAGTGCGATGGTTTCTCCACCGCCGTGGCGACGCAGACCGCGCTGATCGGGGCGGTGACGCCGGATCAGGCTTTGGCCTCGGCCCAGGGCTTCGCCTATTCGACCGGAATTCCCCAGGCCGAGCTGGCCGGCACCGCCCGCGTCTGCCTTGGTGTCGGCTACGGCGATGACAACATGGACATGGCGATGGGCGCGGCCCTGATCCTCGTCGCCGCCGGGGAGCCCGCTTACGGGGAGCTTCTGGGCCACCACCTGCGCGAAGGCTTCGGCGTCGCGCAGGACGATTACCGCGCCCATGCGTGGTACGAGTTGAGCCTGGCCGCCGTCACCAACGGGGCGCCCGCCGTCTTCTCGCCCTCCGATGCCGGGCGTCTGCCGCTGATCCAGCAGGCCGTGGCCATGACCCTGGGCGGTCAGCCCGTGCCGGTGCCCGCCGCCGCGAATGTGATCCCGGTCTTCCCGCAGGTCGCGCCCGTGCAACAGCGCATCCAGACGCCGCGCCCGGCGCCCGTCTCCGCGTCCGGCGAGGTGGAGATCATGTCCGAGCCCGAGATCGTCGTGGCCCCGACCGCGATCCTGCCGACCTTCGAGGTGACGCAGTAAGCCACCCGGCCAGATCGGCCTGAGACTTTACGCGGCGGGTCCTCCGGGGCCCGCCGTTTTCGTTTGTCGCACCGGCACGCATTTTTTGCGCCCGCCCCCTGTCTTCCCCCTTCACAACGCTGATTTCAACGGCTAGAGACCGCCCCACTACCTGATCACGGCGCTCGTGGCGGAATTGGTAGACGCGCAGCGTTGAGGTCGCTGTGGGGTAACACCCGTGCGAGTTCGAGTCTCGCCGAGCGCACCACTTCTTGTTTGGCCTACCGCCCTTCGGGCTATTTGAGGCCGTGGTGCTGGTTCCAGGTTCGTCTTCTCACCCGTACCAACCTGCCCCTTTCGGCGGAAAGGTCAGGGAACCGATCGGAGCATTGGCAGGCGACAGCGATCTCAAAGAAACCGCGAGCGGTTTGGCATCCATGCCACGCTCAGGGTTCGTTTCCGCCGTCGTCCACCAGTTCGAACGCATCAGGCAAATTGTCCGGCCGCTCCGCCGCTTTCAGGACAGAGACGTGGACATGGGCGCCGTCGGGGATCGTGCGGGGTTCGCAGCGCGGCAGGATCCAGCCGCGCAGGTCGCGTCGGCGGGACAGGCGCGGTTTGCGGCGCGGCAGGTATTCCAACAAGTGCCAGGCCCAGTTCATGGACGGGTTGGGCGCGGCCAACGGGTCCGGTTTCGACCGCGCGCTTTCGGTGCCTTCTCCGAAGACGAGGTTTCGGACCAGCGCTTGATCGAAGTCCAGCCCCAGGGCCCGCGTTTCCCGGATCATCCAGTCCAGGGGGATTTTGGCGAGACCCGATTTCATTTCCTCCGATCCGCCGCCCACATCGGCGTGATAGCCGTTGAACCAGACCTCCTTGGCGTCCTGTGGCGGGGCCGGTTCCTCCGCCGGGCGCTGCTGGCGGAAGGTTTGGCCCGCGGGCCAGAGTTGCGGGACGAACATCGTGCGCCGCTCCACGATGGCAACCGCATGGCGCACGGCCTCGACCGACGGATTGTCTTCCGTGAAGGCATGTTTGCGCAGACGCGGAATTCCCGCGCGCCCGCTTTCGATCACGGACGACACCGTGTCGAACAGCCCGAGGCAGCGGATCGGCGGTTGGTCGGGCTGGATGATCCGGCAATGCAGCCCCAACTCCGCGAAACTGTCGGCGTCGCCGTCCGGATCGACCCGCTTGTAGGCGCGATAGACGTAATCAAGCAGGTTCAGGTTGCGCCGCTCCAGCAGCCCGAAGGCGTGCAGGAAACCCGCAAGCACCCGCGCGGAATAGGCGCCGCGTGAAAACCCGAAGATGAAAATCTGGTCGTGAGTGCCATCGTCATAGGTTTCGTAATTGTCGACGATGAAGCGATAGGCTTCCTTCACATTGGCATCGAGGCCCCAGCCGGTGATCATCCCCCAGATCTCCCGCCCCTTGCGGATGAATTGCGACCAGGCCTGCTCTGCGCCGAATGTGCCGACGCCGGGGTCGTAGTAAACAAGCTGCGTGTCAGATTTCACCAATGTTCCGTAAAGGCGCAGGATGTTGGTCCGGTCAGCCTTGATCTCGTTCGACGTTCCGTCAAGCAGGAGGACGATTTTCTTCGGCACGGGCGCGATCCCTCAAATACGGATCGGGTGCGCGCCGGAAAAAACGGCGGGCGCGGCACCCTGTGACCGTCACGATACGGAATTTCGGGCAGCCGTGCGACGAATTTCCGGCGCGCGTCTGCTTTGCCCGCCCCTTCACCGCAAACGGCTATGGCATGCGGGTGCGATTGGAGTCATTGGTGGGGCGATCCGCCCCGAACGCCGCAGGAAAGACGCCCCATGAGTGATGAAATCAACGCCCGCCACGCCGAGAAGATGAAGAAGATCAAGGCCGCGCGCGACAAGCTGATGCAGACCAAGACCGAGGAAAAGGGCCTTATCATCGTCCATACCGGGCCGGGAAAGGGCAAGTCGTCCTCCGGCTTCGGGATGATCATGCGCTGCATCGCCCACGGGATGCCATGCGCCGTGGTGCAGTTCATCAAGGGCAATTGGGAGACCGGGGAGAAGACGTTCCTGCGCGAGAGATTTGCCGAAGAATGCCGGTTTTTCGTGTCGGGCGAGGGCTTCACTTGGGAGACCCAGGATCGGGAACGCGATATCGCGGCAGCGCAGAACGGCTGGAAGATCGCGAAGGAGCAGATCCTCGACCCCGAGATCCGGTTCGTCCTGCTTGATGAGATCAACATCGCGCTGCGCTACGATTACCTCGATATCGACGAGGTCGTTGATTTCCTTCTGACGCAAAAGCCGGACATGACCCATGTGGTCCTGACGGGCCGAAACGCGAAGCCGGAATTGATCGAAGCCGCGGATCTGGTGACGGAGATGGCGCTGGTCAAGCATCCGTTCCGCGACGGGATCAAGGCGCAATTGGGTGTGGAGTTTTGACCCATGGCGGTCCGGACCTGATCGTCTGGGATTTCGACGGGGTGCTGAACCGCAACCTCGTCGACGGGCGCTTTGTCTGGGCCGACGATCTGGAGGCTGACCTGGGCCTCAGCCGGAGCAGTCTGGACGCCTACATTTTCCGTTCTGGCCGCATCCGCACCGTGATCGTGGGTGAGGAACGGCTTGTCGATGTCGCCGCGGAATGGCTCGCCACACAGGACACCGACATATCCGCCGACGCTTTCCTATCCTATTGGTTCGCGAAAGATGCCCACCCGGATGCGGAGGTCGTGCGGTATCTAAGGTCTCACCCCGCCCGTCACGTCATCGGGACCAACAATCCGGCCTGCCGCGCCCGATTTATCGAAGCCGACATGGGCTTCGCGTCGCTGGTCGAACACGTTTTCGCGTCGGGCCGTATGGGCGTGGCCAAACCCGATGCCGCCTATTTCAAGTCGATCACCGATTGGTCAGGTGTCCCCGCCGCGCGCACGCTTCTTGTCGATGACAGCGCCCTCAATTGCGAGGCCGCCCGCGCCCTCGGGTGGCAGGCATTTCATTTCACCGACGCGACCCGGCACCTCCTGCCTCAGGTGCTGACGTGAGCTGCGCGCTGATGATCCAGGGCACCGGCTCCAACGTGGGCAAGTCGATGCTCGTGGCGGGGCTCTGCCGCGCGGCGGTGAAGCGTGGGCTGTCCGTGGCGCCTTTCAAGCCCCAGAACATGTCCAACAATGCCGCCGTGACCGAGGATGGCGGAGAGATCGGGCGCGCGCAGGCGTTGCAGGCCCGCGCCTGCGGGCTGCGCCCCCACACGGATATGAACCCGGTCCTGCTGAAGCCCGAAACCGATATGGGCGCGCAGGTCGTCGTCCACGGCAAGCGCCTGACCACCGCCAAGGCGCGGGAATACGCCATGTTAAAGCCCACTCTGATGGGCGCGGTGGTGGAAAGTTTCGACCGCCTGCGCGCGGCCCATGACTTGGTGATCGTGGAAGGCGCGGGCAGCCCGGCGGAGGTCAATCTGCGCCAGGGCGACATCGCCAATATGGGCTTTGCGGAGGCGACCGGCGTGCCGGTAATCCTTTGCGGTGACGTCGACCGGGGCGGCGTGATTGCGCAAATCGTGGGCACGCAGGCGGTGCTGCCCAAGGCGGATGCGGACCGGATCGCGGGGTTCCTGATCAACAAGTTCCGGGGTGATCCGACGCTGTTTGATGACGGCTATCGGATGATCGAGGATCACACGGGCTGGCGCGGATACGGCGTGGCGCCCTGGTTCGCCGATGCATGGAAGCTGCCTGCGGAGGATGCCGCAGATCTCGGCTCCGGGTCGCGGGGGGACGGGTTCCACATCGCCTGCCTGCGGCTCAGCCGGATCGCGAATTTCGATGATCTCGACCCACTGGCGCAGGAACCAGGCGTGCGATTGTCGATGGTGGGGGCGGGGCAGGTGATCCCTGCAGATGCAGACCTCGTTATTATCCCCGGCTCCAAATCCACAAGGGGCGATCTGGCGTTCCTGCGGGCGCAGGGCTGGGATGTCGATCTGGTGGCCCATGTCAGACGCGGCGGGCATGTGCTGGGCATTTGCGGCGGGTATCAGATGCTGGGCCGCGTGGTGGCCGACCCCGACGGGATCGAGGGGCCGGAGGGGGAGGCGGAGGGGCTAGGCCTTCTGGATGTGCGCACCGTTATGGGCGGGGACAAGCACCTGACGGAGGTGCAGGGCACCCATCTGCCAAGTGGTGCGCCGCTTGCGGGATATGAGATCCATATCGGGCAGACGGACGGCCCGGACCGCGCGCGCCCCTTCGCGATGGTCGACAATCAGCCCGAAGGCGCAACCTCCGCTGATGGGCGGATCACCGGCAGTTACCTCCACGGGATGTTCACCGATGACGGGTTTCGCAAGGCGTGGCTGGAGCAATTCGGCATCGCGGCCTCGGGCGCATCCTATGACGCGGGGGTGGACGACACGCTCGACGCGCTTGCCACCCATCTCGAGACGCATTTGGACGTGGACGGGCTATTGGCCACCGCGCGCTAGGGCCTTTGTCGCTTGACAAGGTCCGCCCGCTCAGCACACTCCCCCGAACGCTGGTGCCTGCCCGATTGCAGGTGAAAAGGGAATGCATCAACCGGAGAGACCCGGCCAAATGCAGCCGCCCCCGCGACCGTGACCGGAGAGGTTCCTCAATCGCCACTGGCCATCGCGCCGGGAAGGCCGGGGGACCGGGTGGAGCGCCAAGCCCCACACATCCGCAAGCCGGGAGACCTGCCCGCGTGACGTGAATGAAACCGGACGGGGTGTTCCGGTGACGGGACCCAAGTGTGCTTGCCCCGCCCTGCCGCCCCTGCCGAACCGGAACTGGATGTGCCGCGTGGATGCCGCGTTGAAACCTGTCGAATTGCTGGTCTGCACCAAGTGCAACCGCGCCGATGCCGTGGGTGATGTGTCGCTCAGCCATGGCACGCAACTCTACGAAGCGCTGGCCGCCGACCCGCCGGATGGTGTGAAAGTCACGCCCATCGACTGCCTGTCCAATTGCAAGCGCAGCTGTTCCATCGTTTTGCGCGGCGAAGGGCGGTGGACCTATGTCTACGGCAACCTCCACGAGGGCGATCACCCCGACATCATCCGCGACGGTGCCCAGAAATACGCCGCAACGCACGATGGCCTCGTGACATGGCGCGAGCGTCCCGAACATTTCCGCAAAAACTGCATGGCCCGCATTCCGCCAATGGAGATCCCAGAATGACCAACCTCGAAAAGCTGCCCGTCACCGTGATTACCGGCTTCCTCGGCTCCGGCAAGACGACGCTGATCAGCCACCTGATGCAGAACCCCGGCGGCAAGAGGCTGGCCGTGGTGGTCAACGAATTCGGCGATGTGGGCGTGGACGGGGAGATCCTGAAAGGCTGCGCCATCCCCGATTGCCCGGCGGAGAATATCATGGAACTGGCGAATGGCTGCATCTGCTGCACCGTGGCCGACGATTTCATCCCGACGATCGAGGCGTTGATGGCGCTGGAGCCGCGTCCCGATCACATCTTGATCGAGACGTCGGGCCTGGCGCTTCCCAAACCGCTGCTCAAGGCATTCGACTGGCCCGATATCCGCTCCAAGATCACCGTGGACGGTGTGATTGCGCTCGCCGATGCGGAGGCCGTGGCGGCAGGGCGGTTCGCGCCTGACGTGGCGCGCGTCGATGCGCAACGGCTGGCCGATGAGAGCATCGATCACGAGACGCCCCTGTCGGAAGTGTTCGAGGATCAGATCAGCTGCGCCGACATCATTCTGCTGACCAAACCCGACCTTGCGGGCGCCGAGGGTGTGGCGAAGGCGAAAGAGATTATCGCGGCAGAGGCCCCGCGCCCGCTGCCCGTGGTCGAAGTGGCAGAGGGCGTCGTCGATGTGCGCGTGATCCTTGGGCTGGAAGCGGCGGCGGAGGACGATATGGACGCCCGCCCGTCCCACCACGATGGCCATGACGACCACGAACACGACGATTTCGAGAGCATCGTCGTCAACATCCCCGAACTGGACGATCCCGCAGATCTGGTCGCCCGGATCGAGCGGTTGGCCAATGAACGCAACATCCTGCGGGTGAAGGGCTATGCCTCCGTCACCGGAAAGCCGATGCGCCTGTTGGTGCAGGCGGTGGGCGCGCGGGTGCGGCACCAATACGACCAGCCTTGGGGCGACCGCCCACGCCAGGGACGACTGGTGGTGATCGCGGAACATGACGACGTGGACGCGGCGGCGATCCGTGCCGTGCTTGCACCGGAACTTGCCGCGGCGGAGTGACCAGTGGCAGGGCGGGCGTTCATGGCCGATACGGTCGCGTTGGTGAGCTTCTTCACCGTGACCGGTATCCTCAATGAACGGTTCATCGTTGGAATGGATTGGGGGGAGGTTGCGACCTCTCGCCTGATCGGCGCGCCGTTGATGGTACTCACCGCAAGGCCCTACGGCGTGTGGCGGGATCTCGTACTGGGGCGCTTTTCAAACGGGACACCATTGTCAGACACGATCTGGGACACGCTTGCTCTTCTGTCATTCCAGGTGCCGATTTACGTTGCGATCATATTCGCGGGTGGGGCGTGGGGGGCGGAGTTGCTGGCAGGCGCAGCCGGGGCGGCGGTGATTATGCTGGTGCTTGGACGCCCATATGGATTGTGGTTGGGTCAGGTCAGGGTGTGGTTTGGCCTGCCACGATCAGGCGGAATGACACCAATGTCACCGAGGGCCTGATCCATGCACGTCATCTTCCGCGAAAGTCACGGTCTAGACGATACTGAAACGCCGCAGGATCTGGCGCAGACGCCGGCCGATCTTGTGGTGTTGTCGCTGTCGGATTCCGACCTCGGGGC
Source organism: Hasllibacter sp. MH4015 (assembly GCF_020177575.1). NCBI lineage: Bacteria > Pseudomonadati > Pseudomonadota > Alphaproteobacteria > Rhodobacterales > Roseobacteraceae > Hasllibacter > Hasllibacter sp. MH4015. Next base: position 639,527 of record NZ_JAHTBK010000001.1, read on the forward strand.
TTTTGCGGCGGGGTGGCACAGGGCGAACGGCGCGCTGCCGTCCTTGCGGTTGGCCAATATCGTGGGCCTCAAACATCCGCTGTCGGTCGATACCTATGTGGAACAGACGCTTCAGGGCGCTAAGGGCATCCTGATCCGCCTGATCGGCGGTGTGCCCTATTGGCCCTATGGCTTGCAGCAGATCGAGGCTCTGGCACGCGCGAAGGGGATCGCGCTGGCCGTGCTGCCCGCCGATGGACGCGAAGATCAGCGGCTCGACGAGATGTCCACACTTCCAGTCTCGACCCTTCGCCGGTTGCAACATCTGTGCGATGCGGGCGGGGCGGTCGCGGCGCAGGCGGCGCTGCAGCAGATGGCGCTCGCCTCGGGCCTCTATGCCGGGCCGGTTGCGGGGGCCAAGGGCCTGCCGCAGGTGGGCGGCTGGACGCCGGAGGACGGGGTATGCTGCCCGGTTCTGGCCGGATCGGGGGAGAAACCACTGATCCTCGTGACCTTCTATCGCTCGTTTCTCGTCGCCGCCGACCTCGCCCCGATTTCCGCCCTGTTCGATGCACTCCGCGCACAGGGGTTCGAGGTAATGGGCCTCTTCGCGCCGTCCCTGAAAGCACCCGGTGCGGCGGAATGGATGACACGGCAGGTCGCGCATCTGGCGCCTGCTTCCATCGTCAACGCCACCTCCTTCTCCGGCAAGGGCAGCGCGGGGGTTTCGCCTTTGGATGCAGGTGACGTGCCGGTGTTCCAGGTGGCTTTGGCCACCTCCACACGCGAGGCTTGGGCAGAGGCGGAGCGGGGCCTGTCGCCCGCCGATCTGGCCATGCATGTGGTCCTGCCGGAGGTCGACGGGCGCATTTTCGCGGGGGTCGCGTCGTTCAAGGAGCCGCAGCCGCGCGACGACGATCTGCAATTCGCGCGCTTCGTGCATAGGGCGGAACGGGACCGGGTGGCGGCCGTCGCCCGCCGGGTCGCCGCGTGGCACAGGCTGGGGACCTCCGCGCCCAAGGAAAAACGGCTGGCCTTGGTTCTATCGACCTATCCGGGGCAGGACTGGAACCTTGCCCACGCGGTGGGTCTGGATGCCATCGCCTCGGCGGATGCGATCTTGAGCGATCTGGCGGAGACCGGGCATGACGCAACGGGTACGGTTACAGGGGAAGATTTGCAGGGCGCGCGGCTGGTCTGGCCGATGGCGGCATACAAATCCGCGCTCAGCCGCTTGCCGCGAGAGATGAAGGACGCGCTTGCCGCCGCGTGGGGCAAGGCGGAGGACGACGCGGACGCGACGGAGGAGGGGATTGCCCTGCCGATCCTGAAGCGCGGATCGACCTGGGTCGCGCTCCAGCCCGAACGGGGCAGTCCCCAACTGCGGGACGACGAGTATCACGATCTGGCCCGCGTCCCGCGCCACGGCTACGTCGCCTTCTACCTCTGGATGCAGGAAAACGCCGACGCCCTGATCCATATCGGCGCGCACGGAACGCTGGAATGGCTGCCGGGCAAAGCGGTGGCCCTGTCGGGAACGTGCTGGCCTGACGTACTGACCGGCGATCTGCCTGTCATTTACCCCTTCATCGTGAACGACCCCGGCGAGGCCGCGCAGGCCAAGCGGCGGATCGGGGCGGTGACGCTTGGCCATGTCCCGCCGCCGATGAAAGCGTCTCACACGCCGCTGCGATTGGTGCGTCTGGAGGCGCTGCTGGACGAGTTTTCCAACGCCGATGGCCTTGACCCCAAACGCCGCGACCGATTGCAGGACGACATTCGGGCGGAGGCGCAGAGCCTTGGGGTGGAGCAGGATCTGGGCCTCGACACTGCCGCATGTTCGGCTGAGGCGATCACCCGCATCGACCGGTTTGTCTGCGACGTGAAGGACAGCCAGTTCGGCGACGGCCTGCATATCTGGGGACGGCCCGAGATCGGGCAGGACGCCTTTGACAGCGTGCCGTCGGCCACCTCCGAACGGCAGGCGCTGCTGGACGCCCTGAATGGCAAGCGTATCGCCGCTGGCCCCTCCGGCTCCCCCTATCGCGGGCGGATGGACGTGTTGCCGACGGGGCGGAACCTTTTCACCACCGACCCGCGCAGCGTGCCGTCGCGGGCCGCTTTCGCGCAAGGTCAAGTATTGGCCGCCGAATTGGTGCGCCGTCATTTGCAGGATGAGGGCGATTATCCCAAGGGCCTGATCGTCGACCTCTGGGGATCGGCCACGATGCGCACGGCGGGCGAAGAATTCGCCATGGCTTTGGCCCTTCTGGGGGTGCGGCCGGTTTGGGACGAAGGCTCCGAACGGGTGTCGGGAACCGAAGTACTGCCGATTGCCGAGCTGGATCACCCGCGCATCGACGTGACCCTGCGGGTTTCGGGCCTGTTCCGGGATGTCTTCCCGACGCTGTCGGCCCTGTTTGGCCAAGCGATCCGCGCGCTGGCGGCAAGGGATGAGGCGCCCGATTGGAACCCCTATGTGGGCCGCGACGACCTGGCCCGCGTCTATGGCCCCGCGCCGGGCAGCTTCGGGCTCGGCATGGGGGCGATGTTGGGCGACTATTCCGACGCCGCGCGCCATGCGGCCGGCGAGGCGTGGCTGAATGCCAGCGCCTGGGCCGTTGACGGGGAGGCGATCACGAAGGACGAGGCCGGCATCCGCGCCCGCGTCGCCGGGGCGGACAGCTTCGTCCACCTTCAGGACCTGCCGGAAACCGATCTGCTTCTGGCATCGGACTACGCGACGCACGAGGCCGGGTTCGCCGCCGCGCAAAAGGTCGTGGGGGGGCGGGCCACGCTCTATCACCTCGACAATACCGACCCCATCAAGCCGCAGGCGCGTGGATTGAGGGAGGAGATCGCCCGCGTCGTGCAGGCCCGCGCCGCCAATCCCGACTGGATCGCCGGGATGCGCCGCCACGGGTTTCGCGGCGGGGCGGAGATTGCGGCGACGCTCGAACACATGGCGGCCTTCGCGCATCTCGCCGGTGTCGTGGCCCCGCATCTGTTCGACGCCTACCACGCGGCGACCTTGGGCGACGCGGACGTGACGGCCTTTCTTGCGGCGGAGAACCCGCAGGCGCTTGACGCGATGCGCGCACGGTTCGCGGCGCTCTATGAGGCGGGCCTCTGGAACACCCGGCGAAATTCCGTGCTGGCGGATTTGCAGGTCGCGGAATGAGCGCGCCCCGCATCAAGGGGTGGTGTCCGGGTGCGTACCGCCCGATGGAATCGGGCGACGGGTTGGTGGTCCGCGTGCGGCCCTTCGCGGGGGAAATGCGTGCCGATCAGGTGCTGGGTCTGTGTGATCTGGCGGAGCGCTATGGCTCCGGCATGATCGACGTGACGCGCCGGGCGAATGTGCAGGTGCGCGGCGTGGCGGAGGCCGACCACCGGGCGCTGCTGGACGGTCTTGCGGGCCTTGACCTGCTGGACGACGATCCGGCGATGGAGATGCGCCGCAACATCCTCGTCACGCCGTTTCGCGCGCCGGGTGATCTGTCTTGCCGGCTTGTCGAGGCATTGACGGAGGCCCTGCCTCGCCTGCCGGAACTGCCCGCGAAGGTGGGATACGGCGTCGATACTGGTGCGGCGCGGGTTCTGGCAGACGATGCGGCGGATATCCGGTTTGAGCGCGGCGCGGAGGGCGGTCTGATCCTGCGCCTCGACGGTAAGGACCGGGGATGGGCCATTGCGGAGGACCGGGCGTCGGAGGCGTTGATCGAGGTCGTCCGTTGGTTCGCGGATCGCATCACGCCGGATGCGCGGCGCATGGCGCGGGTCGTGGCATTGCATACGCCGCCTGCGGACTGGACGGCGACGGAGCCCGCCCCGAAAGCCGCGCCTGCGCAGCCCGGAATGGGCGATCACGGAACGCTGCTTGGCGTCCCGCTCGGGCGATGTCACGCCGTGGATTTGCGGGGGCTGATGGAGGGGAGCGGCGCGACAGGCCTGCGCGTCACGCCGTGGCGGATGCTGCTGCTTGTCACCCGAACAATGCCCGACCATCCCGCTTTCCTCAGCCGCGCCGACGATCCTCTTCTCCGCGTCGATGCCTGCCCCGGCGCGCCCTATTGCCCGTCGGCCAGCGTGGAAACCCGCGCCTTGGCCCGCGCACTTGCGCCGGATGCGCCCGGCACGCTCCACATTTCGGGCTGTTCGAAGGGCTGCGCGCGGCCCGCGCCCGCCGACGTCGCGCTTGTGGGGCGAAACGGCGCGTTCGACCTTGTTCGCAAGGGATGCGCGTGGGATGAACCGCTGATCCGGGGTCTCGCCCCGACTGAGACGAAAGCGCGGCTCCGAACGATATGACCTATACCTACGAGACCGATGGCGCGGCCATCTACAAGCAGAGCTTCGCCACGATAAGGGCAGAGGCCGACTTGGCCCGATTCGACGCCGATGAGGAACAAGTGGCCGTGCGCATGATCCATGCCGCCGGCATGGTCGGGCTGGAGCGGCATGTCCACTTCTCCCCCGGTTTCGTGCCCGCCGCGCGCGGTGCGCTGGAGGCCGGCGCGCCGATCCTGTGCGATGCCCATATGGTCAGCGAGGGCGTGACGCGGTTCCGCCTGCCCGCGCAAAACGAGGTGATCTGCACCTTGCGCGCCGACGGCGTGCCGGAGATGGCGAAGAAGATGGGCACGACGCGGTCCGCGGCGGCGCTGGAATTGTGGCGCCCGCATCTGGATGGCGCGCTGGTGGCCATCGGCAATGCACCCACGGCGCTATTTCATCTGCTCAACATGCTGGAAGATCCGAATTGCCCGCGCCCCGCCGCGATCATCGGCTGCCCCGTGGGGTTCGTCGGGGCCGTGGAATCGAAAGACGCGCTCTGGGCCGACCAACCCGTGCCAAGCGTCATCGTGCAGGGCCGTCTGGGCGGCAGCGCGATCACGGTCGCTGCAATCAACGCCATCGCGAGCCGCGCGGAATGAGCGTCGGCACCGTCTACGGCGTCGGCCTCGGCCCCGGCGATCCGGAGCTGATGAGCGTGAAGGCCGACCGGCTGGTGCGCGGCGCAAGGCACGTCGCCTTCTTTCGCAAGGCCGGGCGCTATGGTCAGGCACGGCGATTGGTGGACGGGATGTTGCACGCGGAGGCGGCGGAAGTGGCGATGGAATATCCCGTCACCACGGAAATCCCGCTCAGCGACCCGCGTTACAACGAAATCCTGTCGGGCTTCTACGAAGACAGCACGGCGCGGGTGTTGGAATGCGCGCGGGCGGGGGAGGACGTGGTAGTGCTCTGCGAGGGCGATCCGTTCTTCTATGGCTCCTTCATGCATCTATACACGCGGCTCAAGGACGTGGTGCCGGTGGAGGTTGTGCCGGGGATCACCGGCATGTCGGCGGCGTGGACGGCCACGGGCGCGCCGATCACTTGGGGCGATGACGTCCTGAGCGTGCTGACCGGCACCCATACCGAAGAAGAGCTGACGCGGCAGATGGGCTGCGCCGACGCGCTGGTGGTGATGAAACTGGGCCGGACGCTGGACAAGGTGCGCCGGGCGCTGAAGGCGGCGGGCAAGTACAAGCAGGCGTGGCTGATCGAGAATGCCGCCATGCCGGAGCAATCGGTGATGCGCTTGGCCGAAGCCGAGGGCCGGGTCGCGCCCTACTTCTCCATCGTCGTGGTCCACGGGCAGGGACGCCGACCATGAGCGGGCGGGTCGTCATCGCGGGTCTGGGGCCGGGGGCGGAGGCGCTTGTCACGCCCGAGGTCACAGCGGCGCTAGCCGAGGCCACGGATATCGTAGGCTACATTCCCTACGTCGCGCGGGTCCCGGACCGGGCGGGGCTGATCAAACATGCCTCCGACAACCGCGTGGAGCTGGACCGCGCGCAGGACGCTTTGCGCATGGCGTCGGATGGCAAGCGCGTCGTCGTCGTCTCCTCCGGCGATCCGGGGGTCTTCGCGATGGCGTCCGCCGTCTTCGAAGCGGTGGAGGGCGGGCTGCGCGAGTGGCGGGATTTGCAGATCGACGTGTTGCCGGGGATCACGGCGATGCTGGCCGCCTCTGCCCGGGTCGGCGCGCCCCTGGGTCACGATTTCTGCGCCATCAACCTCAGCGACAATCTCAAGCCCTGGGTTCTTATAGAAAAACGTCTGCGACTGGCGGCGGAGGCGGATTTCGCCATGGGTTTCTACAATCCCCGCTCCAAGGCGCGGCCCGAAGGCTTCGCGCGGGTGTTGGAGGTCTTGCGGGAGGCGTGCGGCGATGACCGGCCGATGATTTTCGCGCGCGCGGTCTCCACCCCCGACGAGGCGATCCGGGTGGTGCCGCTGACGCAAGCCACGCCCGAGATGGCCGATATGCGCACCATGGTCCTGATCGGGTCGTCGCGCACCCGGATCATCGACCGCGACGGCGCGCCGTTCGTTTACACGCCGCGCTCGGTGCCGGGATGAGAGAGCCAGTCCATCACCTCGGCCACGTCGAAGGCCTCTCGCCGGTCGGGAAGGGCGGGTCGGTCGATCATGACGACCGGAAGGCCAAGCGCGCGGGCGGCGGCGATCTTGGCGTAAGCGCCGGTCCCGCCGGAATTCTTGGACACGACCAGGTCGATCTCGTGCGCCTCCATCAATTCGCGGTCACTGTCTTCGCGGAACGGTCCACGATCCACGATGACGTCGTGGCGGGGGAAGGGCGGCGGCGTTTTCGGCGGATCGACAAGGCGCAGAAGGTAGTGATGCTGCGGATTGGGTGCGAAATCATCCAGATGCATCCGGCCCACGGCAAGCAAGACATTGCAGGCGGGGCGGTCGAGCGCCGCCACGGCAGCGGCGATATCCGGCACATGGCGCCAGTTGTCCCCGTCTTGCGCCGCCCACGGCGCGCGGGTCAACGCGATCAGGGGCGTGTCGGTCAGCAGCGCGGCCTCCACCGCATTCCGGCTCATCTGGCTGGCGAAAGGGTGGGTGGCGTCGATCAGATGCGTGATCTTCTTGGCTTTCAGGTAGTCCGCAAGGCCCTGCACCCCGCCGAAGCCGCCGACCCGCTGGGGCAGGGGCTGCCGCACCGGGCGGTCCACGCGGCCCGCGAAGGATACCGTGCCGGTCAGGCCCGTGTCGGCGAGAGCACGGCAAAGCGCCGTCGCCTCGGTCGTGCCGCCCAGGATCAGGAGGTTCGGTGTGATGGCTGACGCTCCGTGGGTGACGATCATCGGGTTGGGCGAAGATGGACTGGATGGCCTGCCGCCCGCAAGCCGGGAGGCGCTGACGCAGGCGGAGGTCGTGATGGGCCCGCCCCGGCACCTGGTGTTGGTGGGTGAAGTCACGGCGGAGGTGATCGAATGGCCGGTGCCGTTTGCCGACGGGATCGCGACATTGATTGGATTGCGCGGGCGACAGGTTGCGGTCCTGGCCTCCGGCGATCCGTTCTGGTTCGGCGCGGGCCGCGCGATTGCCCGCGCGCTGGAGCCGGGGGAGTGGCGGGCCTTGCCCGGCGCGTCGACGTTTTCGCTGGTGGCGAGCTATCTGGGTTGGCCATTGGAAGACACGATCTGCCTTGGGCTACACGCGGCCCCGCTGTCCCGCTTGCGTCGATACCTCGCCCCCGGCGCGCGCGCGATTGTTTTGCTGCGGGACGGGGCGGCCGCGGCGGCGCTGGCGGATTATCTCAACGAGGTGGGGTTCGGCGACAGCACCCTGCATGTCTGCGCGGCGATGGGCGGGCCGCGAGAGGACGTGACGCGCGTTTCGGTGGCGCAGGCGCGAAGTGGCGCGTTCGATCATCCGGTTTGCGTGGCGCTGGATTGCGCGGGCAACGGACCGGCCTTGCCGCGCGCGTCAGGGCTGCCCGATGATCTGTTCGAGAGTGACGGCGTGATGACCAAACGCGCGGTCCGGGCGCTGACCCTGTCGGCGCTGGCCCCGAGCCCGGGGGAGCATCTGTGGGACCTCGGCGCTGGATCGGGGACTGTCGCGGTGGAATGGAATCTGGCGCATCCGACCTGTCGCGCGACCTGTGTGGAAGTGCGGGCGGACCGCGTGGCCTTGATCCGGGCGAATGCGGCGGCGTTCGGGCTCGATCTGGCGGTGGTTGAGGAGGACTTGGCCGATGCGCTGGATGGGCTCGACCGCCCGGACGCGGTCTTTGTCGGCGGCGGATTGGATAGGGCGTTGCTGGATGACCTGAAGGCGCGGCTTGCTGCGGGCACACGGCTTGTGGCCAATGCGGTCACGTTGGAGAGTGAGGCCCTTCTGGCCGAAGCACAGGCGGAATTGGGCGGGGATCTGGTACGGATCGAGATGGCCAACATGATCCCCATGGGATCGAAACGCGGATGGAAGGCGTCGTATCCGGTGGTGCAATGGAGTGTGGTCCTATGATCGTGGCGGGGTTCGGGTTCAACGGGCAGGCGCGGTTGGACAGCCTGCTGGAGGTGATGGCACTGGCCGGTCCGACGCCCGAACGTGTGGCCACGCTGGAGCCCAAGGCGGAGAGCGCGGTGTTTACGACCTTCGCCGCGGCGATCGGACGACCATCGGTTGCGATCCCGGCTGCCGAAGCTCAGGCGCAAGTGACGCTGACCCAATCCGACGCCGCGCGCTCGGCCCATGGCACGGGATCAGTGGCGGAGGCCTGCGCGCTGGCCGCGGCGGGGCCGGGGGCACGGCTGCTGGGTCCACGCGTGATCTCCGGTGACAGAACCGCCACCTGCGCCTTGGCGGAGGGTGGGACGAGATGAGCGTGCATTTCATCGGGGCGGGGCCGGGTGCGCCGGACCTGTTGACCTTGCGGGGCCGCGACCTGATCGCGTCCTGCCCCGTGTGCCTTTATGCCGGGTCGCTGGTGCCCGAGGCGATCCTGTCCCATTGCCCGGAGGGGGCGGAGATCGTGAACACCGCGCCGCTCGATCTGGACGCGATCATCGACCGGATGGCAGCGGCCCACGCGGGCGGCAAGGACGTGGCGCGGCTGCATTCCGGCGATTTGTCGGTCTGGTCCGCCATGGGGGAGCAGATCCGCCGCCTGCGCGCATTGGGTATCCCCTACACCGTCACCCCCGGTGTGCCGTCCTTCGCCGCCGCCGCCGCGACCCTCGGAGCGGAACTGACTCTGCCCGGCGTGGCGCAGTCGGTTGTGCTGACCCGGACGCCGGGGCGCGCGTCGTCGATGCCGGAACGCGAGACGCTGGCCAATTTCGCTGCCACCGGCGCGACGCTGGCCATCCACCTGTCGATCCAGAACGTGGAGGCCGTCGTGGCGGACCTGCGCCCGGCCTATGGCGGGGATTGTCCGGTCTGCATCGTCTACCGCGCGTCGTGGCCCGACGAGCGGATCTTTCGCGCGACGCTCGACACATTGGCCGAGGCGTTGCCGCCGGAGATTGCGCGGACGGCCCTGATCCTTGTGGGACCGGCCTTGGCGGCGGAGGGCTTCGCGGAAAGCTGCCTTTATTCAACGGATTACGACCGACGCTACCGGCCCCAGACGGCAGAAAGCCCGTGGTCGGAATGGAGGCATGGCGATGATTGAGACCCGTGGGCTGATGATCTCCGCGCCCGCATCGGGGACGGGAAAGACGACGGTGATGCTGGGGCTGCTCCGCGCGCTGTCGGACGAAGGCCTGCGCGTGCAGCCGTTCAAATCGGGGCCGGATTACATCGACCCGGCCTTCCATTTCGCCGCCGCGCGCCGGGCATCCTACAATTTCGACACATGGGCGATGGGGGCGGACATGCTGTCGGGGATCGCGCACAAGGCCGAGGGCGCGGATATCTGCGTGGCCGAAGGTTCCATGGGGCTGTTCGACGGGGTGGCGACGCTGGGACAGGTGGGCTTCGGCAGTTCGGCCGAAACCGCGAAGAAGATGGGTTGGCCGGTGATCCTCGTGATCGACGTGGGCGGGCAGGCGCAATCGGCGGCGGCCACCGCGATGGGGTTCCGCGACTATGACCCGGAGGTGCCGTTTGCGGGCGTGATCTTGAACCGTGTCGCCAGCCCGCGCCACGAACGCCTGACCCGCCTTGGCATGGACCGGGCAGGCATACGCGTTCTGGGGGCTTTGCCCCGGCGTGGTGACCTGACCCTGCCTGAGCGTCATCTGGGCCTGATCCAGGCGGTGGAACATCCCGATTTGGAAGCCGCCGTGGCGGGCTATGCCGCGTTCCTGCGCGATCATGTGGATCTGGATGTGATCCGCGCGGCGGCGGCGGGCGGCGTGATGGAGGGGGCGAAAGGTTTACCCAAGCCACCGGCGCAACGGATCGCGCTGGCCCGGGACGCCGCGTTTTCCTTCACCTATCCGCATCTGCTGGACGGCTGGCGCGCGGCGGGGGCGGAGATCGTGCCGTTTTCTCCCCTGGCCGATGAAGCCCCCGATGCGGCGGCGGACCTGGTGTGGCTGCCGGGCGGCTACCCTGAACTGCACGCGGGGCGCTTGGCCGCTGCTGAGACCTTCCGCAAGGGTCTGCGCAAACACGCACAGACCCGGCCCGTCCATGGCGAATGCGGCGGGTACATGGCGCTGGGGGAGGCGTTGATCGACAAGGAGGGGACGCGGCACGCGATGGCGGGGCTACTGGGCCTTGTGACGAGCTACGAGAAACGGAAATTTCACCTCGGGTATCGTCGGGCCATCTTGCAGGACGCGATGCCGGGCCATGGGGCGGGCGCGGCCCTGCGTGGGCATGAGTTTCACTATTCCACGATCCTCGATGAACCCGACGCGCCCCTGGCGCAGGTCTTTGACGCGGACGGCAATTCGGTGCCCGAGACAGGATCGCGCAAGGGCAATGTCACCGGCACGTTCTTTCACCTGATAACGGCGGAGGCACCATGAGCGGGTTTGTCAGTTTCGTCGGCTCCGGCCCGGGCGATCCGGAGCTTCTGACGCTGAAGGCGGTGGATCGCCTGAAGCGCGCCGATGCGGTTCTGTTCGACGACCTGTCCTCCGGTCCCATCCTGTCCCATGCGCGCAGCGGGGCGGACTTGGTCGGCGTCGGCAAAAGGGCCGGGCGTCCCTCTCCCCAACAGCGCCATGTCAGCCGGTTGCTGGTGGATTACGCGCGCCAGGGTGGCCGCGTGGTGCGCCTGAAATCCGGCGATAGCGGATTGTTCGGACGGCTGGAGGAGGAATTGGTGGCGTTGCGGGAGGCGGGCATCCCCTACGAGATCATTCCCGGCGTTCCAAGCGCCATCGCGGCGGCGGCGGCGGCGGGCATCCCGCTCACCCGGCGGCTGACCGCGCGGCGGGTGCAATTTGTGACCGGACACGATGCCTCGGGTGAATTGCCAAGCGACATTTCGCTGGACGCACTGGCCGATCCCACGGCGTCCACCGTCGTCTTCATGGGCAAGCGCACGTTCCCGAAACTGGCCGCCGCGTTGATGGAGCGGGGCCTTCCGGGCGACACGCCCGCGCTGCTCGCCGAGGGGGTCAGCACGCCGGAACAGGCGCTGCTCCGCACCGATGTGGCGGGGCTTGTCGAACGGCTGGGGGCAGAGATCGGCTCCGCCCCGGCGTTGATCCTTTACGGCCCCTTGGCGGAGTCCGATGGATGAAAGATCTGTGGCTGATCGGGATCGGCACGGGCAGCCCCGGCCACGTGACATTGGAAGCGCAGGCGGCGCTGCGCGACGCGGCCCTCATCCTTTTGCCGCGCAAGGGGTCGGGGAAAGACGACCTTGCGGAGGTCCGGCACCGGATCATTGCGGCGGCTGGATCGACGGCCCGGATCGTGGACTTCGACTATCCCGTGCGCGACCCGGCCCTGCCTTACGTGGAGCGCGTGGAGAAATGGCATGACGAGATCGCCACGCGGTGGAGCGCGGCAATTGACGGTGACGGCCCGGTCGCGCTTCTGGTCTGGGGCGATCCATCGCTCTACGACAGCACGCTGCGCATCGCCGCGCGCCTGTCGCCCAGGCCGCGGATCAAGGTCTTTCCCGGCATCACGGCGTTGCAGGCCCTGACCGCGGCCCACGCGATCCCGTTCAATACCTTGGCGGGTGCGGTTACGGTCACGACCGGGCGGCGCTTGCGGGACCAAGGCTGGCCCGAAGGGGCGGAGAGCGTGGTGGTGATGCTCGACGGGGAATGCAGTTTCCAGACCCTGCGTCGGGACGATCTGCTGATTTGGTGGGGCGCGTTTCTGGGGATGGAGGAGCAGGTGCTTGACCACGGCCCGTTGGCCGAGGCGGGACCACGCATCATCGAGACGCGGCAGGCGGCGCGGGAGGCGCATGGCTGGATCATGGATACTTATCTGTTGCGCCCCGAGGGCCTGACATGAGCGCGGCGATCCTTCGGCTGTGTTCCACTTGCGCGCCGGACGCGGCGGCGGAAACGCGGCGCTCCCTTGCAACCGCGTTGCGGGTGGAGGGGCTGGATGCGGCGGTCGTGGCGCAGGCCTGCATGAATGCCTGTTCGGAACCCGTCAGCTTGTCGATACAGGGGCCGGGCCGGGCGACGTATTTCTTCAGCGGCGTAGACCCGTTGGCGGATCGTCAGGACATCGTCGCCACGGTGCGCGCCTATCTGCACAGCCCCGACGGCTGGATCGAGGATGCGCGGCCCTGCGGGCGGTTGCGCCATTGCCTGAAGGGGCGGGTGCCCGCGCTCAATCCGGGATCGTGACGCTGGCCGACAGGGCGGCGTCGCCCACGGCAAGGGTTCGGTGATCGTTCGCGTTCAGCGTCACCTCCACCACGTCACCCGATGCCAGATCGCCCAGATGCACCCAAGGCCCGTAGAACCGTCCGAGCTTGACGCCATTGACGTAAACGTGGGCGTGGCCTTCGCCGGGGACATGGCCAAGGCTCACGTTTTCCGGGGAAAAGGTGAAATTGTCTGTTGTGATCCGCAGGTTCCACCCGCCGCCTGGATCGGCGACCAATTCCACGGCCAGTGTGGGTGCGTCCGCGGCGTCGTCCAGGACCAGAAGCGTGTCGTGGTCGTGCCCCGACACATCCCCATCAGGCAGGACAGAGGTGCAGACATCCTCGGGGTTGATGCCTTCGGGCAGGGACATGCCGTGGGACACGTGTCCGCCCGCGTGGTGGGCGGGGTCGGAATGATCGTGGCCTTCCAGCGCGATGCCGTTGGCCGCCGCAATCGTGAAGCCGATGCCGCCACCAAAGACCAAGCCGATGACCAAGAGAGGTAATCCGGTTTTCATCTGTATCGCCCCTGAAAGCAAAGGCCGGGCGCGTAAAGCGCCCGGCAGAAGGCGTTCGGGTCAGGCCGATTGCGCCTGCGCGCTGTCTTCGGCCAACCGGGTCCAGAAATACCCCGCAAGACCGCCCAAGATCATCCAGGCCGCCATGCCGACGCCGAAAGCGCGCGCCGCGAACAGGGCCCCGATCTCCGTCGGGACAGGGCCGGTGAAGATCTCAGGCTCCGGCGCGCCGATGACGTGCGGTGCAAGAAGCAGGGCAATGGCCAAGCCATGGAAGAGCCAGCTTTTCCCGAAGGCCAGAAGCCACAGGGCAATCCCGGTTGCGCCCACGGTAGCGAACCACCAGATCTGCCGGGCGCCGACATCGGCAGCGGCCACACCGGGAACTTCCGGCGCGAGCGAGAAGCCGGGCGCGAAGTGGAAGGCGACAAATCCCGCAATTCCCCAGATCAGGCCGGTGCGCGCCGTGATCGATGCGCCCTGTGCCTCGGCCACCGACATCAATGCGACCATGATCAGTGCGTATCCGGTATAGATCAGCATGGAGAAGATGACGCTGAGAATATCGCGGACAGGATCGAAACCGCCCAGGTCCTGAACCGCCGATACGGTCGAGGATGCGCCGAAATGGACCAGCTCTCCGCTTTCATACAATTCGGCATGAAGCAGAACGGGCTGCACGAAATACAGCTGCAACAGGGCGGCAATCAGCCCTGCGGCGGCCCCAGCGAACAACGCGCTGGTCAATAATCTTGTGAACATTGGCTTAGTGGCAGGGGAAGCCGGTGGCGTGACGCACGTCATGGGCGGCGTCATGCAAGGTGGCGGCCTGAACATGGCCGGTCACGACCATCAAGGTCAGGCCCATCAATGCCACGGCAAAGGCGGCCCCGATCCGAACACCGGTCTTGGGGGCTGAATGTGTCGTCGTCGTCATATCACGTCGCTCCGTTTTTTGCCGTCACACCCGACGGCGATTGCACATACATCTGGCAGGTCTCCTGGCTTGCGGGTCGTCTCTCAGGCTTGCCTTCCCAGATCGCTCCAGTGGCGTCGTCAGCCTTGATCACCGCTTACAGTTGCGGGGGCAGCCACAGAATTGGAGCGTCTCGTCTGCTCCGCACTGCATTCCCTGTCTCCTCCGGGGTGCGCGTGTCACCCAAGAACCAAATGTAAGGTATCCATGACAGAGGGACGCGCGGGGTGTCAATGGAATGCGACGGATGCCGCCGTGCATTCAACGGTTTTCCCGGCGAGGTCCCGGGCCGGTGTCGGCGACGGCAAGGCAGGTGTCGCAAATGCCCGGCGGACCGGGCGAGACAGGATGCGCCCGCATCAGACCGGTGGGTTCCCCGGGAATGCGGGCGAGGAGGGGGGATCGGCCTGCATCTCGGCATCGTCGGGGGAGGCTTTGGCCATCCGCCCCGCATACCACTTCGCCCCCGGCAGGGCCGTAACCCCGTGAAGCAAGGCCGAAATCCAGACGGCGTTGATGGCGATATGGAGCACGTCTTCGGCGATGTCGTGGTCCAGTTGATCCACCACGAGCAGCGCGAACAGGGCCGTGGCCAGCCCGCGTGGCCCGAACCAGCCAAAGAAGACGCGCGTGGCGGGCGCCGCGTCGGTGCCGAGAAGCGAGATCCAGATCGCGAGCGGGCGGACCAAAAGGAGGCTTCCCAGGATCAGCGCAAGATTTGCCCAGCTCAGGTGCGCCAGCGCGTCCGGCATCAGCACCGCGCCCAGAAGGAAGAAGGCGGTCCAGGAGAGAAGCTGCCCCTCGCTCTCCGTGAATTCGTAGACGAAGGCGCATTGGCCGCGCACCACCGCGCCGAAGCCAAGGCCCGCAGCGAAAGCGGAAATGAACCCGTTGCCGCCGACCTGAGTCGCGGCAAGGTAGGCGGTCGCGGCCAGTGCAAGCGCGCCGATCCCCTCGAACACGGCGGCAGTTGCGGCGGTGCGCTTGGCCCAGAGCAGGACCTTGCCGCCGACCCACCCCACGGCGAACCCCACCAAGGGGCCAAGAACGATCTGCCCAAGCGCGAAAAGCGCCCACCCGGTGGCGGGCGCATCAGCGGCGGGCGCGGCGACGGCGGCCATCATCAAAACAAGTGGCAGGGCCAACCCGTCATTGAGCCCGCTTTCCACGGTCAGCGCGCGGCGGGGGCGTTCGGGGATGTCGGGATTGGTCACGACGGCCTGACCCAGGGCGGCGTCGGTCGGCACGAGGATGGCGGCCACCAGCGCCACGACGGCAAGGGGCCATCCGGGCAGCAGGATCAGGCCAAGCGCCGTTCCCAGAAGAAAGCCCAGGGGCAATCCGATGGCCAGCATCCGCACCGGCCAGACCCGGCGGCGGAGAAGCGCGCGTTGGTCGATTTGCGCCGCGTCGAGGAACAGGAGCACAATCAGTGCAACCTCCGCCACGATATGAAGTGCGGCCTCCGATCCCGCTTCGGGGACCATGCCGAGTTGCGCCACCAAAAGGCCGAAGCCTAGAAAAACCATGGGCGCGGTCAGGATGGTGCGCGACAGACGGTTCGCGACCATGCAGAACGCCATCAGAAACATCGCGATGATGAGGTAGCCCATGGATGTCCCCTTCCCTTTGCCGGAGACTAGGGCGGTGACGGGCCGGAAGGACAGTCAATTCCGCATGATCGGGGCGTCTGCCGCCCGCTCCCTCGCCCCGGTAGCGCAGATGATTATGGGCAAGGGCCGGGCGCGCTGCGATAGTGGGGCGGATGCGTCGGAAGGCCCGGTATGACACGGTTGAACCTCGAACAGATCAGAACCTTCCTTGCCGTGGTTCGCCAAGGCGGTGTGCGCAAGGCGTCCGTGGCGTTGAACCTGACCCAACCGGCCGTGACCACGCGCATCCGAAATCTGGAGCAGACGCTGGGATGTGACCTGTTCGACCGCGGCCCGGGCGGCATGACGCTGACCAAGCGGGGCGAGATGTTGCTGGAATACGCCGCCCAGTTCGAGCAGCTTTCACAGCTTGTCGCCAAGGATGTCATCGACCCCAGCGGCATCGACGGGCGGCTGCGCCTGGGCGTGTCGGAGACGGTGGCGCAATGCTGGTTGCCCGACCTCATATCGGAGTTGCACAAGCTTTATCCCCGGCTCCAGATCGAGTTCAATGTCGATATCTCCTCCAACCTGCGGGAGGGCCTGATGGGGCGGGAAATCGACCTGGCTGTCCTGTTGGGCCCGATCTCGGACTATTCCATCGACAACGTGGACCTGCCGGGATTCGATCTGGCGTGGTACGTGGCTGCCGATGCGCCGGTGCACAAGGACGGCACCGGGTATTTCGACCAGCCCGTGCTGACCTATGCCCGCAACACGCGGCCCTATCGCGAATTGAAGGAGCAGCTTTTTGCCCGCGTCGGTCCGGGCGTTCAGCTGTTCCCATGCTCCTCCCTCTCGGCCTGTTTCCGGCTGGTGGCGGCGCGCCTTGGGGTGGCGGCCTTGCCGCGGGCACTGGGGGCGGCCCATGTGGCGACGGGAGACATACGGGAATTCGATCCCGGCTGGCGCCCCGCGCCGCTGCGCTTCACCGCGTCCTACCTTGGCGACCCGGGCTCGCATCTGGTTGAAACGGCGGCGCAGACCGCCCGGAAGGTGGCCGAGCAATACATGGGTGATAGAAATGTGTAATCATATGAGGCAGATTTTTTCGATTTGATCTTATAGCCGTGGCGCGCCAGCCTGACGCCGAACCGGGGGATCGGCGTGAGCGACGTATTCGACAGATTGAAACAGGCCGACCTGGCCCATGTCCGCGCGGCGATCCGGACAGGCGGCTACCGCTCCCACACGGCGGGGCTGGGCCGGGGGTTCCTTCAAACCAATATCGTGATCCTGCCGGAGAGCCACGCGCTCGACTTCATGCGGTTTTGCCAGAGGAATCCGAAGCCCTGTCCCCTCGTCGGCGTGTCGGAGACGGGCGATCCGATGCTGCCGACCCTGGGGCGCGACATCGACATCCGAACCGATGTACCGGCCTACAACATTTATCGCGACGGCAGGCTGGAGGGCGCCGCCACGGACCTCAACGACCTCTGGCGCGACGATCTGGTGACGTTTGCCCTGGGGTGTTCGTTCACGTTCGAGCATGCCCTTCAGCGGGCGGGCATTCCGCTGTGGCATGTGGATAATGATACGACCGTGCCGATGTACCGGTCCAACCGGCACTGCGTCGCGGCGGGGGCATTCCGCTCCCCCATGGTGGTGTCGATGCGCGCCATGGATGCGGACAAGGTGGAGACGGCCATCGAGGTCTCGCGCCATTTCCCGCTGGCCCATGGATCGCCCGTCCACGCGGGCGACCCGGCGGAGATCGGGATCACCGACATCACCCGCCCCGATTGGGGCGATCCGGCCCCGGTGGGCGACGGGCAGGTGCCGGTCTTCTGGGCCTGTGGCGTGACCCCGCAAGCGGCGATCGAGGCCGCAGCCCCGCCGATCTGCATTACCCACAAACCCGGTCACATGCTCATCACCGACGTGCCGGAGGATGCGGAGATCCCCATTCTGCGCCACGACAATCCATAAGACTCAACAAGGAGAACACCCATGAAACGCACGATTGCCCTTCTTGCCGCGACCACCGCTTTAGCCGGTCCCGCATTGGCCGAGGATCTTTCGGTCGTCGGAAGCTGGTCCAGCCTGCCGCTGCACAATGAATATGAGGCGCCGTATTGGACCGAGACGCTGCCCGAAGCCTCGGGCGGGGACATCAATGTATCCCTGACCACCCATAACCAGATGAATCTCGGTGTGGGGGATGTGTTCCGCCTGCTGGGTGACGGCGTCTACGATGTGGCGATGACGGTGGCCGATTACGCGGTTGCCGATGCGCCGGAGCTGGAAGGCCTTGACGTGCCCCTGGTGGCCCTGACGGCGGATGAGGCGCTGGCGATGGTCGATGCGGCGCGCCCGATGGTGGCCGATATCTATGCCGACCGCTTCAACTCCCACGTGTTGGCCATCGCGCCCTATCCACCGCAAGTCGTCTTCTGCAATGCCGAGGTCACGAGCCTTGCCGATCTGGAAGGTCTGCAAATCCGCGCCTCTGGCCGGATGACGGCGCAGTTCCTTGAGGCGCTGGGGGCGGAAGGCGTGAACGTGTCCTTCGGCGAGGTGCCGGGCGCGTTGCAGAACGGCGTCGTCGATTGTGCCGTGACGGGCGCAGGTTCCGGCTATTCGGCGGGGTGGTGGGAAGTGTCCACGCACCTGCTGCCGATCCCCTTGGGCGGCTGGGACAGTGTTGTGACGGCAATGAACCTGGATCGGTGGAATTCCCTGTCGGCGGAAACCCAGGAGCTCATCACCTCCACCATCGCGTCGGAATTCGAAGCCAGCGCCTGGGCCAGTGCGCAGGACGCGCTTGTCAACGACATTGCGTGCCTCACCGGCAATGGCGACTGCCCGGCGGGAGAGGCGCGGGACATGGTGCTGGTCGAGGTTTCCGATGCCGATTTCGAGCGGGCCCGCGCGGTTCTGGTCGAGACGGTCCTGCCGGAATGGGCGGAGCGTGCGGGCGATGAATGGGCCGCGCGCTGGAACGACAGTGTCGGTGCCACGGTCGGCGTGACCATCCCGCTCGACTGATCCGCATACCCTCAGGAGGTCCCCATCCATGGCCGAGACGATGTTGAATATGTTGAAACAGGTGAACAAGGCCGTGGCCGGGTTGGTGGGCCTTGGCCTGCTGCTCTGCGCGGCATTTGTCCTGATCGACATCGTGCTGCGGCAGATGGGGGCCTCCTTCGGGGGAACGGATGAAATCAGCGGCTATGCCATGGCCATCGCCACGTCCTGGGGCATGGGATATGCGCTCATGGAACTGGGCCACGTGCGCATCGACCTGATCCGCAACCGCACTGGACAGGTGGGCCGGTCGCTGTTCGATCTCTTCTCCATGGCGGTTCTGTCGGGCACCGTGACGCTGATCGCGGTGAAATGCTGGCCCGTGCTGGAACGGTCGCTGAACAACGCCTCGCGCGCCAACACGCCGTTGGAAACGCCGCTGGCCTGGGTGCAGGTGCCGTGGATGGTGGGCTGGGTCTGGTTCGCGATCGTCGCCTGGCTGACCTTCGTTGCGGCGGCATTGTTGGTTCTCAAGGGCAATCACGGGGCCGTGCAGGACGCGATCGGCATCCGTGCGGAAGCGGAGGCGTTGGAATGATCTCCTCCACCACGATGGGCCTTCTGGTCTTGCTTGCGCTGTCCATCCCCGTCGGCATCGTGCTGTTCCTTCTGGGCTTCGGTATCGACGCCTTCTTCAGCCCCTTTCCCCTGATCCGCGGGCTTGGCAACCTTGTTTGGTCCACGTCGAACAACGCGACGCTGATCGCGATCCCGTTCTTCGTGCTCCTGGGGGAGGTCCTGGTGCGCTCCGGCGTTGCGGCGCGCACCTATGCGGCCCTGGACCGTTGGGTCAGTTGGCTTCCCGGCGGGTTGGTTCACGCCAACGTGGCGACGGCCACTATGTTTTCCGCCACCTCCGGATCCTCAGTGGCCACGGCGGCCACGGTTGCGACGGTCGCCATGCCGCAGGCGGAGCGGCTGGGATATGACCCCAAGCTCTTTTCCGGGGCGATCGCGGCGGGCGGCACGCTGGGTATCATGATCCCGCCGTCGATCAACCTGATCGTCTATGGTTTCCTGACGCAATCCTCGATCCCGAAGCTGTTCCTTGCCGGGTTGCTGCCGGGCCTTGGCCTGGCGCTGGGGTTCATGGTGATCGTCGCCATCATCTGCTTGCTGCGCCCCGATCTGGGCGGTGAGCGGCGGATGTTCCCATTCGTCCAGATGATGCGCGCGCTTCTGGCGCTTGTGCCGATCATCTTGCTTTTCACCGTTATCATCGGGTCCATCTACAAGGGATGGGCCACGCCGACGGAGGCCGCATCGGTCGGCGTCTTCGGCGCGCTTCTGATAGGGGCGGTCTTCGGGACGATGAACCTGAGCGTGCTGCATGAAAGCCTTCTGGGTACGATCAAGATCACGTCGATGATCATGCTTGTCGTCATTGGCGCATCGTTCCTGAATTTCACGCTCGCCTCCGCCAATCTGGGTGGTGCGCTGGAAGGATTGCTGGACAGCATGAACCTGACGCCCTTCGGCCTGATCCTCGTCGTCGTCGGCATCTATATCGTGCTGGGGTTCTTCATCGAGACATTGTCGCTGATGGTGGTGACGATCCCGATCATCGTGCCGTTGGTCGTGGCACAGGGATATGACCCGATCTGGTTCGGCATCCTGATGATCGTCCTGATCGAGATGGCGTTGATTACGCCGCCGGTGGGTCTGAACCTCTACGTCGTGCAGGGCGCGCGCAAAACGGGGCGCATGGGCGACGTGATGCTGGGGGTGATTCCCTTCGTGCTGGTCATGCTTGGCATGGTCGCGCTGCTGATCGCATTCCCGCAGATTGCGCTCTACTTGCCCGAAACGATCGACTAGACCGAAGCCGATGCAAGATGGCCGACATACGTACCCCCGCATCCGCAATGTGGGCGTGGATGGATTGCTGGTGAGCTTCGCGGACGCCCTGTCCGAACCTGCCAACCGCGCGGCACTGGCGTTTCGGCAGGCGCTGGAGCGCGAGGGTTGGGACGGCGTGGAGGAGACCTCGACATCGCTTGTGTCCACCTATGTGCGCTTCGATCCGCTGGCGGTTGATTTCGCCGATCTGCGCGCGCGGGTGGAAGCGGTGTTGGGCGACAGGGATTGGACCGACGCGGAGTTGCCGGAGGGGCGCAAGCTGTGGCGGATTCCGACGGTTTACGAAGGCGATTATGCGCCACAGCTTGAGGAAGCCGCCGCGATGGCGGGCCTCAGCCCCGAGGCCGCATTGGCGGAGATCTCCACCACACGGGTCCGGGTGCAGACCATTGGTTTCGCGCCGGGCCAACCCTATCTCGGCCCGTTGCCCGAGGCCTGGGACATTCCGCGCCAGACCGAGTTGACGAAGCAGGTTCCCGTCGGGGCGGTAACGGTTGCGATCCGGCAAATCGTCCTGTTCTCCGTCTCCGCTCCGACGGGATGGCGGCAGGTGGGCCAGACGGCCTTCCAGCTGTTCCGCAAAGATGACGACGCGCCCTTCGTTCCGCGACCCGGCGATGAGGTTCTGTTCGATCCGGTTGGGGCCGATGCGTTCGACAACCTGCGCGCCAGCGGCCCGGATGGCGGCGCGACATGGACCAGATTGCCATGAGCGCGCTGATCGTCCACAAGGCCGGGCCGGGTGTGACCGTGCAGGATTTGGGCCGCCCCGGTTTCCTTGCATTCGGCCTGTCGCGGGGCGGAGCGGCGGACCGGTTGGCCATGGCGGAGGGCCCGGCGCTTTTGGGCCAGGCGCCCGACCTGGCGGCGATTGAGATGGCGGGCATGGGCGCCACGTTCGAGGCGACGGGGGACATCCGCATCGCCCTGACCGGGGCAAAGATGCGTGCCACGCTGGACGGGGAGGCGTTGGCCTGGAATGCCAGCCACCTTGTCGCTGCCGGAGCGCAGCTTGCCATCGGCGTGGCGACCTCGGGCGTCTACGGCTATCTTCATGTGGGTGGCGGCGTCGCGACGGAGCGTGAATTGGCGAGCCGCGCGGCGCACGCCAATGCGGGCCTTGGCGTGCAGGTTGTGGCGGGGGCGGAGATCCCCTTGGGCGACGATCGTGCGGGCGAAGTCGGGCTGGTCCTGAGCCCGGAGGATCGGTTCCATGGCGGCACGATCCGCGTGGTGCCGTCCCTGCAAACGGATGTGTTCGCGCGTGATCTGGACCGGTTCCAGGCCATGACATTCCGACGCGATGCGCGGGGCAACCGGATGGGCGTGCGCTGTGTCCCCGTCGGGGAGGGGTTTTTCAGCGAGGCGGGCCTGTCGATCCTGTCCGAAGTGATAACGCCGGGGGATATTCAGGTGACGGGCGACGGCACACCGTTCGTGCTGCTGGCCGATTGCCAGACCACCGGGGGCTATCCGCGCATCGGGTCGGTCCTTCCCTGCGACCTGCCGCGTGTGGCGCAGGCCGCGCCGGGGGCGGAGTTGCGGTTCAAGCTCATCACGCTGGACGAAGCCGTCGCGGCCGAGCGCAAAGCGGCGGAGGCGCGCGCGGGGTTGCGCCGGGGATGCCAGCCCTTGGTGCGCGATGTGGCTGCGATCCACGATCTTCTGGGCTATCAGTTGATCAGCGGTGTCACCGCGGGATGGGATGAGGAGGACTAGGATGCAGGCGCAGGTCGATCTGAATGCGGATATGGGCGAGGGGTTCGGCCCGTGGCCGATGGGCGCGGACGCGGCGCTGCTGAACGTCATCTCCTCGGCCAATATCGCTTGCGGTTTTCACGCCAGCGATCCCGACGTCATGGCGACGACGATGGAACGTGCCGTGGCGGGAGAGGTGGGGATCGGGGCGCATCCGGGTCTGCCGGACCTGCAGGGGTTCGGGCGGCGGCGGATGGAGATCAGCCATTCGAGTGCCACGAACCTCGTGCGCTACCAACTGGGCGCGGCGCAGGCCATGGCCGCGGCCGCGGGGGGCGCAGTGCGGCACCTGAAGCTGCACGGGGCGCTTGCCAATATGGCGGCGGAGGATGAGGCGCTCGCGACCGCCTGCTATGAGGGCGCGCTGTCGGTGAACCCGGACATCATCGTGATGGTGCTGGCAGGCACCCGGCAGGAAGCGGCCGCGCGCAAGCTTGGGTGCCGCGTGGCGTCCGAAATCTTCGCCGACCGCGCCTATAATGACGATTGCACGCTGGTGGATCGGCGATTGCCCGGCGCGGTCCTGCACGATGCCGATGTGGTGGCGGCGCGCATCCTTGCGATGCTGGAGGCCGGTGCGATCATCGCGGAAACCGGGGCGCGCATCCCCACGCGGATCGACACGATCTGCTTGCACGGCGACACGCAAGGGGCGGTCGATCTGGCCGTGGCGCTGCGTGCGGGGCTGGAAGATGCGGGCGTGGAGATCGCGCAATTCGAAGGCTCGCCGCTTTAGTCCCTCGCGCCGAAATTCGTGGGCGGCGGGCCGTCTCGCGCCTCAATCCGCGTCGTTGATCTGCAACTGGTAGAGGCGCGCATAGGCACCGGAACGGGCCAAAAGCTCCGCATGGGTGCCTTCTTCCACCGCTCGCCCGGCTTCCATGACGATGATCTTGTCGGCGTTGCGAATGGTCGAAAGCCTGTGGGCGATCACAAGCGTCGTGCGCCCCTGAGCCAGGCGATCCAGGGCCGCCCCGACCAGTTTCTCGGATTTTGCATCCAATGCCGATGTCGGCTCATCCAGCAATAGGATCGGCGCGGATTTCAGCATCGCACGGGCGATGGCGACGCGCTGGCGCTGTCCACCCGAAAGACCGGACCCGCGTGGCCCGACGGCGGTATCAAGGCCCATCGGCAAGGCTTGCGCGAAATCGAGGACGGAGGCGTCGCGCGCCGCCGCCTGCAGCGCATCGTCGTCCGCGCCTTGATCACCCATCCGGATATTGGCAGTGATCGTGTCGTCGAAGAGCGCGGTTTCCTGCCCGACCACGGCGATCGTGTCGCGCAATTGCGCCATGTCGATCTCCTCCACCCGGTGGGGGCCGATGCGGACCGCGCCCGATTGCGCCTCCACCAGCCGGGTCAGGACGGCGAAAACGGTGGTTTTGCCCGCACCCGATGCGCCCACAAGCGCGGTGGTCTTGCCCGCCGCCGCCGTGAAGCTGAGCCCGCGCAAAACCGGCGCGTCACCGTAGGAGAAGGTGACATCGTCAAAGGTGATGTCACCGCCCGCCATCGGTTTGGGCGCGGTGGGTGGCAGGATCGTGGGCCGCGTCTCGAATATCGCGTAGATCCGTTCAAGCGACGCACGCGCGGCCTGCACTTGCCCCGCGATGGAAGACAGGCGGCGCAGCGGCTCGAACAGCAGGCCGAGCGCGGTGAAGAAGGACATGAATTCGCCCAGTGTCTTTTCTTCGTCGATGATGTCCTGCCCGCCCACGTAAAGCACGGCGACAAAGCCGAAGGCCGCGATCAGGTCGATCATCGCGGGGTTGGAGGCGTTGCCGATCTCGGTCTGCATGGACGGCCGGAGGAAGGCCCGAACCTCATCGGCGAAGCGCCGCGTCTCGAATGGCTCCAGCCGGTTCAGTTTGATGGTCTGGATGCCGTGAAACATCTCATCAAGCCGCATGGAGAGGCGCGCGGCAGCTTCCCGCGCGCGGATCGCGACGCGGCGAATGAAACTCTGCACCAAGAGAAGCGGCAGGACGAGGACCGGGATCCCCACAAGCGCCACTAGCGTCCAGCGCCAATCGGTGTAGAGCATCACACCCAGAAGCGAGAGCAATGTGATGGAGTCGCGCCCCAGCGACATCAGAACGCTGGATGCAATGCCCTGAAGAGCGGCCGTGTCGCCCCGCACCCGCTCAATCAGGGCACCGGGCGCATTGTCCTGGAAAAAGGCCAGATCCAGCGACAGAAGGTGTCGGACCATCCGGTTTTGCAGGGCCGTGACAACCCGCAGGCCGACCCCGATCACGAGAACGCGCTGGAAAAAGCCCGCGGAGGCGCGGAGCGCAAACAATCCGCCGACGGCCAGCGCCACCCATGTCACCCCGTCCATGGAGGAGGAGGTGAAGAGCTGATCGAAGAGCGGCTGTACCAGCCACGCAAACGCCCCGATTGCGCCGCCTTCGATCGTCATGAGCACGATTGCCAGTACGAGAACCGGCCAGAACCGCTTGATATGCTCCGACCACAGGCGACGGAACAGGCCGGTGGCGTTGGTGCCGGAGGGAAGCGCGCTCATCCGGGGGGACCCAAATCGGCAGCGGGGCGGTAAGGGTGCACGGGCGGCGTCCTTGGTGGGGGTCATTGACCTGAACGGAAGGGTTACGCGAAGAATTTGGAACGTTCAAGATTTGGGCGGACGGCATCGAATCGTCGCTTTGGGGCGAAATATCGCCGCGAAACACCGGTTCAGACAGGGAATCATGATTTCATTCGGCCCAAACCGGGGCAAATGGTTGAAACCCAACACAATGCGCCTGTAGTCTTTGCGCATATCAGACGCGGGCGGCGCCTATCGGGCGGATGACACCAGCGCAAGACAACAGGGGAGTGAGGTTTGACCTCAGACGCAAGCAGCGCATTCGTTGCCTTCGATCGCGTGCAAAAAAGCTACGACGGGGAAACACTCGTCGTGAAAGACCTCAACCTCCATATCGGACGAGGCGAGTTTCTGACCATGCTGGGGCCTTCGGGGTCCGGCAAGACCACATGCCTGATGATGCTGGCGGGGTTCGAGACGGCGACCCACGGCGACATCACGCTGGACGGCAAGCCGATCAACAACATCCCGCCCCACAAGCGCGGCATCGGGATGGTTTTTCAGAACTACGCGCTGTTTCCGCATATGACGGTGGGCGAGAACCTGTCGTTCCCGCTGGAGGTGCGGGGCATGGCCAAGTCCGAGCGCGAGGGCAAAATCAAGCGCGCGCTGGACATGGTTCAGATGGGTGATTTCATCAACCGACGCCCGGCGCAGCTTTCGGGCGGTCAGCAGCAGCGCATCGCGTTGAGCCGCGCCCTGGTCTTTGAGCCGGAGCTTGTGCTGATGGACGAGCCGCTTGGCGCGTTGGACAAACAGCTGCGCGAGACGTTGCAGTTCGAGATCACGAACCTTGCCCACGAGCTTGGCATCACCACCGTCTACGTGACCCACGACCAGACGGAAGCGTTGACCATGTCCGACCGCGTCGCCGTTTTCGATGACGGCCGCATTCAGCAATTGGCGCCGCCGGACGAGCTGTACGAAGAGCCGCAGAACAGCTTCGTGGCCCAATTCATCGGTGAAAACAACACGTTGCAAGGTACGGTATCGAAGATGAACGGGAATATGTGCGAGGTGACGCTTGCCGACGGGTCGGTCATCGACGCTTTGCCGGTGAATGTCAGCCAGGTCGGTGAGAAGACGCAGGTATCCATCCGCCCCGAACGGGTGGAGATGGACCCGACGCGCCTGACCGAAGGGGCGCACACGCTCAAGGCCGAAGTCCTCGAATTCGTCTATATGGGCGATATCTACCGGACCCGCTTGCGGGTCGCGGGGATCGACGATTTCATCATCAAGACACGGAATGCCCCCGATCAGCGCAGGCTGAAACCGGGGGAGAGCATCGAGATCGGCTGGCGTCCGCAGGATTGCCGCGCGCTCGACGCATAATGCCTTTGTCCCCGGTCGGGGACGGGGGCCAAAAAACACGGGACACTCAAAGTTCAACCAAGGAGAGACCACATGAAACTCAAGAGCCTTATGCTCCTGACCACCGGCGCGGCCTTCGCCGCAACGGGTGCCGTCGCCGACGGCCACATGGCCAATTCCATGACCCTCGTGTCGTGGGGCGGTGCCTACCAGACCAGCCAACAGCGTGCCTATTCCGAGCCCTACGCGGAAATGCATGAAGGTCTGGAAATCATCTGGGACGAAAGCTCCGCCGAAGCGGTGGCGCGCCTGCGTGCCATGAACGAGGCCGGCAACATCACCTGGGATTTGGTCGACGTCGTGGCCGCGGACGCCATCCGCCTGTGCGACGAAGGTCTGGCGATGGAAATCGACCATGACGAGATGCTGGCACCCGCACCCGATGGTACGCCCGCGTCCGAGGATTTCGGCGACCTGATCGTGTCGGACTGCTTCATTCCGCAGATCGTCTATTCCACCACCGTCGGTTATCGCACGGATGTGGAAGCGTGGAACGGCAACACGCCGGAAGATATCTGCGCGATCTTCGATCTGGAAAACTTCCCCGGTCAGCGTTCGCTTGAGCGCCGCCCGATCGGCAACCTGGAATGGGCGCTGATCTGTGACGGTGTGGCCCAGGAAGATGTCTATGACGTGCTGGAAACCGAAGAAGGTATCGCGCAGGCCTTTGCCATGCTCGACACAATCCAGGACCAGACGGTCTGGTGGAATGCCGGTGCGGACACGCCGCAGCTTCTGGCCGATGGCGAGATCGTGATGGGCTCCACCTATAACGGTCGCCTGTTCAGCCTGATCGAGGAGCAGGACCAGCCGGTCGCGATGCTCTGGGACGCGCAGGTCTTCGACCTTGACGGCTGGATCATCCCCGAAGGCCTGCCGGAAGATCGCTTGGCCCGCGTGATGGATTTCGTGCGCTTCGCCACGGACACGCAGCGTCTGGCAGATCAGGCGCTCTACATCTCCTACGGTCCGGCGCGCGCAAGCTCCGCACCGCTGGTGGGTCAGCACGCGGATCTGGGTATCGACATGGCACCGCACATGCCGACCGATCCCGCTAACTCCGAGCGGACGTTCCTGTTCAACTACGAATGGTGGGCGGATTACCGTGACGACATGGATGCACGCTTCCAGGCGTGGCTGGCGCAATAATCCGAGCGTCTGACGAACATGACCGGGGCGGGCCTGTCCTGCCCCGGATCACCCATTTGACGACGGCGAGGTCCCCATGCCCAAAGGCTACATCATCGGCCATATCACGGTGAACGATCTCGAGGCGTACAAGGAGTATGTCGAGAAGGATACGCCGATCCTGCTGTCCCATGGCGCGGTTCCCATCGTGCGCGGCGGCAAGGCCGAAGTGCTGGAGGGGGAGACTTTTCAACGCCACGTCGTGTTCGAATTCGAAAGCTACGAGGCTGCGTTGGCCGCCTACAACGACCCCGAATACCAGGAGGTCGCCGAGATCCGCCGCCGCACCGCGGACAGCGTCATCTTGGTGGTGGAGGGTGTGGAATGAGCACCGCCACCGGCCCCGACCAATTTACCGGCCCGACCCCCGACAACGCGCTGCGCAACGCCGAGCGTGCGAATGGCGGCCCGGTCCTGGCCGCCGACGGCTCCCCCCTCAAGCGCAGCCTTGCCCGCGCGCTGAGGGCACAGAAATTGCGGGCGCTGATGCTGATCGCGCCGCTGTTGCTGTTCATCGTGATCACCTTCATCGCGCCCATCGTGGACATGCTGTTCCGGTCGGTGGAAAACCAGATCGTCAGCGAGACCCTTCCGCGCACGGTCGTGGCGCTGGAGGATTGGGATGCAAGCGACGTCCCGTCCGAGGATGTGTTCGCAGCCTTGGCCTATGATTTCATGGAAGCGGCCGAGCGGCGCAACCACACGCGCCTGGGCAGCCGCCTGAATTACGAGACGACCGGTATCTCCTCCCTGTTCCGCCAATCGGGCCGCGGCGTGGACGATATCGGTGAGGATTACGCCGATCAGTTCCACGACCTGAACCCGGCCTGGGAAGAAGCGTCGACATGGGCCGCCCTGATGGGCGCGCCAGATTGGGTGGAGGTGCAATCGGGCGACGATGTGGACGGCGCAGGCCGCCTGTTCCGCCTGAGCGTTGCCGCTGAGGAATCCTTCCCCGAAGCCTCCGACGCCTACAGGTCCTTCGCGCGCACCGTGCAGCAGGAGGACAACGACAACCCCGTGGCCGAAGAGCCGTGGAATACCGTCTACCTTGCCCTCTATCGCGACCTGAGCACGGGCAATGGCACAAGCTACGACGGCCCCATGGCAGACCTGATCGCGGAGGCCATTCCGGCGGTCGCCGAGTTCGAGGGCATGACCCCGCGCGAAGCCTTCGCAGATATCGACGAAGATTGGGAAAGCCTGGAAATCTGGGGCACGATCGAAGCGTTCTCGGACCCTTACACCGCCGGTTATTTCCTGTCGGCGATCGACATGCAATTGACGCCCGAGGGTGTGGAACAGCAGCCGGAGGAGCAGCGGATCTATCTGCTGCTGTTCATGCGCACGATCCTGATGTCAGGGGCGATCACGCTGATGTGCGTGCTTCTGGGCTACCCGATCTCGTACCTTCTGTCGAACCTGCCGACGCGGACATCGAACCTTCTGCTGATCCTCGTGCTGCTGCCGTTCTGGACGTCGCTTCTGGTGCGGACGAGCGCGTGGAAGGTGCTGCTGCAACAGCAAGGGGTCATCAACGACATCCTCGTTTGGATCGGGATCGTGGCCGACGATGCGCGACTGGCGCTGATCAACAACCAGTTGGGTACGATCATCTCGATGACGCATATCCTGTTGCCGTTCATGATCCTGCCGATGTTCTCCGTCATGAAGACGATCCCGCCAAGCTACGTCCGCGCCGCGAAGAGCCTGGGTGCCACGAATTTTACCGCCTTCCGGCGCGTGTATTTCCCGCAAAGCATTCCGGGGATCGGGGCGGGGTGCATCCTCGTCTTCATCCTCGCCATCGGCTACTACATCACGCCCGAGATCGTGGGCGGCCGGACGGGGACGTTCATCTCCAACAGGATCGCGTACCACATCAGCCAAAGCCTCAACTGGGGTCTGGCAGCCGCGCTCGGCTCCATCCTTCTGGCGCTGGTGATGGTGCTTTACTGGCTCTACGACCGGATCGTGGGCATCGACAACGTTAAGCTGGGATAGACAACATCATGGCGGCAAAGATCGAAACCAAGGAAAACGGCCCTCTGATCGTAAGCGGTGCGCCGGACCTGCGCGCCCATGACGGCAGTGCGATCGAGGGCAAACCGCGCATGGCGCTGTGCCGGTGCGGACAATCTTCGACCAAGCCATTTTGTGACGGGACCCACAACGAGATCGGCTGGTCAGAGACGCCCGACAAGGCGCCGTCGCGCGCCAAGCCGATCAGCTACGAGGCCGAGGTGGAGGAGGTTCCCGTCACCGTGACCTATTCCAAGGCGCTCTGCTCCCACGCGGCCAATTGCGTGAAAATGGGGGAAGGGGCCTTCGATCCGGAGCGGAAGCCTTGGGTGAAGCCCGAAGAGACGACCATTGCCAATCTGCGTGCCATCATCGACGCCTGTCCGTCCGGCGCGCTGCAACTTGCCGTCGGCGCGGGCGCGCCGAGCCATGGCAACCCGAGCGCCGATCAAATGGCAATCACCGTGGCCAAGGACGGACCTTACTACGTGGAGAACGTGGCCTTCGCTGGCGGCGCCTTCGTCGCGGACTCCGATGGCTCGACCCAGAAATACGCACTTTGCCGCTGCGGCCTGTCCTCAACACGGCCCTTTTGCGACGGCTCGCATTACGATGCGGGCTGGACCGACGGCGACTGACAAACAGGAAGACGCGATCCCATGGACACCAAACTGCCCCCCTATGCCACGTTCGGCCAGCGCCTGTGGTTCTACGGCTTCCGGGTGATCTGCGGGCTGATTTTCTTCTTCCTGATCGCGCCGATCATCATCATCATTCCGCTTAGCTTCAATGCGGAGGATTTTTTCACCTTCACGCCCGGCATGCTCGCGCTCGACCCTGAGGCCTATTCCCTGCACCATTACCAGGATTTCTTCGGGGAAGACGGCTATCCCTGGCGCGGCCTTCTGATTGGTCTGGCGGTGGGGGCCGCATTGAGCGTTGTGCTGAAGCTCTGGAAGGGGAACCTGAACCTCTTTCCCGTCCTAATCGGCGCCATTCTGGGCCTCATCATCGGCAAACTGACGGGCTTGGAAGGGGAGGAGTGGATGACGCCGCTTCGCAACTCGCTGATGATCGCGCCAGTCGCCACGCTTCTTTCGGTCGGTTTCGGAACGCTGGCCGCCATCGGGCTCAGCCAGACCCATGTGCCGTTCAAGGGCGCCATCATGGCGATCCTGATCTCCCCGATGATCGTGCCGCTGATCATTTCCGCTGCCGGGATGTATTTCTTCTATAGCCGCATCGGGTTGCAGGGGACGTATTGGGGCGTTGTGCTGGCCCATGCGGCCCTGGGCATCCCGTTTGTCATCATCACCGTCACAGCCACGCTTGTGGGCTTCGACCGCTCCCTGACCCGCGCGGCGGCGAATTTGGGGGCGAACCCGGTCACGACCTTCTTCCGCATCCAGATGCCGCTGATCCTGCCTGGCGTGATCTCGGGCGGATTGTTCGCTTTCATCACGTCGTTCGACGAGGTTGTCGTGGTGATCTTCGTGGGCTCCGCCGGGCAGCAGACATTGCCGTGGCAGATGTTCACCGGCCTGCGCGAACAGATCAGCCCGGTGATCCTGGCGGCGGCCACGATCCTTGTGGCGATTTCCATCGTGCTCTTGACGGTGGTGGAGCTGCTCCGGCGTCGATCGGAGCGGTTGCGGGGCATGACCCCAAGCTGACTGCCAACGCCTGATCGGAGTCAAAGCGCCACAGTTTTGCCATAATCCTTGCCAGATTGCGGCGAAATTGCCGTATAAGCATGGCAAAAATAATCGCAGCTACAGGCCGGCCCGTTGCCCTATTCGATTTTCATGCTGCCCGAAGGGCTGATCACCGTGACCGGCACCAATGGCGGCAACGGCCTGGACGGGCTTTCCCAGGGCAGCGGTGTCCACCTTGCCCCGTCCGGCGGCAATCCCGGCGCGACGATCACGCTCAACGACAATGCGTGGCAAGAAATCGAGATCGACGACAATGACGCCAATTTTCAGGATAGCGACACCAGCCAGCGCCTTGTGAACACCGAGACATTCGGCGGAGAGACATTTCCTGCCAATTCCATCGCAGAGGCGGAATACGGCATCACGGTCGAGGATCCGGACGGCAACGTCTATCAACTGGTTGCCTTCAACATCCGCCAATCGGGCGACACCAATTCCTACGGCGATGTGGAGGGGCTGGCCTTCATCGGGCCGACGGGGGGCTTTCCGCCCATCGGGGTGCCGCTAACCGTCACCTCCGCCCAAGAAGGGCCAAGTTACGACGCCAGCACCTATGCCGACCCGATCTGCTTCGCGGCGGGAACGCGGATCGCCACGCCGTCGGGCGCGGTCGCGATCGAGGACCTGAGCGAGGGCGACCTCGTACTCACCCGGGAGGGCGGGGCGGAACCGGTGCGCTGGATCGGCAAGAAGACCTTTGCCGCGCAGGGCCGGTTTGCGCCGGTGGAATTCGCGCCCGGGGCCATCGGCAATACCAGAACCTTGCGCGTGTCGCGCCAGCACAGATTGCGTCTGAGCGATTGGCGGGCGGAATTGCTGTTCGGTGAACCGGTTGTCTGGGTGCCGGCCACCTATTTCCTTGGACAGGATAATGTGCGGATCGCGGAAGGCGGGACGGTCACGTATTTCCACCTTCTGCTTGATAACCATCGCACGTTGCTGGCCGACGGGGTGGAAGCCGAAAGCCTGCATCCCGGCGATCTCGCCCTGTGCGCGATTCCAAGGGAGGCTACGGCCGAATTGATGGAGATGTTCCCGGAACTGGAGCATCTGCAGGACCGGTCGACGGCTTATCCCGCGCTGCGTTCGGTGGAGGCGCGCGCGATCCTTGCGGCCTGAGGGCGCTACGGCAAGACGAGAAGCCAGAACGACGCGGCCAGCACAGTCAGGGCGGTACCGATCAGCACCGTGGAGGCGACGACGCGCCGTGCGACGCCGTACATGTCCGCGAAGATGTAGGCGTTGATCCCCGGCGCCATCGCGGCGGTCACGACCGCCGATCGCATCTGCCCGGTCGACAGGCCCGCAAAGTTGCCGATGGACCAGGTGATCGCGGGATGCACGATCAGCGACAGCAGGCAGAGCATGGCGATGGTGCCCGCGTCCCCCTCGGGTTTGTATCGGTAAAGCACGCCGCCCAAGCCGAAGAGGGCCGCGGGCAGGGCGGCGCGGATCATCATGTCGAGCGCATCTTGCGCCACGTCGGGGATCGGCAGGCCGGTCAGGTTGACGATGAACCCAAGCCCGATCCCGATCATCAGCGCGTTGCGGAACATCGCGTTGGCGACGGTCTGGACCAGTTGGAGACCCTGCGCCTCGGCCCGGACAATCTCCATCGCGGTGATGCCGATCAGGTAGCAATAGGCGGCATTGAAGGCGATGATCGTATAATTCGGCGCAAGCGCATCCGTCCCGAAGGCCCGCTCGGTCACGGGAAGGCCCAGAAGCACGGAATTGGCGAAGAGCGTGGCAAAGCCGATGGCGATGCAGTCGGGCCAGGGCCGCGCGAACAGAAGCCGTGCGGCGAAAACGGCGATGCCGAAACAGACCGTGGCACCGCCGTAATAGGCCACAAGCAGCCAGATATTCAGCTCCGCCGACAGATCGAGCGTTGCTATGGCGGTGAACAGAAGGCAGGGGATCGCGAATTTCTGGGTGAAGACCATCAACCCATCCACCGCGCTGTCTTTGAACAGCCCGCGCCACACGGCAAGATATCCCGCGCCGACCACCAAGAAGACGGGCAGGACGATGGCCAGAAGATCGACCATTCAGACCTCGATTGTCAGGGTCAGCCCGTCGTAGGCGGGACGGACGTGATCCGGCGTTTCCGCGGCCACGGTCGCGTAGTCCAGATCGTTGTGCATGTTGGTCAGCACGGCGCGGCGGGGTTTGGCCCGTTCGATCCAGGCCAGCGAATTGTCCAGATGCGAGTGGCTGGGATGGGGCGCGCGGCGCAGCGCGTCGAGAATCCAGATGTCGAGCCCCTCGAACATCGGCCATGCCGCCTCCGGAATATCGGAGACGTCGGGCAGGTAGGCCACGTCCCCGATCCGGAACCCCAGCGCGTCGATCGTGCCGTGGGTCACTTCCACGGGGGTGAAGGTGACCGGACCGCCCGCACCGTCGATCGTGACGTCCCCGGTGATGGAGTGGATGTCGAGGATCGGCGGATAGGCGGAACCGGGGGGTTGCACGAAGGCATAACCGAAGCGGTTCAGCAGGTCGTTCGTCGTAGGCCCATCGGCATAGACCGGAAGGCGCTTGCGGATGTTGAAGACCACCATGCGCAAATCGTCGAGCCCGTGGACGTGGTCGGCATGGGCGTGGGTGTAGAGCACCGCATCCAGCTTGCCCACGCCCGCATCCAGCAATTGCGCCCGCAGGTCGGGGGAGGTGTCGATCAGCACAGCGGTTGTGCCATCGGGCCCGTCGCGTTCGACCAGCAGGGAGCAGCGCCGCCGCGTGTTCTTGGGATTGTCCGGGTCGCATGCGCCCCAAAGCCCGCCCAGACGCGGCACGCCACCGGACGACCCGCAGCCAAGGATGGTGAACCGCATCTCAGCCATGTTGCGCCGCCTTCCAGAACAGGCGGTCGAAATTGGCGGAAGTGCGGGCCGCGAACTCCTCGTAACTCAGCCCGTAGATGTCCGCGCCCACCCGCGCGGTATGGGCGGTGAAGGCAGGCTCGTTTCGTTTGCCGCGATGGGGCGGCGGGGCGAGGTAGGGGCTGTCGGTTTCCACAAGCACGCGGTCCACGGGCGCGGCGGCAAAGATGTCGCGCAAGGCTTGCGATTTCGGGAACGCGGCGATGCCCGACATGGATAGGTAGAAGCCCAGGTCAAGCGCCGCCTCCGCCAATGCCGCGCCGGAGCTGAAGCAATGCATCACGCAGGAATAGGCCCCTGCGCGATGTTCCTCGGACAGAATGCGCGCCATGTCGTCATCCGCATCGCGGGCATGGATGATCAAGGGCAGCGAGGTTTGCCGCGCAGCCTCGATATGCACCCGCAGGCTTTCCTGCTGCACATCCTTGCTGTCGGCGGTGTAGTGGTAGTCGAGCCCCGTCTCGCCGATACCGACGAATTTGGGATGCTCGGCCAGTGCGATGAGGTCTTCCACACGGGCCATCGGCTCGTCCGCTGCGGACATCGGGTGTGTCCCGCCGGCCCAGAAGACGGGCGCGTGCGCCTCTGCGATGGCCCGAACATTTGGCGCGTTCCTCAGCTTCGTGCAGATCGTCACCATGCGCGTTACCCCGGCGTCACAGGCGCGGGTCACGACGCCCGGCAAATCCTCGGCCAGGCTGTCGAAATCCAGATGGCAATGGCTGTCGACGATGGGCGCTTGGGTCATGGGCCTCTCAGGCGGAAAGCCGGGCCGCCATGCGGTCCAGGTCGAGGAACATATCAAACACAAGGGCAGCAGGGTCAAGGTTGACCGCCTTGCCCCGCCGGGCCCGCGCGGTGAGGGAGGCGGCCAGGTCCGCCCAGGCCCGCCCGTGGCGTGGAGAAGGGGCAAGCCGCGCGAGGGTTTGCGCCTCTCCGGTTGCGATCTCGGTCGGGGGCGCACCCGTGGCTCCGTTACGCGCCGCCCGCGCAAGCGCCGTGTCCAGTAGCGTGAGGGTCAGATCAAAGCGCCCCTCATTGGCCTTGCCCGCCGTCGCCTCCGCCAGTTTGAGCGCGAGGGGGCGGTCCATCGCGGGCAATGTGCCGAGAAGGCGGATGATGTCGCCGTAAAGCTGTGGCCCGCCCTGTTCCGCGAGCGCAATCGCCGCCCCGACCGAGCCCTGGGCGAGTGTCGCCAGCGCGGCCCCTTCGGGTGGCTCGGCGCCTGCCTGCATCAGGGCGGCGGCGAGGTCGGCATCGCCCAATGGATTGAACCGGAGCGTCCGGCAGCGCGACCGGATCGTGGGTAGCAGGCCCGACGGGCGGTGGGAAATCAGGAAGAGGACGGCGCCTTCGGGTGGCTCTTCCAACTCCTTGAGGAGCGCATTAGCGGCGGACGGATTCATCTCATCCGCGCTGTCCACGATCACGACGCGACGATGGTCGCCCGCGGACATCTGGAAGAAACCTTTTAGCCCACGCACCTCATCGACCGTCAATTGTGTCTTGAGGCGCTTGTTGTCGTGGTCCCAGGGGCGCCGAAGGAGGAACAGGCCGGGTTCGGACAGGGCTGCCATGCGGCGCGCCACGGGATGATCGGGCGCGACATCCATGGAGGTCGGCGCGGGCGGTGCGCCGAACATGTCATCGTCGGAGGGCGGAGGCGTTGCCAGAAGAAACCGCGCCGCGCGCCAGGCGAACGTGGCCTTGCCGATGCCCTTGGGTCCCGTCAGCAGCCAACCGTGGGGCAACCGGCCCGATGTGGCGTTGGCCAGGAACTCGGCCTCCTGCGCGCCATGACCGAACAGCGTCGCCGTATCACGCGGATGCGGGGCGCCGTCCAGCCGGTCGGATTCGGGTAGGGCGTCGTCAGACATGGTCCGGGTCTAGCATGGGTACCGGGCAGGGGGCAGGGGTCAGGACAGACGGGCCCGCACGATATCGACGATCCGGGTTGCCACGGAGTCCGGGTCAGCATTGGCATCAATAAGCACGCAGCGATCCGCGTATTCTTCTGCCAGAGCCTGGAACCCCGCACGCAATTTCTGTTGGAAGGGCAGTCCGAAATCCTCGAACCGATCCTCCCCGCTTTGGCGCGCCAGGCCACGGGCCAGCGCCACGTCCGGGTCCATGTCGAGGATCAGGGTCAGGTCCGGTTCCACCCCGATGGCATCGTCGTGGATCTGATCGACCAGCCCGCGCAGATCTCCCCGTGTCGCGCCCTGATAGACACGGGTGGAATCCGCGAAGCGGTCGGTGATGACATCCTGACCCCGCGCGAGGGCCGGGCGGATGGTCCGTTCCAGATGGTCGCGGCGCGCGGCAGTGAAAAGGAGGATTTCCGTCTCCGGGCTCCAGCGGTCGGGATCGCCTTCGACCAGTAAACGGCGGATGTCCTCGGCCCCCGGTGCGCCGCCGGGCTCCCGCGTCAGAACCGGGTCACGCCCGTCTGCGCGCAAGGCCTCCGCAAGGCGGCGGGCCTGGGTGGATTTGCCCGAACCGTCGATGCCTTCAAGGCTGATGAAAAGGCCCTGTGCCTTGCCCATGGAATGTCGCCGTTTCCGTCATTCGTACTGCGCCGCAGGCTTGGCACGGCCCCACGGGCAAGACAAGCCGAACCGGGCAGGGGTCAGTAGGCCGGTGCATCCTCGGCCACATCGGGGCCGCCGGTCACCATGCCAAGCACTTCGGACCACGCCGTGCCGATGCGCACCATCGGGCCACCGCGATCAATGTCCGTGGTAGCGACGAGGGGGACGCGCGCGTCCCAACCGGTTACACCTTGTACCACGTGCAACTCGCCCACCACGTCCCCAGCGCTGACGGGGGCCGAGAGGGGCGTGGTAAAGGTCAGGCTCGCCTCAATCTCCGGGTCGAGCAGTGCGGGCACGAGCATCTCGATCCCTTCTGCCGGGGCAAGGCCAACGCTGTCCTCCGCGCCAAGGAAAACGGGTGCGCGGGCCAGCTCGACCCCCTCGGCCACCAGATCGCGCATCACGAATTGCCGGAACGCCCATGTCACCAGCCGCTCCGCCTCCGCCGCGCGGGCCTCGGCCGAGGGCAGGCCGGTGATGACGAAGGTCACGCGCCGATCCCCCTGCTGTGCGGAGCCGGTCAAGCCATACCCCGCCTCCTGCGTATGGCCGGTCTTGAGACCATCGGCCCCGATCCCAAGACCCAGAAGCGGGTTGCGGTTGAAGCGGTTGGCGGGCGAGCGATCTTCGTAGTCGAATTCCGTTTCCTGAAAGTACCCGTAATATTCCGGGAATTCCTCGATCAGGCGGACGGCCAGAATACCAAGGTCGCGCATCGACATGCGGTGCCCCTCCGCCGGCCAGCCAGAGGCATTGGCGAAGGTGGAATTCATCATGCCCAATTGCCGGGCGCGTTGGGTCATCAACTCGGCAAAGCCTTCCTCCGTCCCATCGGGGCTGAGCGCCTCCCCAAGGGCCACGGAGGCATCGTTGCCCGACACGATCACGACACCGCGGATCAACTCTTCCACCGTGGGGCGATCTTGGGTGTTGAGGAACATGGTGGAGCCGCCGAAGCTCATCGCGTGGGCCGAAACGGGCACGCGCGTCTCCAATGTCAATCGGCCCTCGCGCAAAGC
Organism: Hasllibacter sp. MH4015; assembly: GCF_020177575.1. NCBI lineage: Bacteria > Pseudomonadati > Pseudomonadota > Alphaproteobacteria > Rhodobacterales > Roseobacteraceae > Hasllibacter > Hasllibacter sp. MH4015. The sequence continues at coordinate 677,318 of NZ_JAHTBK010000001.1, forward strand.
CTCGAACGCCATCAGAAGCGTCATCAGCTTCGACATGGAGGCGGGCGGCAATGGCTCATCGGCGTTGAGCGCCAACAGAACCTGACCGGACGCATGGTCGTAGACATATGCCGCCGTGGCTTGGGTGTCGTAACCTTGCGCGCGGGCGGTGAGGGGGGCGAAAACGAAAACCGCCGCGATCAGGGTCGCGGCGGTTCTGGTCAGAATGAAATGTATCATGGCGTCCTAGCGACTTACGAAAAAGGCATCATCGAAGCCAAGCTCGCGGACGTTTTCCAGGATCGCCGTGCGGGTCTCCTCGGTATCGGCAGGACCCACAACGACGCGCCAGAACTGGCGACCGTTCGTTGACTGATCATAGATTGTCGGCTCAAGTCCGACGCTGCGCAAGGCCTGCCCAGTATTGGTGGCGTTTTCTTGCACAGAGAAGATGCCGATCTGGACATAAGCCTGGTCGAGGGCGCTTGCAGGCGTACGCGCGGCGGTGGGCTGCGGGGCCGGTTCGGCCGCGTCGATGGCGGCCGCCGCTGCACTTGCGATATCCTCTGCCCCATCCAGCGGTGCGGAGGTGATTTCCCCCGGCAGGGCAGAGGCGGCAATGGCTTCGCCCGGCGCGGTCGCATCGGGGGCGGCATCGGCGTTCTCGGCCACTTCCTCGCGGCGAAGCGCCGTGACGTTCAGCATCGTCGGATCACCTGCCAGCGCACCGAGGGCGGCGGCGGCATCGGACGAGATCTGGAGGTCGGGACCGGGATTCTCCCGCTCTCGTCGGAACAGCGCGCCAATCACGAAGCGACCGTTTTCGTCGTTGCGAATGATGACCCGCTCTGGATCGGTGACATCGGGATGCGCGACCCAGACGCCACCCAGCGACGGACGACCGTCCCACAAGCCCTCGGCCGTCACCTCAAAGATTTCCGGCGCTTCCACGTCACGCTCTACCAGGCGCGTGGCCCCGATGGGGGCCGGGCCATCGGCGTCGGCGTTGCGGGAGCCGAAATTGAATTCGCCTTCCTCCATACAGGCCGCCAAAGCGAGCACGGGCACGAGGATAAGGCCAAGACGGAGTCGGGACTTCAGGAGAAATGGGGTCATCACTGCTCTTCTCTGCACTCTGGTCCCACGCATTTCGCGCGCAGGTTTTTTTTGTGTTCCCGGTCGTTGCCGGATCGCGCCGCGGAAGCTCCGGACGCACCTGTATTGCCCGCACGGTACAACACTGATTCGTTTCTGAAAAGAGACCTGTTGAAAGAAGCGTTTCGGGGCGGGTTTCAGAATCACACTTCAAAGGCTATCGCGAAGCAGCCCCGCGCCCGGAGGAGTGGCAGAGTGGTCGAATGCACCGGTCTTGAAAACCGGCGTGCGTGAAAGCGTACCGTGGGTTCGAATCCCACCTCCTCCGCCATTTTTTTCGCTGTTGTTCCTCTTATATCAGTAGCTTGGGTGTAGATGTCTGTACCGACATCTCCGAAACTGCATAACATTCTGCATAACAAGCGCGATTGCATTTGGGGCGTGTTGGCAATGCGGCCCTGCTCCTCCTTCCAAGACACACGCCACCAAATCGTATTGCATCGGTACCGGTTCGATCGGCACGTGCATTCACGGCTGCGACTGAAGGAGCGAACTCACCAATCCGGAGAATACGCGGATGTTCTACGACTTGGCCCTGACGCCGGAGGCGCAAAAGATCGGGGCGGCGAACAACTCCTTCAAGATCCCCTCGAACGTCAATGCAGCGACCCCGGAGGCCGCGCCACATTTGGCGGATATCACGCTGATCGACTACGATTTCGCGCTCTATCGTTCCTTGGAAGAACGGACGCGCCTTCTGGAACGGTGGGGCGCCGATATCGGATCACTCGAGCCGTAAGGTCGCATGATCACAAAGCTAACATCTGACCGAGCATGGGCTGCCTGGCTCGGTCTGCTTGCGCTCTCACCCGTGGCGTTTCCCTGGAACAAATGCGAGCCGATTTGGGAGGGGCCAGCGGCCTCCGTGCTGTCGGAGGCGGTGGCTAGACGTGGATGGCCTTGGCCACTGATCGTGACGGTTGGTACACTGGCAGCGGCGGCTTCACCCGGAAATGGCAGCGATCCGATAGCGCTTTGTGGCTGACGCTCGGGGCGATGATCGTGATGATCGTGGCGCGGTGATCATCCAGGGCATTGCGTGTGCGCGAAAACTGGGACGACGCAAGGAATTGCGGGGCAGGGGCCAAGTGCCGGAACCGGAGGAATAGGGAACGGCAATGACCGGGACGGCAATCGAATTTGTGGACGTTCTGAAGCGCTGCGGCGAGGCCAGGGCGGTGGACCGGATCAACGTCTCCATCAAGAAGGGAGAGCTGGTGACCTTCCTCGGCTGCTCGGGCTGGAGGCACGCCTGCCGTCTGAGCTATTGGGCGGCCAGCAACAGCGGGTCGCCTTAGCCCGCGCCATCGTGCAGCAACCCGATGGTCTCCTATCCGATGAGCCGCTGTCGAATGACGACGCCAAACCCGCGGCAAGGTGAGGGCGAGTCCCGGGACCTGCAATAGAGCTTCGGCCTCACCGCCATCTACGCTACCCACGATCGGGAGGAAGCGTTGGCCGTGTCCGACCGCATCGTCGTGATGAAGATGGGCCAGATCCCCCAAATCGGTGCGCCGACGGAACTCTACGAAGAACTTTCCTCGGGTTCGTGGCCGACTTCATCGGTGATGCCGGCCTGATCGAGGGGCGCATTGAGGATGGCCACTTCATTGCCGCTCACCTCGACCTGCCGGTGGCCGCACCCGACGGCGCAAGCGCCGCCACGATCCGGCCCGAGCGGATCACGCTGGACCCTGGCGGGGTGGCCACGATTAGCTGAGCCAGCTACCTTTGGTCGCGAACGGAATATGTGGTGCAGGACGGAAACCTCGAATTCCATGTCTCCCGCCCGATCCACGAGGGGCGCCACGGTGCGGGCGATAATGTCACGCTCAAAATCGACCCGGCAGACCTCATTCTTGTGAACAGGAACATGCAATGACCGACCCCATCGACGCGCGCGCGGCGCTTGCCTTGGACCTTGCACGGCGCGCGGGGCAATTGGCGCTCGACTATTTTCGTAACCGCGACACGCTGGAGGTCGAGACTAAGAATGGCGAGCTGGACCTCGTTTCCATCGCCGACCGCGCAGTGGAGGACATGATCCGCGCGGAGATTTCCGATTATTTCCCTGATGACGCCATTTTGGGCGAAGAAGGCGGAGCTGAGGCCGGGGAGTCGGGCCTGACCTGGGTCATCGACCCGATCGACGGCACCGTGCCGTTTCTCATGGGTCTGCCCCATTGGTGCGTCGTCATCACCTTGATCGGCGGCGACGAAACACTTCTTGGCGTCATCGACGTACCCATTCCCGGAGAGCAGTTCGTTGCCCGCGCGGGCCGGGGGTTCACCATTAACGGCACAACCTTTCGGATGGATGCAGACCGCCGGATTGATCAATCTCTCGTGGCCATAGGCGCTTCGGATCGGACGAACCCAGATCCGTCGGCCGCCATCATCCTCGGCCTCATGCAGGCGGGCGGTATGTTCTATCGCAACGGATCGGGTGCCAACATGCTGGCCTGCGTCGCCGCCGGACGGCTGGGAGGATACGTCGAGGACGCGATGAATCCCTGGGACAGCCTGGCCGGATTGCTGATGATCCGGGAGGCGGGCGGCGTGACCCATCCCTATCCGGCCAGCGCCAAGCTCGGCCTTTGCATGGGCGCGTCCCCCGCCGTCTGGGACCCGTTGCGGGAGATTGTTGCCGGGGCGGGCATGCTGTCTTGACCAACAGGTGCAGCGAAGGTTGCGGCGTCCCTCCCTGAAATGCGTTGTATTCAGAGGAGGTTTGGAGACACCGAGATCACGCAGCTGGGGTTTGATTGAACCGCGTCGCTGGCTTGCCGGCCCGACAAGCCCTCAATCCTGTGGCCGGGCGGGTCGACGATTTGGCTTTGAACGATCGGGCGGTCTAATTTCGGCCCTTACGGTTTCATTCCCCGATCCAGCGGAAAGATCGGTCGCGGCACGTTTTGGTAAGGCAGCAGGTCATAACGCGTGGTGCAAAGCGCGCCGGTATCGCAGACGATGATCCGTCCGGCGATGGGCGCGAAGGCGGCGCGGAAATGCTGCATGGATTTCAGCGCGACAACGGATTTCGCGACGGGGTCGATGCCGAAGGCTCGGAATTGCTGGAGGTCGAGCATCTGGTGCGCGATGGAGACGATCAGAACGTCGACCCCCGCCACTCGCAGCACGGCCGTGGGCCCGAAACTGCGTTCCTGTCCGCCGAGGATCGGGCCGTCGCCGACGACACGGCCTTCGCCGCGCCACATTACCCTGCCCGTCACCTGCAATGGCCCGCCACCGAATTCCGGCGCGGTCTTGCCGCCGATGGCGAGGGAAACGCTCTCTCCCACGGGTACGTCTTGCAGCGTTTTCGCAGCGTCCGCGTCGATAAGCGGCCCGAAACACCCCTCAGCGACATGCGCCGCCAACAACGCCTCCAATAGCGCGGGCGCGTCGCCATAGGCGCCCGACCCGGGATTGTCGGCATAATCGGCGATGACGAGTGGGCCGCCGCCGGGGTGCCACGTACGCGCGATTTCGGCGGCCTCGGTCGGGGTCAGATAGTGGTTGAGGACCTCGTTGCGGCGATCCCACATGTCATCGGCCAATTCATCGGCCATGGCCGCCAGTGGCGCATCCTCCCCCTCACCCGTAATCAGGACGGTCGGTCCGACCTCCGCGATATCAGCGCAGGGAAACGCCCCGTTGATGCTGATCGCGTAGACACCTTTGCGGGCCTCGAAGGCACGGGCCATGGCCTGGCGGTCGATCATCGGGCCGATATCGGTGCGCCCGCCGTTTGCCTCCTCCAGCATGGGCCGATGGGCGCGGTGCGTGTGCGGATTGATGTCTCCGGCCATCGTGCGATGTAGCAACTCCGCGGTGCGCCGTCCGGTGGCTCGGACATCCACGTGGGGATAGGTGGTGAAGGAGACGAGGATCTGGGCCAGGTCACACATCGCATCCGTGACATTGGCGTGGGGGTCGAGGGTTGCGGCCACGGGCAGGTCGGGGCCAATGATTGCGCGCAGGCGGCGCAGGATCTCGCCCTCTCCATCGTCATGGTCTTCGGTGACCATCGCGCCGTGGAGGATCAAGAAGACCCCGTCCCAGCCGCCTTGCGCGGCGGCATCCAGCAGTGGGGCCAGCAACGTCTCGAAAGCCTCCCGCGTCACACGTCCACCCGGTCCGGCGGCGGCGCTGATCACATGGGTGACGGCCCAGTCATGGTCGCGGGCCACGTCCAGCAGGCCAGCCAATTCGGTGTTCTTGTCCCCCTTCGCGCCAATCGCCGCAGGGCCGTCCAGCAAATAGCGGTCGCGGAAGGCCTGGAGGTCAGTGGGCCGTATGTTGAACGTGTTGGTTTCGTGGGAGATTTCGGCGGAGAGTATCTTGAACCCCAAGTCCTTGTCCTTCCTGGTCAGATCGGGTGATGACAGGCGACGGCGTGGCCTGTCTCGGTCGACAGGGCGGGCGTCTCGATTCGGCACAGGGCGCTGGCATTGGGGCAGCGATCCGCGAAGGCGCACCCGGGGGGCAGATCGAAGGGGCTTGGCACTTCGCCTTCCAGCGGCGCGATCAGGCGGCGCTTTTTCGGGTCGGGCTCGAACGTACTCTCCATGAGGGTTCTTGTATAAGGATGTCGTGCCGGGGCAGCGGTGTCGGGCAGGGCCTCCACCACGCGACCCAGATACATCACGAGGATTTCGTCGCAGAAATACTTCACGAGGCTCAGGTCGTGGGAAATGAATAGATAGGTCAGTCCAAGATCGGTCCGCAGGTCTTCCAGCAGCCCAATGATCTGCGCTTGGACCGATACGTCGAGGGATGCGGTCGGTTCATCCAGCACCAGCAGCGACGGGCGCAGGGCAAGCGTTCGCGCGATGCCCACACGCTGTTTCTGCCCCCCGGAAATCTGGTGTGGATAGCTGGCGGCCAGGCCGGGGTTGAGGCCAACCATCTCCAGCAGCTCCGCCACTTCGTCGGCCATTTTCCTGTTTGGCTTCACATTCTGGACCTCGAACGGCTCCGACACGGCGCGGGTCAGGGTGTAGCGGGGGTCGATGGCGGAGTAGGGGTCCTGAAACACCATCTGCATCCGCGCGCGAAGCTTGCGCATCTGGGCGGGTGACTTGGCGAGCAGGTCATCGCCGTCGAAATTCACCGCGCCGCCCGAGGGTTCGATCAGACGCAGGATCAAGCGGGCGAGGGTGGACTTGCCGCACCCGCTTTCACCGACGACGCCGATCACCCGACCCTCCGGCAGGTCGAAGGATACGCCGTTGACCGCATGCATCGACCGTGCCTTGCGGAAGGGGCCGCCTGCGGACGTGAATTGCTTGGACAAGTCGCGGACCTCAAGCAGGTTGGGCATCGGCAACCTCCGCGAAATGGCAAGCGGCGGCGCTGTCGCCCTCAACGGAGAAATCCGGCGGGTCGGTGGCGCAAATCGCCTCCGCCTTTGGACATCGCGGATGGAATGGGCAACCGCTGGGGTAATTCACGACCGTGGGCACGGTGCCTTCGATGCCGGTCAGCCGTGTGGCTTCGTCCAACCCGCGCGGGATACAGGCGATCAATGCTTGGGTATAGGGGTGCCGCGGGCGATCGAAAATCGCCTCGACCGGACCATGTTCCACGGCGCGACCGGCATACATCACCACGACCTTGTCACAGGTCTGGGCCACGACGCTCATGTCATGGGTGATGAGGACAAGCGCCAGATCACGCTCCTTCACCAGATCATCGAGCAGGCGGATGATCTGGGCCTGAACGGTCACATCCAGCGCCGTGGTCGGCTCATCGGCGATCAGCACGTCGGGGTCGGCGGCCAGCGCCATGGCGATGACGATCCGTTGCTTCATGCCGCCCGACATCTGGTGCGGGTAGCGTTCGCAGATCAGCGCGGGTTCCGGAATGCGCAGGGTGCCGAGGATTTCTTCGGTGCGGTCCCGCGCGGCCTTATCGGACAGCCCCAGATGCAGCTTGGCCACGTCATCCACCTGCGGGCCGATCTTTTGCAGCGGGTCGAGCGAGGTCATCGGGTTTTGGGTAATCAACCCGATCCGACCGCCCCGCAGCTTGCGATAGGCGCGCTCCGGCAGCTTGGTCAGGTCCTGCCCGTCGAATTCGACCGTCCCGCCGGTGATGCGTCCGCCGCTCAGTGGCAGAAGGCCCATAACGCTCATCGCGGTGAGGGATTTACCCGATCCGCTTTCGCCCACGATCCCGATGGTTTCGCCTTTGCCGACAGTAAAGCTGACGCCCGAAAGGGGCTGAACTGCCCCGAAGGCCACACCTAGATCGCGCACGCTGAGCATGCTCATGCCCCCCTTAGCCGGTCGCGGATATCGAGCGCGCGGATCAACTCATCCCCGAAGAGGTTCACGGCGATCACGGTGACGGCGACGGCGACACCGGGGAAGATGATGACCCAGGGGCTAAGGAAAAGCTGTGCCGTGCCCGAGGACATCATCGCGCCCCAGGAGGGCGTGGGCGGCTGCGCGCCGAGGCCGAAGAAGCCGAGCGTCGCCTCCAACACGATGCCGTCGCCTATAGCCAGCATGCCGACCACGATCACCGGCGCGATGGCGTTGGGCATCAGGTGCTTCAGCAGGATATGGGACGGCTTCGCGCCGAGGTTTATCGTGGCTTCGATGAACGTCTCCCGCTTCAGGCGCACGATCTGGGCGCGGGTCAGGCGGGTGAACTGTGCCAGGTAGGCGATGGCGATGGCGAAGGTGGTCGAGGTCAGGCCGGGGCCGATGATGGCCACGAAGATCAGCGCGATCAGGATATCCGGGAAGGACCAGGTGAGATCGACCACTGTCATCACGGCGCGCTCGAAAAATCCGCCGAAATAGCCCGCCGCCGCGCCAAGGGTCATGCCCGCGGCCATGGAGATGGCGATAGCCGTGGCGCTGACCGAGAGCGACGTACGCGCGCCATGAATCACGCGGCTCAGCACGTCGCGTCCGAATTCGTCGGTCCCCAGAAGATGTGGCCAGCCCGGGGCGGCATTGGCGTTCATCAGGTTCTGCGCCGCGTAATCGAAGGGCGCGATCCAAGGCGCGAAGATCGCAACCAGCACCAGCAGGATCAGGAAGCCGCCGGCCACCATCCCCACGCCCGAGGCAAAGGCGCGCCCCACGCTCATCCGCGCGAAAGCATCGAGTGACCGGACGGCCATTTGGGAAACGTTCATGCTTTTCTCTCACGAATTCGGGGGTCCATGGAAGCTTGGGCCACGTCGCCGATTAGCGTTCCAAGCATGACGGCCAATGCCAGCATCAGCAGGCAGGCCTGCACCACCGGGTAATCGCGCTGGCCCAAGGCGCGGATCAGAAGCGAGCCAAGCCCGGGGCGGCCAAAGACAAATTCCACCGTGACGGCCCCGCCTAGGATCCAGCCGATGCGCAGGGCCAGGATCGTGACGACGGGCAGCAACGCATGGGGCATCAGGTGGCGGAACAGGATCGTGCGGGAAGAGAGGCCCTTGGCATGGAGCAGCGTCACGAAATCCTCCCGCTGCGCGTCCAGAAGCGCGACCCGCGTCACCCGAGCGACAAGCGCCACGCCGCCAAAACCGATGGTCAGCACCGGCAGCACCAGCGATTTCCACCCGCCCGCACCAGAGACCGGGAACCAGCCCAGATTGACGGAAAACAGCAATATCAGCAGAAGCGCGAGCCAGAAGCCCGGTACGGTGGAGCCAAGCAGGATGAAGCCGCGCATGAACCGATCCAGTACCGGATGGCGAACGATGGCGGAAATCGTTCCAAGCGCCATGCCGACCGTGGAGGAGAAGAGGAAGGCCAGCCCGCCGAGCGTCAGGCTGTAGGGCAGGTTCTGCGCCACCAGATCGGCAACCGGGCGGCGCAGCACGATGGCCTGCCCGAACTCACCTTGGAACATGTTCCCGATCCAGACGAAGTATTGAACGATCAGGTTCCGGTCGAGGCCGTAGCGGGCAATCAACTCGGCCCGATCCTCCTCGGATGATCCCACCCGCAGCAGGTTGTCGATGGGATCACCCGGCAGCAGGTAGACGATCATGAAGATCACCACCGAGATCGAGAATGACACCGGGATCAGCATCAGCAAACGTTGGAACGTGTATCTGAGGATCATCCCGGTGCCTCCTTTCCTTGGCGCTCAGGGCCCTATTCGACGATCTGGATGTCCATGAACGATTGCCCGCGGAAGCGGGAGCCGCGCACCGGATCGGGCACGCTGATGGCTTCTGCGTTGAACGCGATGTTCTGGGTCGGCTGGTAGATCGGCACGAAGAGGTGCTGGCTCAGGACATACTCGTGATACGCGGTGAAATTCGCAATCCGCTCTGCCGCCGTGGCGCTTTCGGTCATGGCGACATCGTTCAGGCGCTGGCCTTCTTCGTCCTCCCACATCGACACGTTCGGGTAGCCGAGGCGATTGCCGCTGAAGAACCAGTCGAGGATGTCGGAATTGTTCCAATCATAGGCCCGAACGGCGAGTTGGTGGGCGTTGCGGCGATATTCGTCGCGGATCGTGGAGCTGTCGAAGACGGTGATCGTCGCCTCCATTCCGATCTCGGCCAGTTGCGCCTGCACGACCTGCGTGAGGCGCGTGAACTCCGTGCTGTTGGCGGTGAACAGGTCGACCGACAAGCGCTCACCGTCTTTCACACGCACACCGTCGTCGCCCATCGTCCAACCCGCCTCTTCCAGCAGCTCTCCCGCGCGGGCGGGGTCATACATGACATTCAGGGACGGATCGACATCGGCCTCGGGCAGGGAGGAGATCAGGAAGTTTCGCGCGGGTGCGCCGACACCGCCATAGACAGCGGCCACGATGGAATCCTGGTCGATCGCCATTCCGGTGGCCTGCCGCACGAGAATGTCGTCGAAAGGCGGCGCGGTCACGTTGATCGGCATGTAGCTGATCCCGGTGCCGGGCATCTGAATGACCTGGATATTCGCCTCGGCCTCCAAGATCGCCAGGAAATCCGTCGGCACGCCCAGAAGCAGGTCGATGCCGCCGGTGCGCAATTCCAGAAACGCGGTGGATTGATCCGGTATCTCGCGGAAAGTGAAGGTCTCGATATGGCCGGGGCCGGTGTTTTCCGACAGGTCCGAGCCCCAGGTATAATCCTCATTCCGCACAAGGACGGTTTCCAGCCCGATCTCGAAGCTTTGTAATTCGTAGGGGCCGGTCCCGATGGCAGCGGTCACGCCGAAATCGTCACCCAACTCGGCATAGGCCGTGGGGGAGGGGATGCCCATGAACGCGCTGGCGAGGTTGTAGAGCAGGTTCGGCTCCGGCCGGTCCATGTTGAACCGAACGGTCAGATCGTCGATCACGTCGACTGAGCCGATGGCTTCGACCAGGTATTCGTTTTCCGTGCCGGCATAGCTCGCGATCCAGGTCTGGACGGCCTCGGCGTTGAAGGGCGTGTCATCATGGAACGTGACGCCGTCGAGCAGGGTGAAGGTCCAAGCCATGCCGTCAGGCGTTTCCTCCCACGCGGTGGCAAGGTGGGGATGGTAGGATTGGTCGGCGTCCTGTTCCACCAACCGGTCATAGATCAGCGATGTGGCGGTGTTCAGGTTGCTTGCGGCGACGGGGTTGTAGGCGGTCGCGCCAAGCTCGCTTGCGGAAAACGCGATCGTCACGTTCTGCGCCATGGCGTTGGAGGAGAATAGCAAACCGGCTGCTACGATAGCCGATCCTGTAAGAAGCTGGGTCTTGGTCGAATATCGCATGGCAGATTTCCCTGTTATGTTTTTTGGCAGTCTTAGGTGGTGCGGCGGCCCTCCGCGCGCGAAACGGCCGCGTCGCCGACATGGCCGGTGAAGCGTCCGTAGAGTTGGGCAAATGTGTTCATCCGCGCCTCGACCTCAGGGCCGAGTTCCAGAAACACGCCGTTGACCAGCAGATTGGCGAGGCTCGCCATCTGGGCGGTCGATTCCCAGAACAGGTTGACCGCCGTGGGTACGACGAACATCTCGTCAGATACGGCATGACCCCAATCGCAATAGGGGTCGGTGATGAGTGTGACGGGGATGCCAGCGGCCTTGGCGTCTTCGGCCAGCATCTGGGCGTGGCGGGAATAGCGGCGCGCCTCGAAGATCACGAGTGCGGCGTCATCGCCATCCATCGCCAGAAGCTCAGCGAAGTTGCCGCTTCCCGAATCCATCAGGTGCACGTCGTCGCGCAGGTACTGCAACTGATTGACGAAAATCTGTGCCATGCCGCGTTCGGTCTGGAACCCGGCGGCGAAGACTTTCCTGGCCGTGGCCAGCCGCGCAACGGTGCGTTGAAAGTCAGGGCTATGGGCGGCCTCGTAAACGGCCACGAGCGCAGCCATTTCCAGCTCCAGCCCGCGTGACAGCTGATCTTCGCCCGCCTTCGTCCGTTCCCGCAGGTCGCGCAACCGGTCGCCGATCAGCCACGGCTGATCGCCCATGTCATTCTTGAGGTTCTTCTTGAGGTCCTTGAACCCGTCATAGCCGATGGACCGGCAAAAACGGCCCACGGTCGGTTCGCTGACCGCGACCTTGGTTGCGAGGCTGGCCGCCGTCTCGAACGGGAGGCTGGCCATATCCGACAGCATGTAATTCGCAATCGCGCGGTCCGCCTTGGAGGCGGTTTGCAAAGCCTCATTCAGGCGATCGCGCAAGGGTTTGGACATGAAAGTTTCCCGGTCAGTTGGCACGAGTAGGAAAGAAAACTTTCAGAAAGTCAACAGAATTCATTTTTCTTGCAAATCGGCAGGGATAAGCGCCTTGTAGCGGTCCGGCCGACCCACGGGATGGCATCGCGAGAAAGGGACTCGATCGGCATGATCCATGATTTTCTCGTGATCGGAGGGGGGATTTCCGGGGCGTCGGCGGCCTACGAGCTTGCCGCTGCGGCCTCCGTTCTGGTGTTGGAGGCCGAGTCCTCCCCGGGCTATCACAGCACCGGTCGATCGGCCGCGCTTTTCACGCGGAATTACGGCGGCCCGGTCGTGCGGAAGATCAATGCTGCAAGCGCGCCCTTCTTCGCGTCGCCGCCCGATGGTTTTTGCGAGACCCCGCTCCTGACGCCGCGCGGCGCATTGACCGTCGCAGACGCGGAGAGCCTGGATCACCTACCTGCCATTCTGGCCCTCTCAGAACCGGGCGAAGACGTGATCGAGATCACGCCGGAGGCCGCGCTGGACCTGGCACCCTATCTGCGGCCCGACCGGATCGCCGGCGCGGTTTTTGAGGCAAACGTGGCTGATATCGACGTGGCGGGCCTCCACCAGGGCTATCTCAAGGGCATCCGGCAGCGTGGTGGGACCATCGTGACCGCTGCCGCCGCTCTTGGCCTCGTTCACAATGCCGGCGTTTGGGAGGTCCGAACAAGAGAGCAGACTTTCCGCGCCAGGACGATCGTGAACGCCGCGGGGGCTTGGGCCGACGAAATCGGCACCCTGGCCGGAGCGCAAGGGATCGGCCTGGTGCCGATGCGCCGCACGGGCATCATCATCGACGCGCCCGACGGGCTCGACCTTGCCGCCAGCCCGGCCGTCGATTTCGTGGCGTCTGGCGCCTATATCAAACCCGATGCGGGCAAGTTGATGGCATCGCCCGGAGACGCAACGCCGACGATCGCGCAGGACGTGCGCCCGGAGGAGCTCGACATCGCGCAGCTCGCCCATTGGATCGAAACCGAAACGCTGATCCCGGTGCGCCGGATCTCGCATTCCTGGGCCGGGTTGCGAAGTTTCGTGGCCGACGAAGCCCCGGTCGTGGGGTTCGACAGCCGGGTCCCGGATTTCTTTTGGCTCGCGGCCCAGGGCGGTTACGGGATCATGATGGCGCCCGCGCTTGCCCGGCTTGCCGCCGGGATTTTACTGGGGCGGGGGGGCGATGGCGCCGATTTCGACAGCGACGCGATTTCGCCGGGTCGGTTGCGGGCCTAGCGGAATCCTTTCGCCGTCGATTGGAACATCCATTACCCGTCCCACTTCCGTTTCGCTCTTCGCATCACCCCGTTCCGATGTCGCCGTCCGCGCACTCACAAACTCAGGACGCTGCGGGTGAATGCCGTTCTGTATGCGGCGTGCGATAGCCGTCCGTCAGCGCGTTGATGGATTGAACGATTGAATGCCGATCAAGACGGAAGTGCTCGTAGAGGTCGGTGATCGACCCGGTCTGGCCGAAATGTTCTACCCCATGGGGGATCGTCTTGTGGCCCGCAACGGCCCCGAGCCATGACAGGGTCGCCGGGTGCCCGTCGATGACGGTGACGATACTGCAGGAATTTGGCAGGTTGTCCAAAAGCGTCTCCACGTGGCTTCGGGCTTTCGTGTTGCCCCGGGCGCGCGCCCGCTGCGCCGCGGTCCAACCAGCGTTGAGCCGGTCCGCCGATGTCACCGCCAATACGCCCACGTCGCGGCGATGCTCACCGATCATCCCCGCCGCGGCGATCGCCTCAGGTGCGACGGCACCCTGATAGGCAAGAACGACCGAACAATTCGGCCCCGGCGCGCGCAGCCAATACGCGCCGTCGATGGCCCCTTGGCGGAACGCGTCATCGACCCGCTTTCCGGGCTGCTCGATGGGATTTGTCGTCAACCTCAGATAGACGGAGCCGCCCGTCTCATCGCGCAACCAGGTGCGCTCGTCCGGGTCGCCTTCACCGTCGCGCTGCATGTAGTCGAACGCCCATTCCATGATAACGGCCAACTCGTCCACAAAGGCGGGCTCAAACGCCGCGAGGCCGTCTTGGGACATGCCGATCAAGGGTGACCCGATGGATTGATGCGCGCCACCTTCGGGCGCGAGTGTCACACCGGACGGCGTTCCCACGATCATGAAGCGGGCATCCTGATAGCAGGCATAGTTCATTGCGTCCAAGCCGCGCGCGACGAACGGGTCGTAGACGGTGCCGATGGGGATCAGGCGTTTGCCGAACAATGAATGGGACAGGCCCGCCGCTCCCAGCAGGAGAAACAGGTTCATCTCCGCGATACCGAGTTCGATGTGCTGACCATCGGGGGCGAATTCCCATTTCGCGGTCGACGGTATGTTGTGGTCCCTGAATGTGTCGGCCTGTGCGGTGCGGGCAAACAACTTGCGCCGGTTGACCCACGGGCCGAGGTTCGTGGTTCCCGTCACGTCGGGTGAGGTCGTAACGATGCGGCTGGCCAACTCGCTGTCGCCCTTGGATAGCGCGTCCAGGATTTTGCCGAACCCCATCTGGGTCGAGATTTCGCGATCACCCGCGATCTCGATCGCCGGGACGTCCATGACCTTGTCAGACAGCCTTCGTGTCCCCTTGGCGAAGAACGGCACCCGCTCAAGGAACGCCTCGAATCCATCCACATCCTCGACCGTGGCGAGAGCGTCCCATTCCTGACCTTGCTTCACGCCCATATGGGCCTGCCATTCGGCCATCTGCGCCTTGGTCATCAGGCCGCCGTGATTGTCCTTGTGCCCGGCAATCGGGGTGCCCCATCCCTTGATCGTATATGCTAGAAAGCAGACGGGCCGATCGTGGTCGATGGATGCAAAAATGTCCGCCATCGTGTGAACGCAATTCCCGCCGAGGTTTTCCATCAGGTGTGCAAGTTCGCTGTCCGACCGGCGCTCTAGAAGCGATGTGACATCCCCCTGATCCCCCAAATCGTCCATCAGCCGTGAACGCCAAACGGCCCCTCCCATATAGGTCAGTGCGGAATAAAGCTGGTTGGGGCAGCCGTCGATCCATTCGCGCAGCTTGTCGCCGCCGGGCTCGGAAAAGGCGGCGCGCTGCAACTGGCCGTACTTCACGCGGACCACGTCCCAGCCGAACGCTTCGAAAATCTTCTCCACCCGCGCGAAAAGACCTTCGCGCACGATCCCATCGAGGGATTGGCGATTGTAGTCGATGATCCACCACGTGTTGCGCAGATCGTTCTTCCAGCCCTCCTGAAGGCATTCGTAGATGTTGCCCTCGTCCAGTTCCGCATCGCCGATAAGCGAAACCATCCGACCTAGAGGGATGTCGTTGCCCCAGCTTTTGGCCTGCACGTAATCCTGCGTGATGGACGCAAAAGACGTGATCGCAACGCCAAGCCCGACTGATCCGGTAGAGAAGTCCACATCATCCACGTCCTTGGTGCGCGACGGATAGCTCTGCACGCCGCTGAAGCCGCGGAAATTCTCCATCTTCTCGCGCGTCATGTTGCCCATGAGGTACTGCATTGCGTGAAAGACCGGGGATGCGTGGGGCTTGACCGCAACCCGGTCCTCCGGCCGGAGCACCGAGAAGTAGAGCGCCGTCATGATGGAGACCATGGACGCGGACGACGCCTGGTGTCCGCCGACCTTGATCCCGTCTTGTTTCGGCCGGATGTGATTGGCGTTGTGGATCATCCAGTGGGACAGCCACAGAAGGCGTTGTTCCACGGTCTTGAGGTGATCGGGGGAGCGCGTCATGGAAGTCACTTGCTTTGCATCCTAGGCTGCGGATCGGATCGGGTGGCGCGGCAGGGCCTGGGCCAGATCGTCTAGCACGTCGTCGATCCCTTCAAGACCAATCGACAGCCGCACAAGCCCTTCGCTGATCCCGTGCGCCGCACGCTCTTCCGCCGTGT
Source organism: Hasllibacter sp. MH4015 (assembly GCF_020177575.1). Lineage (NCBI taxonomy): Bacteria > Pseudomonadati > Pseudomonadota > Alphaproteobacteria > Rhodobacterales > Roseobacteraceae > Hasllibacter > Hasllibacter sp. MH4015. Next base: position 692,994 of record NZ_JAHTBK010000001.1, read on the forward strand.
AGGTCGAGTGGGTCATGCTGGCCGGATGCTGCACGAGGGTTTCCGCATCGCCCAAGGACACCGCCCGCGTGATAAGCTTCAGCCGGTTCATGGTCTCGATCCCGGCCTCCAGGCCACCTTTCAACTCGAACGCGATCATGCCGCCAAACTGCGCCATCTGTCGTTTGGCGAGGTGGTGTTGCGCAAAGCTGCCAAGACCGGGGTAGTGGACATCTGCCACCGCCTCGTTTCGCGCCAGCATTTCCGCGACGCTCATCGCGCTGGCGCAATGTCGGTCCATCCGCAATTCGAGGGTCTTCAGACCGCGCAGGATCAACATGGCATTGAACGGGGCCATGACGGCGCCCGTCATGTCCTTCATGCCGACATGCCGGATTTCGCTGACCAGATCTTCTGACCCGACCAGAAGGCCCGCCACGACATCCCCGTGCCCGCCCAAATACTTGGTTGCCGAATGCACGACGATGTCCGCGCCATGTTCGATCGGCTTGGTCAGGTACGGCGTGGCATAGGTGTTATCCACCACGACCAAAGCGCCATTGGCATGGGCGATGTTCGACACCGCGCGAATGTCGACCAGCCGCATGTTCGGATTGGCTGGCGTCTCGAAATAGACCAGCTTGGTTTTCCGGCTAATGGCGGCTTCAAGGTTTTCGGCGCGCGTCAGGTCGATATGGGTCAATTCGATACCGAATTTTGCCAACCCGTGCTGCATGAAGGAAAACGTGCATCCATATAGCGTCTTGTCGAGGATTACCTCATCGCCGGGCGACAGGAGTGTCCACATCGCAGCGGAAATGGCGCCCATCCCCGACGCAAGCGCAAGGCCAGCCTCGGCCCCTTCCAGCGCCGCGATGCGCCGTTCAAGCAGGGCCGTCGTTGGATTGGAAATGCGCGAATAGATGTGTCCCGCCCGCGCACCCTCGAACATCTCGCCGCCCGCTTCCGCAGTCTCGAATGCGAATGTCGATGTCAGGTGCAAGGGCGGTGTCAGCGCGCCCTCGTGGTCCATCGGATCATAGCCGTGGTGAATTGCGACAGTGGAAAAACTTTCGGGGCGGTTCCGCATATCAAACTCCTTGCTCTGTTGCGGCATGGTATGTCGTGACTGCGCATGAAAGATTGCCAAATGTGGCAAGAGAACATATGAAATTGGCATATTCTGCCAAGGGATGCGGAAATGGACGCAAAAGACCGCCAAATCATCCGTGCCCTTCAGCGCAATGGCCGGATGACGAATCAGGATCTTGCCGCAACGGTCAATTTGTCGCCGTCGCCATGTTTGCGCCGCCTCAAGCTGCTTGAACAAAGCGGGGCGATCGTCGGCTACAGCGCGAGCATCGACGCCGCAGCCTACGGTCTTCCGGTCACGGTCTTTGTCAGCATCACTCTGACCGGACATACGGAGGCCGTGGTCAAACAGTTCGAGCAAGAGATCCGGCGCGTCGATCAGGTTCTGGAATGTTTCGTGATGACCGGCACATCGGATTACCTGTTGCGCGTCGTCGTGAAAGATCTGTCGGACTACGAAACCTTCGTCCGCAAGCGGCTGCACCCGATCGGCGGCATCGGCTCTATCGACAGCAGGTTTGTCTACGGTGTGGTAAAGAAAACGAACGTGTTTCCCGTGGTTGAGTGAGGCCGTCCCCCTGATGAGTGCCGAGCCTTCAACCCTGAATGTCTGGCCTATCCTCCCTTCCGGCGGGCAATCACCCGACGGGCGTCGATCAGATGCCGTCACCTCACGTCTCAGTGTTGGCAATCGCCGGCATTCGTGACCTCGTGTCGCTTGCGCTTTCAATGGTCTAGGAAAGCAGGCCACGAGGCATACACGACTGCGGTTTGCGCGATCCAACTCGGCCCTCCCGTTGCAGGATTGCCGATCTTGAGCGCCTGCGCACGTGTTGTGCTTTGAAAACCGACGCGGATCGTATCTGATTGCCTATTGATGCGATTGGCGCCCGGTGACCGGATGATGACACGATGAAAGATACCCGATCCGTTCCGACCCTTCAGGACGTGGCCGATCTTGCCCGGGTCTCCACGGCGACGGTATCGCGGTGCCTGAATTTTCCGGGCCAGGTGTCCGACAAGACGCGGCAAAGGGTCGACCGGGCGGTGGAGGCCTTGGGTTACACGCCGAATTTCGGGGCGCGCGCGATGGCCGCGCAGCGCACCAAGACAATCGGCGCCATCATCCCCACGATGGAGAATTCCGTCTTCGCGCGCGGCATCCAGGCCGTGCAGGAGGAGCTTGACGCCAACGGCTACACGCTTCTGGTCGCCAGCTCGTCCTATCGGCCGGATCTGGAGGAGCGGCAGATCAGATCGCTGGTTGCGCGCGGCGCGGATGCGCTGCTTCTCATCGGGCATGAACGGGACCCCGCGATCTTCAAATATCTGGAAGCCCGCAATATCCCCACGCTGGTGACGTGGGCGTTCGACCCGTCCCACGCGCGGCCCTCGGTCGGGTTCGACAATCGCCGCGCTATGGAAACGCTCACCCAAGAGGTCTTGCGCCTCGGCCACCGGCGGCTGGCCATGATCTCCGTCGATGCGATGTCCAACGACCGGGTCGCGGCGCGCGAACAGGGCGTGCGCGATGCGATGCGCGCGGCCGGGCTGGACGAGACCGATCTGGTCATCGTCGGCTCCCGCTACAGTATCGAGGAGGGGGGGCACGGATTTTCGGCGCTGATGGGGCGGACGCCACGGCCCACCATCGTCCTTTGTGCCAACGACGTCCTCGCCGTGGGGGCAATGCGGAGGGCACGGGAAATGGGCCTATGCGTCCCGCAAGACGTCTCCATCGTCGGGTTCGATGACATCGACCTGGCGCAGGTGACGTATCCGGAGCTGACCACCGTCCATGTCCCGCATCGGGAGATGGGCCGCCAAGCCGCGCGCGCCCTGATCGACCATCTGGAGCATGGACACGCGATCGTCGGGCGAGAATTGGCGGCGGAGCTTCGTCTGCGCGGCTCCCTCGGCCCGCCACCCCAGGGTCAGAGTTGAAGGCTCAGTCCAACTTGAAGCCTTGCGCGCGGATATAGGCGCCGAAATCCGCACGCTCGGGGCGGCTATATTGCCGGGCCTTGTCCTCGGACCAGCCGTAATTCTGACTCTCTCCGTAAGCGCCCACAAACCTTTGCGTGCCGTAGGGCTGCGTGGCGGCCCGATCCGCATCATACGCGCGGATCGCCCCCGTCACATCGCCTTCGTCGAAGCGATCAACGTGGCAGGTGACGCGAAGCGGCAGGCGTTTGGCGACCTGCGGCGCGTCGGCGGGGTAGCCGATGGCAAGTCCCGCGAAGGGGAAGACGTGGGCGGGCAGGTGCAGCAGGTCCGACACGGCCCGCGCCTCATTGCGCACGGCACTGATTGGGCAACATCCGAGGCCCACCGCCTCCGCCGCCGCGACAAACGCGCCCAGTGCGATCGCCGCGTCCGTTGCCGCGTTCACCAGCGCGTCGAGATGATCGTTCGCAAAGGGAAGGCCATGCATCTCGTGGATGTGGCGCTGCCTGCGATTGTTCCCGCAAAACACCGCAAGCGTCGGCGCGTCCGCGACCCAGGCCTGACCGGACACCAATTCCGCCAATTGCCGCCGGATCGCCTCATCCCGCACCAAGATGATGTCGCGCTGTTGCAGATCACTTTTCGTGGGCGCGCAGAGGGCGGTCACGCAGAGCACCTTAAGCAGATCCATCTCTACCGCACGCGCCTGAAACGACCGGCAGGACCCACGGCTCGCCACCGCCCGCAATGCGTCCGTCCGCGCGGTCCAGTCCCCGACATCCGGGGCGTCGGAAAAGCGTGCGTTCAAGAGGTCTTGCAGGCTGGGTTTCTCGGGCTGGGTCATCGCATCCTGTCCACGGAAATTGTAAGCATTGCTTTCGGTTCGCTTTAGAATTTGTCGTCTGAATGAAGTTCCGCTGTCGATTGAACTGTGGCATGTTCCGTGCAGCCAGGGGAAGACTCGAGCGGACATGACCACAGACACCTTGAAAGTGACCATCGAACGGGGGCCGGGCATCGCGCGGCGCGATTTCGAGGTTCCGGCCTATGACAACCAGACGGTCCTGGACGTGGTCAGCTGGGTGCAGCAGAACTCTGATCCGACGCTGAGTTACCGCTTCGCCTGCCGGGTGGGCATGTGCGGATCATGCGCGATGATGGTCAACGGCGTGCCGCGCTGGACGTGCCGAACGCACATCTCCAAGGTACTGGACGGGGACGAGGTGACGATCGCGCCGCTCAGAAACCTGCCCGTTATCAAGGATCTGGCCGTCGACATGGATCCGTTCTTCGACAAATGGGTCGCGGCGGAAGGGGTGCATCACGGCGGCCTGACGCGCGAGGATCCAATCGCACCCGTGGATGCGGAGAGTGGCGCGCGGGTGGAAGCGAATGCCGGGATCGAATGCATCAATTGCTCGGTCTGCTACGCCGCGTGTGACACGGTGGCGGGCAATGCCGATTACCTTGGCCCTGCGGCATTGCAGCGAGCCTGGACGCTGCTCAACGATGCCAAGGACGAGGGGCGCGTGGCCATTCTGGACGCGGTCAGCGGATCGGGCGGGTGCCACAATTGCCATTCCATGGGATCGTGCACGGCCTATTGCCCGAATGATCTGGACCCGATGTCGGCCATCGCGGGGCTGAAACGCGAGACGGCGCGCAATTTCTTTCGGAGGGGGCGCTGATGCTGGGAATGCGGCTCTACATGGCGCAGCGCATCACGGCGCTCTTGATGGGGCCTTTCGTGCTCGGACACATCGCGGTGATGATTTATGCGATCCAGGGCGGGCTGAGCGCGGCGGAGATCTTGGGGCGCACGCAGGGATCGTTCCTGTGGTTCGCGTTTTACGGCCTTTTCGTGGTGGCGGTGTCCATCCACGGCGCCATCGGGTTACGGGTCATCGCCCATGAATGGGCGGGCGTGAAGGGCGCGGCGCTTGAGGCGCTGATGTGGATCATAGGCGCAGGATTGTTCGCGATGGGAGCACGGGCCGTCTGGGCCGTGACCTTCGCATGAAGGCGGTGGCGCGCGCGCATCCGCTGTGGGTGGCCTATATCGTTCACCGGCTCTCGGGCCTGGCGCTGGCGCTGTTCCTGCCCATGCATTTCTGGGTGCTGGCGATGGCGGTGAGCGACCCGGGGCGGCTTGACGGGTTCTTGGCGTTGACCGAGGCCGGGATCGTCAAGGTGGCGGAGTTCGGGCTGGTGTTCCTTTTGGCGGTTCACATGTTCGGCGGGCTGCGATTGCTGGCGTTGGAATGGTTGCCGTGGCGGCCCGCGCAGAAGACGCTGGCGGCGGGCGCGGCGGCGGTTTCGTTCCTGATCGCGGGCGCGTTTTTGGTACAGGCGGTATGAATGATGGTTGAGATCGAACGCCACGACACGGATATCCTGATCCTTGGTACCGGGGGCGCGGGCCTGTTCGCAGCCCTCCACGCGCAGCAGACGGCCCCCGAAGGCACGAAAATCACCATCGCCGTGAAAGGCTTGATCGGCAAGTGCGGCTGCACGCGGATGGTGCAGGGCGGCTATAATGTCGCTTTGGGCGGCGGCGACACGGTCGAGCGGCATTTCATGGACACGATCAACGGCGGCAAGTGGCTGCCCAATCAGAACATGGCGTGGCGGTTGTGCGAACAGGCCGTGGTGCGCATCCGAGAGCTGGAGAATGAGGTTGGGTGCTTCTTCGACCGCAACCCCGACGGCACGCTGCACCAGAAGGCCTTCGCCGGCCAGACGGCGGACCGGACCGTGCACAAGGGCGACCTGACGGGCATCGAGATCATCAACCGGTTGATGGAAAAGGTGCTGGCGAGCGGGGTTGAGAAGCTGCAGGAACACCGTGCGATCGGCCTGATCCCGACGAAAGATGGCAGCGCGCTTGCCGGTGTTCTGATGATCGACATGCGGACAGGCGGCTTCCGCTTCGTGCGGGCGAAAACGGTGCTGATGGCGACGGGCGGCGGCCCGACCATGTACAAGTACCACACGCCGTCCGGCGACAAGACGATGGACGGCCTCGCCATGGCCCTGCGCGCCGGTCTGAAACTGCGCGATATGGAGATGGTACAGTTTCATCCCACCGGCCTTCTGGCGGGCGATCACACGCGGATGACCGGCACCGTGCTGGAAGAAGGCCTGCGCGGCGCGGGCGGACAGCTTATCAACCACGCGGGCCAGCGGTTCATGTTCGACCATGACGGCAAGGGCGAGCGAGCGACACGCGACGTGGTCAGCCGCGGGATCTACGCCGAGATGCGCAAGAACAACAATCCGGAGCAGGAGGGTGTCTTCATCTCGATGTCCCACCTTGGGCCGGAATGGGTGGCGCAGAAATTCAAAGGCATGGTCAAACGCTGCGCCGATAGCGGCTTCGACCTAGCGGCGGGCAAGGTGGAGGTCGTGCCGACCGCGCATTACTTCATGGGCGGTGTGGTCGTCGACGTGGATACGAGGACCGAGATGGAAGGGCTTTACGTCGCTGGCGAAGATGCCGGCGGCGCCCATGGGTCGAACCGTTTGGGCGGCAACGGCGTGGCAAACTCGACCGTGTATGGCGGCATCGCCGGAGACACGATGGGCCGCGACGTGACAGCGATGTCGCTGCGCGCGCCCGATGAAGAGGTGCTGGCCGCCGAAGTGGCGCGCGCCGTCTATCCGCTCACGAGAAAGCCTGATCTGGTCCTCCCCCTGCGCAAGCAATTGCAGGAGGTGATGTGGGACGAGGTCGGCGTGATGCGCACGGCGGCCGGGATGAAGCGTGGGCTGACGGGGATCGCCACGGTCTCGGACGCGCTGATGGATGTGGGCGTGGAAGGCAGCAATCTGGCATTCAACCTCACATGGCACGATTGGCTGAACTTGCGCTCCCTTTGCGATATCTCCGAAGTGATCACGAAGGCCGGGCTGGCGCGTGAGAATTCACGCGGCGCCCACTTCCGGGAAGATTTCCCCGAGCCGGGCGCGATGGAAGACAGCGAATTCACTGTTGCGCGCATGGACGGTGCCGACGTCACCGTCACGCGACAGCCCGTTCAATTCACAATCGTTCGACCCGGCGAGACGATCTTGCCGGAGGGCGAACCAGAAACATTGGTGGCTGCACAATGATACCGATCCAACTTATTCAAAAAACGGCCGAGACCCTGATGGACAAGGCCGCCATAGAGATCCCGCAGGATTATCTCGATGGTCTCAAAAAGGCCGCAGAGACGGAGGATGGCGATCTGTCCTCCTTCGTGCTCAAGGCGATGCTCGACAATTACGAAGCCGCCAAGGAAGACCGCCGCGCGATGTGCGGCGATACCGGCGTGCCGCGCTGGTTCGTGAAGATGGGCAACGAGGCGCGGGTCGAGGGCGGGATGGTCGCGCTGGAGGCCGCGTTGCGTCGGGCCACTGCGAATGCCACCAACGGTGTCCCGCTGAGGCCCAACCGCGTGCATCCGCTCTGGCGGACAGACCATAACAACAATGTCGGCATTGGTGCGCCCGAGATTGAATATGGCTTTGAGCCGGAGGGGGAGTGGATCGACCTGATCACTGTCCACAAGGGCGGGCTTTTCGGGACCGATTACCGGATGCTCTTCCCCTCTGACGGCGTGCAGGGGATCAAGCGCTTCTACCTCGACAGCCTGATGGCCTTTGGCAAGCGCGGCCTGGCTTGCCAGCCCGCCATCATCGGGATCGGGTTGGGCGGGTCGAAGGACATTTGCATGACCCTTGGCAAGCGCGCCTCGGTCCTGCGCACGGTCGGCAGCCGGAACAGCGATCCCCGCATTGCCGAGATGGAGGATGAGTTCAAGGAATTGGGCAATTCCATCGGTATGGGAGCGATGGGATTTGTCGGCAAAAACATGGTGATAGATTGCAATATCGAGGTCGGGTATTGCCACACTGGCGGCATGCCGATGAGCGTCCACGCTTTCTGCCTGTCCTCCCGCCGGGCGGTTGCGCGCATCCACGCCAATGGGCGGGTGGAGCACCGAACGGACCCCGATTGGTTCACCGATTACCAGCGGCGTGAAACGGTGGAATGGGAACCGGCTTTGGAGGCAGCGGAATGAGCGGGCCGCGCGAAATTATCCTGTCCACGACGCCCACGGACGAGGATATCGCCAAGCTGCGGCTCGGCGATGTCGTCTACCTCAGCGGTCTGATGTATACGGCGCGGGAAGGCGTCTACATGCGCGCGCTGCAGGATCGGGCGAATATCCCGATGGAACTGCCCACGCAATCGGCGGCGAATTTCCACTGTTCTCCCGCCGCGCGGATCAACGCCGACGGCTCCTTCGACATGGGAGCGGTGACGGCCACGGCCTCCTTCCGCTTTGCCAAGTGGTTGCCTGAATGGATGGCCAAGACCGGCGCGAAACTGATCGTCGGCAAGGGCGGCATGACGTCCAAAGATTACAAGGAATACTTCGTGCCCAACGGCGCGGTTTACCTGTCGACGGTGGGTTACGGAACCGGTGCGCTTCTGGGGCGCGGGGTGGAGAATGTGGAAGCCGTCCATTGGAACGAGGAACTGGGCCTCGCCCAGGCCATGTGGGTCATAAAATGCAACAAGATGGGGCCGTTCATCGTCGCCTCCGACCTCAACGGCGACTGCCTGTTCGAGCGAGAGAATGCCAAGATCGCGGAGAACGTCGCGCGGGTCTACGAGGGCACGAAGCCGGCGGTCCTGAAACGCTACGGCGAAAGCGATGACCGCACGGATGAGGTGATCTGAGCGCGAGTGCCGAAACCCTATCCGGCTGACCGTCACATCAATTCGCTCACCCCCACGCCGATCCCCATGGCCAAGGTCAACAGGATCAGGACCCACCGAAACGCGGTGTCGGTCAACCTTCGGAAGACGGCGATGCCGATCTGCGCGGCGATCAGGCCGGTGGGGATGGTGATCAGCAGCGCGGGCCCCGCAGTTGCGAACGCGCCGCGCAGGAACAGCAGCGTCACGGTCGTGGACAGCATGACGATGTTGAACGGTTGCAGGACCGCCCGCGTCTCGAACTTGGTCCAGGGCCGTAGCGACATCCACATCGACGGCACCGCCCCGGACATGCCCGCCGCTCCCCCCAGAACACCGCCAATACCGCCGATCGCGCAATCAATGACCGGAGTTGGCCGGGCAAAGGCAGGCAGGGACCGGCGAACCGCGAAATAACCGCCGTAAAGGATCAGGAACCCAGCGACGCCAAGGCGCAGAACGCTGGCATCCAGCCCGTTGAGAAGCCACACCCCGATGGGCACCCCGACCAGCCCCGGCAGCACGAACCGCATCAGGCGCCGCGGTTGCGCCAATATCGCCCGGCGCACCACCCAGACGCCCTGAAGCCCGGCTATGACCGACATCAGCGCCACGATTGCCACCGCCGTCACCGGATCCAGAACCACCAGGTAGAATCCCAGCGCGAACAACGCCGTACCGGTTCCGGACAGCCCGTTGATGAACCCGCCCGCCGCTGCCCCAAGCAGGAGGAACACGATCATTTCCGCGCTCATTGCATGACATCCCCCGCATCCGAACGGGCCGCATGAATGACATGGCGCAACGCCGCGATGACCTCATCGACAGCGCGGGTTTTGACCTGATCGGCCCGGTGGACCAGCCCCATGATCCGCACCGGCGCGTCCGGGCCAAGCGGCAGGCGCTTGACCGCGATCCGGTCGGTGGGGGGCACGACCAGCCGCGGTACGATAGACACGCCGAGATTGGCGCGCACCATGCTCTCGATCGCTTCCGGACTGTCGAGTTCCATGGTCTCAGCCACGCGCAGGCGCTTTGACAGGATCCAGTTGTCGATCAGGGTGCCGAGGACGGCATTGCGGTTGAACCGGATATAGGGCCGTGTGCGGAGGAGTTCGATCGCGTCCATCTCTCCTTCCTCGATTGCGGCGATCAGCTCCAAAGGCTCTCGGGCCAGTTCATGGAAGGTGAGGCCCACGGGCAATTGATGCGGTTGGGTGATGATCGCGGCGTCCAGATTGCCGCGTTCCAACTCCGCCAACAATGGCCCGGTCAAGCCGGGCTGGATATGCAGGCCGATCTTCGGAAACTTGTCCTTGAGGATCGCCATCGCCTGCGGCGTCAGCCCCGTCAGCGTGGTGCCAAGCGTGCCGAGCCGGATAGTTCCCGAAAGCCCGCCATCCTCCATCACGGACGGCACCAGATTGTCGTAATCGGCAATCAGGTGTCGGGCCTTCGTGACGATCTGTCGGGCCACCGGCGTCAGTTCGGGCGTTCGGCCGCCGCGATCAAACAGGGATACGCCCAGATCAGCCTCCAATGCCTGCATCTGTTGGCTGACAGCGGCGTGGGTCACGTGAACGACATCCGCTGCCGCGCTGAACGTCTTTGTGTCGGCAATGGCGACAAGGGTGCGCAATCGGCGGATGGTCATGGAAGGCGGGCGTCGATGTAAGAGACGATTTCAGAAGCGAGTGCGTCAACTGTCGAGCAATCAAGCGCTGCTTACAATTCAATTGTGCCGGGTAGGTGGGTTAACGATGTTAATGCATTGCCGAGGATGCGCCATTCCAACGTTGCGCGGGCCGGACAGGGCTGGCATCACGGGTCACATGCGCCTGATCGACCCCAAGCACCCCTTCTTCCAACCGGCCTGGCGTCGGTATCTGCTTGTGGCGGCCCCATTTGCCTGGGCCTTCGTCGAACTCAGCTTCGACAACACGATCTGGGCCTACCTGTTTGCCGGGATCGGCGGCTTCCTCGGTTGGACCCTGATCGTCGCCTGGCCGAAGGACGGGGCGGAGTGACCTAATCCTCCAGCGCCACCGGCATTCCGGTCTCACGCGAACGGCTCGCCGCGTCAGCAAGGATTTGCGCGCGCAGCCCGTCTTCGATGCCGGGAACAGCCGTGTCTTTACCGTTAAGCATGTCGATAAACGCTTTCATTTCAGCGGCATAAGCTGCTTCGTAGCGTTCCAGGAAGAAATGCATCGTGGGCGCGCGGCGGAACCCCGCCTCGGTCGCGACTTCAACGGAGGTCTCAAGAATATTCTCCGCCCGCAACATGCCCTTGACGCCGTGGACCTCGATCCGTTGATCGTAGCCATAGGCCGCGCGGCGAGAATTGGTGATCGTGCAGATGCGCCCCGATGCGGTCGTCAACGTCACCGCGGCTGTATCGACATCGCCGGCCTTCCCGATTTCCGGATCGACAAGGCAGGACCCCACGGCGCTGAGATGGCTGAACTCCTCCCCCATCAAGAAGCGCGCCATGTCGAAATCATGGATCATCATGTCCCGGAAAATCCCGCCCGAACTTTCGATGTAGGAGATCGGCGGCGGCGCAGGATCGCGGGAGGTGATCTGGATCAGCTCGATCGCGCCGATCTCTCCGTCCCGCAGCCGGGCCTGCAAAGCGGCGAAATTCGGGTCGAAGCGCCGGTTGAACGCGGTGAAAAAGGCAACGCCCGATTTTCTGATATCCTCGACCAGCGTGCGGATGTTCCCGACGGACATATCCACAGGTTTTTCGCAGAAGATCGCTTTAGAACCCTCTGACGCCAAACGGATTTGATCGAAATGCGTGTCGGTCGGTGTGCCGATGATTACGGCATCGACATCCTTTGCCGACAGGATATCTTCGGTCGATCTGACCTCCGCGCCGGTTGCGGAGGCAAGCGCATGCGCCGCGTCCGCTACTGCGTCCGCGACCGCCACGATCCGCGCGCCGTCCATGGCTCGAAGTGTCCGGGCATGGACCTGCCCGATGCGGCCGCAGCCAAGAAGTCCGATGCGGATCATGTCACCCTCCCCGAAGCGCCAGTGGACCGGATCGCGGCGCGCGCTGCGGCGACCGTCGGATCGTGGGTGTCGCGCAGGATGTGGACGCGGTCGAACCGGTCAGGATCTGCGTTCACCGACATCCGTAGCGCCGCCCCGAACGCCATGCGCAGCTCCGTCCCGATGTTGAACTTGCAGATGCCCGAGGATGTCGCCAGCGACAGGCGTTGCGCCGTCGGCACACCGGACCCGCCGTGGATCACCAACGGCACGTCCGTCACGGCCTCGATCGCGCGGATGCGCGGCTCGTCCAATCCGCCTTCGTGATCCTGCTGCAGGTGCACGTTGCCGACGGATATCGCCATGGCATCCACCCCCGTTTCCCGGGCGAAAAACGCCGCCTCCTCGGGGTCCGTGCCCGCGCTCGCTTCGCCGCCGGAATAGCCGACAAACCCGATCTCTCCCTCGCAGGAGATACCGGCGGAATGGGCCAGGGACACGACGGCCTTCGTCTCTTTCACGTTTTCGTCCAACGGCTTGCGCGACCCGTCGAACATGAGCGACGTGAACCCGGCGGCCAACGCCGCCTCGCAATCCTCGAGCGTATATCCATGGTCGAGATGCGCCACGACAGGAACGGACGCCCCTTCGGCCAGGTACCGGAACATCGCGCCAAGGATCGGCAAGGGCGTGTGGTCCCGGCAAGACGGACCTGCCTGCAAGATCACCGGCGCGCGTTCCAATTCCGCCGCGGCCACGAATGCGCGCATGTCCTCCCAGCCAAGGCAGACAAGGCCCGGCACAGCATAACCGTCGCGCCGCGCGGGCTGCAGGACCTCTGCAAGGGTGGCCAGCGTCATTTGAACTTCGCCACCATGTCCATGATCCCCGGGATCGTGTGCAATTGCTCCGCATGGGTGGGCTGAAAGTATTGTTTAAGGCTCCGTTGGCTCAATCCGCCGAGGATCGTGAAATAGTACATTTCATACCCCGGCAGGACACAGCAGGGATGATAGCCCTTGTCGATCAGGACCGTTGATCCGTTCATGATATGGTATGCGTCCCCCGGCTCGTTATCGGCTCGCTGCAGCATCTGAAGCCCCGACCCGTAGTCCGGCTTGAACCGGAAATTGTAACATTCGTCGTGGCGTGTTTCCTCGGGCAGGCGGTCCGTATCATGCTTGTGGGACGGGAACCCGGACCAGCCACCGGCGCCCACGGTGAACAGCTCCGACACAAGCAAACGACCCACGCGATCATGGTGGCCTGCGCCAAGTATGTGCTTGATCTTCCGATGGGTTTTCGTATCATCACTGCCATATTGCACGAGGTCAAGGTCCGTCGAACGGACCGCGAAAGCCGTCAATGTCTCGGCAAACCGCGCCCCTGCGATGAAGGTCTCGGTATCCGTCAGCGCGGTGATCCTCGCACCGGTGTCGGTGGGCACGTAGACGCCCTCCGGCTCCCCGTCCCAGACATCTGCGCCGCGGTCCCCGATATCGGTGAATGTCTCGCCTCCTGTCTCAACCGTCACGGTGCCGGTGGCGGGAACGACGCAGGTCTCGTACCCTTTCAGACGATATTCAAAATGTTCCCCGGCTTTCAGTTTTACGATATTGAAGTAGGTGAGCGGCACATGCGCGTCGTCGATATCGACGATCGCCTTATTCTTGTTGTCGAAGGGGGGGATATGCATCGAATTCGTCCTCTCAGGCCACGGTCGGGCCGGGATGGCCATCCAGGAAATCGCGTAACTCGGCGCGTGTGGGCATCGCGGGCGCGCAACCGACGCGGGCGACCACCATCGCCGCGGCGGCGGATCCCTGCAGGACCGCGTCGCGTATGTCCAAGCCATCGGCCAGGCCCGAGACGAAGCCGCCCATGAAACTGTCGCCGGCGCCTGTGGGTTTCAGGGCGTCGGTGCGGTAGATGCCGGTGCGAAACTCGCCGTCCGGCGTGATCGTGACGGCCCCGTCCTCCCCCATCTTGTAGACGGCGATCTTTGCCCCCTGGGCCACTAATTCACGTGCCTTATCAAGACCTTGATCGTAGTCGCCCGCCATGAAGCCGAATTCCACGTCATTGCCGACGATGATATCGCACATCGAACCCGCGCGGGAATAGACCTCCGCTGCCTCCTGTGCAGACGGCCAGGTATAGGGCCGGTAGTCGATGTCGAAGATCAGCGGAAGTCCCGCTGCTTTCGCCCATTCGAATCCCGCAAACGCCGCCGTCCGGGACGGCTCCGCCGCGAACACCGTCCCCGTTGTGATGAGCGCGTCGAACGCCCCGTAATCGACGGCGGTGACGTCCTCTTCCGTCATCGCGAAATCCGCTGCACCGTTGCGGTAAATGACGGATTGATGGTCCTCGACTCTTGTCTCCACCAGCGCCAGGGAGTTCCGGGCATCACCGCCCTCCGCATGTACATGGGTCCGGTCGATGCCGTAATGGTCCAGCTGGTTGCAGGCGAAGCGCCCGATCGCATCGTCCGCCACGCGCGTGACGAGGGCGGCGGACCCGCCAAGCTTCGTGATCGCCACGCCGATATTGGCCGATGACCCGCCGAGGCAGGCGAAGAAATTCACCGCTTCCTCCGTACGTGTGCCGGGCGGGTCGGGGTAAAGGTCCATGCCCGCGCGTCCGATGATGACGAAGCGATTTCCGGCAAGTTGCATCACACACCCTGCCTTTGCTTGGTACGGTCCGCTTCAATCTCCGCGTGTTTGGCGCGAACATCGGGATTGTCGGACACTTCGGGCGTCCCGACCTCCCACCAGGTGTGGCCTTGCGTCGTCCAGCCGTCATAGGGATCGACCTTCATGACGATGACGCAGGTCTTGTCCGCCGCCTTCGCGCGCTTGAACGCCTCACCCAGTTCTGCCGGATTGGCGACCGTCACGGCATCCGCGCCCATGGCCCGCGCGTGGGCCTCGAAATCGACGGCGAAGGCATCGGGCACCGTGGGGCAGTCGGCGATGAGGTTGTTGAAACTCTCGTTCCCGGTGTTGTTCTGGAGCTTGTTGATGACCGCGAAGCCGCCATTGTCCAGCACCAGAACGATCATCTTCTTCTGGGTCAGAACACTTGAGTAGATGTCGGAATTCATCAACAGATAGCTTCCGTCACCGCAGAAAACCACGGTATCCGCTGTGGGTTCGCGTTCGGATTGTGCAATGCGCGCACCCCATCCGCCGGCGATCTCATAACCCATGCAGGAAAATCCGAACTCCACATCGACCGTGCCGGTATCCAATGTGCGCCAATTCGCGGTTACTTCCGCCGGAAGCCCGCCCGCTGCGGCCACGACCCGGTCCCGTTTGTCGCAAAGCGCGTTTACCACGCCGATGGCCTGGGCGTAGGAATTCGGTCGATTGCCATGGGCCACGTTGTCCGCGACGTATTCGCGCCACGTTGAGCGTTCCGCCTTTGCCCTGTCGGTCCAGTCCGTCGGGCTCTCGTACCCATCCAAAACCGCGCCAAGCGCCTCAAGCCCCAGGCGCGCATCCCCCACGACCGGAAGGGACAGGTGTTTCGCGGCGTCGTGGCGGCCCACATTCAGGCCGATGAATTTCGCGTCCTTGGCGAAAGCGGTCCAAGACCCGGTGGTGAAATCCTGCAACCGTGTCCCCACCGCGAGGATCACGTCCGCCTCTTCCGCGATCGCGTTGGCGGAATCAGAGCCGGTCACACCAATCGGCCCGATATTGAGAACGTTTTCATCGAGCAGGTTGGCCCGTCCGGCAATCGTTTCGACCACGGGGATCTGGTGCGCCTCCGCGAAATCAGTCAGCGTGGCCACCGCCCCGGAATATTGCACCCCGCCGCCCGCAATGATCATCGGGCGCTTGGCCTGTCGCAACAGGGCCGCAGCGTAGGCGACTTCCGCCGCATCTGGCGGCTGACGGCGAATGCGATGGACACGCCGGTCGAAAAACGACGCGGGATAATCATGTGCGCACCCCTGCACATCCTGTGGCAGGCCAAGAAACGCGGGCCCGCAATCGGCGGGGTCAAGCAGGGTGGCCAAGGCGGCAGGCAATGACTGGATGATCTGTGCGGGATGCGTGATCCGGTCCCAATAGCGCGTGACCGCCCGGAACGCATCATTGACGCCAAGCGTCGGATTTCCGAAGTGCTCCAGTTGTTGCAGCACCGGATCGGGCAGACGGGTCAGAAACGTATCCCCGCACAGCATCAGCATCGGCAGGCGATTGGCATGGGCAAGCGCGGAGGCCGTCAGAAGGTTTGCGGTGCCAGGCCCGGCAGATGCGGTGCAGAACATGAACCGACGCCGCAGGTGATATTTGGCATAGGCCGCCGCGGCAAACCCCATGCTCTGTTCGTTCTGGCCCCGGTAAAGCGGCATCTCATCCTGCACCGGATATAGCGCCTCCCCCAGGCAGGGGACGTTCCCATGGCCGAAAATGCCGAAGCCGCCGCCACAAACCCGTGTCTCGACCCCATCAATCTCGATATATTGATTCATCAGGAACCGGACGATGGCCTGCGCCACGGTCAGCCGGAAGGTTCCGTCCGTTGAGGTCATGGGATCTCTCCGTTGGTGAGCTTCGGGTTGGCCCCGAACGATTGCATATTGCGCGTGTCCGAGTCTCAGGATACGAGTTTTGCAACCGGTTGCAACAGGCATCGTCGGGAGGGGGGATCGCATGGCGCGCATCGGCATTGGCTTGATCGGCGGCGGTTATATGGGCAAGGCCCATGCGGTGGCCATGGCGGCGGTCGGCGCGGTGTTCGACACCGGCCTGCGCCCGCAGCTGGAAATGGTCGCGGCGTCCAATGCAGCCTCCGCGTCGCGGTACCGCGACGCCTACGGATTCGCGCGATCCAGCGGCGATTGGCGCGACGTGGTGGCCGACCCGGGCGTGGACGCGGTCGTCATCGCCTCGCCCCAGGCTACCCACCGTCAGATCGCCGAAGCGGCGTTTGCCGCCGGAAAGCCCGTCTTTTGCGAAAAACCGCTCGGCGCTTCACTGGATGACGCGAAGGCGATGGCGCAGGCGGCGGAGGCGAGCGGCCTGCCCAACATGATCGGTTTCAACTATGTTCGCACGCCCGCCACGCAATTCGTGCGCAAGCTGCTGCAGGACGGCGCGATCGGCGATGTCACGTGGTTCCGGGGGGAGCACACGGAGGATTTCCTCGCCGACCCGGACTTGCCCGCGAACTGGCGCACCAGCGGGCGGGCGAACGGCTGCATGGGGGACCTGTCGCCGCACATGATAAACTGCGCGCTGGCGCTGATGGGGCCGATTGCGGAACTCTCGGCCCGGATCGAGACGATCCATCCAATGCGCGGCGGCGTGGAGGTCGACAACGACGACCACGCCCAGATGATGGTGCGATTTGCGCAAGGTGCCATGGGACACCTCTATTTCAGCCGCGCGGCGACCGGGCGCAAGATGGGCTATGCCTATGAAATCCATGGCACAAAAGGCGCGATCCGGTTCGACCAGGAGGATCAGAACGCCGTGCACATCTACCGGGCCGAGGGGACGGAGGCGACGCGCGGGTTCACGCGAATCCTGACCGGACCGGAGCATCCCGACTACCTCGCCTTCTGCCAGGGACCGGGGCATGGGACCGGTTATCAGGACCAGATCATTATCGAGGCGCGCGATTTCCTGCGCGCCATCGAAACTGGCACCCCCGTCTGGCCCACCTTCCGCGACGGGCTGGAGGTGGCGGCGATCATCGACACGGCCTTCACCTCTGCTGAACGCGGCAGCTGGCTTCCTATCCCTCAGACCTGAAAGGGAAAATAATGACCATTCGTATCGGCAACGCGCCGTGTTCCTGGGGCGTCGAATTCGCGGACGATCCGCGCAATCCGCCGTGGCGCAGCGTCCTGAAGGAATGTGCGGAGGCGGGGTACACGGGGATTGAATTGGGGCCGGTGGGCTTCATGCCGGAAGATCCGGTCGTTCTGGCCGAGGCGCTGTCGGAACATGATCTGGAGCTGATCGGTGGCGTCGTCTTTCGCCCGTTTCACGATCCGGCAGCGTGGGACGATGTGCTGGACGGGGCGGTGCGGACCTGCAAGGCTCTGACGGCACACGGCGCGCAACACCTTGTTTTGATTGACTCAATCTCGCCGCGCCGTGCGCCGACGGCGGGTCGGGCAAGTGCGGCGGAGCAGATGGATGCCGACGAGTGGGCCGCGTATCGCGATCGGATCGCCCGAATTGCACGCCTGGGGTCCGAGGAATACGGCCTCACTGTCGGCATCCATGCGCACGCTGCTGGATTCATGGACTTTGAACCGGAGCTGGACAGACTTCTAAATGAAATCCCTGAAGAAACGCTTAAGATATGTTTCGATACCGGCCATCATTCCTATGCGGGGTTCGATCCGGTCGCGTTCATGGCGCGGAACATCGGCCGAATTTCCTACATGCATTTCAAGGACATCGACCCGATGGTGAAGGCCGACGTCATCGCGAAGGGCACCGGGTTCTATGATGCGTGCGGGCAGGGCATTTTCTGCAACCTGGGGCAGGGCGATGTGCAGTTTCCGGCGGTGCGAAAGGTGCTTCTGGACGCCGGATTCGAGGGCTGGTGCACGGTGGAGCAGGATTGCGATCCGACGCTGGATGTGCGGCCGATGGATGATGCAGTGGCCAACCGCAAATACCTGGAATCCATTGGGTTTTGACGATCCCCGGGCGAAAGCTCGGTCTTTGGGAGGTGCGTGATGGCACGGTTGAATTGGGGCATGATCGGCGGCGGGGAGGGCTCTCAAATCGGGCCTGCGCATCGTTTGGGGGCGCAGGCGGACGGCAATTTTCTGTTATCTGCCGGGGCCTTGGACCATGATGCCGAGAAGGGTCGGGCCTATGCGCAGCGTCTTGGGGTAGCCGAGGATCGGGCTTATGGCGACTGGCGGGAGATGCTGGCGGGGGAGGCGGCCCGCGATGATCGCGTCGACCTGGTGACGGTGGCTACCCCCAACTCCACCCATTTCGAGATCACGAAGGCGTTTTTGGAGAATGGTTTCAACGTCTTGTGCGAGAAACCGATGACGATGAGCGTCGAGGAGGGGGAGGAAATCGTAAAGATCGCGGAGGCGTCCGGGGCGATCTGCGCGGTCAATTATTGCTACTCCGCCTACCCGATGGTGCGGGAGATGAAGCACCTTGTAGCCTCTGATTTCATTGGAAAAATCCGACTTGTCGTAACCTCGTTCTCCCACGGGCACCATGGCGATGCGGCGGATGCGGACAATCCGCGGGTGCGCTGGCGCTATGATCCGGCGATGGCGGGGGTGTCGGGCCAATTTGCCGATTGCGGAATTCACGCGCTGCACATGGCCAGCTTCATCGTGGGCGACGAGGTGCGGGAGCTGTCGGCGGACTTCGCCAGCACCATTCCGAGCCGCACTTTGGAAGACGACGCGATGGTCAATTTCCGCATGGAAAACGGCACGGTCGGGCGGCTTTGGACAAGCTCCGTCGCGGTTGGTCGTCAGCACGGCTTCGACATCCAAGTCTTTGGAGAGACTGGAGGATTCCGGTGGGCGAGCGAGCAGCCGAACCAGGTATTCTACACGCCCGTGGGCGGCAGGACGCAGATCATGGAGAAGGGCGAGGGCGGCCTGTCGGAGGAGGCGCAGCGCCTGTCCCGCGTGGCGATTGCGCACCCGGAAGGCTTCCCCCTGGCAGTGGCGAATATCTATGTCGATTTGGCCGCCGCGATCCGGGGGGAGGCGCACGGGGCCTATCCCACGGCGGAGGATGGGTTGCGGTCGATGGCGGCGGTTTACGGGGCGGTGGCATCGGCGAAACAGCGCGGCGCCTGGGTCGATGCGCGCCCCCCGATGTTGCGAAAATAGGGATATAGGGCCGGTATATCTGCGGTATATTTCCGGTATATACGCGAGAATATCACCCCAAGGGGCGCAGCGTCCCACGCTCGATCACCTTGCAGGGGAAGAGGCGGGTTTCGGGATGGCGAGTCGGATCCTCCACCGTGCCGATGACCAGGTCGATGGAGGCCCCGATGATCTGGGCCACGGGCTGACGTATGGTGGTGAGGTTGATATTCTGCCAGCCCGCCATCTGCATGTCGTTCAACCCGATGATCCCGATGTCGCGGGGGCAGTTCAGCCCGGCCTCCTGCACGGCGGACAGTGCGCCGACCGACAGCACGTCATCCCCGCAGAAATACGCCTGCGCCGGGTCGGCCATCAGGCGCTTGGTCATCTCCACCCGGCCGGCATCGAAGGAATAGGCCGAGGCGTAGCTGACGGAGACCTCGATCTCCGGGTGTTCGTGGAGCGCGCCGAGAAACCCGAGCGCCCGGTCCTGGGTCGAGGTCGCGCCCTCGGGACCGCCAAGGAAGGCCACGCGTCTGTAGCCGCGCGCGATCAGCGTCTCACCCGCCATCCGGCCACAGGCGACGTTGTCGATGCCCACCACATGGACCTGCGGGGCGGTGGTGTAGCGCCCGAAGGAATGGACCACGGGGATGCCCGCATCGCGATACGCCTCCGCGAAGGAGGGCGGCAGGGTGGAGGAGGCGATGATGGCACCGTCCACGGAATATTGCCGCATCATGCGGACGGAATGGACCGGGTCGGTTTCATCGGAGAGGTTGACGAGAAGCGGGCGCAGGCCGCGATCCTGAAGCCCGCGCGTGAAGCGGTCGAAGACTTCGAGGAACAGGGGGTTGTGGAAGTTGTTGGAGATCAGGCCGATCAGCTTGGTGCGGCCCGTGGTGAGCGAGGAGGCGAGTGCGTTGGGCGAGTAGCCGAGCGCATCGGCGGCCTTTTCCACCTTCGCGCGGGTTTTGGCGGAGACCGAGGCGCCATCGGTGAACGTGCGCGACACCGCCGAGGTGGAGACCCCGGCGCGTTCGGCAACATCCTTCAGCGTGACCGCCATCTTTCGCCCTCGATTTCACGTGCCCCGTCGGCGTAACAGCCCGCCCCGGTGACGTAAATCATCCGATTACCCAGAGGGTTTTGCAACCGGTTGCAATGAATCGGAATCACCGCTACGCTTTCTGGCAAGGTGGACCGGCCGCGCCGTGATCCACCAACAGACCTTTTGGGAGGACATCATGAAATCATTCTTGAAAACGGTTGCTGCCGCGGCACTGGTCGCGGCCACGCCGTTCATGGCCGCAGCCGACGGCCATCTGGGTGGCGAACGCTACATCCTTGTCAGCCACGCCCCCGACAGCGACAGCTGGTGGAACACGATCCGCAACGCCCTGACCCTGGCGGGCGAGCAGATGGGCGTGGAAGTGGAATACCGCAATCCGCCCACGGGCGACATCGCCGACATGGCGCGCATCATCGAGCAGGCGGCAGCCTCCGGCCCCGACGGGATCATCACGACGCTGGCCGACCCGACCGTTCTGGGCGACAGCATCCGCGCGGCGGTCGATGCGGGCATCGACGTCATCATCATGAATTCCGGCACGCCGGAGCAGGCCCGCGAAGTGGGTGCGCTGATGTATGTGGGCCAGCCGGAATACGACGCGGGCTTTGCCGCCGGTCAACGCGCGGCAGGGGATGGTGTGACCAGCTTCCTGTGCGTGAACCACGTGATCTCCAACCCCGTCGTGGCAGAGCGGTGCCAGGGCTTCGCGGATGGTCTGGGCGTGGAACTGGGCGAGTCGATGATCGACGCGGGCCAAGACCCGCAGGAGATCCAGAACCGGGTCATGGCCTATCTGAACGCCAACCCCGACACCGACGGTATCCTGACCCTCGGGCCGACCTCCGCCGATCCCACGATCCTCGCGCTTGAAGAGCTTGGGTTGGCCGGGGACATCTATTTCGGCACGTTCGACCTGGGTGAGAACATCGTCGCCGGTATCCGCGACGGCGTGATCGAGTGGGGCATCGACCAGCAGCCCTTCCTGCAGGCCTATCTGCCGGTGGTCGTGCTGACGAATTATCACCGTTACGGCGTTCTGCCGGGCAACAACATCAACTCCGGTCCCGGTTTCATCACCGCTGACGGTCTGGAGCTGGTCGAGGCGCTGGCCGGCGAATACCGCTGAGGCCTGACGGCGTGAACGATCGGGGCAGGCAGCGGTGACGGTGCCTGCCCCTTTTGACGAGAGACAGTGACGGCGGCGCGCGCGCGCAGCCGGACAGGTGGCGGGGGAGACACGCAGATGAGCGACAGTGACACGGGGAATGCGGCCCAAGCGGGCGGGCCGGAGGATGAACGCATCAAGGAGATCGGAGGCCTGCGCCAATGGCTGATCCGGCCGGAGTTGGGCGGGATCGTCGGCACCATTGCGGTCTTCGTCTTCTTCGGCATCCTGGCGGGCGACAGCGGCATGTTCAACGCGCAGGGCATCATGAACTGGTCCCTGATCTCGGCCCAGTTCATGATTATCGCGGTGGGGGCCTGCATGCTGATGGTGGCGGGCGAATTCGACCTCTCGGTCGGTTCCATGATCGGGTTCGCGGGCATTTCCATTGCCATGTTCGGCGTGGTCTGGGGCCTGCCGATGTGGCTTGCCATCCTTGTCACCTTCGCGATCTGCATCGCGATCGGCGCGATCAACGGCTTCATCGTGGTGCGCACGGGCCTGCCCAGTTTCATCGTGACGCTGGCCTTCCTGTTCATCTTGCGCGGCTTCACCATCTTCATCCCCCAGACGGTCGAGAACCGGACTATCATCGGCGGGATCGAGGAGGCGGCGGAGGGCGATTGGCTGGCCGCCCTCTTCGCCTCCGACATCATGGGGTGGCTGTTCGTGTGGCTGGCCGATATCGGACTTGTGGACACGTTCCAGCGCGGCACGCGGGAAGGGCAGCCGGTGGTCGACGGCATCCCGATGCTGATCGTCTGGGCGATCGTGCTGGTCATTGTCGGCCATACGATCCTGACCCGCACGCGGTTCGGCAACTGGATCTTCGCAGCGGGCGGTGACGCGCAGGCCGCGCGTTATGTGGGGGTGCCGGTGGATCGGGTGAAGATCACAATGTTCATGACCACGGCGTTCTGTGCGACGGTCTTTGCCTGTTGCCAAGTCTTCGAATTCGGCTCTGCCGCCGCGGATCGGGGGATCCTGAAGGAGTTCGAGGCGATCATCGCGGTGGTGATCGGTGGCGCGCTTCTGACGGGGGGCTACGGCTCCGTCATGGGGGCGGCGTTGGGGGCGCTTATTTTCGGGGTCGTCCAGCAGGGCTTGTTCTTCGCGGATGTGGAATCGAGCCTGTTCCGCGTGTTCCTTGGCGTGATCCTGCTGCTGGCGGTGATCCTGAACACCTATATCCGCCGCATCATCACGGGGGAGCGTTGATCATGGCCGATCCGATTGTCCATATGGAGAATATCACCAAGCATTTCGGCCCGGTGATCGCGCTGAACGGCGTGTCGTTCGATGTGAAGGCGGGGGAGTGCCATTGCCTTCTGGGCGATAACGGCGCCGGGAAATCGACCTTCATCAAGACCATGTCGGGGGTGCACAAGCCCACCTCCGGCACGATCATGTTCGAGGGGCGGGAGATGAATTTCAACTCCCCCCGCGACGCGATGGAGGCGGGGATCGCGACGGTTTACCAAGACCTTGCCATGATCCCGCTGATGTCGGTGACGCGGAACTTCTGGATGGGGCGAGAGCCGAAGAAGGGGTTCTTCATCGACTTCGACAAGGCCAATTCCACGACCATGGCCGAGATGAAGAAGATGGGGATCAACTTGCGCTCCCCCGATCAGGCGGTGGGTACGCTGTCGGGGGGCGAGCGGCAGACGGTGGCCATTGCGCGGGCGGTCTATTTCGGGGCGAAGGTCCTGATCCTCGATGAGCCGACCAGCGCCCTGGGTGTGCGCCAGACCTCCAACGTGTTGGCCACGGTGGACCGGGTGCGCAAATCGGGCATCGGGGTGGTGTTCATCACCCACAACGTGCGCCATGCCATGGCGGTGGGCGACAGATTCACGGTGCTCAACCGCGGCAAGACGCTGGGCACCGCGGCGCGCGGCGAGATCACGCCGGAGGAGTTGCAGGACCTGATGGCCGGGGGGCAGGAGATGGCGGAGCTTGAAGGCTCCCTCGGCGGGACGGTCTGAACATGGCGATGGCCGGGGGCTGGTTCGGGCAAGACCTGGATGTGGCGGCGTTCCGCACGCTGATCGGCCAGAGCCTCGACCCCGCAAGCGTGCCGATGGCCGCCCGGATCGAGGGGAATGTGCCGGTCTATGATGTCAGCGCGGGGGCCGCCGATGGCGGTATCCTGAACACCTATGACAAATGGGCGTTGATGCGGGAATGGATGTGGGTCCTGCGCTCGGGGCCGGGGGCGCTGAAGATCGAGAATGCCTATCGCGACACCGGCGTGATCGACGCGGCGACGGAGGTGTTCGAGCGGATCATCGCAGAGGAGGCCGAGGCGGGCGCGGGCGGCGGCGATCATTTCGCCAAGGCAGGCACGAATGCCCGGATCTGGAACGCGCTGGAAAAGCTGTGCCGGGCCGATCCCGAAATCTTCGCCCGCTACCACGGCTGCGCCGCGATTGATGCGGTGTCGGAGGCGTGGGTCGGCCCATGGTACCAGATGACGGCGCAGGTCAATGTGGTGCGCCCCGGCGGCCGCGCGCAGGAGGCGCATCGGGATTATCATCTGGGGTTTATGGATCCCGTCCATGCCGGGGAATTTCCGCCCCATATCCACGAATTGTCCCCCATGCTGACCTTGCAGGGCGGCGTGGCCCATTGCGACGTGCCACTGGAGGCGGGGCCCACGAAGCTGCTGCCGTTTTCGCAAGGCTTCGGACCGGGCTACATGGCGTTCCACCGGCCCGACTTCGCGGAGATGTTCGAAGCGGCCCATGTGCAGCTTCCCCTGTCCAAGGGCGATCTGATCTTCTTCAACCCCGCCATGTTCCATGCCGCGGGCGAAAACCGGACGGGCGACGTGCAGCGGATGGTGAACCTGTTCCAGGTATCGTCGTGCATGGGCCGCGCGATGGAGGCGGTGGACCGGGACGCGATGTGCCGGTTGCTGTACCCGGTCGTGCAGCGGATGCTGGTGGACCTGCAATTCGGGCCGGGAGAGATGGAAGCCGCGATCAACGCGGCGGCGGAGGGCTATGCCTTTCCGACGCATCTGGATACCGATCCGCCCATTGGCGGGCGCGCCCCGGAAAGCATGTTGTTCCTGTTCCGCCGCGCGTTGGAACAGGCCATGTCGGCGGAGCAATTCGGGGCAGAGCTGGACAGGTTGAAGGAAAGGCGGGCGGGATGACGTTGCTGGTGAAACCGAGTGGCACGTCCGGCCGCGTCCACGCGATCACGCCCGAGACGGCCGGCTGGGGATTTGTGGGCTTCGACCTTTGGCATCTGGCACCGGGGGAGGTGGCGGATGGCGGCGTGGCGGGGCGCGAGGTGATCCTTGTGCTGGTCGAGGGCCGCGCGGTTGTCGATGGTCTGGGCGAGATGGGGGAGCGGATGAGCGTCTGGGAGAAGACGCCGCCCGCCTGCGCGTATATGCCGGGGGCCTGGCGGGTGGAGGCGGTGACGGATTGCGTGCTGGCCGTGTGTTCCGCGCCCGGCTCCGGCGATCGGCCCGCACAGGAATTGGGGCCGGAGGGGATCGAGATGGTGGACCGGGGCGAGGGGACGAACCTGCGCCACATCCACAACATCGCCATGGAGGATCGGGATGTGGCCGACAGCCTGCTGGTGACGGAGGTGTTCACGCCCGCCGGTCACTGGAGCAGCTACGCGCCGCATCGCCATGACGAGGATGATTTTCCGAACATCACCTATCTGGAAGAGACCTATTATCACCGGCTGAACCCGGCCAAGGGGTTCGGCGTGCAGAGAGTCTTTACCGAGGACGGATCGCTGGACGAAACCATGGCGGTGTCCGATGGCGACGTGGTGCTGGTGCCGCGCGGGCATCATCCCTGCGGCACGCCCTACGGGGTGGAGATGTATTATCTCAACGTCATGGCCGGGCCGCTGCGCAAATGGCGCTTCGCGGCGCACCCCGATTTCGCGCATCTGATGTGAGTCCCTCCAGGCGGGGCTGACGAACGGGCCCCTTTGTCATAGCCTCGGGGCCGGGGGACATGCCATGGCGGATCGGATCACGGGGCGGTGCAAATGCGGGCAGGTGACGTATGAGGGCACGCGGCTCGACGCGGCGAGCTTTCGATGCCATTGCCGCGATTGTCAGCAACTGACTGGCACGGGACATGCGGACATGCTGCCCCTGTCGCTGGAAGGCTTCTCGGTCAGCGATGCGTGCAAGATCTTCGAGATGGAAGGCGGCTCCGGCCAGCCGACCTATAGCGGCTTCTGCCCGGAATGCGGGGCGCAGATCCTGCGGCGGAGCGCGCGGATGTCGGACCGGGTCTATGTGCATGCGGGATCGCTGGATGATCCGAGCGCTTATGCGCCGGACCGCTCGATCTATGACGGCGCGGCGCAGCCCTGGGACACGGGGTCGATCATCGATAGGTCGTAGCGCGCCCGGTTTGGACAGGCCCGGCGATCATGGTATGATCCGCCCATGCCCACGATCGCTCAACCCGTTATCGCCTTGCCCGTGCCGGACGTGCCGGAGGCGCAGGCCTGGTATCGCGACCATCTGGGGTTCGAGATCCGATGGTATCACGAGGGCGGCCGCATCGGTGGCGTCGCCCATGGCGAGGCGGCGATATTCCTGCGGGAAAGCAAGGGCAAGATCCAGCCCAACATCCTGTGGATCTTCTGCGCGGATGTGGACGCGGTGCATGCGGACCTGACGGCGCGCGGCGCGCCGATCACAGGGCCCGTGGGGGACACGCCGTGGGATTTGCGGGAGTTTACCGTAACGGACCCCCAGGGTCACGAGCTGAATTTCTTCCACGATATCTGAGCGATGCGATCGAATGGCGGGCTCGGCAGGGGGGCTGTCTGCCCCCCGCTGCCTGCGGCAGCCCCCCCGAGGATATTTTTGGCACATGGAAGAGGAACGATCGGCTCAGCCGTTCTGAGCCGCCTCCAGGGCGGCGCGCAGGATGTCCCGGTCGCCGACATGGTTGGCGAGGATCAGGATGAGCCGCGCGTTCAGCGCGTCGGATTGATCCTTGGTCAGGCCTTGATGCGTAGCGAGCAACTCATCGTAGAAGCCGTCGGGATCGGGGATGTTGGGATCGGTGTTGAGAATCATGGCTGGCTCGTGGCTTTGGCAAGGGCGGCTTGGATCGCGGCGGCATCGGCGGAGGGCCAGCGCGCCGCGACGTGCTGGTCGGGCCGGATGAGGTAGAGCGCGCGGGGCGCGTCGCCCAGGTAACGCGCGCGGAGGGCATCGGTCAGGTCCGCACCGCTCAGGGTAAGCGTGCCGAAGGGCAGCGCGGTGGCGATGTCGGGCGCATCCATATCGAGCGCGAGAAGCGTGAAGCGCCCCGGCAGGCGGTCGAGCAGGTAGCCTTCCACGAGCGGCGCGTCGGGGCAGGGCGCGCCTGGGCGGGTGCGCGCGGGGCCGTCCGGCAATCCGTCAGGCGTGTTGAGCGGCAGGTCATCATAGGTGCAGGGCACGGAGAGGCGGCCGGAATTGACCATGGGTCGCGCGAAGGGATGGTCGCGCGCGAGCGTCAGCACCGCGTTGCGGAAGATCTTCGACATCTCGGATTTCGGCGTCAGGAAGTCCGTGGCGCGGGTGGAGTTCAGGATGTTTTCGTCCGCCCCGTGGGCGCGCTCGGCGTCGTAGGTGTCGAGCAGGGTGTCGGGGGCGAGGCCTTTGAGGACCAGATCCAGTTTCCACGCGAGGTTGTCGGCGTCCTGAATGCCGGAATTCGCCCCCCGCGCGCCGAAGGGAGAGACCTGGTGCGCGGCGTCGCCGGCGAACATCACGCGGCCATGGCGGAAGTGGTCCATCCGGCGGCATTGGAACGTGTAGATGGAGGTCCAGACCAGCTCGTATTCCGTGCCGTCGGGCAGGAATTCGTCGATGCGGTGACGGATTTTCGCAGGGTCGAGTTCCGCTTCGCGGTCGATGTCCCAGCCAAGCTGGAAGTCGATGCGCCAGACATCGTCGGGCTGCTTGTGCAGGAGCGCCGATTGCGGGGCTTCGGCCAGCGGCGGCTCGAACCAGAACCAGCGTTCGGTGGGGAAATCGGCTGTCATGCGGACATCGGCGATGAGGAAGTTATCCTCGAAGACGCGGCCATCGAAGCTCAACCCCATCATCTGCCGCGTGGGCGAGCGGGCCCCGTCGCACGCGATGACGTAATCGGCGGTCAGTTGATAGGGACCGTCCGGCGTGTCGATGTCGAGCGTGACGTGATTGCCCGACTGGGTCAGGCCGGTCACGACATTGCGGCCCCGGATCTCGATCGGTTGACCGGCCGCCTCCGCCCGGCGGAGCGCGTCGATCAGGAACTTCTCGAAATAGGGTTGCTGGAGGTTGATGAAGGCGGGATTCTTGTGGCCGTCTTCGGGCAGGAGGTTGAAATTGAAGACCTCCTGCGGGCCATGGAACACCCGGCCCACGTTCCACACGACCCCCTTGTCGACCATGTCGCGACCCGCGCCGAGGCGGTCGGCGATTTCCAGCGTGCGTTTGGCGAAGCAGATCGCGCGGGAACCCTGGCCCACGCCGTCGTGGTCATCAAGGATCAGGGCAGGCGTGCCTTTCTGCGCCAGGTCGAGGCCGGTCGCCACGCCAATGGGGCCGCCGCCGATGATTACGACCGGGTGGTGGCCGGCGCGCGCGGTGACGGGGTCATAGGGGTAGAGTTCGTGGGCGAGGGCATAGGTTGCGCCGACCATGTCAGGACCTCCGACAATGTTGCGAATGGGAACCGGGGCCGGGATATGCGCGTTTCCCGGAAGAAGACGCAACCGACCCAACGAGGTATTCGATGTCTGATGCAACCTTTGATGCGCGCTCCGGCGCGCCCGAGCCGGTGGACCCGGTCGTCGCCCGCGCGGAGGCGACGGACGATGACGCGCAAGGATCAGCCGACCGTCCCAACCTGAACTGGAAATGGATGCTGTTCGCCGGGATCGTGTACCTGATCGGCGGCTTCGTGGCCTTCCTGAACCCGTTCGTCGCGTCGCTCGTGGCCAATGGCCTGTTCGCGGCCGCGTTCCTGGTCGGCGGTGCCATCGCGATGTGGCTGGCGTTCAAGAACGAGGACGGGACCACGGGCGGGCGGCTTCTGGGGGGCCTTGGCGGATTGCTTGCCGTGATCTTCGCCGTGGCGTTGTGGGCCAATCCGCTGGCGGGGCTGCTGTCGCTGACGCTGACTGTTGCGGCATTCCTGCTTGTGATGGGCGTCGTGCGGATCTGGATCGGCGTGCGGATGCGGGAGCGTGAAGGCTGGGGCTGGATCGTGGCGTCGGGCGTGCTGACGGCCGTCCTGGGCGTGATGATCTTCGCGACCCTGCCCGCATCCTCCCTCACCATCCTGGGGTTGTTCCTGGGCGTGGAGCTGACATTCGCCGGGGTCGCCCATGTGGCGACGGCCTGGGCTGCGCGCAAGGGCGAAACCGCCTGAGCCGCGCGGCGAACGACCGGATTGTGGGGCGTGGGCCGGAGGGGGCCTGCGCCCTCTTTCCGTTTGGCGGGGTCGCCGGGGCGGTGGGTTGCGGAGGTCGTAGGGGCTGGTGCGTAGATGGGGAGACAGGGGACCGGCCGCGATCTTGCAGGCGACGGCAGCGGGGTGGCCGGATGGTGGCTGTGACACGTCGTTGCGGCGGCGCGAAGGTGGGTTCGCAGGGGGTGGGCGAAGATTGCGAAGATCATGTTTCGGCTCCTTGACCAGGCCCAGCTATTGCTCAGCGGATGGTACCGGTTGACCTCTGCCATCAGAGGAGACGTCGCAGATTGCGTTGTCGCTGCCGTCGCTGATTGGAAAATGGCAAAGGGCCTTGTTTAACTGCATCAATGTGATTGAAACACCTCCGGCCACCAGCATAGCGAACATGCTTTTCGTCCTGCGCAGTCTGAGGATGGACAGGCGCGGTTGTTCAATGGCCCCGCCACCCCCTGCGAAACCCGGCTGTTCGTTGGACCGCCGAATGCGCCAGTCCCAATACAGCCAAGACCCACCCGTCACGAATACCGCGGCGGTGCTGACGTAGAATATCAGGGTCATTGCGGTCACGGGCCCTATCCCTGCAACGCCTCCCACATCTCGATATCGCGTTCCGCTGTCCAGATGCGGGGGTGGTCGAGGCCGCGCGCCTCGTCATAGGCGCGGGCGACGTTGAAGGGCAGGCAATGCTCGTAGATCGCGTAATCGCTGAATTTCGGGTCGCATTCGGCGCGCACGGCGTCCCAGGCCTCCTTCAGCGAGCCGTTTCGGGCCGCGACCCGGGCGGCGGGTGCGTAGGTGCTGTCAACGAAATCGCGGGTGGAGGCGATGGCGCGGGCAACCGCGTCCTCACCGATCAGCGCGGCCCCGCGACCGGGCGCGATGGCGTCGGGCTGGAAGGCCGCGATATTGTCGAGCGTGTCACCCCAATCGGCGAAGTGACCATCGCCGCAATAGCAGGCGGAGTGATCCTCCACGATGTCGCCGGTAAACAGCACATTTGCATCGGGGACGTGGATGACCGCGTCGCCTCCGGTATGGGCGCGGCCCACATGGCCGATGTCGACGCGGCGGTTGCCGAGATAGACGCTCATCGCGTCCGAGAAGGTGGTGGTGGGCCAGGTGAGGCCGGGGATGCTTTCATGCCCCTCGAAGAGGCGCGGGAAACGCTGGAATTCGCTGTCCCAATCCTCTTGGCCCCTCTCCACCACCATGGCGCGCGCGGTGTCGGACATGATGATCTGGTCCGCGCCATAGGCCGACGCACCGAGGACGCGGACGGCGTGGTAATGGGTCAGCACCAGGTGGCTGATCGGCTTGTCGGTGACGGTGCGCACGCAGTCGATCACCTTCTGGGCAAGGCGGGGCGTGGCCTGCGCCTCCACGATCATCACGCTGTCGTCGCCGATGATGACGCCGGAATTGGGATCGCCCTCGGCGGTGAAGGCATAGAGCCCGTCGCCGATTTCATCGAAGGTGATTGTCTTTTCGGTCATGTCGCCTTGGGAGGCGAAGGCTTTGGCCATGTGGTGTCACTTTCGTGGGTTGGCGCGGGCAAGGCGCGCGGGTCTTTGTTGGTATCTCCGGAACCGGGACGCGGTCAGGGGGCAAGTGGATCGTCGGAGGCGGGCAGCACCGTGCCGGTGCAGGGGCCGAAGCCGATCCGGTAGCCGTCGCCTTGCGCCGCACCGTGCAGCGCCAACGTGTCGCCATCCTCGATGAACGAGCGGGGGCCGGAGGCGGTCTCCAGCGGCTCCTTCCCGCCCCATGACAGTTCCAGCAGCGACCCACGCTGGTGTTTTTCGGGGCCGGAGATGGTGCCGGAGCCGAGCAGATCGCCCGCGCGCATCGGGCAACCGGCGCTGGTGTGGTGGGTCAGTTGCTGAGCGGCGGAATAGTAAAGCTCGTTGGCGTTGGTCTCGGCAATCGTCTCTCCGTTCAGGGTGACGCTGAGCGCGATGTCGTGGTTCATGGGCGACGTGTCGGCCAGGTGCGGAAGAAGCGGCGTTTCGCGGGGCGGTGTGGGGATACGGAAGGGCGCGAGTGCCGCGGCGGTGACGATCCAGGGGCTGATGGTCGTGGCGGTGGCCTTGGCCTGGAACGGACCCAGAGGCTGGTATTCCCAAGCCTGGATGTCGCGGGCGGACCAGTCGTTCAGAAGGACGTATCCGAAGATATGCTCGAACGCGCGATCGACGCTCAGCGGGCCGTCGGAGGGCAGGCCCACGATGGCACCCAGTTCCAGTTCGATATCGAAGCGCGCGGACGGGGCCCACCGGGGCGCATCGTCATTGGGGGCCTTCAACTGCCCCCAGGGCCTGCGGATATCGGTGCCGGAGACGACGACGGAGGAGGCGCGGCCATTGTAGCCGATGGGGATGTGCAGCCAGTTGGGCGGCAGCGCATTCTCCGCGCCCCGGAACATGGTGCCGACATTGGTGGCGTGGTGACGGCCCGCGTAGAAATCGGTGTATTCGGCCACACGGAACGGCATGTGCAGGGTGGCTTGCGCCATTGGCACGGAGAAGGTTGTGATGAGGTCCTGCACGTCATCGCTCGCCCCCTCGGCAAGGATCGCGGTGAGTGCCAGGCGATAGGCCTCCCACACGGCGGGGCCCAGTTCCATGAAATCGTTCCAGTAGGGCGCGTCCAGCACGTCGGCGTCGGGGTCCGGGCGCAGGTGGCCTGCTGCCTCCAGCCCCGTGGCGTCCACGATCCGGTCCCCGATGGCCACGCCGCAGCGCAGGTCCCCGTCATCCACCGAGAAGACGCCATAGGGCAGGTTGTTGAGGGGAAACTCCGTCTCGGGCGCGTTGGCGGAGGGGAGCCAGCTTTTGATCAGGTCGGACATGTATGGCTTTCGTGTATTGGCGCGGCGGATCGGCGCGCCGGAGGGCGTTTTGTGGGCAAGGGCGGGGATCAGGGCGGCGGGGCCGCATCGGGTTGGCGTTCGGGCGCGGCGGCGGCGATGGCCGGGTTTGCGAGGCAGGCAGACTCCACCCGGGCGATCTTGGGGAACGGCGCGAGGTCGAGGCCCCAGCGATGCGCATTGTAGGCCTGCGCGGTGATGCAAAGGTCCGGCAGCGTGGGCGCGTCGCCAAAGGAAAACGGCGCGGGCGTGTCGGGCAGAAGCGCCTCCGTCGCGGTGAAGCCTTCGGCCATCCAGTGCTGCATCCACGCCTTCGCGTCGTCGGGGGAGGCGTTGAAACGGGCCTTGAGCTGACCGATCACGCGCAGATTGTTGACCGGATGGATATCGGTGGCCACCGAGAGCGCCACGGCAAGCTGGCCCGCCCGCGTGGTGGTGTCGCCCGACAGCATCGGCGGCTCGGGGAAGGTCGCGTCGAGATAGTCGATGATGGCGAGGCTTTGGGTCAGGATCGTGCCATCGTCGAGACGCAGGGCCGGGACACCGCCGCCGGGATTGAGGGCGAGGTAATCGGGCGTCGTCTGATCGCCCGCCACCAGATCGACCGCGCGCGTCTCGTAAGGGACGCCCTTGAGATTCAGCGCCGCGCGGACGCGGTAGGAGGTGGTGGAGCGCCAGTAGGAATAGAGGATCATCGGACGTCCAGGACCGTTTCGAACCCGCCGAAGATCATGCGTTTTCCGTCGATCAGATCGGTCTGCATCATCGCGTCCATCTCGGGGTCTGACCAGACGGCCTGGTGCGCGGCGTCGCTTGTGGCCTTGTCGGGAAATTCCATCCAGGAGAACACGATCGCCTCGTCCTGCGCCGCTTCGACCGCGCGGGGAAAGGAAGTGCGCGCGCCGTGGTCGATCCCTTCGCCCCACGCCTCCACGCAGCGGGTTGCGCCGTGCTTGCGGTACAGGTCGATCATGCGCTGCGCCATCGCCACATACTCCGCCTTGCGGGCGGATTTCACGGGGATCACGAAGCCGTCGATATGGGGCATTGGCATCCTCCCGAATGCGATCAGTCTTGTGTCGTTCTGCGCCGACCCGCGCGGCGCGCAACGGCGATGATGACGAGCGGCGCGGCACTTGTCACGGCAATCACGCAGGCGATGATGAGCCAGGCGGTTGTCGTCATTTCTTGCCCGGCGTGCCGTCGAACTTCTTCTCCAGCGTGGTCCAGCAGTCAATGTAGTCGTCCTGCAGCGGTGCCTCCCGCGCGGCGAAGGTGGTCAGGTGCTGGGGGAAGCGGGTCTCGAACATGAAGGACATCGTGTTGTCCAGCTTCTCCGCCTTCAGATCGGCGTTCGACGCGCCCTCGAAGGCCTGTTTGTCCGGGCCGTGGGGCAGCATCATGTTGTGCAGGCTCATGCCCCCGGGGACGAAGCCCTTGGGCTTGGCATCGTACTGGCCATAGATGTTGCCCATCAGCTCGGACATGATGTTCTTGTGATACCAGGGCGGGCGGAACGTATCCTCGGCCACCATCCAGCGTTCGCGGAACAGCACGAAGTCGATATTGGCGGTGCCGGGCTGGCCCGAGGGTGCGGTGAGCACGGTGAAGATCGACGGATCGGGATGGTCGAACAGGATTGCGCCGACCGGGCAATAGGTTTTCAAATCATACTTGTAGGGCGCGTAATTGCCGTGCCAGGCCACGACATCGAGCGGGCTTTGGTTGATCTTGGTCTCGTGGAATTGGCCGCACCATTTGATGGTGACGGTGGAGGGCACTTCGCGATCCTCGTAGGCCGCAACGGGGGCCTTGAAGTCGCGCGGATTGGCCATGCAGTTCGCTCCGATGGGACCGCGGCCCGGAAGCTCGAACTTCTGGCCGTAATTCTCGCACACGAAGCCGCGGGCGGGGCCGTCGAGCAGCTCGACCCGGTAAAGCAGGCCGCGCGGCAGGATCGCGATTTCCTGGGGCTCCAGGTCGATGATGCCAAGTTCCGTGCAGAAGCGCAGGCGGCCTTCCTGCGGCACCACCAGAAGCTCGCTGTCGGCGGAGAAAAAGTATTCATCCACCATGCTTTGCGTCACGAGGTAGATGTGTGACGCCATGCCGACCTGGGTGTTCACATCCCCCGCCGTGGTCATCGTGCGCATGCCCGTGAGCCACGTCAGCGGCGTGTCGGAATGGGGCACGGGATCCCAGCGGTATTGCCCAAGCGACGTGACATCCGGGTCCACATCGGGGGCGGAGCGCCAATGGGGCAGGTCGATTCTCGTGTAGCGGTGGGAATGCTTGACCGATGGCCGGATGCGGTAACACCACGTCCGTTCGGGGCGCACATCGGTGAAGGCGGTCCCCGACAGCTGTTCGCCGTAGAGGCCGTAGTTCACCTTCTGGGGCGAATTCATCCCCTGCGGCAGTGCGCCGGGCAGCGCCTCCGTCTCGAAATCATTGCCGAAGCCGGGCATGTAGCCCTCGTGCGGGCCGGGATGGCTGGGGGCCTGGATCATCGGGCGGGGGGTGGCTTGTTCGTTCATCATGGATCTCCCGTGCTTGGTATGGGAGATAACAGTTACCTTTGTAACTAACAAGAAGAGAGATGGGCGATTGAGGCGGTTTCAGGTGCCGCCCGGACGTGCGTGTAACGTGTGCTTCGGTCCGGGCGGGTCATGACCCTCCGGTTACGCATATCCGGTTCGCCTCACCCAAGGCGATCTACTTCCGGTTGGCGTTGTCAGGCGCGTGGGGAAGGCGTTCGCTCCACTTGCGGAGCTGATCGAGAAATCCGAGGGCGGTTCTTCCAAAATCCGTGATGTCGTATGTGACCGAGAGGGGCTTCGTGTCGGCGACCACGCGGCTCAGCAACCCCTCCGCCTCAAGCTGGCGAAGCCTCGCCGTGATCATCTTATTGCTGGCCCCCTCGATCATGCGCGCGAGATCATTGAACCGCACCGGTCCGTCCTTGAGATGCCAAAGGATCGACCCGGTCCATTTGCCACCGATGATCCTCATCCCGCGTTCAATCGCACACGGCGTGGCGCAAGCGTTGTCGACGGTCTTGCGACCGCCTTCATGTTCTTTGATGCGGGCGTCCATGCGGCGTTCGATCTCTGCAAGCTAGGTTACAAAAAGTACACTAGTTGATTTTCTTCCCCGGATAATCAGCTTTGGTCAAGTCCCGTGACACATGCATCCTGATCGGAGAACCTTGATGACCCAAGCTGCCATTCAACTGTTCACTGCCGCGACGATGAACGGCTACAAGCCGGTCATCTTCCTGGAAGAGGCGGGCGTGCCATACGATCTTGTTGCGGTGGATTTCTCTAAGCAGGAACAGAAAACACCCGACTACCTGCGCATGAACCCTAACGGAAAAATCCCGACCATTTTCGACCGAGATGAGGATCGCGCTATCTTCGAAAGTGGCGCCATCCTTTGGCACCTGGCCGAGAAGTACGGGACGTTTCTACCAAAGGACCCCCTGAAGCGGTCGGAGGTCATGCAGTGGATGTTCTTTCAGGTGGGTCATGTCGGCCCGATGATGGGGCAGGCCATGTACTTCCAGCATATCGCGGCGCCGAACGGACACGAGGAGCCCTTTTCAATAAAGCGCTACGTGGACGAATCCCGCAGGTTGCTTGAGGTCCTGGACACACATCTAAATGGTCGCGACTGGCTGGCGGCGGGGGACTACACGATTGCGGACATGATGACCTATCCATGGGCACGGGCCTATGTCTGGGCGCGCACGAGTGTCGAGGGATTGCCGCATCTGCAGGCGTGGTTCGACAGGATTGATGCCCGACCCGCCGTTCAGAGAGCGTTGACCATTCCCAAGGCCAACCCGCAATTCTGGGATGCGACCGCGGATGCGAGTGCCTTTGCGAAGGAGAATGCCGCACGGTTTGCCGGCGATGTGAAATCCTGACGGCCACGGACATCGCCCCGCGCTGCCACTGAGGCATCCCTTGAAGAGGGCTCTACGCGGACGTGACGCAAACTCAGGTTGCGGCACTCACCGCTTGCCGTAGTAAAGCCCCACCACATGCTCGGCCTCGGCGAAGAACAGCCAGCGGGCGATGGCGACGCCGATCAGGTGGCTGAGGATCGCGATGGCGGCGGTGACGTGGTTGACCAGCGCGACCATCAACAGGATCGGGATGATAAAGGCGAACACGAAGGCGAGGATGCGCAGGTTCATGGCGTGTTTGCGGCCCACGACATGGACGAATTCGCGCAAGAGGTAATTGGTGCCCGTGTGCGGCGGCTCGAACGCCTTGACGCGGCCGATGGCGCCGAGGCCCGTGGCGGTTTCCATGTCGGTGCCGGATTTCTCGAACGCGCCGTCGCCGATGATCCAGGTGGCGATCGTGATCGCGGCGGCGATCAGCAGAAGGAAGATCGCGGCGAAGGCCTGACCCGCCAGCAGCGCGCCACCGGCGAGCGACAGGGCGAGGAACTTCACCGGTGTCAGTGGCGTGTGCCAGCGCGGGACGGTCTTCATCTGGGTGTAGATCATCGAGGTGGTGAAGACGGTGGCGAGGCTGAGGAGCGCGCCGAGATAGCCGAGCGGTTGCCAGGCCGCGTTGAAGAAGACGAGGCCCGCGCCGTAAAGTGCCATGGTCAGAAGGGCGGCGACCGCGCAGATGCCTTCGCGGGAGAGCCACGAGGTTTTCCACTGCGTGAAGGCCTTGAGCGCGCGTTCGGGATGGCCGAGGTGGAACGTCGACGAGATCAGGCCGCCCACGGCCAGCACATAGCCGATCAAGAAGAACCAGAAAGCAACCCAGCCGGAGACCTCCGGCAGGCCGAGGCCGAGAAAGGTCAGGAGGCCGAAGCCAAGGCCCGAGAGGGTTGTGAAGATGATGACGGAGGGGGCGGGATGCATCTCAGTTCGCTCCCTTGGCGGGCAATTTGTCGAGCGCGCGGTCGAGCCAGCCGATGAAGCCGCCGGGACTCTCGGCCACCGGCTCCAGGTAGGGGGCGAGGACGTCGAATTCCGGCAGGTCGTCCTTGGGGCGGGGGGGAAGGTATTTGTTGACGGGCTTCGTGCCCTGTTCGGGCATCAGGTCGATGCCGCCGCGTTCTTTGACAAGAATGCTGACGTCGCTGTCCGGATCACCCAGATCGCCGAAATGGCGGGCACCGGCGGGGCAGGTGCGCACGCAGGACGGGGTGCGGTCGATCTCGGGCAGGTTTTCGTTGTAAATGCGGTCGACGCAAAGCGTGCATTTCTTCATCACGCCCTCATCGGCGTCCAGCTCCCGCGCGCCGTAGGGGCAGGCCCAGGCGCAAAGGCCGCAGCCGATGCAGTCGGTCTCGTTCACCAGAACGATGCCGTCTTCGACGCGCTTGTAGGAGGCGCCGGTGGGGCAGACGGTAACGCAGGGCGCGTCCTCGCAATGCAGGCAGGATTTCGGGAAATGGATCGTCTGCGC
Source organism: Hasllibacter sp. MH4015 (assembly GCF_020177575.1). Taxonomy (NCBI): domain Bacteria; kingdom Pseudomonadati; phylum Pseudomonadota; class Alphaproteobacteria; order Rhodobacterales; family Roseobacteraceae; genus Hasllibacter; species Hasllibacter sp. MH4015. Next base: position 730,587 of record NZ_JAHTBK010000001.1, read on the forward strand.
CGCCGGGTGCGGTTTGGCGGAGGTGGCGAGCGGCTGCACCTCGTAGCTGTGGACGCGATTGAGGAAGGTGCCGGTGGGATTGGCACCGTAGGGGTCCTGATCTGAGAGCGGCGCGCCGTAATTCTCGGTGTTCCAGCCTTTGCACGAGATCACGCAGGCATGGCAGCCGACGCAGGTGTCGAGGTCGATGACGAGGCCAAGTTTCTTCTGGGTGGAGGGGGGAAGCTGGGTCATGGGTCAGGCCTGGCTGAGAGGGCGGGAGCGAGGGGCCAGCCCCTCGCGCTCCCCGAGGTATTTTTGAAGCAAAGAGGGGCGGTGCGGGTCATGACAAGGCCTCCAAACCGGCTGCGCCGAAAATGTAGGCTACGTCGCCCTCGACCTGGAACGATATGAAATCCAGATCGCCGATGAGTGTTGCAGTGTTGGATCGCAGAATACAAATGCCTTGCCGCATGGGCCATTGCGCCATGATTTCCTGTGGCCAATCGTTAGCATCGGCCACCTCGCGCACGGCCAAAGCTGCGGTGCGCGGGACATTTGGCGCGAGGTCCACGTCGAAGGCCCAACTGCAGGTTTCGGATCTGAGATCGTAGATGGCGATCAATTCGACGACAAAGGTGAAGGTGCTTCCATCTAAAGCGAGGTGTGTGACCGTCCCGTCCGTTTCAAACGCCGAAAGATCAAAGCGACCGATGTCATGACGCTCACGGAAGCGCACATATTCGGCGTAACTCTCATCCTGTGCCGCATCAAAAGCGGTTTGGAAGTGGCGGAGTCCGTCTGCATTGGCAGGGACAGTCAACAGAAACGCCAGCGATAGGATTAGGCGCCTCATCCGCCGACCTTCCAGGCGAGGTCTTTGGGGCCTTTGCCCACGGGCGATTTGATGGGCGGGTAGGCGGGTTGGCTTTCCGCCGGTGCCGGGGCCTTCTCAACGCGGACCTTGAGGTCGAACCATGCGGCCTGTCCCGTGATCGGGTCCGAATTCGTCCAGCGGTGGCCGTCGCCTTTGGGCGGCAGAAGCTCGTGGATCAGGTGGTTGAGGAGGAAACCCTTCGTGGCCTCGGGCGCGTTTTCATCGAGCGCCCACGCCCCCTTGCGCTTGCCGATGGCGTTCCACGTCCAGACGGTGGCTTCATTCAGCGCGGCCATCTCCATGACCGGCACGGTGATCGTGCCGTGTGGGGAGGTGACCTTGGCCCAGTCGCCGTCCGCGAGCCCATGTTCGCGCATGAGCTTGGTGGGCATGTAGAGCGGGTTGTGGCCGTGGAGCTGGCGCAGCCAGGCGTTTTGCGTGCCCCAGGAGTGGTACATCGCCATGGGGCGTTGGGTCAGCGCGGTGATGGGGTAATCGTCCACCTTGTTGGCAGGGGCGGGGTCGGACCAGAAGGGCAGCGGGTCCATGTTCACGCGGACCTGTTCGCGCAGGTGTTCGGGCGGCTGGATGTCGCCATGGCCCTCAGCCGCGCGGCGGAATTTCTGCATCGGCTCCACGTAGAGCGTGAAGAGATAGGGTTGCGGCGTGTCGTAGAGGCCCATTTCGACGGCCCAGTCCTGGTAGGCATTGTTCCAGGGCTTCATGTAATTCGCGCCCTCGGGGATGTGGCTGACGAAGAAGCCGCCGTTTTCGATGTAGCGGTCAAGCTGATCGGGGTTCGCCTCGCCGCGCCCGTGCTGGTCGCCGTCCTCCCCACGCCATCCGGCCAGCGGGCCGATGCCGGGTCGGCGGATGTGGTTGGTGATGTAATCGCCGTAATCGGCGTATTTCTGGGAGCCGTCCTCGTTCACGAAACCGGGCAGGCCGAGGCGTGCGCCGAGATCGCAGAGGGCGGATTGGAAGCCCTTCACGTCACGGTCAGGCTCGATCACCGGCCAGCGGATCGCGTCGGCGGCGGCGTCGGCCTCGCAAATCGGGCGGTCGAGCAGCGAGATGCAATCGTGGCGTTCGAGGTAGGTGGTGTCGGGCAGGATCAGGTCGGCATAGGCGACCATCTCGGAGCTATAGGCATCGGAATAGATGATGTGGGGGATGACGTAGTCGCCGTTTTCATCCTTGTCGGTGAGCATCTGCATCACACCGCCGGAATTCATGGACGAATTCCACGACATGTTCGCCATGTACATGAAAAGCGTGTCGATCTTGTAGGGATCGCCCGCGTGCGCGTTGGAGATGACCATGTGCATCAGGCCATGGGCGGACATCGGGTTTTCCCAGGTATAGGCCTTGTCGATGCGGGCGGGGGTGCCGTCTTCTTTCAGGGCCAGATCCTCGGGGTCGTGGACGAAGCCAAGATGAGGGCCGTCGAGCGGTTGGCCGGGTGTGACCTTGCAATGGGGCTTGGGGTGGATTTTGGAGGGTTTGGGGTAGGGCGGCTTGAAGCGGAAGCCGCCGGGGGCCTCCACGGTGCCGAGGATGATCTGCAGGACGTGGAGCGCACGGCAGGTCTGGAAGCCGTTGGCATGGGCCGAGATGCCGCGCATGGCATGCATGGAGACGGGGCGCGCGGTCATCGAATTGTGGGTCTCGCCGCGGAAATCGGTCCACTCGATCGGGAGTTCGAAACTTTCCTCGAACGCCACGCGGGCCAGTTCGGCGGCGATGGCGCGGATCCTGTCGGCGGGGATGCCGCAGCGTTCGGCCACGGCCTCGGGCGCGTAGTCGTCGCTGAGGTAGCGATCGGCCATGTGATGGAGGACAGGCTTGTGGCCGTCCTTGTGAACCGCTGACAGATCGGGCTGCACGCCTTTCTTGTCGAAGGCGGTGGGCTTGCCCGTCTTGCGGTCGATGACCAGTTCCTTGCCGTCCTTGTCGCGCAGCAGCAGGCCGGTGTCCTTGTCGACGAGCACCGGCGCGTTGGTCCAGCGGGCGAGGTAGTCGAGGTCGATCTTGCCGGCCTTCATCAGGCAGTGGACCATCGACAAGATGAACAGGCCGTCGGTGCCGGGCGTGATGCCGACCCATTCGTCGGCCACGGCGTTGTAGCCGGACCGGATCGGGTTGACGCCAATGACCTTTGCGCCCCGCGCCTTTATCTTGCCGAGGCCCATCTTGATCGGGTTGCTGTCGTGATCCTCCGCCACTCCGAACAGCATGAAGAGCTTTGTGTGGTCCCAATCGGGCTGGCCGAATTCCCAGAACGCGCCGCCCATCGTGTAGATGCCGGCGGCGGCCATGTTGACGGAGCAGAAGCCGCCATGGGCCGCGTAATTCGGCGTGCCGAAATTCTGCGCCCAGAAGCTCGTGAAGCTTTGCGATTGGTCGCGGCCGGTGAAGAAGGCGAGTTTGGAGGGGTCTTCCTCCCGGATCGGGCGCAGCCAGCCTTCGGCGATCTGGTAGGCTTCTTCCCAAGAGATCTCTTCGAATTCACCGGAGCCGCGCGGGCCGACCCGCTTCAGGGGCGCGCGCAGGCGGGAGGGCGCGTTGACCTGCATGATCCCCGCGCTGCCCTTGGCGCAGAGCACGCCCTGATTGACGGGATGGTCGCGATTGCCCTCGATATAGGCGACTTTGCCCTCCTTCATATGCACGTTGATCCCGCAGCGGCAGGCGCACATGTAGCAGGTCGTCTTGCGTATCTCGTCCGAGACCTTGGGCGACAGGTCCAGTGTCGGTTGCGCCATGTGCTTGTCCCTCCCGAGATGTGGTACAGGTGGAGTTATTCTCGCACCGCACCACAACGCCATATGACCAAAACGCGCGGGTGTTAGGGCCAAGTTGAGCGCGATTTTGAGACTTCCGGTCTCAAATGGCAAGGGCGGGAGGGCACGCGCCCATGGCCTCGCGTTGACATGGCCGGGTTTTCTGGAAAGCCTGCGGCAACGCAAGGGGAGGGTCCGCCGATGATGAGCCAGGAGATGAACGACCAGATCACGCGGGTCGGGCCGGGGGCGCCTGCGGGCAAGGTCCTGCGCCACTATTGGCAACCCGCCGCGCTGTCCGATGAGTTGATCGGCGCGCGACCCGTGGTGCCGGTCAAGTTGATGGGGGAGGATCTTGTCCTCTTCCGTGACGAGGGCGGCACGCTTGGCCTGATCGGACGGCATTGCCCCCATCGGGGCGCCGACCTTGCCTATGGGCGGCTCGAGGATAACGGGCTGCGCTGCCCGTTCCACGGTTGGCATTTCGATTGCACCGGCCAATGTGTCGAACAACCCGGCGAGCCTGAGGGCAGCCGGATGCACGAGCAGATCAAGGCGGTCAGTTATCCCGTTCAGGAGAAGAACGGGATCATCTGGGCCTATATGGGGGAAGGCAATCCGCCGCCGTTCGCCGATTTCGACTGTTTCCGTGCGCCCGATACCCACGTCTTCGCTTTCAAGGGCCTGTGGGAATGCAACTGGCTGCAAGCGATGGAGGTCGGCATCGACCCGGCCCATGCGAGCTTCCTGCACCGGTTCTTGCAGGATGAGGACCCGGCGGACAGTTACGGCAAACAGTTCCGCGATAAGGCCGGGAACACCGAATTCCCGATGACGAAACTGCTGCGCGAGTACCCGCGTCCCGAGATCAGCGTGGATGAGACGGAGTACGGGCTGAAGCTGACCGCTTTGCGCCATCTCGATGATGGCCGCACCCATGTGCGGGTGACGAACCAGATTTTTCCGCAAGCCATCTGCATCCCGATGAGCCGGGAGATGACGATCACCCAGTGGCACGTGCCGGTCGATGACGAGACCTGTTACTGGTACTCGATGTTCACCAGCTTCAACGCGCCCGTGGACAAGGTGAAGATGCGTGAGCAGCGGTTGGCAGAGCATCGGCTGCCGGATTACGCGCCCCTGAAGAACGCGCGGAACAATTACGGCTATGATGCCGAGGAACAGGGGAAGATGACCTATACCGGCATGGGGCTGGACATCAACGTCCATGACCAATGGGCGGTGGAAAGCATGGGGCGGATACAGGACCGCCGGTTCGAGCATCTGGGCAAGACGGATGTGGGCATCATCAAGTATCGGCGGATGCTGCGCGCCGCAATCGCTGCGGTCGAGGCGGGCGATGCCGCAGGCCTAAAGATGCAGAACGGCGGGACGTCTGGCATTAAGGGGCCGCTTTCGAACGACGCCATCGCGCCCGATGACGATTGGAAGGCGGCCTCCGTTCAGGCGGATCTTGAGCGTCGGGGCCAATGCCCGTGGGATGCAAGCGTTTGACGACAGAAGATATTCTTCGGCAGGTGGAGAAGGACGGGATCGAGACGATCCGCGTGGTCTTCACCGATCCCCATGGGGTGTTGCGGGGCAAGACGGTTACGGCTTCGGCTCTGCCGGGCGTGCTGCGCGATGGGCTGCGGGTGCCGTCGACACTGCTGTTGAAAGACCTGTCGCATCGCACGGCGTTTCCGGTTTGGGCGGGCGAGGGCGCGCCGATGCAGGGGGCGTCGGATGTGATGCTTTGGCCTGATCCGGCGACATTTCGAAGGCTCCCTTGGTCGCCGCATTCGGCTTTGATCCATTGTGATGTGTCCACCATGTTAGGTGTGCCCGTCGCATTCTCGTCGCGCGAAGTTCTGCGCCGCGCTGAAGGGGCGCTCGTAGACGTTGGAGGCATGTCGCCTGAGGCAATGCGATCCGTACCTCGCGACGGCAAGGCGCACCTGAATTGGGGCGCAACGCCGAAGGTGGGCGTAGAAATCGAGTTTCAGGTCTTCCGCGTACTCGACCCGAGCCTCTCGCCCGACCAATCCAAGATGCCCGGCCAACCGCCGCAGGTGGAGAATACGACGCAAGGCTACCAGTATCTGACCGAGACGCGATACGCGGAAGTGGAGCCGATGCTCGACCGCCTGCGCCGCGCTGCGGAGGAGATGGGGATCGACGTGCGGTCGGTCGAGGTGGAGATGGGGCCGTCGCAGTACGAGGTGACGTTTGCGCCAGGGTCGCCGATGGACGTGGCGGAGCAGGCGGTGAATTTCCGCATGCTTGCCAAGGAATTGAGCCATCGACACGGGATGCTGGCCAGCTTCATGCCGAAACCCGCGCTGCCCAATGCAGTGGCGAACGGGTGGCACATCCACCAGAGCATCGGAGGGTTCAAACCCGAATCCGCCCGCGCGATGCATTGGATTGCAGGCCTGCTGGAACACGCACCAGCATGTGCGCTTCTGACCAATCCGACGGTGAACAGCTACAAGCGCTTCACACCTTACCAGCTTGCCCCGACCCGTATCGGATGGGCGCGGGACAATCGCGGGGCGATGGTGCGCGCTTTGCTGGATGACACGCCCGCCAGCCGCGTGGAAAACCGTCTGCCGGACAGCGCGGCGAACCCCTATTTCGCTTTGGCGGCCCAGTTGATCTCGGGGCGCGCGGGCTTGAAGGCGGCACAGGCCCCGCCGCCTGAAATGACCGATCCTTATGGCGGCGATGCGCCTGTCTTGCCGGCGAGCCTGGGGGCGGCGATCGAGGCGTTCGCAGCCTCCGACACGCTGCGCGACGCGCTGACGCCGGAGGTGCACGATTGGCTCGTCACGCTCAAGCGCCACGAATGGAACCGCTACCTTGCCCATATCTCGGATTGGGAACAGGCGGAGTATTTCACCGCGCTTTGATATACTCGTATCCGATATCAGCTTAGAAAATCCGCGCTTGCGGTTATACCAGACGCGGTCATGCTGAGACTGCACAGCAAAAGGGAGACGCCCCATGGGCCGGTTGAGCGCATTCAACTTCAAGGGCTGGATCGACGACCACCGCCATCTTCTCAAACCGCCCGTCGGCAACAAGATGGTGTTCGAGGAGGCCGATTTGATGGTCACGGTCGTGGGCGGGCCGAACAAGCGGACGGATTACCATGACGACCCGGTGGAGGAGTTCTTCTACCAGTTGGAAGGCGACATGGTCCTGAAGCTCTACGATCAGGGCGAGTTCTACGATGTGCCGATCAGGGAAGGAGAGGTGTTCCTTCTGCCGCCCCATGTCCGCCATTCGCCCCAGCGCCCGATGGAAGGGTCCGTCGGCTTGGTGATCGAACCGAAGCGGCCCGAGGGCGCGGTGGATGCGATCGAATGGTATTGCTTCAATTGCGGGTCGCTGGTGCACCGCTCGGAGATGCATCTCAAAAGCATCGTGGACGACCTGCCGCCGGTCTATGCGGCCTTCTACGGCGACGAGGCGGCGCGGACCTGCGGCAAGTGCGGGGAGGTGCATCCCGGCAAGGAGCCGCCCGAAGGTTGGGTGACGCTCTGATCGCAAAGGTTTGCGCGGGCGCGCAAAATCCGGCTAGGCTTTGCCGGAACCAATGAAAACCAGCCCGGGCCATCAAAGAAGCCGCGGGCGGATAGGGAGATCAACATGAAGACTTTCAATACAGTGCTGGCGTCGGCCGCCATGGCCGTGACCGGGATCGCGGGGGCCGCGCAGGCCGAGGAGTTCCGCCTGGGCCTGATTACACCGCCACCCCATGTCTGGACGCTGGCCGCCGAGGAATTCGGCGCGGCGCTGGAGGAGGCATCGGGCGGGGAGCATACCGTCACGGTCTTCCCGGCGCGGCAATTGGGCAACGAGGCCGACATGTTGCAACAGCTTCAGTCCGGCGCGCTCGACATGGCGTTCATGACGGTGGCCGAAGTCTCGAACCGCGCACCCGATTTCGGGACGTTCTACCAGCCGTTCCTGGCCGACGACATGGCGCATGCCGCGCGCATCCTGCGCTCGGAGGAGGCGCGGGCGATGCTGGATCAATTGCCCGGGAGCTTGGGTGTTGTGGGCGTCGGCTATGGCAGCGCAGGCATGCGCCACATCTTGACGAACGGCGATGTCACCGATGCCGCCGGGCTGTCGGGCCAGAAGATCCGTATCACGCCGTTCGAGGCGAACCTTGATTTCTACAACGCCATCGGGGCCGCGCCGACGCCCATGCCACTGCCTGCCGTGTTCGACGCGCTGGCCAACGGGCAGGTCGACGGGATCGACATGGACGCTGAACTGATCGTGCTGCTGCGCTATCACGAACATGCCGACACGATGATCGAGACCAACCACATGATGTTCCCGATGGTGGGCCTTGTCTCCGCCCGGGTCTGGGCGGGGTTGAGCGAGGAAGATCGCGCGATGATCTCGGAACTGATGGCCGCGGCGGTCGATAGCTGCCTTCAGACCTATGTGGAGCGCGATGCCGGTTGGCTGGAGGAGATCCGGGGCACCGACGTGACCTATATCGAGGGCGACCGGGCGTTTTTCGGTGACGCTGTGGAAGCCTGGGAAGCGATCTGGGAAGAGCGTGCGCCCGAGGCGCTGGAGACGATCCGCGGCGTGGCCGAAGCGACGCGTGAGTAAGGCTCAGGCCCGGGTGGCACGCTTGCGACCCGGGCTAACACCCTGATGCTACTCAAAATTTCAAATCTGTGGGCGCGGGTCGAGCTGGCCGCCGCCGCCGTTCTGGCGGTTGGCGTCACGCTGCTGATCTTGCTGAATGTCGTGACGCGCACGGCGGGTGCACCGATCTATTGGGTGGATGAGGCGGCGATCTACACGATGGTCTGGATGACCTTTCTGGGGGCGTCCGCCGCGATCCAGATGCGGCAACAGGTGGCGATCACGATCCTGACCGACGCGTTGCCGGAAGGCGCGCGGCGCGTGGCGGGCAAGCTGGTCGATGTGGCGGTTTTCGTCTTTGCCTGCGCGATGGTCTGGTTCTGCTGGCGCTGGTTCAATCCCTGGGCGCTGGCGAAGGCGGGTTGGGACCTGATGGCGTTCCAGGGGTCCACTTTCAACTTCATTTATGCGGAGCCGACGAGCACATTGGGCGTGCCGAAATGGGTGATCTGGCTGGTGATGCCCCTGTTTTCGGCGGGCGTCTTTCTGCATGCATTGGCGCATCTGGTGAGTTTCTCGCCGCCCGAGACCCGTGGGCCGGAGGTCGCGACGTGAGATACGGTCCCCGGTCACACGGCGCGGAATCAAGGCGAAGCCGCCGCGCATTGCTGGACCGTCCCCCGGTCCGGCGATTTGGCTGGCCTTGGCACTTCGTTTGTTTTGGGGAAAGGCTTGGCAACCATAAAGTGCCTGAGCTCAGTCGTTTGATCGCCGCATCACGGCCCGCCGATGCACGGCTTCCGCTATGACTCCAGCCCTGTTCTTCGCCAAGCTCCTGCTCGCCGTGCCGGTCGCCATCACGCTCGCCCTCACCGCGATGTGGTATATTTGGGAGAGTGACAACACGATCCTCTACGACAGCTTCGCGCAGCGGATGTTTTCGGGGATCGAGGCCTATGGCTTGCTGGCAATTCCGCTTTTCATGCTGACCGGCGAGTTGATGAACGAAGGCGGCATGACCCGCCGACTTATCAACGCGGCGCGCGTTTTCGTGGGCGGATTTCGCGGCGGCCTTGCCTATATCAACCTTCTGGCGAACATGTTCATGGCGGCCATCGTAGGGTCCGCCGCCGCGCAGATCGCGGTAATGTCGCGCGCCATGGTCCCCGCGATGGAGGACGAAGGCTATGACCGGGGCTTCGCCGCCGCCACGACCGCCGCCGGCGGGTTGCTGGCCCCCGTCATCCCGCCCTCGATGCTGTTCGTCATTTACGGCGTTCTCGCGCAGATCCCCATCGGCGACATGTTCCTGGCGGGCATCATTCCGGGGCTGATCCTGTCGGTCTGTTTCGCAATCGTGATCGCGCTGATCGGGTTGAAGCAGCAATTCCCGAAGGGGGAGTGGCTGTCGTCGGAGGCCGCGCGGAAGGCATTGCTGTACGCGCTGCCCGCGATGCTGATCCCGGCGGCGATCATCGGGGGGATCATTGGCGGGGTTGCCACGCCGACGGAGTCCGCCGCCGTCGCGTCCGTTGTCGCGTTCCTGCTGGGATGGCTGCTGTACCGGGAATTGAAGCCCGAAAAGCTGTTCGAGATGTTCAAGCGCACGGCGCTCAACGCCTCTCTCATCATCTTCATGATCGCCGCCGCCAATGTCTTCGGCTGGGTCATCATTTACGAGGCGCTGCCGCAGCGGCTGGCGGAATTCATCACGACAATCACGGCCAATCCGTTCGTGTTCCTGCTGATCGTCAATATCGTGCTGCTGTTCGTGGGCATGTTGATCGACGGGATCGCGGCGATCATCCTCGTGACGCCGATCCTGCTGCCCATCGCGATCGAAAGCTACGGGATCAGCCCCTATCAATTCGGCGTCGTGATCTCGCTCAACCTCGTTCTGGGCCTTCTGACGCCGCCCGTGGGTGTGGGCCTCTATATCGCCAGCGCGATGAGCGAGACGCCGACGGGACGTATCCTGAGGGCGCTGTGGCCGTTCCTGCTGGCGGTGGCGGCGGTGCTGATCCTGCTCAGCTACGTGCCGGAATTGTCGACCGTCCTGATCCGATAGGTGCGCGTCATGCCGCGGCCTCGTCCACCAGCGCCTGAAGAAAAACCTTTGCCGCCGGGGACAGCTGATCCGCGCCACGATGGGTTGCGCCGATGGGGCCGGAGCCGAAGGGCAATTCGAAATCCAGCGGCACCAGCATCGCCGTGCCGATGTCCAGCAAGACGCCCTGACGCGGGGCCAGCCCGATCAGCTTGCCTTGGCCCAGAAGGGCGCGGTTCGTCAGGTAGTTGACGCTCTCGACGATGACGGGGGGCTGGTATTGATCGTGCTCCACAAATGCCTCGTCGATCTGGCGGCGGAGCGTGGTCTCCGAAGGCGGGAGAATCCAGCCGAAGGGTCGCAGGTCATCGAAGCTGAGCCCGGCGCGTTGGGCCAAGGGGTGGGCGCGTCCGACCAGAAGGTGAATTTTCTCCTCCCCCAAGGCGAGTTGGTGCAGGTCGCGGCGGTGTCGATGGGTGGGCAGGCGGCCCACGACCATGTCGATCTCTCCGGTGCGCAGGCGCGGCATGAGGATCTCGTTCGTGCCCTCCACCACCTTGATCGTCACGTTCGGACGCTCCGCCAGGACACGCCCGATGGCGTGGGGGACAAGGCGCGCGGACCCGGCGACAAGCGTGCCGATCACCACACGCCCGGTGGCGCCGTCGGTGAGGTCCTTCATCTCCTGCGCCGCATTGCCCAATTGCGCGAAGATCAGCTGCGCATGGCGGATCAGCGCCCGTCCATGGGCCGTGGGAATCGCCCCGCGATTGGTGCGATCGAAAAGGCGGACATCGAAATCGGCCTCCACATCCTTGATCATCTTGGTGGCGGCGGGTTGCGAGATGTTGAGCTCCTGCGCCGCGTGAAGGATCGCCCGGTGCTTGCCCACCGCGATCAGCAGGCGAAGCTGGGTGAGTTTCAGGCGGTTGACGGCCCGGTCGAGGGATACGGGGCGCGCCATCAGGGCTTGGCCGTTGCGCTCTCAGACATATGCGAACGTTAAGCTCAAAGCCGATTGATATCCAGATCAATTATACCAACGGCGTCTTTTGCTATTTTATCTCACCCCGCCGAAATGGTTGTCTGCACGGCGGAGGGCGAGGGACAGTGACATGATCGGGCAATCCCATCCGGACCGACGCGCGGCGGCGCGCTTGCGTGGTGCGGGGTGTTTCGTGGCGGATGTGGCGCTCGACGCGCCGCTTCACCTCGCGTTCCTGCGCGCGCCGGTCGGTGCCGGTCAATTGGCCACGCTCGACATCGCCGGGGCGCTGGAGGTTCCGGGCGTGGTCGCGATCCATACCGGGGACGATGTGGCCCATCTGGGTAAGCTGAGCGTCAATCCCGTGCTGCCGATCCTGCGTGAGGCGCCCTACCCGATCCTCGCCCGTGGCCGCGTCCTGCATCTGGGGCAGCCGATTGCGGCCGTCCTGGCCGAAACCGCCCATGCCGCCCAGGACGGGGTGGAGGCGTTGTGGCCGGACATCGCCGAGGACGGTGAGGCCGAAGATGCCACGGTGGCGGAGCGGACCTGGCGTACCGGCGATTGCGTGGCGGAATTCGACCGCGCGGACCACGTGGTGGAGGTGCATGTTCAGCATCCCCGCCTCGCACCGTCCCCGATGGAGCCGCGGGCCATCGCGGTTGCGTGGGGGGAGGAGGGGCTGACGATCTGGCACTCCACCCAGACCCCGCATCGCAGCCGGTCGGAACTGGCGCGGATCATCGGGCTCGACCCCGCGCGCTTGCGGGTGATCGCGCCCGATGTGGGCGGTGCGTTCGGGATGAAAGCCTCGCTCTATCCCGAGGAGGTCTTTGCGGTCTGGGCGGCCTTGCACCATCGCCAAGCGGTGCGGTGGTGCGCCAACCGGGGGGAGGATTTACTATCGGCCACCCACGGGCGCGGCATCCGGTCTATCGGTCGGCTGGCGGTCGACAAGAACGGCATGTTCCTGGCGTTGCAGGCCGAAATTCGTGCTCCGGTCGGGCCGTGGTTGCCGAATTCCGCGCTTGTGCCGGGTTGGAACGCGGCGCGTATTCTGCCCGGCGGCTACGACGTCCCGACGCTCGACATAAGCGTTGACGTTCGCCCGGACGGCCACGGCCCGGTCGGCATCTACCGCGGGGCCGGACGCCCGGAGGCTGCGTGCCTGATGGAGCGGTTGGCGGACGCGGCGGCGCGGAAAGTGGGCCTCGACCCGCTGACGATCCGGCGGCGCAACGTCCACGCGTCCGGCGCGCTGCCCTTGCGGAACGCCACGGGGAATTATCTCGATAGCGGCGATTACCCCGCCGCCCTTGAGGCCGCGTCGGAGGCGGCGGATTACCCCGCGTTGCAGGTGCGCCGGGCAGAGGCGCGGGCGGACGGAAAGCTGTCGGGCCTCGGCCTGGCCTTCTACCTGGAGCCGTCGGGCGAGGGGTTCGAGACGGCGCGCGTCACGTGGCGGGCCGACGGTAGCGTGGAGGTGGCCAGTGGTTCGTCCAGCCAGGGCCACGGACGCGAAACCGCGTATGCCCAGATCGCGGCGGAGGTGCTGGACCTGCCATTGGATGGCATCACGGTGCGGCAGGGGGATACCGAAACCTGCCCTGCTGGGATCGGAGCCGTCGCGTCCCGCGGCACGGCCATCGGCGGCAGCGCCGTGTTCACCGCCTGTGAACGACTGCGGGCGCGGCGGCTCAAGGGTGAAACGCTGCCATTGCGCGAGGATGCCCATTACGAGAACGCGGGGCAGGCCTGGGGTTACGGCGTTTATGTCGTCGCGGTCGAGGTCGACCGGGAGACCGGGGCGGTCGAGATCACCCATGCCACCTGCGTCGACGATGCCGGGCGGCTCGTGAACCCGGCCTTTGCCGAGGGGCAGATCCGGGGCGGCTTCGCGCAGGGATTGGGCGAGGCGTTGATGGAAGAGGTCGTGTTCGATGCCGACGGCCAGTTGCTGACCGGTTCCCTCATGGATTACGCCCTGCCGCGCGCGACGGATATGCCGGATGTGGCAATCCACAGCAGCGAACATCCCACGGCGCTGAATGCCCTTGGGGCCAAAGGCGTGGGGGAGGCCGGGACGATCGGCGCGCCCGTGGCGATCCTCAACGCGGTCCTTGATGCGCTGTCGCCCCTGGGCGTGCGGGATCTGGACATGCCGCTGACACCTTGCAAGATCTGGTCCGCCATCGCGGCGGCGGAAAGGGAGACCCCATGAACTACAATCGCCTGGACGCCAAGGATTACGCGCGGGAGCATTTTCGCGGGATCTGGGCCGCCTGCTTGAATCCGTGGCGCACGGACGGCGCCTTCGACGAGGCCGGGTTCCGGTCCAACATCCGGCACTGGATCGACGATCTGTCGATTGCCGGGTTCTTCATCGCGGGCAAGCAGGGGGAATTCTTCTCCATGTCGCTGGAGGAGCGGAAGCGGAATATCGAGGTCGCGGTGGAGGAATGTGACGGGCGTGCGGGCACCATCTTCTCCGCGTCCGATCAGAATTTCGAAACGGTCGTGGAACTGGCGCAACACGCGCAGGATTGCGGGGCGGATTACGTGGTGGTTCACGCGCCGGTTCTGCACTTCGTGACGGATCAGGACGAGGTTCTGTTCAACTATTACAAGGCGATCTGCGAGCGGGTGGATATCGGCATCGCGATGTGGAGCCACCCCGACAGCGGCTACCTGATGTCCCCGCAACTTTGCGCGCGGATCGCGGAATTGCCCAATATCGTGGCGATCAAGTATTCCGTGCCGCGCCCCCTCTACGCCGAACTGACCCGGCTAGCAGGCGACAAGATCCACGTCTCCACCGCGTCCGAGGCTGAATGGCTGGACAATATCGAGGAGTTGGGGTGGATGCTCTACCTCTGCTCTTCCCCGCCGTACCAGATCCAGACCACGGCCGATCAACGGATGAACGATTATACGAAGCTGGCCTTCGAGGGGCGTTTCGACGAGGCGCGGCTGATCCGTGACAGCCTGAATCCGGTGCGCGAGGCGTTCAAACGCACCAAACCCGCGGACAAGCCGCAGGCCCACGGGAAATACTGGCAGGAGTTGCTTGGACAGGTCGGCGGGCCGGTTCGCGCGCCGATGCTGAACCTGACAGATGCGGAGAAGGCCGCGACCCGCGAGGCGTTCGAGGGCTGTGGCCTGAAGGTTTAGGCCATCAACCTGTCGCGGTTTCGGCAGAAGCTTGGCGGTGCGTCCAGCTGCGTCGCCGTCTCTTGCAGCTTCGCGCATCCGTCCGGGTTGCTGCATCCGCGGCACGCCATGACCATGGACCGGAATTGCCGGTAATTGTCCGGTGCCGTCAGGTCGAAGCCGGTCCGCTCGGCCATGCCCGCAACTAGTTCGGCGGCGTTGGTGATGCTGTTCTTGGCCATGGGATCTGCCCCTTTGGGTTCAGTGGATGGGGCGATGTTTGCCGATGGTCGGCGGGGCAACCTTGATCCAGATCAAGGAACGCGGCCTAGATCGGAAGATTTTCCCGCAGGATCAGGCTGAGCCGGGGCGGGAAGGGCGTATGGGGCAGATCGCGGGCCCGGGCGACGAGGATCGCCAGCGCCTCCCGCGCCTCGGCCCGCGCGTCCTGGTCGATCACGGCGTCGAGTGTCCCGCTGAGCAGCAGCGCGCGGTTGCTGTCCGTCACCTCATGGGCGGCGAAGACGATGTTGGCCTGCCGATCGGTCTGTTCCAGCGCCTCGGCGATGCCGGTGGTGCCGCCGCCCGCGTTGTAGATCGCCAGGAGGTCGGGGTGGTCGCGCAGAAGGGCGAGGGTCTGTTCGCGCGCGCGGTCCCGGTCCTCCCGGTTCTCGCGCAGGTCGAGGAGGGTGAGGCCGGGGTAATCCTGTGCGAGGATCTGGCGCAGCCCCATCTCCCGCTCCTGATGGCCGCGATAGGCGAGGGTGCCTGCGAAAAAGGCCACTTTTCCGGTGGGAGCGCCGCCAAGGAACCGTCCGATGACCTGACCCGCAAGGCGCCCGGCACGCTCGTTGTCGACCCCGACATAGGCCAGGCGTTCGGTCCCGGTCAGGTCGGTCGCGAGGGTCACGACGGGGATGCCGCGGTCGGTCAGCCGGGTGATGGCGTCGGCGACGCGCGGATGGTTGAACGCCACGACAATGACCCCGTCCACGTCGCGGATGCGCGTCAGGATACGCGCCTGATCCTGCGGGTCGAGGCCGGGGTGTTCGTGGAGCGTCAGGGTAACGTTCTGCTGCCCCTTGGCCTGGTTTCCGAGCGCGTGGGCGAGGTCGCGGATGAACCGGTTCGTCCCCGCCGGAAGGATCGCCGCAAGGTGAACGGGGCGGGGCGGCGTCGCCTCCTCCTCCTGCGGAAGGTAGCCGATGCGCCGCGCGGCGGCGTGGACGAGGGCACGGGTGCGCGGGGAGACGCCGTCGCGGTTGTTGAGCACGCGGTCGACCGTGGCGGTGGAGACACCGGCGGCTTCGGCGAGGTCGGGGAGGGTGGGGCGCATGGAGTATCCGTGACAGATGATGTGAAATGATGTGTTTCACGGGTGGCCAGTGATGTCAATTTTCTCTAGGTCTTGGCCTCATTCGTTGTTTGGCGGGCGTCGGATACATCATAAATCATCGAAAATGCATTGACTCTCGTCACGCGCCTCGCCACGCTTTCAGTGCGGTATTCTGGAGCGACATGGGGGGAGCATGGACGGCGGAGCGCGCGATTATTCCCTGACCGGGCCGGACGGCGCGCGGGCTGTTGAAATCGGGCTCGCCTCGGCTGAGTGGTATCACACCGATGTGCCGCGCAAGACCATGAAAGGGCTGATGAAACGCACCGACGGGCCGGCGACCCGGGACACGTTGATATGGTTGATGCTTTTGATCCTGTCCGCAGCTGGCGGCATCGCGCTTTGGGGCAGTTGGTGGGCCGTGCCGTTTTTCGCGGTCTACGGCGTGCTTTACGGATCGGCGTGTGACAGCCGGTGGCACGAATGCGGCCACGGGACCGCGTTCAAGACCCAGTGGAAGAATGATTGGGTCTACGTGCTGGCCAGTTTCATGGTGCTGCGCAATCCAACCGCGTGGCGGTGGAGCCATGCGCGTCACCACACCGACACGATCATCGTCGGTCGCGACCCCGAGATCGCGTTCATGCGTCCACCCGATATCGCGCGCAAGGCGCTGGCCTTCATCGGCATTCCGGACGTGTTCGTCCATTTCGGCATCCTGCTCCGGCAGGCCGTGTCCGGCCCCAACGCGGAGGAGGCCGATTACATCCCCACGTCGGAAGTGCCGAAGGTGAAGTTCTGGGCGCGCCTCTTCGTGGCCATCCACCTCGCTGCAGGGTTAACGGCGCTGATGACCTGGTCGATCCTGCCCCTGATGCTGATCGGCGGGCCGCGCATTTACGGGGCGTGGCACATGGTGATGGTCGGTCTGTTGCAGCACGGCGGGCTGGCGGAGGATGTGCTCGATCACCGTTTGAATTCACGCACCGTCCACATGAATCCGGTCAGCCGGTGGCTCTATTGGAACATGAATTACCACGTGGAACACCACATGTTCCCGATGGTCCCGTACCACGCGCTGCCCAAGCTGCATGAGGTCATCAAGGACGATCTGCCACCCGCGAACCCGTCCATCCCCCATGCGTATAAGGAAATGATCGCCGCCGTCCTGCGCCAGCGGACGGAGCCGAATTACTGCGCGCCGCGAAGCCTTCCCGAGGGGGCGAAACCGTTCCGCGCTGGGTTTCACGACCGAACTGCATTGCCGGAGGCAGGATAAGATGAGTGACTGGATTGATGTGTGCGCCGCCGATGAGGTCGAGGAGGAGGATGTGATCCGGTTCGACCATGGCGGGCGCACCTTCGCCGTCTACAGGGACGAGGATGGCGCCGCGTTCTGCACCGATGGGCTATGCACCCACGAACAGGTGCATCTGGCCGAAGGCCTTGTTCTTGAAGATGAAATCGAGTGCCCGAAACATAACGGACGGTTCAATTACAAGACCGGCGCGGCGCTGCGAACCCCGGCCTGCGTGGCGCTTGCGACCTATCCCGCGCGGATCGAAGGCGGTCGCATCCAGGTGCAGATTTGAGCGACCTGACCGGCAAGGTGATCCTCGTCACCGGGGCCGCGCAAGGGATCGGCGCAGCCGCCGCGCTGGCATGCGAACGGGCCGGGGCGCAGGTGATCCGGACCGACAGGACGCCGGGCGCGGACATCGTGGCGGATCTGAGCGACGCCGATGCCCCGGAGGATTTGATCGCGCAAGCTGTGGCGCGGGCCGGGCGGCTGGACGGGTTGGTCAATGCCGCCGGTCTGACCACACGGGCATCTTTCACCGATGCCGATGTGGCGCGGTTCGACGAATTGATCGCGGTGAACCTGCGCGCGCCGTTCTTCCTCATGTCCGGTCTGATCCGCCATTTGTTGGGGCGGGGCGCGGGCGGCGCGATCGTGAACATCCAATCCATGAACGCCCATTGCGGCATCGCGGAGCTTGCGGTTTACGCGGCCACGAAGGGGGGTCTCCAGACCCTGACCAAGAATGCGGCGCAGCATCACATGGCCGACAGGATCAGGGTTAACGGCATTAACCTTGGCTGGGTGGCCACGGAATCCGAACGCGCGCTGCGGGACGCGGAGAACGGCGAAGGCTGGATTGAGGCACAGGCCGCGCAGCAGCCATTGGGCCGCTTAGTCAGCGCCGAGGAATGCGCGGCGCAGGTCGTCTGGATGCTGTCGGATGCATCCGTGCCGATGTCGGGGTGTTGCATGGACCTGGAGCAATGGGTCGCGGGAGCCGCGCCGTGATGGCCCTATCCCGGCGGCGCGGTGGAGCCGCGAATGACAAGCTCCACCGGCAAAAGCTCTTCCCTTGCGGGGGCTTGCGCGCCACGCAGCCGGTCGAGAAGGCGGTTGGCCGCCGTCTGACCCAGGCGCACCCGATCTTGCCGGATCGTGGTCAGCGCGGGCACGTAGCTGCGCGCCATGTCGATGTCATCGAACCCCACGACGGAGATGTCGTCGGGCACGCGCAAACCTCCGGCGGTGAGCCCGGCGATGAGCCCGAAAGCAACCATATCGGCGGCGCAGAACACCGCACTCGGCCGATCCGCCATGGCAAGGATGCGGCTGGCGGCCTCGTGCCCCGATTGCAGGGAGAAGTCGCCGCGAATGATCCAGTCCGACCGCGCGGGAAGGCGAAGGCGCGCGCGTTCTTCGACCATGCCCTGCCTGCGCACGGCGGTCAGCACGTTGCCCTCGGGTCCTGTCACATGGGCGATCTTGCGATGCCCAAGCTCCGCAAGGTGCCGGATCGCGAGGCGCGCGCCTTCCTTGTTGTCGGATTGGATCGAGGGGAAACTTTGCCCCTCAACCCATTCACAGGCAAAGACAATCTTGCTGTCGAGGCCTTGGGCACGGCACTGGTCGAGCGCGCGGGCCGACAGGCCGCCGTCCAGGGAGATCACGCCATCGACGCGCCCTTGCGTGAAGTTGCCCGCAAGCTCCCCCTCCGACAGGGGGCTGTTTTCGGTGTCGGCGATCAGCACGGCATAGTCGCTGCCCGCGAAACCGTCCGAGATGCCGCGCAGGATCGCGGAATAGAACGGTTTTCCAAGGTTCGGGACGAGGACAAGAACCGCGCCCGCCCGCTTCATGCGCAGGTTCCGGGCGGCCTGGTTCACCCTGTATCCGGTCGCCGCGATCGCCTCCATCACCTGCGCGCGGGTGCCGTCGGACAAGAGGCCCGGATTGGACAGGGCCCGGCTGACCGTCGCGGTCGAGACGTTGGCCGCGCGGGCCACGTCCTGAATCGTTGCACTTTTGGGGGGCATGCGGCCTCCACCCTCGACGTGAATTATCGGCTTGACTCGAATCCGATCACGGTTCGAGTATGTAATCGATTTCAGTTTCCGGCCAGCGCAAATTTCCCGCGGCTGAAAACGATTACAGAGGGGGACTTAGGTGGGGCGCTTGAACGGGTCAGGATGCATCGGATGAGCGGCGCGCCACGGTTCAACGGTGCCGACGTACTGGTCGTGGGGGCCAGCCGTGGGGGGATCGGCGCGGCCATCGCGCGGGCATTCCAAGATGCGGGCGCGCGCGTGCGGATCACGGGGTTGGAGGACGCGCCCCTGGCCGACGACGCAGCGCGCTTCGACTACGTGCAGCTGGACGTCACCGACACCGACGCGGTCGCGGCTTTCGCAAAACCGGTTAACCGCCTTGACGTCTTGGTGAATTGCGCCGCCCTGACCCGCCGGGGGGAGGAGATGGATCCCGACTTCTTCGCCCATGTCGTGAACGTGAACCTGATCGGGTCGTTACGCTGCGCCGATGCCCTGAAGGATGCGTTGCGGGGCGGATCGGTGATCAACATCGCGTCGATGTACGCGCGGTTCGGATCGCCGAGAAACCCGGCCTATGGTGCGTCCAAGGCCGGGGTGGAGCAAATGACGAAATCCCTCGCGATTGCCTGGGCCGAGCGCGACATCCGGGTCAACGCCATCGCGCCGGGATTCATCGTGACGGAACAATCGGCCCGCGCGCGCCAGGACCCCGCATTCACCAAAGCCATCGAGGATCGAACGCCCATGGGGCGCTGGGGGCAGCCGGAGGATATCGTGGGCCCGGCCCTGTTCCTTGCCAGCGACGACGCGCGGTTCATCACCGGGGCAACGATCCCGGTCGACGGGGGATATTCTGTTGTTTGAGAGGGGCTTATGAGCGGTTTTTCATCCTTGAATGCCGCTGTGATCGGCACCGGTTTCATCGGCACCGTCCATGTTCAGGCCCTTCGTCGGCTGGGCGTTCAGGTGCGCGGTGTGCTCGGGTCGTCGGCGGAGCGGGGCGCGGCCCGCGCGGCGGAGATCGGCGTGCCGAAAGCCTACCGCGACCTCGATGATCTGCTTGGCGACGGCGATGTCGACGTGGTCCATGTCACGTCCCCGAACCACGCCCATTATGCCCAAGTGAAGGCCATCTTGAAGGCCGGCAAGCACGTGATTTGCGAAAAGCCGCTCGCGATGACCAGCGCCGAGAGTGCCGAGATGGTGGAGATCGCCAAGGCGTCGGGCAAGGTGGCGGCGGTGTGCTACAACATCCGCTTCTATCCGCTCAACCAGCAAGCGCATGGAATGGTTAAGGACGGTCATCTTGGGGACATCCGCTTCGTGACCGGGCACTACCATCAGGATTGGCTTGCCAAGGACGACGATTGGAACTGGCGGCTGGTGGCGGAAGAGGGCGGTGCGCTGCGGTCGGTGGGCGATATCGGCACGCATTGGGTCGATCTGACGAGCTTCGTAGCCGGGCTGAAAGCGGACGCGGTGATGGCGGAACTGGCGACGTTCATCCCCGAACGGAAACGTCCAACCGGACCGGTCGAGACATTCGGGCGCGCGTCGGGCGCAGCGGAAACCGTTGAAATCACCACCGACGACGCGGCGATGATCATGGTCCGTTATCCCGGCGGCGCACGCGGTGTGATGAGCACGAGCCAAGTCAATATGGGCCGGAAAAACTCACTGCAATGGGACATCGCGGGGCAGACGGCCAGCGCGGCCTGGGACAGTGAGACGCCGGATCACCTGTTTGTCGGGCATCGTGACCGACCCAACGAGATCCTGATGCGCGACTTCACCTTGATGAACGAGACCGGAACCCGCGCCGCGACGTTGCCACCGGGCCACGTCGAAGGCTTCGCGGACAGTTTTTTCAACTTTTTCAGGGCAGTATACAC
The DNA here is from genome assembly GCF_020177575.1 of Hasllibacter sp. MH4015. Taxonomy (NCBI): domain Bacteria; kingdom Pseudomonadati; phylum Pseudomonadota; class Alphaproteobacteria; order Rhodobacterales; family Roseobacteraceae; genus Hasllibacter; species Hasllibacter sp. MH4015. The sequence goes on from NZ_JAHTBK010000001.1 coordinate 751,604, forward strand.
GGACGTTCACAGCGGCGCACGGCAGGACGACAGTACGTGGGCAACGTTTGAGGATGGCCATTACGAGATGCTGTTTTGCGACGCCGTGATCCTGTCGGCGCGCGAAGGTCGCTGGGTAAGTTTGGACGAGATCGGGGGATCGGCATGAAACTTGGACTTTTGACGGCGCCGTTCGAGGACAGCGCGCTGATGGATGTGGCGGCATGGGCCGGGTCGAACGGATTTTCGGCATTCGAAGTTGCGTGCTGGCCTGACAGCGGCGGAGAGAAGCGTCGCTACGCGGGGACGTCGCACATCAACGTCGACGGGCTGAGCGCGGGTGCAGGCCAAGATATCATCGGGGGCCTTCGGGAACACGGGATCGAGGTCAGCGGTCTTGGTTATTACCCAAACCCGCTGCACGCCGATGCGAGCCACCGGGAGGAGGTGATCGGCCACCTGATGAAGGTCATCACCGCCGCCAGCACGATGGGGGTTAACGTCGTTAACACATTCGTGGGCGGGGACCGTAGCCTCAACGTCGATGAGAACTGGGCTCGCGCGGTTGAAATCTTCAATCCCATCGTCGCCCATGCACAGGCGTCCGGCGTGCGGTTTTGCTTCGAAAATTGCCCGATGATCTTCAGCTACGACGAATGGCCGGGCGGTCATAATATCGCCTACAGCCCAAAGATCTGGCGGCGCATTTTCGAGCAATGGGGCGACGCGGTCGGCATGAATTTCGACCCCAGCCACCTGATCTGGCAATTCATCGACCAGACGCGGTTCATCAAGGAATTCGGGCCCCACATGGCCCATGTCCACGCCAAGGACGTGATGGTGGACCGCGACGGGCTCTACGAGAACGGGGTCATGTCGACGGGCATGGGCTGGCAGGTGCCGCGCCTGTGCGGATTGGGCGATGTGGATTGGTCGGATTTCTTCAGCGGTCTTTATCGGGCCGGATATGACGGGCCCATCATCATCGAACACGAGGATCGCCTGTTTGAGGGCACCGACGAAAAGATCAAGCGCGGCTTCCTTTTGGCCCGCGATGTCTTGCAACCATACATCAAGTAGAGGGTGCCAAGCCCCTGAAACTAAATACCAAATCCCATGGGAGGAAAGACTATGAAAAGACTTCTGACAAGTGCCGCCGTGATGGCCATGCTGGCCCCCGGCGCCGTGTTCGCGGACGGGCATTCGCCCTATACGATCGGCGTGTCGAACACGGTTCAGGGCAACGGGTGGCGTGAGCAGATGATCTGCGCCATGCGCGCGCAGGCGGCCGCCGAAGAGGACGTGGCCGAATTGATCGTGGCGCACCGCAACACCGATGCCGCCGGTCAGCTGGAAGACCTCAATAACCTGATCGAGGCGGGCGTGGACGCGATCGTACTGAACCCCGCGAACCCCGACGCGCTGAACTCCGCGCTCGACGCGGCTATCGAGGCGGGCATCGTCGTCGTCGCCGTGGATGCCGGTGTGACGGCGGAAGGGGCCTATATTCTGTCCAACAACCAGGAAGAATATGCCTATCTCGGTGCGCGCTGGCTGTTCGAACAGCTCGGCGGTGAAGGTGACGTCGTCTACATGCGCGGGATCGCGGGTGTGTCCGCCGATACGGACCGCGACAACGGGTTCCAGCGCGCCCTGGCGGAGTACCCGAACATTAACGTCGTTCACGAAGTCTTCACCGGCTGGCAGCAGGACCAGGGCAAGCAGCAGATGTTCGATTTCCTTGCCACGGGCATTCCGTTTGACGGTGTCTGGACGAGCGGAATCGACAACGTGATCGTGGATGCTTTCGTGGAATCCGGCGCGCCGCTGGTGCCGATCGTGGGTGCGGACAATGCGGGCTTCGTGCAGTACCTGGCCGAAACCGAAGGCTTGCAGGGCGCCGCCGTGACCAACCCCGGCTCCGTCGGCGGGGCGGGCATCGCGCTGGCCGTGGACATCCTGAACGGCGGAGCGCCGGAGGAGACGACGGTCCTGGTCGATCCGGTCCTTTGGGAGAACACCACCGCAGAGGGGCAAGAGATCATCGCAGGCGCGTTGAACCCGAACCTCGATCCGGAATGGCCCGTCTCCGTCTCCATCCCCGGATGGACGGATTACTCCATGGAGGAAATCATCGCCTGCGAAGGCTGATGTAACCCCTCCGCCCCCTGCGTGCTTGCGGGGGGCGGATACCAACGCTCTCACAAAACACCAGAGGCACAATGGCCGAGAATACGGGGCAGAGCCTCCTTGATGCGAGTGGCATCGCCAAGAGCTTCGGGGCCGTCCGGGCGTTGAGCGATGCGAGCCTGCATGTCGCGCGCGGCGAGGTCGTGGCCCTGATGGGGGCCAACGGGGCGGGCAAGTCGACGTTTGTGAAGATCATCACCGGCGCGCTCAAGCCCGACCAGGGGGAGGTGCTGATCCGCGGGCAGCGCGCCTTTGTGGGCAGTCCCGCGCAGGCCCGGCGCTCGGGCCTTGTCCCGGTCTATCAGGAACCCTCGCTGATCCCTGATCTGGACGTGTCCGACAACCTGCGCCTGGGTGACACGCCGGTGGAGTCATTTCTTAACTGGGTTAACGAATTGGGGATCGAGGGGCTGCGACTGGATCACATGATCGCCGATCTGCCACTTGCGACGCTGCGCATCCTCGATCTGGCGCGTGCGCTGGCCGCGGAACCCAATGTCCTGTTGCTCGATGAGATGACGGCGGCGCTTCCCACCGACCTGGTGGAGCGGGTGCTGAAGGTCGTGCGCGGGCAGGCCGATGAGGGGCGGGGCGTGATCTATATCTCGCACCGTTTCACGGAAATATCCGAGCTTTGCGACAGCGCCACCGTGCTGCGCGACGGGCGAACGGTCGGCGACGTGAGGATCGAGCCGGGCGTGGAGGAGCGTGTGGTGGAAATGATGCTGGGCGCGAAGCTGGACCTCGGGGACCGCGCGGCGACGGTGCAGGCCGCCACCCAAGGTACGCCCCGACTGCGCGTGCGCCAGATGGCGGTCGCACCCAAGGTCACGGACGTCACCTTCGATCTGTACCGGGGCGAGGTCCTTGGCGTCGTGGCGCTGGAGGGGCAGGGGCAGGACGAGGTGTTCGACGTGCTGGCCGGCTTTTGCAAGGCCAGCGGCGGCACGGTCGAGGTTGATGGCAAGCGGATCAACTTCGCCCATCCCGCCGATGCAATTGTCGCGGGCCTGACGCTTGTACCGGGCGACCGGGCCGAGGCGCTTTTGCGCGAACGCTCGGTACGGGAAAACATCGCGTTGCCGTTTTCGGCGCGGGTGCGGGATTGGGGGCCGCTCAAGGGCAAGCGGGAAGCCGCGCGCGTCGATCACGCGATCGAAAAGTTGCAGATCGACACGCGCGCCCAGGGCGAAGTGCAGCGCCTGTCGGGCGGCAACCAGCAGAAGGTCACGATTGGCCGCTGGCTCGCCCACGGGGTCGAAACCCTGCTTCTGTTTGATCCGACCCGCGGCATCGACGTCCGCACCAAGCGGCAGATCTACCCGTTGGTCCGCGAATTGGCGGAGCAGGGGGCGGCGATCCTGTTCTACACCTCGGAACTGGAGGAGGTGCGCTTGGCCTGCGACCGGGCCGTGGTGATCTTCAATGGCCGCGTGGTGGATGTGATCGACGCCGCCGATGCCGATGAACAGACGCTGATGCGCGCGGCCTACGGGCTGACCGAGAAGAAAGTCGCATCATGAACGCGGTGCGCAAGAATGCCTGGGTGCTGGGGTTGCTGGTGCTTTTGGTCGTGCTGCTGGGCGTCACCAAGCTGATCCAGCCGAGTTTCGGCGCGACCGGCCTTGAAAGCCTCGCCCGCGCGGCGCTGCCCTTCGCGTTCGCCACGGCGGGCATGGCGATCGTGGTGATCGTGGGCGGCATCGACCTCAGCATCGCGTCGATCATGGCGGTGTGCGGCGTGACGGCGGCGGTATTGATGCAAAGCATGGGCGCGGTACCGGCGGTAGTGATCACGCTGGCGCTTGGTGGAGTGATGGGGGCGATCAATGGCGGGCTGATCGTGGTGACGAAAGTGCCCGACATCGTGGTGACGCTGGCGATGCTGTTCGTGTGGGAGGGCGTGGCGCTCCTGATCCTCGAAAGTCCAGGCGGAACGGTGGCACCGGGCCTGCGCAGCCTGATCAACGGTTCGCTTGTTCCCTTCGTCCCGAACGCCCTTCTTGTGATCGTGATCGCCATTGCGATCGTCTGGGTGCCCGTGCGCCGCTCGAAACTGGGCCTGTCGATCTATGCCGTCGGCTCGGATGAGCTGGCCGCCTTCCGCTCCGGTGTCTCGGTCGGTTGGACCAAGGTGGCGGCATACGCCTTAGCGGGGGTTCTGGCGGGTATGGGTGGCCTCAGCCTCATCATGCTGACCGGGATCGGAGAGCCGGTGCCGGGCCCCTACCTCTTGGCCTCAGTCGCGGCGGTTGTCCTCGGCGGCGTGGTCCTCGGTGGCGGGCGCGGGGGCCTGCTTGGCCCGATCATCGCGGTCTTCATCCTGCGCATCATCCGCACCATTCTGACGCTCGCTAACGTGGACCCGAATGTAACCACCATCGTGGAGGGCGTCGTGATGGTCGCCGTGGTGATGCTGGGCGCGGTTCTGACCTACAGGGGGACCCGAACATGAGCGAGACGCGCATCCACGCGGAAGCCGCCGAGGAACGCGGCCTCGTCCGCTTTGGCCGGTTCCTGCGCGACAACCCGGTGATCCCGCTGATCTTCTTCCTGATCCTTCTGATCGTGGCACATTTCTACGTCGTCATGCCACTCAGAACCGGCAGGACGGGCGTGTTGTCCGCCTTCTGGGTCAACAACCTGATCAAGTTCGCGATACCGCTCGCGATGCTGGCGGCGTGCCAGGTCCTGACGATGCTGACGGCGGGCATCGACCTGTCGGCGGGGATCGTTGCGACGATTGCGGCCTTCGTCTGCGCAACGCTCGCACCGCTTATCGGCGTTCCGGGGGCGGTGGCCGTCGCGATGCTTTGCGGCCTGGCGGTGGGGTTGCTGAACGGCTTCGGCGTGGGCGTGGTGCGGGTGCACCCGCTGATCATGACGCTTGGCACAGGCCTGATCGCGACGGGTTGCTTGCAGGTCTACCAACGTTTCGTGATCTCGACCGGAACGCTGGTCCCGGATTTCCTTGTCTGGCTTGGCACGGGCCGTACGGCGGGGTTGCCCAACGGCCTGTTCCTGTTCGTGCCGTTCGCCCTTTTCGTGTTGTGGCTGATGCGCTTCACCGGGTTCGGCCGACTTCTCTTCGCGCTCGGCTCGAACGAGAATGCGGCGAAGCTGAGCGGGGTGAAAAGCTGGCAGGTGTTCCTGGCGCTCTATGCCTTGTCTGGGCTGATCGCGTCCCTGGCCGGTCTGCTCTACCTTGGCATGATCCGGACGCCGTCCCTGCAACTGGCCAATCCGCTTCTCCTGCCGTCCGTTGCCGCGGCGGTGATTGGCGGTACGTCGATCTTCGGCGGGCGCGGCAGCTTCGCGGGGGCCATCGTGGGCGCGCTGATCCTACGGGTCATCGATACGATGCTGACGTTGTTGCAGATGCCGGAAGGCGCGCGGATCGCGCTCTTCGGCTTGATAATCTTGCTGGTGACGGCGCTTTATGTGCGGATCACGGGGAGTAGATGACATGACCTATCGCGTTGTCGGGATCAGCTTCGATCACATGCATATGGGCGACCTTCTGCGGATGGTGGACGCGCATCCGGAGGCACAGATCGCGGGCCTGTTCGACCCGGACCGGGCAAAGATGCAAGGTGCCATCGACACCTTCAAGGTGCCCGATGACCGGGTGTTCACCGATTTCGACGCCTGCATGGAGGCGGGTCCCTACGATCTTGCCATCCTGTGCTGTGCCACGGCGGACCACGCGGACATGACCGAACGCCTCGCCCCCCACGGCGTCCATATCCATGTCGAAAAACCTTTTGCCGCAAGCGCCGACGATGCGCGGCGGATGATGCGGGCGATGGAGGGGACGGGGAAGATCATGGCGATCAACTGGCCACTGGCTTGGGTCGAGTCGCACCTGACCGCCAAGCGCCTGATTGATGAGGGGATGATCGGGGAATTGCGCGAGGTGCATTTCTACGACGGCAATCGCGGTCCGCTCTACCACCTCGCCGACAAGGTGGAGGTCAGCCCGGAGGAGGTGGAGCGCCAGAAGCCGGACAGCTGGTGGTACAAGCGAGCCTCGGGCGGGGGCAGCTTGCTTGACTACATGGGCTACGGTGCGACGCTTGGGACGTGGTACATGGGCGGCGAAGCTCCGCTGGAAGTCACCTGCACCGTGGATGAAACGCCGGGGATCGAGGTCGATCAACACGCCATCGCCGTGGTGCGCTACGCCAAGGGCCTGAGCAAGATGGAGACGCGCTGGGGCACCTTCACCGATCCCTGGACGACACAACCACAACCGACCTGCGGGTTCGTCATCGTGGGAAGCGACGGCACCATCGCCAGCCCGGATTACGCGCAATCCGTCACCGTGCAGACCCGCGCCCGGCCGGAGCGGCACGAGATCGCCGTTGATCCCTTGCCCGAGGGGCGCGGAAATCCGATCGAGTATATCCTTGGCTGTATCGCAGACGGGCGCGCGCCGGAAGGCCCGCTGGACCCTGCACTTTGCCTGATCGCGCAGCGGATCGTGGACACCGCAGCCCTATCGGCGCGCGAGAAACGCACGATGGAGCTTCTGCCATGACCGAAGACGCAACCAGGGACGCGGGCGACAGTGACACCTACGCCCTCAAGGCCGCCGATCTGCCCCGGATCGCGGCACCTGACGTGGCCTATCGCCCGCCGATGCCGAAGACGTACCGGCCCCGGATCGGGGTGATCGGGACGGGCGGCATCTCGGGCTCTCACCTCGATGCCTATCGCAAGGCCGGGTGGGAGGTCGGCGCGCTGTGGAATCGCACGCGCGCCAAGGCCGAGCAGAAGGCCGCGGAATACTGCCCCGACGCGCGGGTGGAGGAGGAGTGGCAAGCCATCTTGTCGAACCCGGATATCGACGTGGTCGATGTGACGTTGCACCCCGAACACCGGGTGGAGATCATGGCCGCGGCCATCGACGCCGGAAAGCACGTGCTGAGCCAGAAGCCCTTCGTCACCGACCTTGATGTCGGGATCAAGCTGGTGGAGAAGGCGCAGGACAAGGGGGTGAAACTTGCCGTGAACCAGAACGCACGCTGGGCGCCCTATTTCGCCTATATGCGCGAGGCGGCGAAGGCGGGGCATATCGGCGATATTCTCAGCGTTCATCTGGCGATCCACTGGACCCACGGTTGGACGGCCGGCACCCCTTTCGATGAGATCGAGGATCTGATCCTTTACGATTTCGGGGTGCATTGGTTCGACTTCGTGAATTCCCTGCTCGGCGACCGGGTTGAGGCCGTATTCGCAAACGCAACCCACGCGGCGGGGCAGGCCAACAAGGTGCCGCTGCTGGCGCAGGCCATGGTCCGGGTGGACGGGGGGCAGGCCTCGCTCGTTTTCGACGGCGGCATTCCGCACGGGCCGCGCGACACGACCTTCGTGGGCGGGACGGCGGGCAGCCTGGTCTCCGACGGTCCCGACCTGAGCCAGCAGCGTGTGACCCTGACGACGCCCGAGGGCATCGCGACGCCGGAGCTGGAGGGGCAATGGTTCAATGACGGGTTCGCCGGAACGATGGGTGAATTGCTCTGCGCGATCGAGGAGGATCGGGAGCCGTCCAATGGCGCGGCGGAAAACCTGCGCTCTCTTGCCATGGCCTTCGCGGCCGTCCGCTCCCGCATCCTGGGCCGCGAGGTCGAGATCGGGGAGGCGCGGCGGCTGGAAAGCTGAAGGCACGCCGATGGGGAGGGCGATGCAGTGAAAGTTCTTATCGTGGGTCTGGGCAATATGGGCCGCAGCCATGCACTCGCGCACCATGCCGCGGACGGGGTCGAGATCGTGGGCCTCGTCAACCGATCACCCGTCGACTTGCCGGACGCGCTCGCGGAATATCCCCAGCTTCGGTCCTTTGAGGAGGGGATGGCGCTTGCCCCGGATCTGGTCGTGATCGCCACCTACTCCGACAGCCACGCCGACCTGGCCGTGGCAGCGTTGGAGGCGGGCGCCCATGTCTTTGTCGAGAAACCCCTTGCGACGAACGTGGCTGATGCGACGCGCGTGGTGGATTGTGCCAGGCGCACCGGGCGGAAACTCTGCGTCGGGTATATTCTGCGCCATCACCCAAGCTGGCAGCGCCTGATCGCGGAGGCGCGCGCACTGGGCGGGCCTTATGTCTTCCGCATGAACCTCAACCAGCAATCGACCGGCGCGGAATGGGCCACACACAAGGCGCTGATGGAGACGACGTCCCCCATCGTGGATTGCGGGGTTCATTACGTCGATGTCTGGTGCCAGATCACCGATGCGCGCCCCGTCGCGGTCCACGGGATGGGGGTACGCCTGTCCGAGGAGGTGGCGGAGGACATGTACAATTACGGGCAGTTCCAGGTGATCTTCGACGACGGCTCCGCCGGGTGGTACGAGGCCGGGTGGGGGCCGATGATGAGCGAGACCGCGTTCTTCGTGAAGGACGTGGTGAGCCGGAACGGGTCGGTGTCGATTACCGATGCGGACATAGGCGACCGAGGCGACAGCGCAGATATCGACGGACATACGAAAGTGGGCGGTTTGCTGGTGCATCGACCGGACGGCGACCGGTTGATCGCGCTCGACGATGAGCCGGGGCACCAGGAATTGTGCGACGCAGAGCAGGCTTTCATGCGCCGTGCGATTTTGGAGGATCTGGACCTGACGCGGCACATGGACGATGCCGTGCGGTCCCTGGCGATCTGCCTGGCCGCCGATGAAAGCGTGCGGACCGGGCGGCGCGTGGATTTGTGAGGGGCCGGTGGGCCCGCCCACCCACCCCTTTTGGGGGGCCAGCCCCCCGTCCTTGCGGACTCCCCCCCGAGGTATTTTTGAAGCAAAGAGGGGCGGGGGGGCGTGAGGATCCTGCCCTCACGGCGCGGCGGCGGTCACTTCGATTTCGACCAGGAATTCGGGCCGCGTGAAGCCCGACACGATGACGAGGGTGGAGGCGGGGAGGCGGTCAACCGTCGCAAGCCATGCATCGCGGGCTTCCATGTAGCCTGCCATATGGGCGCGATCGGTGACGAAGGCGTTGATGCGGATCACATCGCCCGGACCCATCCCGGCCTCGGCCAGGATGGCGGCACAATTGGCAAAGCACAGCTGCGCCTGCGCTTTCGCGCCCTCCGGAACCGTTCCGTCCGCTGCCAAGGGCAATTGCCCGGATGTGACCGCCAACCGGTATCCGGCAGGCACTTCGACGCCGTGGGCATAGCGCGCGAAGGGCGCGGCGATGGAGGGGGGAGAGAGAACGCGCATGGGGCAGGCCTTTTCGGGGTCGCGCCATTGAACCCCACACGGGCGGATGGCGCAAATCTTGCCTTGGAATGCGCCTGTAACCTGCTACGGTTTTGAGCAGGGCGCGCGAATGTCGCCTAAGAAACAGGCAGGGACCTGGCTGCACAGGACGGCGCCTGCCATCGGCTTGAAGCCGAAGACGCGGACCCGTTCAGTCGGTTCTGCGATGGCGAAACAGGGGGTTTTGATGACCAAACGACTTTCCACGAGCGCGGGCCTGATGGCCGCGACGATTCTGGCCGCCGGACCGGCGCTGGCCGATGGCCATTTGACATCCGTCTCCTTCGGGACGAACTGGGTGGCGCAGGCCGAACATGGCGGCTTCTACCAATCGGTCGCCGACGGCACCTATGCCGAATGCGGGCTGGACGTGACGATCGTTCCGGGTGGACCGCAGGTGAACAACCAGGCGCTGCTGCTGGCGGGTCGGATCGACTTCTACATGGGCGGGACGCTCGACGTGCTGTTCGGCGTGGCGGAGGGGCTGCCGCTCGTCAACGTCATGGCCTCGTTCCAGAAGGACCCGCAGGTGATCCTGACCCATCCGGGCCGCGTCTCCTCCTTCGCGGAGCTGACGGACCTGACGATGATCGTGCAGGACGGCGCGCCGTATTACGAGTGGATGAAATCGGCCTATGGGTTCACCGATGACCAGCGCCAGACCTACACGTTCAACTCCGCCCCGTTCCTGGTGAACGAGGATGCGGCGCAGCAGGGATATCTGTCCTCCGAGCCCTTCGCGATCGAGCGGGAGACCGGGTGGGCCCCCGACGTCTACCTGATCGCGGATGCCGGGTTCGGAGCCTATTCCACGACGGTCCAGACCCTTGCGGACACGATCGAGGAGCGGCCAGACGTGGTGGAATGCTTCGTCAACGGATCAATCCTCGGTTGGGCCAATTACATGTATGGCGACCGGGCGGCGGCCAATGAGCTGATCATGGCGGACAATCCCGACATGACCCAGGAGGCCATCGACTTCGCCGTGGCCGCGATGCTGGATAACGGCATCGTCGATTCCGGTGATACGACGGAGCTGGGCATCGGTGCGATGACCGATGAGCGGATGGCGGACTTCTACGCCACGATGGTCGAAGCGGGTGTGGTGCCGGAAGGCCTCGATATCTCGGGCGCCTATACGACCCAATTCGTCAATCAGGGCCTCGGCAACGATATTCGTCCCTGAGGACCGTACCTGACCCCGACCGCGCGCGGCATCCATCGCGCGCGGCATCCCCCTGAAACGCCCCCGGACCTTGTCCCCGCCCGTGACCGCGCCAGCCCCCATCGCCGACACACCAGAGACGATCCTGCGCATGACGGAGGTCGACAAGACCTTCACGGGCAATGTCGTGGCGCTGCGCCAGATGTCGATGGAGGTGCACCAGGGGGATTTCATTTCCTTGCTTGGCCCATCGGGCTGCGGGAAATCGACGGCGCTGCGTCTGATCGCCGGCCTGATGCGCCCGACCACGGGGCTGATCAATTGGGTGGGGGACACGGATGGCGAGGATCTCGGCGTCGTCTTCCAGGAACCGACCCTGATGCCCTGGGCGACGGTGGAAAAGAACGTCTGGCTGCCGTTCCGCCTGCGTGGCAAATCCTTCACGTCTTGCCGGGACCAGATTTACGAGGCGTTGGAGCTGGTGGGCCTGAAAGGGTTCGAGAAACGCTACCCGAGGGAGCTGTCGGGCGGTATGAAGATGCGCGTGTCCATCGCCCGGGCACTGGTGACCAATCCACGGCTGATCCTGATGGATGAGCCCTTCGCCGCGTTGGATGAGATCACGCGCCAGAAGTTGAACGACGATCTGCTGTCGCTCAAGGCCAAGACCAACGCGACGGTGATTTTCGTCACCCATTCGGTGTTCGAGAGCGTGTTCCTGTCCAACCGCATCCTTGTCATGGCCGCGCGCCCCGGTCGGGTCGTGACGGAATTGCAGGTCCCCGAAGGCTATCCCCGCGGCGCGGATTGGCGCAATTCGCACGCCTATGTCGACATGGCGCAAAAGACATCCGAGGCGTTGCAGGCGACCCTGCACCCGGAAAGTGAGGCGGTTTGACATGGCAGTGATCGACGGACCCCGCACCGGCCAATCCCCCGCCGCGCCCCTCATCGACCCCGAGGAGGAGCGGATCGCGCGCCGCCAGCGGAACGAGGCGATTGCGCGTTGGGTCATTCCCTTCGTCGTCATGGCGCTTGCGATCTTCATCTGGCACCGGGTGGTGACGGTCAACGAGATCCCCCATTACGTGCTGCCCGGCCCGGGATTGGTGCTGGAGACGCTCTGGACCGACCGAGAGATCCTGTTCTCCGCGCTGCTGGTCACGCTCAAGATCACGGCTTTGGCGCTTCTGGTGGCGGTGATCGGGGGCGTCGGCCTTGCCATCCTCTTCGCGCAATCGAAATTCGCGGAAATGTCGTTTTCGCCGTTCGCGGTGATCTTACAGGTCACGCCCATCGTCTCCATCGCGCCGCTGATCTTCATCTATATCGAGAACCGTCTGGTGGGCCTTCTGCTCTGTGCCTGGATCGTGGCGTTCTTCCCGGTGCTGGCAAACACGACGCTGGGGCTGAAATCGGCGGATCACAATCTGCGGGACCTCTTCAGCATCTATCGCGCAAGCCGGTGGCAAAGGTTGATCCACCTGCAACTGCCCTCCGCGTTGCCGTATTTCCTGGGCGGTCTGAAAATCGCCGGGGGCCTGGCGCTGATCGGGGCGGTGGTGGCGGAATATGTCGCGGGCTCGGGCGGGATGGCCTCGGGCCTTGCCTTCCGCATTCTTGAGGCCGGGTATCGCCTGAACATCCCGCGCATGTTCGCGGCCCTCATCCTGATCGCGGCGACCGGGGTGGTGATCTATGCCGCGACGTCCCTGACGGCCCATCTGGCTTTGCGCAAATGGCACGAATCTGCCTTGAAACGGGAGTAGGATTTGGACTTCAAGGCTCTGCCCACTGGCGATGTGCGACTTGAGAATGTGACGATACCGGGCTGCCTTGTGGGACAGTCGGGGCTGGTGAAAACGGACCTATCCGTGGTGGGCGGCAAGCTCGCGGCATCGGGCGGACAGGCCGTCGATATGGGTGGCGCGATGGTTTTTCCCTGCTTCGTCGACATGCACACCCATCTGGACAAGGGCCATATCTGGCCCCGCTCCCCCAATCCCGATGGCACGTTCGACGGCGCGCTGGAAACGGTGCGCGACGACAAACCCGGCAAATGGGACGCGCGCGATCTGCCGCCCCGGATGACGTTCAGCCTGCGCTGCGCTTATGCCCATGGCACCCGCGCGATCCGCACCCATCTCGATTATTTCGGGGAGACGGATGACGCGCGGATCAGTTGGGATGTCTTCGCGGAATTGCGCGACGCATGGGCGGGACGGATCGCGCTCCAGGCGTCGGTTCTGACCGGCATCGACATGGCGCAGGACGTCGGCGCGGTTGCGGTCTGCGCCGATTTGGTGGCCGCCCATGACGGGGTGCTCGGGGCCGTGACCTATCCCGAACCGGACCTGCGCGATTGGTTGAAGACCTATTTCGCGGCGGCGATGGACCGGGGCATGGACCTTGATTTCCACGTGGATGAGACGATGGACCCGAGCGTCAATACGCTTCGCGACATCGCGGAGATCGCGCTGGAGATGGGGTTTGAGGGCAAGATCACCGTGGGGCATCTCTGTTCGCTATCGGTGATGGAAGACGCCGTCGCGGACGCGACCATGGACCTTGTGGCGCGCGCGGGCCTGCATGTCGTCAGCCTGCCGATGTGCAACCTCTACCTTCAGGATCGCCATGGCGGGTGCACCCCGCGCGGGCGGGGCATCACGCTGGTCCATGAGATGAAGGCGCGTGGTATCAACGTCTCCTTCGCCTCCGACAACACGCGTGATCCGTTCTACGCCTACGGCGACATGGACATGGTGGAGGTGATGCGGGAAGCCACGCGGATCGGCCATCTGGACCATTCTGCCGACGACTGGACCCATGCGTTTCTGGGCAACCCGGCGCAGGCTTGCGGGTTTGAAGCGCCCGCGCTCAGCCCCGGCGCGCCCGCTGATCTGGTGATTTGCCGCGCGCGCGAATGGACGGAGCTTTTCGCGCGCCCGCAATCCGACCGGATCGTGATGCGGGATGGCAAGGCCATCGACCGCTCCTTGCCCGATTACGCCGAACTCGACTTTCTGATGGAGGCTCCATGAATATCCAGGCCGCAATCGACACGCTTGAAGCCAAGGGGATCGAGGTCGATCTCAACCCCGCATCCGTCAAATCCAAGTCGCGCGATTTCTTCTGGTACTCGCCGGTCCTCAAGGACCGGCTGGACCACGTGACCGCCGATTTCGTTGCTACCCCCAAGGATGAGGGGGAGGTCATCACGATCCTCGCCACCTGTTTCGCCCACGATGTCCCTGTCACGACGCGGGGCACCGGCACCGGCAATTACGGGCAGGCCATGCCACTTGCGGGCGGCTGTGTCCTGCACCTGCACAAGATGGATGCGGTCAAGGACATCCAGCCCGGGCGCGTGGTGGTGGAGCCGGGATGCCTGTTGAAGGATTTGGACGCGGCAGCCAATGAGACCGGCCAGGAAATCCGCATGTTTTCCAGCACATGGGCCACGGCGACGATCGGCGGGTTCATCGCCGGCGGCTCCGGTGGCGTCGGGTCGGTCCATTGGGGCGCGCTGCGCGACGTGGGCAACATCATCCGCCTGCGCGTCGTCACGATGGAGGAAAGCCCCCGCGTGATGGAGATCACGGGCGAGGATCTGCACCGCGTCTCCCATGCCTATGGCACCAATGGGATCATAACGGAAATCGAGATCCCGCTGGCCCCGGCCTACGACTGGGTGGGCCTGTTCGTAGCCTTCGACACGTTTGACGAGGCGCTGCACTATTCCTATGACCTTGCGTCCTGTGACGGCCTGCTCCTCAAGCTCGTCACCGCATTCGAGAATCCAATCGCCAAGGCCTATTTCCAGCGCGTCGCCCCCCATGTGGAGGAGAGCGATGCCCTCGTCGCCCTGATGGTCGCCCCCCATTCCATGCCGGGGTGGGAGACGTTTACGAACGCCTACAACGCGCGGGTGATCTATCGCTCCGACGACAACGATTGGCCCAAGACGCCGGGCCATGTGTTCGAATACGGCTGGAACCACACGACCCTCCGGGCGCTCAAGGTCGACCCGTCGATCACCTATCTGCAGATCGCCTATGGCACCGACGATCCGGTGGCCCTCGCGTTGAAGATGCGCGACAAGCTCAGCCCGGAATGCCTGCAACATATCGAGGTGATGCGGATGGGCGGCAAGGTGTCCATGGCTGGTCTGACCCTCGTGAAATTCTCCACCGAAGCGCGCCTGGACGAGATCGTGGCGGCCCACGAGGCGGAAGGCGCGATGAATTTCAACCCCCACCGCTACACGTTGGAGGAAGGCGGGCGGCAGGCAGTCGATGAACGCCAGCTCGAGTTCAAGCGAGAGGCCGACCCCAAGGGCCTTCTCAATCCCGGCAAGATGATCGGATGGCACGACCCCGATTGGGGATACGACAAGATGTACGCCTGGACCGGCCTGCAACCGAAAGCGGCGGCGGAGTGACAGACCTGTACGCGGTCACGGTCCCGGTACTGCGTCACTACCTCGGGCGATTGCGCGCATTGGTGCAGGGGCAGGCCGACGGGGTGCTTGACCGCAAGCTGGCGGCGGGCGGGTTCTCAGGGTCGGAACACTTCCAATGCGCGATCGGATTTTCCCTGCGCGCCACGCTGCCCGTGCTGGGGCAGGAGGTGGTGGATTTGCCCGATGGCGCCCTGACCGGCGCGGCGCTCAGTGAGCAGGCAAAGATGGCGGATGGCGTGCTTGCGGGCATCGACCCCGCCACGTTCAGCGCGCGCAGCAGTGTGACGATCCGGCACGAAGCGGGGCAACATTGGATCACGCAAGACGCGGTCGATTACGTCACGCGCTTCGCCTTGCCGAACTTCTTCTTCCACCTCAGCCTTGGCTACGCGACGTTGCGCATGGCCGGTGCGCCCGTGGGCAAGGCGGATTTCGATGGCCTTCACCGTTACGCGGCGGGGTTTGAATTCTGATGCCGCGCGCCTTGGTCATTTACGCCCACCCGGTGCCGGAAAGCTTCAACGCGGCGATCCATGGCACGGTGACAGCAACCCTGCGTGCGCAGGGATGGGAGGTGGATGATTGCGACCTCTACGCCGAAAAATTCGACCCCGTCCTGTCGATGGAAGAGCGGCGTAATTACCACGACACGTCCATCAACACCGCGCCGGTGCAGGGCTACGTGGACCGGGTCCGCGCCGCCGATGCGCTCGTGTTCTGCTTCCCGGTGTGGAATTTCGGCTTCCCCGCGATCCTCAAGGGCTGGTTCGACCGGGTGCTTCTGCCCGGCGTCCTTTTCACCATTGAGGACGGAAAACTGAACATGTGCCTCGACAACATCCGCAAAGTTGCGGCAGTTACGACATATGGAGCGACGCCGATGCGGGCCTTCCTGGCTGGGGACCCGCCGCGAAAGCTCATCAAACGGGTGGTCCTGGGGTCCATCAGACCGGCAAAAGTCCGGTACATCGCCCAGTATGACATGAACAACATCACGCCTGACGGGCGTGACGTGTTCCTGTCCCGTGTGAGAAAGGAAATGGAGGCATTCTGAAATGCGCGCGCTGGTCGTCTATTGTCACCCCAAGGAAGGCTCCTTCGCATCCGCCGTCCGCGATACCGTCATGGACAGGTTGAACGCGGCGGGGGCGGAAACGCGCCTGCGCGACCTCTACGCCGAAGGCTTCCAGCCGGTGCTGAGCAATGGCGAATGGTCCGATTACCTGGATGCGCCCGCGAACCGCGCGCCGGTGGAAAGCCATGTCAGCGACCTGGAATGGTGTGACACGCTGATCTTCGTCTATCCGACATGGTGGTACGGCCTGCCAGCGATGCTGAAGGGCTGGCTCGACCGCGTGCTGCTGCCCGATGTCGCCTTCCTCATGCCCAAGGCGGAGGGGGAGACGATCCGCCCCGGCCTCCATCATATCGAACGCATGGGGGTGTTCACGACCTGCGGGGCCAGTTGGTGGCTGACCCGGATCGTCGGCGCACCGGGCAAACGGACGCTCCTGCGCGGGGTCGGCTTCCTGATCAAGCCCCGCGCGCGGAAGATCTTCGCCGCCACCTACCTGATGGACAGTGCCACGGACGCGCAGTTGCAGTCGCATTTGCGGAACGTCGCGGCCAAGACCGACAAGCTGATCGGCGGCACGCGGACGGCCCCCGCGATGGCGCAGGCCGCCGCCCAATGAGCCGCTATTGGATCGACTATCCCGCCACGGATCTGCGCATCGACCCGGACCGCACCATCGCGATCCTGCCCACCGCGGCAGTGGAACAGCACGGCCCCCATCTGCCCGTGGGTGTCGACACGATGATCAACCAGGGTCTGTGCGATTTGCTGGTCGAACGATGCCCGCAGGACCTCGACATTCGCCTCCTGCCGATCCAGGCGGTGGGGAAATCCAACGAGCACCTTTGGGCGCCCGGCACCCTGACCCTGACCGCGGACACGGCGCTCCGGGCCTGGGTGGAAATCGGGCTGTCGGTGGCCCGCGCGGGTGTGCGCAAGATGCTGATCGTCAATTCCCATGGCGGCAACATGGACCTCAATTCCATCATCGCGCGCGAATTGCGGGTGCGGGCGGGCATGTTCTGCGTCCGCATGGGATGGGGGGCGACGGGTATGCCCGAGGGCGTCTATTCCGAACAGGAACTGGCGCAGGGCATCCATGGCGGCGACAATGAGACGTCGCTGATGCTGCATTTCCGGCCCGATACTGTCGACATGTCCAAGGCACAGGACTTCCGCTGGACCCACCAGCAGGGAGAAATACCGCCCGTGGGGCCCATAGCGCACGGCTGGATCGCGTCGGACGTGAACCCGGACGGCGTCGCCGGGGAGGCGCACCTGGCCAATGCCGAGAAGGGCCGCATCACGGCGGAACATTACGTGGCGGGTGCCATCGACGTGTTGCAGAAGATCGCGGCGCAAAAGCTCGACCGGTTCGATCCGGTGGATCAGCCTTACTGACGGCCCGCCAGCCAGCTGGTCATGTAGGTCGCCTGCGCGGCCTCCACCCATAGCTCCGCTGTTTCCCCGCGCCGGGTCAACAGGCAGACCAACCCGGCGAAAAGCACGGCAGCGGAGGGGGAGCCTGCCTCCAGATCCGCGCTCGTCCCCTCCGCCAAGGCCGCAGCCACGCCCGGTCCGCTGAGGTCGAAGCGTGCGTAAAGCCCCGTGGCCGGGCTGATCGCGTAGCCGTCCCGCCACTCCGCCCCTGCCTCGCACCCGACCAACATCACGCGGTCGCGGGCGATGCGGATCGCGGCTCGCTCAGGTCGGTCCTGATCGAGCCCTACAAAGGGCGCGCCGGCGCAGAGCGCGGCAATGGCCGCCTCAAGATCCCCGGATACGAGGCAGGCTTGCTCCGGCGCGGCGCGTTCCGCGACAAGGCCCGCCGCTTCGATCCGCTGACCCACCGCCAGCGGGCGGTTCGTCCAGTCCCGTTCCCGCATCACAGGCGCTCCCCTTCCGGATCGAAGGCGCAGGGCGCGGTCACGGTGGCGGTTTGCACGATGCCATCCTGAAACACCCCAACGCTCTGCCCGATCCGCGCCGCGCCGCCCTCCAGAAGCGCCAAGGCGATGGGCCGCCCAAGCGCCGGGCTGTCATGGCTCGACGTCACGAACCCAAGCGACCGTCGCGGCCCTTCCAGCGGCACCAGATGCGCGCCCACCGGCAGGGCCTCACCGTCGACGCGCAAGCCCACCAATTGCCTGCGATCGGGCGCATTCGCGGCCTCCGTCCGCAGCGAGGCGCGGCCAAGGTAATCATCCTCGCGCCGGTCTCTCGGCCCGCCCCAGCCCAGATCCTGGGGCATCGTCAATCCGTCCGTGTCCTTGCCGACAAGGATGTATCCCTTCTCGGCCCGCAGGATCATCACCGCCTCCAACCCGATCCAGTGCCCGTTCAGCTTGGTGCGCGCCGATTCTAGACGGGCATGGAGCGCGGGGCCTTTGGGCAGGGGAACCGACAGCTCAAAGGACCGATCCCCGGTGAAGCTGATCCGCGCGATGCGCAGGGGAAAACCGTCCAGCGTCACCTCCTCCAGGCCCATATGGGGAATGTCGGTCGCGATCCCCGCCGCCCGCAGCAGGTCCTGCGCGCGGGGGCCGGTCACGGTCAAGGTGGTGTAGGCCTGCGTAACGTCATGGATCGCCACTTGCGACGGGTCGAACCGATCCTGTCGCGGGTCTTCGAGGATGAAGCGCACCGCATCCACATGGGCGGAGGAGGCGGAGACGATGAACCGGTCCTCCGCCGGGCGAAGCACGACGCCGTCATCGAACACGATCCCGCTTTCCTGTAGAAGAAAGGCATACCGTGCGCGCCCCGGTTCAAGGGTCGACAGGCGATTGTAGAAGGCGAAATCCAGAAGCGCGGGCGCGCCGGGGCCGATCACCTCCAATTTGCCGAGGGGGGAGGCATCGTAGATCGCCACGTTGTCGCGTGCGGCCTGGGCCTCCGACAGGGCGGCGTCACGCTCCTCTTCCCCGTATGCTGATGGACGCAGCCAGCCGCCATATTCGCGGAACTGCGCGCCCGCCGTGCGGTGCAACTCCTCCAACGCCAGACGTTTGGGCGGGTTGAACAAATCGCCCCGACGACGCCCGCCAAGCACGGTCAGGGCCAGGGGCTGCACGGGTGGTCGGAAGGTCGTGGTCCCGGTCTCGGGGATCGTGCGATCCGTCGCGTCAGCCATCGCCGCAAGCCCCGTGAAATTCGCGGTGCGCCCCTGATCGGTCGCCATGCCGAGTGTTGTGTACCGTTTCAGGTGCTCGACGGAGGTGAACCCTTCCCGCGCGGCCAACTTCACGTCCTTGAGCGTCACGTCGTTTTGCAGATCGATCCAGATGCGACCCCTCTGCTCCGGGTAGGGACGGACGGGGTGCCAATGCCAATCGGTTGTGTCAGCGGAGGTCACACCGGCCTCAACCAAGGCCGCCCCAAGGCCGAACGCGCCATTCGCGGCGCCCACGACCTCCATGTGCGACGTGCCGGCGCGTGGCACCAACGCATCCTTGCCCGCGTCCCAATCCAGTTTCCCGCCGGCCTGGCAATGCAGATGCACGGACGGCGTCCAGCCGCCGGAAACCAAGAGCGTATCGGCGCTGTGGAAGGCGTCGTTCAGGGTAACACCGAACAGCTCCCGCCGCCCCTGCACCGATTGCAGGCGCTGGTTCGTCAAGTGCCGCACCCCCGTTGGGGCATCGGGCGTCTCGGCCCGGCGGTCGGCCAAGGTCACGACCGCGCCCGCTTGCGCCAGTGCGGCGGCGGTGGCGTAGCCCGAGTCCGCGCCTGTCGCCAGCACGATGCGCCGCCCCGCCACGGCCCCGTAGAGTGTCAGGTAATAATGCGCCGCCTCCGCCGACATCACGCCGGGCCGATCATTGCCAGCGGGCCAGAGCGGGCGTTCGACCGCACCGGTGGCCAAGATCGTGCGCCCAGGACGGATTTGCCAATGCAGGTGAGCCTCCGCCTGATGCGCCGCGATCAACCCGTGATCGAACGCCCCCCACGCCGTCGTGCCGGTCAGGATCTTGCCTCCCGATGCAAGAACCCTGGCCCGCGTGTCCTCAACGAAATCCCACCACAGCGCGCCGTCGATCACACCGCCGCGCCACCGTAACGCCCCGCCCAGATGCGCGGATTGCTCGATTAGCCAGACCTCCTCTCCGGCGTCCACGGCCTTGCGCGCCGCCACCAGCCCCGCAACGCCCGCGCCGATGATGAGCGTCCCGCACGTGGCGTGGCGCGTCTGCACCTCTGCGGGCGGCGTCGTGTTCGGATCAAGCCGCCCCAGCCCGGCCATGGCGCGAATGCGCGGCTCATAGAGATGCCAACCACCCGCCATGAAGGTCTTGTAGTAGAAGCCCGCTGGGATCACCTGATGCAACAGGTCCAGCCAACGATGCCGGTCCCGCTCCGCCGTGGGGGTCGCGTTCACGGCGCGGGCCAGCAAACCGTGCTCCAGGGGCGTGAGGGTAGCGCGGGCGTTGGGCTCCGTCACGCCGTCGCGGACCACGTCGAACAGCGCATTCGGCTCCTCCGCCCCGAACCCGTAAAGGCCCCTTGGCCGGTGATACTTGAAACTGCGCGCGATGGTACGCGGGCCGGACGCGAGCAGGGCGGAGGCGAGCGTATCCCCCGCAAACCCGTCGATGGGCGTCCAGTCCACCTTGGCGCGGCGGGGTTCTGAACGGTCGATCTCCGTCCCCAATGTCGGATGCCGCCAGCCGCTCATCCCAGATCCTCCGCGCCCAGGATCTCACGGGTCTGCGTATCGCGGGTCATCAGGAAATAGGTGCCGCAGGTGACGTGCAGCCACATCTCCCGCGCGGGGCCTTTCGGGGCGTCCACATCGTAGAGGTAGGCCGCCCAGTCCGCGTCGGACGGCGCGCCATCGGGGCGGGGATGCCCGGCCTCCACCGCGAAGTGAAACTCCGTCTCCGCGCGCGGACCGCAGAAAGGGCAGGGGAAGCGTTGCATGTCCTCTCCCTCCTAATGCGCGATGCCGGACCCTGCGGCCTCGTCGATCAGGCGGCCGGTGCGAAACCGGTCCAGATCGAAGGGGCGCGAGATCGCGTGGTGATCGCCCGTCGCCAGCATATGGGCCAGAAGCGTGCCGCCCGCCGGGATCGCCTTGAATCCGCCCGTCCCCCAGCCGCAATTCAGGAACACTCCCTCCGGCCCTGCGGGCCCCAGAATGGGAGAGCTGTCGGGGACCACATCCACGACCCCGCCCCATTGCCGCAATAATTTCAGCTGCCCGAAGCTCGGAAACATCTCTAGCACCCCGCTCAGCACCTGTTCCTGCGCCGGAAGATTGCCCTTCTGCCCGTGGGTCGGCACCCGGTCGAGGCCGCCGCCGATCACAAGCTCCCCCTTGTCCGACTGGCTCAGATAGGTGCCGGTTCCAAGGTAAAGCAGAACGGTGTCGAGGATCGGCTTCACCGGCTCCGACACGAAGGCCTGCAGCGCATAGGTGTGGATCGGCAGGCGCACCCCGACCTTGGCCGCCAGACCCGGCGTGGCCCCCGCGGCGGCAAGACCAAGGCGGTTGGTGCGGATGGGCCCGAGATTGGTCTCCACCCCCGTCACGCGGCCCGCCTCCACCACGATGTCTTGCACGTCGCAGCCCTCGATGATGTCGACGCCCATCCGTGATGCCGCGCGCGCGTAGCCCCACGCGACTGCATCGTGACGCGCCACGCCCGCGCGCCCCTGCCATATGCCACCCATCAGCCGATACCGCGCGTCCGCAGCCTGGTTGGCCAGCGGCACCCGCGCCGCCGCCTCCTCCGCATCCATCAGGCGGCCATCGACACCGTTGAGCTGCATGGCATTCGCGATGCGGTTGCAGATCTCCATCTGCGCGGGCGTGTGGGCCGCGATCAACATGCCGCGCTGGCTGAGCATGACGTTGTAATTCAACTCCCGGCTCAGCCCTTCGTAAAGCCGCAGCGCCAGATCGTAGAGCGCGACACTTTCGGGGTAGAAGTAATTCGACCGGATCACGGTCGTGTTCCGCCCCGTATTCCCGCCGCCGATCCAGCCCTTTTCCAGCACCGCGACGCGGGACAGCCCGTGGGTCTTCGCCAGATAATAGGCC
Source organism: Hasllibacter sp. MH4015 (assembly GCF_020177575.1). Classification (NCBI taxonomy): domain Bacteria; kingdom Pseudomonadati; phylum Pseudomonadota; class Alphaproteobacteria; order Rhodobacterales; family Roseobacteraceae; genus Hasllibacter; species Hasllibacter sp. MH4015. The sequence continues at coordinate 773,778 of NZ_JAHTBK010000001.1, forward strand.
GTCGCCAGACCATGCCCGCCGCCGCCCACGATCACCGCGTCATAGGCCGCCTTGGGCCGGGCCTTCGCCCAGGCCTCGGGCCAATGGCGATGGCCGCGCAACGCCTCCCGGGCAAGCGTGACGGCGGAATACTTCACCGTTGCGCGACCTTCAGCGCGAAGGCCGTGAAATCCGCAATCTCGGCCTCCGATGGGGCGCGCCCGGTGAAATGCTCCAGGAACCCCGCAAGCCGCCCCATCCGCGTCTCCATCGCCTCCCGCAATTCCAGCGCGTGATATCCGATCTGCATGAAATACAGGATACGGGCGCGGATATCGGCCTCTTCCGCGTTATAACCATGCGCGCGGAACATCCCCGTCACGGCGGCAAGCCGCGCGGTATCGGCGGCGTCGATGCGGCCGCGCACCCTTGCATCCCGGCGCGACCATTCGCGGATCGCGAAATCCAGATGCGGCTCAAAGATCGTGTCGTCCACGAAGCACATGAAGAAGTTGCACAAACCTTCCGTAATCGTGTCCGAAGGCAGGGTGCATTGATGCAGGATCGGGGCGGTATTGCGCGCCTCCCAATCGTCCAGAAGCGCCTCCAACAGGTCCGCGCGGGAGCCGAAATACCAGTAGAACGAGGACCGGGAGACGCCCAGATGCTGCGCAAGGGTCAGGATCTTCACCTCGCCCGCGCCGTCGCGGATCAGCACGTCGCGGGCCGTGGCGAGCCAATCCTGCTGCGTGACTTTCACATGACCTGTCGGGAGTGGCTTCCCTTCGCGGGTCAGAACGGGCTGGGGGCGTGGCATTCAACTCTCCGGATAGGCGCCACCCCGTCCGGTTCCGCGCGCGATATAGTCTTCTAGCGCAGCCAACCGGTCGGGGTCGATATCGGGCGCGCCGGGATTGGCCAATATCCCCTGCCAGACGTCCCGCGCGCGGGTGGAGGCATCCTTGGCCCCCCGCTCCGTCCAGGTGCCGAAATTGGCGTAATCGTGGACGATGGGCTCATAGAACTCCGTCTGGTACCGCTCCATGGTTTGTGCGGCGGCAAAGAAATGCCCGCTGGGCTGGGTTTCCGCGATGGCGTCAAACCCGATCTCCGCCGCTCCCGCCTGGGCACCCGCGCACAACTCCGCCACCATGTTGAGCACTTCGGCATCCGTCACCAGTTTCTCGTAGGAGACGGACAAGCCCCCCTCCAGCCACCCGGCGGAATGGATCACCACCGTCGCACCCGCCATCAGGCACCCCCAGAGGCCGAACTGGTTCTCGTTGGCGGCCTGCACATCGTTGAGGTTCGCCGCCGATCCCGCCGCCGACCTCCAGGGCAGGCCGATGCGCCGCGCCAATTGTCCGGCGGCCAGCGAGGCCTGGAAGTGCGAAGGTGTGCCAAAGGCGGGCGCGCCGGATTTCATATCCACGTTGGAGGTGAAGGTGCCGTAGCACACGGGCGCGCCGGGCTGTGCCAGTTGCGTGAGCGTCAGCGCCGCCAACGCCTCCGCATGGGACAGCGTGATGGCCCCCGCCACCGTGATCGGTGCCATCGCCCCCATCAGCGTGAAGGGCGTGATGATCGACATCTGCCGCGCGCGGGCGAAATCAATCAGCCCCTGCGCCATGGGAATGTCGAGCGTGCGCGGCGAATTGGTGTTGATGATCGTGTAGCAATGGGGATTGGCGGCGAAGTCTTCGTCACTCAGGCCCCGGAACGCCTGCAACATCTCCAGACTTTCGCGCACTTGCGGGGTGCCGCGCGCGAAGATGAATGGAAACTTGTCGGACTGCGTAAGCTGCGCCTGCAACGTGAAATAATGGCGGATATTGGTGGCCACGTCCTGCGGCTCCACCAGGGGCGGCAGCATCTGGAATACGTCGAAATGGTGGGTGAGCTGCAAAAGCTCCGTGAAATCGCGCGCCGAACCGGGGCGGCGGCCGCGGATTTCGTCGGTCGCATGGGGCGCGCCCGCGCCGGGCTGAAAGACCAGCGATCCAAGCTCCAGCGTCACGTCCCGCTTGCGCGCGCCGGCCCGCGCCTCGATCCGTTTGGGGGCCGTGGCAAGGGCGGCCTCCACCATGTCGCGCCCGATATGGACCATGTCGCCCTTCACGACCGCGCCGCCCTTGTTGAACAGTGCCACCGCCTCGGGCAGCAGGACCCTGACGCCCAAATCTTCCAGCACCCGAAACGCGGCGTCGTGCATCGCCTCGATCCGGTCGGCGGAAAAGACATCCATCGGCGGGAACGGGTTCTTGAGTTGCCCGTACTCCGTCAACCGGGCGGAGGGGCGTGGCCCATCGCGGTTGCGGCGTCTGGCGCGGGGCTCGCTCATCCCCGCATCGCCTTGCCCGCCGGATCGTAGGGGGAGGGGGGGATCACACGTGCCGCACGCTCCACGCCGACGATATGGGTGGTCAGCGCCGTACCCTCCGCCGCGACATCGGCATTGACCATCGCCATGGCCAGCGACGTGCCGATCGTGTGGCCATACCCGCCCGACGTGACAAAGCCGACCTTGTCGCCCTTGTGCCAGACCGGCTCATACCCCGTCGCATCCGCGTCGCCATCCTCGATCTCCAGCGTCACGATCCGCTGCGCCGGGCCATTGCCGTCACGCTCCGCCAATGCCGCCGCCTTGCCCGTGAAATCGCCCTTGTCCCAAGCGATCCAGCGATCCATGCCGGTCATCCCCGCCGTGTAGCCTTGGGTGAATTCCGCCGACCAGATGCCAAAGCTCTTTTCCAGCCGCAGCGACAGAAGCGCGTTGAAGCCGACCTCGCGGATGCCCTCATCCGCGCCCGCATCCAGCAGCATCCGGCGCAAGGTGATGTGGTCGCCGTAGCGGCAATTGATCTCGTATCCCGCCTCCCCCGTCACGGACAGGCGCGCGACACGGGCGCGGATCAGCCCGACATCGAAGGTCGCGCAGCCCATGAACGGCATCGGGGACAGGTCGTTGGTGACAAGCTTCTGCAAGACATCTGCGGATTTCGGGCCGGAGAGCGAGAAGCCGCAATATTCCTCCCCCAGATCGCGGATCGTCACCCCGTCTTCCAGGTGATCGTTGAACCACCGCATGTGCCAGGTGCGCAGGTAATAGCTGCCCATGATCCAATAGGTGCCGTCCCCCCAGTTGAATAGCGTCAGGTCCCCTTGCAACCTTCCCGACGATGCGAGCATCGGTGCCAGGCGCGCCCGGCCCGGTCCCGGCAAGCGGGAGGCCATCATCTTGTCGAGCCACGCTTCCGCCCCCGGCCCCGACACCTCGTAGCGGGAGAAGGCGGAGATATCGAGAAGCCCCACGCCGTCCCGCACCGCGCGGCATTCCTCGGCCACGATATCGAATGCGTTGGAGCGTTTGAGTGTCAGGTTTTCCTCGAACTCAGCCGATGGCGCGAAATAGAGCGGGACTTCCAGATCCCAGCTTTGCCCCCACCGCGCCCCGGCGGCATCCATATCCGAATAGGCGGGCGCGCGTTTCAGGGGCCGCCCGGCGGGCAGCTGCTCATTCGGATAGGACATCACGAAGCGGCGGGAATAGAACTGGCCGGTGGTCTGGCGGATGTATTCCCGGTTCTCTGCGAATGCACCGTAGCGCGCCACGTCCATGCCGTAGACATCGGCCTCCGGCTCCCCCTCGATCATCCATTCGGCCAGGCTCTTGCCCACGCCACCGCCCTGCAAGAACCCCGCCATGACGGCGCAGGCGCTCCAATACCCGCGCTTTCCGGGGACCGGGCCGACCAGCGGATTGCCATCGGGGGAGAAGGTAAAGGCCCCGTTCACCCAGGTCTTCACGCCGACCTCCTGCAACGCGGGATACCGCTCAAAGCCCAGGATCAGCTCCTTCTCGATCCGGTCGGTTTGTTCCTGGAACAGCTCCATCCCGTAATCCCACGGCGCGCCGTCCATCGCCCAATGTTCGTGATCGACCTCGTAGATCCCCAGCAGCAGACCCTTCTGGTCCTGCCGCATATAGGTGAACCCTTCCAGGTCCACGGTCATCGGCACCTCGAAATCCAGCGCCTCCAGCTCCGGGATCGTGTCGGAGATCAGGTAATGGTGCTTGAGCGGTGATACGGGCAATTCGATCCCCGCCATGCGCCCCACCTGCTTGGCCCAAAGCCCCGCGGCATTGACCACGTGCTCGCAGTCGATCACGCCCTTGTTGGTGGTCACGCGCCAGCCATCCGCCGTCTGGTCCAGGCTCTCCACCTTGGTATGCTCGAAGACGGACGCCCCGCGCTTCTTGGCTGCGCCGGCATAGGCGTGGACGGTCCCGGTCGTGTCGATATACCCCTCCCGATCCGCCCAGAGCCCGCCAAGGAAGCCGTCGGTCGTCATGATCGGGCACAAGTCGTGCGCTTCTTTCGGGGTGACGAGCCGGCAATCCTCGATCCCGATGGACTGGAACACCCGATAGGCCGATTGCAGCCATTCCCACCGCTCCGGCGTGCCCGCCATGGTCAGGCCGCCGGTCATGTGCAGGCCGATATCCTGCCCACTCTCCTTCTCGATCTCCGGCAGAAGGTCGATCGTATAGGCCTGAAGCGCCGCGATATTCGGGTCCGCGTTCAGGGCATGGATGCCCCCCGCCGCGTGCCAGCTCGATCCCGCCGTCAGGACGGAGCGTTCCAGCAGGCACACATCCGTCCAGCCCAGCTTGGCAAGGTGATACAGCACCGATGCGCCCACAACGCCGCCCCCAATGACGACAACACGATAATGCGAATTCATGGGGTCCTCCCGCCGCGCGATTCCCTTGGTCGCGTCAGGCTAGGGGCTTATGGACACTTGTGTCCAGACTGTTCGCGACACGCCAACCGCGCTTTCGCGACACGCTATCCGCGCGTTTGAGACGCGGGGGATTGCCTATCCGCCACACAGATCCGCCGGGGCCGGTACACCGGGGGAGAGGAAGAGGCGCAGGGTCACGGGGCTGAAATTGCCGATGTTGATGCCGGAAACCTCCGTCACATCCGCAACGCCCCCCGGCGTGCCCGGCACCAGGGCCGGGTCGATCCACGCGGCGCGACCCGGGCCTTGGGACAGATGGGCAAGCGCTCCTTCTGCGTCGGTCAGCAGGGTCTCGGTGCCAAGGCGGAACACGGCGGACGGCTCCCCGAAACCCGCAATTGCGACCGGGCCGCTCAGGCAGCCATGGGCGGCGGTCGCGGCGGCCAACCGGTCCGAGATCCAGAATTCCGTCGCCGCGGGCAGCGCCGCGCCGGTCAATGTCCAGCCCACCGTGAGACCGGATAATGTCAGGGCGGCAAGGGCCTGGACGACCTCTCTACGCCACAGGAAAACCGCCCCGGCCAGGGCCGACAGGCACAGGATGACGCCCCCGATCGTGGCCCAGATATCTAGCCCGTCCCCGAACCGCACCGGCCCCCAGATCGCCACCACGCTCAGGAACGCAAGCGCGCCGCCCCATGGCACAAGTCCGACAGCCAGCGGCCACCGCCCCAGCCGTTCTGCCCCGTCATGGATGCGCACAAGGGCCGCCGCGACCAGAAGCGCAAGGGCCGGGTAAAGCGGCAACGTATAATGGACGAGCTTCACCGGCACCGCCTCGAACACCAGCCATCCGGGGATCAGCCAGCCAAGCAGAATGGCCGTCTCCGCCGTGGCGCGTGTCCTCCAGGCATGGATCAGGGCGACCGGGATAAACAGCGACCACGGAAAGAAGGTCCACCACATCGTCAGCAGGTACAGGCCCGGCGGGCTGCCGCTATGTTCGCCCTCCGCGGTGATCTTGTCGCTTAGATCGGTGCCAAGGGATGCCGACCAGAACGCCCCTTCGGTCAGGATCGTGATCGCGATAAACCATGGGCTGACGAGCAATGCGAACCACGCCAGACCGGGCAGGGGGGAAAGGCGCCGGGTCCAGCCCAGATCGCGCGTCCTCACCCATAGCCACGCCAAGGCACCAAGGACCGGCACGGCGACCATCGGACCTTTCAGCAAGAACCCCGCCGCCAATGCGGTCCAGAAGATCGCGGCGACCGAGACTTTCCGCGCGCTGGTCAGAAAGGCATGGGCCAGCGCCCCCATCGCAAGGATGACCGACAGCAGAAGGGCCGCATCGGTCTTGGCCGTGCGCGCCTCGGCATGGACCATGTAGATGGTGGCGCAGATGATCCCGGCCAGCACCGCCGCCCGCCGCCCGACAACCGGCGTTCCGGCCCAGATCAGCGCCAGCGCCGAAAGCGCCCCGGCGAGGTAGGAGGGCAGGCGATGCACCCAGATCGGGCTATCCTGTCCGCTTCCCGTCAGGAAGATCGCGGCACTTTGCAGCCAGTAGATCAGCGCCGGCTTGTTGTGGCGCGGCGCGTCCTGAAGCCGAATGTCGATGAAATCGAGCGTCTCGGCCATCTGTCGACTGGCCTGGGCGAACCGCGCCTCGTCCCGGTCCTGCACCGGCAATTCGGCCAGACCGACGAACAGGCTGGCCAGCGCCAGCACGAATACCGCCCAGGGCGCGAACCTGTGGCGCAGGATGTCCATCTCAGGGCTCGTCGCGGGCGCCGTGGACCGCGTCGGCTTCTTTTTTCTTCGCCCGGTGGATCAGCATCAGGTTCCGGGCATAGACGATGACGCCTGTGGACTGACCAAGGATGAAGACCGGGTCCTGCCGATAGAGCGCGTAGGCCAGCATCAAGATCCCGCCGCTGATCGACAGGTACCAGAACGAGATCGGCACGTGGGACCGTCCCGCCCGTTCCGAGGCGATCCATTGCACGATGAACCGCGACGCGAAAATGGCCTGCGCAAGGAAGCCAAGCGCGACCCACCAGAACTCGAACCAATTGTCCAGGTTGAACAGCTCAAACAGCCACTCCTGCATGGTCACGGCCCCTCCGCGCGGGTGATCTCGGCCTCGGAGGGATGGACCTTGCGACGGCGCCGGATCAGCCACGCAACCCCGATCAGGTCGGACAGCCCCACGATTGCGCGCCCCAGATTGGTGTATTTGGACGTGCCGGCCACCCGCGGCCTGTGGGCCACGTCCACATGGGCGATCTGCCAACCATCCCGCTGGAACAGCGCGGGAAGATAGCGGTGCATGTGGTCGAAATAGGGCAGCGCCAGATAGGCGTCGCGGCGGAAGGCTTTCAGGCCGCATCCAGTATCTCGCGTCCCGTCCTTGAGCAGCATTTTCCTCAGCGTATTCGCGGCCTTGGACGCGATGCGCTTGGCGGGCGGGTCGTCTCGCTTGACCCGTTGACCGGCCACGAGGCCCAGGGTCTCCTCGCCTTCGAGCAAGGCCGCGATCAGCTTTGGCAATTCCTCGGGCGGGTTCTGCCCATCCCCGTCAAGCGTGGCGATGATCGGCGCGCGGGCGGCGCGCACGGCGGCGTGGATGGCCGCCGATTGGCCCGCCGGACGCGGATGGTTAATCACGGTAAGGTTTGCGAGCGGATGCGCCCGCCCGAAGGCCAGCAGCGCGTCTTGCGTGGCGTCGGTGGAGCCGTCATTGGTCACGCAGATCTCGAACGGGCCAATGGGCGCCGCCGCCGCGACGCACCCGCCCAACAGGTCGGGCACGGTCTGGGCTTCGTTCAGCATCGGGATCGCGATGGCAAAGCGGGGCGCTGGGTTGGTCATCTCGCCCTCCTTCGGGCCGTTCGCGCCGGTTTAGGCTGAAACCGCGCGGGCCGGAAGGGGGGCTGATCCTAAAGGGCAGAAAGCCGCGCCTCCTGCCGCGCGATCAGCGTCTCGATTTCGGCGATGGCCGCCTCGCTCAGCGCGGGCCCCGGCTTGCGTGCCGTCGGATGGGCGATCGCCCCGCGTTTGGCGAGGATATACTTGCGCACCGCCAAGCCGTAGCCGGGTTGGGATTCGTAACGGATCAGCGGCAGGTAGGCATCGAAAATGTCGCGCGCGCGGTCCGGGTCCGAATGGGCCAGCGCCGTGATATCGCGCATCATCTCGGGATACGCGAACCCGGTCATCGCCCCGTCGGCCCCGCGCCGCACCTCCTCCAGCAGGAATTGCCCGCCATTGCCGCACAGGATGGAGATCTTGCGCGCCCCCGCCGCCTCCTGTTCACGCAAGGCGCTGATCTTTTCCAGCCCCGGCCAATCCTCGTGCTTGAGCATCTTGCAGGTCGGGCAGGCATCGAAAATCCGCCGCAGGACCTTCGGCGTGATCTGCACGCCCGTCACAAGCGGGAAGTCCTGCAAGACCCATGGGACGTCGCCCAGAACATCCGCAACATTCTGAAAATACGACGCAATCTGGTCGTCGGTCCGCAGATTGCCCGGCGGGGCGACCATGACGCCGGCTGCCCCTTTCTCCATCGCCGCAAGGCTCAGGGCGCGGATCGCGGCAAGCCCGGGGGCGGACACGCCGACGATGACCGGCACGTCACTGCGCGCCGTCACCCGCGCGATGACGGCGACGGATTCCTCCGACGACAGCTTGCCCGCTTCGCCCATGATGCCCAGGATCGTAAGCCCCGTCGCACCCCGCTCAACATAGAAATCCACCATCGTGTCGACGCTCTCCAGATCCAGCGCCCCGTCCGGCAGGAACGGGGTGGCGGCGATCGTGAAGACGCCTGCGGCGCGCTCATCCAACATCATGTCTCTCCAACTCTGTGGGTCTGGTTCAGGGCGATGCGCGGCAATGCCATCGCGACGGCGGCCTGGCACGGTTCGACCACCGGAATGTCCAGGGCTTTCTCCAGCGGCAAGCGGAACCGCGCCATTCCGGCACAGCCCATGATAAGGACATCCGCACCGTCCTGATCGCGCAGGCGGCGCCCGACCTCTTCCATCCGCGAAAGCGTCTTTCCGGCATCGTTAAGCTCGTTAACGTGCAGATCGACCGCCCGGTCACCGGCGAGCCGATCCAGCACATTCATCGCCCCGAGGCTGCGCAGATGGCGGGGGATTGAGCCTCGCAATATGGCAATGATCCCAAAGCGTTGACCCAGGGACATGGCCGTCAGGACCGCACTTTCCTGTATGCCGAGCACGGGCTTTCGCGTCCGGTCACGCAAGGCGTGCAGGCCCGGATCGCCAAAACACGCAATCACGAACCCGGCCGCGTCGTCCTCGACCCGGGCGGCGGTTTCCAGGGTCTGGGCAATGGTCAGGTCCGCCTGCGCCTTCGTCTCGATCCCCATCGGCCCGCGGGCATTCGTCATGCAGATGATCCGGCGCCCGAACCCTTTCAGCGGGTCAACGGCGGCTTCGATACCGGCTGTCACGGCCTCGGACGAATTCGGGTTAAGGACGTAAAGGGATCGCTCGTCCGCCATCGGCTCAGGCACCGGGTCGCGTCGCCGATTGGATCTCGATCTGGTAGCCCTCGGGATCGTTGAAGACGAACGCTCGGATCCCGATGGCGTCGTTCACGAACATCTCCGACAGGTTCGCCACGTCCTGCGTCTCGATATAGGCGTACCACGCATCCACGTCCGGAACGCGCACGCAGAACTGGATCGGCTTGACCTCCGCCCATTTGTTCATGCCATGGGCCTCGTCCACCAACCCGATATGGGCGCCCGGACAGACGCGCATGATCTTCGCAAGGCCCTGTTGGTCGATCACCAGCGGAAAGCCCATTACGTCGCGATAAAACGCCTCCGCGCGCGGCAGATCCTTGTAGTAAAGGAAGGTAATGGCCAGTTCGTTCGGCGCGTCTGGGCGGTCCGTCATTGCAGTCTCCGATTCCTGTAAGTGCCCGGTTCGGGCCGATTGATCCATTGGCCATCGCCCGGTTCGGCGGTCAGTGATCCGTCCGCGATTATTCGCGCGCCACGTCGAAAAACGTACACGGGCCAGCCCTTTACGCGGCGTCCTTCATGCGGATTGTACCCGACATTGTCGTGCAGATCATCCGCGCCGTAGGTGTGGCTCCGCGTCGGATCCCAAAGCGTGATGTCCGCATCCGCACCGATTGCCAGGCGTCCCTTGCGCGGTAGGCCGTAGATGTCCGCGGCATTGCGACACGCAAGTGCCGTGAATTGCCCCGGATGCGTGGCATCGAAAATCAGCGGTGCGCGCGTCTCCAGCCCCGGTTGACCATTGGCAATGTCGGGAAACGGCGGCGTCGGCCCCGCGCGCAATTTCCCCGTCTTGTCAGAGCGATAGGGCGCATGGTCCGATGAGATCAGGTCAAGCGTCCCATCGCCGATCGCCGCCCATAGCGCGGCCTGATCGTCGCGCGTGCGTTGCGGGGGCGAGCACATGAATTTCGCGCCCTCCATGCCCGGTTGGTCGAGGATTTCCGCCGTCTGGAACAGGTAATGGGGGCAGGTTTCGGCATGGACCGGCGCGCCATCGGCCTTCGCGGCGCGCACCTCCTGCGCCGCGTCGGCACAGGTGACATGGAAGATCATCACTGGCGCACCCACCTCGTGGGCCGTCGCGCAAATACGGGCAACTGCCAGGCGTTCAGCCTCCTTCGGACGGGCAAGTGCATGGTGCTTGGGGCGCGTTTTCCCCTCGGAAATCAGTTTGTTGCGCGCCTCGATTAAAGTCGCGTCGTCTTCCGCGTGCACGCAAGTAAGCGCCCCCGCGGGCCCGGTGATCTCAAGGATGCGCGTGATTTCCGCGTGGCTCAACGCGATGTCGTAGGTCGTGAAAACCTTGACGGAGCGGTGCCCCTCGGCAATCAGCGCGCGCAGGTCCTCCTCGAAATGCGGAACGCTCGGGTCCGACAGGCTCAGGTGAAACGCATAGTCGATCATTGCCCCGCGCCGGGCGCGCGCCGCGTAATCCGTAACGACATCCATCAGCCGGTCGCCCTTGCCCTGCGCAGCAAAGGAAATAACGGATGTCGTCCCCCCGAACGCGGCAGACCGCGTCGCGGTTTCGAACGTATCGGCGTTCATTAGCCCCATGCCGGAGCGTTGTTCGATATGCGCGTGCGGATCGACACCGCCGGGCGTTACAATCAGGCCACTGGCGTCAAGAACCGTGCCGTCGTCGCCCAGATCCGGCGCGATTTCGTCGATCCGGTCGCCCACGACCCGGATATCCGCGCGCACCAGCCCGGCGTCGGTCACGATCTCCGCGCCGCGGATGGTCAGTATTCTAGTGTCACGCATCCCGCCCATTGCGAGAGCATGGGCCGTGGCTGCTGCAGGAGCAAGCGCGTGCGACGCCCGATGCTGGGGATAAGTCTGTGGATAACGCACCCAAGATACGGGATCGGAGCGCTCAGTTAATTCACTATTGCCACGCAAAACCGACGGAAATTCCCGTCCGAAGCGAAGGAAATATCACATCCTCCACCCCGATCCACACTCAGGACAGGATCGACGCACGAACCTCCGCCAATGCGGCCTGAACCACCTCCGCGTCGTCGCGCGCCTCTATGTTCAGCCGCAATAGCGGTTCGGTGTTCGACGCCCTGAGGTTCATGCGCCACTTGTCGAAGGATAGGCTCAGCCCGTCCGTGTCGTCCCGTGCCACGGCCTTGGGGGCGAACTCCTCCTCGATCCGCGCGATGGTTTTCGCCGCGTCATCGACCACGAAATTCACCTCGCCGGAGGACGGGAACCGCGCGGCCCGGTCCGCCACCAGCGCCTTCAGGCTCTGGCCCGTCCGCCCCAGCAACTCCGCCACCAGAAGCCACGGGATCATCCCACTGTCGCAGAAGAAGAAATCGCGGAAATAGTGATGCGCGGACATCTCTCCGCCATAGGCCGCGTCGGTCTCGCGCAGCACGCGCTTGATCTTCGAGTGGCCGCATTCGGACATGATCGCCTGGCCGCCCGCGCGTTCGATGGCGTCCTGCGTGCTCCAGATAATCCTCGGATCGTGGACGATCTTCGCGCCCGGCTCCTTGGCGAGATAGACCTCCGCCAAAAGGCCCACGACATATTCACCGGGCACGAAATTGCCCTCGTGGTCGAAGAAAAAGCAGCGGTCGAAATCGCCGTCCCACGCAACCGCGATATCCGCGCCTTCCGCCACAACCGCCCGTGCCGTGGCCGGTTGGTTTTCCGGCAAAAGCGGGTTGGGTATGCCATTGGGAAACGTGCCGTCGGGCGCGTGGTGCATCCGCACAAACGTCCACGGCGCGCCCCGTCGCTCCAGCGCCTCAGCGATCGCATCGAAGGTGGGGCCGGCTGCGCCATTTCCCGCATTCACGAGTATTTTCAAAGGCTTGAGGTCGGGGATCGACACGAAGCCAAGGCAGCATTCCACGTAATCCGCCCGGGTGGAGGAGATGTCCGTCACGCGCCCGCCGGATACATCATCGGCGAATGCGCCACTTTCTGCCAGCGCCTTGATCGCGCCCATCCCCTCATCCGCGCCGATCGGGGCGGACCCGGCTTTGACCATCTTCATGCCGTTGTAATCCATCGGGTTGTGGGACGCCGTCACGCAGATCCCGCCGCAGGCCCCGTGGTGCGACACGGCGAAATACGTCTCTTCCGTGCCCGACAGTCCCAGGTCCAGAACCTCGACCCCCGCCGCCATCAACCCGTCCGCGATCGCGCGCGCCAACCCTTCCGACGATGGCCGGACGTCGCGCCCGATCACGACGCGGTCGGCGCCCATCACCTCGGCAAAGGCGCGCCCGATGCGATAGGCGTTGGCCTCCGTCAGGTCTTCGTCCAGCCGACCGCGAATGTCGTAGGCCTTGAAACAGGTTAGCGGTTTTTCCAACCTTTGCATGGCGCGGCTCCCTCAATCCTCGTCCCAGCTATAGGATGCGGTGCCGCCGGGGGCCAGACCGGCATTTGGCGTGGCGCGCATTAACGCTATGGTTCCGGTCAGTGCCGGGATGCCCCGATGACCCACGAAAGGGCCGCATGTTCATTTTGTCGCCAGAGACCTTGCTCAATCCGGGCGTGCTGGAAACGCGCTCCCTGCCCAAGAAGATCTTCGGGCGGGTGCAGATCATTCCGCGCGCCGGGTCGGTCGGTCTCTGGGCGCGGTTGATCTTCGAGATGCAGGTCGTCCGCTACCTCGCCGCCCTGCTGCCGTTCCTGATTGTGCTTTTGTTTTCAAGGGATATGGCCCTTCCCGTCACGCAAGCGCCCCTGGCCATGATCCTCGTGATCGGGGTGGTGGAGCTGAAGGTTCTGCGCCTGTCGGACCGCGCGCGAGAGCGGTTGATGAGCGAGGCGGAGGCGGAAAGGATCCTCGATGCCTTTGCCTTCCGGGCGCGCGCCGCGTTGCGAGAAATCGCGGCCCGACACGGCATCGAAAGCGGTGAGATCATGGTCTTCGCGGAGCAATCGGAACTCGCCCGCGTTCCGCCGTTAACCTTGCTGTCGGTCCAATCCGCCGAACCGGACCCCCGCGTCCTTTCCCTCGACCCCGCCGACCGGGCCGCGCTTGCGGCGATCTTCGACGCGGACCTCACGGAGCAAGACTTCCACCGCGCCAATCTCCGCGCCGGAGAGATGATGCGAGAGGTGCGGATCGAGGCGCGCAGCGTCTCGGCCCATGCCCGGCTCGCGGCGCGCATCACTCCCAGACCGGCGGAGGCATAGGCCATGGCGATCAACGCAACCAAGGTGTCCGCGGGCGAAGCCCTGCGCGTGCTGCGTGCCGGATGGGGCGCCCAATCCGCGGGCGATCTGCGCGTCAGCTGGATGCTGCACGGGCGCCCGGGTGTGGGAAAAACCGAGATCATTCAGACCCTTGCGGATGAGGTTGGGGCGAAACTCTTCGATCTTCGCCTCACCACGATCGAGCCGCAGGATCTGCGCGGCCTGCCATTCTATGACCATGACGCGGGCAAGACGGTCTGGTACCGGCCCGAGGATTTGCCCGACACGGACGCCCCCGCGATCCTGTTTCTCGATGAATTGACCGCCGCGCCGCCCGCCCTGCAACCGACCGTCTACGGGCTTATTCAGGAACGCCGCGTGGGCCGCCACACATTGCCCGATTCCGTTCTGATCGTGGCCGCGGGCAACATGGTGGAAGACGGCGCCGTCGCCTACGAAATGGGCACGGCATTGTCCGACCGATTGGTCCATATCGTGGTGCAGGCCGACGCGACCGATTGGTTAACCCACTACGCGCCGGGGGCGGGCATCCACCCGGCGGTCGCGGCCTTCCTCAAGACCCGCCCGGACCTTCTGGAGACGACCGAAGACGCGCTCCGCCGGGGGGAGGCGGTGGCCTGCACGCCGCGCGCCTGGACCCGCGTGTCTCGGATCATGGACGCGATCCCCGACCGGGCCACGCGGCAGATCATGGTGGCGGGCACGGTGGGGGAAGCTGCCGCCGCCGAATTCGCCCTGATCGCCGACGACATCGCCGCCTCGGTCCGCATCGACGCGATGCTCGCGGCCTCCCGCGCCGAACGGCAGGACATGTATCCAACCACCCTTCACGGGATCACCGCCCTCGTCTACGGGCTCTCGGGCGCGGTGGACCGGTCGCAACTCCCTGAAGCGATTGAGGTTTTGGCCGATCTGCGGGGCGAGGCGATCAACGGTCTCCCGGTGTCGGAAATGGCCACTTTCGGGTTCGAGATGTTGATCGCGCGCGCCCTCACGAACGGCTGGGAAGACGTGTTCGCGGCGTCCGCGGCCTATGCGGATTACGCCAGAGACCGTGCGCAAGCGGGTCTTCCGTGACCCATTCCACCCGGGCTCGCACCGCCCTTGCCCGTTTGGGGGAGGAGGATCCGGCGCTTGCCGTCCTCGCGCTCTGGTGCCGACACCGCGACGCGGAGGGGGGGGTGCGAACCCATGGAAATACAATCCTCTACGGGCCGTCTTTCACCCTGCTCGGCCTGCCGGAACAGGTGGGCCTTGTGGCCCACCACGTCCTCCACGTGGCGTTGCAGCATTCCGATCGCCAGGCCGCGCTAGCGGAACGTCTGGGCGCGCGTTTCGACAAGGGGCTGTTCGCACTGGCCGCTGATTCCATCCTGAACGAGACGTTGCAACTGGCCGGCCACGCGCTGCGTCGTCCGGCGGTTCTGCTGACCGACCTGCTGGAAAGCATCGACCAGCCCGCGAAATCAGCGATTTCCGCGCTGGCGGACTGGGACACGGATCGCCTCGCCATGTACCTTCACAACGACCCACAACGCTCGGAAAAAGCAAGGAAATTCGGACAGTCCCGGGGGTTCCGAACCGATTTGGAAGCAGGCGAGCCCGATGGAAACGCCGACGGCCGGTCCGCGGCCGATTGGCGAAACCAGCTCGTCCGCGCGTTGGAGGCTGGGCGCAAGGCAGGCACTGGCATTGGCAAATTCGGGGCGATCCTGGCCGATCTCGCCCCGCCCGGCATCCCGTGGGAGGTGCAGTTGCGCCGCATCCTCGCCAAGGCGCTGGCGCAGGAGCCGCAGGTGTCCTTCCGCCGCCCGGCCGGGCGCTGGGTCGCGATGACCTCCGACGCCATGGCGCGCCGCGCGCCGGAGCCGGTGTTCGAGCCGGGGCGCAGCCGGGATGCCATGCGTCCGCGCCTCGTCGTGGCGCTTGACACGTCCAGCTCCATAGATCCCGGCACGCTGGCGCTTTTTTCGTCGGAGGCGCAGGGGGTTAGCCGCCGAACCGGGGCCGAGGTGCATCTGCTGGCCTTTGATGAGGACGTCCATGTCGCGCGCCGTCTGGACGCCAAAGGGCCGCGTCTCGTGGATCTGGACATGCGGGTCGGCGGCGGCACCGATTTCGCGCCGGTGCTGGCCCATGCCACGGGTCTGGACCCCTCGCTCCTGATCGTGCTGACCGACCTCGATGGCCCGCTCGGTGCGGCACCGGCCTATCCCGTCCTCTGGGCTGTGCCGGGGCAGGGGTCGGTGGCACCGCCCTTCGGCCGCGTTCTGCGGATCGGCGACTGATCCTATTCTGCCGCCTGGGCCAGCGCGTGGCTTTCGCGCTGCGCATGTCGCCAATCCGGCGCGATCCACGCCTCCAGGTTTTCCGACGGCAGGGACCGCCCCAGGACGTGATCGGCTGCCTTCTCCCCCACCATGATCGACGGGGCGTTCAGATTACCGTTTGGAATCAACGGGAAGATGGAGCTGTCGGCCAGGCGAAGCCCATCCACACCGATCACGCGATTGGCTGGATCAACCACCGACATCGGATCGTCCCGCCGCCCCATTCGCGCCGTCCCGCAGGGGTGATAGGCTGATTCCGCATGCTCCCGGATCACCGCGTCCAAGGCCTCGTCGCTGTCCGCCGCGTCGCCCGGCTGCAATTCGTGGTCCACGAAACCCGCCAGCGGTGCGGTCCGGGCAATCTCCCGGGTCAGGCGGATGGCGCGGCGGAAATCGTGCCAGTCCTTCTCGTGGGCCATGTAATTGAACACGATGCGCGGTGCCTCGGCCGCCTGTGCGCTGCGCAGCGTCACTTCGCCCCGGGAAGGGGAGCGCATTGGCCCGGTATGGATCTGGAACCCATGCCCGCTTGGCGGTCGCGTGCCGTCGTACCGGATCGCGATGGGCAGGAAGTGATACTGGATGTCGGGATATTCGATGCCCTTGTCGGACCGGATAAACCCGCAAGCCTCGAAATTGTTGGAGGCGCCGAGCCCGGTCTTGGTAAACAGCCATTGCGCGCCGACCAGCGCCTTGCCCCAAAGCGACCAATAGGGTGCGATCGACACCGGTTGGGAGGCCGCGAACTGAATGTAAAGCTCCAGGTGATCTTGCAGGTTCTGCCCCACGCCGCTTCGGTCCGCCAGAACCGGAATTCCGTGTTCCGTCAGGTGCTTGCCGGGCCCAATTCCACTAAGCATTAGAATTTTAGGCGAATTGATCGCTCCGGCGCATAGGATCACTTCCGCCCGCGCGCGGATCACCTTGCCGCCCGCAAGGCGCACGCCCGTCGCGCGGCCCTCCTCGATCTCGATCCGTTCCACCAAGCCGCGCACCAAGGCGCAATTCGGGCGACGGAGCGCGGGTTTGAGGTAGGCGGACGCAGCGGACCAGCGTTTGCCGCGGTAGATCGACGTCTCGAATGCGCCGAACCCCTCCTGCCGGTAGCCGTTGTAATCGTCCGTCGCGCCGTATCCCGCCGCGACACCGGCATCTATGAACGCCTGGTAAAGCGGGTTTTTTCGCGGCCCGCGCGTGATATGCACCGGGCCGTCATGGCCGCGATAGGCCGGGTCGCCCGTCCCCCCGTGCCACGTCTCGGCCCGTTTGAAATAGGGCAATACGTCGGCGTAGGACCACCCGTCGGCCCCCATCGCCGCCCAAGTGTCGAAGTCGCGCGCATGGCCGCGCACGTAGATCATCCCGTTGATCGACGACGACCCGCCGATCACCTTGCCGCGTGGCACCGCCATGCGCCGC
This sequence comes from Hasllibacter sp. MH4015, assembly GCF_020177575.1. Lineage (NCBI taxonomy): Bacteria > Pseudomonadati > Pseudomonadota > Alphaproteobacteria > Rhodobacterales > Roseobacteraceae > Hasllibacter > Hasllibacter sp. MH4015. Next base: position 791,004 of record NZ_JAHTBK010000001.1, read on the forward strand.
CCGCCCATATGCGGCTCCGGCTCCGTGGCGTAGCCCCAATCGTAACGTTTCATGCCCATGGGATAGCTCAGCGCGGCGGGCATGTTGATGAACGGCCCCCAGTCCGAGCCGCCATGCTCCACCACCAGCACCGATTTCCCTGCCTCAGTCAGGCGATACGCCATGGCGCAGCCCGCGGACCCCGCGCCGATGACGACATAATCCGCTTCCATCAGAACGCGGCCTCCACCGGGGACATGCCGACATAAACGGTCTTGAGTTGCGAATAATGCTCGATGGCCGCCTTCGAATTCTCCCGCCCGAGGCCCGAGCCTTTCATGCCGCCAAACGGCACCTCCACCGGCGTCAGGTTGTATTGGTTGATCCAGACGGAGCCTGCGTCAATCGCGTGGACCACCCTGTGTCCGCGCGTCAGGTCGGCGGTGAACACGGCGCCCGAAAGCCCCAGATCGGTGGCATTGGCCCGCGCGATCACCTCGTCCTCGGTCTCGAAATCCAGCACGGACATCACGGGGCCGAAAATCTCTTCTTGCGCGATACTCATGTCGTCGGTCACGTCCGCGAAAATCGCGGGTTCTATGAAGCAGCCTGGCCGGTCCAGGCGCGTGCCGCCATGGATAAGCCGCGCGCCTTCGGACAGACCTTTTTCGATGTAGGAACAGGTGATTGCGAGCTGTTCTTCACTCACCATCGGCCCGAAATTCGTGGCCTCGTCCCGGGGATCGCCGATCACCGCCTTGGAGGTTCTGGCCACCAGCCGGTCCAGAAACGCCTCCTTGATCCCCGATTGCACGAAGACCCGCGTGCCGTTGGAACAGACCTGGCCCGAGGCATAGAAATTCGCGTTGATCGCCGCCGAAACGGCGCTTTCCAGATCCGCGTCGTCGAAGATGATCAGGGGCGACTTGCCGCCCAACTCCATCGTCGCATGTTTCATCTGCGCGGCGGCGGCGGCGTAGACGCGTTTGCCCGTGGGGGCGGACCCTGTCAGGGAGACCTTTGCCGTGCGCGCGTCCTCGACCAGCGCCTTGCCGACCGCTCCCGCCCCTTGCAACACGTTGTAGACGCCAGGCGGCGCTCCGGCCTCCGTCAGGATTTCCGCGACTTTCAAGGCACATAGCGGCGTCTGTTCGGACGGTTTGAAGATCATCGAATTGCCGCAAGCCAGCGCAGGCGCGCCCTTCCACGCCGCGATCTGCGTCGGGTAATTCCACGCGCCGATCCCCACGCACACACCCAACGGCACCCGCATCGTATAGGCCCAATCGCCGCCCAGGGGCACGTGCTCGCCCGTCAGCGTCGCGGCCAATCCGCCGAAGTATTCCAACGCATCAGCCGCCGAGGTGGCGTCGGCCACCAGCGTTTCCTGCAACGGCTTGCCGGTATCGAGCGTTTCCAATTCCGACAATTCGCGGTTCCGGTCCCGCATGATATCCGCCGCCCGCCGCAACACGCGGCCCCGCTCCACCGGCATCCACGCGGCCCAGTCCTTCTGCGCCTCGGACGCCGCGGCCAAAGCCGCCTCCACGATGGCTGGCGTGGCCTCATGGACCAACGCGATCTGCTCGCCCGTGGCCGGAAAGATGACAGGCATCTCCGCGCCCGCCTTGTCCTCGACATAGGCGCCGTTGATGTAGTGGGAGGCCGTGGGTTGCATCATTCACCTCGGGGAAAGCGTTGATTTTCCTCAACAACGTTGAGGTCCATGTGATTGCGCATATAGCGGTTGGAGGCGTCGCGGAGGGGCTGGAAATCCCACGGGTAATAGGCCCCGTTGCGCAAACTCTCGTAGATGACCCAGCGGCGGGCCTGGCTTTCGCGGACATCCGCGTCGAAGGCTTCCAGATCCCAGCGCGCGGCGGCCAGAACGCGAAACTGCTCCAGCGTGGCGGCATGGGCGGGGTCTTCGGCAAGGTTCTTCAATTCCGGCGGATCGGCCTGCATGTCGAACAATTGCTCGGGGTCGATGGCGCAATTGGTGTATTTCCAGCGGCCCTCGCGCAGGGCGATCAGGGGCGAATAAGACGCCTCTGCCGCGTATTCCATCGCCACCGGGTTAACGCGGTTAACGCCTTGGCCAAGCGGCACGAGGCTTTCGCCGTCGGTCCACGGCATCACGTCCGCCATGCTGACGCCCGCCAGATCACACAGCGTCGGGCACAGGTCGATGGTCGAAACCGGTGCCTCCACCAGTCCCGCCTCCATCCCCGGCGCGGAAATCATCAATGGCACCCGGGCCGAGCCCTCGAAGAACGTCATCTTGAACCACAGGCCCCGCTCGCCAAGCATGTCGCCGTGGTCCGACACGAAGATCACGATCGCCTCCTGCCGGGTGCGCTCCAGCACGTCCAGCACGCCGCCGATCTTCTCATCGAGGTAGGAGATATTGGCGAAATAGGCCCGCCGCGACCGCCTGATATCCTCATCCGAAATCTCGAAATTTTCCCGGTCATTCGCATCCAGAATCCGCTGAGAATGCGGGTCCTGATCGTCGTAGGGCAGGGCGCCCACCTCCGGCATCAGGTGCTCGCAATCCGCGTAGAGGTCCCAAAACCGCTTGCGCGCGACATAGGGGTCATGGGGATGGGTGAAGCTGACCGTCAGGCACCAGGGCCGGTCGTCGTGCCCACGGCTGAGGTCATAAAGCTTCTGCTCCGCCTCGAACGCGACCGCGTCATCATATTCCATCTGGTTGGTGATCTCGGCCACACCCGCGCCGGTGACGGAGCCCATGTTGTGATACCACCAGTCGATCCGCTCCCCCGGTTTACGGTAATCCGGCGTCCAGCCGAAATCGGCGGGGTAGATATCGGTCGTCAGCCGCTGCTCGAACCCGTGCAACTGATCCGGGCCGACGAAATGCATCTTGCCGGACAGGGCGGTGTAATACCCCGCGCGGCGCAGGTGATGGGCATAGGTCGGGATCGAGGAGGCGAATTCGGCCGCATTGTCATAAACGCCCGTGCGCGACGGCAATTGCCCCGACATGAAACTCGCCCGGCCCGGCGCACACAGGGGCGACGCGGTGTAGCTGTTGGCAAACCGCGTGGACCGCGCCGCCAGGGCTTTGAGGTTTGGCGCGTGCAGCCAATCGGCGGGCCCGTCGGGAAACAGCGTCCCGTTCAACTGGTCCACCATCAGGATCAGGATGTTCGGCTTGCTCATGCGATGGCCCCGTTGAGGTAATCCATGACGCGCGCCACCGCGGCGTTGCCGTCGGGCGGGCCGATCTCCGCCAGGGCATGGCGGATATAGAGCCCGTCGATGAGGGCGGCGGCGGTCTGCGCGATCTGTCCCGGCGTATCGGTTAACGGCGTTAACGCATGGGTCAGGTTGGACACGAGCCGATGCTGGTAGACCCTGAGCAGGCGCGCCGCCTCCGCGTCCCGCTGCGCCATGACGTAGAAGGTCAGCCAGGCCGACACGACCTCCGGGTTGAAGTTCGGCCCCGCGAAACTGGCCCGCGCGATCGCCTCCAGCCGTTCCATCGGCGTGGCCGCGCGGGACAGCTCCGCCCGCGCCGCCGCCCCGAACTCCCGCAAGATCGCGCGCATCGCCGCCAGCAGCAGGTCGTCCTTCGATCCGAAATAGTGATGCGCCAGCGCGCTGCTCACGCCCGCGACCTTGGCGATCTGGCCAACGGTCACGTCAAGGCTGCCCGCGCGCCCGATCTCGCTAATCGTCGCGTTGACAAGCGCGTCCTTCCGTATAGCCATCATACCTGTGCGGGGCATCGCGATCACTCCTAGACTGCGTTGCCCCTGAAATACCATTTTAATTGACTGGTCAATCAACAAAGCGACCAGCCATCAATCGGGAGATGACACACCATGACTTTCTTGCGCAAAACCGCCGTCAGCGCGCTGGCCCTTACCGTCAGCGCGGGCGCCGCGATGGCCGATGCCCATGCCGAATGCGGCACCGTGACCTTCTCGGATGTGGGATGGACGGACATCACCGCGACCACCGCCGCCACGACCGTCGTGCTGGAAGCCCTGGGATACGAGACCGAGATTCTCGTCCTGTCCGTCCCGGTCACCTACACCTCGCTGGCCGAAGGCGACGTCGACATCTTCCTCGGCAACTGGATGCCCACGATGGAGGCTGACATCGCCCCCTACCGTGAGGCCGGCACCGTCGACACCGTGCGCGCGAACCTCGAAGGCGCGAAATACACGCTCGCCACCAACGCCGCGGGCGCCGCGCTGGGTATCACCGATTTCGCCTCCATTGTGGAAGCCATCGACGAACTGGATGCGGAGATCTACGGGATCGAGCCCGGCAATGACGGCAACCGGCTCATCATGGACATGATCGAGGCCGACGCCTTCGGCCTGTCGGGGTTCGAGGTCGTGGAATCCTCCGAACAGGGCATGCTTGCCCAGGTCGCCCGCGCCTCCGACCGGGATGAGCCGATCGTCTTCCTCGGCTGGGAACCCCACCCGATGAACGCCAACTTTGACCTCACTTACCTTGAGGGCGGCGACGAATGGTTCGGCCCGAACCTGGGCGGCGCGACCGTCTACACCAACACCCGCGCGGGTTATGTGGAGGAATGCGCCAACGTGGGCGCGCTCCTGAATAATCTGGAATTCAGCCTCGCCATGGAAAACGAGATCATGGGCGCGATCCTGAATGACGGGGAAGAGCCCGCCGATGCCGCCACCGCTTGGATACAGGCCAACCCCGACGCGGTCATGGCATGGCTCGACGGCGTGACCACGTTCGACGGCGGTGATGCGGCCGAGGCTGTCAGCACGGCGCTGGGGCTGTAAGCCAGGCGAGAAGAGTAGGGGAGGCCCCGCCCGGAAACGGCGGGGCCTTTCTCGTTTTGCCCGACCGGCTCCCCCACCAAGGGGCGTCTCAGCCGCGGCTTACTGGATCAGTCGGAGTGGCCGGTTGTGTGCATCCCGACCAATCTCGACAGCAGCAAGACCGTGTAAAGGGTCCCGGCAATCGCCTGGAACGCGGCCATGGATTGCGCGACGTGGCCCACGGGCAAGACATCCCCGTACCCCAACGTTGTCAGCGTGACATAGCTGTAATAGAGCAATTGCTGCCATCCGACCTCCCCGCCGGTGGCGGAGGTGAAAGCGCCCGGATCGAACCAGAAAATCACCCCGTAAATCGCGGCAAATACCGATCCCAGGATGAGGTAAAGCGACGTGGCCGCCAGGATGACCTCCGTGAACACCTTGCGCCTCGAAAATGTGTAGAGGGTGAGCACGATCAGGATCACCAGGTGATGCGCGATCGACGTCCCATAAACGGCAAGCGCCGCCCCGGGCGACGGGGTGTAGGAATTCACGATGCCCGCTGCAAACGCCGCAAGGGACGTGACGGTCGCGGCGAGGCGCAAGCCCCGATCCGAGGTCAGAACCCATGCCCCGGCCCAGAACATCGCGGCATAGAACGCGTAGAAGATCGCGGGCCAAACACCGCCCCACGTGCTGATCGGGTAGATCAGGTTATGGACGATGACCGCGACCATCAGGCCGCCGGTCTTGGCCACTTCCGACAGCGCAGGCACCGGTCTAACGTCGTGGCTTGCGGTCACGATGCGGCCTCTCCTGCAACCGGCCGATCCGGGTTTGCCAGCGCGACAGGCAGCATCACGACTAGCATCCCCAGGCCCAGCACGATGCCCGACGCATGGGTGCTGTGGACCAGCCACCCGACGATTGGCATCGCCACGAAAGGAACGGCGTAGGTCCACGGAATGCGCCGCCCCAGCGTGCGGCGGAACAGGATATTGCCGACCATGAAGATCATCGGGCCTGCACAGGCGATCAGAATGGACGGCAAATACACGGCATCGGTCGGATGGGCCACGATCACCTCGATAGCGACGGCCACAACGATGGCCCCGCACACCATGATGCCGTGGGCATAGGCCAGGCCCGCACGCGCCAGCTTGGCCTGTTGCTCGGCGGAATGAAACGCCTCCTCCCCCGCCTCGCCGGAATGCACGAAGTAAAGCCACCACATCGACACGATCAGCGCGAATCCGATGGCCGCCGTCAGGAACAGGGGCGCCGTCAGATCGGCCCCGACCATCGTGCCGCCCAGCAAAAGAATGCTCTCCCCAAGCGCGATGATGAAGATCAACTGGTTGCGCTCAAGCAGATGCAGGCCCTTCAATGTCCATGTTTCCATCGGCGTGCGGCCGTGATTTGGGACGAAGAAGCCCGCATAGGGTCCGGCATAGTCGATCAGGACCGCGATGATCCAAAGCGGCAGGCGCAGCGGTTCGATCAACGCCCCGGCGATCCAGAAGACGCCCGACAGGACCGACCACATCCCCAATTGCCAGTAATTCTGCCCCATCTGCGTGTCGCGCATGACGGCGGCCATGTAGAAGGCCCGGATCAGCGCCATTGCCACGTAGGCGATGGCGAACAGCCACGCGCGGTACCCGAACGCGTAGTGGATGGCGACGGCCATCATCAGTGCGCAGGCCATCAGGACAAGCATCAGCACACGACCCTGCAATTTGTCGGGGTCGATCCAGTTCGCCGCCCATGCCGTGTAGTTCCAAGCCCACCAGACACCGGCAAACAGCGTTGCCGCCTCCAGCGCCCCCAACCATGTCTGGTGTTCCAGCAGGTAGTGGGACAATTGGATTATGGTGAAGACGTAAACGAGGTCGAAAAACAGCTCGACGGTCGAAACTTTCAGGTGCGGACCGCTGTCTCTGTTGCGCAGGCAAGAGGTCGGCGCGAGCCGTTCTAGGAAGGCGTGCATGGTTCAATCCCCGTGGTCCAGCGTTACCCTGTTATCGCAAGCGGTAACTGCCTTCATCCCCAAATTTCCAGTTTGCAAGGGACGATTGCGGCGCGGCAGGCGGATCGTCCGGGTGGCATCGCGCAACCATTATGGGCAAAACCCTCCACCCCGCGCTGCCGTGGTATTGGTCTCAACCGGCCTCGAAGCGACGCCGCGTCTCGTCCAGTCATTTGCGCGTCCACGGGTCCCAGCGTCCCGCAAGGACCTTAACAAACCCTTAACGCCCACACTCCTTACCCAACAAAATCAACACCTTAACCCCCCTTATCACGCGTGATAACCCACACCCCACACCTCCCCCCCTTTCCATCCCGACCCACCCGCGCCATGATCCCCTCGAATGACCGAAGGGACATCGAGACATGAGCTGGTGGAGCGATCTGCGCGCCTGGTGGGCGGAGGACGGCATTGCGGAATGCACCTTCCCCAACGACCCCGATGTGACCGGTCCCGTCAGCTTCCTCACCGAATGCAAACTGCGCATCGGCGACGCTGCGGAAACCGCATTCGAATGGATGCAGAGCAGCTTTTCCGGCGTCTTCGATCTGATCGCCGTGGGGCTGGAGGCGATGATCGAAGCCATCCTAGCCCTTCTGCAGGAGCCGCCAAATACGAGCTGGATCTCCGAAATCCGTCTTCGCGATGCCAGTTTCCTCTACCCGCCCGAATACCACCCGTTTCTCATCATCGCGATCTTCGCGGGCCTTGCCTATTGGCTCCACCGCGGCTGGAAAGTGCCGCTGCTGGTCGTGGTGGGGTTCCTCTTCATCGTCAACCAGGGCTATTGGGAGGAGACGACCGAAAGCCTCACCCTCGTCCTCTCGGCCTGCGTCGTCTGCATGGCCGTGGGCGTACCCATCGGCATCCTCGTCGCCCACAAACCGCGCCTTTACGCGGCGATGCGACCGGTGCTCGACCTCATGCAGACGCTGCCAACCTTCGTCTATCTTATCCCCGCCATCGTCTTTTTCGGCATAGGCATGGTGCCCGGCCTGATCGCCACGGTGATCTTCGTCGTCCCCGCCCCGATCCGCCTGACGCATCTGGGCATTTCCTCCACGCCCAAGGCGCTGCTGGAAGCGGCGGAGGCGTTCGGCGCGTCCAACCGGCAAAAGCTCTGGAAGGTGGAGCTTCCCTACGCCCTGCCGCAGATCATGGCGGGGTTGAACCAGACCATCATGCTGTCGCTCTCCATGGTCGTGATCGCAGCGCTCGTGGGGGCAGACGGGCTTGGCGTGCCGGTCGTTCGCGCGCTCAACCAGGTGAATACGGGGCTGGGGTTCGAGGCGGGGCTGATCATCGTCGTCGTCGCGATCGTTCTGGACCGCGCATTGAGGATCAAGACATGAGCGTCAACGCCTCCTGCCATTGCGGTGCCGTGCAGCTGCGCGTGACCCTGTCAGACGGCATCGCCTCCGCCCGGCGTTGCGATTGTTCGATGTGCCGGATGCGCGGGGCCGTGGCCGTCTCCGCCCCACTCGACGGGTTGGAGATCGTGCAGGGCGCCGATCACCTGACGCTTTACCAATTCAACACCCGCGTCGCGGAGCATTACTTCTGCAAGACCTGCGGCATCTACACCCATCACCGGCGACGGTCGAACCCCAACGAATACGGCGTCAACCTGGCGTGTATCGAAGGGATGTCCCCCTTCGATCTGGCTGAGATCATCGTCCATGACGGCCACAGCCACCCGTCGGATGGGGGGCCAAAGGACGGTGTGGCGGGCATCCTGCGGTACGAGGCGAACCGATGAGCACGGCCGTTTCCTTCAAGGATGTTTGCATCATGTTCGGCCCGCGCCCGGCGCGCGCCCTGAAACTGGCCGATGACGGCAAGACCCGGTCGGAGATCCAGCGGGAGACCGAGCACGTGCTTGGCGTCCACGATTGTTCGCTCGACGTGGAGGCGGGGGAAATCCTTGTCCTGATGGGCTTGTCCGGGTCGGGGAAGTCCACGTTGCTGCGCGCGGTTAATGGCCTCAACCCGGTGGCGCGCGGCAAGGTGGAGGTGCGCGACGGCGATTGGTCCTGCACGCTCCCCGGCACCACGAAACAGGATTTGCGCTACCTTCGCCAGAACTGCGTGTCGATGGTGTTCCAGCAATTCGGCTTGCTGCCTTGGCGCAGTGTGCGAGAAAACGTGGGCCTGGGCCTGGAACTTGCAGGTCAGAACGCGGCGTCGCGCAATGAGGCGGTGGAACGTCAGCTGGCGCTGGTGAACCTCAGCGAATGGGCGGACCGCAAGGTGGGTGAGCTTTCGGGCGGCATGCAACAGCGCGTGGGTCTGGCCCGCGCATTCGTCACCGACGCGCCGATCCTGTTGATGGATGAACCGTTCTCCGCGCTTGATCCGCTGATCCGCTCGAAGTTGCAGGACGAACTGCTGGACCTGCAACGGGATCTGAAGCGCACCATCATTTTCGTGAGCCATGATCTGGACGAGGCGTTCAAGATCGGCAACCGCATCGCGATCCTTGAGGGCGGGCGCATCGTGCAGATCGGCACGCCGCGGCAGATCTTTTCGGAACCCGCCACCGAATACGTCGCCGAATTCGTGTCGAACATGAACCCCCTGGGAGTTCTGACCGCGCGCGACGTGATGCAGGACATCCCCAGCACCGCGCCCCGTATCCCCGTCGAGATGCCGGTGAAGGACATTCTGACCCGCTTCGCCGAAAGCCCCGCGCCATTGGCGGTAGAGGAGAATGGGGAGGTCATAGGCACCGTCACCACGGACAGCATCGCCGCCCGCCTCGGCGCCTGAAATAGGGCGTTTTCCCTGTTTAAGAACCCGAAAACGGCGCTTAAGCGTCCGCCAGCCGCGCCATCAACCGTTCCAGGTGCCAATCGGTATCGCCAAGCTGGTGGTCGATCATCACCAGCCGTTTCGCGTAATGGGCCACGGGGTATTCCCACGTGATCCCGATCCCGCCATGCATCTGGATCGCCTCTTCACTCACCTGCCGCGCGATCTTCCCCACCAGGTGTTTCGCCTGGCTGGTGCGGTGGCTCTGGTCCGGCCCGTTCAGGGCGTCGGCGGCCAGAATGACGGAGGATCGCGCCTGTTCGACCTCGATCATCAGGTCGATCGCGCGGTGTTGCAGGGCCTGGAACGCGCCGAGGGGTTGGCCGAATTGCTTGCGGGTGCCGAGGTAGTCGGTCAGCGCGGCCATTGTGGCCTCCATCGCGCCCAGGGCTTCGGCGGAGAGGGCCAGGGCACCGGCCTCCATCGCGTCCTCGACCGCCGCGCGGGCATCGCGCAGCACCAATGTCGCGGGCGTTTCGTCCAGAAAAACCTCCCCCGCCGGGCCGCCGTCGATCATGCCAAACGGCGTCACCTCGGCTTGCGGCGCGTCGACCGCGAAGACGGCCAATGCGTCGCCCATGCGTGCCACGATCAACAGCCGATCCGCCACCGCGCTGCCATAGACGACCGATTTGCGGCCCGTCAGGTGCCAGGTGCCGTCCCGCTCGACAGCCTGGGTCTTGATCCCGTCCAGATCATAGGGCGCGTCCAATTCGCCGATGCCGATTGCGTATTTGGTGCCGGTCAGAAGCGGGTCCAAGTCTTGCCCCGCTGCCGCAAGCAACCGAATGGCCAACAATGCGGGCAGCACCGGTTCGGGGCAGAGCGCGCGGCCAAGCGCCTCGAACACCACGGCGATGTCGAAACCGGACCCGCCCATGCCGCCCGCGCCCTCATCGGCCAAGGCATAAAGCGTGCCAAGCTCGACCAAGCCGTCCCAAGCCGCGGGCGCGTGCCACGGCGCGTCATAGGCCACGTCCACACGACGCTCCACCGGGCAATGCTCTGCCAGGAAACGGGTCAACGTGTCCGACAGCATGCGACGGTCATCCGACATCTCGAAATTCATCGGCCCATCATCCCCTTGGCCAGGATGTTGCGCTGGATTTCGTTCGAGCCGCCGTAGATGGAAATCTTGCGATTGTTGAAATATCCCGCCGCATTGTGCGCGTGGCCCGGTGGCGCGATGGCGAGGTTATCCAGATCCTCGGACGGGAAGGGGGCGGCGGCCGGGCCAAGGGCGCGGCGCGACAGGTCGTTGATCGCCTGCCGGATCACGGTGCCCTTGATCTTGAGCATCGACGGCTCAGCCGTCAGCCGCCCGCCCGCCGCCGCTTTGGACAGCATCCGCATGTTGGTCAGCCGCATCGCGTCCAGCTCCGCCTCCAGGCTCGCCATGCGCGCGGCGAAAAGAGGGTTCTGGATCAACGGCTTGCCGCCGCGCGTCACTTGCCGCGCGAGGGATTTGAGCTGCGCGAAGGCCTGAACGGAAAACCCGGTCCCGGCGATGTTGGTGCGTTCGTGGCCAAGCAGATACTTGGCGATGGTCCAACCCGCATTCTCCTCCCCCACAAGGTTTTCGACGGGCACGCGGACATCGGTAAAAAAGACCTCGTTGACCTCATATCCCCCCTCGATCAGGCGGATCGGGCGCATCTCGATCCCGGCGGTGTCGAGGTCGATCAGCAGGAACGAAATCCCCTCCTGCGGTTTGCCGTCGAACTTGGTCCGCACGAGGCAGAAGATGCGATTGGCGAATTGGCCAAGCGTGGTCCAGGTCTTCTGGCCGTTGACGATGTAATGGTCGCCGTCGCGGTCCGCCCGGGTCTTGAGGCTGGCCAGATCGGACCCCGCGCCGGGTTCGGAATAGCCCTGACACCACCAATCCCGACCATCGAGGATGCGCGGCAGATACTCCGCCTGTTGCTCAGCCGTGCCGAATTTCATCAGCACGGGCCCCAGCATTTTCAGGCCGAACGGCACGATCCGGGGGGCGTTGGCAAGCGCGCATTCCTCCTCGAAGATGTGCAACTCGATCGGGCCCCAGCCTTGGCCACCGAACGCCTCCGGCCAGGTCCCGGCCAGCCAACCCTTGTCGTTCAGGATCGCGTGCCAGCGCTCCATATCGTCGCGTGTGGGCTCTTCACCGCGTCCGACACGCGCAGCAATCTCGGGCGGCAAGGCCTCGGCCAGAAAGGCACGGACCTCGGATTGAAAGGCCTGTTGTTCCGGTGAAAAAGCCAGATCCATCGCGTTCTCCCTTCGCTTGTCGCTTAGGGTAGCACCGGATCGTCAAAGCGCCAGCGCGACGCTGCGGGATTACATGGAAAACGACGTGCCGCAGCCGCAGGACGAGGTGGCGTTGGGGTTCTCGATCGTGAAGCGAGCGCCGATCAGTTCCTCGGTGAAGTCGATCACCGCATCGGTTAGGAACGGCAGGGAGACGCTGTCGACGACCACCTTCTGGCCGTTTCCTTCCAGCACCAGATCGTCATCCGCCGGTGCATCCAGCTTGATCTCGTACTGGAACCCGGAACATCCGCCCCCTTCCACCGCCACGCGCAAGGCCTTGGGCGTATCGGCGTCTTCATTGATCTCGGCCAGGCGCGCGAAGGCGCGGTCGGTCACTTTGGGGGGCAAGCTCAGCATTCGGATCACCTGTCGCATTCAGCGTGTCGTGAATATATGAAGGGCAGGGGGCCGGGACAAGGCATGGCCCCGGCACTGGAGGCACCCATGCGCGCAGTCTATGCCTGCGATCCGATGATGACGCGCGGCCGCCTGGTGGCGGAGGAAGAAAGCGCCCACCGCTCTCCGTTTCAGCGGGACCGCGACCGGATCATCCATTCCAGCGCGTTTCGCAGGTTGAAGCACAAGACCCAGGTGTTCGTGGAGCATGAGGGCGATTATTTCCGGACCCGCCTGACCCATTCGCTAGAGGTTGCGCAGGTGGCCCGCACCATGGCCCGCGCCCTTGGGCTGGACGAGGATCTGACGGAAACGGTCGCGCTGGCCCACGATCTTGGCCACCCGCCATTCGGCCATACCGGGGAGGAGGCGCTGGCGGCGCTGATGGCCCCCTATGGTGGCTATGACCACAACGCGCAGGCCTTGCGGATCGTGACCCATCTGGAACGCCATTATGCCGAATTCGATGGCTTGAACCTCACCTGGGAAACCCTTGAAGGCATTGCGAAACACAACGGCCCGGTGACGCCGCCCTTGCCTTGGGCGCTGGAGGCGAGTTGCGCAGGGCTGGACCTTGAGCTGGACACCCATGCAAGCGCCGAGGCGCAGGTCGCGGCCCTGGCCGATGATATCGCCTATAATCACCACGATTTGCACGACGGGTTGCGGGCGGAGTTGTTTTCGACCGACGAGCTGGCCGAATTGCCGATCCTCGACCGGTGCTTTGCCGCCGTAGATGCCCGCTATCCGGGTCTGAACTACTACCGCCGCCGTCACGAGGCGTTGCGGCGCTTCTTCGGCGTCCTGGTGGAGGATGTGCTGGCCAATGCGCGGGCGGCGCTGAACGTTGTCGATCCATCCTCCGCTCAGGAAATCCGCGAGGCCGGGCGGCCGATCATCCGCTTTTCCAACGGCTTGTTCGACGACCTCAAAGTCATCCGGACATTTTTATTCAAACGCATGTACCGCGCGCCCTCGGTGATCGTGATGCGGGCGGAGGTGACAGAGGTGGTGGAGGATCTGTTTCCCTTCTTCCTGCAAAACCCGTCCGATTTGCCCAAGCAATGGCGCAAGGACGTGGAAGATGTGGCGGGCGATGCCACGGCGCTGGCGCGGATCGTGTCGGACTACATCTCCGGCATGACGGACCGCTTCGCGCTGGAAAGCCACCAAAGGTTGATCGGGGGGCCGGATCGCGGCACAGTGAAGACACCCCTCTAGCTCAATTTCGGAGCGTGCCGATGCCTATTTCCCTCCGCCTCGCCGCAATGGTGGCGGCCCTTTTTGCGTCGCTGAACGTGGCCGCGGCTTTTCCGCAAGACGGCCTTTTTCATCAAGGACTTATCTGCCCGGTCGACGGGTTCGAGCCGGGTACGGAACGCACCGCCTCTTTGTCCTTCCCCACGCTTTGCCTGGTGGATATGTGCTGCGATCTGTCCAACCCGATCAACATCCGCGACATGGATCAGACATTTCTCTACGACGGGGCCTGCACCGACACCGGCGGCGCGTTCGAGGCGCGTCTGCTGGTAGGGGAAGCCGCCATTGATGGCGTGATCGTCGTGTTCAACAATGTCGCCCATACCTATGCGCGGTGTGAACCCTGATTTCAAACGCCGCGCGCCTCTTTTGACGCAAGGAATTTGAACCATGATACCGAGAAAACTGGGCATGTGCGCCCTCTTGATCGTCACGGGCGCCAGCACGGCGTCGGCGCAGGTGGCCAATGGCCGCTACCAGATCGGCACCTGTACGACCCATCCCGAAGAAACCGTTGTGCGGTTGGAAAACAACGTGCTGACATTCTACGAATCCGTCTGCACGCTGGCCAATCCGCAGCCGATCGACGGCACGGACGGCTTCTCCTACGTGGGGAACTGCGCCGGCGAAGGTCAGGAATGGCAGGCCAACATGCTGCTTATCCCGCTTCAGGATGGACAGGTCATGCGGATGATCCGCGACGGCATCGTGCTCGACTATCAGCGCTGCACCCCCTGATTGACGCCGCAGGCCTTCGTGATACACCGCGCGGTGACCCAACAAGGACACCGCCATGACCCTGTTTGCCCAGATCCGCGAAACCGTTTTGCGCGCCATCGACGCGCTGGCCGCCGAAGGGGTCCTGCCCGCCGGGCTGGAGACGCGCGCCATCACGGTGGAGCCGCCGCGCGACGCGGCCCATGGCGATATGGCAACCAACGCCGCGATGGTGCTGGCCAAACCCGCCGGCATGAAACCGCGCGACATCGCGGACGCCTTGGCCCGTGCGCTTTCGGATGACGACAGGATCGACAGCGCGGACGTGGCGGGGCCGGGCTTTCTGAACCTGCGTCTTGCGCCGTCGGTCTGGCAGGGCGTCGTGGCCGAGGTGTTGCAATCCGGCGATGCCTATGGGCGGTCTGCAACAGGTCAGGGTCAGCGCGTAAACGTCGAATATGTCAGCGCAAATCCAACCGGCCCGTTGCATGTGGGCCACACACGCGGCGCGGTCTTCGGCGATGCGTTGGCGAGCCTTCTGGCCGCGGCCGGATACGACGTGACGCGCGAATATTACATCAATGACGGCGGCGCGCAGGTCGATGTCCTGGCCCGCTCCGTCTACCTCCGCTACCTGGAGGCGCACGGGCAGGAGGTCGCGTTCGAGGATGGAACCTATCCCGGCGATTACCTGATTGAGGTGGGTCAGGCGCTTAAGAACAAGGTCGGCGACCAGTTCGTCGGCAAGGGGGAGCAATACTGGCTGGCCGAAACCCGCGAATTTGCGACCGAAAAGATGATGGACCTGATCCGGGAGGATCTGGCGCTTCTGGGCGTGGAGATGGACGTGTTCTACAGCGAGAAATCGCTCTACGGCACCGGACGGATCGAGGCGGCCATCGACGATCTGCGCGACAAGGGTCTGATCTACGAAGGCTACCTTGAACCGCCCAAGGGAAAAAAGCCCGAGGATTGGGAACCGCGCGAACAGACCTTGTTCAAATCCACCGCGCACGACGATGACGTGGACCGTCCGGTGATGAAATCCGACGGCTCCTGGACCTATTTCGCGCCGGACATCGCCTATCATTTCGATAAGGTTTCCAGGGGGTTCGATGCTCTTATTGATGTATTCGGCGCGGATCACGGCGGCTATGTCAAACGGATGAAGGCGGCGGTGTCGGCGCTGTCGGACGGGCGCGTGCCGCTGGATGTGAAGCTCACTCAATTGGTCAAGCTGCGCCGCGGCGAGGAGGAGCTGAAGATGTCCAAGCGCGCGGGCACTTTCGTGACCCTGCGCGACGTGGTGGAGATGGTGGGCGCCGACGTCACCCGCTTCCACATGCTGACCCGCAAGAACGACGCGCCGCTTGATTTCGACGTGGACAAGGTGCGGGAACAGTCCAAGGACAACCCGGTCTGGTACGTCCAATACGCCCATGCGCGCATCCAATCGGTGTTGCGCAAGGCGGCGGAGGCGGGGATCACGCCGGACGTGGCAAACGTTAACGCTGTTGACGATCCCGCCGAACTGGCGCTGGCCGCGAAGGTGGCGGAATACCCGCGCCTGATCGAGATCGCGGCCCAGGCCAATGAGCCGCACCGGATCGCCTTCTACCTCTATGACCTTGCCTCGGAATTTCACGCGCTGTGGAACAAGGGCAATGCCGAGCCGCATCTGCGCTTCTTCCAGGAGGATGATCCATCGGCAACATCCGGGAAATTATGCCTGATTTCCGCCGTGGCGATTGTCATTTCGAACGGTCTTGGTATTTTGGGCGTGACCCCGGTCGACCAGATGTGAGGCATCAAGACCTTCCTCGGCCGGGATAAACAGGCAAACAACCCGGATCAGACCATGAAATTGGCGCTTCGGGTCAGTGAGGCGGGCATGGCAGATATCCAATATTCCGGGGGCAATTCCCCCGAGTACGGCTACGACTATTCCGAATATCCTGATGAAACGGCGGCGGGCCACGGCGCGCCCGGTGACGCATCGCGCGTGACGCAGCTTGTGAACTGGGCGGGTGCGCTGGTGTCGATGGGCCTTGTCATTGGCATGGGCGTCTGGGCGTGGCAATTGATGATGCGCGACGTGGCCGATGTGCCGGTGATCCGTGCGCTGGAAGGTCCGATGCGCATCGCGCCGGAAAACCCCGGCGGCTCGGTCGCCGAAAACCAGGGCCTCGCGGTCAACCGCCTGGCAGAAGGGGAGGAGGCCGCGCCGGTCCCCGACCAACTCACCGTGGCACCCGGCCCGATCGAGCTGATCGAAGTGCCGCAGATCGCCGCGGACGTGCAAGAGCAGGAATTCGACAATGCGTCCGCCGCGACGCCGCAGCCAGAGGTTAACGCCGTTAACGAGCCGGTCGAGGAGGTCGCAGCGGCAGAGCCGGAAGACACCGACGCGCTGATCGAACGCCTGTTGGCCGAAGCGCAGCCTCTTGCGGGGATTGAGGAGAGTGGCTTGCCGAATGCGGCCGACACGCCGGACACCGCGACGCCCGACCTCGTGGCGCGCGCGGATACGATCCCGATTTCCATCCCCGGCGTCCGCCGGTCCCCGCGCCCCGCCACGCGCCCCGCCGATCTTCAGGCCCGCGCCTTGGCCGCCGCCGCCGTTGCGGCCCCGGCCGCGCCCGAGGCAGAGGCCGAGGCGGCCGCCACCGGCGTTACGGAGGACGACGCAGGGTTCGAGATTGCCGCCGCGGAGCTGGAAACCGGCACCCGCCTGGTCCAGCTTGGCGCCTTCGATACGCCCGATCTGGCGCGCGCCGAATGGGCGCGCCTTGCGCAGAACTACCCCGATTTCTTCCTTGGCCGCGCCCGTGTGATCGAGGAGGCGTCTTCGGGCGGGCAGACCTTCTATCGCCTGCGCGCCCATGGCTTCAGCGACCTGTCGGCCTCGCGCCGGTTCTGCGCGGCGCTTGTCGCGCAAGGGGCGGCCTGCATCCCCGTCACGGTCCGGTAAATGGGCGCAGCCACCATCCTTGGCTGCGCGGGCCTGCGCCTGTCCCGGGATGAACGTGATTTCTTCAAGGACGCCGCCCCATGGGGTTTCATCCTGTTTGCGCGCAACGTCGAGGATGCGGGCCAAGTCTCTGCCCTGACATCGGAATTGCGCGATAGTGTCGGCTTTGACGCTCCGATCCTGATCGACCAAGAAGGCGGGCGCGTTCAACGGCTCCGCGGCCCGATCTGGCGGGAATGGCACCCGCCGCTGGACCAGATGGCGCGCGGCGGGGCGGAGGCGATGCGCCTGCGCTACCGTCTGATCGCCCACGAATTGCGGGCGATCGGGATCGACGTGAACTGCGCGCCGCAAGCCGATGTCGCACGCGCCGACACCCACCCATTCCTGCGCAACCGCTGTTATGGCGAGGATGCGGCCACGGTTACCGAAGCGGCCCTGGCGGTCGCCGACGGCCTGATGGAGGGCGGCGTTCTGCCGGTGGTCAAGCACATCCCCGGCCACGGCGCGGGGATCGTCGACAGCCATCACGATCTGCCCCACGTGACGCAGGATCGCGCGACGTTGGAGCAAGTGGATTTCGCCCCGTTCCGCGCGCTGTCGCACCTGCCCCTGGGGATGACAGCGCATATCCTTTATGACGCGCTCGGCCACACCTGGCCCGCGACGATGGATGCGGAGATGATCTCGCTCATCCGCGACGAGATCGGGTTCCAAGGCGCGCTGATGACCGATGATCTGTCCATGAACGCCTTGCCCGGCACGATCGGCGAGCGGGCCGCTCGGGCCAAGGCGGCGGGCGTCGACCTCGTGCTGCATTGCAATGGCGAGCTTGCGGAGATGGAGGATGTCGTCACAGAATCCGGCCCGCTCGACGGCCCCTCCGAATCGCGCGCCGACGCGGCGCTTGCCTGGCGCAAGGCCCCTGATCCGCTTGACATCCCGGCCACGGAGGCGGCACTTTCCGGCCTTCTGGACGGAGAGGTTTATGTCTGAGCCGGGACAGCCTGCGAATACCGACGACTGGGATCAAGTGACCGCGCGGCGCGAGGCCGAGGCGCTGATCATCGACGTGGACGGTTATGAGGGGCCGCTCGACCTTCTCCTGACCCTCAGCCGGACGCAGAAGGTGGATTTGCGGAAAATCTCCATCCTTGCGCTGACCGAACAATACCTCGCCTTCATCGAACAGGCCCGCAAGCTTCGGATCGAACTGGCCGCCGACTATCTGGTCATGGCGGCGTGGCTCGCATTCCTGAAATCCAAGCTTCTCCTGCCGCCTGAACCGGGGGAGGAGGGACCATCGGGCGAAGATCTGGCGGCCCATCTTGCGTTCCAGCTCGAACGCCTTGCCGCGATGCGGGAATGCGCCGCCAAGCTGATGGCGCGCGACCGCCTGGGCCGCGACCGCCTGGTGCGCGGCGCGCCGCAGGCCATGACGACCAACCGCAAGATCACCTACACCGCCGGCCTTCTGGACCTGATGCAGGCCTATGCCCGCATCCGCACCAGGGACGATTTCCGCCCTTACACAATGGACCGTGATGCGGTGCTGACCATGGAGCAGGCGCTGGACCGGCTGCGCGGGCTGGTGGGGTATATGGGCGACTGGGCCGACCTGATGACCTATCTTCCCGACGGCTGGACCACCGATCCCAAGCGCCGCCGCTCCGCCGCTGCCGCCAATTTCGCCGCCGCTTTGGAGTTGACGAAGGCCGGCAAGGTTGAAATCCGTCAATCCGACAGTTTCGAGCCCATCCAGATGCGCCGGAAAGAGCCATGACCGATACACCAGACGCCCCGGAAGAAAGCCTGTTCCGCGCCCCGCCCCTGGCGGAGCAGGAGCGGATGGTGGAGGCGCTTCTCTTTGCCTCGGCCGAACCGGTTTCCATGTCCGAACTGGAGGCGCGGCTGCCCCATGGCTCCGACCCGGCGGAGGCGTTGCACCTGCTGCGCAAACGCTACGAGGGGCGGGGGGTGCAGGTCTCCAAGGTCGGGGAGGCATGGGCCTTCCGCACCGCCGCCGATCTCGGGTTCCTGATGGCGCGTGAGCAGGTGGAACAGCGCAAGCTGAGCCGGGCCGCCGTCGAGACGCTGGCCATCGTCGCCTACCACCAACCCGTCACCCGCGCCGAGATCGAGGAGATCCGGGGCGTCGGCGTCAGCCGCGGCACCGTGGATCAACTGATCGAGTTGAATTGGATCAAATTCGGACGCCGCCGCATGACCCCGGGACGCCCCGTCACCTATGTCGTGACGCAGGATTTCCTGGATCATTTCGGCCTGGAAAGCGCGCGCGATCTGCCGGGGCTCAAGGAATTGCGCGAAGCGGGCCTTCTGGAAAGCCGCCCGCCCGAGATGGAAGACGGGCCGGAGCCGCAACGCGCGGACGACACCGGCGATATGTTCGACGACGATGCCGACGCCGCGCCGGAGGACGACGATCCGATCTTCGAGGATGATGCCTGAGCTTCCCGCGCGCCTCCGCCCGGGGCACGCGCAAGTCGGCGTTCGGCGGCGACCCGCATCCCGTTTGAAGAATCTCTCGGATCGGTCCAATCTCCGCTCGATTTGAACAGAGGATTTATACCGATGATTAAAGGATTAACCCTTTCGACCGGCCTCTTGATCGCGCTGGCCGGCCATGGGCAGGCCAACACGTTTCTTTGCCCCGGTTTTGGTGACGTGGATGTGCGCGTGACGTTTCTGGAAGGCACCAACGCTGCCGTCGCGGAATTCATCGCGGGCGCGGATTCACCGTCCGGCGGGACCGATCCCGTCACCCTGCGCTCGCAACCCGTTGCCAGCGGGTTCCGCTATGCCGGTGGCGACATCGTGCTGGTGGGCGACGGCGGCATCGCGGACCTGACGGCGGGGGACATTACGGTCCGTTGCGCGTTGGAAACGGACCTTCCGACCGATGCGCCCGCAGGCGACGAGGGCGGGGCGGCACAATCCCTCGACACCGGCGAGGCGACCGTCGACGCCTCCGGTTCTGCGGACATCCCGGCCGTATCCCTTGGCGGCAACCTGCGGTCCGGTCCGGGCACGGAGTTCGAAACGGTGGGCAGCCTGGATGAAGGCACGCCAATCACCCTGATCGTCGATACCGGTGTGGTCTTCGACGGCTATACGTGGTGGGAGGTGGAGCCCCAGGGCGGCGGCCCGATTGCGTTCCAATGGGGCGGTGTGATCTGCGTGCCCAGTGGCGGTGTCGCGGGCGTGTTGGAGGATGCGGCCCTTTGCAACGGCGCGGCGCCTGCGGAGGAAGAGGGTGTCGGCGAAGCGACCAGCGACGCGGCAGGCGGGCTGAACATTCCCGCCCTATCACTGGGCGGCAATTTGCGCTCCGGCCCCGGCACGGCGTTCCCGGATATCGGCGGGTTGCAGGAAGGCACGCCCATCGTGCTTCTCTCCGATAGCGGTATCACCTTCGATGGCTACACCTGGTGGGAGATCGCGCAACCCAGCGGGGAGGTCGCCTTCCAGTGGGGTGGCGTGATCTGCGTCCCCGCAGGCGGGGTCGAAGGTGTGCTGGAAAGCTGCGAGTAACCCGTCCTTTGGGGCCGTCCCGCGCGCCGGTCGGTGGCGCGGGGGCCACACTTCGCAAGCCTCCGCCACAATTGGGCCGGGCCTGCCCAGATTTTGCCTTATTTCGCCGACAAGCCTGTCCTCAAGAACGAAAGCAACAAGATATGAGGCAGAGACATGGAGCGGATCGTCAACAATTTCCTGCGCTTCGTCGCGGGCCGCGATGGTGAGCGTGGCACGGATATTCACGTGAACAGGATCGCCCAAGGCGGAAGCCATGATCGCGCGCTTGCGGCATTCAAGGCCGACCAGGCCAAGATCGCCAGCCGCCAGGACGGGGCCACCTTCGCCACGAAACGCGCGGCGAAATAGGCAGGCACCCTGTGCAGGACCTCGAAGACGCCCGATGGGGCGTCTTTTTCGTTTGCTTGGCCGGGCCTTGATGGAGTTACCATGCTCCATTGCAATCAAGGACCCCATTGATGCGCTTCAAAACCCTTCTGGGCGCCGGCGCCGCGTGCCTGATATGGACCGGTGCAGCCGCCGCGAATGTCGAATATGGCTGCGGCCAATTTAACATCGCGACATACACCGTCACTCTTTTCGATGAGGAAGACATCGCCGAGATCCGCGCCGTGGATCTGGCGGGGCAGACGGCCTCGGCGCTGATGCGACCCGCGCCGTCGGGCAGCGGCGCGCGCTACGTGTCCGACACCGGAAACAGCGAATTCATCGAGCATCAGGGGAATGCCTATCTGTTCGTTCTGGGCAACCAGTTGAATTGCGTCGTGACAGCCGTGACCGAGCCGGGTGTCGGCGCGGATGCGGATGCGACCCTGCCGCCCTGGGCGGGGCGGTCGTTCGGCGGGAACCTGCGGGCCGGGCCGGGCACCAATTTTGCTGATGTCGGCTCGACCTATAACGGTCAGCCGATCACGATTCTGCAAAACACCGGTGTCTACATGAACGGCTACACGTGGTTTGTCGTGCAGTTGCAGAACGGCCAGCAAGCCCACCAATGGGGCGGCATCCTCTGCGCGCCGGGGCAGTTCCTGCAAGGCGCGTTCAACGATGGGTGCTGAGGTGGATCGCGGGTTAACATTTGGTTAACAGAGAATCCAAAGAGAGTGAAAATCAGTGGGTTAACTATGGGTTGCAAGCGTGCAACCTCCGCGGTTCCAACGAAAAAGGGCGCCCCGAGGGGCGCCCTTTCGTGTTTCGAGCCGCTGATCAGCAGCTATAGTACATCTTGTATTCCACCGGGTGCGGCGTGTGCTCGTAGGCGTAAACCTCTTCCCACTTGAGCGCGCAGTAACCCTCGATCTGGTCGCGGGTGAACACGTCGCCCTTCAGCAGGAATTCGTGATCGGCTTCCAGCTCGTCCAGCGCCTCGCGCAGGCTTGCGCAGACGGTCGGGATACCGGCCAGCTCTTCCGGCGGCAGGTCGTAAAGATCCTTGTCCGACGGATCGCCCGGATTGATCTTGTTCTGGATGCCGTCCAGACCGGCCATCAGCAGGGCCGCGAAGGCGAGGTAGGGGTTCGCCGCGGGATCGGGGAAGCGTGCCTCCACGCGCTTGGCCTTCGGGCTTTCCGTCCACGGGATACGCACACAGCCGGAGCGGTTGCGGGCGGAGTACGCGCGCAGAACGGGCGCTTCGAAGCCCGGGATCAGACGCTTGTAGCTGTTCGTCGACGGGTTGGTGAAGGCGTTGAGCGCCTTTGCGTGCTTCAGGATGCCACCGATGAACCACAGCGCCTCATCCGACAGATCCGCGTATTTGTCGCCCGCGAAAAGCGGCTTGCCGTCCTTCCAGATCGACATGTTGACGTGCATCCCCGTGCCGTTGTCGCCCGCGATGGGCTTGGGCATGAAGGTGGCCGACTTGCCGTAGGCGTGGGCCACGTTGTGGATGACGTACTTGTATTTCTGAAGTTCGTCGGCCTGTTTCGTCAGGCTGTCGAAGATCAGACCAAGCTCGTGCTGGCACGACGCGACCTCGTGGTGGTGCTTGTCGACCTTCATGCCGATGCGCTTCATCGTGGACAGCATCTCGGAGCGCAGGTCCTGGCCCGCGTCGATCGGGTTGACCGGGAAATAGCCGCCCTTCACGCCGGGGCGGTGGCCCATATTGCCCATCTCGTATTCGGTGTCGCCGTTCCACGATGCGTCTTGGGCGTCGATCTCGTAGGAGACCTTGTTGATGTCCACGGAGACGCGCACATCGTCGAACACGAAGAATTCGGCCTCCGGGCCCATGTAGGCCGCGTCGCCGATGCCGGTGGATTTCAGGTAGGCTTCGGCCTTCTCCGCGGTGCCGCGGGGGTCACGCTCATAGGCTTCGCCGGTGTCCGGCTCCACGATGGAGCAGTGCACGCAGATCGTCTTTTCGGCGTAGAAGGGATCGACATAGGCGCTGTCGGTGTCGGGCATCAGCTTCATGTCGGAGGCTTCGATGCCCTTCCAACCGGCGATGGAGGAGCCGTCGAACATGAACCCTTCTTCAAGGAAGTCCTCGTCGACCTGGTCGGACATGACCGTCACGTGCTGGAGTTTGCCGCGCGGGTCGGTGAAACGGATATCGACATATTCCGCTTCTTCGTCCTTCACCATTTTCAAGAAGTCTGCTGTGCTCATGTGATCTTCCCTTGAGTTCGAACTTTTGGCCCCGTCGTCCGGGGATTTCGTTGCAGGTTAAAGCGCGTCTTCACCGGCCTCACCGGTGCGGATACGGATTGCCTGGCTGATGTCGGAGACGAAAATCTTGCCGTCGCCGATCTTGTCGGTCTTGGCAGCGTTGATGATGGTGTCGATGGCGGCCTCGGCCTGGTCATCGCTCAGGACGACCTCGATCTTCACCTTCGGCAGGAAATCCACGACATATTCGGCACCGCGGTAGAGTTCCGTGTGGCCCTTCTGGCGGCCGAACCCTTTGACTTCGGTGACGCTGAGGCCCTGGATGCCGATGTCCTGAAGGGCCTCTTTGACCTCATCCAGTTTGAACGGCTTGATGATTGCTTCGATTTTCTTCATGGCCGCGACTCCCCTCGCCATCGTCTCGTTGCTCTGACATCATTTTGGCGCGCAGGCGTCCATGCGGGACGCGGGGCAGCACTGGGATGTCCTGCGGAATCCGTAGGCTGCGATGAGGGATTAGGCAATGCGCATATTTTTTGTGCAGAATTGAATCGGAGGCGGCGGATGCGGCTTTTGACGGCGGTCGAGATGCGGGCGATCGAACATCGCGCGATGGATGCAGGCGAGGTCACGGGGCTTGAGTTGATGGAACGGGCGGGCCGCGGCGTGGTGGAGGCGACCTTTGCCAAATGGCCCGAACTGGCGAAAACGCCGCATCGCGCAGTGATCTTGTGCGGGCCGGGAAACAATGGTGGCGACGGTTACGTCATCGCCCGGCTGTTGCGCGATTGGGGCTGGGAGGTGGCCGTCTTCGGCATGGGCGCGCCGCAAGCGATGCCGCCCGACGCCGCGGAGAACCGAGAGCGCTGGCGGCAGATGGGAACGATTGCTCCGCTGGAGGAAGCGGATTTCGAAGGGGCGGACCTGATCGTGGACGCGCTTTTCGGAACTGGACTTTCGCGCGGCTTTGCCCCGCCGGACCGGATCGGGGCGGAATTCCACGCGCTGTTCGCCGACGGGTTCTGGGGCCATGGGCGCGACCTTCCGCCCCGCGTTGTAGCGGTCGACATCCCCTCGGGCCTCGACGCGGATACGGGGCGGGTGCTTGCCGCCGATAGTCCGTGGTGTGGCGATGTCGCCGCGCATCTGACGGTCACGTTCCACCGCGCCAAGCTGGGGCATGTCCTGGCCGACGGGCCGTTCCATTGCGGTGAATTGGCCGTGGTGGATATCGGCCTGAGCGATGACGGTGCGGGCGTCGCACTGGCCCGCGCGCCCGATCCGGTGCGGGCAGAGCCGGCCTTGGGGAAGGGCAGCGGGGCGGACCACAAGTTTTACCACGGGCACGCGCTGATCCTGTCGGGCGGGATCGGGCGGACGGGGGCCGCGCGGCTGGCGGCGCGTGCAGCTTTACGGGTGGGTGCGGGCCTTGTGACACTGGGTGCGCCCGGCTCCGCCATCTTGGAATGCGCCGCCCATTCCACCGCCGTGATGGTGCGCCGCTGCGATGGATCGGAGGGGTTATCGTCCCTGTTGCAGGACAAACGCCTCAACACGCTGTGCCTCGGTCCGGGATTGGGGCAGGGGGCGGAGGTGCGGGACCTGGTTCTCGCGGCCCTTGGTGCGGGTAGGTCGGTCGTGCTGGATGCGGACGGGTTGTCGACCTTCTCCGACGCGCCGGACGCGTTGCTGGCCGCGCTCCATCACAAGGTCGTTCTGACGCCCCATGGAGGTGAATTCGCGCGCATCTTCCCCGATATCGCCGCGCGCCTGAACGAACGGGCGACGGACGGCCCCGCGTATTCACGCCTGACTGCAGCGCGGGACGCGGCGGATCGGGCGGGCTGTGTCGTGCTGTTGAAGGGGCCCGATACCATCGTTGCCGCGCCGGGCGGCCGGGCGGTGATCCACGCCGCCGCCTATGACCGCGCGGCGCCTTGGTTGGCGACGGCGGGATCGGGCGATGTGCTGGCGGGGCTGATCACCGGGCTGATGGCGCGCGGGTTCGATCCGTTCGAGGCCGCGCAAACCGGCGCGTGGCTCCATACCGAGGCCGCTCTGGCCTTCGGCCCCGGCCTTATCGCCGAAGATTTGCCGGAGATGCTTCCAAAAGTGTTTCGCGATATTGGTCTTTGACCAAAGAAAAACGGCACCCCGCTGCCATGGGGCGCCGTTAGGTTCCGAATTGGGGGGCTGTCTGCAAGAGCCGCAAATCGGAAGGGGTCGTTTGGTTGATGGTCCGGGCCAAAAGGCCCCGGACGCCGTTTATTTTGCTTTGGCCACAACCCGTGGCTTGTCGGCGGAGGCCAACTCAAGCCCGTCGGCGTAAAGCACCTCCGGCGCGCCGAAATAGAGCGACAGCATGATCTGGCGGCCTTTGGTTTCGGACCGGATGAACTTTCCATCGACAAGGCGCTGCACCTGCGGGGCGGCAACGTCCTTGCCCCAAAGCGCCTGCGCACGCCAGTCGCGCACTAAGATGCGCTGGCCGGGCATGAGGGTCACGTCAGTGGCGGGCTTGCCGCCGAGCGCATCGGCGGAGATGACGACGCGCGGGGTGCCTTCGGGCAGGTTGTGGCGCATGACGGCCTTCAACTTGCGCACGCCGCGCCGCGTGATGATGCGGTCGCCGGGGTTCAGAAACTCGACGGGGATTTCACCGTCCAGGGTCAGGACGGTGGTTCCGGGGGCAAGGCCAGCCTCACAGGCATGGGTCTTGCCGCCCGCGCGGGCCGTGGGCCGCGGGGAGGATTGGGTCATGGGATCTACTGCTCGCTCTGTCGGGCACTTTTGGCCTCGTGTTTGTGTGAGCGAGTCTACGCGATCCTCGGCCATCGGGCGAGAAATTTCTTCGATGAGTGCAGCGTCGGTCATTTTAACTTCCCCTCAGGATTTTTCCGGTGGCAGCCCGGATTGGAAGCAAACTCGCGGTGAATTGGGGCGCAATGTGGGCGAAACAAAGTTACATCTGGGTTAATGCAGGGGTGATTTTTGGCCTCGCGCAGCCGCCGATCCCCTGCTAAATCCCGCGCAATGCGGGTGTGGCGGAATTGGTAGACGCACCAGATTTAGGTTCTGGCGCCGCAAGGCGTGGGGGTTCAAGTCCCTTCACCCGCACCATTTCTTGTTTGGCCTACCGCCCTTCGGGCTACTTGAGGCCATGGTTTGGGTTCCAGGTTTCTCCTTTAACCCGCACCACTTTTTCCTTGGCCTACCGCCCTTCGGACTACTTGAGGCCGTGTTGGTGGTTCCGGGTTGGTCCTCTCACAGCCCACTCCTTTATTGGCCTGCCGCCCTATGGGCTACTTGAGGCCGTGTTGCTGGCGCCTCTCGCCCGCACCGACGCGCCTTATGGCGGGAAGGGTGGGGAAGGCGTCATTGATCGCCACCGCCGACCCGAAGCCGCCCCGCCAATATCGCCGAGGCGCCGACCATCACTGCCGCCGTTCCCAGCATCAGGGGCAGGCCGCCCATCTGGTAGGTGACACCGGACAACACCGTGCCCAAGAGCCGCCCGGCGGCGTTTGCCATGTAGTAGAAGCCCACATCCATCGTCACCCGCTCCGCCCGCGTAAAGGCGAGGATCAGGTAGGAATGCAGGGCCGAATTCACTGCGAACACTCCGCCGAAGGCCAGAAGCCCCGCCACCAGCACGATCGTCAGGCTGAGTTGCGGGCCGTCCAGGGCCAGCGCCAAGGCGGTCAGCGCCAAGGGGATCGCGGCGAGTGCCCAGGCCCAGATGCGGGCCGCATCGATCAGCTGCGCCTCGCTTCGTGCGTGGGCGCGCAAGATGCGCGGTGCGGTAGCCTGAACGGCGCCATAGAAGATGATCCAGGCCGCCATGAACATCCCGATCATGAAGAACGCCGCCCGGTTGCCCGCCACGGTTCCGTCCGACAGCACGGCGTAGAAATAGATCGGGATGCCGACCACGAACCAGACGTCGCGCGCACCGAACAGGAACACCCGCGCCGCTGACAGCCAGTTCACGTTGGCGGACTTCGAGAACACTTCGGAGAATTTCGCGCCCTTCCGGCCCCGGGGAAGGCCGGGGGGCATCGCGAAGAGGACCGCCACAAGGATTGCCGCCAGGATTGCCGCCATGCCCAGAACGGCGCCCACGAAACCCACACTGGCCAGGAGCGCCGCGCCCAACAGGAAGCCCGCACCCTTCACCGCGTTCTTCGATCCGGTCAGGAACGCGACCCACCTGAAAAGGCCCGCCCCTTCCGCCGGGGCCAGAAGCTTCACCGCGGATTTTGACGACATCTTGGAAAGGTCCTTGGCCACGCCGCTGGCCCCCTGGACGACCATCACGAAGGTGACGGAGGCCGCGATGCCCCATGCCGGGTCCAATTGCGACAGCGCCAGAAGCGCCAGGACCTGGATCGCGAGACCCGCGTAGAGCGTCGTGGTAAGGCCGAACCGCGCCGCGATCCACCCCGCCGCCAGGTTCGTGGCCATCCCCGCGACCTCGTAGAGCACGAAGAGATAGGCCAGCTGCACCGGCGAAAAGCCGAGCGTGTGGAAATGCAGCAAGACCAGCATGCGCAAAGCGCCATCGGTCAGCATGAAGGCCCAATAGGCCGCCGTGACCGCGATATAGGCTGACAGCCCCTCTGGCCGGGGCGGGGCGTCCGTCACAAAGACGCTCCGACCATCGTGGCGACATCGACCAGCCGGTGGGCATAGCCCATCTCGTTGTCGTACCACGCATAAACCTTCACTTGCGTGCCGTTGATGACCATCGTGGAGGGCGCGTCGATGATGCCGGATCGCGTGTCGTTGGTATAATCGGCGGAGACGAGGGGACGGGTCTCGTATCCCAGTATCCCCTTGAGCGGGCCGTCTGCCGCCGCTTTGAACAGGGCGTTGACTGCGTCCGCGTCGGTTGCACGCTCCACCTCGAACACGCAATCGGTCAGCGACGCGTTGAGAAGCGGCACACGGACCGCGTGCCCGTTCAGACGGCCCTGCAATTCCGGGTAAATGAGGGTGATCGCGGTGGCGCTGCCCGTCGTGGTCGGGATCAGCGAATTCAGCGCCGACCGCGCCCGGCGCAAGTCCTTGGCGGGGCGATCCACGATGGTCTGCGTGTTGGTGACATCGTGGATCGTGGTGATGGAGCCGTGGCGGATGCGGAGCGCGTCGTGGATCACCTTCACCACGGGGGCGAGGCAATTGGTTGTGCAGCTTGCGGCGGTGACGATGCGGTGGCGGTCGGGATCAAAGGTATCGTGGTTCACGCCGTAGACGATATTGGCCGCATCGCCGTCCTTGACCGGCGCGGAGACGACGACCTTCTTCACCCCGGCGTCAAAGTAGGGCGCGAGCGCGGCCTCGGTTTTGAGCACGCCCGTGCAGTCGATCACGACATCGACGCCGGCAAGCGGCAGGTCCGCCAGGTCCCTTGTGCCGATAAAGGGGAGCCGGGTGCCGTCGATGGTGATGGATTGCGTGTCGTGGGCGATCTCCGCATCCCACCGCCCGTGGACCGTGTCGAATTCGAGCAGATGCGCGTGCATGGCGGCATCGCCGATTGCGTCGTTGATCCACGCGATGTCCGCGCCCCGGTCCAACAACGGCTTCAGGGCGAGTTTCCCGATACGGCCGAGGCCGTTCAGCGCGTAAGTTGTCATGCAGTCTCTCCGGCGTGAGACTGGCCGATGTCATCGACGGCCCGTTGCAGGGAAATCCGATCCAGCGATGCGAAGGGCAGGGACGTGAATGCCACGATCCGGTTGCGCAACGCACCATAGGTTTGCTGGAAGGCGAGGCTTCGTTCGGCGTCGGAGCCTTCGGCCTGAACCGGGTCGGGCAGACCCCAATGGGCACTGATCGGCTGGCCGTGCCAGGCCGGGCATTCCTCATTCGCGGCCTGATCGCAGACGGTGAAGACGAAATCGAAGTCGGGCGCGTCATTGGCCTGAAACTCGGCGACGTTCTTGGAACGAAGGACGGAGACGTCGTGGCCCTTTTGCTCCAGCACCGCCAAGGCGAAGGGGTTCAATTCCGATCGCGGCTTGGTTCCTGCGGAATAAGCCGTGAAGCGATCTCCGGCCACGTCGCGCAATATGGATTCCGCGAAGATGGATCGGGCCGAATTGCCGGTGCAGATGAACAGAACGTTGTAGTGTGGGTCCGCCATGGAGTGCGCTCCTTCAATGGCATTGGGGGAGGGCGCGTAGCAAAGGTCTGGCCGACCCCGGCAGCAATCGCGCAGAAGATAATCGAACATGCCCTGCGCCGCTTCCATGCTGATCGCGTAGCGCAGGGACGTGCCAAGGCGCTCCCGCGTGACGAGACCTGCCTGCATCAATGCGTTGACGTAGTTCGAAAGCGTGTTGGGCTTGAGATCGAGCGCGCCTGCGAGCTCCGTCGCCGGGACCCGGTCCGGATAGCGCCGCATGAGAAGACGAAACAGCGCAAGACGTTGTGGATGACCGAGGGTCGAGAGTTGGCTAGCGATAAGTGATTCCATAATTCATGAATATATGAATTATGGTAAAGCGCAACGGGTAATCTCTCGCCGGAAGGATATATCGCCCGGCCCGGGCAAACCGACGGATGACGTCCGCGTTTATCCCGCGGCGCGGGCGTCGGCGGCGGTGCCGTATTGCGGCAGGTCGGCCCCGGTCTTGCCATGGGCGGCCATCAGCGTGTCGCGGACATAGGCGATATGGGCCGTCTCCTCGATAATCTCCGCCAGATATTGCGCGGCCATGAGGTCTTTCGCGGCGCCGATGGTGCCATGGTTGGCAAGGACGGCGGCGCGGATGCTGGGGTCGCGGAAGACCGGGCTGATCTCCACTTCGGTCTGCGGTCCGCCATTGGCACTCAGCGGGATGAGGGGCATCCGCCCGATCTTTTCGATGGTCTGAACGGTGAGGCACGGGATCTCGATCCCCGCGCTGGCATAGCCGGTGGCCCAAGGGCTGTGGCAATGGACGATGGCGTTGATGTCCTCGCGAATGCGGTAAAGATCGAGGTGAAAGTCGAGGTCCTTGGACGGCTTCAGCGCGACCTCGGAGGGCAGGATCGTGCCGTCCAGCATGACGACCTGAAGGTTGTCGCGGGTGCATTCCCTGAACCCGACGCCCGAAGGTTTGATGACGATCGCGTCCCGTCGGTCCAGCCGCACCGACAGGTTTCCGCCGGCATTGGTCTGCAAGCGACCGTCGAAACAGCGTCTGGCCGTTGCGATCAGGGCATCCATCTTTTCGTGAAGGTCGGCGAATTCAGGCATGTTCGGTCCTTTGGGTCATGGCGGTTGCAAGGGCGGCAACGGCCTCCGCCGCAATGTCGGGCGTGTTGATGTGGTGGGGCAGGCGCGTGACGGAATAGGCCTTGGCGTGCTGTTCGAGAATGTCGGCGGCGACGTTGCGCAGGCCTGGGTCCTCGATCGCGCCGCCCGGTCGATCCTCGTGACTGAACCCGCCCATGGGAAGCAGAACGTGGCACGGCGCGGTGGACAGGTTGAGCAGATCCGCCAAGACCGTCGCCTGATCCGCCATCTCGTCCTCCGTCAGCTTCACATGGGTGAATTGCGCCGTGTGCCGGTAATGGGGGCGGGCCAGATGCGCATCGCTGACGGTGTCGACGGCGCCCAATCCGATGAAGTTCAGCCCGCCGGGCAAGGTCACGCGGGGCAGATGCGCCGCCGCGGTGAACCGGCCCGGCATCTCCACATGTGCACCGGCAAGGCGCAGCCGTCCCAATTCGTGCACGTTCAGGTCGATCACGCCGCTGACGCGACCCTCTGCCACGAAACGCACGAACGCCGCCCCGCCATATCCGTTGGCGTGGAACAACGTGGCCTCGAACCCCGCCTCCGCCAGTTGACGGGAAATCTCGGCCCCCGCCTTGCCGGTCGCCCCCAACGTTGTGACCGCGATGGCAGGCGCGTCCGGGGTAGGGGCGACCTGCGCGCGATACAGGCCCGCGACCATGGAGGCGGTGTTCTCAAACACTTGCCGCAGGGTGGGGTTCAGCCCCTCGATATCGCATAGCGTGGGAACCAGAGTGATCGCGGTGTCGGCCAATGCCGCGCGCGGATCGAAGGCCATCGTCGTGATAAGGACCTTGGGGTAGACGGCGGGCAGGCCCTTGAGCGCGGCCATCACGATCTCGCCCCCCGTGCCACCGCCGACGCCCAGGGCGACGTAGCATTCGTCGCATCGCGCGGCGATCTGCGCGGCTGCCGCCTCTGCCCGTTCGGCCATGCGCGCGAGCTTTTCCGCCCCCGACCAGATCACCCCGCCCGAGCCGAGAGAGACGTCGACCTCCTCCACCGTCAGGCCATTGCGGGCGAGGGCGTCGGCCAGATATCCAAGCTCCGCCGTCTTGGTCTCGAATGTTCCAATCAACAGAACGCGCGACATGGATCAGCCCTTCACCGCGCCCGCCGTCATGCCGGTGATGATCTGGCGCGATGCGAAAAGTGTGAAGAGGATGGGCGGCACGGCCAGCAACATGCCCGTGGCCATGATCGTCCCCAGCCCATCGAATTCGGAGGCGTTATTCACGATCAGGATCGGCACAGTCATCGTGTCGCGATCCGCCAGTGCGGAGGCCAGAAGATATTCGTTCCACGCGATGCGGAATGTGAAGATGGACGCCGCAGCGAGCCCCGGTTTGATCAGCGGCAGAACGACGAGGAAGAAGACCTGGAATGGCCCCGCCCCATCAACGCGGGCGGCCTCCTCCAGCGATCTGGGGACCTGAACGATGAAGCTTTGCAAAATCCAGATGACGAAGGGCAGGTTCATCGCGACATAGACGATGATGATGCCGGAATGCGTGCCCGCAAGGCAGACATCGCCCCGTCCGCCCACCATGTCGCGGATCCATCCGCCGACCAGACTTTCGTTGTCGATGCAGAACGCGTTGTTCCAAAGGCTGAAGACGGGCACCAGGAGGACGGCGGGCGGGATCATGCGCACCGCCAAGGTGCTGAGAGACAGGCTGTCACGCCCCATGAACTTGAACCGCACCAGCGCGTAGGCCGCCATACAGCCGAACACGAGCGTGAGTGCGGTGGAGATCAGCGCGATGATGAGCGAATTGATGAACGCCCCGCCGAAGCGGATTGTGCAAAAGCGCAAATGCTCCGGCTCGTACCACAGGATGTCGCAAAGGGCGGTCTCGTAGTTGCGGATCGTGGGCATGAACAGAAGCCCACCCGCGCCGGAGGTGATATCCACATCGAGCCGCAGGGAATTGGCCATCAGAAGGATCACCGGACCGATGGACATGAAGATCAGGATACCGATCAGCACGTAATAGGCGGGGTTCTGGCGGTCGTAAGTGGTGTCAGCCATGGCTTACCCCTCCTCCTCGGCGGCGAATTTCAGGCGACGCGCGCGCGCCTCCTGCCAGCGGGTGAAGGCAAACATGCCAAGGGTCAGGATCATCAACAACATCAGCAGGTAATTCGACATCGCCGCTGCTTCGCCCAATTCGCGGAATTCGCGTGCGGTCCGCGCGATGCGCAGGGCAAGGATTTCGGTCGAGAGGCCAGGCCCGCCGCCGGTCAGCACGAGGATCACTTCGAGAACCTTGAAGGCGTCGATCAGGCGCAGAAGCATGGTGACGATCAGAACCGGTGCCATCAGCGGCAGCTTGATGTGGATGATCTGCTGCCAGCCGGTCGCGCCGTCGATGCGCGCGGCCTCCAACGCGGAGCGGGGCAGCGATTGCAGGGCGGCCAGCGACAGGATGAAGATGAAGGGGGTCCATTGCCAGATATCGGCGATCATCACCGACAAAAGCGGGTTCTGGCCCAACCAATCGACCGGGCCGATGCCCAAGAAGCCGCCCCACCACGTGTCACCCACCGCGCCAAGGAAGCGATTGAAGGTGCCATAGGTCTGGTGGAACATGAACCGCCACACCAGGCCGACAACGACCGGGGCGATCATCATCGGCAGGATGAACAGGGTGCGCAGGACCGACATGCCGCGGATATTGCGGTCCAGAAGCAGGGCAAGGCCCACGCCGAGCACCATTTCGACCAGTACGACGGTGAAGGCGAAAATCAGGGTGACGGTGAAGCTTTCCCAGAAATTCGGGTCGAACCACAGCCGAATGTAATTCTGCAACCCGACGAATTCCGTCTCCGAGATCGCCTGGCTCGGGTCCCATTCGCGAAAACTGCCCCAGATCATGTAACCGATCGGGTAGAACAGCGCGAGGATCATGACGAGCGCCGCGGGCGCGATGAACATGTAAGGGGTCAGGCGGCTGACGTTCTGACGGTTCACGGGAAGGACGCCTTGTTCGGAATGCTTCGGGGGTCTGGCAGGGTTTGGCGCGCGCCCCCCTCCGGGAGACTGGGGGAGGGCGCGCGCCGGGTCAGGTCAGGCGCTTATTGCCAGACGTAATAGCCTTCTTCTTCCATCAGGGCGCGGGTGCGGTCCGCGACGCCGTCCAGCGCCTCCTGAATGTCCAGGCCTTCTGTCAGGACCTGGCTCATCGTGGTGCCGATATCGGCATTGATCCGGCCCCAGGGCGGGATGATCGGACGCCAATCGGGATCGGCATTCTCCAGCGCGGCCCCGAAGGTGGCGGACCAGGGATAAAGCTCGTTCAGCTCCTCGTTGGCATAGGTGGAGAAGCGGGACGGGTTGCCGCCGGCCATCGCCACCGCCAGGTCACCCTCGCGGCTGGTCAGCCATTGCATCAGCAAGAAGGCCGCTTCCGGCTCTGCCGCATTGCGCGGAATGGCGAGGCCGAAGCCGCCGGTCTGCGACGCGCAGGCCTCGGCGCAGGGGTGGGGCGCCCATCCGACATTGCCCGCCACGGTGGAGCGGCTTTCATCCTCGAATGTCGGGGCGAAGGCGATGGAGTCGATGAACATCGCCGCCTGTCCCTGGGCAAACGCGTTCGCCGCTTCCGCCGGTCCGAAGGCAGAGGAGCCTTCCGGGCCGCATTCCACGATCGTGCGCAAGGCTTCGGCCGCGGCCACGCCCTCGGGCGAGTTGATCGTCGGCTCCCATCCTTCGCCGAACACGCGGCCGCCAAGCGGCGCCAGGTGCAGAAGGAAGGCGTGGGAGGCCTGGTGGCCCGATGCCGCGCGTGAAGCCACGCCGCCCATACCGGGCATCTGCTCGGGGATCAGGCAGGCCTGTTCCAGCAAGGTGTCGTAATCTTCCGCCGGCTCAAGACCCAGCTCCTCGAAGACATCAGTGCGGTAGTACATGACGGAGGTCTCAGACCCGAAGGGCAGCCCGTAGAGCGACCCGGTGGGACCGGGCAGATACCCACGCTCCCCGCCAGCCACGCCGATATTCTGGACGTAGCCGTCGATCAGGTCTTCGGCATCGTAGTTGGGATCAGCCAGACGCGGGTTCATGAAGAACGGCGCGAGGTTGTAGATCTGGTCGGCATAGACGTAGTCGGCCTTGGAAAAGACGACGTAGGCGATCAGATCATAGGCCCCTTCGTCGAGCGAAAGCTCAAGCGTCTGACGCTCGCGCATGTCGAGATAGGGCAGCATGTCGACTTCGACCTCGATCCCCGTCTCCTCGGTGAATTGCGGCAGAACCTCCAGCACCGCGTTGTAGTGCGGATGCGAGGGGAAATTCACGATGAGCGTCGTGCCTTCATAGGGCGCGTAGGGCCCGCCATGGCCGTCGGCAAGCGCCGCGCCGGTCAGCGCAAGCCCGCCCACGATGGTGGATGTCATTAACGTCTTCAGCATACTTATCCTCCCAGTTGCTGATTGGTTCGGGCGCTAGAGCGCCACGTCCGTTTTCGGATCGAACAGGTGCAGCCCCTCCGGCCGCACCGCAAAGCGCAGGGTTTCGCCCAACGCGATTGGTGTTTCTGACTTGATCTCGACCGTCACCTTCGCGCCGCCGCAATCGCAGATCAGCACCGATTGCGCCCCGATATATTCCGACACGACCACGTTTAGGTCGAGGGACTGGTCCGGATCGGCCCCGGGCGAGAAATCGAGGTCCGAGGGCCGCAGGCCAAGCACGACTTTGCCCGCCACTTGCCCCCGGGCGCGATTGGCCAGCGCCTCTGGCAGCACGATCGAAAAGCCGTCGCCACGCGCCCGCATCGCGCCGTCTTCCTCGACCAGATCGGTATCGAGGAAATTCATCGGAGGAGAGCCGAGAAACCCGGCCACGAACTTGTTGACCGGGTTCTTGAACAGCTCAGCCGGGGTGCCCTGTTGCTGGATATGGCCGCCATGCATGACCACGATGCGGTCGGCCAGCGTCATCGCCTCGATCTGGTCGTGGGTGACGTAAATCATGTTCTTCTTCACGTTCTGGCGCATCAGCGCGAGCTCCGCCCGCATCTGCCCGCGCAGCTTCGCGTCGAGGTTCGACAGGGGCTCATCGAAAAGAAACGTGCTTGCATCGCGGCAAAGCGCGCGGCCCATCGCAACGCGCTGACGCTGGCCACCGGACAATTCGCCGGGTTTGCGCCCGAGGAACGGCGACAGGCCCAACATCTCGGCCACATCCTTGACCTTCTTGTCGATCGTGGCCTGGGGTGTCTTTTGCAGGCGGAGGGAGAACGACATGTTCCGCGCGACGTTCATGTGCGGGTAAAGCGCGTAATCCTGAAAGACCATCGCGATATCACGATCCTTCGGGTCAAGCGCGCTGATCGCCTTGCCATCCATGAAGATCTCGCCCTCCGACACTGTCTCCAGCCCCGCAAGCATGCGCAGGGTCGTGGATTTGCCGCAGCCGGACGGGCCGACAAGCACGGTGAATTCGTGCTCGGCCATATCAAGGTCGATGCCGTGCAACACCTCCACCGCGCCATAGCGCTTCACCAGCTTTTCGAGGCGTATGGTCGGCATCGAATCCCTCTTCCCATCGTTCCTCGGATGATTGTGTATACAAAATTGATTGTAAATATCCAAAATTGCCTTTTTTGGAACGGCGCGGTAACAGTGGGGGGTGATCGATCGCAAGAGAGCTGTGTCCCCTATGGCAAATGACATGTCCACCAAGCGTACCGCCACCCCAAGGGGCAGCACCGTCCGCCATATCGAGACGACACTGATGGACGAGATCGCGGCAGGCGCGCTTGCGCCGGGGGAGCGGTTGGACGAGATGAAGCTGACCGAACGCTTCGGCGTGTCCCGCACGCCGGTGCGCGAGGCGCTGTCGCGATTGGTGGCGCAAGGCATCCTGATCCCCGGCGAGAAACGGGGCGTGCGCGTGGCTCAGTATACGCGAGAGGAATTGGCGCAAATCTTTGAAGCCATGCACGAAATCGAGGCAGCCTGCGCCCGCATCGCGGCCCAACGGCTGACCCTTCTCGCCCGGCTGGAGATCGAGACGGCGCAGGCCGATTGCGTCGCTGCCGCCGAAGCGGGAGAGCGGATGGCCTATATGCGCGCGAACGAGGCCCTGCACGAGGCGATATACCGCGCGACCGGCAATCCCTACATGGCCGAGATCGCCAGCGAATTCCGCCGTAGAACGGGGCCGTTCCGGGCCAAAAAGTTCGCCAGTTCCCAAGATCTGATCGCGTCGGCCAGGAGCCACGAGGAGTTGATCGCCTCCATCTTTTCCGAGGATTCGAACGAGGCGTCCGACGGGATGCGCGCCCATATGGCGGCCAGTTTCAAGCAGACCCTCGCGGCCAACTGACCCTCCGCGAAACTTTTCTGGTTGCGTTCGCACACAAGACCCGACATTTGTATACAAACACGAGTCGCTGCGAATGGAGGGTCCAGATGGGCGTGCAGGAAACCAAGATCTATCCGATCAATACCGGCTGGTTGGAAGCCGATCTGGGCACCTACATTTTCTGGAAAGGGCCCGCTGGAAAGAAGATCTGGAACCCTGTCTATTGCCATTATGTCGACACCGGCACCCATAAGATCCTGATTGATACCGGACTTTGCGACGAGGAACGGGCCACCAAGTACCACCACAAATGCGACAAACGCGGCTGTCTTCAGGTCCACGAGCATCTGGAACAGAAGCTCGGCGTCCATCCCGACGAGATCGACGCGATTGTCTTTACCCACCTGCACTGGGATCATGTGCAGAATATGAAGGAATTCAAGAACGCCCGTTACATCGCGCCCAAGGCCGAGATCGAAATGGCGTTCAATCCGCTGCCCCTCTATTACCGGACCTATGAGAGCGGGTATCTCGGGATCGAGCCCGCCTATTCCGGCTGCGTGTTCGAAGCGGTGGAGGACGAATGCGAGGTGCTGCCCGGCATCACCATGTTCCACACGCCCGGTCATTCCGTGGGCCACATGGCCGTGACGGTCGCCACATCTGCGGGCGATATCGTTGTTGCTGGCGATGCGATCTTCCAGGAACGCAATATGGAGCCGAACCCCGATGAAGGCTGGCGCTATTGGGTGCCGGCACGTTTCGTGAACTCTTTCGAAGGGTGGAAATCGGTGGAGGAGCTGGACAAGCGCGCCGATTACATCCTTGCCTGCCACGACAAGGTCGCCAACGCGCGGTCCGACGTGTTCCCGTATGACGGTATGCCGATCCGCAAGCGGCGGCAGGTGATCCCGGGCTATCAATTTTACTTCGGCGACATGCCGGGGGACGCGACGCAAAAGGCCGCCCCTGCGCTCAGCCGGGAGGAGGTGGAGGCCTATATCGCGGGCCTCGTGCCGCCGACCCCGGATTGACCCATGGCGCGGGCCGAACGCACGCAGGCCATCGAAAGCCTGGCGGAGATCGCCACGCGGTTTGACGCCATGGTGCTCGACCAATGGGGTGTCCTGCATGACGGCACTGCGCCTTATCCCGGCGCGATCGACGCCCTGCGCGCGCTGGATGTCCCGCTGGCGGTTCTGTCCAATTCGGGCAAACGCGCAAAACCCAACGCGGCCCGCATCGCGTCAATGGGCTTCGCGGAGGACTTGTTCGAACATGTGATGACCTCGGGTGAGGCTTTGTGGCGCGACATCGCCGCGGGTCGCGTCTCCGCGCAGCACCTCTATCCGATCGAACGGGCAGGCGGCGATGCCGCGGATTGGGCCTCGGGCCTCGACGTGAGGCTGGTGGATGATTTGGGGCAGGCCGACGCGATCTTGCTGATGGGTCTGCCCGACAACGCGCCGCCCGATGCTTTCGACCGTGATCTGGTCCGGGCGCTTGACCGCGCGATCCCCATTCTTTGCACCAATCCCGACCGGGCGTCCCCGCGCGCGGGTGGCGGCATCGTCACATCACCCGGTGCGCTGGCCCATGCTCACAAGGATCGCGGCGGGGAGGTAAGGTTTTACGGCAAGCCCCACGCCCCGGTCTTCGAGGCGCTTGAGGCGGCGCTTGGCACGTCGAACCTGCTGATGGTGGGCGACAGCCTGGAACATGACATTGCGGGCGGGGACGCGGCCGGATGGGCGACCGCTTTCGTGCGCGGCGGCCTTCATGCGGCGGCGTTCGGGGATGGCGACCCGATCCCGGCACTAAGCGCCCTTGCCCGGGCGGAGGACACGCCGATGCCTACCTACACGCTCCACCAGCTTGGATAGACCATGATCGAACCCGCTGATTTCTCCTCGTTTCGCACGCTCTCGGCCCGCTTAGGGCAGGACCCGTTGCGCGTGCAAGGGCCGGGGGGCAATACGTCGATCAAGCAAGACGGTGTGATGTGGATCAAAGCGTCCGGCACCGAATTGGCCGACGCGGAGCGGGCCGACATCTTCGTTGCCGTGGATCGCGACGCGGCACGGGCGGAGGCGGATGGCGACGGCGACGGAAGCTGCAAGGCCACCGTTCTGGAC
Organism: Hasllibacter sp. MH4015; assembly: GCF_020177575.1. NCBI lineage: Bacteria > Pseudomonadati > Pseudomonadota > Alphaproteobacteria > Rhodobacterales > Roseobacteraceae > Hasllibacter > Hasllibacter sp. MH4015. Next base: position 830,138 of record NZ_JAHTBK010000001.1, read on the forward strand.
CCGGAAAACACCCTGCGCCCTTCGATTGAGACGACATTTCACGCCGCGCTCGACTGGACGATTGTTGCCCACACCCATTCCATCGCCGTGCTGACCCACGCGGTCAGTCCACGCGGGCGCGACGTGGCGCGGCGCAAGCTTTCCGGGCTGCCCGTGGCCTTCGTGCCTTACGCCAAGCCCGGCCTTCCGCTGACGCGACAGATCCTGGAACGCATCACGCCGGAGACGCAGGTCATCGTGCTGGAAAACCACGGGCTGATCTGTTGCGGCGCGTCGGTGGCCGAGGTCGCGGCGCTGATGGACGAGGTGGAGGATCGGCTTACCATGCCCGTCCTGCGCGGCGGAGGTGGTGGGCCGGATGCGCCCGCGCCAGACGGATTTGTCTGGGCCGCCGAAAGCTGGCTGGCCAAAGATCCGGCGGCTGCCGCCCTTGCCCGTGCCGGGTCGTACTACCCCGACCACGTCGTATTCCTCGGCCCGGCGCTGCCGCAGGCCGATCACGATGGCGCGCCGCCCGCGATCCTTGTCACGGGGACGGGAGTGGCGCTGAGGGACGGGGCGACCCCGTCGCAAAAGGCGATGTTGCGGTGCCTGTCGGACCTGCTGTCGCGCCTGCCCGAGGATTGGACGCCGGAGCCGATCGGGGCCGATGCGGAGGCGGAATTGCTCAACTGGGATGCCGAGAAATACCGCCAGGCGCTGGCCGGGCGGTCATGAGGGGCCTGTCGCTTGGCCTTGATCTGGGGACGTCCGGCATTCGGTCTGCGGTCATCGACGCCTCGGGCGCGGTCCTCTCCATGGCGCGGGGCGAATACGGGCCGACCGACCCGGACCGGATCGACGCGACCGCGTGGTGGCGGGGCGTGGAGGCGTGCCTGACGGCCCAGATGGTGGCCTTGCGCCGCGAAGGGTTCGACCCCGCCGACATCTCCCGCATCGGCGTGGACGGAACGTCGGGTTCCATGGTGGTGACGGACGCGGATTTACGCCCGGTGACGCGGGCGCTGATGTACAATTCAGGTGGCTTTTTGCCGGAAGCGGAAAGGGTCGCGGCCCTTGCCCCCGATCCCCACATCACGCGAGGACCCAACTCGGCCCTGACGCGCGCGCTGCGCCTGCTTGCGGAGGATAGGGGCGGCAACGCGGCGCATCTACTGCACCAGGCGGATTACATCACCGCCAAGCTGTCGGGGCAGGGCGGGTATTCGGACCACAACAATGCGCTGAAGACGGGCTTTGATCCGGCCACCGGCGCCTGGCCCGATTGGTTCGGGGCGCTGGGTCTGCCGATGGAGGTGCTGCCGAAGGTTCTGCCTGCGGGTGCGCCCGTCGCACCGCTGGCGCCCAATATCGCCGCGCGGTTCGGCTTGTCGCCGCAAGCGACGGTCCATGTCGGCACGACGGACAGCATCGCCGCGTTTCTCGCCGCCGCGCCGATGCAGATCGGGGCCGCGGTCACGTCGCTTGGCACAACGCTGGCCGTGAAGATTCTCAGCCCGCAGCGCATTGATGCCCCGGACATCGGGCTTTACGCGCACCGTTTGGGGGACGGTTGGCTCGTCGGCGGAGCGTCCAATTCCGGGGGCGGTGTGTTGCGGCAATTTTTCAACGACGAAGAGATCGCGGCGCTTTCTGGCCAGATCGACCCGGCGCGGCCAAGCGAATTGGACTATTACCCCCTGCCAGCGCCGGGGGAACGGTTTCCGATCAACGACCCGCATCTCGCGCCGCGTCTGGAGCCCCGGCCCGAAAATGATGCGGCGTTCCTGCACGGTTTGTTGGAAGGCATCGCCCGGATCGAAGCGCGGTGCTACGGCGAGATGACGGCGCGGGGGGCAGGCGTGCCAGAGCCGCTGTTCACGGCCGGGGGCGGGGCGCAGAACCCGGTCTGGACCGCCATCCGTGCCCGCGTTCTGGGCCGCGACATCTTTCAGGCCGAGCATACGGAGGCGGCCATTGGAACGGCACGCTTGATATCCCGCGTGGATGCCGGCTGAGCGATCGGACAAAGCAATCCGCCACCCCTAATGGAGCCTCGCAACGCGCATGCGCCTGGCTTGCTTGCGCCTTTCCCCTTCCAATTTGCCAGTCCCGCCACCGCTCCTTGCGCAAAGGAATGAGAATCGCATGCCTCGGCATCCGGTCTTGGCGCCTATCGACCGGCGCCCAAAACGCTCACAAAGCCTCGCCCTACAACCTCCAGTTGAGCGCGATAGGGTTGAAAGCCACTTCCCCATGTGTCCGATAGTGTAAATCTCACTTTACAGTTGACCTGTAATTTAACTGTGACATCCTGTGAGGTGATGGACCCAATGGGACGAGTCCCTGCAAAGTGACCCGCACCGGACGGGCCGTCGCTCGCCGGTCCAGGACCTTTCTCAGAGGCCTTGGATCAAAACTCGAAGCGAAGAGGAAAGGGATCTCATGTCTGACGATCCGGATAAAGTCTGGCCCACGGGTCTGACCCTCAACGAGGCGGAAGAGGTGCATAGCTACCTCATCGACGGTACGCGTGTGTTCGGGGGGATCGCTCTGGTCGCCCACTTCCTCGTCGCCGTTGCAACGCCTTGGCTAGGCTAAGGGGAGCAAGATCGCATGAATAATTCAAAGATCTGGCTCGTCGTGAAGCCCACCGTCGGTATCCCGCTGTTCTTGTCAGCGGTCGCCGTCGGTTCGTTCGCGGTGCATGTCGCAGTGCTCAGCAAGACCAATTGGTACGATAATTACGTGACCGGCAACGATCTGGACGCCAGTTCAGCCGCGCTGGAAACGGACGCCACGGTTCTGCCTGCCAGCGCAGACGTTACCGCAGATGCCCCAATGTATCTTGACGCCGCTGCCGAGAACGGCATGACGGTGATCCTGCCCGATGGGCGGACTGCAAGGCTTGTCATCGAAGACCCGGTGACGCTTGCCTCGGCAAGGACATTGGTAACACCGAACACGGCGCTCGACTGAGCGGCTTGTTTTCCACGACCGGGGGATAGAAGCGCGCGACGCTTCTTGACCCGGTCCTGTGGCCCCTCCGGCCACCCTCACAATGACGGGGCCAAATGGCTGGCATTCGCGACAATATCCTGCGCCGGATCACACGGATCACGCCGCGCTACCTGCCCTTCGCCGATGTCGCCAGCGAAACCGCCCCCCTGTCCCGTCTGCTGCGCCTTTCCCTTTTCCAGGTCTCCGTCGGCATGGCACTTGTCCTGCTGGTCGGCACGCTGAACCGCGTCATGATTGTGGAGTTGGGCGTGCCCGCCTCCCTCGTGGCGGTCATGCTGGCGCTTCCGCTGATTTTCGCGCCGTTCCGCGCGCTGATCGGATTCAAGTCCGATCAACACCGCTCCGCCCTTGGATGGCGGCGAGTGCCCTACATCTGGAAGGGCTCCATGCTGCAATTCGGCGGGTTTGCCATCATGCCCTTCGCGCTTCTCGTCCTGTCCGGGTTTCAGGAGGCGGCCGATGCCCCGGCCTGGATCGGCTATTCCTCGGCCGCGCTGGCCTTCCTGCTTGTCGGTGCGGGCGTACATACCGTGCAGACGGTGGGCCTCGCACTTGCCACCGACCTCGTCCCGGTGGAGGATCAGCCCAAGGTCGTCGGCCTGATGTACGTGATGCTGCTGGTCGGCATGATCGTCAGTGCGCTCGTCTTCGGCTGGCTGTTGCGGGATTATTCGCCCAGTCGCCTGATCGAGGTGGTGCAAGGCGCGGCTGTCACAACCATTGCCTTGAACCTGATTGCCCTGTGGAAGCAGGAGCCGCGCGACCGTGCACGTGCCGCCAACCCGCCGCCGGTGGAAAGCTTCACGCAAGCCTGGTCCGTGTTCTCGGCCCGGGAAGGCACGATGCGGCTTCTGATCGTGATCGCCCTTGGCACCATGGCCTATGGCATGGCCGAGGTTCTGCTGGAGCCCTATGGCGGGCAGGTGCTGGACATGTCGGTGGCGATGACCACCCGGCTGACTGCCGTTTTGGCCGCCGGTTCCCTTCTGGGGTTCTGGTTTGCAAGCCATGTCCTGCTGCGCGGGGCGGAACCGCTGAACGTCGCCACGTTCGGTGCGGCCATCGGTGTGCCGGGATTTCTCGCAATCTCTGTGGCGGCCCAAATGGGTGGTGTCGCAATTTTCACGCTCGGGGTTTTCGCGTCTGGCGTCGGCGCGGGCCTGTTCGGCCACGGCACGCTGACCGCCACGATGCGCCGCGCGCCACGGGCGCAGATCGGCCTCGCCCTCGGCGCATGGGGCGCGGTGCAGGCCACGGCAGCGGGGATCGCGATTGCCGCGGGCGGCATCATCCGCGACCTGATCCTGGCGCTGCCCGGCGGCGCATCGCTGCGCCCGGCGGCGCAATATGTACCGGTTTTTCTGCTGGAGGCGCTGTTCCTGGTGGCGGCTCTTTGCGTAATTTGGCGGTTGCACGCCATGAGCACTCGAAATTTGGGGGCAGAGCCCTAACATAATCATCTGGCAACAGAACTCTGTTACACGACCGGAGTTGCCGCGCGCATAACCTAGGGAGGCTCTTTCAGAGATGACCACTGTTGTTACACGGCTTTATGACGATGCCGCACATGCCGATGCCGTCGTGGCGGCCCTGAAGGTGGAAGGCTTTCCCGAAAGCGCCCTCGATGTGATCGAGCAACGCTCGCGCACCTCCGCCGAGGATCAGATCACCGATGCGGGCGTGCCCGCGAATGTAGCGCAGCAATATGCGCAACATCTGACATCCAGCCGCGCCCTGCTGGTTGTTCGCGCGCCGTTCGTGCCCTTCGGCGCGGCCAAGCGCGCGATCGAGGAGGCGGACAAATACCCCTCCTACAACGCGGGCGTGGCGAACCAGAACCTCAACGTGCCTGACCAGGTGGATCGGGAGCTGTTCCTGTCGATCCTGCCGAGCCACCGGTTGTTCCTGACCGGGCTGTACGAGTTGCGCAACAACCTAAAGCCGCGCGGGCTGTCCAATGCGTTTCGCATTCCCCTTCTGGCCAAGCGGAAGAAAAAGCGGATGCGCCCCGCCGTGATCCAACGGCAGTTCTTCGCGCCGAAGCGGATGAATCACCGCCGCACGTCGCGCAAGTTGTTGATGGATCGCTTCTTCGGCGGGCCGCTGCCCCAGACCTGGGACCGGCGACCGCCGCGCCAGGACGCGCATTTCAGGGTCACGAACTAACCGGGCGCGATGGCCGACCGCACCACGTCGGCCATGCCCGCCAACCGCTCGGCCAAGGGGCTGCTGCGGCGCCAGACCATGCCGATGGTCCGTTTCGGCCTGACATCCACAAAGCGCGCCACCGAGACAGCGGCGGAGCGTGTTTCCACGCCGACCGCCATGTCCGGTATCAACGTCACCCCGATACCCGCGCCCACCATCTGAACCAGCGTCGACAGGCTCGACCCGTCCAGCCCGTCGCGTGGCAAGGGGGATCGGATGTTGCAGAATTCAAGCGCCTGATCGCGGAAGCAATGCCCCTCCTCCAACAAAAGCAGGCGCATCTGGGCGAGCGCCTCTCCGTCCGGGACAGGCTTTCCGGCGTCCTCCTCTGGCCGGACCAGAACGAATTCCTCCTCGTGCAGCGGCACCTCCGTCAGGGACGGCTCTGACACTGGCAGGGCCAGGATCGCCGTGTCGAGCCGTCCGGCCGTCAAGTCTTCCAACAGGGTCGGGGTCAACGTTTCCCGGATATGCAGGTCGATCTGCGGATAATTCAGGGACAATGCCCCGATGATGCGCGGCAATAGATAGGGCGCGATGGTCGGGATCACGCCAAGGCGCAGCCGTCCGGTCAGCCCATCGCGCGCGGCGCGGGCCAGATCGTCCAGCTCATCGACCGATCGCAGGATCGCGCGGGCGCGGTCCAGCACGGTTTCGCCGAACCCGGTCAGGCGGACCTGGCGGGGCCCACGCTCGAACAGGGCAAGGCCGAACGTCTCCTCCAGCTCCTTGACCTGCATCGACAGCGCCGGTTGGCTGATATTGCACGCCGCCGCCGCGTGGCCGAAATGACCGTGATGGGCCAGGGCCTCGATATATCTGAGCTGTTTGATGGTCAGGTTTGCCATAAGATCATCTTATCATGCTTATCAGAATATCCAACTGTAGCTAATCGGTGCCGCCTGATATGATTAACCCATCAGCGACTCACGGAATGGGTGAGTGCGCCAGCCAAACGCCAACAGTGGAGAGACAACAGATGATGGACGGATCCCCAGCCTCGGGTCGTTGCCCGGTAATGCACGGCCCCGGCAAGCAACCCTCCGGGAGCACGGCCAACCAGCATTGGTGGCCCAACCAGCTGAACCTGCGCCCGCTCAGCGGCAATCACCCGAACCTCGACCCGATGGGCGAAGCGTTTGATTACGCGGAGGAATTCCAGAAGCTCGACCTTGACGCCGTGAAGGCCGACCTGACCGCGCTCATGACCGACAGCCAAGACTGGTGGCCCGCCGATTACGGCCATTACGGCCCGCTTTTCATTCGCATGGCGTGGCATTCCGCCGGGACTTACCGCACGTTCGACGGACGTGGCGGCGCGGGGACGGGGACGCAACGGTTCGCCCCGCTTAATTCGTGGCCCGATAACGGCAATCTCGACAAGGCGCGCCGCCTGCTCTGGCCGATCAAGGAGAAATACGGACGCGCGCTGTCCTGGGCCGACCTGATGATCCTCGCGGGCAACGTCGCGCTGGATTCCATGGGGTTCAAGACCTTCGGCTTCGCGGGTGGCCGCGCTGACGTGTGGGAACCCGACGAAGACATCTATTGGGGGCCGGAGGCGACATGGCTCGGCGATGAACGCTATTCCGGCGATCGCGAGTTGGCCAACCCGCTGGCCGCCGTGCAGATGGGCCTGATCTACGTGAACCCGGAGGGGCCGAACGGCAATCCGGACCCGCTGAAATCGGCCTACGACATCCGCGATACCTTCGCACGCATGGCGATGAACGACGAAGAGACCGTGGCGCTGGTCGCGGGCGGCCACACGTTCGGAAAGGCCCACGGCGCGGGCGATCCGGAACTGGTCGGCGCAGAGCCCGAAGCCGCTGACGTGGCCGATATGGGCCTTGGTTGGAAGAACAGCTACGAGGATGGGGTGGGCGTGAACGCCACGACCTCGGGCATCGAAGGCGCATGGACGCCAACGCCGACGCAATGGGACATGTCCTATTTCGACGTGCTGTTCGGCTATGAGTGGGAGCTGACGAAATCCCCCGCGGGCGCACATCAATGGCAGCCCAAGGACCTGAAGCCCGAGGACCACGCACCGACCGCGGACGGGGAAGGGAAGACCTTCATCATGATGACCACCGCCGATATGGCGATGCGCATGGACCCGACCTACGAGAAGATCAGCCGCGATTTCCACGCCAATCCCGACAAGTTCGCCGATGCCTTCGCGCGGGCGTGGTACAAGCTGACCCACCGGGACATGGGGCCGATCCAGCGCTATCTCGGCCCGGATGTCCCGTCGGAGGAGCTGTTGTGGCAAGATCCGGTGCCGGCTGGCCCGACCCTGTCTGACGCGGATGTCAACACGCTGAAGGCGCAGATCGCCGATAGCGGGCTGAGCGTCCAGGAACTCGTGCGCGTGGCCTGGGGCTCAGCCGCGAGTTACCGGGGCAGCGACAAGCGCGGCGGCGCGAATGGCGCGCGCATCCGCCTGGCCCCGGCCAAGGATTGGGAGGTCAATAACCCCGCCGAACTCTCCAAGGTTCTGGCCGTGCTGGAGGGCATTCAATCGGGTTTCGGCAAGCCGGTCTCCATGGCCGACCTGATCGTGCTGGCCGGTGGCGTCGGTGTAGAGAAGGCGGCCAAGGCGGCGGGTCACGACGTGACCGTGCCGTTCACCCCCGGGCGCGGCGACGCAAGCCAGGAGCAGACGGATGTCGAAAGCTACGCGGTGCTGGAGCCGACCTCGGACGGATTCCGCAACTACCACGCCCCATTGTCGTTCCGGGAACCGGCGGACATGCTGGTCGACAAGGCACAACTTCTGGGGCTAAGCGCGCCGGAGATGACGGTGCTGGTCGGCGGGATGCGTGCCATGGGCGCGACCCACGGCGACAGTGCGCATGGTGTGCTGACCGACACGCCGGGCCAGCTCAACAACGCCTTTTTCCGCAACGTGTTGAGCATGGACACTGTCTGGACCCAGACCGACAGCGGCGTGCTGGAGGGCACGGACCGGGCGAGTGGCGCGAAGAAATGGACGGCGACGGTCGTGGATCTGGTCTTCGGGTCCAACAGCCAGCTGCGTGCCATGTCCGAAGTCTATGCCAGCAGCGATGCGGAGGCCAAGATGGTGGACGATTTCGTCGCGGCCTGGGTGAAGGTGATGGAGAATGACCGCTTCGACCTGCACCGGTAAAGGGTTGATCTGAAACTGAATGATGGCGCGCCGGGGCACCTTGGCGCGCCATTTTTCGTGGGGCTCATGCGCAAGCGTGCAGATTGATGCGAGGACAGCCCCACAGGCCCGCAGATGTGTTCCTGACGCGAAGAAGGCGGATCACGCCCGTTTGGCGCGGTGGTACGTCAGCGCCATCGCGGCGATCTGTTGAAAGGCGGCTTCGGAAAAGCCGGGGCTCAGAAGGACCGCGCGATTGCCGGAATAGGTGAATTCATTGGGGAACTCAGCGCGGTAGCGATCGACAAGCGTGGTGCCGCAATGAACGAACAGAGCCGGGTGATCCGCCTCCACCCCCAGGCGCAGGGTGGTCCCGGCGCGTTTCGCGGGCAGGTAGGCGGGTTGGCCCCATTTCAGCGTTTCTTGCAGGGGCATCGTGTGCGTGGCCTGCGCTGCGGCGAAGATCAGGGCGCGCATGCGCATTGCTTCTGGGGGCAGCGCCGCAAGGGCGGGCGCGACGTCTGGCGGAATCGGGTGTGTCATCCCCGAAGATTAGCCCGAGGCGACGGGTTCGCGCAGGAAATTCGGAATACAGGCCTCCAACCCCGCCGGAAGGACCAGCCAGGCCCCCGCCTCGTAGAGTTGCGCGGTCAGCGTCGCGCTGTCCCCGCGCAGGGTGAGGGAGATCGGGGACCGTCCGGTGATCGCGATGTCGCGGGGCAGGGCATCGACCAGATCGGCGGAGGGAAACGGAACGAACGCTGCCGGTGCGTCACCTCCTGCGGCCATCACTACGGCCAGGGTCCCGATCCAACCCACGAAAAGGATCGGAAGGGCGATCAGGAGCCGCCTAATAGTCATGGATATGCTCCAGGCGCAGGCCGCGCGCGTCCAGGCCACGAAGCGCATCGGCCAGCTCCGCCACGGGAACGAGAAAAAGGTGCCGCGTGTCGCCGTAACCTTGGCGCGGCAGGCTGGCCAATGCACCGTCCTGAGCCTCTGCGCGTGAGATGGCAGTGAACATGATCTGGTCATTGCCCGCCATATCGAGGAAATCCGCCCCCTGCGTCGCCCAATCGGCGAGGATGAGGGTCAGTTCGCGGTAGCGCGGCGTCTCGATCTCCAGCCCGCCGGGCGCTTCCCCCAGAACGCGCACGCCCTCAACGTCTTCCAGCGTCGCTTCGGGCAGGCCGGTGATGACCATTTGAAGGGTCAGGTCGTCGAAACCCGTGGCGGCGACGGCTTGCGCGATAAGCCCCGCATAGGCCGCGCGCGCGCGATGTTCGAGGCCAAGGGCGAAGGCCCGTTCCTGGTCCCGGAATGCATCGGTGGCAACGGCCTCCAACGCAGCGGCGTCGGCCCGGAAATCGTAGCGATACCACGGCACCTGTTGCAGGAAAGCGGCGTATTCGGCGGCCTGCTGCGCCGACATGTTGTCCAGGCGCGCGTGCTGCGGCCCGCGGATAAGTGTTGCGACGCGGCCGATCGTCTCCTCGTAGGCGGCTTTCATCATCATCTCGAAGGTGAACGACACGCCGATCACGTGGACCAATTGCCGGGTTGGGCCGTCGATCTCTCCCAACTCCGCCGAACGCTCCGTCAGGGTGCAGAGCGACGACCAATAACCGAAGACGGCCTCCAGATAGTTGAAATCGTGGGGGTCTTCATCGCGGATTACCTCCGCGTAATCGTCGTAGGCGTGGACGATATGCCATTCCGGATAGGTCAGCAGCGTTCGGATCTCGGGCCGTGTCTCCGCCGAGAGCGGGTTGGCGGGCGCGGGCGCGCCGGAGCCACGGCACATCGTCTCCACGTAGATCACGGGTGTCGCCAGCAGCACGACCAGCAAAAGGCCAAGCTGCAGGATGCGCTTGAGCAGGCGGCCGAGAAACCTCATGACGTGCGCCGCGACAACAGCCCGGCGGCCAGCGCCACGGCGCCAAGCGCGATATGGGGCAGATTGGCGGCGATGCGTTGGAAAGACCAATCCATGCCGAGCGCTTCATTGGTGAAGATGCCAAAATCGAGATAGCCCCAGCCGGTGAAGATGCCGAATATCCCGTCGCCCAGATAGGCGGCGCCGAACAGGATCAGGAAGGTGCGCGCGGAGCGATTGGAGATGAGGCCCGCCAGAAACGCCCAGATGGCCGAGACCAGGTGAAGCGCGTCGTCGAACGGGTCGAGTGCGAAGATGCCAAAGGCCAGCCCGTTTTCGTCCGTCAGGCCAGGGATGTAATTGATCGCCGCCGCCCCCAGAAGGATCACGGCATAGATCAGGCAAAGGCGGCGGATAAAGGACATCAGAGCCCCTCCATATACGTGTCCCAGAGATTATTGCGCAGGGTCAGCTGCGGGTCGATCTGGCGTTTGAGCGCGGCGAATTCGCGGGCGCGGGGATAGGCCGTGGCGAATTGCTCGATGCTCGCATGGGGCCGATAGGGCAGGTAATAGCTGCCGCCGATGTCGATGACGCGCTGGATCAGGGCGCGGGTCATGCGGGCGTGGTCGGCCTCGGCCCGGGCGGTCATTTCTTGCGTGAAGGACATGACCGCGGCGATGCGCGGGCCCGGGGAATGGGGCAGGTAGCTGTCGGTATCGGGGGCCACGTAGCGCAGGGTGACATTCAGGAATTCGACGAAGGCGCCCGGGATTACGTCGCGGCAGGCCTGATGGAACCAATCGAACGCCTCGAACGGCACGAAATATTCGTGGAGGATGTCGACGCGGGCCGGGTCACGGTCGTCCAGTGTTACGACCGGTTCGTTCATCAGCGAATTGCGGGTGCTTTCCCCGGCGAAGCGCGGCCCGAGCGACGTTTCCACCCACCAGCGCCAATCTTTCATGCCCTCGCGGCCCACCTGCCCCCGGTAAAGGTAGGAGGCGGCATGGGACAGCCAGCCGGATTCCGTGGCCGCAGGGATCTCCGACTGGTCGGCCGTGGGCGAATAGGTCACAAGGAGTGCCTCCTCGAAAAGGGTCTCGCGGCTCACATTCAGGCGCCCATAGGCCATGGGTTTAGAGGGATCGTCCACGGCGGCGCGGAACGTGTCGGGGAAGTCCGTGGCGGCGATGGTCTCGAACGATGGGACAAGGCGCAGGTTCGGGACCATGTCGACCTCCATGTCCACGATCAGCCCGGTCAGGCCGTAGCCGCCCATGGCCATCTGGAAGAGTTGGGTATTTTCCGTGCGAGAGGCCGTCACAAGCTCCCCATCGGGCAGGACCATGCGGATCGACCGTACGGTGGCCCCCATCGGGCCATAGGGGACGGGCCAGCCATGGGCGCCGACGCTGAACGTCGCGGCCACGCCGAAATCGTGGTTTGACTGCATGACGGCCGGTGAAAAACCGATCGGGTCAAGCGCCGCGATCACGTCAAGCCAACGTGCGCCCCCATTCACAAGGTAGGTTCCGTTCGCCGTGTCGGGTTCGATCCAGGCATCGTCCACAGTGATGGCATGGCCGTCGCGCGGGATCGACTGGCCGCCCATGGAATGGCGCGCGGCGGAGACGCAGACGGGGCGTCCGTCGGCCTGGGCGTCGCGCAGTTCCGTCCGAAACGCCTCGATCAGGGCATCGCCGTGGGCGGTGGGGCGTTGGTGGATGTGGATCGGGGTGGCCTGAAGCTCCGACGCGTCGTTGAGGAACAACCCCTCCGGTGTGCCGCCGATCCGCGCCACGCCGTCCAATTGCGACAGGCCGGGCGCCCAAGCGCGGCCCGCGAAATAGCCACCAACGGCACCGGCCCCAAGCAAAAGCGCGCGGCGAGAGAGTTTACCGGAACGGGCCATGGGCCTCCCCTTCGTGTCAGATCACGTGTCGTTTGTGAACGACGTTCATTTATCTTCTAAAGACCTAACCACGCTTTGACCATGGCAGAAGGTAAGGAAATCCGGAAGGTGACGTAGGGTTCGGACGGGGGCAGCGGCATCGCAAAGAAAAACCGGCGCGAGGGGGGCCCTTGCGCCGGTTTCCGTGTCCGTCCGATCCGGCGATCACTCCGCCGGGGTCGGGATGTCGTCGTGGGTGCTTGCCACACCGGCCCGGTTGCGGCGTCCATCGTTGATGACGGCCTTGATGAGCGACAATCCCATCAGCACCATCACAAGGCTGAAGGGCAGGGCACCGATTACCATCGCGGTCTGGATCGCGCCCAAGCCGCCCGCCACGATCAGACCACCGACCACAAGCGCCAGCGCGGCGCCCCAGAAGATGATGTGGGGACGCGCCTTGGGCCCCTCGTCACCGGCGGCGTTGATCGTGTTGATGATCAAGACGGCCGAGTCGGCGGACGTGACGAGATAGGTCAGCAGCAAGATCACCACGATCACCGACATGATCCAAGCGAGATTATCGCTCAGCATCACGGCCAGCATCGCGAACAGCTGATCCGATTGGGCAGCCCCGGAAATTGCGCCATTGGCGTCTCCGTTCAGCTCCAGATCGATGGCCGTGCCGCCGACGATGGCGAACCAGGTGAAGCACATGATCGCGGGTACGATCATCGCCCCCAGCACGTATTCCCGGACCGTGCGGCCCTTGGAAATGCGTGCAAGGAACACGCCCACGAACGGCGCAAACGCGATCCACCACGCCCAGTAGAAGATCGTCCATCCGCCCTGCCAACCGGCAAGCTGCGACGCCTCGGACCCTTCGGCCCCATCGGATGCCCAGACCGTGAAGATGTTGCCGGGGATGGAGACGAGGTAATCGAAGATGCCCACAACCAGCGCCTGAAGTCCGAAGAAGGTCGATCCGAAGGCGAGGAAGAAGAGCAGGATGAAGAAGCTGAGCCCCATGTTGATGTTGGACAGCCATTTGATGCCCTTGCCGACACCCGAAAGGGCCGACAGTGTCGAGGCTCCCATGATGACCAGAAGGGCCACGACGATGCCGATGGTCGACGGGCCGATGCTTCCGTCCTCTGCCGTGGCCTGAAGCCAGTCGCCAAAGCCGATCCGAACGAGGCCGGAGATGAACTGTTCCACCCCGAAGCCCAGGGTTTGCGCAACGCCCAGAACCGTTGCAACAACGGCGACCACATCCACGACATGGCCCAGGAACCCTTCCATCGAGCGTCCGAAGAGCGGCACGAGCGCCGAGCGGATGGTCAGCGGCAGGTTCCGGCGATACGCGAAGTATCCCAGCGCAAGGCCCACGATCGCGTACGAGGCCCAGGCCGCAAGCCCCCAATGGGTGAAGGACCAGATATAGGCGTCGCGCACGTTTCCGGCGGTCGACCCTTCGGTCAGGCCCTGGATCGTCGAGGGGTTCGACCCCCAGTGATACATCGGCTCCGCCGTGGCGAATGTCAGCATCCCGATGCCGATACCCGCACCGAACATCATCGAGAACCAGGAGAAGTTGGAGAATTCGGGCTTGTCACCGTCCAGACCCATGCGCAGCCGCCCCGATGCGGGCCAGAGCGCGAGGAGAAGGCACAGGATGACGAAGAACGCCATCACGTAGACGTACCAATAGTTGAAGCTCGCCAGGATGATGGAGTTGATCGCCCCCAGAACCACGCTCGCCGCGGCGGAGTAATTGCCGTCACCGTCGATGAAGAGCGAGGTTGCACCCTCGGGCGCGGGGCCGAAGGTCAGGGATGCGGCGGGCAGGAGCGCCCAGATGATCAGAACCGCGACCAGGAATTTGCCTGATATTGCGACGATCTTGGTGAATCCCTTGTAGAAGCCTTCATCGGCGACGGGAATATCTAGCTCGGTAATCGGTGGTTCTATGGCCATTCGGGGGTCCCTCCCAGTTCCTTGAACGATTGTGCGATGATGGGGCTGCCGCCTTCGATGGCGGTCGGCAAATGCGACCATGGCGGGTCGTTCTGCGCCATGCGTGCCGGTCCTGCCGCCCAATTCACGCGGGTCAATCGCTCTGATCGGCGGTGGAACAGATCCACCGCTGCTCAAGCTTGGGTTGTGCGGGCACGATTCGTCTACAAGATTCCCCCGCGTGGATCGGCAATGTGCCGCGCGTGATGCGATGCGCAGGAGTGCGCGCGGCGGCGGCTTGACGCGTCGTCTGCCCTTCGCCCTAACTGGCCGTGCCCTGGCCAAGGAGTGTGATGCCATGACCCTTCCCGACACGATGCGCGCCATGGTCCTGACCCGCCACGGCGATCTTGACGCCTACGCATGGGTCGAGGATTGGCCAAGGCCGGAACCAGCGGCGGGAGAGGTACTTGTAAAGGTCGGGGCAACCGGCCTGAACAATACCGACATCAACACGCGCACGGGCTGGTATTCCAAGTCCGTCAGCGAAGCCACAACCGGTGCCGCCTACGCCGATGTGGGGGAGGATGATCCTGCATGGGGCGGCGCCCCGATCCGATTTCCGCGCATCCAGGGGGCCGATGTCTGCGGCCGGATCGTCGCGGTGGGCGCGGGCGTGGATGCGGGGCGTATCGGCGAGCGTGTGATCACCGACAATTGGCTGCGCGACGAACACGAGCCCGCCGACCTCGACAAGACGGACTACTTCGGCAGCGAGCGGGATGGCGGATACGCGGAATACTGCACCATGCCCGCCCGCAACGCGTTGGCCGTGACCTCCGACCTGACGGATGCGGAACTTGCAACGTTTTCCTGCTCCTATTCCACGGCGGAGGGGATGCTGGACCGCGCGCGTGTGACCGCGTCCGACACGGTGCTTGTGCCCGGCGCGTCCGGCGGGGTGGGCAGCGCACTGGTGCAACTGGCCAACCGTCGCGGCGCGCGGGTGATCGCCATGGCGTCGGAGCCGAAACACAAGGCGGTCGCGGAACTCGGCCCCGACATAATCTTGCCCCGCGCACCGGACGACCTGCGCGCAGCCCTCGGCGCGGAGACGGTGTCGGTTGTGGCCGACATCACCGGCGGGCCGCAATTCGCGGCATTTCTCGACGTGCTGGAGCGGGGTGGGCGTTACACCTGCTCGGGCGCGATTGCCGGGCCGATGGTGGAGCTGGACCTGCGCACCATGTACCTCAAGGACCTGACGTTCACCGGCTCCACCGTGATCGGACCGGACGTGATGGCGAACCTTGTTCGGTATATCGAGGACGGAAGCGTCAAGCCGGTCCTTGCGGCGACCTATCCCCTGCACCAGTTGCGGGAGGCGCAGACGGCGTTCCTTGAGAAGCGCCATACGGGCAATATCGTCGTGATCCCCTGAGGCATATGGACTCGCCCGCCGGGTCGCGTCCGATGCCTCTTTGGTATGTCAGCGCGTTTCAACCTGCACCGTCCAATCCATGCAGCGCGTGAAGCGAACGGGCGTTCGGCGCGGGGAAATTGGATACCTATTCGGTCGGAAACAGGCGGGCGGACGCGCACCGGACCGCGCAGCTTTGCCGGACGTAAAGGGTGGAGGACCAGATGCAGGTAGGCTTTATCGGGTTGGGATCGGTGGGCGCGAAGCTTGCCGGATCGCTTCTGCGCAATAGCGTGGATTTGTGCGTGCTGGACCTGGATGCCAACGCCGTCGCGGCCTTTGTCGCACGCGGGGCCGTGGCGGGCGGCGATCCGGCTGCGATGATGCGGGATTGTGACGTGGTCATCACCTGCCTGCCGTCGCCCGCGGCGAGTGCGGCGGTGGTCGATGCGATGCTGCCGGAGGTGCGCGCGGGCAAGATCTGGATGGAAATGTCCACGACCGATGCCGCCGAGATTCTGCGGATCGCGCCGCTGATCGAGGCGCAGGGGGGGCAGGTTGCCGAATGCCCGGTCTCGGGCGGATGCCACAGGGCGGATACAGGCAATATCTCCATCTACATGAGCGGCGCGCGGGAGGTCTTCGACCGGGTCTTTCCCCTGCTGACGAAGATGGGGCGGCGGGTGCTGCATACGGGGCCTCTGGGCGCGGCTTCGACGCTGAAGGTGATGACGAATTACCTCGCCACCGGGCATTTGCTGATGCTGTGCGAGGCGCTGACGGTGATGCGTGCGGCGGGGGTGGACATGGCCACGACCTATGAGGCGATCGCGGTGTCATCGGGCAATTCGTTCGTCCATGAGACCGAGAGCCAGTTGATCCTGAGTGGCTCACGGGACGTGAACTTCACGCTCGACCTGATCCAGAAGGATGTGGGGCTGTTCCAGACGATTGCGGACCGGTTCGGCGTGCCGCTGGAGATCAGCCCGAAGATGATCGAGATGCTGAGCGAAGGGCAGCGGGCGCTGGGCCACGCGGCGCAGTCGGATCGGATGATCGAGCTGTTGGAGGCAGCCACGGGGTTGGACGTGCGGGCGGACGGGTTCCCGATGGAGCTGGTGGATGAGGAGCCGGAGGAAGCGGGCTATGAGGTGGTTGTCAGGCGAAGTTATCACGGTTGATAAGGCGTTTTAAAGTATTGAAATACAAATAAAAATTCCGTCGTCTTTACCCTTTCTTAACCTCTGAAGCGCTTCTTTGCCCGATCGACCGTCGCGTCCACGATGGGGAGGCGCAAATCTTTCTTCTCGCACCTTCCAAGGATTTCTTGGTCAACGCCGTCATAGGGAGTGAGCGGCACGGAGCCGTAGTCCTGAGAGGAAAGAAATGATGTTGCGTCAAACCCTGATGATCGGTGCCGCGCTGGTTGCGGCGAATACGGCGGTCGCCGGTGAACTGGCCGGAACCGCCAACAATCGCGAGCGGATCGCATTGCCGCCCGAGGCGACATTCCAGGCAATCCTGTACGATATCTCTGACAACGATCAGGTGGAGATCGGGCGGTTCGAGGCGCCCGGCGACGCGGGCCCGCCCCATGCGTCCGTGATCGACTATCCGGACGAGGCGGTTGTGGCCGACGGGCTGTATGCGATCACGGTTCAGGTGATCCGGCCCGACCGTGCCTATGTCGCGGCGGGTACGATCCTTGACGGGTTTCCGGCGGTGACGCCCGAGATCGACCTTGTCATGGTGCGCCCCGGTATCTCGCCCGCCGACGATGCGGTGACGGAGTGAGGGCGCGTATCCGTTGCGGCGGCACCTTCGCTTTTCCCGCCGCAGGGCATTAGGGTTCGGGCATGAGTGCCTTGTCTACGCGTGAGAGCCTGTCGGGGGCCGCCCGTAAGGGTGCGGCCCTGATCGCACTTGTAGCGGCGATCACCCTGGCCACCCGCCTGTTCCTGCGGGCGCAGCAAAGCGACGGCGTCCTCGACGCGCTGTCCTACATGTCGCAATATTTCACCATCCTGACCAATACGATCACGCTCGCGATGAGGTGCTGATTGCCGTGGGCCGCGATCTGTCGCCAAGGCTCATCAAGGCGATCTGTATCGCCATCGTGCTGGTCGGGCTGATCTATCATACGTTGCTGGCGCATCTTGTGGCCCTCTCGGGCCTCGATCTGTGGGCGGATCACGGCACGCACACCTTCGTGCCGATCCTGTCGGGCCTGTGGTGGCTGTTCCTGGCCCCTAAGCCCGGGTTTCGCTGGGCCGACATCCCGCTATGGGTCGCGTGGCCCGTGATCTATTGCATCTACATCCTGATCCGGGCGAGCTTCACCGGCTTCTATCCCTATCCGTTTCTGAATGTCCCCGAGATCGGGTGGGACGGGCTTGCCGCGCCCGTCGCCGGGTTGCTGGTGGGCTTTGTCCTGGTCGGTCTGGTGATGACCGGTCTTGGAAAGCTGTCCGGGCCGCGCACTGCCACCGGCCAGCGCTGAGCGCGCCTTTATCCCGCCATCCGACCGCGCAGGACCTTTGCCATCCTCCGATAGCCCGCCCGATGACGGTTGCGCAGATGCATGGACGTGAAGACGGGCTGGGCGATGATCGGCGCATCTTGCACGATACGGGCGGTGCCGTCCGCGACCAGCGCATCGGCCATCTCGGCGGGCAGATACGTGGTGCCCTTGAGCGCGATCAGCAGGCCGCGGACGGCGGCGGCCTGACCGCTTGAAACGCTCCCTTCGGACAGGCCCGGCAGCAGGCTTGCGTGGGTCTGGGCGAAGGCGGGGGCGTAATTGGGCAAGATGTAATCGGCGGGTCTGACGCCTGCGAGCGTGTCGGTGGAGAATGAGACCATGCGGTAGGGAATCTCGCCCATCGACTCGAAATAGAGATCGGGGGAGGGGCGGGGGGTGAATACGACGCCGAGATCGAGCGCCCCGGCCTCCAGATCGCGGCACATCTGGCGGGAATAGTCGCCGTCGACGTAGAAGCCGCAATCCGGCAGGGCGGAGCGGAGCGCGGTCAGCCAGTCGGCCACGTGGTTTTCCAGAAGGTCGTGCTGGATGCCGATCCGGAGCATCACCGCAGCGCCGTAGGGTTTGACGTCGGCCTTGGCATCGGCCCAGGCGCGGCGCAGGACGCGGGCGTGGGTCTCAAAACGGAGCGCGGCGGTGGTGGGCTGCGTGCCCGAGCGGGAGCGTTCGAACAGCCGTTCGCCGAGGGCCTTTTCGAGGGCTTTGACGCGACCGGAGATGGTCGATTGGGTGACATCGAGCCTGTCCGCCGTGCGGTTGAAGCTGCGTGTGTCGAGGAGGTCGAGGAAGGTTTCGATCTGGTCGATCTGCATGGGCGTCGGGTCCATTTGGGGGCCAGCCCCCAAACCCCCGGGATATTTCAAGCACATGGAAGAGGGGCGCATCGTCGGGAGGGCTAATCGGATTTACCGATCAAAACAGATGTGCTGCGCGAATTGAACCCCGAATGGTTCGGAAGGATACTTTCGCGCAAGACGATATGGGCCGAGGCCCGGAACGGGAGAGAGACATGGCGGATTTGCCGAGCACCGCGCGGGTTGTTATCATCGGGGGCGGGGTCGTGGGAACCTCGGGCCTCTATCATCTGGCGAAGGCGGGCTGGACCGATTGCGTGCTTTTGGAGAAGAACGAGCTGACGGCGGGCTCCACCTGGCACGCGGCGGGCAATTGCCCGAATTTCTCAACCTCCTGGGCGGTTCTGAACATGCAGCGTTATTCGCTGGAGATGTACCGGACGCTGGCCGAGGACGTCGATTATCCGATGAATTACCACGTCACCGGGTCATTGCGGTTGGGCCATACCAAGGAGCGCGCGCAGGAGTTTCAGCGGGTTCTGGGCATGTCGCAATACCAGGGCATCGACATGCGGATGGTGTCGAACGAGGAGGCGCGGGAGATGTATCCGTTCCTCGAAACCCACGATTTGAGCGGTATTCTGTTCGATCCCTATGACGGCGACATAGACCCGGCGCAGTTGACGCAAGCCATGGCCAAGGGCGCGCGGGATCTTGGCGCCACGATCATGCGGTTCTGCCCGGCAACCGGCGTGCGGCGGGAGAATGGCGAGTGGATCGTGGAGACCGAGAAGGGCGAGATCCGGTGCGAATACGTGGTGAACGCCGCCGGATACTACGCGCAGCGCGTGGGCGAGTGGTTCAAGCCCCATGGCGGGCGGACCGTGCCGATGGTGGTGATGAGCCACCAGTATTTCCTGACGGAGGAAATTCCCGAGGTGAAGGACTGGACGGAGGCCAACGGGCGCAAGCTGCCGCTGATCCGGGATGTGGATAGCTCGTATTACCTGCGTCAGGACAAGCACGGGCTGAACCTTGGGCCCTATGAACGGAACTGCAAGGCCCATTGGGTGACGCCAGACGATCCGATGCCGGAGGATTTTTCGTTCCAGCTCTACCCCGACGATCTGGACCGGTTGGAATGGTATATCGAAGATGCGATGGCTCGGGTGCCGCTGCTGGGTGAGGGCGGCGTGGGGCGCAACATCAACGGGCCCATTCCCTACGCGCCCGATGGCCTGCCGATGATCGGGCCGATGCCAGGTGTGGAGAATGCGTTCGAGGCGCATTCCTTCACCTTCGGGATCGTGCAGGGCGGGGGCGCGGGTAAGGTTCTGGCGGAGTGGATCACGGACGGCATGACCGAGTGGGACATGTGGGCCGTCGATCCGCGCCGCTACACCGACTACACGGATCATTCCTATTGCCTCGACAAGGCGTTGGAGACCTATGGCCACGAATACGGGATGCATTTCCCGTGGAAGGCCTGGCCCGCGGGGCGCGACAAGAAGCTGTCGCCGGTTCACGACAAGGTCGTCGCGGCGGGGGGGCAGATGGGGGCCTATGCGGGCTGGGAGCGGGCCAATTGGTTTGCCAGGGAGGGGGACGACACCTCGCTTGAGGCGACCGAGACATGGGGGCGTGCCGGGCCGTGGGAAGCGCGGGTCCGCGAGGAATGCGAGGCGGTGCGCGACGGGGTCGGGGTTCTGGACCTGCCCGGATTTTCGCGCTTCAACCTGACCGGGGAGGGCGCGGCGGAGTGGCTGCGCGGCCGCATTGCGGGGGCGCTGCCCAAGGTCGGGCGGATGAACCTGGGCTATTTCCCGGACCCGCGTGGGCGCATCCTGACGGAGATGTCGCTGATCCGGCACGACGAGGATCACTTCACCCTGATCACGGCGGCGCCCGCACAATGGCACGATTACGAGGTGCTGTGGCGCGACGGTCTGCCCGACGGGGTGAGCCTGACCGATCACACGACCGAATTCAGCACGCTGATCGTGACCGGGCCGAACGCGCGGGACCTGTTTGAGGCGATCGGAACGGATGCGGACCTGAGCCTTGGCTGGCTGACGCATCAGACGGCGGAGGTGGCGGGGCGGCCCGCTTTCCTGGCACGGGTCTCCTTCGCCGGGGAATTGGGGTGGGAGATCCACGCCGCCAACGCCGAAATGCCCGCGATCTACGATGCCGTCGTGGCGGCGGGGGCCAAACCCTTCGGGATGTGGGCGTTGAACGCGCTCAGAATCGAGAAGGGTTACCGCGCGTGGAAGGGCGATCTGAGCACCGACTATTCGATGCTGGAAGGTGGGCTTGAGCGGTTCATCAAGTTCGACAAGCCGCAGGATTTTCCGGGGAAGGCGGCGCTTTTGTCCGAAAAGCAGAGTGGCGTGAAGAAACGGTTTGTCACCCTGAAGGTGGAGGCGGGCGAGGCGGATGCGCCCTATATGTCCACGATCTCCCGTGACGGAACGGTGGTGGGCGAGACGACGAGCGGGGCCTGGGGCTACCGGGTGGGCCATTCCGTCGCCCTGGCCATGGTGCGCGCCGATCTGGCCGAGCCGGGGACGGAATTGGACGTCAATATCTACGGCGACATCTGCAAGGCCACGGTGCAGGGCGACGGGCCGCTCTGGGATCCGCAGAACGCGCGGATCCGCGCATGATAAACGGCGTGGCGCTTCTGGACGGGGGCATGGGCCAGGAGCTTATTGCGCGGTCCGATGCGCCGCCCACGCCGCTTTGGTCGACGGACGTGATGCGACAGGCCCCGCATCTGGTGCGGGACGTGCACGCGGATTTCTTCGCCGCAGGGGCCGAGATTGCGACGGCCAACACCTATGCAATCCACCGCGACCGGCTGGTGCGCGAGGGTTTGGAAGACCAGTTCGAAGCGCTGCACAATCTGGCGCTCGATCAGGCTCACGGGGCGCGTGACGCACACGGATCGGGCCGCATCGCGGGGGCCATCGGGCCGCTGGGCGCATCCTATAGGCCCGACGCGCATCCCGACCATATCGTTGCGGTGGGCCTTTACTCCGAGATTGCCACACTGCTTGCGCCGCGCTGTGATGTGTTGATCGCAGAGACGGTCGCGTCCGTGGCCCATGCGATTGCGGTGTTGGAGGGCGCGTCGGGCCACGATGTGCCGGTCTGGCTGGCTTTCACGGTGGACGATGAGGACGGCAGCCGCCTGCGGTCGGGTGAGGCCCTGGCGGATGCGGTGGCGGTTTCAAGCGGCGCGGCGGCGTTGCTGGCCAATTGCTCCGCGCCAGAGGCGATGCCTGCAGCGCTGGAGGTGCTGGGAAAGGGCGCCGTTCCGTTCGGGGCCTATGCCAACGGCTTCACGCAGATCACCAAGGCGTTTCTGGGCGAGGCCCCGACGGTCGATGCGCTCAAGGCGCGGCGCGATATGGGTCCGGAGGCCTATGCCGATCATGTGATGGGCTGGGTCGATCGGGGCGCCACGATTGTCGGCGGCTGCTGCGAGGTGGGTCCGGCGCATATCGCGGAAATTGCGCGGAGGCTCGCACGATGAGCGGGCTGAAACGCCCCTTGCGGCCACCCGATTGGTCGGACACGCACCGGGCCGAGGCGCGGCCCGATCTGACAAGCGCCCGCGCCGCCTACGAGGTGGCGCTTGGCACGATGCCGCCCTGGGTGCGGCGGGCGATGGGTCTTCGCAACCGGATCGTGCACCTGTTCGGGTTGGCGACCCCCACGATGGAAAAGGGCATGGCGGACCTGCCGATCGTGGCCGAACGCCCGAAGGTTTATGAAGTGGGCCTCGCGGATCGGCATCTGACCTTCACGCTGGAAACCCGCCTTGAGGACCGAACCGCGTCGCTGACCACGCGGATCTGGTTCAATCACTGGACCGGGCGGCTCTATCTTGCCGTCGTTCTGATCCCCCACAAGATCATCGTGCGATCCGCATTGAGGAGGCTGGCATGACCTTGTCCGAACGACATCAGGTGTTTGCGGAGCTGCACGGGTCGGGGTGTTTCGTGATGCCGAACCCGTGGGATATGGGCAGCGCCCGGATGATGGCCGCGATGGGGGCGGTGGCCTTGGCGACGTCATCGGCTGCCCATGCCTTCACGCTTGGTCAGCCCGATATGGGCGGCGTGACCCGGGACGAGGCGCTGGCCCATGCGCAGGATATCGTGGCCGCGACAGACCTGCCCGTGTCGGGCGATTTCGAGAACGGGTTTGGCGATACGCCCGAGGATGTGGCCGAGACGGTGCGACTGGCGGCAGAGGTCGGCCTGTCGGGCTGCGGCATCGAGGATATGGCGTTCGGAGAGAACGTGACCGCCTATGACTTTGACCTGGCTGTGGAAAAAGTGCGCGCCGGTGTGGGCGCGGCGCGGGCCTTGGGTCGGCCTTTCGTGCTGACCGCGCGGGCCGATGGGGTGATGAACGGAATCTATGACCTGGACGAAGGCATCCGCCGGTTGCAGGCGTTCGAGGCGGCGGGGGCCGATTGCCTCTACCTGCCGGTGCCGCCGGGGCGGGCAGAGTTGGCGCAGGTGCTCGGTGCCGTCTCGGCCCCGGTGAACGCGCTTGCGGTGGGACCATTGCAGGACCTTTCGGTGGCCGAACTGGCGGCGATGGGGGTGCGCCGGATTTCGCTTGGCAGCCAGGTGGCACGGCTGACCCATGCGGCGATCCGGGACGGGATGGCGGGCCTGATGGCGGGTGATCTGACGCCGTTCAAGGGCTCGGCGTCGGGTGATGAGATTGATGCGATGTTGAGGGAGGGCAGCGCGGATGGTTGAGGTTCAGGTGATGAAGGGGCGCCGCGGCGGTGGCCGCGCGGCACGGGTGGCGGCGCGCGCGGCGGCCCTGCCCGAGGAAATACGCCCGATCCGTCCGGGGATGGAGGGCGGAACGCTCAAGGTCCTGAGCGAGGCGCAGGTGGTCGAGATCCACGACAGCGCGCTGGAGGCGCTGGCCACGATCGGCCTGGCCGATGCACCGCAATCGGGGATCGACGCGATGGTCGCGGTGGGCGCCGTGCTGGGCGATGACGGGCGGCTCCGGTTTGCCAGGGACGTGGTGGAGGCGGCCCTGTCGCAGTCGGCGCGCAACATCACGTTGGCGGCACGGGACCCCAAGCACGATCTCGAGCTGTTCGGATCCAAGGTGCATTACGGCACCGCCGGGGCGGCGGTGAATATCGTGGATGTGGCCACCAACAGCTATCGCCATTGCACGGCGCAGGACCTTCACGACGCCGCGCGGATCACGCAGGCGATGGACAATGTCCACTTTTTCCAGCGCCCGATGGTGTGCCGGGACATCGAGAACAACCTGGAGATGGACCTCAACACCATCTACGGCGCGGTGGCGGGGACGACGAAACATATCGGCACGTCGTTCAGCGATCCGTCCCACGTGGCCCCCTGCATGGAGCTGATCCACATGCTGGCGGGCGGGGAGGCGGCGTGGCGCGCGCGGCCGTTCATCAGCAATTCCAATTGCTTCGTGGTGCCGCCGATGAAATTCGCAACGGAAAGCTGCGAGACGATGGAGTTGTGCATACGCGCGGGCATGCCGGTGCTGCTTCTGTCGGCGGGCATGGCGGGGGCGACGGCACCCTCGACCATCGCGGGGGCGATCATGCAGGCGACGGCGGAATGCCTGGCGGGTCTTGTCTATGTCAACGCGATCGCCCCCGGCCATCCGGCCGTCTTCGGGACCTGGCCCTTCGGACTGGATCTGCGCACGGGCGCGATGTCGGTGGGATCGGGCGAACAGGCGCTTCTGTCGGCGGGATGCGCGCAGATGCACCGCTTCTACGGCCTGCCGGGCGGCGCGGCGGGAGGTGCCTCGGACGCGAAGATGCCGGACATGCAGGCGGGATGGGAGCAGATGTGCTCCAACGTCATGGGCGGTCTGTCAGGGCTCAACATGGTCTACGAGGCGGCGGGGATGCATGCGTCGCTTCTGGGGTTCTGTCTGGAGAGCCTGATCCTGTCCGACGACCTGATCGGGCAGGCGATGCGGTGCGTGCGGGGGATCGAGGTGAACGAGGACACGCTGGCGCTCGATCAGATGGCGGAGGTCTGCCTCGGCGGAAGCGGGCACTACCTTGGCACGGACAAGACGCTGGCCTTGATGCAAAGCGATTTCGTCTATCCCGCCCTTGGCAACCGGATGAGCCCGAAGGAGTGGGAGGAGGCGGAGAAGCCCGACCTGCTGGCAAACGCCACGGCCCGGAAGGAGGCGATCCTGGCCGAGGGCGCGTGCCAGGTGGATGCGGCTTTGGACCGGGCGGTGCGAGAACGGTACCGGATCTATTTCGACTGAGCGGTGGGTGGGCCCGCCCACCCACCCCAATGGGGGCTCTGCCCCCTTGCCCCCCGGGATATTTCGGGCACATGGAAGAGGGGTGCTTGACGGTGCCGACGGCCTCAGGAAGGGTTCGGCCCATGCGCATCGACAACCTTCAATATTGCAACTGGTCGCGTCGCATCTTCGAGGAGATGCGCGAGGGCGGGTTGGATGCGGTCCATGTGACCATCGCCTATCACGAGGTGTTTCGCGAAACGGTTCTGCAGATCGAGCGCTGGAACCGGTATTTCGAGGAACACGGCGATCTGATCGTGCGGGCAGGCTCCGCTGCGGATGTGGATGCGGCGAAGGCGGCGGGCAAGACGGCGATCATTTTCGGGGCGCAGAATCCGTCACCAATCGAGGATGATATCGGGCTGGTGGAGGTTCTTCACACGTTGGGCCTGCGCTTCATGCAGTTGACCTACAATAATCAATCCTTGCTGGCGACGGGTTGTTACGAGGACGAGGATCCCGGGCTCACGCGGATGGGCCGGGAGGTGGTGGCGGAGATGAACCGGGTGGGGCTGGTCGTGGATATGAGCCATTCCGCCGACCGCTCCACTATCGAGGCTGCCGCGCATTCGACCCGACCCATCGCCATCACCCATGCCAATCCGCACCAATGGCACCCGGCGCGGCGCAACAAACGCGCGGAGGTGGTCGAGGCCGTGGTGGCGGGCGGCGGCATGATGGGGTTTTCGATCTATCCCCATCACCTGAAAGACGGCAGCGCCTGCACGCTCGACAGTTTCTGCGGGATGATCGCGGATATGGCGGAGCTTTATGGCGTGCAGCATTTCGGGATCGGCAGCGACCTGTGCCAGGATCAGCCCGACAGCGTTGTGGAATGGATGCGCGTGGGGCGCTGGACGAAACGGATCGATTTTGGCGAGGGGTCGAAGGACAATGCGGGCTTCCCGCCGCAGCCCGACTGGTTCCGCAGCAACGCCGATTTCCCGAAGCTGGAGGCCGGCCTGCGCGCCGTGGGGTTCGACGCGGCAGGCGTTGAGGCGGTGATGGGCGGCAATTGGTATCGCTTCTATGCGGAGAATTTCGGAGGTCAGCGATGAAGGAATTGGCGCCCATGCCGGTCGCGATGCGCGATCCGGACGTTGTGATGCGGCTCAAGCGCATGGGGTCGTTCCACCAATCGCGGTTGAGCTTCATGCGCATCCTGCTGCGTCGGATGAAGGCGGAGAATTGGGATTTCACGCGCCCCGAATGGGACTTGGATGCCAAGGGCGTCGGCCATGCGGTCTATAGCGCCCACGGGCCCGAGCGGACCTATTCGCTGGTGGCCTTCGCCCATGATTTGCCGCCCGATCAGCGCAGCGACCGGGTGATCGCCACGGCATGGGACGCGACATTCGCGCTGTTTGACGGGGTGCCGGGGGCCGATGACATCGCGCGCCTGTCGCAAAACGTGCCCTACCAGGAGGCGGGGCGCGTGAGCGGGCGGGAATTGACGCTGAGCCGGGCCAATCGGTCGGTCCGGTTGTGGGACCATGTGGTGTCGGCGTTGGCAAGCGGGCGGCAGCCGGACCGGGACCTGATTGAGCGCGTGGGCTACCTGATGCGGACCACGGCGGTCTACGGGTCCGCCAAATTCGGGGCGGCGGATCGCGCGATGATCGAAGACCGGCAGGAGTTGCACGCGCCGTTCCAGGCGGAAATGTTGAGCGTCTACCTGATCCGGGCCTTCGTGATGGACCTGGTGGAGCATATGGCGCGCATGCGCTCCGCGGATGCCGTGGTGCTGGATGCGGGCCTGCGGCGGCGCTTCGGGATCGGCAATTCCACCGGCCTTGGCATGGCGCCGTTCCTGGTGAACCATCCGCGCCTGATCCACCATTGGATCGAGGCGCGCGAATGGGCGCTGGCGCAGGTGCGCGGCTTGGTGCGCGCGACGGATGAAGAGGCGCGGGTTCTGCGCCACTTCGCCCTGCGCGCCCGCCGCAATGCGATGGAATGGCAATCGGAGCATCCGATCCAGCAGGCGAAGCTGGCCGATCTGCGCGCCGATATGGACCTGCTTCTGGTCAAGCTGGACGGCACCGATCTGACCCAGGCGGGTGCAATGGATGCCCTGTGGCGTTGGGGGGAAGCGGCCTTGAGCGTCGAGGGGCAGGAGCAGCTGGCCGCCCTGATGCTGGAGCCGTTCGGGCAACTGGTTGATGGTGCGGCAGAGCGCATGGCCGCCGACGAGACGCCGCGCCGGATCGACGGGCAGCGCGACGTGGCCGAGATCAGGGCGCTGATCGAGCGCATACACCCGGAGGCGCTTGAAACCGATTGGACCTGCGCCACCCAGAATGCGCGGGTCTGGTACACCTCTGCCGAAAAGCTGGAGCCGCGATTGGGGGAGCGGGCGGAAGAGGATCTGGACGCCTATGCCAACCCGCTTTGCCCTGGATATGAGGCCGCGCGGCTGCATGCGGCTCTGGAAGGGGAAAGCGGACCGATCGCCGCGTTCCTGTTGCGCCATCCGGACCACCGCCACACGGTCCGGCGCCTTCTGATTGCGGAGACGCATCCCTACGCGGAGGTGCGTGACAACACGCTCCACGCCGATATTGCGCCGATCGACCTTCTGCGCGCGAAGCTGAGCTTTTTCGGGGCCACGCGCTTCGACCCGAGGTCCGATCGCTGGGTCCGGATCACGATGTTCCAGAATGCGCCGTTTCCGCAGGAATTGGCCGGGGCTGACCCCGATGGGTGGAGCTACCCCGCGCCGTGAGCTTCGATCTGTCATTGGGGGAATTGCAGGCGCTGGTCAGCAAGGCCGCACGGGGGGCCGGGCGCAGTTTCGGCATGGCGGAGGAGGCCGGGCGCGCGGCCCGCTGGTTGACGGAGCGCGGCGGAAACGGCGCGGGCGCGGTGGCGCGGCTTCTGGAGTTGACCGACGGGGCGGACATGGCACGGCTTTCACCCGAATTGCCGGGGATGACGTGCCGGGGTCGCGCAATGTGCCCGCTGATCCTCGGGGCCTATCTGTCCGACACCGGGCGCTTGCCCGAGGGACCGGTCGGTCCGGTGCTGGAGCCGCTGATCCTTGCCCCGTTCCTTGCTGATTTGACGGGAGTGGACGGCGTGCGGGCGGATTGGGGCGAGGGTGCCTTCGGGATAACGGGCGACGGGGATCTGACGGGAGAGACCGGGAGTGCGGCGGCGCGGGTCCTGACGCTCTCGGCGGGCGCATTGCCCGGTACGGCCCACGGTAGGCGCAGGCGCGCCCGCGTGGTGCCGCCGGCCTACACGATCCTGATGACGCTCGCGGCCCGGACCTATGCGCCCGCAACCGAGGAAAGCCGGGCGCGCGGGGCCGGGGCGGGCCTGATCGACAGCGACTGATCGCTCACACGGGTCCGTGATCCCGAACCGCGCAGGTGCTGAGGTTTTCCACCACTCGCCAAGACTTTCAAATTCCTTCACGTTTGCCGACAGTATGCTACGACTTGTTCCAGTGCGCCCGGTGGCCTTTCCGCGCCGGGCTTTGGACGGACGTTAGACCATCCGCTGGCGGAGCGGGCAGGTGGCTGCCTGCCGGTGACAGAGACGAGAGGTTGCCCATGGCCAAGAAACCCATCCTGACCGATGATGAATTGGACGGGGGCATCCCCGGTACGGGCGATGTGCCGCCGCCCCCCCTACCACCCGCGCGTGCGGGGTCTGGCACGGCCACGCGGCCCCTGGATGCTGCCCCGCCGCCACCGCCCGCGCCGCCTGCCGCGACGCGGCCATTGGATACGCCCGAGCCGCCCGAGGCAGAGCAACCGCCCGCCGTGGCAGAGCCTGCGGGACGCGATGCATCGGGTCACGCACGCCCCAAGACGCGCATCCATGGATACGGTGGAGCCGCGCGCGATGCCGCGGAGCAGGCCGAGGTAGCCGACGCCCCGGACGTGCCGCCGGTCGTGGGCTGGTTGGTCGTCACCGAAGGCCCCGGACGCGGCGCGTCCCTGCCGCTGGTCGCGGGCATGAACAGCATCGGGCGGGGTAAGGAGAACGCCGTGCAGGTGGATTTCGGCGACGCCACGATCAGCCGCGATCCCCACGCTTTCGTCACCTATGACGCAGAGGCGCGGAAATTCCATCTGAGCCATGGGGGCAAGACCAACATCGTCTACCTCAATGATGCACCGGTTCTGGCCTCCGAGACCTTGGAAAATGGCGCGCAGGTGCGGATCGGGGCGACACATCTGCGTTTCGTCGCCTTCTGCGGCCCCGATTTCGATTGGGCGGACGCATGAAGACGGACGGCACGAGGACGGGCGCGGCCCCGGTCGGATACGACGTGGCCACGGCGCTCTGGCAGGGCAAACGGCCTTACCAGGAAGACACGCTGCTTGCCGATTTCCACGGCGGCATGGATCGCGGCTTCGCGGTTCTGGCCGACGGGATGGGCGGACATGCGGCGGGTGATCTGGCCTCTCGGCTTGTGGTGATCGACGCGGTCAGCCACCTGAAATTCCTGATGCACGATGGCGCGGCGCTGGAAAAGAACCTCCAGGCGGAACTGTCCTCGGCCATCGACACCGCGAACGACGTGCTCAAGGATCGGGGGGCGGAGGATCGTCGCCTGCAAGGTATGGGGGCGACGTTCCTGGCCACCGTGATGTTCGAGGATCGGCTCTATTGGGCATCGGTCGGGGACAGTCCGCTTTACCTTTGGCGGGAAGGCGCGCTGAAGCAGCTGAACGAAGATCATTCCATGGCGCCGGTCATCGACCAGATGGCCAAATCCGGCGAGATTTCCAAGGAAGAGGCCGCCAACCACCCAGACCGCAACGCGCTGACCTCCGTCCTGATGGGCCGCGCGGTGAAATCGCGCGACGTGCCGAAGACCGCCATGGTCCTTGACCCCGGTGATGTGCTGATCCAGGCCTCCGACGGGTTGCAGTATCTGGAAGAAGACCAGATCACGGAGGTCCTGCGCGGGATGAAGGACGGCGCGACGAGCCGTCAGATCGCCGATGCGCTGATGGCCGCGCTGCACACGCTCGATGACCCGTCCCAAGACAACACCGCCATTCTGGTCCTGCAACTGACCGAAGGGTTGGACGGCGGCGGTGGCGCGACTGTTGCCGCGGCCTCCGGTGCCGGTGCGGCGTCCTTCGCTGGCGAACGCGCGGTGGATAGTGGCGGTGCGGCTGCGGGCGCGACCGCCCCCCGTGCCGAAGCGCCAGCGGATGTGGAGCAACCACCGGGCGGGCGACGATGGCTGATACCGGCGGCCCTTCTCGGCGGGGCGGCACTGGCACTTGGGCTGATTTTCGGCCTGCCGAGCACGCAAGATGAACCCAACCTCGCCAACGGCACGCCACCGCCGGGGGACGAGACGGGTATCGCATCTGACGATCCCACTTCTGAACCGGTGGCCGTGGCGGGGGACGACACACCCGATTTGCCCGACGATGCCGAAGGCACGGACCTTGCGGATGCTGCGCCCGACCCGGACACGGCGCAAGACAGTGCCACACCCGCGGAGGATGGCGCGGACGCGCCCGACCCGGCCCCGGCGGCCGAAGATGATGCCACACCTGCGCAAGAGGTGCCGGCCGAAGACGACATCGCGGCGGAAGACAAGGATGAGAGCGCGGATGCGGAGATAGAGGCCGCCGACCCGGATACGCCGGATGCGAGCGGTCCCGATGCAACCCCGCCCGGAGAGACCAATCCGGCCGTGGAGGACGAGGCAGCAAGCGAGGCGGCGCGCGATCCCGAGACGGGGCCCGAGGCCGACACGGCCGGGGCGGAGGCGGAGCCCGCGCCGGAGCAGCCCGCGGACGCGCCCGATCCCGCAGAGGCCGCAGCGCAAGCGGAAACGGACGAGGACGGCGCGGACAGCGCAGCGAATGCCGGGGACGGCGCGACCGATCCGGGCGAAGATGCGCCCGCTGACGGCGCAGCACCCGATTTGGCTGAGAATGACGAGGCGGTTCCGCCCGCCGATGTGGACGAAGACGGCGCGGATGTCGCGGCGAATGCGGGCGCCGGTGCCACCGATCCCGGGGAGGGTGCGCCTGACGATGGCGCTGCGGCGGACGAGGCCGACGCTATCGCCGCACAGCCCCAGTCCGAAGCGCCGGAACGCGACGCGGAGCCCGCGGCGGAACCCGATGCCGATCTGGCGGAGGTCGAGACTGAAAGTCCGGTCACGGTATCCCCCGCACGGGACGCCGACGATACCGGACGCGGCGACGGTGCGGACCAAAGCGCGGAGGCAGATCCGATGCCCGTGGCCGACAGCCAGCCCGGCGCGGTGGATGGCGAAGGTGACGCGGCGGCGATCCCGGGGCCGGAGACAGCACCGGACGCGCCGGAGGCGGAGGTGCCGACGGAAGCCGCCGATCTGCCCGCAGCGGAGCCCGACGCATCCGGCGCTTCGCCTGCCCAGACAGAAGTAATCGTGCCGGGTACGGCCACGCCTGCGCCTGCCCCCACTCCCGCACCTGCTCCCGCACCTACGGCACCGCTTAGCCCGGCCCCGCTGCCTGCGCCCGCACCGCAACCCGCCCCCGCCCTGCCGATGCCGCCCGCCGGTGGTACGCCGTCGCCCGGTCAGGTTGTGCCGATCCCCGGCGTCGGTCCGATCCAGCGCGAGGGCCTCGATGCCCCGGCCCAGGGCCAGGGGACCACGGCGCCACAGGATGTCGCGCCGCTCTTGCCGCGACAGCCCGCACGCCCCGCCACCCCGGAGGATGAGGTCAACGTGGTGCCGCGCCAGGGCGGTGATGCCTCGCAAGAGGCGCAATCCTCGACGATCCCCGGCCCCGCGCAGCAGCCGTTCACGGCGCCCGGGCAAGGCGATGCACCGACGGCGTTGATGCCGCCCTTCGTGCCATCGGGCCAGACCATATGTCAGCGCCGCCATTGCTTCGCCATCGTGATTGGACGCGACGGACGGCAAAGGCTTGTTGTCCTTCCACCGCGCCAAAGGACCGAAGTGGACAATCCGGCAGCAAGACCGGTTAAATGAAGAAAACACCGATGACACGCACCAGACACGATAAAGACGAATGCAACGGGGACAGATGACATGAGCGACGATGTGGAGCTTTCGATCCGCGACGCCGGGACCGGGGCCGAGGTGCTGGGGACCCAGACCCTGCGCCTGCCGGTCGAGATCGGGCGGTTCGGGGCCGACAATGTGGGCCGGATCAGCGCAGGTGACGGCCAGGTTGTTCATTTCGGCGACGGGTTCGGGACATTGTCACGCCAGCACCTGACGGTCACGGGCAGCCCGGATGGCGGCCTTGTGGTGACGGATCTGAGCTCGAACGGCGTGACGCAGATCGGGCAGGCGGGGTCTGCCCCCGTGCCATTGGGGCGCGGCGGAACGGTGCGCATGGCCCCCGGCGCGATGCGGGCTTTCGAGACGGTGGGCCTGCAAATCACGCTGTGTTCGCCCAAGGCCGCGCAGGTCGACACGATCGGACAGCCGCTGCATCTGGTCTATGACAGCTCCTCCACCGGGCGGTTGAAGGCGCTGGACCTTGACGGAGTTTCCATCGCGCTGGTGGCCGGTGGCCCCGACGAAGTGCTGATGCGCCGCCGCAAGGGCAGCGCGCAGGCGGCGATGGACGGCTTGACCGCGGAAGGGGCAAACTGCCTTGTGACCATCGGCCCCGACGGTGCGGGCGGGATCGTCGCGATTTGCGGGCAGGGGGACGAGGTGTCCCACAACAGACGCATGATGGATGCCGGTGAGCGGGCCGAGATGGATCACCTTGCCACGGTGGAAATCCGCGGCCAGCTTCTGCGCATCATGTCCGCGGAGGAGGGCAAGGGGTTGAGCTGCACGAACACCGAGTGCCGCCAGTTGAACCCCTATCTGCCGGGGGAGAATTGCCGTTATTGCGGGCAGCGTCTGGGGGATGGCACCTCCTACTGGGTACATTCGTAAGAGGCTGTTATGATTACGTTTCCTGTTCGTTTCCGGGTTCGCCAGATCGGCATAGACGGCAATACGATGGGCCCGTCCCGCATCTTGCTGTGCGAGGAGCCGGGCGCCTTCCTGATCGGCAAGACCGAGGACGCCGACGTACCGCTCACCGGTGACGCGGTCAGCCGCCGCCACATGTCGCTGGTGATGAGCCACGAGGATGTGCGCGTCCGCGACGAGGGCTCCACCAACGGCACCTATGTCAACGGCACCCGCGTCGATGAACAGGTCCTGGAAATCGGCGACCAGATCTCCATCCCCGGCTGGTTGCTGGAACTTCTGGCCGCGGCAGAGACGCCCGCCAGCGCCACGCGCATCGCCGGCGTGGAGGTGGATGCGAGCCTAGTGAGCCGCCTTGTCATTACCGATGACGACGCGCCGCCGCCGTCGCGCCGCAACTTCCCGGACATGGAATTCGACGGCAAGGACGTGGTGGGGATCGAGGCGTTGCGCGCCTCGGGTCATCCGGTGGAAGAGGTGAAATTCTGCGCCGTGGGCGGTGGGCTAGGTAGCTTCGTCTGGGTCGATCACCTGCGGTGCTACGGTGTCCCGGCCTCCGACATCCGCGCCATCGGGACGGAGGAGGTCTGCTACCAGACCTACAAGCGATACTGCAAGAACAGCCAGATCCCGGATCACGAGCGGCTCCGCTCCAATTCCCTCTCGCGGCCTGACAATATCTGGGGTTTCCCGGGTTACGCCTTGCGCGAAGTGGGCAAGGGGATCGGCGTGAAGGGCGTGTTCCAGGTCTTCGGAGAACCGACCCTGTCGGAAAGCTACACGCCGCGCGCAGGGGATGTGTTCGACAGCCTCGACAAGGAGGCCGTTCGGATCGGCTGGGGCGAGATGCTGGTCAAGGCGCAGGTACTGGGCGTCCGCAAAACGTCCGACGGGCGCTACGCGGTGGCCTACAAGCTCTGGGGTGGGGAGGCTTCGGGCCAGGAACGCAACCGGTATCTGATCGCCGACGTGGTGCATCTGTCCACCGGATATCCGGCGACGCGGTTCGTGGACGATTTCCAGACCTTCATCACCAATCACCCCGACAGCCGCGCGCAGGTCGCGAACGCCTATGAACCCCATGACCAGATGTACGTGGAGGCCGAGCGCAGGGGCGGCCCGGTGCAGGTCGTGGTGCGCGGGCGCGGGATCGTGGCCAGCCGGATCATCCAGCGCCTGTTCGAGGCGCGTAAGAAAAATCCCCATATCCGCATCCTGCATTCCATGCGGTCGGCCATCGGTCCGCGCGACGGCGCGGTGTTCCGCAAGGCGCGTCGCTTGGTACGAAATAATGTGGAGATCCAGCCCTTCAACTGGCCCAAGAGCTGTTGGGGTGGGGATCTGCGCGTGGAATACGAACGGGCTTCGGATCAGGATCGCGGCGTGATGCTCAACCAGCTGGGCGGCACGACCACCGCCGAACGCTCCGACTGGATCGCGATCGCGGAGCGCGGTGCGGAGGAGGGGTGGTACAGACCGGTCTACGGCAACATCTCGGACCTGCAACCCATACCGCCCCAGGGGGAGAACCAGCCAGCGGGCGTGCAGGTGGCCATCGACACACAGGAAGGCAATCGGGAGGAGTTGAACGCCGATTATCTGATCGACTGCACCGGCCTGATTGCCGATATCCGACGCTCTCCCTTCCTGGCCGACATGCTCGACACCTATCATCTGCCGCGCAACCACGCCTATCGCGAGAAGGGCGGCGCGGTGGAGCAGGGCGGGGCCACGGGCCTGCGCTGTACCAATGATTTCGAGATCGAGGGTCTGCGCAACGGCAATGGCCGGGTCTACGCGGCCGGGACGATCACGACGGGCGGGCCGTATCTGGCCGTCGACAGTTTTCTGGGCCTGCAATACTCGGCGCTCAGATCCGTGGATCACATGGTGACGGAGCGTATTCACAAGGTCCCGAACCTCGGGCCCCTGCGATCCTTCGCCGGGTGGTCGAAATGGATGGTGGGGGCGCGGCCATGAACCTGCAGACCCCGATCCCCATCGCGTTGAAGGAGCCCGCGACATGATCCCGACACTTGCAGGCCGACTTCAGACGCGCATCTTCCTGTTTTTCTTCATCGGATTGCCGATCACGATCCTCTACGGCCTCTACTGGACCGGGTGGCAATGGGATTGGCGGACGATCCAGATCTTCGTCTGGTTCCTGTGCACGATCACGGCGCTGGGGCTATTCCTCGACCCGCTCTACATCTTCTTGCAATCGACGCGCTGGGACCGCGACTGGCCTTTTGCCTACCAATTCTTCTTTTCGTGGGTGGAATTCGGCATCGTGTTCTTCGTGGCCCGTGCAGGCTTGCTGCCTTACTTGCCGGAATTCGCGTTCCAGGGCGGGCGCGGATTGAGCATCGCGGTGCTGCACTTCGCGCTTGTGTTCATCCCGTCCTTCCTGGCGCTGCTTGGACCGTTGCAGGCGATCTTCATCCGCTGGCGCTTCAAGGGCGGCCAGTTCGGGAAGATGTGAATGGCCCATCCGTCCGCGATGAAGCCCGTCATCAAGGCGTGGATTCCGATCCACCTGCTTTTGCTGGCCGGGGCCTATGCCTGGCTCCTTTGGGAAAGCGCGCTCACGCTGGAGGTCCTGATGGGCCTTTGGTTCTTCTTCCCGGTGGGCATCCTGGGCGCGATCATCGCCAATGCGACGGGCACGGGCGGCGGCGTCGTCTTCGTGCCGGTCTTCACAGCCTTGCAGGACGGGACCATCATGATCCCGCCGGAGCTGGTGCAGATCGCCACGCTGAAGCCCGAGGAATCGGTGGCGGTGTCCTTCACCATCCAATGCTTCGGCATGTCCATCGGGGCGCTGACTTGGGCCTACGCCATTTTCGTCAAGGACAGTCTTGCCTGGGACGAGAAGGTATCGTCGCAGACCCTCGCGATGCTGACCTTCACGCCGCTTGCTACCGGCATCCCGGCCCTGTTGCTGACCCAGGCCTTTGTGGAGGTCGAGGGCGATCAGCTGATCATCTGGTTCAAGTTCTTCTCGCTCGCCCTTGGTGTCACGCTTCTGATCTTCACGTGGCTGCAACGCAGGCAGGCGGCGAAGGATCGCAAGCTGTGGGTATCACCGGGCGAATTGTGGGTGCTTCTGGGCCTTGGCATTCTAGGCGGGGTCGTGACCGCGCTCTTCTCCGTGGGGATCGGGGAGTTTCTGGCGATCTACCTGATCCTGCGCCGCTTCCCCACCAAGGTTGCGATTGCCGTGGCCGTCTGGGTCAGCGTGGTCTGCGTGATCGCGGGGTTCTGGGACGGCTATTTCGGCGGATTGGTGCGGCTGGAGATTGTATTGATCGCTGTGCCGGGCGCGATCGTGGGCGGGTTCCTGGCCAAGGGGATCGCGTCACTTCTGGGCTCGCTGTGGCTCAAGACGCTGGCGTCGATCTGGATCATCGCGTCGAGCCTTTACCTGCTTTTGACCTGAGCTTTACGGCGCAGTGGTCGTGCCGGTCAGGGTGATCAGGGCATCGCAGGTTTCCCCCTCCGGCGCGGCAAGCCAGATGTCGAGCGCGCGCGCCTGGTTGCCGTCATCGGACAGGGCGACGGACGCGGCGGGGCCGGTGCCGCCCGGCAGATGCCATTCGGTTCCGAAGCGCACGATGGGGACGGGGCCACAGGACCCGGTGGCGCGCACATTCAGCTCCACCGGGCGCGACGTGTCCTGAATATCGATGGCGATGTCGGGGTTCCGCGTCACGAACAGCGCATTTGTCGCCGATTGCAGGGCCTGCGCGAGGGCGGGCGCCGTCGCGGCGGCGCAACGCGTCACCTCTTCCCCGCCGCCCGCCTGGACGGAGAAGATGCGTCCGTTTTCCAGCCCGCCCGGCAGGATAGAGATGCCGTTGCCCACACGGTCCAGCACCGCGCATCCGGTCAGGTCGGGGGCGGGTGCGACGGGCGCTACGGGTTGCACCGGGACGGGCAAGGTGGCGATCACCGGCTCGGGCGCGGGCGCGCTGCCCAGACGCCAGATCTCCGCGTCGGGCTCTCCGAGCGTGCCGGTGGCCAGGTGCAGGTTGTCGAAGCTGAAATAGCCTTCCCGCGCGTCGCCGAAGCTCTGAACCTCCTGTCCGGTCTCGACCTCGATGACCTGCGCCGGGACGGTTCCTATGGCCCCGATGAACAGCATCGACGCATCCGACGAGATCGACAGGAACGCCCCAGCGCGGCCCGCGCCCAATTCGCCCGAGCCCCGGATCTCACCGGTCAGAAGATCGATGACCTCCCACATGTTGGAGTTGGCGCGCAGGAAATTCAGCCGATTTCCCGACAGGCGATAGCGGGTGTAGCTGCTGTTGGCGGGAATCTCTGCGGTGGGCGATTGGGTCACTGGATCGTCCAGCAGACGAACGGTGCCATTGCCGCGCAGAACCATCAGCCCCTGATCGCCGCCGATGGGCGACAGGGCCGCAAAGGGACCGATGCGGTTGGAATTGCTGCGCGTCAGCCGCCCGTCGGGTTGGAAAAGCTGCAATTGGGTCGGCGTGACGACAAGGATCTGGTTCGATGTCTCGGCAAAGGTGATGCGCACGGCGTCGCCCTCATCGGCCTCCGTCAGAACCGTGTCGGGCGCGGCGCCGGGATCGGCGGCGGCGCTCAGCGCATCCAGATCGTAGAGCACGACCTCGGTGCGGTTGCCCGCGCCCGTGCGGGTGAAGATGAAGTATCGCTCATCCTCGCTGATGGCGCGATTGGCGGTCGTGACGGTCGTGGGCTCGAACCGCAGGATCTCGCGCCGAGTGGGGATATGATAGAGGCGGTTCGGCGCGCCGTCTTCGGTGGTGGCAATCAGGTAGGTGCCGTCACGGGAAAACCCCAGACGTCGGATCGTGTCGGGTATGCCACGGGCCAGGTGCGCCTCGTATCCGCCGGTCTCGCGATTGTAGAGCGCGATGCCGCCGGTATCGTCGGCGACGGCAATCCGCTGATTGTCCCAGGAAAAGCGCGGCAGAAGCGCAAGCGTGCCATTGGGCGACCGCAATGTCGCGTCCTGCACCCAATGGGCGGTTTCCGCGGCCTCCCCCACGCCGGTCAGCGCCAATGCCTCCTGCGCGCGGGCCAGTGCGGCGCGGAGCGTGTCGTTCTCGGCCTCCAGCTCCTCGATGCGGGTGCGCAGCGTCTCCATCTCGGTGGCGTTGTCGTCGGAATTGGCGGACATTGTGTCGGCCTCAACCCGCAGGCGATCGCGCTCGGCCTCTGTCGCGGCCAGAACGTCTTCCAACGCGCTCAACTGCTCCTGCAACGCCTCTGCATCGGTTTCGCCGGCCAGCGCCTGTTGCAATTGCTCCTCCAGTGACATCGCCCGCGCATTGGCGGACGCAAGGGCGGCCTCCGTCACCGTCAGGTCGGCTTCGATCTCGCGCAATTGGGCGGCTTGGGTCCGCGCCTCTTCCAATGCGCCGGTGGTCTGGGACAGGCGCAGCTCCAGCGCGCGGATCTGTTCGGTGGCCGCGTCGCGGGCAGCTTCCAGCGCGCCGATGCGTTCGTCGTCCGCCACGCCCTCGGCGACCAGTTCCGCCGCGCGCGCCTCTGCCGCGTTGCGTTCGGCCTGCGCGGCTTCCAGCGCGGCTTGGGTTTCGGCAAGGGTGGTCAGGTCCTCCTCCAACCCCGCGATACGGTCGGCGGCGGTATCGCGGGCGGCGCGGGCAGCGTCCAGTTCGGCCATCGTGGCGGCCATGTCGCCGTCCATCTCCTCCAGTCGGGCAAGCTCCGCCTCGGCCGCATTCAGCTCGGCCTGCAAGCCTTCCAGCTCTGCCGTGGCGGCTTCGCGCGCGGCCTCGGCCTCCGCCAGACTGCTTTCCAGAAGGCTCATCCGCTCCATCATCGCGCCCATGTCGGGGGTGAGCCAAGGCGGCTGCGTGGCCCAGATCGCGCCGCCCGCGCCGGCGATCAGTAGTGCGCCGACCAGAAGGCCGGGGACAAAGCGGCTGCGGCCTCGCGCGGTTCCTTCCGCCGGTGCCGCCACGGCGGGTTGCACCAGCGTCGTTGGCGCATCGGCCAACGCGCTCAGCCATGCCGCCGCGTTTTCGGGGCGGTCGTCGGGGGCCATGCGCAGGGCGCGGTCGATCAGGGTCAGAAGGCGCGCATCGTGTTCCTCGTACCGCCCGGCGATGGGGACGTAGGGGTCGGGCTGACCGGTGGCCAGCGCGCTGGCGCGTTCGTCGGCGGCCACGGGCGCGGCACCGGTGATGACATGATGCAAGGTCGCGGCCAGCGCGTAGAGGTCCGAATGGGGACCCTGCGCCGCGCCGGTAACGTAGAATTCGTGGGGCGAATAGCCGTCGGTCACGACCCGGAACGTCCCCGCCATCCTCGACCGCGCCTGGGTTTCCGCCCGGGCCGCCCCGAAATCAATGAGCATCGGCATCCCGAAACGGTCGATGCGGATATTCTGGGGTTTGATATCGCGGTGCAGGACGCCCTGGCCGTGGACGTAGTCGAGTGCGCCTAGAAGATCGCGGGCCAGTTCCAGCACACGGGCGGGGGCAAGACCGGCGTCAGAGCCCACGATCTCCTCGTGCAGGTCGCGGCCATGGATGAAATCCATCGCCATATAGGCGGTGCCGTTCTCCTCGAACAGCGTCTGGACATGGACCACGTTGGGATGGCGCAGGCGGGCCAGCATCCGCGCCTCGCGCAGGAATTGCGCGCGCGCCGTCTCGAAATGCTCGGACGTCCCGGCGGAGGTTGCGCTGACCGTGTGGGTCATCGCGGCGCGTTGGGCAAGGCCGAGGGGGAAGCATTCCTTTACCGCCACGTCGCGGCCCAGAGTATCGCCCGCAAGATAGGTGATCCCGAACCCGCCCGACGCGATCAGGCGTTTGATTTCGTATTGCCCGCCCAGAAGCGTCCAGCCCGCAGGAAGCTCTCCGGCGGGCAATTGGTGGGTCACGGCATCGGGACCACGGGGATTGGGCGTATCATTGGCCATCTGGAGGGCATCCTTGCGCGGGTGCGCGTCCCTGTAAACGTATGTTTTTCCGGCCCCGCGCGAAGGCTTGTAATCGCGGCGCACATGGGACAGGTCAGGGTCCATGAGCCTGAGCATACTCGACAAAGCCAAGGGGATCTGGGCCGTGGCCACGCGGCGCTATGACCAGCGGATCGACACGCCGCTGGGGCGGTTCCAGGGCCGTGTCTTCGCGCTCTTTCCCGACCATGGCTTCGTGCGCGGGCGCTGGCGGAACGAGGGGCAGATCGCCGACGGCCTCTACCGGTCCAACCATCCCCATCCCAGGGCGCTTGCGGCGTACAAGGCGCGGGGCATCGTGCAGGTTATCAGCCTGCGCCCGCCAGAAGGGCCGGTTCACGCCTTCGAGGCGGAGGCCTGCGCCGCGCTGGGGCTGGAATTGCGCAACGCTCCCCTGACCGCCCGGCAGGCCCCTTCGCGCGAGGCGTTGTTGAACGTGTTGGAGGTCTTCGACACGATCCGTCTGCCCGCGTTGATCCACTGCAAGTCGGGCGCGGATCGCACGGGGCTGGTCGCCGCGATGTGGCATATCCATGTGGAAGGGCAATCGCCCCACGAGGCCCGGCGCGAATTGTCGTTCCGGCACCTGCATATCAGCCTGTCGAAGACCGGTATCCTTGATCGACTGCTGGACGCCTATACCGCGCGATGGGACCTTGACCGGATGCCGCTGAGGGATTGGATCGAAACGGAATACGATCCGGAAAAGCTCTAGCCGACTGACGGATCAGTTGAGCCAGGTTTCCACTTCCAGCGACGCGTCGCAGGCTGCGCCGTCGATGGTGCCGATCCATACGTCGATGCGGCCTTGGATCGCGGCCAGACCGGTCAGGTTCAGGAGCGGGAGCACCCCGCCATTCGAATTGTCATCGAAATGCCAGACCGTATCTTGGGTGTTGACCAGAAGCGTGGTGTCGCAGTCGGACACGACCTGCAGCTCAAGGCGCCGGAATTGCTCCATCTCGCTCAATTGCAGCGTGAAGGTGGGCACCTCCTCCGCGAAACCCGATACGTTGAACGGCAGGTCGGGGCAGGCGGACAAGAGGGCGGAGCCGCTGGCCCGCGCGGTGAGCGTCTGAGCGGTGTAAATGTCGGTTCCGGTATAGGACAGCGTCTGCCCCGGCACGGCCCAGGTGGGGCATGCCCCGGCGGAGCCTGCGGCGGGCAAGGTGTTGGGGCCGGGATTGGGCACGGTGGCATTGGCCAGCATCAACTCGATCTCGGCGCGGGCGGCGCGCAGTTCCATGTTCAGCCGATCGGCCTCCTCCTCCGCCTCGCTCAGGTCTGCGGCCATCCGTTGCAGGTCGGCGCGCGCGCGGTCGACGTTGAGAAGCGCGGCATCGCGGGCGGCGACGGCGGCGGCGCGCGCGGCGTCGAGATCGGCGACATCGACACCTTCGCCCGATGCGATCTGTTCTTCCAACGCGGCCAGTTCGGCTTCCAGTTCGTCCGCGCGGGCAAGCGCCGCGTCGCGATCGGCAAGGACCGCGCTCATCTCCGGCGGGGTGTTGGCGCTGGCGGCTTCCTGCGCGGCGGCAAGCTGGTTTTGCAGCTCCGCCACCTGGTCCTCAAGATCGGTCAGGGCGCTGTCCGCCGTCTCTCGGTCGGTGATGGCCTGGTTGAGCTGATTGCGCAGAACGGTGGTTTCCGGGGCGTCGCCCTCTTCCGCGGCTGCCAGCTGCGCCGACAGGTCTGCAACGCGCTGTTCCAGTGACTGCGCCTCAGTCACGGCGGCATCGCGGAGGGTTTCGGCCTCCGACACCGAGGATTCCAGATCCTCGATCATACCCGACATCGTGGCAAGTTCACCTTCAAGGAATGCGCGGGCTTCCTCTGCGGCGTCCAGTTGCCGCTGCATCTCGGGATCGGTCACGCCCGTCCCGCCGCCCGGCAGCAGGTCCAGCGCCACGGCCCCGCCCCCCAGAAGCGCCAGGGCCAGGCCCCCCACGGCAGCCCCTTTCCAGAAGCCGCCGGTTGAGGCCTCGGGCGCGGGGGCGGCGACGGGTGCGGGGGCCACGATCGCGGCGGCGGGCGGTGTTTCCACGATCCGTGTCGTGGCGTCGGGAATGGCGGCGAACCATGCGGCGGCATCGGCCGGGCGATCCTTGAGCGGACGCGCCAGTGCGCGGTCGATCAGCCCCAAAAGGCGCGGATCATGGCCCGGGAAGCGGCCCGCCACCGGCTCATAGGGGTCTTCCTCACCGTTGGAGACCTTTTGCGCCCGTTCGTCTGCGGGTGCGGGCGCGGCCCCGGTGATGCAATGGTAAAGCGTGGCGGCCAGGGAATAGAGGTCGGAGGCCGGGCCCTGTTCGGTGCCGGCCACATAGAATTCGTTGGGCGAATAGCCGTCGGAGACGACGCGGAACGTGCCCGCCGCGCGGGACCGGTTCTTGGTTTCCTGCCGCGCTGCGCCGAAGTCGATGATGACGGGCGTATCAAGCGGGTCGATGCGGATGTTCGCGGGCTTGATGTCCCGGTGCAGCAGGCGTTCCTTGCCGCGCTCGGGCGCATCGCGGTGCAGGTAGTCGAGCGCGCCCAGGCAAGTGCGCGTCAGCTCCATGATATAGGCCGGTGTCAGCTTCTCCGGCTCGTGATCGATGATGTGCTGAAGATCGCGCCCCTCGATATAGTCCATCGCCATGTAGGCGGTGCCGTTCTCCTCGAAGAGCGTCTGGACATGGACGATATTGGGATGGCGCAGCGCGGCGAGCGTGCGCGCCTCGCGCAGGAACAGGTTGCGCGCGGTCTCGAACGGTTCCGCGGTCGAGGCGCTGGCGGCGGAAACGGTGAAGTCGCCGGCGCGCAGGGCAAGGCCCGCGGGGAAGCATTCCTTGATCGCCACCTTGCGGTCTAGGTTGTCGCGCGCCTCATACGTGATGCCGAAGCCGCCTGCCGCGATCCGGCCTGTGACGCGGTACATGCCCGAAGACAGCTCCGCGCCCACCGGCAATTCCCCGGCGGGGCCGTCGGGCAGCATCTTGGTCTTGCTGGGATCGTCGCTCATCAGATCGGGACCATTTGCGGCGAAGGGGCAGGGCAGGTTCCGCCTGAATATGACGAATCCTGCCCAAATTTGTAAACGTCCGGTTTCCCTTACGCAAATGCCCCCTTTCCCTGTCAGCCGCGTGATCTCGGGCGCGGCGGACGCGGGGCGTTTGCGCCTGCATTTCCGGCCCATACCCCCCTTGCGCGCGGGTCATGCCACCCATAGAAGGGCGCTTGATTTTCCATGCCGGACGAACCCGCGCCACTTGGGCGCCGCGAACGAGGTTAATATGCAGATCACCGAGACCCTGGCC
Organism: Hasllibacter sp. MH4015; assembly: GCF_020177575.1. Lineage (NCBI taxonomy): Bacteria > Pseudomonadati > Pseudomonadota > Alphaproteobacteria > Rhodobacterales > Roseobacteraceae > Hasllibacter > Hasllibacter sp. MH4015. The sequence goes on from NZ_JAHTBK010000001.1 coordinate 873,532, forward strand.
GAGGGCCTGAAGCGCGAATACCAGATCACCATCACCGCAGACGCCCTTGAGGCGCGCGTGAACTCCAAGCTGGAAGAGGCGCAGCCCGAGGTGGAGATGAAGGGCTTCCGCAAGGGCAAGGTGCCCATGGCGCTCCTGAAAAAGCAGTTTGGCCCCCGGATCATGGGCGAGGCGATGCAGGAAAGCGTCGATGAGGCGATGCAGGGCCATCTTGATGAATCCGGCGATCGCCCCGCGATGCAGCCCGACGTCAAGATGACGAACGAGGACTGGAAAGAGGGTGACGATATCGTCGTCTCCATGGCCTATGAAAAACTGCCCGAGATCCCGGACGTGGATTACAAGGCCCTGAAGCTGGAGAAGCTGGTCGTGGCCCCCGGCGACGACGAGGTGGACGAGGCGCTGAAGAACCTCGCCGAGAATGCCCAGAACTTCGACACCAAGAAGGGCAAGGCCGCCGATGGCGATCAGGTCGTGTTCGACTTCGTGGGCACCGTGGACGGCGAGGCGTTCGACGGCGGATCGGCTGAGGATTTCCCGCTTGTCCTCGGCTCCGGCCAGTTCATCCCGGGCTTCGAGGAGCAATTGGTCGGCGTGAAGGCCAAGGACGAAAAAGACGTCGAAGTGACCTTCCCCGAGGAATATCAAGCCGAGCATCTGGCCGGTAAGGCCGCCGTCTTCGCGTGCAAGATCAAGGAAGTGAAGAAGCCGGTCCCGGCCGAGGTCGATGACGAATTGGCCAAGAAATTCGGGGCCGAAGACCTGGACGCCCTGAAAGGCCAGATCGTCGAGCGCCTGAAGGCCGAATATGCCGGTGCATCGCGCGCGGTCATGAAGCGCGGCTTGCTGGACCAGCTGGACGAGGCCGTCACGTTCGATCTGCCCCCGTCGCTGGTGGAGGCGGAAGCCAAACAGATCGCCCATCAATTGTGGCACGAGGAAAACCCGGAGGTGGAAGGGCACGACCACCCCGCGATCGAAGCCACTGACGAGCACAAGAAACTCGCGGAGCGCCGGGTGAAGCTCGGCCTTCTGCTGGCCGAGCTGGGTCAGAAGAACGACGTGCAGGTCTCTGACGCGGAGATGACGCAGGCGATCATGACCCAGGCGCGCCAATATCCCGGACAGGAACGCCAGTTCTTCGAGTTCATCCAGCAAAACCGGGACGCCCAACAGCAGGTCCGCGCGCCCTTGTTCGAAGACAAGGTCGTGGATTTCATCGCTGAAATGGCGGAAGTGAAGGAAAAAGAGGTCTCCAAGGACGAGTTGAAGGCCGCCGTGGATGCCCTCGACGAGGAATAGGCGCCGCGTCATCGCCGCGACTGGTTCAAGCGCCGCCCGGGGGATCGGGCGGCGCTTTTCTTTTGCGCCTCGTCGTTGGAGGGTAGGGGATGGTTGCCCGCACGATCATCCTTCGTCCGCTGCGCGACAGCGATGCCGAAATCCACGCGACTCTCCCCCATTCAGAGGAGATTGCGGGATCGTACGGCGCCGCACCGGGCAAGCGCGCGCCGCGGAACCTGACGCGGTCGAGGGCATGGTTGGGCTGGATGCGGTCCCGGCCCTTCGGCCGCATCATAGAGGTGGATGGGCGCCCCGTGGGCGAGGCCCGGCTGCACAGCGTCACGGAAGACGGGGAGGGTGCGCGGCTGGCCATTGGGTTGTTCTGGGAAAGCGACCTTGGCCAGGGGATCGGGAGGGCCGCGATTGCCCTTGTTCTCGATCACGGATTTGGCCCCATGGGCCTGCGCCGGATCGACCTGCGGGTGCTGGACTACAACGTCCGCGCGATCCGCTGTTACACGGCCTGTGGATTCGTTCAGACTGGCGTGGAACCGCGCGCCGTGCTGCGGGACGGACGCTGGTTTGACGACCTGATCATGGAAATCGACGCAGATATGCATCACGCGCGGAAATCCCGATAAGCGATTGATTGCCAAGGGTTTGACCGCTTCCGTTATCCGATAACAGACCCTGGCGGTTGAATAACAGGCGACGGCACGGCCATGCTCTGCCCATCGCCACTTTTCGGCATTCGACCCATTTGACTGATTTTAAAACCCATGACTTTACCCAAAGGCCCAAACCCATGTTCAAACACGCCACATTTGCTGCCATTGGCCTGACAGCGGCGATCTCTGCCGCGCAGGCCGATACCCACGATCATCTTTATCCGTCGCCCCATGACACCCCCGCGTTCGAGCGGCTGGTCGAGATGTGCGCCCATTTCGGGATCACATGCGACCTTCCCGACGTGGCGGCGGAGGATGATCTTCTGCATCCGTTCGATCTGTCCTCGCCCGAGGCGTTGGCCGACCTCGAGAAGCGCCTCGCCCTGATGGAACAGGATTGGGAGGAATATGCCGAAGTCTACGGCATCGCGCCCGATCTGCCGCCTGTCTGGGCGCCCGTGCGTCCCCACAATTACCCTGTGCCGCGCCATCTGTTCGGATGGGGCCCGTCGGACGTGACGCCCCATGTGGTGCCGCACCCCGATGCCTGGCCCCGCGCCCATGTCTGGCCGCGTCCGCGTGTGGAGATCCTGCCCCGCCTCGATCCCGCGCCGGGCTGGCCGCGCCACGGGTATCTCGACCTGACCAACCCGTTCCGCGCGCTCGACAATGCGCCGAACCTGCCGCGTCACCTGTTTCCCCGCGGGACGCTGCGCCACGGTCACGTCTTCCCCTGGCCGTCGCTCTGACGCCCTTGCCGTGCCCCGCCATATCGCGGTGGGGCAGGGTGCCATACCGCCCGCTTATCAAGACCCAAACCCCTTTTATCCACCTTTATTTCGAGTAGTTGATCCCATGAAAAAGTCCCTCTCCCTCCTGGCCCTCATGGCCGCCACGACCTTCGCCGCCCCGCTTGCCGCGCAGGACATGTCCGACTTCCTGAACCCCAGTGCGCTTGCCGCGCAGCTGGGTCTGACCTCCGGCAACCATGGCGCGATTGCCGCCGTACCGCGCAACACCCTGCGCCTGCCCAACGGGTACGCCGTGGGCCAGGCCCCGCGGGTGATCGTGCACGGTGACGTGGAGATCGCGCGTCTTGACCCGGTGATCCCGTCGCTGGCCCCCCGCGTCTCCGTCGTGCCGGTTCCGCGTGCGTTGAGCGCCGTTACACCGCTGAATGCCGTGCCGGAGACAACAGGTGTTGCCCCGCGCATCGCGGCGGAGCTTGCGCCCATGGAAGAGGTGCTGGACGATGTCGCCCGCGCCGCGCCTGCCGGTGCCAATACCGCCATCATCTCCACCGAGGCCGGCACGGTCGTCGCCCACGGCCAGGGCACGACGACCAGCGCGCGCCCGACGCTTTGGCAGCGCATCTTCGGTCTTTGATCCACCGATACGGCCCCGTGGCACCCCCGGTTTCGCGTCGGGGGTGTCTTCCGCTTTTTTGGTCCGCGGCCAAAGAAGTTTTTGCGGATTCGGGGGACTTCGCTATCGTTCCGGTTGCATAACGAAGGTCAGGGTTTCCGTAGTTTGGGCTGTGGACGATCGCCCGTAACGTGACCTCACGCGTCTTATTAAGTGCATTCGGGCTTCCCTTCGCCCGGTGCCAAACAGGAAGGACTATCCAAAAATGCGTCTTTTGACAGCCAGCACACTTGCCTTGTGCGCAATGGGCGGAGCGGCGTACGCTTGCCCGAATTATGCTTTGTCGCAAAGCGGTTTGAATTACGATGGGGCCCAGTTGGCCCAAGGGTTCAACTTCGGCGTGAATGCCGGAGGCGACTTCACCCTCGATCAATGTGGTTTGGGCGTCCTGGGATATGGTCAGTTTCGCGCGGCCCCCGATTTCACCTTCAACCTCAGCAACATGGCCGGACGTGAGCTGGACCTGTCCGTCACCTCGTCCTGCGATCCCGCGATGCTGGTCAACGACGCGTCGGGCCAGTGGTATTTCAATGACGACGATAACGGTCTTCAGCCCGGCCTGCGCCTTGGCGGACCTTCCGTGCAGGGCCGCGTCGATGTGTGGGTCGGCACCTATGCCGGCGGCGGATGCCCGGCCAACCTGAGGGTTCAGGCCCTGGGCGGCACCCCCACACCCGTGCCGACCCCGGTACCGACACCCGTGCCCGCGCCCGCACCGGTGAGTGGCTGCCCGAGCTGGCAACAGCCCGGCCCGGCACTTCAGTTCAACGCCAGCCAGATCCAGCAACCGCTCAGCTACATCGCCCAGGCGACCGGCGGCGTGTCCGTCTGGTCCTGTCCCGATGTGGAGGGCGGGGGAACCGCCAGCCAGGTGCCGCAATTCTCCATCACGCTCGATGGGATGCAGGGCCAGAACCTGCGCCTTCTGGCCAATGCCGAATGCGATTCCACGCTTCTGGTCAACGGTGCCGACACGACGTGGTATTACAACGATGACGGCCAGGGCAATTTGCAGCCCGAGTTGTTGATCACGGATCAGTCCGCCCTGAACGGACGGATTGATGTCTGGGTCGGCACGTTCTCGGGCGGGTCCTGCCCGGGTACGTTCACCTTGCAGGCGGTGCCCGCGGTTCAGCCCGCCCCGGCCCCGGCGCCGGTGCCAGTCCCCGCACCGGCCCCCGCGCCCGTCCCGGTCCCGGCACCCACGCCAGCGCCGGTTCCCGTGCCTGCCCCGGCGCCTGCACCGGCCCCTGCGCCCGTTCCCGTGCCCGCGCCGACACCTGCGCCGGTTCCCGTGCCCGCACCGGCTCCTGCCCCGGTTCCCGTTCCGGCACCCGGACCGACGCCTGCCCCGACGCAAACCGGTGGCTGCCCCACCACGTCGTTGCAAGGTACACCGATCACCACCGACGGTCAGGAGCTCTACAGCCCCGACACCTACACCGTGCAGGCCGGCGGTGTGACCGCGTTGGCCAGCTGCTCGGGTCTGCCCGGCGCGGGCGTGATCAACGCGGCACCGGCCTACACGTTCTACCTGTCGGGTATGGACACCTATGGCCGGTTGGAGATCGAAGTGACGAGCGATTGCGACACCACGCTTCTGGTCAACGACGCCAACGGCAACTGGCATTTCGACGATGATGCCGGTGGCAGCCTTCAGCCGGAGCTGAACCTGACAGACACCGCCGCATTGAATGGCCGTGTGGATATCTGGGTCGGCACGTTCGGCGAATCCGTGTCCTGCTCCGCAGAGCTGGAAATGGAAACCTGGAACTTCTGATCCGGGTATCGGACCCGGGGTAAGGTTTTCCAGCCTTTCGCCCGGGTCCGCAAAAAGCGATTGTGCCCTCACACCGCAGACGCTGCGGGCACGATCAAACACCGAATGAAATCAATTACCTAAGACCCCTTCCAAGAAAAAGTCTTTACGGAGTATCACGATGAAAAAGCTTCTTGCAGCCGCCGCCATTCTGCTGGGCACCGCAGGCCTCGCCGCCGCATGTCCCGCATGGCAGAACGCGGGTGTCCAGACCGGGTACACGACCGGCCAGGATCTCTATTCGCCCAACAGCTATTCGGTTGTCGCCGGCGGCAGTCAGAACCTGCGCAATTGCGGCTGGAACCATCCCGGCTACGTGATCTCGCGCCCCGATTTCGAATTCCAGATCGACGGTCTGCACCAGTACGGTCGCCTTGAAATCCGCGCCGTCGGCAATTGCGACACGGTGCTGCTGGTCAATGATGCGTCCGGCAATTGGTATTTCGACGATGACAGCTATGGCAACCTGAACCCGGCCATCAACCTCTACCGCCCGTCCTCCGGCGTGTATGACATCTGGGTCGGCACCTACGGACCGAACACCTGCGGCGCGACGCTGCAGATGGAAACCTGGTACAACTGATCCCGGTTCATCCGTGGACTCGAACGGCCCGCCAATGCGGCGGGCCGTTTTGCGTTTGGGGTGAACGGCTCGGGCGCGGCGGGGCAGGGGGTCGGCCGCACCGCCGGCTCGTTCATTCCGCCGCAGGGGTCAGGCGGATCAAGGCACCGGGATCGGCGTCGATCAGGATCAGGATCGCGCCGTCGGCGTCGACATCGACATCGCGGACGCGGCCTTGGCCCGTGTGCAGCCGTTCCTCCCCCACGATCAGGTCGCCATCGACGTCCAGGCGCACAAGGGCCTGTCCCGCAAGCGCACCCAGAAGGATGTCACCCTGCCAGTCGGGAAACATCTCCCCCTCGTAGAAGATCAGATCGGACGGCGCGATGGACGGGTCCCAGAAATATCGCGGCTCCACGTAATCCGGCGCGTGGGCCTGTTCGCCCGTCCCGACATCCGAGCCGTTGTAATTCACGCCGTAGCTGACCTCGGGCCAGCCGTAATTGCCGCCGACTTCCATGATGTTCAACTCGTCCCCACCGGCGGGGCCATGTTCCAGAAGCCAGATGTCATCGGTTCCGGGTTGGGTCGCGGCGCCCTGGATGTTGCGGTGGCCATAGCTGAGTATCTCCGGACGCTCTTCGGTGATGAAGGGATTGGTCGGCACGTCACCCTCCAACGTAAGGGCCACGGTCACGCCATAGGCCGCGTTCACCGGGTCTTGCGCGAGCTGCCGGTTTTCCGGCGTGAACCGGTCGCCGGTGGTGACGATGAGCAAGCCATTGGGACCGATCAGGACGCGGCTGCCGAAATGCGCGGGGATGGAGGAGGCAGGGGTCTGTCGCCACATTTCCTCGACCTCCGACAGGGCCGTGTGATCGTCCGACAGGACGCCGCGGCCCAAGGCCGTGGCCGATGCCGTAAGGCCGCTTGGCGCGGCAAAGGTGAAGTAGATGACCCGGTTTTCGGTGAAATCCGGGTGCAGCGCCACGTCCAGCAACCCACCTTGCCGCAGGGACCGGACGGAGGGCACGCCGGAAATCTCGGGCCCCAACGTGCCGTCGCGCGTGACGTGGCGCAGGGTGCCGCCGCGTTCGGTGATGATGTACCCCGCGCCATCGGGCAGAATGGCCAGACCCCACGGATAGGCGAGCGTGCCGACGATCACCTCTTCATCCAGGGTGACGCCGGAGGCGATCTCGGGCGCGTCCGTTTGCTCGGTGAATGCGGGCACCGTGTCGGGCAGGTTCGCGGTGCCGTCATCGACCGGATCCTGCGCGAGGGCGGGCGTGGCAAGCAGGACAAGGGGCAGGGCGATGGGGCGGAGCATGGGGGACCTCTCTAACATGGTCCCCGATAGATAGGCGCGCGGATCACGGCGTCCAAACAAGCGGGCGTGATCCCGCGCAGGTGACTCACGAAAAAGGCCGCCCCGGTGGCGGAGCGGCCTTGATTTCTCGGGGGATGCGACCGGCTTACGCCGTTTCGTCATCGTCCTCGGCCGGGGCTGCGTCCGCGTCATCGGCGGCGTCGCCGTCTGCGGGCGCATCGACCTCGCCTTCCAGCTCATCAAGCTGCGCGGCGCCGATATCGTCGAACAATTCCGCGATCTCGAATTCGGCCTGCGCCTCTTCCTCGGCGGCGAGTTCCTGAATCGACTTGCCCGACGCCTGAAGCTCTGCCTCTTCCGGCGAGCGGGCCACGTTCAATTCGATCTCCACCTCGACTTCGGGGTGCAGGTTCACCATGACCTTGTGCAGACCCAGATCCTTGATCGGAGCCGTCAGGGCGATCTGCTTGCGATCGACGGAGAAGCCTTCCTCCGTGGCGACGTCAGCCGCGTCACGGGTGGTGACGGAACCGTAAAGCGCGCCGGAATCGGAGGCCGAACGGATGATGATGAATTGCTGCCCGGCAAGCTTTTCGCCAAGCGCCTCGGCTTCTTTCTTGGTCTCCAGGTTGCGCGCTTCAAGCTGCGCCTTCTGGTTCTCGAAAGAGGCGAGGTTCACCTCATTCGCGCGAAGCGCCTTTTTCTGCGGCAAGAGGTAGTTGCGCGCGTAGCCTTCCTTGACGGAGACCACTTCGCCCATCTGACCCAGCTTGGCCACACGTTCCAGCAAGATAACGTCCATGATGTCGTCCCCTTACTTAACGGCGTAGGGCAGAAGCGCGAGGAACCGGGCACGCTTGATCGCCTTGGCGAGCTTGCGCTGGTTCTTGGCACCGACTGCGGTGATACGGGAAGGCACGATCTTGCCACGCTCGGAGATGTAGCGCTGCAGCAGACGGGTGTCCTTGTAGTCGATCTTCGGCGCATTCTCGCCCTCGAACGGGTCGGTCTTGCGGCGGCGGAAAAATGGTTTTGCGGCCATTGGAATGTCACTCCTTGAGAATCAGCGGCGCTCGCGGCGGCCTTCGCGCTCATCGCGCTTCTGCATTTGGGCCGAGGGGCCTTCTTCGTGGGCGTCGACCTTGACGGTCAGGACACGCATCACGTCGTCATGCAGGCGCATCAGGCGCTCCATCTCCTGCACCGCCTCGGACGGGGCATCGGTGCGGATATAGGCGTAGTGGCCCTTGCGGTTCTTGTTGATCTTGTAGGCCATCGTCTTGACACCCCAATATTCGGTGTCGACGACCTTGCCGCCATTGTCGGCGAGGACGGTGCCGAAATGCTCGATCAGGCTTTCGGCTTGCGTGTTGGATAGGTCCTGACGCGCAATCATCACATGCTCGTAGAGAGACATGGAAACTCCAGTTCTGGTCACGGGCGCGTTTCAAAGGCCGGGTCGTTTCCTCTTCGTCCCCCGGCCACGAGGGATCACGCCGATAAAGATGCTTCACGAAGAGATGGGTGCGTATAAGCGCGCGCGCCCGGCCTGTCCAGCCCGTGCGCGCGCCTTGCGTCCTGCCACGCTGAATCCTGCCTTTTGCCCCATTTCGAACACAAGTGACCGGCAGATATGGGGATGGACAAATGTCCCTGCACCCCCGTTCCGACGGGGTAACGGGCCATTGAGACGAGTTTGAAGGGCCGGTGTGGCTTGGCCCGAGCGTAAAGAAATGGAGGTCCCGCCGTGGACTACCAAGACTTCATGGATCAAGAGGATGGCGCGGCCACGGTCGACTGGGTCATCGTTATGGCGGTGCTCGTGGGCCTTGGCGCGGCGATTTCCGAGACGACGGGCACGGCACTGACAAGCCATTCCGGCGACATCCAGGGCGAATTGCAGGACGGCATGTTCGAGACCGCCTGGGACGAGAACCTGGCGGTGCAACCCGTCTCGGACGACGATCCGTGCAATATCGTGGGCAACGACGGCACCACGACGACGTACAACGGCAATTGCTATGGCGATACCGGCGGGACGACGGGCGGCACGACGCCGACATCCGGCGGCACCGATCCTGACCCCACGCCTGACCCGGATCCGACTCCCGATCCGACGCCCGACCCCGATCCTGACCCCGATCCCGATCCTGACCCCGATCCGACGCCGGATCCTGACCCTGATCCCGATCCCGACCCGGATCCAACGCCAGACCCAGATCCCGATCCCGCGCCGACACCCGGTGCCGATGGGTGCCCGACATCTGCTCTGAGCGGCCCACCGGCATCCGGCACGGGGTATGGCCTTTGGTCGCCCGACCGCTATTCGGTTCAGGCCGGTGGCACGACCAGCCTCGCGGATTGTGCAAGCCACGGCTTCCCCAGCACGATCGGCTATTTCGAGGCGACGCCGACGTTCACGTTCACATTGTCGAATATGAACGGCTACAACAGGCTGGAGATCGAGACCCGCGACAACCGCAACTGCGATACGGTGCTGCTCGTGCGCGATGCTTTCGGCAACTGGTACCACAACGACGATGGTGGCACGGGCTACCAGTCGAAGGTCAACATCTATGACATGGCGCTGGCAACGGGTCGCGTCGATGTCTGGGTCGGCACTTACGGCACGACTCCATGCAACTCCACCCTCGAAATGGAGACCTGGTGATCCGACGCTGCGCTGCCCGCTGAGACCGGGCCGCACGAGACGCGAAAAACCGCGCCGAAGGCAATCCGCTTTCGGCGCGGTTTGCGTTTGCGGGGTGTGTCCGGGGCGTTGCGCGGTCGGCGGGGTTGCGATAGCTCAGGCAGCAGACGTGTTTGAACGACCCCGAAGGAAGCCCCATGACAAGAGCATTCGTTTTCCCAGGCCAGGGCGCCCAGACGATCGGCATGGGCCACGACCTGGCTGACGCCTATCCGACGGCCCGCGCGGTGTTCGAGGCGGTGGATGATGCATTGGGCGAAAAGCTCTCCACCCTGATCTGGGAGGGCGAGATCGAGGACCTGACCCTGACCCGTAACGCGCAACCGGCCCTGATGGCGACATCCATGGCCGCGATGGCGGCGTTGCAGGCCGAAGGGGTGGAGATCGGCGCGGCATCTTACGTGGCGGGCCATTCCCTGGGCGAGTATTCGGCGCTCTGCGCGGCGGGCGCGTTGAGCCTTGCGGACACCGCGCGACTGCTGCGTTTGCGAGGCGAGGCGATGCAGGACGCGGTCCCGGCAGGGCAGGGCGCGATGGCGGCGATCCTCGGGCTGGATTTCGACACGGTCACGGAGATCGCGGCGGAGGCCGCACGGGGCGAAGTCGTGGAAGCGGCCAATGACAACGACCCGGCGCAGGTCGTCATTTCGGGTCACAAGGCGGCCGTGGAACGCGCCGCCGATCTGGCCAAGGAACGCGGTGCGAAACGCGCGCTGATGCTGCCGGTCTCCGCGCCGTTCCATTGCGCGCTCATGCAACCCGCCGCCGATGCAATGGCCCGCGCGTTGGCGGATGTGGACATGCAATCCCCCGTCGTGCCGCTGGTGGGCAACGTGATCGCGCGGGCCGAAAGCTCCGCCGATACGATCCGGCAGAACCTGGTGGATCAGGTCACGGGCCGGGTGCGCTGGCGCGAAAGCGTGGCGTGGATGTCCGATCAGGGCGTCACGGAAATCTTCGAGATCGGGGCGGGCAAAGCCCTGTCGGGCATGGTCAAACGCATCGACCGGGCGATGGAGACCCAAGCCGTCGGTACGCCCGAGGATGTGGCCAAGGCGGCCACGGCAATCAACGGATAAGGGAGCGGCAAAAAATGTTCGATCTGACAGGGAAAGCGGCGCTTATCACCGGCGCGTCGGGCGGGATCGGGGCGGAGATCGCGCGGCATCTGCACACGGCGGGCGCAATTGTGGGCCTGTCGGGCACGCGGGTCGAGCCGTTGGAGGCGCTGGCCGCCGAATTGGGGGAGCGGGCCCGTGTCCTGCCCTGCAACCTCAGCGATGCCGAGGCGGTGGAGGCGCTGCCCAAGCAGGCGATCGCGGCGATGGGATCGCTCGACATTCTGGTCAACAACGCGGGCATCACGCGCGACAACCTCTTCATGCGGATGTCCGACGAGGAATGGGCCAGCGTGCTGGACGTGAACCTGACCTCCACGATGCGGCTCTGCCGGGGCAGTCTGCGCGGCATGATGAAGGCACGCTGGGGCCGGATCGTGAATATCTCGTCGGTGGTGGGCGCCACGGGTAATCCGGGGCAGGGAAACTACGCCGCCTCCAAGGCCGGAATGGTCGGCATGTCCAAGAGCCTCGCCTACGAGGTCGCCAGCCGTGGCATCACCGTGAATTGCGTGGCGCCGGGCTTCATCGAGACGGCGATGACCGACAAGCTGACCGATGACCAGAAGGGCAAGATCCTTGCCCAGATCCCCGCCGGGCGCATGGGTACACCCGCTGAAATCGCGGCAGCGACCCTGTTTCTGGCCAGCGATCAGGCCGGGTATCTGACCGGCACGGTGATGCATGTGAACGGCGGCATGGCGATGCTGTGACACCCGGCAAGTGATGCTTTACCCTGCGTCAGATTGGCGTTCGGGGGGCATTGCTATAGGCGCAACTTATGCTATAGGCGGCGCCATATGGACGGGGGGCTTGTTCCCCGGCCCGGTCTTCCCCACCTGTTCAGTCAGGACGGGTGAGGCACCCAAGTGGCCGGAACGGCACGAAGTGAAACCGGGGGGAGGCCAGCACGGCGCAGCCCTCGAGCAAGATAAGGATGAGATCATGAGCGACGTCGCAGAGCGCGTAAAAAAGATCGTTGTGGAGCACCTCAGCGTGGAAGAGGACAAGGTCACGGAGCAGGCCTCGTTCATTGACGATCTGGGCGCGGATTCGCTCGACACCGTTGAGCTGGTCATGGCCTTTGAAGAGGAATTCGGCATCGAAATCCCCGATGACGCGGCCGAGACGATCCAGACCTTCGGCGACGCGGTGAAGTTCATCAAAGAAGCGCAGTAAGCCGCTTCTTGCACAGGTTTGACGGCGCTCGGAGAAGTCCGGGCGCCGTTTTCCGTTTGCGCCGGGGCGGCACGCGAAGCCTTGCCGGTCGCGCGGTCACGGGGATTGCGCCCAGGTGGGCGTTTCCGGTAATTGAACGCGCAAAGACGTTTGAGGCGTTTGAAAGGGGCACGACATGCGGCGAGTGGTGATTACGGGTCTGGGGCTGGTGACGCCCCTGGCATCGGGTGTCGAAGAGACATGGCGCCGCCTTCTGGCCGGGCAATCCGGTGCGGGTCCGATCACGCGCTTCGATGCCACGGGCTTCGGCACCACCTATGCGTGCGAGCTGCCGCGCGGCGACGGCACGGACGGGACCTTCAATCCCGATCAGTGGATGGAGCCCAAGGAGCAGCGCAAGGTCGACGATTTCATTCTCTACGGCATGGCCGCGGCGGTGCAGGCGGTGGAAGATGCCGGTTGGACGCCCACTGACACCGAAAGCCTGGAGCGGACCGGGTGCCTGATCGGGGCGGGGATCGGTGGCTTGTCGTCCATCGCCGATACGTCGATCACTCTCAATGAACGCGGCCCCCGCCGGGTCTCACCCTTCTTCGTGCCCGGTGCGCTGATCAACCTGATCTCCGGCCAGGTCTCCATCCGGTACGGGTTCAAAGGGCCGAACCACTCGGTCGTGACGGCGTGCTCCACCGGCGCCCACGCCATCGGCGACGCGGCGCGGCTGATTATGCTGGACGATGCCGACGTGATGATCGCGGGCGGGGCGGAAAGCCCGATCTGTGCCATCGGGATTGCCGGGTTCAACGCCTGCAAGGCGCTCAGTACCAAACGGGCGGAGGAGCCTCAGAAGGCCAGCCGTCCCTGGGACAGCGACAGCGACGGCTTCGTCATGGGCGAAGGCGCAGGCATGGTCGTGCTGGAAGAATACGAGCACGCCAAGGCGCGCGGTGCCACGATCTATGCGGAAGTGCTTGGGTATGGCCTGTCCGGCGACGCCCACCATATCACCGCCCCGCCGCCCGATCACGAAGGGGCGGAACGCGCCATGCGCGCGGCGCTCAAGCGCGCGGGGTTGGAGCCGTCGGCGGTGGATTACGTCAACGCCCACGGCACCTCGACCATGGCCGACACGATCGAGCTGGGCGCGGTGGAGCGGCTGATGGGCGATCACGCGGGCAATCTGCGCATGTCGTCCACCAAGTCGATGACCGGCCATTTGCTGGGGGCCGCCGGCGCGATCGAGGCGATTTTCAGCATCCTTGCGATCCGCGACAACGTGGCCCCGCCCACGATCAACCTCGACAATCCCGCGGCGGAAACCGCGATCAACCTGTGCGCCAATGCCAAGCAGGAAGGGGAGATCAACGTGGTCCAGTCCAATTCCTTCGGGTTCGGCGGCACCAATGCCTGCCTGATCATGGGTCGGGTGTAAGCGCCCATGTGGAAGCATATCGCGGCCAACGGCATGTCGTTCCTGATCGTGGCGCTGATCGCGGCCGCGGCGGCCTTGGGCTGGGGGCAGCGGCAATGGAATGCCGAGGGCCCGCTGGAGACGGCGGCGTTTTTCGAGGTGGAGCAGGGCGATACGCTGGCCCGTGTTTCGGAACGCCTTGAGGAAGCGGGCGTGATCCAGTCGGCGGCCGTGTTCCGCGTGGGCACCCGCACCGCCGACCGGGCGGGCGATCTGCGCTTCGGCAATTACGAGATCCCCGCGGGCGCGTCGATGGAACAGGTCCTCGACATCGTCACCGCCGGTGGCCCATCGTCCTTCCGCTACCGCGCCACATACGTCTTGCGTAATTCCGGCACCGGAGAGCTGCGCCTGGCCGAACGCAACCCCACCAGCGGCGAGGTGGAGGAGCTTGCGCGCTTCGCCTACGAGGATGGCGTGGCACCGGAATATGCGGCCCTCGTGGAAAGCGGCGCGCCGATGCAATACCGGCTGGTGATCCCCGAAGGGTTGACGAGCTGGCAGGTTGTCCAAGGGCTTCTCGCCGCCGACTTCCTGGAGGGCGAGGTGCCCGACATTCCGCCCGAAGGCACCCTTGCGCCCGCGACGATAGAAGTCGCCCGCGGGGAGGACCGCCTTGAATTGCTGGCGGAGATGAGCGCGGCGCAGGAGCGCATCCTTGCCGAGGCCTGGGACAACCGCGCCGCCGATCTGCCGATTTCGACCCCGGAGGAGGCGCTGATCCTTGCCTCCATCATCGAAAAGGAAACCTCCGTTCCCGAGGAGCGGGGCCGCGTCGCCAGCGTCTTCACCAACCGCCTGAACCAGGGAATGCGCCTGCAAACCGACCCCACGGTGATCTATGGCGTCACCAATGGGCGCGGTATCCTTGGCCGGGGCCTGCGCCGGTCCGAGCTGCGGGAGGAGACGCCGTGGAACACCTACGTGATCGACGGCCTGCCGCCCACGCCCATCGCCAATCCCGGCCAGGCGGCCATTGAGGCCGCGCTGAACCCCGACAGCACCGATTTCATCTTCTTCGTGGCGGATGGCACCGGGGGTCACGCCTTTGCAGTGACGCTGGAAGAGCATAACCGGAACGTCGCGCGCTGGCGCGAGATCGAGGCGGAACGGGCAAATTCGGAATAGTCCGGAGGCGGTTGGGAGACCGATCCAGAGAGAATTTGCGTGTCTCGCCCTTTGCCGGTCGGCTCGGCGACGCGGATTAAGCAACGATATCCGCGCGGCGCGCGGTGGCTGGCGGGCGATCCAACCGGGCTCAACACGTTGAAAACCCGGCGTTAAAGGCGGTCTGGTTAATATCCGGTTAGCGCGCGGTGCCCACGTTAACCAATTGAAAACGCAAAACTTCTTGACCCATCGAACGGTCCATGGCACCTCTTTAGGCACGCTGGAAGATGTGGGTCAACGGCCTGGGGATCACGCCCCTCGGGTCGTTTTTTTGTGCCTGAATGCCAGATCCGGGTGGCAGCCCGGACCGTGGCGGCACGGAAAAGTCGGAACGCCACATGCTGCTCGTGCCTGAGAGTGATTTCATGGACGCGAGGTAGACCGAGATGAGCAAGACGATTGAGAACGACGATCTGCAAGCAGATCGCGCCGAGGTTCTGGTGACCGAGGCGCGGGATGCATTTGATCGTGCGGTTCGGGTGTTGAATGACAGCTGCTCGCAGCTGGAAACCATGCCCGATGCCGGCGAAGGCGACGTGATGAAATGCGTGCGGCAGATGAATGCCGCGTTCATTCACACGATGGAAATGAGGGAGAAGGCCCGTGTCGCAGGATGCAAACGGTTTGGGGAAACCGGCGCAGGACAGCTTGACCTTGCCGCCGCACGCACTGAAATCGGGCTCCGCCTGGCTTGCCTGCGCGGACACGAAGACGGAAGCGGCGTTCCTGGAGAGCCTGAGTGACGCGGCCCTTGCGGCCCTGCCATGGCTCTTTGAATTCTGGGCGCTCCCGCATCAATTGCCGCCCGAAGGCGATTGGCGGACCTGGGTGGTTCTGGGGGGACGGGGCGCGGGCAAGACGCGTGCCGGGGCCGAATGGGTGCGGTCGATGGTGGAGGGACCCTCGCCGGACGCACCCGGTCGGGCCAAGCGGGTGGCCCTGGTCGGCGAAACCTATGACCAGGCGCTGGCCGTGATGGTGAAAGGGGAGAGCGGGCTGATCGCCTGCTCTCCGCCCGACCGCGTACCGCGCTGGGTGGCAGGCGAGCGCATGCTGGTTTGGCCCAACGGGGCGGAAGCGCGGCTGTATTCGGCCAATGACCCGGAGGCTTTGCGCGGCCCGCAATTCGATTTGGCCTGGTCGGATGAATTCGGCTGCGCGGCGATCGACAAGGGCTCCAACGAGCCCAACAAGTTCCTTGATCCGAAATCCTCCGAAAGCGATGTGCCGCATTTCTCCAACGGGCGGCGCGACGACCTGATCCAGGCGCAATATCTGCGCGCGACGCTGGATTACTGGGCGGAGGAGGGGCGAAATCCCCAATCCGATCAATATGATGGCCCGATGCTGGACCTCGGTCGCGCCCATGCCTGGGCGTGGGATGCGCGGCCCTGGCCCGCCTTTCCAAATGACCGCAGCCGCTGGTCGGATGGTGGCAATTGGCACAAGGGCCACTGGATGACCGGTCGGCTGGAAGCGCAGCCGCTCGACCTTGTCGTGGCCGAGATTTGCGAAGAAGCGGGCATCACCGACTACGACGTCTCCGCCCTTTACGGATTGGTGCGCGGCCACGTCTCCGCCCAGACGCAAAGTGCGCGGGCGCGACTGCAACCGCTGATGCTCGCCTATGGGTTCAACGCGGTGGAGCGGGACGGCAAGATCATCTTCCTGCCCATCCCCGACCTGCCCGAGACGGTGATCGAAGCGCCGCTCACGGCGCGCGATGACGATGGTGAAGGCGGCCTCACGCGCATCCGCGCGCCCGAGGCGGAAACCGTGGGCCGCCTGCGCATCGGATATACCGAGGCGGAGGGGCTCTATGACGACAAGGTGGCCGAAGCGATCCATCCCGGCGACGGGGCCGATCAGGTCAACGATGTGGACCTGCCGTTGGCCCTGACGCGGGCCGAGGGGCAGGGGATGGCGGAACGCTGGCTCGCCGATGGGCGGGTGGCGCAGGACACGTTGCGCTTCGCCCTGCCGCCGTCGCGCCGCGCCATCGGGGCCGGTGCCATGGTCGCCACCGAGGATGGCCATACCTGGCGCATCGACCGGGTGGAAGATCGCGGCTTCCGACAGGTGGAGGCGGTGCGCGTGGAACCCTCGACCTCCATCCCCTCCGACGAGGTGGAGGAGGTCGTGGCCGTGGAGGCGTTCGTGCCACCCCTGCCGGTCACGCCCGTCTTCATGGACCTGCCGCTTCTGACCGGGGACGAGGTGGAACACGCCCCGCATCTGGCCGTGGCCGCCGATCCCTGGCCCGGCTCCGCCGCCGTCTATTCCGCGCCCGGCGCCGATGGCTTCACGCTCAACAAGCTGGTGGATCAGCCTGCGATCATCGGTACGCTGGAGGAGCCCTTGGTGGCACAGCCCTCTGGCCTGTGGGACCGGGCCGGGGTGCTGAAAATACGCTTGGAGACCGGCGCGCTGTCGTCGGCCGAGATGTCCGCCGTTCTGGCAGGCGCCAATGCCGCGGCCATCGGATCGGGGCAGGACGACATATGGGAGGTGATCCAGTTCACTGAGGCCACCCTCGTCGCCGCGGAGACGTGGGAGATCGGGATGCGCCTGCGGGGCCAGCAAGGCACGGACGCGGTGATGCCCGATGTCTGGCCGGAAGGCACGCTTTTCGTGTTGCTGGATGCGGCGGTGGGGCAGGTCGATCTGCCAAGCTCCGCCCGCGGGCTGGTGCGCCATTGGCGCGTCGGGCCATCGCGGCGCTCGGTCGACGATGCAAGCTACGTCGAAAATGTGTTGGCGTTCCAAGGTATTGGCCTGCGCCCATATTCTCCGGTCCACCTGCGCGCGCCCCGCGACGGCGCGGCGCGGGACGTCAGCTGGATCAGGCGGTCCCGCGTGGATGCCGACAATTGGGACGGCGTGGACGTGCCCCTGGGAGAGGCATCGGAGCAATATGTCCTGCGCATCTCCGACACCGGCGCGATCCGGCGGGAGGAGATCCTGACATCCCCCGCCTTCACCTACACCGACGCCATGCGCGCCAGCGACGGCACGCAGACCGACTACGCGATCGAGGTTGCCCAAGTCTCCGAACGGTTCGGGGCGGGGCCATTTGCAAGGATAGAGATCAATGACTGAGACACCCGAGCTCACCCTTCCGCTTCTGGCCCCGGCACAGGCGCAGAAGCATGTGACCGTGAACGAGGCGTTGATGCGTCTGGACGGTCTGGCGCAACTGCGCCTGCAATCGGTCACGGAGACCACGCCGCCCGCCGCACTTGCGGGCCGCGCCTATGGTGTGCCCAACGGCGCGGTAAACGCCTGGGCTGCGCAGGACGGGAACGTGGCCATCGCGTCGGGCGGGGGCTGGATTTTCGTCGCCCCCCATCGCGGCTGGCGCGCGATGGTGCTGGATCAGGGGATGGAGGCGACGTTCGACGGGGCCGGTTGGCGGCTTGGTGCCACCACGCTCAGCCCCGGCAATGCCTCGCTCAACATGAAATCGGTGGAATTCGACGTGACCCTGACCGCCGGGGCGTCCGTCACCACGCCGATCCTCTTCCCCGCCCGTGCGATTGCATTCGGCGTGACGGGCCGTGTCACTGCCGCGATAACAGGGGCGGCGACGACGTGGGATCTGGGCGTGGCGGGCGATCTGCAACGCTATGGCTCCGGCCTCGGCGTCGGGTTGAATTCCTGGGTCAACGGCCCCGGCGCGCCGCAGGTCTACTGGTCGCCCACGGCATTGGAGATCACGGCGCAGGGCGGCAATTTCGCGGGCGGGACGATCCGCCTCGTCGCCCATTACGCCGAATTGAGCCTGCCCGATCCGGTCTGATCCCCGGTTCGGCATCTGTCAGCTGAGCTGACATCCCTCACGTTCGATTGCATGGACCTTTGCCTGACGCTGCCGTATCTTCTCGGCGACGGCAGGCAGAGGAGGCGATGCAGATGGCACGCACCCAGGAAAATGTGAGTGAACTGGATCCGGTCTGGCGCCGGATCACCGACGAGGCACAGGATGCCGTCCGCGACGAACCGTTGCTGGGCGGGCTGGTCCATGCCTGCATCCTCCACCATCCCTCCCTCGAAAAGGCATTGGCGTATCGCGTGGCGCAAAAGCTCGCATCGTCCGAGATGTCGGAGCAGCTTCTGCGCGAGATCGCGGATGAGGCTTTCGCGTCGGACCCGATGCTCGGTGCACAGGCGCGCGCGGACATCGTGGCCGTCTATGACCGCGACCCGGCCTGCCATCGCTTCCTGCAACCCTTGTTGTTTTTCAAGGGCTTCCAGGCCGTGACCGCCTATCGGGTCGGCCATTGGCTGTGGCGGCAGGGGCGCAAGGATCTGTCCTACTTCATTCAGATGCGCGTGTCGGAGGTGTTCGGCGTCGACATCCATCCAGCGGCGCGGGTGGGTCAGGGCATCATGATCGACCACGCCCATTCCATCGTCATCGGTGAGACGGCGGTGGTGGGTGACAACGTCTCCATGCTGCATTCCGTTACGTTGGGCGGCACCGGTAAGGAGGAGGAAGACCGCCACCCGAAAATCGGCGACGGTGTGCTGATCGGGGCGGGTGCAAAAGTGCTCGGAAATATCGAGATCGGCCATTGTTCCCGCATCGCGGCGGGGTCGGTCGTTCTGGCCGAGGTGCCGCCGTGCAAGACCGTGGCCGGCGTGCCGGCCAAAATCGTGGGGGAGGCCGGGTGCGACCAGCCATCGCTCACCATGGATCACCTGTTCGGCGGCCCCTCTCAGGCGTGACGCAATAGGCGGCTCAGGCCGCCGTTTGCACCCAGCGTTCCTTGGGCATCTTGGGCAGGGCGGGGCCGGGTTCGGCTGCTGTGAAGCCCTGCTCGATCTCCGCTTCCGTCAGGTCGCAGATTGCGTATCCGTCGCCGCGCACGAAGGTGCGGATCGCCGTGACGGGGAGCACGTATTTCTCCGCCCCCATGGCGAATTCCACTTCGGTCAGGCGCATCGTCTCGGCATCCACGAACAGATCGACGATGCGCGCGATGGGGCCTTCCCCGTTGAACACGACGGAGCCGAGCCAATCGCTCATCCTGTCCAGCTGATCGACGGCGTCCCGCGTTGGGCGATCCTTCGTCACCGGGTAGCCAAGGAATTGCGCGGCCATCAGGATCGGCGAATAGGTCATGCCGAACGGGCCCACGATCACGGGCGGCAGCGCGCTGAGATCAACCACGTTATCCGAGCCGAGGCGCGGCGCGTTGGCCAGATCACCTTCGCTGACATCGGCGGTCCAGGTGCGCGTTCCTTCGTCGAAAGCCCGCAGGCGCTTGGCATGGACGAGCACGTCGGTGTTCGTGACCCAACCGCCCCCTTCGAGCACGGCATATTCGACCGCCAGGCTGTCGGGATCGAACATCAGATCGTTGATACCGAATGTGCCGGCCTTGGCCTGCAACGTGGAATTCTTGACACTCGTGAATGGGGCAATCATGGGCCACCTCCTTACACGCATAACGCGAAGGTGGCCCGATGGTTCCCTTACGCGCTGGCGCGGGACTGGCGCTTGCGCTCGTGCGGGTCGAGGTATCGCTTACGCAGGCGGATGGCATTGGGCGTGACTTCGACCAGCTCATCATCGTCGATATAGGCGATGGCCTGTTCCAGCGACATGGTGACGGGCGTGGTCAGCTTCACCGCCTCATCCGTGCCGCTGGCGCGCACGTTTGTCAGCTTCTTGCCCTTGAGCGGGTTCACTTCCAGGTCATTGTCGCGGGAATGCTCGCCGATGATCATGCCGGTATAGACGGGGGCCTGGGCGCCGATGAACATCTTGCCGCGATCTTCCAGGTTCCACAGGGCGAAGGCCACCGAGGTGCCGTTTTCCATGGAGATCAGGACACCCTGACGGCGGCCCGGGATCGCACCCTTATAGGGGGCCCATTCGTGGAAAACGCGGTTCAGGACGCCCGTGCCACGCGTATCGGTCAGGAATTCGCCGTGATAGCCGATCAGACCGCGCGACGGCACACGGGCGATGATCCGGGTTTTGCCCGCGCCGGCCGGCTTCATTTCCACCAGGTCCCCCTTGCGGGAGCCGGTCAGCTTCTCGATCACCGCGCCGGAATAATCGTCATCCACGTCGATGGTGACTTCCTCCACCGGCTCCAGCGTCGTGTCGCCGTCTTCACGCATGATGACCTGCGGGCGGGAGATGGAGAGTTCGAACCCTTCCCTCCGCATGTTCTCGATCAGGACACCCATCTGCAATTCGCCCCGGCCCGAGACTTCGAATGCCTCTCCGCCGGGCGTGTCGGCGATCTTGATGGCGACGTTCGATTCCGCTTCCTTCATCAGGCGCTCGCGGATGACGCGGGATTGCACCTTCTTGCCGTCGCGGCCCGCAAGCGGGCTGTCGTTGATGCCGAAGGTGACGGTGATGGTCGGCGGGTCAATGGGTTGCGCTTCCAGCGGTTCATCCACGGCGAGCGCGCAGATCGTGTCGGCAACGGTGGATTTCGCCATGCCCGCAAGCGATACGATGTCGCCTGCCAGCGCCTCCTCAATGTCCTGCTGCGCGAGGCCGCGGAAGGCCTGGATGCGGGTGACGCGGAATTGTTCGATCTTCTCCCCCAGGCGGCTGATCGACTGCACTGTCTGCCCGACCTTGAGGCGACCGGATTCGACGCGCCCCGTCAGAAGCCGCCCCACGAACGGGTCCGCCCCCAGCGTCGTGGCGAGCATGCGGAAATCATCGTCCTGACGCTTGATCTGCTTGGGCTCCGGCACGTGGCGCACGATGAGGTTGAAGAGCGCGCTGAGGTCCTTGCGCGGGCCGTCCAGATCGTGATCCGCCCAACCGGACCGGCCAGAGGCGTACATATGCGGGAAATCAAGCTGATCTTCGGTCGCGTCGAGGTTGGCGAAGAGGTCGAACACCTCGTCCAACGCGCGGTCGGGTTCCGCATCTGGCTTATCGACCTTGTTCAGCACCACGATGGGGCGCAGGCCAAGGGCCAAGGCCTTCGACGTCACGAATTTCGTTTGCGGCATCGGGCCTTCGGCGGCATCCACCAGCAGGACAACACCATCGACCATGGACAGGATGCGCTCCACCTCTCCACCGAAATCGGCGTGGCCGGGTGTGTCCACGATGTTGATCCGCGTGCCCTTCCATTCCAGCGAGGTGGGCTTGGCGAAAATCGTGATCCCGCGTTCGCGTTCCAGGTCGTTGCTGTCCATGGCCCGCTCAGCCACGGCCTGGTTCTCGCGGAACGCGCCGGATTGCTTCAGAAGCTCGTCCACCAGCGTGGTCTTGCCGTGGTCAACGTGCGCGATGATCGCGATATTGCGGAGGTCCATGGGAGATGGCCTTTGGTGAGGTACGGATTTGATGCGGCGCTTAGGGGGTTTTGGCCCCGATGGCTAGGGCGAAACGCCAATGCCCGGAATTTGGGCGCGACCCTTGCTCTAACCCGCGATCCGTCGCGCCCGGAAAAACCGCCAAAGCGCGAAGATCGCCAGCAGCGCGCAGAGGATCGCCATGGGCGCCCAGACAAAGGCGGACGTGGTGTAAACGCCGTCCTCGGCGGAGACAAAGCAGCGCCCCAGATCGTTGAAGCAATCGCGGTGACGCCAGTAGCGATCAAAGAAGGCGACGGCGAAGAAAACGGCGCAGATCGTGTAAATCGCAGCGAACAGGCCAATTCTTGCGCGGCGCATCAGTCCTTTTTGCGCAGCCGGATCACTACATCGACCTTTGCGATCTCGTAGCCTTCGGGGACCGATGGCAGGGCCTTGATCTGAAGCTCGGACGCCGGTGCGTCACACAGCGCGCTGCTTTCTTCCATGTAGAAATGCGGGTGATCATCGACATTGGTGTCGAAATAGCTGCGCGAGCCATCGACCGTGACCTCCTGCATCAGCCCGGCATCGCAAAACGCGCGCAAGGTGTTGTAGACGGTGGCCAGGGACACCTTGTCCCCGGTGCCAAGCACGGCTTCGTGCAGGCCTTCGGCTGTCACATGCCGGTCCTGCCCGTCGCCCACCAGCAAAGCGGCCAATGCAAGGCGCTGACGCGTGGGGCGCAGTTCGGCCTGGCCAAGCCAGGATTGGGAACGTTCGAGGGCTTCGGGGGTCATTTTCCCGGGCTTTCTACAAGGTCTTTCCCATATATGGCCTATTGCGTGTGCATTGCAATTGCCCATGTGTCACGGGGGTCCGGGGCCCACATGGCCCATGCCTTGCGCCGCAAAAGCACGCAATGGTAGACCCAAGGCAAGCCGAAGACGGCACAAAGGCAACGAGCGGGGACAGATTTCCATGGCCGACTACCCAACCAGTTTCGATCGCGACGATCTGCTGAAATGCGCGCGGGGCGAGCTTTTCGGTCCCGGAAACGCACAATTGCCCGAGCCACCGATGCTGATGATGGACCGGATAACCGACATTTCCGGTGACGGCGGCGCCCATGGCAAGGGACATGTGCTGGCCGAATTCGACATCACGCCCGACTTGTGGTTCTTCGAGTGCCACTTCCCCGGCAACCCGATCATGCCCGGATGCCTCGGCCTCGATGGCCTGTGGCAATTGACAGGCTTCAACCTTGGCTGGCGCGGCTGGACGGGCCGTGGCTATGCACTGGGCGTGGGTGAGGTGAAGCTCAAGGGCATGGTGCGCCCCGACCGCAAGATGCTGACCTACAAGATCGACTTCACCAAGGCGATCCAGACCCGGCGGCTGACGATGGGTGTGGCCGACGGCATCGTGGAGGCCGACGGCGAGGTGATCTACGAGGTCAAGGACATGAAGGTGGCCCTGAGCGAGAGCTGAGCGCCGGCTGCGTCAGACTCTGCCATGCACGACTGGGTAAAATCGAACAGGCGGGCCCACAGTTTCTTCTGCCGCGGCCGCATAGCCTAATTGGTTGCGCGGTGGGGGGCGGAGCGCCTAGATACCGTGAAAGGTTAAGGGAGTGCGTATATGCGCCGAGTTGTCGTCACGGGCCTGGGGATCGTGTCCCCCATCGGAAACACCGCCGACGAGGTGACGGAAAGCCTGAAGGCCGGTCGCTCCGGGATCGAGGCGTCGCCCGAGATGGCCGAGCACGGGTTTCGTAGCCAGATCGCGGGGACGCTCAAGATCGACGTGGCCGAGCATGTGGACAAGCGCGCGCTTCGGTTCATGGGGCCGGGCGCGGCCTATGCCCATATCGCGATGGGGCAAGCGATTGCCGATGCGGGATTGGGCGAGGACGACGTGGTCAATGAACGCACGGGGCTGGTCGCCGGGTCCGGCGGGCCGTCGACATCCGCCATGTTCGCAGCACATCAGACGGTGCTGAAAACGGGCGCGACCAAGCGGATCGGGCCCTTCGCGGTGCCGAAATGCATGTCGTCCACGATCTCCGCCAATCTGGCGACCGCCTACAAGATCAAAGGCATCAATTATTCCATCACCTCGGCCTGCTCGACGTCGCTGCATTGCATCGGCAACGCGGCGGAACAGATCATGATGGGCAAGCAGGACGTGATGTTCGCGGGCGGAGCGGAGGAGCTGGATTGGACGCTGTCGTGCCTCTTCGACGCGATGGGGGCAATGTCGTCGAAGTATAACGACACGCCCGAGAAAGCCTCCCGCGCGTTCGATGCGGATCGCGACGGGTTCGTGATCGGCGGCGGCGGGGCCATTTTGGTGCTGGAGGAGATGGAGCGCGCGGTGGCGCGGGGTGCGAAGATCTACGCTGAGGTGACGGGCTTTGCGGCCACGTCCGACGGCCACGACATGGTCGCGCCTTCCGGCGAGGGTGGGGAACGCGCGATGCGGCTGGCCCTGCAAACCCTGCCAGAGGGCCGAAAGGTCAGCTACATCAACGCCCACGGCACCTCGACCCCGGTGGGCGATGTGGGCGAGGTCGAGGCCGTGCGCCGGGTCTTTGGCCAGGGCACCACGCCCCCGATTTCCTCGACGAAGAGCATGACCGGCCACGCACAGGGCGCGGCGGGTGCCCTGGAGGCGGCGTTTTGCCTGCTGATGCTGGAGGGCGATTTCATCACCCCGTCGATCAATGTCGAAACCCTCGACCCCGCGCTCGACGCGGGCGAGATCGCGACCGACTTCCGGGCCGATGCGGGCCTCGACAGCGTCATGACGAATTCCTTTGGCTTTGGCGGGACCAACGGGTCCATGATCCTGAGCCGATTTCAGAAGTGAGTTTTCAAAATGGCTGATTTGATGAAGGGCAAACGCGGCCTCGTGATGGGGGTCGCCAATGACCGTTCGATTGCCTGGGGGATTGCCAAGGCGTTGGCTGGCGAAGGGGCGGAGCTTGCCTTTTCCCACCAAGGCGAGGCATTCGGCAAGCGGGTTGAGCCTTTGGCAGCCTCGCTCGGCTCCGACCTTCTGGTGGACGTGGACGTCAACGACGATGCCTCGATGGATGCGTGTTTCGCGAGGTTGAAGGAGGCGTGGGGGTCGCTTGATTTCGTGGTCCACGCGATCGCCTATTCCGACAAGACCGAGCTGACGGGTCGCTTCACCAACACGACGCGGGCCAATTTCCAGAATTCGCTGACGATCTCGTGCTATTCCTTCATCGACGTGGCGCGCCGCGCGGCGGAGTTGATGCCCGATGGCGGCACGCTGCTGACCCTGACCTACCAGGGCTCGAACCGGGTGACGCCGTTCTACAACGTCATGGGCGTGGCCAAGGCGGCGCTGGAATCCTCCGTTCGCTACCTGGCGAACGATCTGGGCCCCCAGGGGATCCGCGTGAATGCGATCTCGCCTGGTCCGATGAAGACCCTGGCAGGCGCGGCCATCGGGGGCGCGCGCAAGACCTTCAAGACGACGGAGGCCAATGCCCCGATGCGCGCCAATGCGACGCTGGAGGCGGTGGGCGGCACGGCGGTCTACCTCGCCTCCGATTACGGGGCCTGCACGACCGGAGAGATCGTGACGGTGGATGGCGGGTTCCACGTGCTCAGCATGCCGCAGCCGGAAAACCTCTGATCCGGCGGCGCCGCTGACGCGGCATTCCCTTTTTGTATGTGGGGGGGCGCTGCCCCCCGTCCTTGCGGACTCCCCCCCGGGATATTTCCGGCACATGGAAGGAGAGAGGCGTTGCGCGGGGCGGGGGCGCGTGAAAATGTCCAGGCCAGGGAGGGGTTGCGATGTCCGGGATCAAGGTCTGCGTGTTCGACGCCTATGGCACGTTGTTCGATGTGGCGGCAGCGGCGCGCGCGCTGGCCGCCGAGCCGGGGCGGGAGGCGTTTGCGTCGGTCTGGCAGCAGGTGGCGGCCGATTGGCGGGTCAAGCAATTGAGCTATTCCTGGCTGCGCGCCGTGGCGGGCGACCATTGTGATTTCTGGCAGGTGACATGTGACGCGCTGGACTGGGCGCTGGACCGAGCCGCCATGGCGGAGCCGGATTTGCGCGAGGCGTTGTTGGGGCTTTATTGGACGTTGGACGCCTACCCAGAAGTGCCCGAGATGTTGGCGGCGCTAAAGGGGGCGGGGTTGCAGACGGCGATCCTGTCCAATGGCTCGCCCGAAATGCTGAAAGGCGCCGTGGAAAGCGCCGGGATTTCCCCGCTGCTCGACGCGGTGCTGAGCGTGGAGGATGTCGGTGTCTTCAAACCCGATGCCCGGGTCTACGACATGGTGGGCGCGCGGTTCGGTTGCACACGGGAAGAGGTCCTCTTCGTATCCTCCAACGGGTGGGACGCGGCCTTCGGGGCAGCCTACGGCTTCGACACGTTATGGGTGAACCGGGCGGGGGAACCGATGGACCGGTTGAGCGGACGGCCCGGGCGGGTGGCGGATGATCTGACCGGGGTGCCGGTCTTGGCAGGAGTGGTGTGATGGACTTCGTGACGGCGGAAGACAATGTCCGGCTGGCCTATGACGATGCGGGGCAGGGCACGCCGCTCCTCTGCCTGCCCGGCCTGACCCGGAACATGGAAGATTTCGAGCCGGTGCTGGAGCATTACGGGGGGCACGTGCGGGTCATCCGGATGGATTTTCGCGGGCGTGGCGCGTCGGATTTCGCCGATCCCGCCACCTATACGCCGATGCAGGAGGCGCGCGATGTGATCGCGCTCCTGGACCATCTGGGACTGGAGCGTGTGGTGATCCTCGGCACCTCGCGCGGCGGGTTGGTGGCGCTGATGCTGGCGGCCATGGGACGCGCGCGGCTGGCGGGCGTGATTTTCAACGATATCGGGCCGGAGGTCATGGGGGCGGGCCTGTCCAACATCATGGATTACCTCGGCAAGCCGCCCCAGTTCTCCTCCCTCGCGGAGGCCGCCGCCGCGATGCCGGTGCTCTACGACGGTGTCTTCCGCAACGTGGCCCCGCGCCAATGGGCGGACCTCGTGCGCCGGATCTGGCGGGAGGAGGGCGGCAAGCTGCACCTGCGCTACGACCCGAAATTGCGCGACGCCGTGGCCCCGGCCTTTGCGCCCGACGCCGTCGCGCCGGACCTCTGGCCGCTTTTCGATGCGCTGGACGGGCTGCCGCTTGGCCTGATCCGGGGCGCGCAATCCAACATCCTGTCCGCAGAAACGGCGGCCGAGATGCGCCGCCGCAGGCCGGACATGGCGTTCGTGGAACTGGGCGACCGGGGCCATGTGCCGTTCCTGGACGAGCCGGGGGCGCGCGCGGTCATCGACGCGGTGCTGGAGCGCGTGGCATGATCGGGATCGACGATATCCGGGCCTCCGCTGCGCGGGCGGAAGGCGTGGTGCGGCGCACGCCGCTTCTGTCCTCACCCTTCCTGGACGAGATCGCGGGGCGGCCCGTGTTCCTGAAGGCGGAAGTGTTGCAGCACACGGGATCGTTCAAGTTCCGGGGCGGCTGGTCGGCGCTATCGGCCCTCGACCCCGCCACGCGCGCCGAAGGTGTGATCGCCTATTCCTCGGGCAACCACGCCCAAGGCGTGGCGCGCGCGGCGGAGCTCTTCGGGGTGCCTGCCGTGATCTTGATGCCGTCCGACGCGCCCGCGCTGAAGATCGCCAATACAAGCGCTATGGGGGCCGAAGTGGTGCTCTATGACCGGGCGGGCGGCGAAAGCCGGGAGGAGATCGGGCAGGACATCCAGCGGCAACGGGGCCTGACCCTGATCCGCCCCTTCGACGAGCCGATGGTGATCGCGGGGCAGGGGACCTGCGGGCTGGAGATTGCGGAGCAGGCGGCGGAGGCGGGTGTGGAGCGCGCGACGGTCCTGACCTGCTGCGGTGGCGGCGGCCTGACATCGGGCATCGCGACGGCGCTGGCGGCCCTTGCGCCCGACATGCAGGTGCGTCCGGTGGAGCCGGAGGGGTTTGACGACGTCGCCCGCTCCCTCGCCTCGGGCGGGATCGTGACGAATAACGGCCCCGAGGTCGGGCTATGCGACGCGGTCCTGACCCGCGCCCCGGGCGAGATCACGTTCCCGATGATGCAGACCCATTGCGGCCCGGGCCTCGTCGTGACGGACGCGGAGGTCAAGGCGGCGATGCGCCATGCCTTCGCACGCCTGAAACTGGTGGTGGAACCCGGCGGCGCGGTGGCGCTCGCGGCGGCGCTATTCCACGGAGACGCGCTGGAAGAGGGACCGGTGATCGCCACGCTCTCCGGCGGCAATGTCGACGCGCGCCTGTTCGCACAGATCCTGGCCGAGGGCGACTGACAGCGCGCCGGGTCTTATTCCGCCGGCTGCGCCTTGGGCCGGGCCGCGCCGACGAAGATCGCAAGCGCGGCGGCCATCAAGACGGCGGCCAGTAGGAACGGCGCACCCGGCAGCCAAAGCCCGGTCTCCTCCCGTGTGAACCAGAAGAACGCCTGGGTCATCACCAGCGGGCTGAGGATCATCGACAGCGACGAGATGGAGGCGAGCACGCCCTGCAACTCGCCCTGCTGATCGGCCCCGGCGGCCCGGCTCATCACCGCTTGCATCGCGGGCGCGACCACAGCCCCCACGGCAGAGATCGGGATCAGGACCCAGACCATCCACGCATCGGTCGCCAGCCCGTAGGCTATGAGGCATGTGGTGTTCAGGATCAGGCCCCAGAACACGGCGCGCGTCTCTCCCAGGCGGGGCAGGATCACGCGGATCAGGCCGCCCTGTACCACCGCCATCGCCACGCCGTAGACGGTGAGGGACACGCCGACCATCCGCGCCTCCCACCCGAACGCGGCCTGGGTGTAATAGGCCCAGATCGCGGGATAGACGAAATTGGCGATCTGGTAGGCCAGCATTACCGCCAGCAACACGCGTACGCCCGGCAGCGCCCCGATTTGCATCAGGCCACCGAGGGGATTGGCGCGCGCCCAATCCAGCACCCGGCGGCGCGCGGCGGGCAGGCTTTCGGGCAGGACGAAATAGCCAAATGCGAAATTGGCGGCGGCCAGACAGGCGGCGGCCATGAAGGGCGCGCGCGGGTCCAGATCGCCCAGGAAGCCACCGATGATCGGCCCGAGGGTGAAGCCCATCCCGAACCCGGCGGAGATCAGGCCGAAACTCTGCCCCCGTTTCTCCGCGCTGGATATGTCAGCCATATAGGCCAGTGCCGTGGCATGGGTGCCCGCCGCGATACCCGCCACGATCCGGCCCAGAAGCAACAGCCAGATCGTGTGTGCAAAGCTCATCAGCACGTAATCCGCCGCGAGAACCGCCATGGAAATCAGCAAGATAGGCCGCCTGCCATAGCGGTCCGACAGGTTGCCGAGCGTGGGGGCGCACAGGAATTGCATCACGGCGTAGGAGGCCGAAAGAATGCCCCCCCAAAGTGCTGCATTCGACAGGTCGCTGCCCCGGACCTCTCCGATCAAATCCGGCATCACCGGCAGGATCAGGCCAATGCCCATCGCGTCGATGGTCACGGTGATCAGGATGAACAGGACGGGAAGGCGCATCGGACCTCGGCAGCCGCTAGATGTGTCAACCTAGATTTACACCGCGCGATTGACAAGGCTGCGGGCCGCCGCCTGCTAGTCTTTCATCATGGTCCGTGCCGCTTGGGCGAAATTGCGGGCCTCCGTCGGGGCTTGGCCAAGGCTTGCGGGGGGTGTCAGGTCTGGCAGGGCGGCCTTGGGATGGGCGTCTGCCACAAGCTCCGGTAAGGGGCGGCCCGTTTCGCGCGCGGCAATGGCCAGGCGCTTGATCGCGTCCTGTGCTTCGGGGCGGGGCATAGCGGCGGCCAGGGCGAAACTCAGCGCCTCGGCATGGATCAGGCCAAGCGGATCGTCCAGATGGCGGGCCATCGCCTCGGGGCGTGGCTCAAGGCCCGCGGCCAGCGCACCACCCAACGCGCTGGCGCGGGCGGCGGCGGCGGCGAGCGGCGGCAGGGTCAGCCACTCGGTGAACCACGCCGCCCCGTCGCGCGCCTCACCATGGGGCACCGACAGCGCGGCCACCTGCGCGGGCGCGAAACGGGCGAGTGCCAGCAGGATCGACGGCCCCACCGGGTTCTGCTTCTGCGGCATGGTGGAGGACGCCCCGCTGCCGCCCAATCGCACCTCTCCGATCTCCGACCTAGTCAGGCGCGAAAGATCCTCGCCGATCTTGCCCATCGCCGTCGTAACGGCGGCAAACCATTGACCAAGCTCCACAATCCAGTCCCTTTGCGCGTGCCATGATTGGCCCGGATCGGGCAGATCAAGCGCCTCCGCCAGGCCCGCCCGGATCGCGGCGGGGTCCGCCCCGATCTGGCTTGCCGTACCCGCCGCGCCGGAGAGGGAGATGGCGAGGCTATGGGCCCGCACCGCCTCCGACCGCTCCAGAAGCCGCAGAAGCGGCCAACCCCAGCTCGCCACTTGCGCCCCGAAACTCGATGGCACCGCCACCTGACCGTAGGTCCGCGCGGCCTGCGGCAGCTCCGCGTGGGCCTCCGCCAGATCGGCCAAGGCGCCCAGGGCGGCGCGCAACCGCGCCTCGATCAGCGCCACGATCTGCCGCATCCGCAGCGCCTGACCGGTATCCTGGATATCCTGCGACGTGGCCCCCCAATGCAGGTATTGCCCGTGTTCCGGCGCGTCGAGCGCCTTGCGAAACGCCGCCACCAGGCCCGGCACGCTGACGCCATTGGCCCCCACGGATCCGGCCAGCCCGCCGGGGTCGATCTGCACCTCCATCGCGGCGCGGTGCAGGAACGCGCCCGACACTTCCGGAATCACGCCCGCTTGTCCCTGCACCTTCGCCAAGGTGCCGAGCACCAGCATCATCGCGCGGATCCGCGCGCTGTCCGACAGAAGCCGCGCAACCTCCGCATCGCCGAACATCTCCCGGTGGAGCGCGCTGTCGAAGAGTGAGGCGCTCATGGCAGATGTCCGATCGCGCCCAAGAAATCGCTTAGATGGGCGGCGAAGGTCTCCGGGTCTTCCACGCAAGGCAGATGCCCCGTGCCACGGATCAGCTCGAACCGGCTGCCGGGGATCAGGTCCGCCAGTTCCCGCACCAGGTCCGGCGGCGTCGCCCCGTCCCGGTCGCCTGCGATGACCAGCGTGGGACAGCGCAGGGCGGCGGTGGTGGTGTAGAAATCGCTGCCCGCAATCGCCGCGCAACATCCCACGTATCCCTCGGGCGGACAGGTCTCCACCATCCGCCGCCACGGGGCGACGGCGTCGGAGGTGCGGAAATCCGGGGCGAACCACCGCTCCAGGATCGCATCGGTCATCGCGGGCAGGCCGTCCGCACGGATCGCCGCGACCCGCTCCTCCCACATCGCGCGGGTGCCGATCTTGGCCGCCGTATTGGACAGGACCAGAGCCCGGATCAGGTCGAGCCGCTTGGCCGCCAGCCCCTGCGCGATCAGCCCGCCGATGGACAGGCCCACGAAGACCGCATCGCGCACGCCCAAAGCCTCCATCACCGCCTCGGCCTCCCCCACCAGCGCGCCCATGGAATAGGGCGGGGCGGGGCAATCCGACAGGCCATGGCCCCGCTTGTCATAGCGGATCAGCCGCAGACCCCCGGGAAGGCGCGCCACGACCCCGTCCCACAGCCGCAGATCCGTGCCGAGCGAATTGGCGAAGACGACGGGCGGGCCATCCTCGGGCCCCGTCACGTCGACATGCAGGGCCACGCCCTTGTGCATCACGATGTCCATGTCCCGTATCTCGGTCAAATCCGGGGGCTTGTGCAAGCGCCATACGCGCCGCAAGGTCGCGCCCTGTCCCTCGCGTGCCGCCTTTCGGCCCGCAATCCCGGCCCGCCCGCGACAAGCTGGCGGAAAACGAACGGAGTGTCCGATGCCGAAACAGATCCGCGCCGCCCTGTGCCACGCTTTCGGGGAACCGCTTGTGGTGGAGGACATCAATCTGCGCGATCCCGGCCCGGGGGAGGTCGGTGTGAAGCTGGAGGCGGTGGCGATCTGCCATTCCGACATCTCCTACATGGACGGGGCTTGGGGCGGCGCGCTTCCGGCTGTCTACGGGCACGAGGCGGCGGGGATCGTCACGGAGGTGGGCGACGGCGTGACCGGCATTTCCCAAGGCGATCGGGTGATCGTGACGCTCGCCAAATCCTGTGGCCAATGTCCGTCCTGCGCGTCGGCACAACCGATGTATTGCGGCGGCAATGCCGTGGAGGATCCGGTCCTGACCACGCCGGGCGGCGACGCCGTCACCAAGGCGATGAATTGCGGGGCGTTTGCGGAGGCTGTGGTGGTCCATGCCAGCCAGACCGCGCCCATCGGCGATGCGATCCCGGCGGATGTGGCATGCCTTCTGGCCTGCGGCGTGCCCACGGGCATGGGCGCCGTCATCAACACCGCGCAGGTCCGTCCCGGCGACAAGGTCGTCGTGATCGGCGCCGGCGGCGTGGGCCTTAACGCGATCCAGGGCGCGCGGATTTCCGGCGCGGCCCGGATCGTCGCCATGGATCTGGA
This sequence comes from Hasllibacter sp. MH4015, assembly GCF_020177575.1. Classification (NCBI taxonomy): domain Bacteria; kingdom Pseudomonadati; phylum Pseudomonadota; class Alphaproteobacteria; order Rhodobacterales; family Roseobacteraceae; genus Hasllibacter; species Hasllibacter sp. MH4015. Next base: position 906,071 of record NZ_JAHTBK010000001.1, read on the forward strand.
GGACAAGAAGCTCGCCGATGCGCTGGAATTCGGCGCGACCGACACCCTTTCCGCCACAACAGAAAAGCCGTGGAAAGCGCTCTACAAGCTTCTTGGCGGCGCGCTGGCCGATCATGTCTTCGTCTCCGTCGGCGCGATCCCGGCCTACGAGACGGCCCTGCGCCTGCTTGCCCCGCGCGGCACCGCCTATGCCGTCGGCATGACCCATAACGGCCAGTCCACCGGGTACGAGCCGGTGATCTTCGCGGCCACCGGGCAAGGCATCCGCGGCTCCTATCTGGGCGAGATCGTTCTGAAACGCGATATTCCCTGGATGGTCGACCTCTACGCCCAGGGCCGCCTGAAACTGGATGAGCTGGTCTCCAACCGCTGGTCCTTCGATCAGATCAACGAGGCGATTGCAGACACCCGGACGGGACAAGCCCGCCGCAATGTGATTACGTTTTGATTCAAATCCGTGCCCGCGCTCTTTGCTTCCGAAATACCTCGGGGGGCTTGGGGGGCTGGCCCCCTAACTGACCGGTCTGCCCCATGCGCCTCGATTTCCTTGAACTCTTCACCGTCGCCCCGCCGCCACCGGGCTGGGGTGGGCGCTATTGGCTGATCGTCCGCGTCACGACCGATACCGGCCTGACCGGACTGGGAGAAATCTATGCCGCAGGCGTCGGGCCGGACGCGATGTCGGCTGTCCTCCACGACGTCTTCACCCGCCACATGCGGGGCCGCGCGCCCCATGATGTGGAGGTGATGTTCCGCCGCACCTATTCCAGCGGCTTCACCCAACGCCCCGACCCGACGGTCATCGGTGCCTTTTCGGGGCTGGAAATGGCGTGCTGGGACATAGTGGGCAAGGCGCGGGATTGTCCCGTCTGGGCAATGCTGGGTGGGCGGATGAACGACCGCGTCCGGGCCTATACCTACCTCTACCCAGAACCCCACCACGATCCCGCGCGCTTCTGGGTCGATCCCGACATGGCGGCGGAGGCTGCCCTGGCCCGTGTGGCCGAAGGCTATACGGCGATCAAATTCGACCCCGCCGGACCCTATACGATGCGCGGCGGTCACATGCCCGCGTTGAGCGATATCGACCTCTCCGCCCGGTTCTGCGCGGCGATCCGCGACGCCGTGGGCACTCGCGCGGACCTGCTCTTCGGCACCCACGGGCAATTCGCGCCCGCAGGCGCGATCCGCCTCTCCCGCGCGTTGGAGCCCTTTGACCCCCTCTGGTTTGAGGAGCCGATCCCGCCCGACAATTTCCAGGGGCTGGCCGAGGTCGCAGTCAAGACCTCCATCCCCGTGGCGACCGGCGAACGCCTGACCACCAAGGCGGAATTCGCCCAGGCGCTCACCCACGGCGCGCGTATCCTGCAACCGGCGCTGGGGCGTGCGGGCGGGATCTGGGAAGGCAAGAAGATCGCGACCCTCGCCGAAGCCACGGGCGCACAGATCGCCCCGCATCTCTATGCCGGGCCGGTGGAATGGGCCGCGAATGTCCATCTGGCTGTCAGCTGCGCCAGTACATTGATGGTGGAGGCGATCGAGACCCCGTTTCACGAGGCGCTCGTCACTGGGCGGCCGAAGGTGGAGGACGGCTTCGTCACCGCGCCCGACGCGCCCGGCCTCGGGATCACGCTCAACGACGATGTGGCGGCGGCCCATCCCTACGAGGGCAACCGCCTGCACCTGGAGATGCAGGATGCGCCGTGTGACTGGCAGAACGGCAACGCCTTTGGCGGCGGGGCGGCGGATTAGGGGCAGCGGGGGCTGATCGGCGGCGGGCCTAGCGGTCCTGCTCGTGGGCGTAGCGCAATTGCGCGATCTCCTCGTTCTTCTCGGACCGTTTCAGCTCGCTCATCTCCTGCTTCACGTAATCCAGATGCGCGATCACCGCAGCTTTGGCGGCCATCGGGTCACGGGCCTGCAGGCCGGCATTGATGTCCCGGTGCTGGTCCAGCAGCATGTCGCGCGTCGTGCGGTTCTTGAACATCTGCTGGCGATTGAAGAACACGCCCTGGCGCAGCAGGTTGAAACTGGCGCGCATCATGTGCAGCAGGATCACGTTGTGGCTCGCCTCGATGATCGCCAAATGGAATTCCGCGTCCAGCTCCGCCTCGTCGGACGGATTGCGCTTGCGGTGGGCGCCTTCCATCTTGTGAAAGATCGTGTCGATCACCTTCAGGTCAGTGTCGGAGCCCTGGATCGCCGCCCGCTCCGCCGCGATCCCCTCAAGGTCTTGGCGGAAGGCGATGTAGTCGAAAACCGCTTCGTCATGGGCGGCCATCAATTCGATCAGGGCAGGGGAAAACGCTGATCCAAGGACATCCGCCACGTAGATCCCGGCACTGGCGCGGGTCGCCAGAAGACCACGCTCCTGCAAATCGGCGACTGCTTCTCGGAGGGAGGGGCGCGACACACCCAGACGCTCGGACAATTCCCGCTCCGACGGCAAGCGTTCACCGGGGCGCAGGATACCGCGCAGGATCAACTGTTCGATCTGCTTGACCACGGATTGCGAGAGCTTCTCGGCCTCGATGCGTTGAAACGGCATGTACTGCCCCCTTGAATTGGTCAAACGATATGACCAATGGAGTGGGCTGTCCAGCCTGCCTGCCGCCGCTTGCCGGGTCGCGCCGGGCAGATGTCGGATGCCTCCGGCGGGGATATTTTTGGCACATGGAAGACAGGGGGCGCGAGAAAAACGGCCCGCCGCGCCGGAGGGCAGGGCGGGCCGATTTCAAGTGCGGAGCGCGTGTTCAGCGCGGGCGGATGATGATCTCCACCCGGCGGTTCTGCTGGCGACCTTCGGGGGTGAGGTTGGTGGCCACGGGATCATCCTCCCCCCGCCCGATGGAGCGGACGCGCGAGGGCGCCACGGCGGCTTCCAGAAGCACACCGGCCACGGCCTGCGCCCGGCGGGTGGAGAGGTCCTGGTTGTAGCCGGCCGAGCCGGTATTGTCGGTGTGGCCTTCCACGATCACGTCGGTATTGGGATATTGGTTCAGGTTCGCGGCCAGGCGGCGCAGTTCGGCCTGGAGCCCGGCCCGGATCGAGGCGCTGTCGACATCGAAGAGGATGCCCTCGGGCATCGTCACGATCAGCTCCGCCCCGGTATTCTCGATCAGGATCTGGTCGTTGTTGAGTGCGCCGCGCAGATCGCGGGCCTGCGCGTCGAGCGCGTTGCCGATGGCCCCGCCCGCGGCCGCGCCGATCGCCGCACCCAGAACCGCGTTGCGGCCCTGGTTGTCGTCATCCGCCGTGGCGCCGAGGAACCCGCCCAGGATGCCGCCGATCACCGCGCCGTCGCGGGTGCGGTTCTGTTCGCCGCTGCCCCCCGGGGCGACGCCGTTGGTCACGCATCCCGCCAGTGCAAGGCTGGCGGCGCTCGCCAGGAGGACGGGTTTGAGAAGATAAGCCATGATATGCCCTTTATTGCCTGAATACCCCGTTTCCCGCGGGTTGTTCGGCCCAGTATAGCAAAGCGCGGCGGGCCGGATAGGGGGAAAGCGCGGCGGCGTGCGCCATGGGCAGGCGCGCGCTCAGGCCGCGCCGTCCTCGGTGCTGGCGGCTTCCCACGCGAGCATGGCGCGTTTGACCGGCAGGCCCCAATGGTAGCCACCCAGCCCGCCGGATTTGCGCAACGCGCGGTGGCAGGGGATCAGCCAGGAAATCGGGTTGCGCCCCACGGCGGTGCCCACGGCGCGCACGGCGCGGGGCTTGCCGATGGCGCCCGCGATCTCGGAATAGGTGGTGACATGGCCAGTGGGGATGTTGAGCAGCGCCTCCCACACCTTGATCTGGAACGGTGCGCCGATCAGGGCGAGGTGCACATCGCCCGCCGCGCCGAACGCCGCCTCCGCCATCGGGCGCAAGGATTGGGGATCCTCCACGTAATCGGCATTGGGCCAGCGGGAGCGGAGGTCGGCCATCGCGGGCTCCGGCCCCGTCTCGGACGCGAACCCGATGCCGCAGATGCCCTTGTCGGTCGCCATCACCAGCGCCGGGCCGAAGGGGCTGTCGAACCAGCCCCACCGGATCGTGAGGTCGCGCCCGCCGGACGCGTAGGCGCCGGGGCTCATCGCCTCCCACCGCAGGAACAGATCGTGCAGCCGTCCGCCGGAGGTCAGGCCCGTCTCCCCCACCGTATCGAGCACGGTGAATCGTTCCGCCAGAAGGCGGCGGGCGTGGTCGAGGGTCAGGTATTGCTGGTAACGTTTGGGGCTGACCCCGACCCAGCCGGAGAAGGTGCGCTGGAAATGCGCGGGGCTCATGTCGAGCGCGCGGGCCAGGTCGTCGAGGCTCTGATGCGGGTCCGCGTCGATCAGGTCGAGCGCCCGGCGCATCACGTTGAAATGGTAGCTTCCCGATGGGTCGAGCGGGGTGTGGTCGTTCATCTCTGCGCCTCCTTGCCCCCCAATCTAGGCAAGCGCGCGGGCCGGCGCGACCCGGTTCTTGCGGCAAAGATGGCGGGCTGGCCGGGATGGTTGAACGCGTGGTCGGGAAATCCTTAGGGGAGGATAGATACATTCGTGGCTACTGCATCTACATTCGGCACGGATGCGCGCGATCTTCCTTCAATCGGTCACGCACCATCCGAGCGGACTATTCAGGCGGCCCTGTGTGCGCGGCGCCGGGCGGCGGGAACGGGTCGGTCGGCAAGGGCGGGCGCCGCGAACCGTCCCGGACGCAGGGCCCTGGCCTCCCGCGCGGTCAGGCACAGGCGCGCGGTCTGGCGGTGCCCGTCGGCCAGCGCGCGGCGGAGCGTCTCGGGCGGGCCGGGGCGCAACAGCGGGGTCCGGTCGCCGAGATAGAGGCTTTCCGTGGCGACACCGTCGCAAAAAAGCACCTCGTGCCGTTCGAACAATAGATGGTGATAGGCGTCTCCGCCCCCGGGGCGGACCTCCGACACGCCGGGCCAGCCAAGCAGGTGACGCGCCGCCACGAAGACTTCAGCCGCGCCGAACAGAAGCGTGCAGGCCGGGTGGGCCAGGAGGATCCGATGCTGGGGAGAGACTCGCAGCCTACGCGCCGGCGATCCGGGGCCGAGCGCGCCGGGACGTATCTCGATCGGGGCGGGAAACCCGGCATGATCCTCGAACGGGCGCAAACCGCGCCAGCGCACCTTCTGCCAGCCGCGATCAAGCGTCCACAACGCATCGCCCACACCGATCCGCTCGACCGGCTGCATGCCGTCCTGCGTCATCAGCCTCGTGCCGGAGACGAAACACGGCACGTCCTGGAAATCCTCGTAGGCCGTCCGCGTGTCGGGGCGCGCTTCGTTCTCGGACGTGTTGGGATCATCGCTTCGGGGCGCGCCGACGTTGTAGCTGTAGCTGAACGTATAGACGACACCGGGTTCGAGCGGCGTATTGACCAGGTCGCCCACATGTACGCCGTTGATTTCAACGCGGGTGACTTCGATCTCGGTGCCGTCGGGCGCGACGTAGACATCCACGGATTCCGCGTAGACCTGACCGGAATGAAGCAGGTTGCCATCCATGTCGAAGACATTGGCGTCCTGATTGCTGTCGTCCCCGATCTCGTTGTTGTCGTAATCCCCGTCGAGGTACCGGCCGGTCCCGCCTTCGATGATTTCGAACCGCACGCGATCTTCGTTGGCGTTGAAATCCGACGGAAGGGAAATCGTGGACGTATTGTAATCGTGGACGATGGCGTCGGTCGTGTAACCGATGATGGTATAATTCGGCATGGTCGGGCTTCGCGATCTAGGTGGACGGACAGGGCGCGACCCTTGCAGACAGACCTAAACGGAGCCTGAACACCCCACCGCGCGATAGATCGCATTGTCCATTTTCCCGCGCCGCCACTTGCGCCTTGCCGCGCCGGGCCCAAGTGGCCAAAAAGGGCCATGGCAAAAGTCGCGAAACCCCTCGATTACCAGACGATCCACGAGATTTTCACCCGGTTCCGCGCGGCGGAGGCGGAGCCGAAGGGCGAGTTGCACCACACCAACGCCTACACGCTCGTCGTCGCCGTTGCGCTCTCGGCGCAGGCCACCGATGCCGGTGTGAACAAGGCCACGGCGGACCTGTTCAAGGTCGCCGACACCCCGCAGAAGATGCTTGATCTGGGGGAGGAGGGGCTGACGCGCCACATCAAGACCATCGGGTTGTTCCGGCAGAAGGCCAAGAATGTCATCAAGCTCAGCCAGATCCTCGTCGATGAATATGGCGGCGAGGTTCCGTCCTCCCGCGCGGCCCTGCAATCGCTTCCGGGCGTCGGGCGCAAGACCGCGAACGTGGTGCTGAACATGTGGTGGGGGCAACCGGCGCAGGCCGTGGACACCCATATCTTCCGGGTGGGCAACCGAACGCGGATCGCGCCGGGCAAGGATGTCGACGTGGTGGAACGCGCGGTGGAAGATAACGTGCCCGCCGAATTCCAGCTTCACGCCCATCACTGGCTGATCCTGCACGGTCGCTATGTTTGCGTGGCGCGCAAACCCAAATGCCCCGCCTGCCTGATCCGCGACCTGTGTCCGTTCGAGGACAAGACGCCGGAGCCCGCGTTGAAATGAGCCGCCGAAACGTCTCCTCCGGGTCCTATCTGGAACCGCAGATCGGGTTTTCGCGGGCCGTCCGGATCGGCAACGTCGTCGCCGTGGGTGGTACGGCCCCGATTGCGGCGAGCGGCGGGATCGATTGCATCGGGGATGTCTACGGCCAGACCAGGCGCTGCCTTGAGATTGCGCTGACGGCCCTGGTGGAGGCCGGGGGCGACTCCGCCGATGTGATCCGGACCCGCATCTTGCTGACCGACATCGCCACATGGGACGAAGCCGCCCGCGCGCATTCCGAGATTTTCACCGATATCCGCCCCGTCACCACGGTGATGGAGGTCTCCCGTTTCGTCGATCCCGACTGGCTGGTCGAGATCGAGCTGGACGCCATTGTGAAGGACTAGACCATGACCCAGACCTACGACCTCGTGGGCATCGGCAACGCCGTTGTCGATGTCATCTCCCACGCCGATGACAGCTTTCTCGACAATATGGGCATCCAAAAGGGCATCATGCAGTTGGTCGAGCGGGAACGGGCCGAGATCCTCTATGGCGCAATGACCGACCGGGTGCAGGCGCCGGGCGGGTCGGTTGGCAACACGGTCGCGGGCGTGGGCGCGCTGGGTCTGAAGACGGCGTTCCTGGGCAAGGTGAAGGACGACGCGCTGGGGCTGTTCTATCAGAACGGCATGGCGGCGGACGGAATCGACTTTCCGAACCCGCCGGTGTCGGGCGCCGATATCGCGCCCACGACACGCTCGATGATCTTCGTCTCGCCGGATGGGGAGCGGTCGATGAACACCTATCTGGGCGCGGGCGCCGATTTTGATGAGGGCGACGTGGACCCGGACGTGGCGGGCAACACACGCTATCTGTTCCTGGAGGGCTACCTCTATGACAAGGACGAGGGCAAACGCGCCTTTACCGCCGCGGCGCGGGCCTGCCACGACGGCGGCGGCAAGGCCGGTATCTCGCTTTCGGACCCGTTCTGCGTGGACCGGCACCGGGACGATTTCCGCCGCCTGATCGCGGAGGAGATGGATATCACCCTCGGCAACGAGGAGGAATGGCTGTCACTTTACCAGACCGACGATCTGGAGGACGCGCTGGCCCAAGCGGCGCGGGTGTGTGACATCGTGGTCTGCACACGCTCCGGCGATCCGGTGATCCTGATAAAGGGCGACACCCGCGCGGATGTGCCTGTCACCAAGGTGACGCCGGTGGATGCGACCGGCGCGGGCGATCAATTCGCCGCCGGGTTCCTCTATGGCATCGCGACCGGCCAAACCCTTGAAAATGCGGGCAAGATGGGTGTCGCCGCAGCGGCGGAGGTCATTGCCCATGTCGGCCCCCGGCCCAAGCGCCCGTTGCGAGAGGTCTTCTCCGAACAGGGCCTGATCTGAGGCGCGTGGAACGGTGTCGGACCTGATCACACAGCTCAACATGGGGACCGGGTCCATCGTGATCCTGCTCATGGGGCTGATCTTCAAGCTGACGGGCTTTGCGGTTCGCGATGAATTGCTGCTCCGGGTGCTCGTGGTCTGCGGTTTCATCTGTGACGCCGCCTACTACTATTTCCGCGCCGACCCGATCCTGCCATCGGTCCTATCCAACGTGGCGCTTCTGGCGATCAACGTGGTCCTGATCGCGGCCATCGCGTCGGAACGTACGACCTGGCGGATGTCGGATGCCGACCGCCGAACCTTCGCCCATTTTCCGACGCTCACACCGGGGCAGTTCCGGCGGCTTCGCAAGATGATGACAGCCGCGACCGAACAACCCGGCGCGGTCCTGACCCGCGAGGGGCGCGCGGTGGACGACCTGATGCTGATCTTTGCCCCGACCATCACGATCACCAAGGGCGGCGAGAGCTTCCCCATCGTCGGGCCCGCATTCGTGGGGGAGGTGGCGTTCCTGACCGGCGATGCCTCCAGCGCCGATGTCTCCCTGCCCGACGGCGGGACGGTCCTGCGCATCGATGCCGCGGCTTTGCGCAGGCGAATGGCGCGAACGCCCGCGTTCAACAATGCGATGGTGGCCCTGTTCGGTGCGGAACTGGCGCGCAAGGTCGCCTATTCCGTGCCGATGGAGGGCGCGGGCAAACAAGGCCCCCGCCCGGCCTAAAGCGGCGCCACGCCCGCCCGTTCCCGGTTCGCCTTGTCCAGCTTGCGCTGGGATTCCAGTTGCAGCGCACGGCTGACGGCCAGCGCGAAATCGTGGTCCATCTCCAATTCGCGGATCAGCCCTTCCCGGGGGAGGGCGAAGATCCGCGCGCTTTGGGTGATTTCCACGTCCGCCGTCGCGTCCGAGCCGTGGATCACCGACATCTCCCCGATCAGCGCGCCGGCCTCCAGCATCGCGACCTCCGCGCCGTGCGCCCGGACCGATGCGTGTCCCGACGCGATGAAGACCAGCTCCTGCACCGGCGCGCCCTGGCGGGCGAGGATTGTGCCCTCCGACACCGTCTGCCACCGCCCGAGGCTCAGGAATTGCCGCGCCAGTTGCGGCGGCAGGCCGGGGAAATGCGCGCTCAAAAATGCCAGCTCGTCCTTCGTGAAATTCGTCTGGCTGCGCGCGCGGATCAAGCGGTAGAGGCCGATCAGTGACAGAAGCACCCAGAACGAACTGGTCAGCAGGGTGGAGATGTTGAAGGCATCGCCAAGCGAGACAAGCGCGAAGGCCGCCGCGACAAGGTTCATCAACGTGTAGGTGAAGGACCGGCCCCGGATGAAGCCAAGTTGCAGCATCCCGTATGACACGACATATATCGCCGCGGCGGCGATGCCGAACGCCGCCCAGATCGAAAACTCCATGCCGCCATCCCTTTGCAGCGTTCCGTGGCACCCGTGTCCGGCCCACGTTGGCGCGGCGCGGCGGGGTGTGTCAAATCCCGATGCGACGCCGGAAGGGTTTGCTACGACACGGAAAATCCGCCAGTGTCGCGGCCAGGACGGGGCCCGGGATCGGCCGGATTGGGCGGGAGCGATGGCCAGAGAGATGTTTGCAGACCACGGACCGGGACATGCAAGGGGGCAGGGGCCATGCAACGGCTGACCTTCGCGCTCGGCCTTGTGGTCACGGTCTTGCTGGTGGCGCTGACCGCGTTTCCCCCGCCGATCCTCGACCGGGCGCGTGACGCCGTCTTCGATGGCTACCAACGCACCGCACCGCGCCCCTTCGATGCGAATGCCCCGGTCCATATCATCGACATCGACGAGGCATCGTTGGACGAATACGGCCAATGGCCGTGGCCGCGCAGCTACTTGGCAGAATTGACCGATCGCCTGTTCGACCACGGCGCGGCGGCGGTGGGCTTCGACGTGCTCTTCCCCGAACCGGACCGCACCTCACCCGACCTGATCGTGGACTCCTGGGCGCGGTTCAGCGACGGCATTCCGCCGGTCCTGCCCGATCTGGGGTTGGAGCCCCACGACGCCCGGTTCGCGCGCGCCATTTCGGGCCGCTCCGTCGTCCTGTCCGTCGCGGGCGGGGTAGAGGGGGTGGTGCCGACCCCCATGGCGGGCTTTGCCGTGACCGGGGACATTCCCAATACGCTCACCCGCTACCCCACTGCCATCGGGAACCTGCCCGAACTGACCGAAGCGGCGGCGGGTCTGGGCACGATCAGCCTGGGCCGGAACGAGGATGGCATCACCCGCTCGGTCCCCATGGTCTCCGACATCGGCGGGGTGCTTGTGCCATCCCTGTCGGCGGAACTTCTGCGCGTGGCCCAGGATGCGGGGGGCTACGTGCTCAAGACCTCCCAGGGGTCGGGAGAGGTGTCGGGCGGCACGGTCGCGGCCACCGCGATGCAGGTCGGCGCGTTCGACTTCCCGCTCGAAGGCAATGGCCGCTTCCGCCTGCATTACGCGGGATTTCAGGAGGCGCGGATCACCCCGGTCGGCCGTGTTCTGGAGGCCGACGGCATCGACCCTGCCCTGCAACAGGTCCTGTCGGGGCGGATCGTTCTGGTCGGCTCATCGGCCCAGGGCCTCTTCGACATCCGCACCACGCCGCTCGATGGCCAGATCGCGGGCGTCACGCTCCATGCCGAGATCATCGAGCAGATCATCGCGGGCAGTTACCTGACGCGGCCCGACTGGATGCGGGGGCTGGAGATCCTGATCGTGGCGCTGGCGGGCCTTCTGCTGTCGATCTGCAACCGTCTGGAACGTCCGCTTCTGGGCCTCGGGGCGGCGGTGACCTTCGGTGGCGGGTCAGTCGCGGGCGGGCTTCTCGCCTTCACGCAGATGGGGCTGCTTTACAGCCCCGTCATGGCGGTGCTGACGGCGGTCATCGTCTATATCCCCGGCACCACGCTTGGCTACCTGTCCAAGGAACGCGCGCGGCGCTCGATCCGGGAACGCTTCGCCCGCTTCCTGCCGCCCCCCCTGATCGCGGAGATCGAGCGCAATCCCGCCGCCGCCCTGACGCCCGAAGGGGCGGAGCGGGACCTGACGGTCATGTTCGTGGACATGCGCGGCTTTTCCACCGTCACCGAAGGCATGCCGCCCGACCGCGTGGTGACGCTGGTCAACACGTTCCTGAGCGCCGTGGCGGAGACGCTGGTGGATCACGGGGCGACAATCGACAAGTTCATGGGCGACGCGGTCATGGCCTTCTGGAACGCCCCGATCGAACGGCCCGACCACGCCGCCGCCGCCCTTGCCGCGCTCCCCGCGATCAACGATGCGGCGGAGCAGGCGAATTTCGCGCTCACCTCCCAAGGCCTGCCGCGTATCGGGCTGGGGGTGGGGCTCAATACCGGCCCGGCCTCGGTCGGGCTGATGGGGTCACGCGACCGGCTCAGCTATACCTGCATCGGCGACAGCGTGACGCTTGCGGCGCGGCTTGAGGGGCTGACGCGCATCTACGGCACCCGCAATTGCGTGGGTCCGATGACGGTGGCGGCTTGCCCGGACCATCTGCTGGCCGTGACGCTGGACCTGATCGCGGTCAAGGGTTTCGCGCGCGCGGTGGAGGTGTCGACCGTTCTGCCGCGTATGACGCCGGGGGTGGAGGAGTTTTCCGCCGCCGTCGCCCGCGCCCGCGCCACCTATATCGCGCGGGATTGGGAGGCCGCGAAGACCGCCTTCATGGATGTCTCCAAGGTCAAGATCCCGTTTTGCAACACCGGGCTCTTCGCGCAGCTCTACCTGGACCGGATCGCGGGCCACCAGCGCGTGCCGCCGCCTGCGGATTGGGCGGGCGAATTCGTGGCCCTGTCGAAACGCTAGGGGCCGGGGCGTCCTAACAGCCGGTGCAGGGAACCGTCACGTTCGGGTTGCGCGGCAGCCACTCGATCAGGTCATCCCAGGTGAAATCGTCGTCGAAAAGGTCGGGATCGAACTCCTCCCCCGTGGTGGAGACGGGGCCGCGATCGGACGGGTTCGGGTCGCCCACGCCGGTGCCAAGGGGCGCGCCGCCGCCGCCGCGCGGAATACCGTCGATCAGCGACAGGACCTGCGCAAGGAAGGCGGGGTTCACACGCCCGATATAGCCATCCTCGGTCAACACACCGCCGGCGCGGCTGGTGCAGGCCCGCTGGCCGCTGGATGCGGTCAGGCACAGCCGTTCGCCCGCCAGAAAGACGGTGATCGTCTCGCCGCCCGCATGGATGATAAGCGCGGAGGAGCCGCGGATGCCGATGGTTGCCGTCGGCGTCGATACCGTCGCCTCCTGCCCCTGGCTGAGGGTGCCGCCGATGAAGCGCAGCGCGCCTTCGGTCATTTGCAGGCCGATCTGGCCGGTGCCGTCGGGGTTGAACACGAACCGGTCCAGCACGATGGAGGTGTTGGGCGCAATCGACAATGTCGTCTGGTCCACGAACAGGATCTGCCCGCGCCCGTTGCCCGATGTCGCGATGCGCTCGTCCTGTACCACGCCGGTTCCCAGCGCCAGCGCGCGGGGTGCGGCGCCCGGCGGCGTGCCGCGCATTGTCGGCTCGCTGGAGGCAACGGTGCCGATGCTTTGGGCGGCCAGCGGCGCGGCAAGGGCCAGGGACGCGGTCGCGGTCGCGGCGAGAAGAAAGGTCTTTACCGACATCATCTAAAACTCCCACCCGATTTGCAGCGTGAAGATCATCTCTTCCGACGGTGTGGTCACACCGCCCGAAATGCTGTCTTCCATGACCTGCGCCACGGTGCTTTCCACGTAGATATCCTCGTAGACGAACGCGCGCAGGAAGGCGGCGTAGCGTTGTTGCTCCAGCCGCGTGGCGGTGCCCGCGACCACCTGGTCCACCTGACCCGCCTCGATGAAGCCGCCCGCGACCCAGCGGTTGGGCAACAGCTGAAAGGACGGATCGAAGGCGTATTGCCCGCTCAACCGGACCGATGCGCCCTCGAACGTGTCGGGGGTCGGATCATCGGCTTGCGTCCGCTCGAACAGGGTCGTGGACAGGCGAAAGCGCAGATCGCGCGAGGGGCGATAGGTCACGCCCAGATCGAATTCGTGGAAATCGAATTCATCGCCCGATGTGTCCAGCGCATAGATCCGCCCGATGTCGAAATCGGCATAGATCGTGACGCGTTCATTGATCGGGTTGATGTAATTCGCCCCCACCGACCAGCTCCGGAAATCGCCGTTCAGCGTCTCGTCGTCACGGAACCAGGCCAATTCGACATAGGGCTGCACGCGCGGGCCATAGGCATCGGCGGCGATGCGGAATTCCGGGCCGGTGCGCAGGCGCAGGTTCTGGCGGTCATTGATGCTGCTGTCGCCGGGCTGGAAGCTCGAATAGCCGAATTCCGTCACCCATTGGGTGGCATTCGCGTCGCCAAGGTCGATGCGCCAATCGAGCGTCGCGTTCAGGAACGCGCCCGCATCGCTTGCGGTATCGGTCCAGGCATAGCCCGCCTCGACCCGGCCCGAAAACTCCGACCCGTCGGCGCGGTCCTGCGTTTCCTCGCGGTAGCGGGCGACCTGCGCCGTCTGCTCGGGCGTCAACGCGCCCGCGGCCTGCGCCGCGGCCAGGTGATATTCCGCCACCTCGTAGGAGCCGAGCGCGAAATAGGCGATCGCCAGTTCCACCCGCGCCGCACTGTTGGTGGGCTCCAGATCGACAAGGCGTTCCAGAGTTGCGGCGGCGGCCTCGAAATCGCGCATCTGCACCGACAGCCGCGCATAGTCCCGCATCAAGGTGCGGTTTGCGGGGTCCGACAACATCTGCTGGAACACCGCCGCGCGCTGCGCCGCAAGGGCGGCGTCTTGTGCAAGTGCGGGGGCGCCGAGAAACGACAGGGCAGCGATTCCGGCCAGAAGGGGGGCTCGAAACATGGTAAATGCCTCTTGAAATAGGGCGTTAGAATTGGCCGGAACGGTACTCCGACCCCTCAATTCAATCAATGAACACCGGCAAAAGCCCGCCGGCGACGTCTGGAAATGCGGCTTTGTAGCAACGCAAGGGCGCCGGTGCAAACCGTCCATGCGCCTGCCATGCTCAAATCTTCGGCAGATGGGTGGGCGCGGTTGCGCGCCGCATCGCGCCCTCAGTCGCCAAGCTTGGCATGCACCTCGTCAAGGTCGATCTCGCCGATGGGCATCTTGTTTCCGGGGTTCTGGAAATCGTATTTGAACAACTCGAAGTCGCGCTTGTAGATTTCATAGACCAGATGCATCGACAGATCGTCGAAGTAATCCTCCACCGGATGGGCGCGCTTGGGGCCGTGGCCTTCGCTTTCGTTGAACCGCGGCACGTCCTTGAGCTTGATCGGATGGGCCCCATCGGTGGCGTCCAGCACGTCCTGCATCCCGTCGTTGAAATTCTCGGTCCAGAAGATCTTGTCGTAACGCCCGCCATTCACGATGAAGGTCGACACGTGGCCCGACATGGCGGACCAGTGGATGTCGGGGTCCATCGGCTTGCGCCAGCGGATCGTGTCGCGCGCGAACAAAAGGAAACGGCGGAAACTGGCGATCTGGTCGAATTCGCCCTTGCCGTCGGCCCCGCCCACCTCGATCCCGTATTTCTGGATCAGGAGCGGGACGAGGTTGCCGCGATACCGCTTGCCGTTGCGCTGGATGCCGCAGATCTTGTCGAAAAACGAGCTCAGGATGCGGGTATAGGGATTGCGCACGCAGGTGAAGGCAAAGCTCTCATGGCCCTTCACGTTCTTCTCGATCAGCGCCTGGCTGCCATCGAATGCCCATTTGTGCATCCTGTCCTTGGCGTCGTGAATGTCGCCGTCGAAGTATTCTCCGTTGTCGGAGTAATACATGATCTGGCCGATCGTCGAGCAGGCGCATTTGGGCACCACACGGTACACCATGCTCTCGCTCGTCGTCATCCAGGTTCCCGGAAAACCCATTGCTCGTTACCTCAGCTGCTGCCCGGTTGGGAAAATTCACCGGGTCTTAGGACATAAATTGCAAAGAAATGGTGTCGCATCAACCGATCTGCGATATTATTGACGGCAACAATAAGCAGAACCTACGGGCAATCGTTTCGAGCATGGCAAAAATCGCCTTCATTCTCCTGTGTCACAAGGATGCGCCAAGCATCATCCAGCAGGCCGAGCGCCTGACGGCGACAGGCGATTATGTCTCGATTCACTTCGATGCCCGTGCCAAGCCCGCCGATTTCGCCGCCATCACCGAGGCATTGAAGGACAATGCGGGCGTGACCTTCGCCAAGAAACGCATCAAGTGCGGCTGGGGGGAATGGTCGCTCGTGCAGGCCTCGCTCCACGCGGTCGAAGCGGCGGTGGAGGCGTTTCCGAAAGCCTCGCATTTCTACATGCTGTCGGGCGATTGCGCGTCGGTGAAATCGGCGACCTACGCCCACCGGTTCCTCGATGCGCGTGACGTCGACTACGTGGAAGCCTTCGATTTCTTCAATTCCGACTGGATCAAGACCGGGTTCAAGGGCGAACGGCTGTTCTACCGCCATTGGTTCAACGAACGCCAGAACAAGCGGCTTTTCTACGCCTCGTTCAACCTGCAACGGCGCCTGCGGATGGAGCGTAAGATCCCCGACGACGTCCAGGTGATGATCGGGTCGCAATGGTGGTGCCTCAGGCGCAAGACGATCGAGGCGATCCTTGAATTCTGCAAGGCTCGGGCGGACGTGATCCGCTTTTTCAAGACCACCTGGATCCCGGACGAGACGTTCTTCCAGACCCTCGTGCGCCACCTGGTGCCCGCGCGAGAGATCGAAAGCCGCACCCTGACCTTCAAGATGTTCAGCGATTACGGGATGCCCGTGACGTTCTACAACGACCAATACGATCTGCTGATCAGCCAGGATTACCTGTTCGCCCGCAAGATCTCGCCGGAGGCGGATCTGCTCAAACGCCGCCTTGGCGCGCTGTGGAATTCCGACCGCAAGGATTTCGCGACCTCGATGGAGGGGCCGAAGCTCCATGCCTTCCTGACCGGGCGGGGGCGGGTCGGCAAACGGTTCGGCACGCGGTTCTGGGAACGCGAAAGCACCCTTGGGCCCGACCGCGACCTCTACATGCTGGTGTGCAAGAAATGGCACGTCGCCAAGCGCCTGCTGAAGGCGTCGTCGGAGAAGCTCGACGTGAAGGGGATCGAATACCTCTTTGACGAAGCGGGGTGCCGGGTGCCGCATCTGGGCGGGATCGAGCGGACGATGGAGAAACGCAACCGCCACCGCCGGGCGCTGATGCGGATGCTGTTCGACTATTACGGGACCGAGCGGCTGATGATCTGCCTCGACCCCGCGAACCTCGACCTGATGCGCGATTTCATGTCCGACCGGGCCAATGCGCGCATTCTCGAGCTGCAATGCAATTTCGACGATCAATACCTGGTGGGCCACGCGCACCGGGTGGGCCTGGCCACGGAAGACACGCCCGGCGAGGTGATCCAGCGCATGTTGCCGACGCTGCGCCACGAATTCCTCGACGAAAGCGGTGCCATCCGGGAGGAGGAATTCCCCCGCCATTTCCGCCTGCGCGAGGACCGCTCCACCGAGGAGAACGCCATCGTGCTGTCCGACTTCTTCGGGATCGAGCCGGAGCTTGGCCGCGAACTGGCCGAAACCCAACACCTGTTTGCCGATTGAGGAGGGCGGGCAATGCCTTATGCCTATGACGATCAGAACATCTTCGCGAAAATCCTGCGTGGAGAGATCCCCAACAAGACCGTGGCCGAAAGCGATCACACGCTGGCATTCGCCGATATCAATCCCGCCGCACCGGTCCACGTGCTGGTGATCCCCAAGGGCGCCTATGTCTGCTTCGATCACTTCGCGGCGGAGGCATCCGATGCCGAGATCGCGGATTTCCACCGCGTCGCCGCGCGCATCTGCGTGGAGTTGGGCGTGTCCCCGGGCGACGGCAAGGCAGGATACCGCACGATTTCCAACGCCGGCGCGGATGCGGTGCAGGAGGTGCCCCATTACCACATGCATATCGTCGGTGGCCGCCCCCTCGGCCAGATGCTGCAAAAGCCTGCCTGAGGGCCTTAACCAAATTGAGCGCGTGACCGCGCATTCGATTTGTAAGAAGGGGGGCGCTGCCCCCGGCCTGCGGCCTCCCCCGAGGTATTTTCGAAGCAAAGAAGGCCATTGCGAGGTCTTGATGGGCCGGGGGCGAGGTGCGATAGACAAGGCGTGAGTGCAGCAAGGATCAAAGCGATGAGCATCGAGGCACCGGAGACCGAAATCGTCACGACGACCCGCGTGGCCTGTGACGGCGGGGAGGGCGCGTTGGGCCATCCGCGCGTCTGGCTGATGATCGACCCCGACACCGGCTTCGTCGAATGCGGCTATTGCGACAAGAAATACATCCACGCCGATTTTGCCGGAGATGCGGGCGTGGCGTGATGGGGCGCGTGATGCGTGTGACAGGCCGCCTCTTCGGGGCGGCCTTTGTCGTTCTGGCGCTCTATCTTGGGGCGGCGGCCCTGGGCGGGCTGGTGCCGGGGCGCACGGCAGATTTGCCTGCGGGCGACGATGTGGAGATCGGCCTGCTCTACGGTTCCATCCACGTTGATTTCCTTCTGCCTGCAACGGAGGGGGCGCGCGCCGCGCTCGGCTTTGCCCGCGCGGCCGGCGTGCCGGTGGACGATCCGGGCGTCGGCCATATCGTGGTCGGCTGGGGCGCGCGGGATTTCTACACCACGACACCGGAATGGGCCGACCTGAGCGCGCGGGCGACGTGGCGCGCGATCTCCGGCGACGCTTCGGTCCTGCGGGTGGACGTGTTCGGCCACGGGGTCGACATGGCGCAAGTCCCCTCTTTCCACCTGTCGCAGGCGCAATACACGGCCCTGCTGGAGGAGATCGCGGCCAGCGCGACCACGGTGCCGGTGGCGGTGCAAGGCCATCGCCCGACCTCCGGTTTCGTTGAAGCCGACGGGCGGTTTCACATTTTCCGCACCTGCAACACCTGGGTCGGGCGCATGTTGCGCGCAGCCGGGGTGGAGGCGGGCATCTGGACCCCCGCGCCCTACGCCCTCCGCCTGTCGCTGTGGCGCGCCGGGCTCAGTTGAGCCGCACATCCTCCGCCCCGCATCGCAGGGTGGCGCGACCCGTCTCCCGTTCAAGGAAGGCGGCGATGTTTTGGCCTGACCACGCCTCGACCGAGCGGCTCGCGATGGTACGGCCCGACCCGATGGTGGTGCCGGTGGCATCGTCGCGACGGGTGTAGGTCATGATCCCGGTCTGCCCGTCCTCGCAGGTGAAATTGGCCAGTTGCCGCCCATTGTCCCAGATGCCGGTGCAGACCGCCCCGGTGGACAGCGACCCGGTCAGAATGCCCTGGTCCCACCCGACCGCACCGCCCACGAACGGCGTGTCGCCCCCGATGCACGCCACGACATGGGTGCAGGACGATTGCGACCCCTCCACGTAGACACAGGGCGGGTCCAGCGCCATCTCGGCCATGGCGGCGCTTGCGAAAATCGCGGTCGCGGCGGCGAGCGTGGCGCGGTAGAAGTGGGCAACGGAATGGAGGGCGCGCATATGGCATTCGGAAAAGGGCATCATCTTCACCTCGTGGATGGATCGGCCTTCATCTTTCGCGCCTACCATGCGCTGCCGCCACTGACCCGTAAATCCGATGGCCTGCCCATCGGCGCGGTGAGCGGATTTTGCAACATGCTTCACAAGATGATTGTGGATAATGCCGGGTCTGACGGGCCGACCCATGCGGCCGTCATCTTCGACAAGGGCTCCCACACGTTTCGCAACGACCTCTACGATCAATACAAGGCCAATCGGGACGCGATGCCGGAGGATTTGCGCCCCCAGATCCCCCTGACCCGTGACGCCACACGCGCCTTCAACCTCGCCTGTATCGAGCTGGAGGGGTTCGAGGCCGATGACATCATCGCCACCTATGCCCGCATGGCGCGGGAAGCGGGCGGGCGCTGTACCATCATCTCGTCGGACAAGGACCTGATGCAATTGGTCGGCGGCGGGGTGGAGATGTTCGATGCCATGAAGAACACCCGCATCGACACCGAAGGGGTGGAGGCGAAGTTCGGCGTCGGCCCGGACCGCGTGGTCGATGTACAGGCGCTGGCCGGCGACAGCGTCGACAACGTGCCGGGCGCGCCGGGGATCGGCGTGAAAACGGCGGCGCTTCTCATCAACGAATACGGGGATCTGGACACGCTTCTGGCCCGCGCGGAGGAGATCAAGCAACCCAAACGGCGCGAGACCCTGATCGACCACGCCGACCAGATCCGCCTGAGCCGCCAATTGGTGCTGCTCGATGATCGCGTGGAATTGGCCGAGACGCTCGATGACCTCGAAGTGCGCGAACCCGATGCCGACGCGCTTCTGGGCTTCCTCGCGGAAATGGAATTCCGCACCCTCACCAAACGCATCGCGGAGCAGATGGGCGCCGAGCCCCCCGTGATCGCCGAGCCGGAGCCTGAGGCCGCCCCTGACGCGCCGGAAATGCCGCCGATCGATCACAGCGCCTATGAGGTTGTGGGCGACCTGGATACGCTCAAGGCCTGGGTGGCCGCCGCCGTGGCACAAGGCGCCGTCGCCTTCGACACGGAAACCACATCGCTGAACGAGATGACGGCGGAACTGGTCGGCGTGTCGCTCTGCGTGGAACCGGGGCGCGCCTGTTACATCCCCTTGCTGCATCGGGGCGGCGGCGATGACCTGTTCGCGGACAACACTTTGGCAGACGGCCAGGTGCCGTTTGACGATGCGCTGGCCGTGCTCAAGCCGATGCTGGAGGATGACAGCGTTCTCAAGATCGCCCAGAACGCCAAATACGACGTGAAAGTGCTGGCCAATTACGGGGTGGAGGTCGCGCCCATCGACGACACGATGCTGCTCAGCTACGCGCTCCATGGCGGTTTGCACAATCACGGCATGGACGGGTTGAGCGAACGCTATCTTTCTCACAATCCCCTGCCGATCAAGTCCCTGATCGGAAGCGGAAAATCCCAGATCACCTTCGACCGCGTGCCGATTGCCGATGCCGCGCCCTATGCTGCCGAAGACGCCGATATCACGCTGCGCTTCCACAAGCTGTTCAAGCCGAAACTGCACCAGACCGGCGTTACGCGGGTCTACGAGCGGCTGGAACGCCCGCTGGTCCCGGTGCTGGCGCGCATGGAACGCTCCGGCATCAAGGTCGACCGGGAGGTGCTGAGCCGCATGTCCAACGCCTTCGCTCAGAAAATGGCAGGGCTGGAGGCGGAAATCCACGAGCTTGCGGGGGAGAGCTTCAACGTCGGCTCCCCCGCGCAGCTTGGCGAAATCCTGTTCGACAAGATGGGGCTCGAAGGCGGCAAGAAGGGCAAGAATGGTAAATACTCGACCGGCGCGGATGTTCTGGAAGACCTCGCCACCGAACATGAATTGCCCGCCCGAGTGCTGGATTGGCGGCAGCTTTCCAAGCTGAAATCCACCTATACCGATGCGCTTCAGGAACATATCAATCCCGACACGGGCCGCGTGCACACGTCCTATTCCATCGCGGGCGCGAATACCGGGCGTCTCGCCTCTACCGATCCGAACCTGCAAAACATCCCCGTCCGCACCGAGGAAGGCCGCCGCATTCGGGAGGCCTTTGTCGCCGAACCCGGCAAGGTTCTGGTATCGCTGGATTATTCCCAGATCGAGCTGCGTATCCTCGCCCATATCGCGGAGATCGACGCGCTCAAGGAGGCGTTCCGCGAGGGGCAGGACATCCACGCCGCCACCGCGTCCGAGATGTTCAACGTGCCGCTGGAGGACATGACCCCCGACGTCCGCCGCCAGGCCAAGGCGATCAATTTCGGCGTCATCTACGGCATTTCCGGCTTCGGCCTCGCCCGCAACCTGCGGATCCCGCGGGCCGAGGCACAGGGCTTCATCGACCGCTATTTCGAACGGTTCCCCGGCATCCGCGACTACATGGACGACACCAAGAAATTCGCCAAGGAACACCTGTTCGTGGAAACGCTGTTCGGCCGCAAAATCCACACGCCCGAGATCAACGCCAAAGGCCCCGGCGCGGGCTTCGCGGGCCGCGCGGCCATCAACGCGCCGATCCAGGGCACCGCCGCCGACATCATCCGCCGCGCGATGGTGCGGATGGATGACGCCATCGCCGACCTGCCCGCCAAGATGCTGCTGCAGGTCCATGACGAGTTGATCTTCGAGGTCGACGAAGACGCCACCGACCGCCTGATCGACCGCGCCCGCGATGTGATGCAGTCGGCCTGCGACCCGGCGGTGCGCCTCGACGTGCCGCTGGTCGTGGATGCGGGGCAGGGGGCCAATTGGGCCGAGGCGCATTAAGTGAATTGATCTACCATTGATCTACCTGGTGGGAGGGCAAACATGGTTAACGAAAGCGGCGGCGATCCGATCGTAACCTGGCCCGAACTCCGCGCCTTCGCCCTCTCCCTCGACCTGCCGAAGGTCGAGGACGCCGTCTCCTGGGGAAACCCAAACCTCAAGGCCCACGGCAAGCTCTGGTGCTGGTGGTCGCCTTACGTCGATGCCGCGATCTTCAAGGGTTCCATAGAAGAACGTGAGATGCTGATGCAGACCGACCCGGAGACTTTCCTGCTTCACGACCATTACGCCAAACACGGCCTGATCCTCGTGGCCGCGGGCAGGATCGACCGCGACTGGGCCGAGGCGCGCCTACGCCGGACCTGGGCCGCGATGGCGCCCCGCAAGTGGCTTGCGGCCTATGAAGCGGGACAGGCGTAAGATGTTGATTGCATTCAATAAACCGATGAATGTGCTGAGCCAATTCACCTCCGAAGGGGGATGGCCCGCCCTTGATCGCTTCGGCCTTCCGAAGGGGGTCTACGCCGCTGGGCGTCTTGACCGCGACAGCGAGGGATTGCTGCTTCTGACCGACGATGGCGGGCTTCAGGCCCGGATTTCGTCACCGAAATTCAAAAAACCCAAGGTCTATTTCGCGCTGGTCGAAGGGGTGCCCGATACCCAGGCTCTTAAAAAACTTGCACAAGGGGTGCGCCTCAAGGATGGGCAAACCGCGCCGTGCGGGGCGGAAGCGGTTCCCGCGCCCGACTGGATCTGGGCGCGTAATCCGCCGGTGCGCATTCGCAAATCCATCACCGATACCTGGCTCAAACTGACCCTCAGCGAGGGCAAGAACCGCCAGGTCCGCCGCATGTGCGCCGCGGTGGGTTGCCCGGTGATCCGGCTCGTGCGCTGGTCCATCGGGCCGCATGATCTGGCGGGCCTTGCCCCCGGACAATGGCGGGAGGTCGTGGGTGTCTGAGGATGAAATCGTGACGGTGCGTACGCGTGCACAATTACGTAAATGGTTGAAAGACAACCACAATTCGAGAACCGGGAACGTTTGGCTCGCCACGTTCAAGAAGCACCACCCCGACTATCTCCCTTGGGGGCAGGCGGTTGAAGAATTGCTCTGCTGGGGCTGGGTCGATGCCCAGGTTGCGGCCCTCGACGACGACCGGATGAAGCATCGCATCGCGCCCCGCCGGGAAAGCTCCGCCTGGTCCGCCGTCAACAAGGAGATCGTGGCGCGGATGCGCGCGGAGGGACGCATGACGCCCGCGGGTGAGGCCAAGATCGCGGCGGCGGAGGCGAACGGAATGTGGTCCTTCCTTGACGACGTGGAGCGGCTGGAAATCCCAGAGGACCTCGCACAAGCCCTTGGTGATGCACAGAAAATTTGGGACGCCTATCCCCGCTCGGTCAAGCGCGGCACGCTGGAATGGATCAAGACGGCGAAAACAGCATCCACGCGTGCGCGCCGGATCGAAGACGTGGCGCAATCCGCTGGCGCGGGCCTGCGCCCGTCGATCTTCCGGCGCTGATCCCCGGCATACCGAAAACCGCGCGCCCCCTTCCATGTGCCCGAAATATCCCGGGGGGTGCGGGGGGCTGGCCCCCCGCGTGCCGCGTCAGGCCAGCATAACCATCGGATTTTCAAGGTTTTCCTTGATCGCGGCCAGAAGCTCGGCCCCGAGCGCCCCGTCAATCACGCGGTGGTCGACCGACAGCGTGACCGACATCACGGTCGCCACCGCCAATTCGCCATCCTCGCCCACGACCGGCTTCTTGACGCCCGCGCCGACCGCAAGGATCGCGCCATGGGGCGGATTGATGACGGCGTCGAAATTCTCGATCCCGAACATTCCAAGATTGGAGATCGCGAAGGACCCACCGACATATTCATGGGGCGCAAGCTTTCCGTCCCGCGCGCGACCCGCCAAGTCTTTCATTTCGCTCGACAAAGCGGACAAGCTCTTCGTGTCGCTGTCTTTCAGCACCGGTGTGAACAACCCGCCTTCAACCGCCACGGCCACGGCCACGTCCGACGGTTTCAGCTTGATCATCCGATCGCCCGCCCAGACGGCATTGGCATCCGGCACCGCCTGCAATGCCAGCGCACAGGCCTTGATGACGAAATCGTTCACCGAAAGCTTCACGCCCCGACCGTCCAACTGCTTGTTGAGCTGGGAGCGGAATTTCAGGAGCGCATCGAGGTGGATATCCCGGCGCAGGTAGAAATGCGGGATCGTCTGCTTCGCCTCGGTCAGGCGGGCAGCAACCGTCTTGCGCATGCCGTTCAGCTTGACCTCTTCGAATTCGCGGCCCTCGTACATCTTGAGGACCTGCTCGGCGCTTGGACCTGTGGGCATCACGCCGCCGCCGGACGCCGCGGCCTTCGGTGCGTCCGCCTTGGCGGTGGGCGCGTCGGCCTTGGCCGCGCCGGGCTGCGCGTTCTCCACGTCCGATTTCACGATGCGTCCATGGGGGCCGGAGCCTTTGATCTGGCCCAGGTCGAGGCCCTTGTCCTTCGCAATGCGCCGCGCCAGGGGAGAGGCGAAAATGCGTTTACCGTCAGAGCCTTGCGTTGCGGCGGGGGCGGCGCTCGCCTCCGTCTCACCACGGCCATATCCCTTGGCCGGCGCGGTCTGATCCGACGCATCCGCGGGGGCCGCGTCGGAGGAGGTGTCTTCCTTGGGTGCCTCGCTGGCAGGGGCGGAGAAATCCTCTCCCTCTTCCCCGATCAGGGCGATGGCGGTGTTGACCTTCACGCCTTCGGTACCTTCCGCGACGAGGATCTTGCCGATCACGCCTTCATCGACCGCCTCGAATTCCATCGTGGCCTTGTCGGTTTCGATCTCGGCCAGAAGATCGCCGGATTGAACGGTATCGCCTTCCTTGACCAGCCATTTGGCCAGCGTGCCTTCCTCCATCGTGGGCGACAGGGCGGGCATGAGGATTTCGGTGGGCATGGGGGTCTCTCCCGATCTTCGCTCAGCTTTCGAGCGTGACGTTCGTGAACGGCGCGCGGGGCGTGGCGCCTTTTTTGAGGGCTTTGATCGCGTCGCTCAAGTCATGTTGCTGCGCGGCGATCCATTCATAGGCCTGTTCGTGGCTGACCTTTTCGGACGTACCGTACTGGTCGGACAAAAGCGCGTCAGGCACCAGCGCCACCACCTCGTCCCCGCCCAGATCGACGGAGACGCGGTAGGCGTCGGCTGTCCCGTTTTTGCCCAGGATCCGCATCAGCGATACGTGACCTGCTTGCAGGCATCGACCACTTCATCGGTGGTGATGAGCGCGTGGCGTTCCAGGTTGGCCGCATAGGGCATGGGCACGTCCTTGCCGGTGCAATTGATGACCGGCGCATCGAGGTAGTCGAAGGCGTTTTGCATCAGGTAGGCCGACAAGTGGTTGCCGATGGAGCAGACGGGGAAGCCTTCCTCCACCGTCACGCAGCGGTTGGTCTTCATGACCGAGGCCAGAAGCGTGTCGTAATCCAGCGGGCGCAGGGTGCGCAGGTCGATCACCTCGGCATTGATGCCGTCCTCGGCCAGCTTCTCGGCGGCTTCCAGCGCGTAAGTCATGCCGATCCCGAAGGAGACGATGGTGACATCGTCGCCTTCGCGGTGGATCTTCGCCTTGCCGAACGGGATGGTGAAATCGTCCATGTCCGGCACCTCGAAAGAGCGGCCATAGAGGATCTCGTTCTCAAGGAAGATGATCGGGTTGGGGTCACGGATCGCGGTTTTCAGCAGGCCCTTGGCGTCGGCTGCCGTGTAGGGCATCACCACTTTCAGGCCGGGGATCTGGCTGTACCACGCGGCGTAGTCCTGGGAATGCTGCGCGCCCACACGGGCGGCTGCGCCATTGGGACCACGGAACACCATCGGCGCCCCCATCTGGCCGCCGGACATATAGAGCGTCTTGGCCGCCGAATTGATAATGTGGTCAATGGCTTGCATGGCGAAGTTGAACGTCATGAACTCCACGATGGGCTTCAGGCCACCAAAGGCCGCGCCCACACCGATCCCGGCGAAGCCGTGTTCGGTGATCGGCGTGTCGATGACGCGCTTGGAGCCGAATTCGTCCAACATGCCCTGGGTAACCTTGTAGGCGCCATTATATTCGGCGACCTCTTCCCCCATCACGAACACGCCTTCGTCGCGGCGCATCTCCTCGGCCATGGCGTCGCGCAGGGCTTCGCGGACGGTCTGGGTCTTCATCGCGGTGCCGTCGGGCCAGTCGGGCGTCGTGTCGGCCTTGGGGGCGGCGGGTGCGGAGGTGGCGGCGGTCTCAGGCTCGGGATCGGCCTTGCCCTCGCTGCCTTCCAGCGCGGCAGGGGCCGGGGCGCTTTCGGAGGATGCGGAGGCGGCGGACATATCCTCCCCCTCTTCGCCGATGATGGCGATGGGTGTGTTGACCTTCACCCCTTCGGTGCCTTCCTCGACGAGGATCTTGCCAATCACGCCTTCGTCGACGGCCTCGAATTCCATCGTGGCCTTGTCGGTTTCGATCTCGGCCAGGATGTCGCCGGATTGGACAGTGTCGCCTTCCTTGACCAGCCATTTGGCCAGGGTGCCTTCTTCCATCGTGGGGGAGAGGGCGGGCATGAGAATTTCTACAGCCATTTACACAGCCTCCCCTTGCGGAACTTCGTCGGCATAGATGTCGGTCCACAATTCTTCGAGCGCCGGTTCCGGGCTTTCCTTGGCGAATTCGGCGCTTTCGTTGACGATTTCCTTGATCTCCTTGTCGATGGCCTTGAGGTCATCCTCAGTCGCGTGGCCACCGGTCAGCAGCATCTGGCGCACATGTTCGATGGCATCGCGCTTTTCGCGCATTTCCTGCACCTCTTCGCGGGTGCGGTACTTGGCCGGGTCCGACATGGAATGGCCGCGATAGCGGTAGGTCTTGATTTCAAGGATGTAGGGCCCGTCACCCGCGCGGCAGACGGCGACGGCCTTTTCACCGGCGGCTTTCACGGCCAGCACGTCCATGCCGTCGACTTCCTCACCCTTGATGCCGTAGGCGGCACCGCGTTCCCAATAGGAGGGCGAGTGGGTGGAGCGTTTGGTGGAGGTGCCCATGGCGTATTGGTTGTTCTCGATCACGAAGATGCAGGGCAGGTTCCACAGCTCGGCCATGTTGTAGGCCTCGTAAACCTGTCCCTGGTTCGCGGCTCCGTCCCCGAAATAGGTGAAGGTCACGCGGTCGTTGCCAAGGTACTTGTCGGCAAACGCCAGGCCCGCGCCAATCGGCACCTGGGCGGCGACGATGCCGTGGCCACCGTAGAAATGCTTCTCCTTGGAGAACATGTGCATGGAGCCGCCCTTGCCCTTGGAATAGCCGCCCTCGCGGCCCGTCAGCTCCGCCATCACGCCCTTGGGGTCCATGCCGCAGGCCAGCATATGGCCGTGGTCGCGGTAGGAGGTGATGCGTTTGTCGCCCTCTTCCGCCGCGGCTTCCAGACCGACCACGACCGCTTCCTGTCCGATATAAAGGTGGCAGAAGCCGCCGATCAGGCCCATGCCATAGAGTTGGCCGGCTTTCTCCTCGAACCGCCGGATCAACAGCATCTCGCGGTAATACTTCTTCAGATCCTCAGCCGATACGTTCGACTTGGTGTCTGCTTTGGCGGTCGATTTGCGTGCAGCCATTCTTCGCCACTCCCCTCCCGTTTCGGGAATAGTTTAACGTTGAACGACTTCATAACAGAGGTTTTGCGCCGAGTCCCCCTGAAAAGCTGACGCAGGGGCACAGACCCGCTATGCGCGGGCTGAAACGATGCAAAAATATCGGAAAGACAAGGGCTTGTGGGTCAGGGAAGGATGATCTCATCCGGGCGGGCATAGCCCAGGACATTGCGCACCCGTTCGTCCAGCAGGTCGAGGTCGAGGTAATCGTCCGATAGGCGGCGGGTCAGAATCTCCATGCGCGCGACCTGGATTTCCAGCCGCTCCAGCTCATCCTCGAGCCGGTCCCGCTCCGACTCCACTTGGATGCGCTGGAACAGCCCATTGTTGCCCTGCACCGCGGTGAAGGTAAAATAGAAACCCACAACGAACAGGATGCCCGGCACGATGGCCCGGGTCAGGGAAAGGGTACGCCACATGTTCTGCCTCACACGGGTTCGATGCGAACCCAGTCTTCAACTCACCTCTGACGGGTGATGTGGGGGCAGATTCGCACATTCCGCACGCTTTGTGAATCCCTAATGGAATCACCGCGATAGAAGGGGCCTTGCCGCCGGTCGCTCAAGTGATGGAGGCTGCGTGGATTTCGTCAATCGCTTGCCCAAGCGCCCCGTTGAATTCAGCATCGGATTGCTGCGCGGCCAGCCCTTCGGTCAGCGCGCGGGAGAAGCTGGCGATCATGCCGGAATTGGCGGCAAGGCGGGCATTGGCCTCCGCCCGCGAATAGCCGCCCGACAGCGCCACAACCCGCATCACGCGGGGATGCGCCACAAGGGGCGCGTAGTGACCGGGGCTTTCGGGCAGGGTCAGCTTCAGCATCACCTGCCGGTCAGCGGGGACGTTTTCCAATTCCGAAAGGATCGTGTCGAGCAGGATCGCCTCCGCCTCCGCCTTGTCGGCGATGGAGATCGTGACCTCGGGCTCGATGATCGGAACCATGTCGTTGTCCAGCACCTCGTCGCCAATGCGGAACTGTTGCGCCACATTCGCGGCGATGCCCTGCGCGTCGGCGGCGTCGATGACCGACCGGGCCTTGGTGCCGAAAATCCCATTGTCGGAGGCGCGTTTCAGCGTGTCGGACAGGTCGGGGATGGCCTTCATCACGCGCACGCCCTGGGCCGGATCTTCCAGCCCCTTGTCAATCTTGAGGAAGGGGACCACGCGGCGTTCTTCCCACAAGTAGTGCGCGGCGGGGCGTCCGGCGATGTCGCGATCCATCGTCATCTCGAACAGGATCGCGCCGATGACCTTCTGGCCGGTGAAGGCAGGCGCGGTCGCGATCCGGGTCCGCATCTGGTGGATGAGGTCGTACATCTGATCCTCGGAGCCGTAGGTCTCCTCCGGGACGCCGTAGAGCCGCAGGGCCTTGGGGGTGGAGCCGCCCGATTGGTCCAGCGCCGCAACGAAGCCCGCGCCCCGCTGCATCTGTGCGATCTGCTCTGCCTTGGCCATGCGCGTGCCCCCCTGGTCGCCTTTGCACCGGGTGTAGGCAAAGCCGATCGGGGGGACAACGCTGGTTGCGCTATCAGGCGGCGTGGTTTTCCATGAGGACCGCAACGCCGGGCAGGGTCTTGCCCTCCATCCATTCCAGGAACGCGCCGCCCGCGGTGGAGATATAGGTGAAATCGTCCGCCACGCCCGCGTGGTTGAGCGCCGCGACGGTGTCGCCGCCACCGGCCACGGAGATCAGGTTGCCGGCCCGCGTCGCCTCCGCCGCGGCGCGCGCCGCTGCGACTGTGGCCGTGTCGAAGGGTTCGATCTCGAACGCGCCAAGCGGGCCGTTCCAGACCAGCGTTTTGGCGCGCGCCAGCGCCTGCGCGATATGGGCGGTGCTGTCGGGCCCGGCATCGAGGATCATCGCGTCACCGGGCACATCCTCGGCCATCACGACCTCCGACGCGGCACCGGCCTTGAACTCTCGCGCGATGACCACGTCGCGGGGCAGCAGGATCTCGCAACCCTGCGCGGCCGCCTTCTTTGCAATCTCGCGCGCGGTGTCTGCCAGGTCATGCTCGCAGAGCGACTTGCCCACATCCACACCCTGCGCGGCGAGGAAGGTGTTCGCCATGCCGCCCCCGATCACCAGGATATCGACCTTTTCGACGAGATTGCGCAGGAGATCGAGCTTGGTGGAGACCTTCGCCCCGCCGACCAGGGCCATGACGGGCCGGTCCGGCGATCCAAGCGCCTGTTCCAGCGCACCCAGTTCCTCGGCCATCAGGCGCCCGGCGCAATTCGGCAGAAGCTTCGCCACCCCTTCGGTCGAGGCATGGGCGCGGTGCGCGGCGGAAAAAGCGTCGTTGCAATAGACATCCCCAAGGGAGGCGAGGAACTGCGCCATCTTCGGCTCGTTGGCCTCTTCCATCGCGGAGAACCGGGTGTTTTCGATCAGGATCACCGAGCCGCGCGCGGCCTCCAGCGCCGCGCGGTCGGGGCGTTCGATGAAGGTGACGGGTTGCCCAAGGGCCGCCTCCAACGCGGGCAGGGTCACGCGCAGGCTCATCTCCGGCACGTATTGCCCCTTGGGCCGTCCGAAATGGGCCAGCATGACCGGGGTGCCGCCCTTGGTGAGGATGTCCTTGATCGTGGGCACGATGCGCTCGATCCGGGTCGCGTCCGTGACCTTGCCGTCTTCGACCGGCACGTTGATGTCCACGCGGGTCAGGACAAGTTTGCCCGCGAGGTCCATATCATCGAGTGTGTTGAAGGGCATGGTGTGATCTCCGACTATGCTCGGCCCCGTGGTGCCATGGTCTTGGGGGGCACCAAAAGAGATTTATGCCTCCGGCGGGGATATTTTCGGCACATGGAAGACAGGGCGTGCGGGCCCTGGCCGCGGGGCAGGTGGGGGCGGGGCAGGCGCAATTTTATGCAAATGCGCCCGATCTGCGCGTCAGATCAGCTTGCCCATTGCGACGGCCGTGTCGCTCATCCGGTTGGAGAAGCCCCATTCGTTGTCGTACCAGGTCAGGATACGGACCATGTTGCCGTCGAGCACCTTGGTCTGGTCGAGGTGGAAGACCGAGGAATGGGGGTCGTGGTTGAAATCCGAGCTGACCAGCGGCTCATCGGTGTAGCCGAGGATGCCTTTGAGCGGGCCATCGGCGGCGGCGACGATGGCGGCGTTCACTTCTTCGATGCTGGTGGCCTTGCCGGCCTCGAATGTCAGGTCGACGACGGAGACGTTGGGCGTGGGCACACGGATCGCCACACCGTCCAGCTTGCCCGCCAGGTCCGGCAGGACGAGGCCCACGGCTTTCGCGGCCCCGGTGGAGGTGGGGATCATGCTCAGCGCCGCAGCGCGGGCGCGGTAGAGGTCCTTGTGCATCGTGTCGAGCGTCGGCTGGTCGCCGGTATAGGAATGGATCGTGGTCATAAAGCCTTTCACGATCCCGATCTCGTTATGCAGCACATGGGCCACCGGCGAGAGGCAGTTGGTGGTGCACGACGCGTTGGAGACAACGATGTCGTCGGACGTCAGGGTGTCGTGGTTGACGCCGAAAACAATGGTCTTGTCGGCATCCTTGCCCGGTGCGGAGATCAGGACGCGGGAGGAGCCGTTTTCCAGATGGGCCTGACACGCCTCTTTCGAGGTGAAGATGCCGGTGCATTCCAACACGATGTCCACGTGGCCCCAGGGCAGGTCGGCGGGGTTGCGGATTGCCGTGACCTCCATCGGGCCGCGGCCCACGTCGATGGTGGTCTCGGTCGTCGTCACCGTGGCGGGAAAGCGGCCATGGACGCTGTCGTAGCGCAGGAGGTGGGCGTTGGTTTCCACCGGGCCCAGATCGTTGATGGCGACGACCTCGATATCGGTGCGGCCGGATTCGATGATGGCGCGCAGAACGTTGCGACCGATGCGACCAAATCCGTTGATGGCGACTTTGACGGCCATGGAGACCTCCTCAATGAGCGGCTTGCGGGCAAGGCGGGCCGTATCGGCCCGGCTGTTAGCGGTAACGCGGGTTGCATACCGCGACTGGTCCGGCATGGGAAGGGGGCGGCGCGGGAAAGCGTACTGGCCCGCGCGCCTATCGCCAGAACGCCATCCACCACAGGAGATCGGCAAACTTGCGGGCGAGAAACAGCGAATTGGCCCAGTCGAAGAAAACCGCATCTATGGCGAGGCAGGCGGCGATCACGATACCGAACCATATGGCGAGCGTGTTGGTCATGGGCGCGGACCCTGCCACGGCTCGCGGCGGGGCGGAAGGCTATTTCTTGGCTCCCAGGACCGGGTTCGAGATGGCGTCGTGGTCGACGAGGTCATAGGCCAGCCCCTTGTTGCGGAAGATGCGCTTTCGCTGTCGGGAATAATCGGCGACATCGTGGTCGAGCCGTTGGCCCATCACGAGAATGCGCAGCGTATCGGGCCCGGTATTGACGATGGTATGGCCAAGCCCGCCGGCGCGGTAGCCGATGAAATCGCCGGGGCCGATGGCGTGATCCTCCTCCCCGATGGTCGCCGTGCCGGTGCCCGACAGGATATAGACGGCCTCATCTTCATGATAATGGACATGGTATTCCGTCGTCTCGTCCCCCGGTGCGATTTCGATGACGTGGATGCCAAGACCGGTCAGGCCAGTGGCGTCCCCAAGCGACTTGTTGATCCGTTTCGCGGCGGGATTGCGGAAATGGACCTTGTCCACACCGCCCATCGCGGCGATCTCCTGGGCTGTGATCAGGTAGGTGTCCGACATCGGGCGCATCTCCACTTTCGGGACAGGGGCGTTCGGCCTGAATTCTGGTGTGCGGCGCAGGGTTGGTAAAGGGTGAACCGGGGCGCGGCCTGTGGATTTGGGGTTCAGTTCGCGCGCGCCCCGGTCAAGAGTATCGCCGGCAGAAGGAGGCGTGTTGCCATGGCTTTGAACGATATCGTCGATCTGGCGCGCCACCCGGTGGACGATCCGGCATTCGGCGCGGCGTGCAGGGAGCGGCTGGATCGCGACGGGGTCCTGGTCCTGTCCGACTTCATCACGCCGGATGCCTTGCAAGAGATGCGGCGCGAGGGGGAGGCGGGGCGCGCGCGGACCTATTTCTGCGCGCAGAGCCATTCCGTCTACCTCACCCCGGAAGATCCGCGCTTTCCCCCGGACCACCCCGCGAACCGGCAGGTCGTATCGTCCAAGGGATGCATTTGCGATGATGTTATCGCGCCGAACTCGCCGCTGAGGCAGCTCTACGATGCGCCCGCCTTCCGGGACTTCGTGAAACGCGTGACGGGGCAGGCGGAGGTGCACCCCTATGCCGATCCGCTGTCTTCGATCAACATCCACTATGCCGAACGCGGGCAGGAGCTTGGGTGGCATTTCGACAATTCGTCCTTCGCGATCACGCTGCTGATCCAGAAACCCGAGGCGGGAAGCCGGTTCGAGTTCCTGCGCGACCTGCGCGATGCCGATGCCGGAGAGCTGAATTATGACGGCGTGCGCGCGCTGCTGGACGGGGCGGTCGCGCCGGACGTGTTGAGCATGGAGCCCGGAACGCTGGTCCTGTTCCGGGGCCGCAACTCGATCCATAGGGTCAGCCCGAATGAGAGCGACACGACGCGAATGCTGGCCGTGCTCGCCTACAACGCCGAACCCGGCGTGGCGCTGTCGGAAAGTGCGCGGATGACGTTCTACGGACGGCTTCGCTAGGGGGTGTCGAGATGCTGACAGGGCGATGCGATTGCGGGAAGGTCCGGTTTACGGTCAAAGGCGCGCGCGCGGCGGTCACGATCTGCCATTGCGGGCAATGCCGCCGGACCAGTGGAAATGTATGGGCCTCCACCCACGCCCCGTTTGCTGCACTGACCTTCGAGACGGATGAGGGCCTAGACATGGTACGCATCTTCCGATTTCGCCAAGCGTGGCTTCTGCTCGGGCTGCGGGTCGAGCCTGTTTTACCGGATGAATGACGAAGAGGGCATCGGGATCGCCGCCGGCTGCCTGGATGCGCCGACCGGCCTTCACACCGGCAAGCATATCTTTGTCAGGGACAAGGGCGATTACTACGACATCGCTGACTATGCGCCACAGATCGAGACCTATTAAATCAGTGCACCAGGCGCCCCATGGCGCCCGCCACATCGGCCATGCGCACCGAAAAGCCCCATTCATTGTCGTACCAGGCCAGAACGCGCACGGTGCGCCCACCGACGACCTTGGTCTGGTCCGGGGCAAAGATGCTGGAATGCGGCGTGTGGTTGAAGTCGATCGAGACTTTCGGTTCCGGATCATAGGCCAAAACCGCGCCCATATGGCCGTTTGCGGCCTCGGCCACGACCTCGTTCACATCGGCAGCGGTCACGTCGCGCGCGGCCTCGAACGTCAGATCCACGGCGGAGACGTTGGGCGTGGGCACGCGCAGGGCGGTGCCGTCGAGCTTGCCTTCCATCTCGGGCATCACCTCCGACAGGGCCTTGGCCGCGCCGGTGGAGGTCGGGATCATCGCCATGGCGGCAGCGCGCGCACGGTAGAGGTCCTTGTGGCGACGGTCGAGCGTCGGCTGGTCGCCGGTGTAGCTGTGGATCGTGGTCATGATCCCGCGTTCGATCCCGATCGCCTCGTTCAGCACTTTCGCCAACGGGGCGAGGCAATTCGTGGTGCATGACCCGTTGGAGATCATCCGATCCTCGGCCCGCAGGTCGCGGTGGTTCACGCCATAAACAATCGTGCGATCCACATTCTTGGCGGGGGCGGAGATCAGGACTTTCTTCGCGCCCCGTTCCAGGTGAATGGCGCTCTTGTGTCCATCGTTGAACTTGCCGGTGCATTCGAGGACCACATCGCAGCCCTCCCAATCCAGCTCCTCCGGTTCATAGGTCGAAAACACCTTCATCGGCCCGCGCCCCAGATCCATCGTATCACCCTCGACCCGGACCTCGCCGGGGAAGCGGCCATGGACGCTGTCGTAGCGCAGCAGGTGGGCGTTGGTCTCGATCGGGCCCGTTGCGTTGATCTTGACGACCTGCACATCGTTGCGCGCGCTTTCCGCGATATGGGCAAGCGTGGCGCGCCCGATCCGCCCGAAGCCGTTGATCCCGAGGGTTATGGTCATGTCATGGGTCCCGTCGCTGCGCCATTTGCCGATCTGGATAGGCAAGTGTGGCGCGCCTGTGAACCCGAAAGCGGCGTGATTTCCGTATGTTAGCGGAACCGGTGGCGCAAACATGCATTGGTTGCGCTAACGGCGCGCGGAACCTGCGACGGGTGGACGTGGTTGGCTCAAGATGTATATGCCCAATCCAAGGCAGATCTCGGAGGCGAGCGGATGAGCGGATTATTGGCCCTGTTGGACGATGTGGCAGCCATCGCGAAGGTTGCGGCAGCCTCCGTCGACGATGTGATCGGGCAGGCGGCCAAGGCGGGCGCGAAGGCCGCGGGCGCGGTCATCGACGATGCCGCGGTGACGCCGAAATACGTCCACGGCTTCGCCGCCAAGCGCGAATTGCCCATCGTGTGGAAGATCGCGCGCGCGTCCATCTTCAACAAGCTGGTGATCCTGTTGCCGCTGGCCATGCTGCTGTCGGTCTTTGCGCCTTGGCTGATCCCGGTCTTCCTGATCTTCGGGGGCGCGTATCTGTGTTTCGAAGGGGCGGAGAAGGTCTGGCACTGGTTGAGGCCCCATCCCGATCCGGTCGAAGAACTGGCCAAGAAGAAGATGTCGGCCGAGGACAGCGCCCATCTGGAAGAGCAGCGGGTGCGCGGGGCGATCAAGACCGACTTCATCCTGTCCGCAGAGATCATGACGATCGCTTTGGCCGCGCTGGAGACGGATTCGCTGTGGTTCCGCGCCGCCGCCCTCGCCGTGGTGGCGATCGGGATCACCATCCTGGTCTACGGGGCCGTTGCGGTGATCGTGAAGGCGGACGACGTGGGGCTTCACATGGCGTCCAACGGGCGGCTCGGGGCGACCCAGAAGATCGGCGAGTTGATCGTGCGCGGCATGCCCGGTTTCCTGAAGGGGCTGACTATCGTGGGCACCGCAGCGATGCTCTGGGTCGGCGGCTCCATCATCGTGCACGCGGTGGCGGAGATCGGATGGCACGGGCCGGAGGATTGGATCCATGACGTCGCCCAGAATATCGCGGGCGAAAACGGGTTCGGCAACTGGCTGGTCAAGGCCGTGATCGACGGCATCGGCGGCCTGGTCCTGGGACTGCTGCTGATCCCGGTGGTGCAGAAGGTGATCGGCCCCCTTTTGCGCGCCGTGGGCCTCGGCGGCGAGGCGGAAGAGGCGCATTAAGGCGTCCCGACGCTCACCAAAACCGTTAACGAAAGGTTACCGAAGAGACGGTTTGCGTTTGGCATCAAAGGCTTGACCCACCTTATCACGCGTGAGCAAAACGCCGCTCCCGGTCTTCCATGTGCTGAAAATATCCCCGCCGGAGGCAATCCCGACCCGGGCCAAAAGCGCCGGACGCCTGCCCGCATGCAGCGACTGATCCGACGGGCCCCGCGGGCCTTGGCCCGCGCCGAGCCCAACGGAAGCCGGCCCGCGTCAGCGGTGCCGGCGCCGGGCGGGAGCCCCCCGAGCCCGGTCCGGGCGCTCCCCTATTTCAGAAGCGATTTCACCTTCTCGGCCACAGCCTCCGCCGTGATCCCGAAATGCGTGTAAAGATCCTCTGCCGGGGCCGATGCGCCGAAATCATGCATGCCGACGAAGCCAGCTTTTTCACGCTTGCCCCGCTCCCCGTAGAGCCAGCGGTCCCAACCGAAGCGGATCGCGGCCTCCACGGCGACGCGGACCGGGCCGCCGGGCAACACGCGCTTGCGGTAGGCTTCGTCCTGCGCCTCGAACAATTCCCAGCAGGGCATGGAGACGACCCGGCAACCGATCCCATCGGCCTGCAACAGGTCCCGCGCCGCCATGGCGATCGCCACTTCGCTGCCGGTTGCCATCAGGATCGCCTGGCGCTTGCCCTCGGCATCGGCCAGCACATAGGCCCCCTGCGCTGTCAGGTTCTTCGTCTTGTGCCCGGTGCGGACCGTCGGCAATCCCTGGCGCGACAAGGCCAGCGTCGAGGGTGTGGTGGTGGAGGTCAGCGCCAATTCCCACGCTTCCGCCGTTTCCACCGCGTCGGCGGGTCGGAACACGTTCATGTTGGGCGTGGCGCGCAGCATCGCCAGGTGCTCGACTGGCTGGTGGGTCGGGCCGTCCTCGCCCACGCCGATCGAATCGTGGGTCATCACATAGACCGGCGCGATCCCCATCAGGGCTGACAGGCGCATCGCGGGGCGGGCGTAGTCGGTGAACGTGAAAAAGGTCCCGCCATAGGGCTTCACGCCGCCATGGAGGGCCATGCCATTCATCGCCGCCGCCATGGCATGTTCGCGGATGCCATAGTGGATATGGCGGCCCTTGCGATCCTCCGGCGAGAACGTGCCAAGCCCGCCGGTATGGGTCAGGTTCGACCCGGTCAGATCAGCCGACCCGCCTAGTGTTTCGGGCACCACCGTGTTGATCACTTCCAGCGCCATCTGGGAGGCTTTGCGGGTCGCGACCTTCGGGCGTTCCTCGGACAACTGCTTTTTCAGGGCCTTGACCGTCGCGCTGAGTTTCTTTGGCATCTCGCCTGCAAAGGCGCGCTCGAACTCGGCTTTCTTGCCTGCGGACAGGGCCGCGAACCGGTCTTCCCAATCCTTGCGCGCGCCCACGCCGCGGGCGCCCACGCTTTCCCACCAGGATTTCAGCTCCGGCGGGATGGTGAAGGCGGGATAAGTCCAGCCATAGGCGGCCTTGGTATCGGAGACGAGGTCGGCATCGGTCAGCGCGCCGTGGCCCTTGGCGGTGTCCTGCGCGCTCGACCCGATGGCGATATGCGTTTTGCAGGCGATCATCGCGGGCCCGGCGGAGGCCTTGGCCTCCGTGATCGCGGCATCAATGGCCGCGGGATCGTGGCCGTCGCATTCGAACACGTCCCAACCGGAGGCCGCGAACCGCGCCATCTGGTCGGTCCGATCCGACAGCGACACTTCCCCGTCGATGGTGATGTTGTTGTTGTCCCAGAAGACCACAAGGCGGCTCAATTCCTGCCGTCCGGCCAGCGCGATCGCTTCCTGGCTGATCCCCTCCATCAGGCAGCCGTCGCCGGCGATGCAGTAGGTGTAGTGGTCGATGACCTTCTTGCCCCATTTGGCGCGCAAGAATTCCTCGGCCATCGCAAAGCCCACCGCATTGGCAATGCCCTGGCCCAAGGGGCCGGTGGTCGTCTCCACCCCCTTCACATGGCCGTATTCCGGGTGGCCCGCGGTGATCGCGCCCAACTGGCGGAAATTCTTGATCTGCTCCAGCGTCATGTCGGCGTAGCCCGTGAGGTGCAAAAGCGAATAAATCAGCATGGAGCCGTGGCCTGCGCTGAGGATGAAGCGGTCGCGGTTGGGCCAATCGGGGGCGGAGGCATCGAAGCTCAGGTGCTTGTCAAACAGCACCGTCGCCACATCCGCCATCCCCATCGGCATTCCGGAATGGCCGGAATTGGCGGCGGCCACGGCATCGAGCGTCAGGGTGCGAATACAGGCGGCGCGCGCCCAATGGTCGGGATTGGCGGCGGCGAGGGCGGCGATGTCCATGGAGAGGTGATCCTTGTTGGCAGCGAAAGGGCGCATGGGGCGCACGGCAGGGCTCGGCTGCGGTGATACCAAAGCAAACGGGGGGCGCAAGACGCCCAGGCGGCCCAAACACGCCGTTTTCGGCCATTTCCGCGCGGAAAACCTTGCAAATCGCGCCTGATTGGGTGCTCTTTAGGGAACGCGCCGGAGGCAGGGCGCGAAACGCCGCAGGGAAAGATCGGGGCAATGCCCGACATCCTGAGGGGGTGAATGGAAACCGAAAACGCCGCGCACCCGGTTGTGCGGTCAGGCGAGGGGGCAACGCCGTGATGGGTGACAGTGCCGAATTCGAGAAACTGACGGAACTGGAGGCGCGACTGGCGCGCGCGCTCGACCGGATCTCTGCAGGGATCGCGGCGGGTGCTGGTGGCGCGTCCCGCTCCGACGCGGGACAGGACGGGGGCGATCTGGCCGCCGCGGAAGAGGCCCGCGCAGAGGCCGAGGCCCGCGCCGCGGAGATGAGCGAACGGGTCGACGCGCTGGAGGCGCGGCTGGCCGAGACCCAGGACACCCTTGCCGAGACCCAGCAGGAACTGACCAAGGAGCGGGCCGAGGCAATGCCCTCGGTCGACATGGCGACGCTCAACGCGCTGGAAGGCCGCGCGGCGGAGGCGGAGGCACGGCGTGGCACGGTAGAGGCGGAGCTGGCCGCACGCACCGCCACGATTGCGGAGATGCGCGCCGCCCTGGATGCGGCGGCAGATGAACTGGAAGCCGCGCGCGCTCAGGCCCAGGCCGCCCCAGAGGTCAACGAAGATCACGAGGCCGCCATCGCGGTTCTGAACCGCCGGTTGGAGCGGGTGCGCGAAGAGCGTGATGCTGCACGCGCCGAATGCGATGCCGCCAAGGATGTCGCCGACGAATTGCGCGCCACCGGCGATGGCGACCCCGATGACCGGATGCTGGAGCTGCGCCGCGATCTGCGGGTGGCCCAGGCCCGGGCCGAGGATCTGGCCGCGCAGCTGGAAAAAGCGCGGACAGGTGACGCTGCCGACGGCGATGCGCGGGTCGAGGCGTTGCAAACGGAATTGCAGGCCCTGCGCGATCTGCGCGGCGTCGAGGCGGCTGAACTGGGCCGCATCGTGGCCGATCTGGAAGCCGGGATCGAGACAGCGGATGAGGTGAGCCATGCCTGAGGTCGAAATCGAGATTGGAAGCCGCGTCTTTTCCGTCGCGTGTCAGGAGGGGGAGGAGAACTTCCTGCGCTCCGCCGCCAAGATGCTGGACACCGAAGCGGCGGTGGTTCTGGGGCAGATCGGGCGGATGCCGCCCGAGCGGATGCTGTTGATGGCGGGCCTGATGCTGGCCGACAAGACGGCGGCGCTGGAGGACGATCTACGCGAATTGCAGGACAAGATCGCGGCCCAGGACAGGGCGCTCCGCTCCGCCGAGGAACGACTGGCCGACCGGGCGCGCCGGATCTCGGAATTGCAGGAGGCCGGCCCGCGCACGGAATTGCCGGACCAGTTGACCGATGGTCTGGCCGAGTTGACCGCACGGGCTGAGGCGTTGGCCGACGATCTGTCGCCCCGCTGAGATGCTCTAGGAATGAAGGGGAAGCCGCGCCCGCAAGGCGCGGCTTTTTCATGTGATGGAGCTGGCGAAGATCGGCGCCAAAAGGCGCGCGGCTTCGGCGTGGGGGTCGGCCAATTTCTCCCGATCCTCGCCGGGATAGAACCGTGCACGCACGGCCGTGGGCATGGGCTTGGGACGAACCAGATGCACGGCGGGGCCGGTCTTGACGCTTTCGGCCTGCCAGCATTCCACAAGCGCCCGTTGGGCGGCCTTCGACATCGCGTACGGGCCTGCGAATTTGGCATCCCATTGGTCGTCGAAGAATACGGCGGTGGGGGATGTCGACGGCGCGATCAGCGGCTCGATATTTGTCATCAGGCGCGAGAAGGCGCGGATATTCGTGGCGATGCCCTTGTCCAGGTCCTTGGGTTGTATGTGCGGCGCGGGCGTCAAGGCACTGACATGGATCGCTGCGTGGACCCAGATGTCGGCCCGCCCCCATCGGTCATGGACCGACCGGCACAGATGCGCGATGGCACCGTCATCGGTCAGGTCCATGGGCGCAAGGGTCGCGTGTCCGCCCGCGGCCTTGATGCGGTCGTCCAACTCCTCCAGCCCGCCGATGGTGCGGGCCACTGCGACGACATGTGCGCCTTGACCCGCAAGCCACAGGGCGGACGCCGCGCCGATCCCGCGCGAGGCGCCGGTGACAAGGGCAACGTGATCGGTAAGGGGTTTGTCTGTCATGGGCGGCCAGATGCCCGCTTGGCGTTCCGGATGCAAGACCCGCTTGCTTGACTTCCCCGGATCGGGCGGGAATACCGATGGCGACGGGCCGCACGCGCCCGGCGTCATTCAACGCGACACGAAGGAGCCTTTGGACATGGGCCGGACCGATACTCTACTTTCCGCAACGCTTGGGGATGAGGGCCTTCTGCGCAAGGCGCTTCTGGTTCTGGGCGGCACGATCCTGATTGCCTTGGCCGCACGCACATCCGTGCCGATGTTCCCGGTGCCGATGACCTTGCAGACTCTGGCGATCCTTGCGGTCGGCTTCACCTTCGGCTCGCGCCTGGGTGCCATCACGCTGATCGCGTATCTGGCCGAGGGCGCGGCGGGCCTTCCGGTCTTCTCCCCCACCACGGCGATGGGGCCTGCGGCCTTCTTCGGGCCCACGGGCGGTTTCCTGATCGGGTTCGTGTTCATGGCATGGGCGGCCGGTTGGGCGGCGGAGCGCGGTATTGCGCGCGGCTTTGTCGGCACGGCGCTGGCGGGCATCGTGATCTCCGCTTTGCTCTATATCCCCGGCCTCGCATGGCCGATGGGCCTTGCGTCTGCCGTTGGTGTGGAGGCCGGTTGGGCCGGGCAGGGCCTCGGCTTTTACTGGACGCATTTCGTGTCGGGCTTCCTCATCGGGGACGCGGTGAAAGCGGTTCTGGCCGCGCTTATCGTGACCGGCGGATGGGCCGCGCTGTCGCGCCGCTGAACGCTGCCGCCAAGTGCGGTTTTCCAGCCGTTGAAATTTCGCGACCGGTCCTCACCATGGGCCGGTCGTTTTCTGTTCGGAGGAGGTCCGCGATGCGCAATTTCGCGCTTGGCCTTTGCCTGTGCCTTACATCACCCGCAATTGCGGATGATCGCGTCGATGGCACCAGTCTGGGCCTTGGCCTGCGGGTAACGCAAAACGGCGTGCAGGTGCCGCTGGAGGCTCTGGACGGCGTTTACACCGCCAATCTTCTGCCCGCGCCCTTTGAATTCGTCTTCCCCGGACACTCACCCGAGCTTGTCGGGGTCGCCTTCGGAGTGCCGGGTCTGTTTGCGCTGATCGACGAGTTGCCCGAGGCGGGCCTTTTCGCCCCCGGTACCGGCTACGCGAGGGAGGCGGGGCCCGATGCCGCGCATTTCATGACCGACCCGCGCTGTGCCGGTGATGACTTGGGCGTCGGCATCAACTACCTCAACCCGGATCAGCGCGACGGGGACGGCTACCGCGTCGCTGCGATCCATGTCGATGGGGCATCCCGTGGCTGTCTTGCGGAGGGGCGTTTGCCCGAGGACACAAATCTTATGGGGCTGGTCAATCCAATCCATGTCGTGATCGGCACGGACGATGGGGAGGAAAGGTTGATCCTGCACTTCGTCGGCAGCTGAGCCGGTTCACGCCTTGAGGTGCTTGACCATGTCGCCGCAACCGAAATCCTCGTAAAGAGAGAGGATGTCCGTGGCACTCATCCCGTCCTGCTGGAAGGCATGGAACGGGTGCTTCTTGTCGGTGATCCAGTAAAGCGGCGTGCGCCCGTCCGAATAGGGGACAAGTGCGCCCGCGGTCAGAAGCGGGCCGGTCAGGCGAGGCAATTGCGTGTAAAGCCACGAGAACATCTCCCCCAGCTTGTCGGCCTCCCCCCGCGCTTGGGCGGAGCGGAAGCGGGCATGGTTGCCGGCCTTCAGCGAGCACCAGACGCCGATGAATACCTCCCGGTCAGTGCCCCTGACCGGGATCGGAAGGTAGGCGCGCAAAAGGTTGTCGCCGTCACGACGCGCGTAATTCTCGGTAAAGATCTCCGCCCCACCATTCTCGAACACCTCGTCGGGATCAGGCTCTGGCGGGTTCTTCCAACTGAAAGGTGCCTCGGGCCGGACGACGCCGGTGCCTGCGCGCAGCTCGACATTGCAACACGCGCAGCGATATTCGGGATCGGTCAGGCGGCGGGCAAGTTCTTCCTCCGGCACGACCTTCACGGACTTCTGGCGGCTGAAGAGCTTGCGGATCATTCCGCGGCCTCGACCATCTGGAACCCCTTCGCCAACTGGTCCTTGGGTTTGACGGGATAGACACCCGAGAAGCACGCATCACAATAGCTTGGCGATTGGGGATCGCGCCCTTCCGCCTCTCCGACCGCGCGGTAGAGGCCGTCGAGCGTGAGGAACCGCAGCGACGCGACGCCGAGGTGATCGCGCATCTCGTCCTCGGACATGGTGGCGGCGAGCAGCTTTTCGCGGTCGGGCGTGTCGACGCCGTAGAAGCACGGCCATGCGGTGGGGGGCGAGGCGATGCGGAAATGCACCTCTGCCGCGCCCGCATCAAGGATCATCTCCTTGATCTTGCGGCTGGTTGTGCCGCGCACGACGCTGTCATCGACCAGGATCACGCGCTTGCCGCGAATAAGGGCGCGGTTCACATTGAGTTTCAGGCGGACCCCCATGTTGCGGATTTCCGCGGTGGGTTCGATGAAGGTCCGACCCATGTAATTGTTGCGGATGATCCCCATGGCGTAGGGGATGCCGCTTTGCAGGGAATAGCCGATGGCGGCAGGCGTGCCGCTGTCCGGGACGGGGCAGACCAGATCGGCGTCGACCGGCGCTTCCTTCGCCAGTTCACGGCCGATATTTTCCCGCGTTTCATAGACGGAACGCCCGCCCAACTGGCTGTCGGGGCGGCTGAAATAGACATGTTCGAAGATGCAGAAGCGCGACTTGGCGGGGCGGAAGGGAAAGTGGCTTTCGACGCCATCGGGCGTGATGACCACCATCTCTCCGGCCTCGATCTCGCGGACGAATTCCGCGCCGATGATGTCGAGTGCGCAGGTCTCCGACGCCAGCGCCCATCCGTCGCCCACCCGGCCCAGAACCAGCGGGCGCACACCCAGACGGTCGCGGCAGCCGATCAGCTTTGTGCGGGTCATCGCCACAACCGAAAACGCGCCTTCGACCTTGCGCAGGGCCTCTTCCATGCGGTCAGGGATGTTCTGGCCCATGGAGCGTGCCATCAGGTGGATGATGCATTCGCTGTCGGAAGTGCTTTGAAAGATCGAGCCGCGTTCGATCAATTCGCGGCGCAGGGCGTTGGCGTTGGTGATGTTGCCGTTATGGGCAATTGCCGCACCACCCATGGAAAACTCGCCGAAAAACGGCTGGACGTCCCGGATCGCGGTCTGGCCCTTGGAGCCGGTGGTGGAATAGCGCACATGCCCGATGCCGATCCGGCCCGGCAATTGCGCCATCATGCTTTGCGAGGTGAAATTGTCCCGCACGAGGCCCATGCGGCGCTGCTGGTTGAATCCGGTATCGGGATGGTGAGTGACGATCCCGCCCGCTTCCTGTCCGCGATGTTGGAGAGCGTGCAAACCGAGGGCTACGAAATTGGCGGCGTCCGCCACGCCGATCACCCCGAATACCCCACATTCCTCACGCAGCTTGTCGTCGTCCCCGGCGTCGAACGGGTGGCGGGGGAACTGTGTCTCGTCCATCGGGCGAATCTCCGGGGCGTGGCAACATCCTTCACATAAGGTGCGGGGGGCGTGGTGTCATCAAACGATCATACTTCGCGTGGCAGAACGCCGCGCAATGGACCGGCACGTCGATTTCAGGTAGGCTGCCCGCAAAACAAGAACACGATTGGAGAGGCATATGCGGTTGGTCATGTTTCTGGCGGGCGCCGCCATGGCAGGCAGTTATTTCGTCACCTGGGTCGAGCCGCCCTTCGCGGGACAGGAATTCTCCCCTGCCGCCGTGATCGGCGACACCTACCAGGAGATCATCGACAGCGGCACGTGGCAGGCGCGGGTGTTCCTGGCGGGCTTCGCCCTGGCCGCCCTGACGGCACTTGTGGCGATCCTGGGCCGGGCGTCGGGCCTGCTGGCCATCCTCGCCGGCGCATCGCCCCTTGCGCTTGG
Source organism: Hasllibacter sp. MH4015 (assembly GCF_020177575.1). NCBI lineage: Bacteria > Pseudomonadati > Pseudomonadota > Alphaproteobacteria > Rhodobacterales > Roseobacteraceae > Hasllibacter > Hasllibacter sp. MH4015. The sequence goes on from NZ_JAHTBK010000001.1 coordinate 949,768, forward strand.
GGTGCATTACTACCTGCAGGCCGAGGACATAGGCAGCGATATCGGCCTGCCATTCCAGGTGTCGTTACAAGACCTCGGACAGGCCTGGGAATTGGTGGGCGATTTCGTCCGCGCAGGCCTGTGGATGTACCTTGGCGGCGCGCTTCTGCTGCTGCTTTTGGGTATGACGCGCAGCTTCGGCAGCCGATAGGTTGCTCAGACCAGGCCGGGAAGCGCAAGGATCTGCATCACTCCAAGAAGGCAGCACGGCAGAAGCAGAGTGATCTTCGGGCCGGAGCGGCGGGGTGCGTTTGTGCGGCCAAACATCTCCGCCGCGGCCTGGGCGCGGGCCCGACGTCCGATGGCCATGTAATGGGCGGTGTCGATGGATCCATCGGCGCGGGTTTTGATTGTGTCGGTCATGTCAGTGCCTCCGTTTGATCGTGATGTCCAAAGTCTGAGACAGGTCGGATCACGGCGCTTGAAGCCGGTCTGAAGATATCCTGAAGGACATCGTGATTTGTCCTCAAGGGCGTCCAAAGGCCTTGAGACGGCGCAGAATTTCGCGTCAGGATCGGTCATGCGGTATGAATTCGGACCATGCGAGTTGGACGTTGCAGGCCATCGCCTGGTCGTTGGTGGCATGCCCGTGCATGTGGAGCCGCAGGTCTTCGACCTGATCGCGGCCCTGGCGAAGGCGGCCCCCGATCTGCTGAGTTACGACGACATGATCGCGCAGGTCTGGAAGGGGCGGATCGTGTCGGAAGCGACGTTGAGCGCGCGGATCAGCGCCGCTCGCGCCGCCCTTGGGGACACGGGCAAAGCGCAGGCGGTGCTCAGGACAGTGCCGCGGCGGGGCGTGCAATTGGTGCTTCCGGTAAACAGGCACGGCGGCCTGCCGAAACCCGATGCGCCGATGTCAGACCGGCAGGTGATCCGCTACATCGCCTCAGCCGACGGCACGTCGATCGCATATGCGACGTCGGGGCAGGAGGGCCCGGTGCTGGTGCGGGGCGGGCATTGGCTGTCCCATCTGGAACATGATTGGTCTAACCCGGTCTGGCGCCCGTGGTTGGAGCGGCTGGGCCACGGGCGGCGGTTGGTCCGATATGATCCTCGGGGGTCGGGCCTGTCCCAGCGGGGTGTCGCGGCCCTGACGCAATCGCAGTTTGTCGATGATCTGGCCTGCGTTTTGGATGCAACGACCGAAGGCCCGGTGGATGTCTTCGCGGTCTCGCAAAGCGTGCCTGTGGTGTTGAGTTACGCGGCGCGGCATCCGGGGCGGATTCGGCGGATGGTTCTGGTCAACGGGTTTGTCGAGGGGTCCATCTTGCGCGGCGATGTGGACGCGACGCAGGCGATGGTGTCGATGATCCGGGCGGGGTGGGGCGATCCGGCGAGCCCGTTCGTGCAGGCCTTCACCAAGGTGTTCCTGCCCGATGCCGATCTGGCAGAGACCAACAGCATCGCCTCCATGCAGGCCGTGTCGGCCAGTGCCGAAGAAGCGGCTAACCTGCGATTGGCCATCGGTGCATTTGATGCCTCTGCCATACTGGAACAGGTCCTCGCGCCCGCGCTTGTCCTGTCGTCCCAGGGCGACGCGATCCATCCCAGGGCGCAGAGCCTGACGCTCGCACGTCGCCTGCCGAATGCGGAGTTTCAGTCGCTGGAGACGTCAAACCATATCATCCCGCCGTCCGATCCTGCCTTCGGACAGATGATGGATGCGGTGGACCTGTTCCTCGCGGACTAGGTGCTATTCCGAGGCGGGCGCGGCGTCACTTCCCGGCTCTTCCCCGACAAGCGTGTTGTAGCGTTCCAGAATCCAGCCGGGCATGTCCGTGGGGATCTGCGCCTCAATCTGTTCTTGCATGGAAGCGAAGACAGCGGCGGAGCGGCTTTCGGAAATGGCCGGGATCGGTTCGTCGCCCACCACGCGGTCATAGGCGATCAGCGCCACGACGACGAGCAGAACACCACGCGCCACGCCGAAGAGGAAACCAAGGCCCGCGTCGATCCCGCCAAGTGCGGACCGTTGCACGACCGAAGAGAAGAGCGGCGTGAACAGGGACACGACCACAAGGGCCACGACGAATACGATGGCAAAGCTTGCCAGTATGCCCAATTCCCGGCTGTCGCCGATGAAATCGCCGAGATAGGGGATCTCGGTTATCAGCGGCAGGGCGTTGGGCGCGAAAAGGAAAGCCACGACGGCGGCGGCGATCCATCCCAGGATCGACATGACCTCACGCACGAAACCCCTTGCATAGGCAAGGATGGCCGAGATCACGATGACCCCGCCGACGACCCCGTCGAAAATGGTGAATCCGTCCATGTCTGCCCTCAGCCCTCTTGCATCGCATCGCGCGCGTTATCCTGCCCCGAAGACCTCTCCCACGAAAGCAGGGAGATCCGCCATCGACTGCACCTTGACACCTGCATTGTCGGCGATCCGGCAGCCCGAGGGGGCGATTGCGGTGGAAAAACCAAGTTTCACCGCTTCTTTCAACCGATTTTCCGCCTGAGACACCGGACGCAGCGCGCCCGAGAGCGATAGTTCCCCGAAAACCACGGTTTCGCGGGGCAAAGCTGCGTCCTCACGCGCCGAAAGCAGCGCGGCGGCAACGGCCAGATCGGCGGCGGGTTCCGAGATGCGCATGCCGCCCGCGATGTTGAGGTAGACGTCCAGGCCCTGGAACGAGATGCCGGCGCGCGCCTCCAGCACAGCAAGGATCATGCTGAGCCGCGAGCCATCCCACCCCACAACCGCGCGGCGCGGCTGGCTGAGGTTGGAGGGCGCGACAAGGGCCTGGAATTCGACCAGGACGGGGCGCGTGCCTTCGATGCCCGCGAAGACGACGGAGCCCGGTGCGGGTTCCTCCCGGTCGCTGAGAAACAGGGCGGAGGGGTTGGCGACTTCGGCCAGGCCACGGCCCGTCATCTCGAACACGCCGATCTCGTCCGCCGGGCCGAACCGGTTCTTGACCGAGCGCAGGATGCGGAATTGGTGCCCGCGCTCGCCTTCGAAATACAGCACCGTATCGACCATGTGCTCCACCACGCGAGGGCCCGCGATCTGGCCTTCCTTGGTGACGTGCCCCACCAGCATGACGGAAGTGCCACGCCGCTTGGCGAAGGTCGTGAGTTCATGAGACGACGCGCGAACCTGGCTGACGGAACCGGGCGCGCTGTCCACGGTGTCGAGCCACATCGTCTGGATCGAATCGATGATGGCAAGGTCGGGCTGCTCTGCCTCCAGCGTGGTGAGGATGTCGCGCAAGTTGGTTTCAGCCGCCAGCATCACGGCGCTGTCGCTGAGGCCCAGACGCTCGGCGCGCATCCGGACCTGCGCCGTGGCTTCCTCGCCCGAGACGTAAACGACCTTCAGCCCCTGCCGGGCAAAGGCGGCGGCGGCTTGCAGGAGAAGTGTGGATTTGCCGATGCCGGGATCGCCCCCCACCAAGGTGGCCGACGCAGGCACCAGACCGCCGCCAAGGACGCGGTCCAACTCCGCAACGCCGGAGGATTGGCGGGGCGGCGGTGTCTCTTTCGTGCGCAGATCCTTGAGGACCATCTTTTTGCCCTTGGCCGAGCCGAGGGCGGCCTTGCCCGGACCTGCGCCGAGGGGGGCCTCTTCGCGGATCGTGTTCCATTCCCCGCAATCGTCGCAGCGGCCGGACCATTTCTTGTGGACGGCCCCGCAGGACGAGCAAGTGAATTGAGTGACGGGTTTGGCCATATCGGGGGTTTAGCGATGCGCGTGGGGAAGGGGAATAGGGGTCGGGTTAAGGGACGTGCGGAATTCTTGATCAATGGAAATGGGGATCGCGGCTCGATGATGCGCCTACCGCTGCGTGACGGCGCGTTTCGTGAGGATGGAGATAGTCAGCGAGGCCAGAACGCAAGCGGTGAAGAGCCACAGGCCCCATGCCGTCTCCACCCGCCCGACGGACAGCCCCTTGGCAAGCGTGACATAGACCGCGATCAGGAACACGTCCGCCATGGCCAGCTTACCCGCGATTTCCAGTGCGGGCAGCAGGCGGGTGGGCGCGCGGGAAAGCTGCACGAGCGAGAGGCAGATCGTCTTTCCCGTCGGCGCCACCAGCGCAAGGAGCGCGACAAGGCTTGCCAGCGCGACCTCTCCATCCTCCCACAACGCGCCGATGCCCGACAGAATGGAGATTTCCGACAGGTTAAAGAACGGCAGCAGGCCCGCGCGCATGAGGGGCGCGAACCACGACACCGGAAACAGGACCAGAAGGCAGAGATTGGCGGCAATCAGGGCGCGGGGCATGGCGGGGCCTTGTGTGGTTCGAGCCTGCACGATGTGGGAGCGACAGGGTCGGGCGCAAGGCCTAAAGAACTTGGCGGAGTAGGATCACGGCGGCGCCGATGAGCAAGGTCAGGGCGACGCGCAGGATCGGGAATGCCCGGGTATCGTTCAAGTCCGAGAGGGTCGCTTGGATGCCGTAGGCCAAACCGGCGGGAAAGATCACCGCGATCAGTGCCACGACCGATGGCAGGCCCACCAATGCGCCGATCAGCACGATGACGACGAGCAGGATCATGACCGGTACAAGATTGCCCAGAAGCTCCGTCACCGCCGCGACATGGCGGTTCGGCTCTAATTGCCAAAGGCGGCGCAGCCACGCGACGCCACTCAGGCACGCAAACACCCACAGAAGAGTGGCCAGCGCCTCGATCATCGCGATGGGGGTTGGCATGGGAAGGCCTTTCGTCAGGTAGGTGCGGAAACTGTGAGAGCGAAGATGATGCCGAGGGCGACGGCCAGGGCAAGCACGGCCAAGGCGGCGACGTCGATCCAGCGCGGCTGCATCCGGGTCTTCAACAGGCTGCGGATCCAGGTGACGGCGAGCCACGAGATTGCGAACAAGACGATGAAGAACCAGGTGCCGGAGTGGCGTGCCGCGTCGGAGACAAGGGCCCGGGCCAGTAGATCGACGAGGCCGACGGATAGCGCCAGTCCGGCGGAGGTCAGCAGTGTCCAGTGAAGGGCACGCAAATGGGGAAAGCGACGCAGCTTAAGGATCGCGCCCAGTCCGATCAGGATCGGGATCAGCCGCATCAGGATGACCAGCGCTCCGATCAAGGCGATTTGCGGTCCACTTGTGGCGGCGACGAAGTCGATGGAGGGGGTGATATCGGCGTCCATGGCCCTCGTTTGGCGGGCGCGCGGCGTGCGTGCAAGGGCAAAGCCGTGGGCTCAGCGCAGTGTCTCGATCGGACCGTCCGCATGGCCGCCGATGAATTGCCTGAGATAGGGATCGTCCGCATCGTCCATGTCCGACACGGCGCCGTACCAGCGGATCTTGCCGTCATGGAGCATGGCCACGCGTGATGCGATCGCCCGGACCGAGGACATGTCGTGGGTGATCGTGATCGTGGTGGCCCCCATCTCGGACACGATTTCGGAGATCAGGTCGTTGATGACATTGGACATGATCGGGTCGAGGCCGGTCGTGGGCTCGTCGAAGAAGATGATCTCGGGCTCTGCCGCGATGGCGCGTGCCAGGCCCGCGCGTTTCTGCATCCCGCCCGAGAGTTCGGATGGGTAGAGATCGGCGGTGTCGGCCGACAGGCCCACGCGCTTGAGCTTCTCCACGGCGACCTCCCGCGCGTCGGCGCGGGACAGCTTCTGCGGCCCGCGCAGAAGGCGGAAGGCGACGTTTTGCCAGACGTTCAGGGAATCGAACAAGGCAGCCCCCTGAAACAGCATCCCGAACTGGTCGAGGTAATCCGCGGACCCGGGGGGCTGCCCGTCGATCGCGATCGTGCCGTGATCGAGTCGGATCAAGCCCAGGATGCATTTCAGGAGCACCGATTTGCCGGTGCCAGAGCCGCCGATCACGACGAGGCTTTCACCGTCGTCCACGTCCAGCGTGATCCCGCGCAGGACACGCTTGGTGCCGAAGCTCTTGCTCAGGTCGTGGAGGGCGATCTTGGCTATCATCGGATGTCTTGGTCAGCGGAGCGGGGCAAGCCCGCATTTTCTTGCGTGATTGGTTGGGGGCCAGCCCCCAAACCCCCGAGGTATTTTCGAAGCAAAGAGGGGCGGGGCGGTATCATGCGGAGAAGAACGCTTCCGTCAGCAGGTAATTGGCGGCGAGGATCAGGATGGAGGCGGAGACGACCGCTTGCGTTGTGGCCCGCCCCACACCGCGCGCGCCGCGCCCGGAATTCATGCCGTGAAAGCAGCCCATCAAGGCCACTATGAAGCCGAAGGCGGCGCCCTTGATGAGGCCGGAGGTGATGTCCCAAAGCTCCAGGAAATCGCGCGTGTTGGCGAGGTAGGCCGCCTCGTTGAAGCCGAGCCGCGAGGTGGAGACGAGGTAGCCACCGAAGATACCGATGCTGTCGCCCACGGCGACGAGGATGGGCAGCGATACGGTGGCCGCGACAAGGCGTGGCACCGTCAGGTATTTCATCGGGTCGGTGGAAAGCGTGCGGAGCGCGTCGATCTGTTCCGTGACTTTCATCGTGGCGATTTCGGCCGCGATGGCAGAGGCGACCCGGCCCGCCACCATCAGGCCACCCAGAACGGGGCCCAGTTCACGGGTTATGCCGATTGCGACGATCTGGGGGACCACGGCCTCCGCGTTGAACCGCGCACCGCCCGCGTAGATCTGCAGCGCCAGCGCGCCACCGGTGAAGAGCGCGGTGAGGCCGACGACGGGCAGGGAGAGCCAGCCAATGGTCAGGAATTGCTGTGCCGTTTCGCGGAGGTAGATGGGTGGAACGACAGTGTGGCGCAGCGCGGACAGGGCGAAGATCGCAACCTGTCCGATCCGCGCCAGCAGCGTCAGGATCGTGCGCCCAAGCGCGCCGAAGGGGGCAAGGCGCGTCATGGCTGGATCACCTTCCGGGTGTAGCGCCCGCCGAGCGATGTCAGGATCTCGTACCCGATGGTCCCTGCGGCCTCGGCCAATTGATCGACCGTTTGGTGCGGACCGAGAATGTCGAGTGCCTTTGGCGGGTCCGCGCAATCCGTGACATCCACGGTGAGCAAATCCATCGAGACGCGCCCGACAAGGGGGCAGGGCGTATCGCCCGCCCACAGTTTGGCGCGCGCGGACATGGCGCGGATCAAGCCATCGGCGTACCCGGCCGATAGCGTTGCAATCCTGCGGGATGTGTCCGCGACATACGACGCGCCGTATCCCACGCTCTCCCCGGATGCCACATCCCGGACCTGGATCACGGGGAGGGACAGGCGCACGACGGGGCGCGCCGCTGCGAAAGGCAGGCCACCGTAGAGGCCCACGCCGGGGCGCGTCATGTCGAAATGGTAGTCTGGACCAAGCAGCGTGCCGCCGGTTGCAGCGAGTGATCGGGGCGTGTCGGTCGCGTCCGTCATGTCCCTGAAGGCAACCAGTTGCGCGGCATTCTGGGGGTGATCGGGTTCGTCGGCGCAGGCGAGGTGAGAGATCAAGAGCGTCGCGTCGCGCGCGTCCCCTCGGATGGACGCCCAATCGGCCGGTTCCATGCCAAGCCGGTTCATGCCGGTATCGAGTTGGATGCCGTAGGGCGCGTCGGGCAAGGATGACAGGTGCAGGGCAAGTTGCTCGGGCGCGTTCAGCATCGGGGTGAGCCGTGCATCGCGGAGGACGTCCGTGTCGCCCGTCATATGCCCGGAAAAGACATTGATCGTGGGGCCGGGTCCGAGACTCCTGCGGAGTGTCGCACCTTCTTCCGCAGTCGCGACGAAAAACGTCCGCGTGCCGGCCTTGGCGAGGGTTTGGGCCATTAGGGCGGCCCCCAGCCCGTAGCCGTCGGCCTTCACCACGGCCGCCGTCTCGCCCCCATGCATCGCCGCGAGGGCGCGGTAATTGGCGACAAGCGCGCCAAGGTCGATGGTGAGGGTTCCGGAGGCCATGGGGCGGGGATGGGCTTTGCAGGCCGCGTGGTCAAGGGGGCGTGGGTGAGGTTGCTACGGTTTCAGGACGCGGACGCCTTTGTCGGGATGGCTGCGATAATGGACGAGGCGTGACGCGAGATCGCCGATATGCAGCTCCAGTTTGTGCCCGTCGGGGTCGAGGAAATAGAGCGAGGCACCTTCCGAGCGATTCACCTTCCACAGGGCCGCACGGGCGCTGATACGGGCGGCGAGGGCGTCAAAATCGGCCTTGCCGCACGAGAGCGCGATGTGCGTGTCATCGGCGCGCGTGGTCACATGATCGGCGCGTTCGAGGCACAACCAGATGCCACCCAGATCAAGGTATACGCTGCCGGGCGCATCGGTAACTTGCCGCGCACCAAGCACGTCGCGGTAGAAGTCCAGCGCGCGGGGCAGGTCACTGACCGCAAGCGTGATGTGGTTGAGGCCGGTGATGGGCATGGCGGCAGGGAAAACGGATATGCACGGCGCGTCAAGCTGCGTGCGCGATCAGAACCCCTGACCGTCGCCCTGCCACGGTTTGGCGAGATTGCCGAAACGGGTGAATTTGCCCTCGAAGCTCAGTTCCACCGCCCCGACCGGGCCGTGGCGCTGCTTGCCGATGATGACTTCCGCCTTGCCGTGAAGGCTTTCCATGTCCTGCTGCCACTTGGTCATGGCTTCAAGGTTCTCCTCGCCCGGTTTTTCCCGCTCTTTGTAATATTCGCCGCGATAGACGAACATCACGACGTCCGCGTCCTGTTCAATCGACCCGGATTCGCGCAGGTCGCTGAGTTGCGGGCGCTTGTCCTCGCGGCTCTCCACTTGGCGGGAGAGCTGGGAAAGCGCGATGACCGGGATGTCCAATTCCTTCGCGATGGCCTTGAGACCCTGGGTGATCTCGGACACTTCGTTGACGCGGTTGTCGGATCTGCCGGAGCCCTTGAGGAGCTGAAGGTAGTCCACGATCAGCAGATCGAGACCCTTGGGCGAGCGCTTCAGGCGGCGGGCGCGGGCGGCGACCTGCGCGATGGGCAAGGCGGGCGTGTCGTCGATATAGAGCGGGCAGCGTTCCAGATCGCCCGCGGCCTTGAGGTAGCGCTGGAATTCCTGCTCGTTCAGGTCGCCTTTACGGATCAGCTCCGACGGGATTTCAGCGGCCTCGGACAGGATACGCTGGGCCAACTGCGCCGATGACATCTCCAAGGAGAAGAAGCCCACGACGCCGCCGTCAACTGTACCCGTGGTGCCGTCTTCCTTCACGCCCTCGCGGTAGGCCTTGGCCACGTTGAACGCGATGTTGGTGGCAAGCGACGTCTTACCCATCGACGGGCGCCCGGCGAGGATCAGCAGATCGGATTCGTGCAGCCCGCCAAGCATCCGGTCGAGATCCGTCAGCCCGGTCGAGACGCCTGCCAGCTGACCCTGGCGGTTGTAGGCGGCATTGGCCATCTGCACCGCGTCGTGCAGCGCAGAAAGGAAACTTTGGAAGCCCTTGTTGCTCGACCCGGTAGAGGCGAGCGCGAAAAGCTCGCTTTCTGCTTCGACGATCTGGTCATCGGGGGCCACGTCGTCGCGCATGGCGCGGGCGCGGTCGGTGACGCGGTTGCCGAGGTCGATCAACTCCCGCCGGATCGCAAGGTCATGGATCAACTGGCCGTAATCGCGCGCGGCAGACGTGGCGATTGCGGAGAGTTGCAGCTTCACGAGATATTCCGCGCCGCCAAGTTCTTTCAGGCCGGGAATATCGGAGGCGAAGGTCTTGAGCGTGGTGGCGTCGGTTTGCAGGCCCTTGGCGATGCGGGCGGCGGCCATGGAAAAAATCTCGGCATGGACCGGGTCGTGGAAATGGTCAGGTTTCACGAGATCATCGACCCGGTCGAGCACGTCGTTGGAGCTGAGGATCGCGCCAAGCAGCTGTTGTTCGGCTTCGATGTTATGGGGCAGGACGGGGGCCGCGTCCTCCGCCGAAGGATCGGTCGGTAGGTTCGGATTGAATGCGGCGACTTCGTTCATCTGCTCCCCCAAGCGTGTGGTCCGGTTGCCCGCGTCGGGGCACTGCTCTGATGGCCCGCCCTCGGGGTCTGGTAGGACCGGGGCGCTGTTGATCCGGCGGGTATAACGCGACGGCCTGCGGCGGCGTCAATCTGGATATCCTGTGGGTAAGTCAGGACAAGTAAGGGCAAGGTGGCGAGGCGCAGATATTGCGCTTCAAGAGTGCAATTCGTCAAGATGTTGCTGTCAGGCCCGGTTTACGTGACGCATCGGACACGGAAAAAGATATTTGTGGAGGACGGGACGCGTCAACTCAGCCCGCGATCCGCGCGCCAGCCTTCGGGGTCTTGGAGGAATCGCTCCACCTCGGCGATCGTGTCTTCGGTGAAGTCGCCACCGCGCCGCGCCTCGGCGATGACATCGGCCCATGTCGTGAGCCAATGCAGCTCAATCCCGTTGTCGCGCAGCGTCGGGATCGCTTGGTCGAAAATGCCGTAATAGAAGATGACGGCGGTGTGGTTGCACATAGCACCGGTCTTGCGGATTGCGTCCACGAAGCTGAGTTTGGAACCGCCATCGGTGGTCAGATCCTCGACCAGAAGCACGCGCTCCCCCTCGCGCATGTCGCCTTCGATCTGGGCGGTGCGGCCATGGCCCTTGGGCTTCTTGCGGACATAGGACATCGGCAGGGCCATGCGTTCCGCCACCAGGGCCGCGAAGGGAATGCCCGCCGTCTCACCGCCCGCGATGTTGTCAAATGCCTCCAGCCCCGCCGCGCGCATCACCTTACAGGCGAGAAAATCCATGAGCGTGGAGCGGACGCGGGGAAACGCGATGGGTTTGCGGCAGTCGATATAGGTCGGCGCCTGTTTGCCGGATGTGTGGGTGAAGAGCGTGTCGGTGTTGAAATGGACCGCCTTGATATCCAGCAGCATCCGGGCGGTCATCGCCGCCATCGTGGTATCATCGGGATAGGTGGAGGGGATCATTGCGTCGTCCTGATGTGGCGCGCCGGGCATGCGCTGCGCAGCCTCCGGCGGGGATATTTTCGGCACATGGAAGACAGGGGTCAGTCCACAACGTGCCAGTGAAGCGCGTGGCCCGGATCGAACAGGGTGAGCGGGCCATCGGGGGTGTCGTATTTTGCCTTGTAGATCGCGGGGGCGTCGCGTTTTTCGAGGGTGAGCGTCGCCGTGTTGGGTGCGAGGCCGTAGCGCGCGGGACCGTTGAGCGAGGTGAACGCCTCAAGCCTGTCGAGCGCGCCTTCCTCCTCGAACACATGGGCGAGGCAGGACATCGTGTTGGGGGCCGAAAACACGCCCGCACAGCCACAGGCGGTTTCCTTGGCCGCGTCCAGATGCGGCGCGCTGTCGGTGCCAAGAAAGAAGCGGGGATGGCCGGATGTGGCAGCACGGCGCAGCGCCTGCTGGTGCTCGGCGCGCTTCACGATGGGCAGGCAATAATAGTGGGGCCGAATCCCACCGACAAGCATGTGATTGCGGTTGATCATCAGGTGGTGCGTCGTGATCGTTCCCGCGATGTCGCCCGCCGCCTCTCGAACGTAATCGACGCCGTGGGAGGTGGTGATATGTTCGAGCGTCACTTTCAGCTCCGGGATATCGCGAAGCAGCGGATCAAGCACTGTGTCGATGAACACCTGTTCGCGGTCGAAGATGTCGACATCGTGGGTCGTGACCTCGCCGTGGATACAGAGCGGGAGGCCGATTTCGGCCATGCGTTCAAGGACCGGGTAGACACTCTTGAGATCGGTCACGCCCGATTGCGAGTTGGTCGTGGCCCCGGCGGGGTAGAGTTTGACGGCGGTGATCAAACCATCGGCATGGGCGGCCTGGACATCGTCGGGCTCCGTCCGCTCGGTCAGGTAGAGGGTCATGAGCGGGGTGAAATCCGCCCCGTCGGGCAGGGCGGCTTCGATCCGGTCACGGTAGGCGAGCGCATCTTCGGCGGTAACAACGGGCGGCACGAGGTTCGGCATGACGATCGCACGGGCGAAATGGCGGGCGGTTTCGGGCAGGACGCTCCGCATCATGGCGCCGTCGCGCAGGTGAAGGTGCCAGTCGTCGGGGCGGCGGATCGTGATACGTGTCGTCATGGCACCCGCGCTACACCCTTGCGCCGTGCGGAACAAGATGTGGGCTGTGGTGGGATCGCGGGACTGTAGTATCAGGTGATGGTTAAAGGTGTGCTGTCGCACCGGAGTTGCGGCACCAGGACAGACATGTGCATTGCCGCCGAAGTTCGTCCAAGACGGACTCGGATCGCGCATTGGTTGCGTCCGGAAAATGCCCGCGAAATAGGCAGTTGCACGCGAAAATATCGGGATCGGGCGAGTTCGCTTGCCCCCTTCGCCGCGTCGCGCCTACGCTCAGGGCAATGTTTGACGCTGCCGCACTCCCATCCCATCAGCGGGTGAAGGGCCGGGCCTTGGCCCGACTGGAAGACGGGCTTCTGCGCGATCTCAGGCAGGAAGGCTCCGCCAAGGTGATGTTGCCCCGCGTCTTCGGGCGCGCGCCGGAGGTCGTGTTCCTCAATACGGCGGGCGGGATCACCGGGGGCGACCGGCTGGATTATGCACTGGATGTCACCTCTGGCGCAGCATTGGGCACGACGCAGACGGCGGAACGGCTTTATCGGAGCCATGGTCCTGCGGGAACCGTGACGACGCGCCTGACGCTGGGCCCGGGGGCGAAGCTGGCCTGGCTGCCGCAGGAACTGATCCTCTATGACGGCGGGCGGCTCGACCGGCGGCTGGAGATCGACATGGCCGAAGATGCGGACCTCGTCATGCTGGAGACGCTGGTTTTGGGCCGTGCCGCGATGGGGGAGCGGGTGCGCGACCTCTCGCTCAGGGATTGGCGCGAAGTGCGCCGTAGCGGGCGGACCGTGATGGTCGAAGCCGTTCGGATCGGGACGGAGGATCTGGCAAGTGACAGCCCGGCGGGGCTGGGCGGGGCGGTGGCCTTGGCCACGCTGACATGCATCGCGCCTGACGCAGAGGATCGGTTGGACCGGGTGCGCGCCGCCCTTCCCCGAACGATCCGCTGCGCCGCAAGTGCGTGGGACGGCCGGCTGACCGCGCGGTTTATGGCGCACGATGCCCATCCGCTGCGCCGGGCCGTGGCCCGCGTGGCACATGTTCTGACCGGGGCACCGCTGCCCCGGGTTTGGCAAATCTAGGAAAGCAAATGAACCTGACGCCGAGAGAGAAGGATAAGCTGCTGATCAGCCTCGCCGCCATGGTGGCCCGAGGACGGCTGGAGCGGGGGTGCAAGCTCAACCACCCCGAGGCGATCGCGCTGATTACGGATTTCGTCGTGGAAGGCGCGCGCGACGGGCGTTCGGTTGCCGACCTCATGCAGGCGGGCGCCCACGTGATCCGCGCCGAGCAATGCATGGCGGGCGTACCGGAGATGATCCACGACGTACAGGTGGAGGCAACCTTCCCGGACGGCACGAAACTCGTCACAGTCCACCATCCGATCCGCCAGGGAGAGCGCGCATGATCCCCGGTGAGGTAATGCCCGCCCCGGGCGAGATCGAGTTGAACGCGGGTGCTGCGGCCATCCGGGTCGACGTTGCCAATACCGGCGACCGTCCGGTCCAGATCGGCAGTCACTACCATTTCGGAGAGGCCAACGCGGCCTTGTCGTTTGACCGAGAGGCTGCGCGGGGAATGCGGCTCGATATTCCGTCCGGCACCGCGGTGCGGTTCGAACCGGGCCAGACGCGTGAGGTGCAGCTTGTTCCCTATGGTGGAGCGCGGCGGGTCTTCGGCTTCAACCAGCAGATCATGGGGGATTTATGAAGATTGCATTTGCCATCGCCCTGTTGTGGACCGCCCCGGCGATTGCACAGGAGCTTGATTGCTCCGACCGCTCTGCGTTGCCGCAGATTGCGCTGACGGAATGTGCGGCGCGGGACAATCAATTCTGGGACCGGCTCTTGAATGACGCCTACCAGCAGGTGATTGCGCGGTCCGATGCCGCGCGGGAGGAGAACCTGCGGGCCGCGCAACGGGCATGGATCACCTTTCGTGATCTGACCTGCCAAATGGAGGCAGCCGACTACGAAGGGGGGTCGATCCAGCCGATGATCCTGCAAGCCTGCCTTGCCCGTCTGACCGAACGCAGGGCGCGCGATCTTGAAACGTATCTGGGACGCTGACGCGCCGGAGGGCGCAAAATCTGGGAGGAAAGCTGATGTGTGATATTTGCGTGATGAATGCGGTGAAGGACCGAATGCTGTCGCGGCGAAACTTCTTCAAGGGAACGGCGGCTGCGGCGGTGGGCGCGGCGGCGACGGGCGGCATCACCGCCACACCGGCGCTTGCAGACGGCCATAGCGGGGTGGTGGATCTGACTCACACGCTTTCAGCCGAATTCCCGACCTATTTCGGAGAGCCCGGCTTCGGCGCGGAGCAGGTCTGGAACTTTGCGGATGCGGGCTTCAACCTGTTCAATCTGACGATCAACGAGCATACCGGCACCCATATCGACGCGCCGCTGCATTTCAGTGCCGACGGTCTGAGCGTTGATGAAATCCCCGTGGGCGATCTGGTGGCCCCGCTTTGCGTGATCGACATTGCGGCGCGTGCCGCGGAGGATGCCGATACGCAAGTCACGCCCGATGATGTGCAGGCCTGGGTCGACGCCAATGGCGCCATCCCCGACGGGGCTTGCGTGGCGATGCATTCCGGTTGGGCCGCGAAAGTGGACAGTGATGCGTTCCGGGGCTTCGATGGCGAGGCGCAGCACTATCCCGGTTTCCATATCGAGGCGACGCAGATGTTGCTGGAGACGGGGGCACGGTCGATCGCTGTGGACACGCTTTCGCTCGATCACGGGATCTCGGCGGATTTCGCGACGCATTACGCGTGGTTGCCCACCGGTCGTTTCGGGATCGAAAACATCGCAGGCCTCGACCAGGTCCCGGCAAGTGGGGCGACCATCATCGTCGGCGCACCCAAGCATCGTGGCGGCTCGGGCGGTCCGGCGCGCATCTTCGCGATGGTCTGATGGGGACCGCAGCGCTTTTGACAGACGAGGAGGTCAGCGCCGAGGCGCTGGCCGTTTTCGACGACATCCGGGCTGTGCGGGGAACTGACTACATCAACAATTTCTGGCGCGCGCTTGCCCATGATCCGGCGTTGCTCAAAGCGACGTGGGAGCGGTTGAAGGTTGTCATGGCCCCGGGCGCATTGGATCCGCTGGTGAAGGAGATGCTCTACGTCGCGGTGAGCACGGCAAACGGATGTTCGTACTGCGTGCATTCCCACACGGCGGGGGCGCGGGCCAAAGGGATGAGCGACGAGATGCACGCAGAGCTTCTGGCCGTGATCGGCATGGCGATGCAGACGAATGGGATCGTGACGGGGCTGCAAGTGCCGGTGGATGAGGTGTTTGAGGCGTGAGCAACGTCGGTCCAAGAGAACTGAGGGCTGCCCCCGACCGCGGGTGGGGGAGAAGCCCCCGCCCGGGGGGGCGGTCGGGGGCTGCCCGGCCTGACGACCGGGCGGAGCGTTTGGTTAGCGTGTCACCACAAGCAAAAGCTCTGTCCTATGCTGTGAAGGATCGGCGCAAGCAGCGTCGCTGCGATTGCCGCAATCCCCAGCAAAATTTGAGTCAGGTTCATGTCGAAGTCTCCTTTCTTGATGACATTCGACACCCCATTATTCACATGCCTGCCAACGTAATCATGCACCGACTTTTGCGTTGAAATTAGAGGACAACCCATGCCCACCCAAATCCCCCGCAATGACTACGCCGCCATGTATGGCCCCACGACCGGCGATCGGGTGCGGTTGGCCGATACTGACTTGATCATCGAGGTTGAGCGCGACCTCACGACCTACGGGGAGGAGGTGAAGTTCGGCGGCGGCAAGGTGATCCGCGACGGGATGGGGCAAAGCCAAGTTACGCGCGAAGGGGGGGCGGTGGATACGGTCATAACCAACGCGCTGATCGTGGACTATTCGGGCATCTACAAGGCCGATATCGGCCTCAAGGACGGGCGTATCCACAAGATCGGCAAGGCCGGCAACCCCGACACGCAGGACGGCGTTGACATCATTATCGGCCCCGGCACCGAGGCCATCGCGGGGGAGGGGCGCATCCTGACAGCGGGGGGCTTCGACGCGCATATCCACTTCATCTGCCCGCAGCAGATCGAGGATGCGCTTCATTCCGGGATCACGACGATGCTCGGCGGCGGAACGGGGCCAGCCCATGGTACGCTCGCCACCACATGCACGCCGGGGCCGTGGCATATCGGGCGGATGTTGCAATCGCTCGATGCCTTCCCGATGAATTTCGGCTTGTCCTGCAAGGGCAACGCGAGCCAGCCCGAAGCATTGGTGGAAATGATCAATGCGGGCGCCTGTGCGATGAAGCTGCATGAGGATTGGGGTACGACGCCCGGCGCGATTGATTGCTGTCTGTCTGTCGCGGATGAGATGGACGTGCAGGTGATGATCCACACGGATACGCTCAATGAGTCCGGGTTCGTGGAGAACACGCTAGCCGCCATCGGCGACCGGACCATCCACGCCTTCCATACCGAGGGCGCGGGCGGGGGCCACGCGCCGGACATCATGAAGGTGGTGGGGTATGAGAATATCCTGCCGTCGTCGACCAACCCCACGATGCCCTACACGGTCAACACACTCGAGGAGCATTTGGACATGCTCATGGTGTGCCACCACCTCGACAAGTCGATCCCCGAGGACGTGGCCTTCGCCGAAAGTCGCATCCGGAAGGAGACCATCGCGGCCGAGGATATCCTGCACGACATGGGCGCGTTCTCCGTCATGGCGTCGGACTCCCAGGCGATGGGCCGCGTGGGAGAGGTCATCATCCGCACATGGCAGACGGCGGACAAGATGCGCAAGCAACGCGGGCGGCTGGAGGAGGAGACCGGCGACAACGACAACGTCCGCGTAAAACGCTACATCGCCAAATACACGATTAACCCCGCGCTGGTCCACGGGATGAGCCCGGAGATCGGCAGTATTGAGGAGGGCAAACGCGCCGATCTGGTGCTGTGGAACCCGGCGTTCTTCGGCGTGAAGCCGGAGATGTCGTTGATCGGTGGCACCATCGTGATGGCGCAGATGGGCGATCCGAACGCGTCGATCCCCACGCCCCAGCCGGTCTATAGCAGGCCCATGTTCGGCGCTTTCGGTCGCGCCGTCGAACGCTCCGCGATCCTTTTCGTGAGCCAGGCCGCGCAGGCGGACGGCATCGGCGAGAAATTGGGACTGACCAAGGCGACACGCGCCGTGGAGGGCACGCGGGGCGTGCGCAAATCCGACATGATCCATAACGCCGCGGTTCCGGAGGTTCACGTGGACCCGGAGACTTACGAGGTGCGCGCGAACGGGGAGTTACTGACCTGCGAACCGGCCACGTCACTGCCCATGGCCCAGCGGTATTTCATGTATTAGGCGGACATCCGGTTCGGGCAAAAAGGGGTGAGCGATGAACCACGGAACGGCAAATGCGGTGATCCGCGCGGGCGACTGGCAGGACAGCGCGCGGGCGCGGATCGTGCTGGATTACGAGGGCAGGTTCCTGCGGCGCAAGCGTTTGATCGCGGAGGATGGCGGGTCCGTGCTTGTGGACCTTGCGCAGACCGTCTCACTCGAGCCGGGCGACGCGCTGCAGACCGAGGCGGGCCTGATCGAAGTCGCCGCTGCGCCCGAGCCCCTTCTGCGGATCACCGGCGATCTCGTGCGTTTGGCCTGGCATATCGGCAACCGCCATACGCCGTGCGCCGTGGCCGACGATCATCTGCTGATCCGCGACGATCACGTGCTGGCGGAGATGCTGACGCAATTGGGCGCGCGGGTGGAGCGACTCGATGCGCCGTTCCGCCCCGAAGGCGGTGCCTACGGCCATGGCAGGACCCACGGTCACGATCACGGGCATTCCCATTGACGGAACCCGATGGCCTACTTCGCCTGTCGCAATGGCTGTCCCCTGCATTCCCGGTATCCTCCTACGCGTATTCCCACGGGCTGGAGGCTGAGATGGCTACCGGACGGGTGACGGATGCAGCGGGTGCGCAGGCGTGGATATCGGGTGTCCTGCGTGCCGGTGCGGGACGCACAGATGCGATCCTTCTGGGGGCTTGCCTGGACGAGGAAGCGGACTTCGACGCATTGGCCGACCTTGCCCGTGCCCTCGCGGGATCGTCGGAACGGTGGATCGAAACCCGCGACCAGGGCGCGGCCCTTGCCGCTACGCTTGCGCAGCTTGGCGAAGGGGACGGTGCGGCCAGGGCCTATCCCATCGTTCTCGGTAGCGCGGCGCGCGGATTGGCGCTGGAGCCGAGGCTCGTTGTTGCGATGTATCTTCAAGCCTTCGCGGCCACGCTCGTCTCCGCCGCAGTGCGGTTCGTGCCCCTGGGGCAGGCGGTGGGGCAGGGCATCCTAGCCGATCTGCGCCCTGTGATCGAGGACGTGACCGCGCGGGCCCTGGAAGACGGGCTTGACGGGATCGGGCAGGCGGCGTTCGGGGCCGATCTGGCAGCGATGGAGCATGAAGGGCTGGATGTACGGATCTTTCGGACATGATGTGCTTTCAACGGCGGAATGGCGCTTGCTGGTCCGGCGGGAGCGAGGGGCCAGCCCCTCGCGCTCCCCGAGGTATTTTTGAAGCAAAGAGGGCAGGGGCGCATTTGAGAGAGATTTTCGAGAAAAAGGAGCGGATATGGGATCGGTGAACGGGCCATTGCGCGTCGGGATCGGCGGCCCGGTCGGAGCGGGCAAGACGACGCTGACGGCGGAACTGGCCAAGGCGATGGCGGATCGCTATTCGGTGGCGGTGATCACCAACGATATCTACACGCGCGAAGACGCGGAGTTTCTGCTACGGGCCCAGGTCCTGCCGGCGGACAGGATCAAGGGCGTGGAGACGGGAGGGTGTCCCCACACTGCGATCCGGGAGGATGCCTCCATCAATCTTGCGGCGGTGGCGGAGTTCCGGACGCGCATCCCGGACCTGGACGTCATCTTCATCGAAAGCGGTGGCGATAATCTTGCGGCAACCTTTTCCCCCGAATTGGCCGATCTGAGCCTCTACGTCATCGACACCGCAGCCGGGCAGGACATTCCGCGCAAACGGGGGCCGGGGGTTGCGAGATCGGATTTCCTGATCGTCAACAAAGTCGATCTGGCCCCCCATGTGGGCGTGGATGTGGCCCTCTTAGAGGCCGATACGCGTGCGGCGCGGGGCGGACGACCGTTCGTGCTGGCCAGCCTGCGTGACGGTCGTGGCGTCGAGGAGGTTGTGGCGTTTATCGAGGCGGAGGGCGGTTTGGCCTAGGTCGCCCGCGCGGCGTCGCGGATGCGAGAGGCCAGATTGTCATGGCCTGCACGCTCCGCCGCCATCGCCAACCGCGCGAGATAGGCCGGGTCGCGGCGCAGATGCTTGCGCAAGATCTCAC
This sequence comes from Hasllibacter sp. MH4015, assembly GCF_020177575.1. NCBI lineage: Bacteria > Pseudomonadati > Pseudomonadota > Alphaproteobacteria > Rhodobacterales > Roseobacteraceae > Hasllibacter > Hasllibacter sp. MH4015. The sequence continues at coordinate 969,101 of NZ_JAHTBK010000001.1, forward strand.
GGATCAGAGCAGGCGTCAGATCTCCACGGGCGAGGTGGCGCAGCAGGGGGGCGAGCACGGCACCGTTCTGCATCGCGCGATCCAGCGCGTCGCCGACATGGGGCAGGTCGACGCGCGTGGTGCCGGGTGCCCGGAACAGGGCGGCCTGTGCAGCTTCCATGGCGCTTGCACTGTCGAAAAGGACAAAGGATTGATCGGCGCCCGCCATCGCGTCCGGCCCGAGGGGCGGCGGATCGTCGGGGTTGTCGAGACGGTCGCCGATAAACCGTGTCTCGAACGGCGCGTGGCGCGGCCCGATTGCCGCGACGGGGCGGCTCAACATCACGCTTGCGCCGGGCACGTATTGGGCCGCGCGGGCCGCCGCATGGCCGCAATCGGGTCCGGAGCCGAGGATCAGGACACGCGCGAAACTCTCAAAAAATCCTTGATCCGCAAGGGTTTGGAGAAATGCGGCCACCTGCGCCCCTCGAAACCAGGTGCGGCCTGCTGCCATCAGGGTGAGAAGCGAAAACTCATGGGCCAGCACCGCATCGAACCCCATGGGAAGGCCCGCATCGCCGTCGCTCCAGATCCGGTCCAGGCGGTCGAAGCTGAGGACCAGCGTGTCGCCTTCCTGCACGAACAGTGCGGTGTGGCGTCGGTCAAGCCGTTGGAAGAAACCATGCGCGGCGCCGATCCGCGATAATCTTTGGAGGCAGGCGCGGCGGGGGTCGAGAACGGCAGAGGTGTCGGGCATCGGGGACGGTTACTCGGTACGGGTCAGTCGGCAAAATGCATGGCGGGTGTGCCATGGGTCCGGGTTTCGGCGAAGAGTGTGGCGAGGATTGGATGCTCGCTCGTCGATTTGTGGAGAGTGTGTAAACAGATGGTTAACAATCGACCACCCCGCGCGTGTTCGGGGCGGGTTGACCCGGGCGGGGTGTCGGGCCTTGATGGCCGAACCTGAGGGAGGGGCCGGGGTGAGTTTCGATACGATAGAAGACCTGCAATCTGCGCTGGACGGCCAAGATTACGTGTGCGGGCGGGCGCTTGCGACTGTCGCGTTCCTGTCGCTTCGTCTCGGGCGGCCGCTGTTTCTGGAAGGCGAGGCCGGGACCGGCAAGACAGAGATCGCCAAGGCGATTGCGGCGGCATTGGGGCGGCGGTTGATCCGGCTGCAATGCTACGAGGGGCTTGATGCGTCCAGCGCGGTCTACGAATGGAACTTCGCCGCACAGATGGTGGCGATCCGCACGGCGGAGGCGGCGGGCGGGGCTGGCAGGCAGGCCCTTCAGGCGCATCTCTTCAGCGAGGATTACCTGATTGAGCGCCCGTTGCTGGAGGCGATGCGACCCGATCCCGCCGGTCCCCCGGTTCTGCTGATCGACGAGGTCGACCGCACGGACGAGCCGTTCGAGGCGTTCCTGCTCGAAGCTCTGTCAGATTTCCAGGTCACGATCCCGGAACTCGGCACGATTGCCACGCCCGAGCCGCCGATCGTGATCCTGACCTCGAACCGGACCCGCGAAGTGCACGACGCGCTCAAGCGCCGGTGCCTTTATCACTGGGTCGATTACCCGGATCTGGACCGCGAATTGGCGATTCTGCGTGCCCGGGTGCCGGAGGCCGCCGAGACGCTGAGCCGAGAAGTCGTCGCCTTCGTGCAACGCCTGCGCACCGAGGATCTGTTCAAGCGCCCCGGCGTGGCCGAAACGCTGGATTGGGCCAAATGCCTTCTGGCGCTCGACGTGATCGAACTGAGCCCGGAGGTCATCGCCGACACGCTTGGCGCGATCCTGAAATACCAGGATGATATACAGAAATTGCAGGGGTCCGAGGCGAAACGCATCCTCGATGACCTTCGCTCAGACGCGCTGGCGTGACGGCGTATCCCAGACCCTGGCCAGCAGGTCGGATTGCGTGAACGAAGCCAAAGACAGTCAGGATACCCACGGGGCGGGCTGACAGACTTAAACAACGCACCCGCAGCGGAGGTTTTCTTTGACAGGCAAGTGGCCCGCGCCCTTTACTGTCGCAAAACGACCAGAGGGGACATTTCCATGCGTATCGGTTTGGCAAGCATTGCGATTTTTGCATCCGTATTTTCAACCGGTGCTGTTCTTGGCACCAATGCCCAGGCGCAGCTCTATAATCCATGCCCGTACCAGAACGACGGCGATTGTGATGAGCCCAATGGGTTGAACCTGTGTGAATGGGGTACGGATGCGAATGATTGCTCTAATCCCAATTCCAACCACGCCAATGGGCCGGGCTTCTTTGCGGGTATCTACGCCAACGGCACGCCCGCGCCGGCACCTGCGCCGGCGCCGGTGGCTTGTCCCTACAACAACGATGGCGATTGTGATGAACCAAACGGGCTGAACCTGTGCGCATGGGGAACGGATGCCAACGATTGCTCCAACCCCAATTCGAACCACGGCAACGGCCCCGGATTCTTCGCCGGGCTCTATGCCAGCGGGACGCCTGCGCCCGCGCCGCAGCCCGCGCCGCCGCCCAGTGGCGGGTCGATGACCGCCGTCAGCCCCGGGGCGTTCGTCCACGGTGGCGGGGGCGGGTATTCCGGTTGCCCGAACTACACGATCGGGCGGACGGCCTTCGGTCAGGCGACGATGTATGCGGGTCAGGGAAGCTACCGGGTGCCGCGTATCACGGCAGGCGGGCGTTTCCCGCTGACCAATTGTTTCCCCGGCACGGGGTGGCGCGGCTTCACCATCACGCGGCCCGATTTCCGGTTCTTCTACCAGGGCAATTCGCCGACCGGGCGGCTGACCTTCGCATTGACGTCCGGTGCGGTAGACACTGTCTTGCTGATCAACACGCCCGATGGCCAGTGGTTCTTCAACGACGATTCCAACGGGACCTTCAACTCGACGCTGACCTTCTCGCCCGTGTTGCAGGGGCAGTACGACATATGGGCGGGGGCCTACAACAACTCCTCCAACAACCCTGCCGATCTGGTGATCTTCGAATAGTCACGACGCAATCACGACGGCGCAGCGCCCCCGACCTTGACCGCAGGGCCGGGGGTGTTTTCTGTGGCGGGAATGGAATATGCGCCGCTTGAGCTGCCCGACAATCCGCAGCTGACCACGAACATCACCCATTTCGCGCGCGCCCTGCGCGTGGCGGGCCTGCCTGCCGGTACGGGGCGCGTGGCCGATGCGGTGCGCGCCGTGGCGGCGGCGGGATTCTCGGACCGGGCGGATTTCTACTACACCTTGCGGGCGTGTTTTACTGCGCGGCCCGAACATCGGGCGATCTTCGACCAGGTCTTCCGGCTTTACTGGCGGGACCCGCGATACCTCGAACACATGATGTCGATGTTGACCCCCGCCGTGCGCGGTGTGGCAGAGGAGCGCCAGACCAAGGCAGGCGAAAAACGCGCGGCTGAAGCGTTGTTGCATGGCGTTGCCCGGGACGTGCCGGACCTGCCGGAAGACGCGGGCGAGGGGACGGAGATCGAGGTCGATGCGACCCTGACAATGTCGCGGGAGGAAAAGCTCAAAACGCTGGATTTCGAGCAGATGTCCGTGGCCGAGATGGCGGAGGCGAAGCGGTTGATCGCCCAGATGACCCTGTCCGTACCGCCACTACTAAGCCGCCGGATGCAGGCATCGGCCCATGGCGCGCGGCCCGATTGGCGGCGCACGATGCGCAGTGCGATGGCACGCGGCGGGGACGTCCTTGATTTCGCGCGCAAGGACCGAAAAACGCGCTGGCCGTCCCTGGTTGCGATCTGCGACATCTCGGGTTCCATGAGCAGCTATTCCCGCGCGGTTTTGCAGTTCCTCCATGCTGTCGCGAACCACAACGGAGCGGGCTGGGCGGAGGTGCATGCCTTCACGTTCGGCACGCGGCTCACGAACATCACCCGCCACATGGGCGCGCGTGACGTGGATGCGGCGCTGGCCGCGGCGGGGGCGGAGGCGCAGGATTGGGAGGGCGGCACGCGGATCGGCGCGTGCCTTGAGGCGTTCAATCGCGATTGGTCGCGCCGGGTTCTGGGACAGGGTGCGGTCGTGCTTCTGATTACCGATGGTCTGGATCGGGACGAGCCGGAGCGGCTGGAGGCCGCGATGGAGCGCCTTGCACTCTCGTCGCGTCGGGTGATCTGGATCAATCCGCTGCTGCGGTGGGACGGTTTCGCGCCCAAGGCGGCGGGCATCCGCGCGATGCTGCCCCATGTATCGAGCTTCCGTGCGGGCCACAATATCGCGGCTCTCGAAGGTCTGGCCAGCGCCGTCGCACGACCTGACGATCCGGGCGAAAAAACACGCCTGATGGCGGCTTTGCGCGCGGGATAGGCGGCAATCGGCCCATTTGGTGCGCCGGGTGCGACGGGCTGGAACTTTCGCCCGATCCCAACGTTCCTTCCAACAACGTTAACGTTTTGGAGGCCACGATGCGCCGTTCCCTTGCTACCACCACCGCCCTTGTCGCCAGCCTGTCGCTTGCGGTGCCCATGCCCGTTTTGGCGCAGGACGCGGAGGTTGCTCCCTGTCCCGAAGACCTGAGCGCGGAGGCTTGCGCCGCTTTGCAGTCCGAGGCCGGTATCGTGGCCGATGATGTGGTCGAGGAAGGCGTCGTCGAGGACGCGATTGTCGAGGAGGCACCGGTCGAGGAAACGGTTGAGGAAGCCGTGGTAGAAGAGGCACCCGTCGAAGCGGCGCCTTCGGAGGACACGGCGGCCGAGGAGCAGCCGGTTGAAGAGGTGGCGCCCGCCGCCGAAGCGGTCGAAGAAGCGGCCCCCGAGGTGGAAGCGGTCGAAGAGGTCGCGCCGGAAGAAATTGTAGAGGAAGCGCCGGAAGTCGTCGAAGAAGCACCCGCTGAGGAAGTGCCGGATGCGGGTGGGGAGGCCGAGGCAGAGGTGGAGGCGGACGTCGAGTTGGAGCTTGACGCCGAGCCCGAGGCGGAGACAGAGATCGAAGCTGACGCGACCGAGGAGGCCGATGTAGAGACAGCCGCCGAAGCCGAGACGGAGGTAGAAGCGGCGTCGGACGTTGAGGCCGAAACCGCACCCGAAGTCGAAGCGGACGCTGAGGCCGAAGCTGCGACCGACATGGACGCGGAGACCGAGACCGCCTCGGACGCTGACGCCGAAAGCGCCGGTGAAGCGACGGAAGAGGCCGAGGCCGATGTCAATCCGGAAACCCCCGACGCCCCGTCGAGCGCGGAGACGGAAGCCGCAAGCGGCACCGCGACCGAAACGATGGCCGGCACCGAAGAGAGTGAGGGCGAAGCAGTCGAGGAAGTGACCGAAGTCGTCACCGAGGAAACCAGCCGACGTCCGGACGAGGAATTCTCCGCCGAGGCGGCCCCGACCGCGGACGGCGGCAATAGTGGCCTTTCGACCCTTGAAGCCGCGCTTTTGGGCGCAGCAGGTGGTGTCGTCATCGGCGCGCTCTTGAACGGAGACCGTGAAGTGGTCAGCCGCGCGCCCGACCGGATCGTGGTCCAAGACCCGAACGGAAACTTCCAGGTCCTGCGCGACGACGACGCGATCCTGCGCCAGCCGGGCTCCGAAGTGACGACGCAGCGGTTTCAGGACGGCTCGACCCGGACAATCGTCTTGCAACCCGATGGAAGCCGTATCGTAACCATCCGCTCGCCGGAACTGCGCGTGCTGCGCCGGTCGATCATCGGCACGGACGGACGGGAAATCGTGTTGTTCGACGATACGCAATCGGTTGCCGCCGTGGATATCAGCTCGTTGCCCGCCCCCCAACGCGCCGAGACGACCGCGTTACAGGAAACCGACACCGAAGCCCTGCGCGCAGCCCTGTTGCAAGCATCGGCCATTGATCGCGGCTTCTCCCTCGCTCAAGTGCGGGAGATCGAACGGGTGCGTTACCTCGCCCCGGCGATCGAGGTCGATAACATCACCTTCGAAAGCGGTTCCGCTGCCGTGCGCCAGAGTGAGGCGGAGGAGTTGCTGCAATTGGGTACCCTCATGGCCGAACTGATCGCCGAGAACCCAGGCGAAGTCTTCCTGATCGAGGGTCACACGGACGCCGTCGGCTCCGCCGTATCGAACCTGACCCTGTCGGATCGCCGTGCGGAAAGCGTGGCACTGGCGCTGTCGGAGTTCTTCGGCGTTCCCGCGGCAAACATGGTCCTCCAAGGCTATGGCGAGACCGACCTCAAGGTTCAGACGCTGGACGATGAGCGGGCCAATCGCCGTGTCGTCGTCCGCCGCATCACGCCGCTCTTGCAGACCGCGCGAGCGAACTGACCCGATCGAAGATCGACTATGATTGCACCCCGGCAGGCCTGCCGGGGTGTTTTTCGCGGCCCGGTCCCGATCCGCCTTGCGCGTAGACCCGTGCGCGGTACGCTTGCAGGGGGGAGGCTGCGACATGGATGATCTGGAGAGGATGCCGGAGCTGGCTTTGGACTGGCACCGAAGCGGCAAGGGGGCTGTGCTTGCCACGGTGGTCGAGACTTGGGGCTCCGCGCCGCGCGGGGTCGGCTCGCAACTCGTCATCTCCGACGACGGCGACATGGAGGGCTCCGTCTCGGGCGGATGCGTCGAAGGCGCGGTGGTGGTCGAAGCGATGGAGATGGCGGGCGGCAGCCAAGGCCGAATGCTGGAATTCGGTGTCTCGGACGACGAGGCCTTTGCGGTCGGGCTTGCCTGCGGTGGCCGCATCAAGGTCTGGGTGGAGCCGGTCGCGGCCATTGGAGAGAAGCATCTGGCCGAACTGGTAGACGCCCGTGCAGCGCGTCGCCCCGTCGCCTATTGCGTGGATTTGGAAACGGGCGCGCGGGGGCTTGTGGGGCCCGACGCCTATCCTGACCGGTTTCGCGCAGATGCATCGGGCATGGAGGACGAAACATTCGTGCATGTCCACAACCCGCCCCTGCGCATGATCGTGGTGGGGGCCGTCCATATTGCACAGGCGCTTTTGCCGATGGCCCGCATGGCGGGATACGACCCGGTTCTCGTGGACCCGCGGCCCGCATTCGGTGCCGAGGCGCGTTTCCCCGGGCAGCGGATCGTGGACGATTGGCCGGATGAGGCGCTCGATGCCATCGGGCTTGATGGGCGCACATGTGTCGTGACCCTGACCCATGACCCGAAACTGGACGATCCCGCAATTGCACGCACGATCCGCTCGGACGCGTTCTATCTCGGTTGCCTCGGCTCGAAGCGGACGCACGCTAAACGCGCGGCGCGGTTGGAAGAGGCCGGTTTCTCGGACACCGAGGTCGCGCGCATCCACGCGCCGGTGGGCTTGGATATCGGCGCGAAGGGGCCGGGCGAAATCGCCGTGTCGATCATGGCACAGATCGTCCAACGCCTGCGGCAGGCATGAGGTTCGGATCGGTTCCGGTGGTCGAGGCCCAGGGCACGATCCTCGCCCATTCGATTGACCCGGGCGGTGCATCATCGCTCGATTTCTCCAAGGGCGTGTTGCTGAGCGCGGATCACGTTGCGGCGCTGGTCGGGCGTGGCGTGGCGGAGGTGACGGTCGCACGCCTCGACCCCGGCGATCTGCACGAGGACGCGGCGGCGGCGCGGATCGCGGATGCGCTTTGCGGATCGGGGCTCGTCGCGAGCGGGGCCGCAACAGGTCGGGTCAATTTAAGGGCGAGCGCCGCCGGGATCGTGGAGGTCGACCCGGACGCGATCAACACGATCAACCGCATCAACCCGGCGATTACCGTGGCGACCGTGGCGGAATGGGCGCGGCTCAATGCGCGCGGCCTTGCCGTGACCGTCAAGATCATCCCTTTCGCCGCGCCTGAAGTCGATGTGGCGCGCGCCTGTGCGGCAGGTCACGGTGCGGTGCATTTGCGGGGGCCGACCTTGGGGCACGCCAGTCTTATCGAAACGCGCACCGGTGAGGCGGACCCGCCCGAAAAGGGGCGGCAGTCGGTCAAAGGACGGCTCGATCGCCTGTCGGTGGCATTGGGGGAGCGGGTGATCGTCCCGCATCGCATCGCCGAAATCGCGTTCGCTCTGACCCATGCACCGGGCGAACTTCTGCTGATCCTGACCGGCTCGGCCACGTCCGACACCCTCGATATCGCGCCCCAGGCGGTCCGCGCGGCGGGTGGAGAGGTGCTTCATTACGGCATGCCCGTGGATCCCGGCAACCTGCTGGTCCTCGGCCGGATCGGGACGCGGCCGGTGATCGGCCTGCCGGGATGCGCGCGGTCGCCTGCTTTGAACGGGGCAGATTGGGTGATGGAGCGCGTGATTTGCGGGGTGCCACTTAACCGGATCGACATTCCGGGCATGGGGGTTGGTGGCCTGTTGAAGGAAATCCCCTCCCGCCCCCGCCCGCGGGAGGGTTGAGGCGGCATTTCTGAATTATTGTGCCGGTTATTCTGCGCGCGCAAAATATGCTGCGATTGCAGCATGGGGAAATCGGTGGCAAGTGCCTGAAAATCAGCCGGAAATTCCTGTTTGTGAATCCCCCGATCCATGGTTGGATGATGCCAATAACCAAGGGAGGATTTCATGACCCAGGTGACGATGACCGTGAACGGGAAACCCGCTTCCGGTGACGTTGAAGGGCGCACGTTGCTCAGCGAATTCCTGCGCGACGGCCTGCGGATGACCGGGACCCATGTCGGCTGCGACACCAGCCAATGCGGCGCTTGCGTGGTCCATGTGAATGGCGAGGCGGTGAAAAGCTGTACCGCGCTGGCATTGGATCTGGACGGGGCGGAGGTGACGACGATCGAAGGCATGGCCAATGCCGATGGCTCACTGGGGACGATCCAGCAGGCGTTCCAAGACCATCACGGGCTGCAATGCGGCTTCTGCACGCCGGGCATGGTGATGTCAGCCGCGGCCCTCCTGAAAGACAATCCGAAACCATCCGAGCAGGAGGTGCGCGAGTACCTCGAAGGCAATATCTGCCGCTGCACGGGGTACCACAACATCGTCAAGGCGATCATGGCGGCAAGCGGTCAGGACGTGCCTGCGGTTGCGGCGGAATAATTCGGGGCCGGCCCCTCCGGGATGTGGGCCGGACTCTTCGCGTTTTCGACGAACAAGGATGGGGTTGGGATGCCCTGTCGCCCGGACCTGCTCCCTATGGTGGTGAGCGGCGGGTAACAGCATAAGGGAGAACGACATGCCCAAGGATCATGGCATCGGAGCAAGCTCTAAGCGGCGGGAGGATGTGCGGTTTCTGACCGGGCAGGGCCGCTATACGGATGACATCAACCTTCACGGTCAGGCCTATGTGCATTTCCTGCGCTCGGACGTCGCCCATGGTCGGCTGAACAGCGTCGATACCAGCGCGGCGGCCGAGATGCCGGGTGTGGTGCGTATCTTCACCGGGGCCGACTTCGAAGGCGTGGGCGGTGTGCCGTGCGGCTGGCAGGTGACAGACAAGCACGGCGAGCCGATGCAGGAGCCGGCGCATCCGATCCTTGCCCAAGGCAAGGTGCGTTATGTCGGTGATGCGATTGCCGCCGTAGTGGCCGAGACCCCCGGCCAGGCCCGCGACGCGGCGGAGGCCATCGAGCTTGATATCGAAGAGCTTCCGGCGGTGATCGACATGAAGGCCGCTGTCGCGGACGGCGCCACCAAGGTGCACGACGATCTGACCTCGAACCTCTGCTACGATTGGGGGTTCGTCGAGGAAAACAAGGGCGCGGTGGACGAAGCGTTCGCCAATGCGGCCCATGTCACGACGCTGGAGCTGGTCAACAACCGGCTCAGCCCCAACCCGATGGAGCCCCGTGTGGCGGTCGGCGATTACGCAACTGGTACGGATGAGTCGACGCTCTACACCACCAGTCAGAATCCGCACGTGATCCGCCTCCTCATGGGCGCATTCGTCCTTGGTATTCCCGAGCACAAGCTGCGCGTTGTGGCGCCGGATGTGGGCGGGGGCTTCGGCTCCAAGATTTTCCACTATGTCGAAGAAGCGTTCGTGACCTTCGCCGCCAAGCAATGCCGCCGCCCGGTGAAATGGACATCGTCGCGGAGCGAGGCGTTCATCACCGACGCCCATGGCCGCGACCACGTGACGAAGATCGAACTGGCGTTGGATGCGGACAATAATTTCACCGGCATCCGGACGGAAACCTACGCGAATATGGGCGCGTATCTGTCGACCTTCGCGCCCTCGATCCCGACCTGGCTGCACGGCACGCTGATGGCAGGGAACTACAAGACCCCCAACATCTATGTGAACGTGAAAGCCGTGTTCACCAATACTGTTCCCGTAGACGCCTATCGCGGCGCAGGCCGTCCCGAGGCGACGTTCCAGTTGGAGCGCGTGATCGACAAGGCGGCGCGCGAATTGGGCGTCGACCCGATCGAGCTGCGACGGAAGAACTTCATCACCGAATTCCCCTACGCCACGCCCGTGGCCGTGGAATACGACACCGGTGACTATGAAGGCACGATGTCGAAGCTGCTGGAGATGATCGACCGCGATGGGTTCGAGGCCCGCCGCGCCGAGAGTGAAGCCAACGGCAAACTGCGCGGCCTCGGCGTGAACTGCTACATCGAGGCCTGCGGCATCGCGCCCTCGGCCCTTGTGGGCCAGCTTGGCGCGCGGGCTGGTTTGTATGAGTCCGCCACCGTACGTGTGAACGCCACGGGCGGCCTGGTCGTCATGACCGGCTCTCACAGCCACGGGCAGGGGCATGAGACGTCCTTCGCGCAGGTCGTGGCCGACATGATCGGCATCCCCGAGGATCAGGTCGAGATCGTCCATGGCGACACGGCGAATACGCCGATGGGCATGGGCACCTATGGCTCCCGCTCCATCGCGGTGGGGGGCTCGGCCATGGTGCGGGCAACCGAGAAGATCATCGCCAAGGCCAAGAAGATCGCGGCGCACTTGATGGAAGCTGCCGATGGGGATATCGAACTCAAGGACGGACAGTTCTCCGTGGCGGGCACCGACAAGTCAGTGGCTTGGGGCGACGTGACCCTTGCCGCCTACGTGCCTCACAATTACCCGCTGGAGGAGATCGAGCCGGGGTTGGAGGAGACGGCCTTCTACGACCCCAACAACTTCACCTATCCCGCCGGTGCCTATGCCTGCGAGGTGGAGGTCGATCCCGACACCGGCAAGGTGCAGATCATGTCCTTCGCGGCGGCCGATGATTTCGGCAATGTCATCAACCCGATGATCGTGGAAGGCCAGGTCCATGGCGGTTTGGCGCAGGGGATCGGTCAGGCGCTTCTGGAAAACGTCAGCTACGACGAAAACGGCCAGCTTCTTTCGGCCAGTTACATGGATTACACCATGCCACGCGCCGACGACGTGCCAATGTTCGCCGTGGATCATTCCAGCCAGACGCCGTGCACCCACAACCCGCTTGGTGTGAAAGGGTGTGGCGAGGCAGGGGCCATCGGCTCTCCCCCATCGGTGGTGAACGCGGTGGTCGATGCGCTGCAACGGGCGGGCCACACGAATGTCACCCATATCGACATGCCGCTGACGCCCGCGCGCGTCTGGGCGGCGATGCAGGGCTAGGGGAAAGGAGCGGCGGGCCAGCCCCCCGCACCCCCCGGGATATTTGGAGCACATGGAAGGGGAGGCCCCTTCGCGGAGGACAAGATGTACAATTTCGAATTCACCAAACCCACGACCATCGCCGATGCGGTATCGGCGCTCGCGCAGGAGGAGGCGCAGGCGCTGGGTGGGGGGCAGACTTTGCTCCCCACCATGAAACAACGCCTGGCGCAGATGGAAACCCTCGTGTCGCTGAACGGGATTTCCGAAATGCAGGGGGTCTGCATCGGGGATGACGGCGCATTATGCATCGGCGGCGCGACACCCCATGCAGTCGTCGCGGCAGACAGCCATTACCCGGGACTGGCGAGCCTTGCGGGGCGCATCGGCGACCCGGCGGTGCGCAACCGTGGCACGATCGGCGGCAGCCTAGCGAACAACGACCCATCCGCCTGTTATCCGGCGGCCGCGCTCGCCTCCGGCGCCACGATCAAGACCAATGCGCGGGACATCGCCGCCGACGATTTCTTCCAGGGCATGTTCGATACGGCCCTTGAAGATGGAGAGATCATCACGGAAGTCCGCTTCCCGATCCCCGAAGCCGCAAATTACCAGAAATTCGTGCAACCGGCCTCGCGCTTCGCGCTGGTGGGCGTGTTCGTGGCGAAGTTCGCGGATGGGGTACGGGTGGCTGTGACCGGCGCCAGCTCGGACGGCGTGTTCCGTTGGGCGGAGGCGGAGGCGGCCCTGTCGTCCGACTTCTCCAAAGGGGCGGTCGACGGCTTGAACGTGCCCTCGGGTGACATGATCAGTGACCTGCACGGGACGGGCGAATACCGGGCGCATCTAGTGAAGGTGATGACCGGACGGGCCGTGGCCGCGGCCGCCTGAAAAGGTTAACGACGTTAATGATACCGCCGGGGCCATGCGGGCCCGGGCGGTTTTTCTTCGGAGGTCGGAGATGTCGGAGCGGCGGAAGATGGAGGCCGGGGATTGGTATTCCTGTCTCGACCCCGAACTTGGCGCCTTGCGCAATGCGGCGCGCGCGGCCTGTTTCGAACATCGCACGGCCCCGCCGCGCGCCCTTGCCGCGATCTCTCCGGCGCTTGCGTCGCTCTTCGGGTCGGTCGGTGACAATGCGTTGATCGAGGCTCCGTTTCACTGCGCCTACGGGATCAACATTCACTTGGGGCGCAACGTGTATATCAACGCGAATTGCGTGATCCTTGATACCGGTCGGGTGACGATCGGGGATGGTACGATGATCGGCCCCGCGGTGCAGATCTATTGCGCGGATCACCACCGGGACGTGGATCTGCGCCGCGACGGGGTGGAACGCGCACTGCCCGTGTCAATCGGCACGGATGTCTGGATCGGGGGCGGCGCGATCCTCTTGCCCGGTGTGACGGTGGGCGATCAGGCCATCATCGGGGCGGGCGCGGTTGTGACGCGCGATGTTCCACCCGGCGCGCGGGTCGTTGGCAACCCGGCGCGTCGATTGCCCTGACGCGACCGGCTCCCCGTACGAAAAAAGCGCGCCCGCGGGGGACCCGCCTTCATCACCGTGATCGAGCCGATTGGCTACTTCGCTGTCGGGTTGATCATCATCACCATCTGGCGGCCTTCCATCTTGGGCATGGATTCGATCTTTCCGATGCCCTCGATCCGTTCCACCACCTTTTCCAGCATTTCCCGGCCAAGGTTCTGGTGTGCCATCTCACGCCCCCGGAAACGCAGGGTGACTTTCACCTTGTCGCCACCTTCGAGGAACTTGATCGCGTCCGTCACCTTTCGGTTGAAGTCATGATCGTCCGTGCCGGGACGCATCTTCACTTCCTTGATGTCGATGGTCTTTTGCTTCTTGCGCGCTTCGGCCTCGCGCTTCTGCGTCTCGTATTTGAATTTGCCGAAATCCATGATCTTGCACACGGGCGGGTCGGCATTGGGCGAAATCTCAACCAGGTCGAGGTCCGCGTCTGCGGCCAGGTCCATGGCGCGCGCGGGGGTGACGACACCCAGATTTTCACCTTCGGCGCCGATCAGGCGCACTTGGTCGGAGCGAATGCGATCGTTTACGCGCGGGCCGGTATCTCGTTGCGGCGGCGCGTTGTGGGGTCTGCGGGCTATGGCGTTTGTCCTTTTGTAGCCTGAAGTTGACGCAAACAAGGTATCGCTCCCGCCCGTGTTCTTCAAGGTGGATATGGCCGAAATCCCCGCTCAAGGGGAATGTCCTCGCAATTGCAGCATTGCGTGAGCCGTGTCGGCGCGGTAAGCGGGCCGGGTAAATTCGAAAGACCCAATGGGGGATCCAAGATGAGCAGAGCTCTTATTATCATCGTTATTCTCGCGGCACTCGGCATCGGGGGCTATTTCCTGACCCGCGAAGACGCGCCGAGCGTTGAAGAAGCCGTTGAAGCGGTCGGCGAAGCCGCGGGCGACGCAGCAGACGCGGCCACCGAAGCGGCGGGCGACGCGGCCGAGGCGGCGGGCGATGTGGTGGAAGGCGCGACGGAAGCCGTCGAAGGCGCAGTCGAGGCCGCAGGCGAAGTCGTGAACGATGTGGTCGAGGCCGCCGAGGGTGTGGCCGAGGATGCAGCCGAAGCCGTCGAGGGTGCGGTTGAGGAAGTGACCGGTGCCGCGGACGAGGCCACCGATGAAGCCGCAGAGGCTGCCGCAGCTGCGGAAGAAGAAGCCACCGAGGCCGCCGCTGCCGTCGAGGAAGAGGCCGCTGAGGCCGCCGCCGCCGCAGAAGATGCCGCCGCTGCTGCCGAGGAAGAGGCTGCCGAAGCCGCTGCCGCCGCCGAAGCCGAAGCTGCCGAGGCCGCCGCTGCCGTTGAGGAAGAGGCCACCGAGGCCGCCGCAGCCGCAGAAGACGCAGCCGCCGCTGCCGAGGAGGAGGTGAACGCGGCTGCCGCGGACGCCGAAGCCGCCGCTGAGGAAGCCGTGGACGAAGCCGCCGCTGCCGCCGCTGAGGGGACGGAAGCCGCCGCCGAGGGCCTGAACCTTGCCTCGGTCTTCTCCGAAGACGGGTTCGACTTCGACCAAGCCATGACCGCCGTGGAAAACGCTGACATCTCCGCCCCGGTCCGCCTTGCGGTGACCACCGCACTGGAAGGCGCGCGGGACAATCCCGACCTTCTGGGCGCGGCGCTGGAGCAGGCCCGCGCGGCACTTGGCATCGACGAGTAAATCAGCCGACACATCGAAAACGGAAACCCCCGCTGTTCAAGCGGGGGTTTTTCTTTTGTCAGAGCGCCTTGCGATGCGTCGTTAATGCGATCCTTTAATCGAGGAACGCTTTTTCCACGACGAATTGCGCCGGTTTGGAATTGGCCCCTTCCTCAAGCCCGTAGCCTTCCAGCATCTCCTTGATTTCGAGGTTGAAGGCGAGGTTCCCGCAGACCATGGCGCGGTCCGTTTCAGGGCTGAGCGCCGGAACCCCGAGATCGGCATAGCATTCGCCCGAGCGCATCAGGTCCGTGATCCGGCCCATCTTCGGGCTCTCTTCCCGCGTGGTGGTGGGGTAATAGCGCAATTTGTCCGCAAAGCCTTCGCCCATCAGCTCCGCAAGCAGTTCATCGGTGCGGATGCTTTCGATCAGGTCGCGGCCATAGGTCAATTCACCCACTTCGCGACAGGTGTGGGTGATAATGACCTCGTCGTAATCCTCGTAGGTTTGCGGTTCGCGCAGCAGCGAAGCGAATGGGGCGAAACCGGTGCCGGTCGCGAACAGCCAAAGCCGTTTGCCGGGCAAAAGCGCGTCGTGGACCAGGGTGCCGACCGGCTTGGGGCGCAGGATGATCTGATCGCCGGGCTGGATATGCTGCAGCCTTGAGGTCAGTGGCCCGTCGGGCACCTTGATGGAGTAGAATTCCAGCTCTTCGTCCCAGGATGGCGAAGCGATGGAATAGGCGCGCAGAAGCGGTTTCTGTTTGCCGGTCGTGGGATCCGGGTCGCCCATCAGGCCGATCATTACGAATTCGCCCGAACGGAACCGCAAGGAGGCAGGCCGCGTACAGCGAAAGCTGAAGAGCCGGTCGGTGTAGTGCTTCACCTCGGTGACGGTCTGGGCATCGGGCAGGGTCGGGGTCGCCTTCACGGGCGCGGCGTCGGTCTGGGTCAAAGTGCTGTGCTCGGTCATGTCATCTGTCAGGTGCGGTTTACACCTGCCTCAAATAGATACGCATTGATCTGGGTCAGGGAAAGGGCGTTCGCCGCCCGCGTCAGGCGCGCAAGCGAGCCTGATAATCGTGGGCGCGCCATTCGGACCGTGCCAGCCATTGATCCTCGGGCTGGCGAGCGGCGAGGGCTTCGTCGATCTCCACCTCGTCGAAGCCGGATCTGCGTGCCATGGCGTATTGGTCCGCAAGGACGTGGCCGCGCGCGCGCAGACGGCCTTTGAAGCCCATCTGGCGGAGTTGGCGCGCCAGGGTGAAGCCGCGTCCATCGGCGAAGCTGGGGAAATCGACACGGATCAGGTCGAGGCCGCCGAGATGGCTTTGCAGGGGTGAGATATCATCGCTGCTTGCCACATCCACGGCGGGCACATTGGCCGCAACCCCTTCGGCGAGCGGCACAATTTCACCCGACCAATCGTCGTTGGCGAAGCCCGCATCGGTCACGAGAATAGAATTGGTCATGGGATCAACCTTCCTTCAAGCCGCGCCGCGGAGCGTTTGGCCACGGGCGAAATGTATACCGCATTCCGTCTTCCGCTGCCCGCGCCAGCGCCCGGCGCGGGGATCTTCACCAGCCTCGGCTGGGGTCGTGCAAGGCTGGCACCCAATGGAGGGGAAGCCCTGTGCGACCAGCGGATGACGCGGCAGGTCGTGCTGTGTGATGTAGTCGGCGATTTGCGGGCTTGTCCAATTCGCGAGCGGATTGATCTTGATCCGCCGGTCGCTTTTCTCGAACAGCGGCAAGGATTGACGCGCGCCGCCATGGATGCGTTTGCGGCCTGTGATCCAGCCGCCGAATCCTTCAAGCGCGCGTTCCAGTGGCTCCGTCTTGCGCAAGCTGCAGCAGGCGTCGGGGTCGAAATGGTGCAGGATGCCGTCCACGTCTCGTTCCAGTAGCGCCGCGCGGTTGGGTTTGATCACGCGCACATCGGTCAGGCCAAGCGCCTCCGCCACCTCACGCTGATAGGTGAGCGTGGCTTCGAACAGCATCTCCGTGTCGATGAACAGGATCGGCGTCGCGCGGTCGATCTCGCTGATCATATGCAGCAGGACTACGCTGTCCGCGCCGAAGCTGGACACCATGGCGACCGGCCCGATGGATATGTCATCGAGCGCGTGGCGCAGCAGGGTGGGCGCGTCGCTTTCGCGATGCAGAAGCGAGCGGCGTTCGGCGAGTTCCTTAAGCGGCATTGGCTTTTGCCTCCTCCGGGTAGAGCGCGGCCTTGAAGGGGGCAGCGCCCAATCGGCGATAGGTGTCGAGGAAGGTTTCCGCGGGCGAGGTGCGGAGATCGAGGTAGGCGCGCACAACGCGCTCGATGGCGTCGGTCACGTCGTCATAGGCAAAGCCGGGTCCGGCGCGCTCCCCGATCACGGCATCGGGGCCACCGTCGCCGCCCAACGTGATCTGATAGTTTTCCACCCCCGCCCGGTCGAGGCCAAGGATGCCGATATGGCCGACATGGTGATGGCCGCAGGCGTTGATGCAGCCTGAGATCTTGATCTTCAGCGGCCCGACCTCGTGTTCCAGCTTAAGCGCATCAAACCGTTCGGCAATTTCCTGCGCGACAGGAATGGAACGCGCGGTGGCCAGCGCGCAGTAATCCATGCCGGGGCAGGCGATGATGTCCGAGATCAGGCCGACATTTGCCGTCGCCAAACCAACCTCGGCCAGGGCCGCATGAACCGCGCGAAGGTGGCGCTTGGGCAGGTGCGGCAGGATCACGTTCTGCTCATGGGAAATGCGCAGTTCGTTGTGGGCATATTGCTCGGCAAGGTCCGCCAAAACACGCATCTGATGGCTCGTCGCGTCGCCCGGCGTCGCGCCATGGGCTTTCGTGGAGACGGTCAGAATCGTGTAATCCGGGTGCCGATGTGCCACCGTGTTGGTGTCCACGAAGCTGCGGAACACCGGATCGTGCTGGTAGTGGGTCGGGAAGGCGCCTTGCCCGGCTGCGAAGGTGGGCGCGGCGAAGTCCGCCTCGATCCGTTTGAGCATGTCCATATCGGCGCCATTGAACGCGGCTTTGCGGGTCGCGAATTCGGCGTTCACACGGCGGCGGATTTCGTCGATGCCATTTTCATGGACCGTGATCTTGATACGTGCCTTGTATTTGTTGTCGCGCCGCCCGAGCAGGTTGTAGACCGCGACCGTCGCTTCCAGATATGGCAACAGATCGGGCAAGGCCACGAAATCGTTGAGGATTTTGCCGATCATCGGCGTGCGCCCAAGGCCGCCGCCAACAAGGACGGTCGCGCCAAGCTGGCCCTCACGCTCCACCAGCCGCAGGCCGATATCGTGGGCAGCCGTGACGGCGCGGTCTTGGTCGGAGCCTGTCACTGCAATCTTGAACTTGCGGCCGAGGAACTGGAATTCCGGATGGTCGGTCGACCATTGGCGGATCAATTCGGCGATAGGGCGGGGATCGGCGACCTCTTCGGCGGCGGCGCCGGCGAAATGGTCAGCGGTGACATTGCGGATCGTATTGCCGGAGGTCTGGATGGCGTGCATTCCGACCTCACCCAGCGCGTCGAGCATGTCGGGCACGTCGCGCAATTCGGGCCAGTTGTACTGGATGTTCTGGCGCGTGGTGAAGTGGCCATAGCCCTTGTCCCAACGATCCGCGATCTTCGCCAATTGCCGCATTTGTGCAGCGTTCAGAGTGCCATAGGGGATGGCAACGCGCAGCATATAGGCGTGCAACTGAAGATAGAGTCCGTTCATCAGGCGCAGCGGCTTGAACTCATACTCGGTCAGCGAGCCGTCGATGCGGCGCTCGACCTGCGCGCGGAATTGGGCGTTGCGCTCTGACAGGAAATCACGGTCGAAATCGGTGTAGGCGTACATGGCTCAGACCTCCTGCTTTCCGTGCGCGTAATTGGAGGGACCACGCGTGCGAAACGCCTCGCGAAAATGGACAGGTTCAGGGCCTTTGGGGCCGGTTCTTGCATCGGCGAGGTAGGGGCCCACCACCTCGTGGGCGAGCGCTTGGGCTTCCAGCAGGCGGATATCGGCGGTCGCTTGGTCCTCGATCAAATCGGCTTCTTCATGGCGGCGGGTCCAGTCGCCATGCTTGGTCAGGTAGACGACGTCACCCTCAAGTAGGGCATTTGCGGTGACGACCTTGGGGGTGAATTGACGGGGCATCAGGCGAATTCCTCTTGCAGGGCAGGGAGTTGGGTCGCGGCTTGGCGGGGCGAGAGGCCGAGCATCAGGATGACCGGGCCGGTTGTGTCTGCCGCGTCGATATCGGCGGGCAGAGTGGAGAGATGGCTGGCGATGATGCGCACGTCGGTGCGAGACGCATTCTCGACCGCCGTGACGGGCGTGTCTGGCGCTGCGCCGTGCATCAGCATACGGCCTTGGATGAACCGCGCACCCTTCGCGCCCATGTAGATCGCGGCGACCTGGCCGGGCTTCGTCAGGTTGCGCCAATCGTGTTCCGCAAAACCCTTCACATCGTGACCGGTCAGGAACCGCATGGCGGAGTTGCGGCCGCGCTTGGTCAAGCTCTGTCCAAGCTGCGCGGCGGCGGCATTGGCGGCGGTGATGCCCGGGACGATGGACCATTCGATGCCGTGTTCGTCGAGCACGTCGAGTTCTTCGTCCAGACGCCCATAGACACCGGGATCGCCGGATTTGAGGCGCACGACCTGCGCACCTTTCGCGGCATGTTCAACCATCAGCACCCCGATATCCTCCTGCCGGGTGGACGGGCCGAAGCCTTGCTTACCGACGTCCAGAAGCGTGGCTTCCCGGCGGGCGAGTTCTAAGATTTCCGGCGCGACGAGGCGGTCATGGATCACAACATCGGCCTCGTCCAACAGCTTGCGGGCTTTGAGCGTGAGCAATTCAGGGTCGCCGGGGCCTGCGCCCACAAGGGCGACATGGCCTGCGCGGTCTTCCGCGCTGATGTGGTCCACCAGCAGATCGCCAAGCGCCTGTTCGACGCCGGGTTCACCCGCGTTTGCAAGGGCTTCGGGGCCGATCTTGAAGTAGTAGGATTGCCAGAAGTCGCGGCGCTTGCGGCCCCTGGGCAGCACGTTGACGGCGGACCGGAACCCTTTGCCGATGCGCGCAAGGATGCCGAGCGACGGGGGCAGTGCGGCCTCAAGGTCCGCTTTGATCTTGCGCGCCAGCACCGGGGCCGCGCCTTCGGTGCCGATGGCGACGGTGACGGGGTCACGGTCCACGATGGCGGGGGTGATGAAGGCCGAGCCGTCGAGGTTGTCGACGATGTTGACGAGCGCGCCGTCGGCGCGGGCGAGGCTGGCGATGCGGGCGTCTTCCGCGTCGTCCTCGGTCGCGGCATAGGCGAGCGAGGCGCAGAGTGCGTCGCCGGGCGCGAAAGCACGTTTAACGAGGCGCAGTTTGTGCTCAGCATCCCATGCGATGATCTCGGGCGCCGCGTCTTCGGCGAACACTGTGACCTTCGCCTCGGTCTTCAGGATCAAGCGCAGTTTGGCCAGCGCCGCATCGCCGCCACCGGCCAAAACAACCCGGCGGTCGCGGAGATCGAGAAAGATCGGGAAGTGTCGCATGGCGCGGAACCTTTGAAGCGTGTGTTCCCAGCAAGATAGAATTATTTCCCCCGGATTGGCAGATCGGGCTTGCTGAAAGGGACATCTGTTCTGTATTGCGCCGAGGCAGGAACCAACGTTCGCCAATGCAAGGATCACCCGAATGACCGTTCAAATCGACGCGCTGGACCGGAAAATCCTCGTGGCCTTGCAGGAGGATGCAAGCCGATCCCTGGACGAGATTGCCAAGATCGTGGGGTCATCCAAGACGCCCGTCTGGACGCGGATTCGGAAGATGCGGGAGGCGGGCATCATTGGCCAGCAGACGGTTATGCTGGACGCGGAGGCCTTGGGGTTAGAGGCTTGTTTTTTCGTGCTTATCCGCACGTCCGAGCATGAGGCGGAGTGGCAGAACAAGTTCCTCCGCACGCTACGGGAACGTGCGGAGGTGATGGAGGCGCACCGGCTGGCGGGCGACATTGATTACATCCTGAAAGTGCGCGTGGCCAACGCGCGGGCCTATGACGAATTCTACCAGGCGCTGATCTCGGAAGTGCGGATCTACAACGTCACGGCCCTTCTGAGCATGGAAGAGATCAAATCAACGCCGCTTCTGCCATTGGCTTCAGTTCCGTCTTGATATGCGCGCCCGCTTCCAGCGAACGGTGGACGGGGCATTTATCGGCAATCTCCAACAGACGCTCGCGCTGTTCGTCGTCCAGCGCGCCCTTGAGTGTGATCTTCCGCGTGAATTGATCGAGCGGGCCGATATCGACGCCCGCATCCTGTGCGTGGACGCGGTTGTGGGTGACATCGACGCTGACATGATCGAGCGGCCATTTCTTGCGGCGCGCATACATGCGAATGGTCATCGAGGTGCAGGCGCCGAGACCGGCGGCGAGGAATTGGTACGGCGTCAGGCCCTGATCGGTGCCGCCATAGCTTTCGGGCTCATCGGCCACGACATGGTGCTTCGGCCCGGCATGGACATCTTGCCGGAAGCCAGCCGGGTCAACCTCATCCACGCGGGTGACGCCCTCGGGCGCGCCGATTGGTGGGGCAGGGGGTTTGAGGTCGAGGTATTTGCCGGCCCATGATGCGATCACATCAGCGGCGTATTCCGCATCCTCTGCCCGGCTCACCAAATGGTCGGCGTCGTCGAGGGTGACGAAGCTCTTGGGGTGTTTCGCGGCAAGGAAGATGCGGGTCGCATTCTCGATCCCCACAACCGCGTCGCGGGGCGCGTGCAGAACCAGAAGCGCACTGCCTAGGGCCGCGATGTCCGGCGCGAGCTTGGAGGCTTTCACATCCTCCACGAACCCGGCCCCGATGCGGATCGGACGACCGCCCAGGATCACGTCGCCCGCGCCTTCATTGACGATGGCATCTAGCGCGTCGTTGAAATTGTGGGTGACATGCTCGGGGTCGAACGGCGCGCCGATGGTCACGACGGCTTTCGTAGACGCGATCCGGCCAGCCGCGCGCAGAACAGCCGCGCCACCAAGCGAATGCCCGATAATGAGCGACGGCGCCATGTCCCGGGCGGCCAATGCGTCGGCGGCGGCGATCAGATCGCCGACATTGGAGGTGAAGGACGTGTTCTCGAACTCACCCTTGGAATGGCCGAGCCCGGTGAAGTCGAATCGCAAGACGGCAATACCCTGCGCCGCCAGCCGCGCCGCGATCCGGCGGGAGGCCGCGATATCCTTGCCGCAGGTGAAGCAATGGGCGATCAGCGCCGTGGCGAGGTGCGGACCGTCCGGCAGGTCCAGGCGGGCGGCAAGAGGCTCTCCGGAATGGCCGGGGAAGGTGAAGCGTTCGGTTGGCATGGTCGGTGTCCCTTTAACTGGTACGACCATGTGGGCGAAGGACCGCCTGCCGCAAGTCATGTGACAATGTCTTCACGCGCGCGTGCAGTCGCGTGCTCAGGTCGTGACCGATTGAGCGCCGCCCCCGTGCGCAGATGGAGGGTGGCGGTGCGCCCGTGCGGCAGTGGTTCGTCGGCCTGCGCCTACGCATTCCCCATCAGGGCGGCATCAAACGGATAGGTCGTCAGGTTCTCGTACCCGTCCTCGGTGATCAGCACCTGATCTTCCAGCTTGATGCAGAAATCACCGCCCTCTTCGCCGATCAGGGCTTCGACGCACAGCATCATGCCCGGTTCCAACTCGTAATCGAAGGCGCTGTCGTGGTGGTGATCGGGGTAACCCACATGGGGCCATTCATCGCAAAGGCCCACGCCGTGCATCTGGCAGGAATATTTCCGTTGCCAGTACTTGTCGGCCAGTTTGTGGCCATTGTGGACCAGGTCGTTGATGGAGCGGCCCGGTTTCAGGCGATCCATGTTGACCGTGATATGCTCCACCCCGTGTTTCATCGCCTCGATCATGTCGGGGCGAGGTTTCTCGGGGCCGGTCCACCAGGTCCGTGAGATGTCGACGCACAGGCCGTAGCAGCCGATCAGGTCGGTATCGAGGGCGCTGATCTCGTTGGCTTGCAAGGTGCGTGGGCCGCATTCCTGGAACCAAGGATTGGTGCGGGGCCCTGAAGAAAAGAGCCGTGTCTCGATCCATTCACCGCCACGCTTGATGTTTTCGGAATGCAGGACCGCCCAGACCTCATCCTCTGTCCGGCCGGGCACGATGGCGTCTTCCATGGCCTTGAGGGATGCCTCGCACGCATGCACGGCGCAGCGCATGGCGAGAATCTCATCGGGGCCTTTAATCTTGCGGGCATGTTCGGTGATGAATTCCCCATCGCGGAGGTCGAAGCCGCGCGCTTCCAATGCGCGGGCGCCATGGAGCATGATCTTGTCGACGGCAAGGCGTGAGTTGCCGCCCGCATGGGCGGCCATGACCTCGGCCACCTGCCCGCTGAACTCCTCCGCCGCCACGTCGCCGCGATCGCCGGTGGAGAAATAGAACATCGAAGCGCCAGAGCGGACTTCGCGGACCAAGGGGTTATGATCGGCAAGAAACGGCGAGTTCTTGTATTCCCAGAGAACCATGTAACCGTCAGCGCAGACCAGGCAGGCACGGAAAGGATTGTGGGTGTTCCACAACTGCATGTTCGTGGTGTCCGTGGCGTAGCGAATATTGAGCGGGTCGAACATCAACACGCCGCCGGTCTCGGTTGCGGCCAGCTGCCCCACGAGCCGGTCGAGCCGGAATTGCCGCAAGCCTTGCAGGTTGGGCAATGTCAGGCCCGCCGCGTCCCATTCGGCGTAGGCCAGTGGCGTCGGCCCGATCTCGATACGGTCATTGTCGTTGAGCGTTCCGTCGGGCAGGTTCAGGCCGTGGGCGGGGTCGATCTTGCGGACGTTGCGGCGATAGGCTTGGTTCATACTCATCTCCCTTGCCAATTCAGCGTGGCGCAGGGAAACGGGCGCAATCGCGCCGGATTGCGGCATGGGATGCGTCGGAAATGGACCAAATCCTGCAAGATCAACTGCCCACAGCCCCTTGGATGGCGGAGGCCACGCGGCGCTTGCCGGGTATGCAGCCGCTGGCGGAGGGCGAGGATTGGCTGCAGCGGGACGAGGCCTTCGCGGCACAGATGGCGTTGCGGGATCGTCTTGTACGGACCCGGCCGGGGGAGGTGATTGCGGACGTGCCGGGCTCCGATAAAGGCACCGCGGAGCTCTACGAGCGCGTTCTGGCCCACCTTCGCCAGGACGCGGGATACACGTGGGCCGACACATCCTGCCGACGTCCGGACGGGGTCGAAGTGACGTTGGAGCCGACAGATCCGCTTGGTACTTTGGCGCGGTTGGTGCAGCAGGATCTTTGCCTGTTGGAGAAGCCCGCAGGCGCGCGGGAGCATGTGTTGACGGCGGCGATCCTGTGTTTTCCCGCCTCGTGGTCCCTGCACGAAAAGATCGGGCGACCACTCACGACGATCCACGATCCGGTCTCGCCCTATGACGCAAGAATGGCGGGGCGGGTGCAGCGATTGTTCGACCATCTGCGGGTCGATACCGCCCTTTGGCGGCAGAATGCGCTGATTTATCGTGACCCGCGGCTTTTCCAGCCGCGAAGACAAGCGGATCCGCGGATGGATCGGGACGGCGGCGGTTTCCTCCGATCCGAGCGGCAGACGATCATGCGATTGAAAGACAGCCGGGCGGTCGTGTTCTCCATCCATACTTATGTTGTGGCACTCGATGCGTTGACGGAGGAGCAGCGGGCCGGGTTGGGAGAGGTCGCGCACCCAACCTGAATGGGTGGTCGGGGCCCACACGCGTTTGCGATTGCGTTGGCACGCAGCCATACGGGCCCATGGCCCGTTCCGGGGCGCGGCCCCGGACCCCGGGATATTTGGAGCACATGGAAGACAGGCGCCGTAATCGTCGGCTCAAGTTCTGAAATGCTTGGAAAGTTTCAGGCCCTGGCCCTGGTAATTCGACGCGATGTCCACCCCGTAGAGCTGTGAGGGTGCGGCGGCCATGCGTTCGTAGACGAGGCGACCCACGGTCTGCCCGTGTTCGAGCACGAACGGGCTTTCGTGGCAGCGAACCTCCAGCACGCCGCGCGCGGGCACGCCATGGCCGAAGCCGGGGTCGAAAAAGCCCGCGTAATGCACCCGGAATTCGCCGACCATGGCCAGATAAGGGGCCATTTCGGCGGCGCAATCGGGCGGAATGGTCACGGCTTCGCGGCTGACGAGAATGTAGAAGGCACCGGGATCAAGGATGATGCGGCCTTGATCCGTGTGCAGCTCCTCCCAGAAATCCGCGATCTCGTGTGTACCAATCCGGGTCAGGTCGATGACGCCGGTATGGGGTTTGGCCCGGTAGCCCACCAGGGTCTTGTCGGCAGGTGAGAGGTCAACGGAAAATCCGAGCCCCTCGTCGATGAGCGGCGTGCCGTCCACAAGCGGGGTCTCCGTGTGGCGCGCGCGAAGATCGGCGTCGCTCAGCACCGCCTGGCCGCGGCGGAAGCGGATTTGGTTCAGGCGCAAACCCGGCTCCACCTTCACCGAAAAAGAGCGGGGACAGATTTCGGCGTAGAGCGGGCCGTGGTAGCCCGCCGGGATCCGGTCGAATTCCACGCCGCCATCGGCGATCACGCGGGTCAGGCAATCGACACGGCCCGTGGAGCTCTTTGCGTTGCAAACGGCGGTGACGTCGCCCGGAAGCGCGAGTTCTTCCATCAGCGGCACGAGATAAACGCAGCCCTTTTCCAGCACCGCGCCCTGGCTCAAATCCATCTCGTGCATCGTGAAATCCGGCAAGCGGTCGGCTATGGCACGGGTCGGTCCGGCAAGGAAAGAGGCGCGCACACGGTAGGCGCGCGACCCCAGCCGAAGATCGAGGCTGGCGGGCTGGATCTGCCCCTCGGGCATTGTGTGGGATGCGGCGACGGCACCGTCCTCGATCATGGCGGTGATCGCGTGGTCGGGCAGGACGCCTTCGGTCTTGTCGCTCATGTCTTGGTGATCCTTGCCCCGCCATCCCGTTCGGCGCAGACCAAAGCCGAAACGCGCCCCCGAGGCAAGGCACCCGGATGGCGGTGGAAGGGGTAGTGCGGTGAAATGGTCGGGCTAGCAGGACTCGAACCTGCGACCTTCCGTCCCCCAGACGGACGCGCTACCAGGCTGCGCCATAGCCCGACTTGCTGCCCTTCTACCCATTTCTGGGGGCGGCGCAAGGGCGGTTCGCGGCGAAGCTCAACGGGTGGGTGGGGGTGCGGCCATCCGCGATTGCAGGCGGGAAAGGTCAGCGATTTGCGAGCGGTGCAGCGCGCGCGTCTGCGGCGGGAGCAGAGAGATGGCTGCAAGCGTGTCGAGGCGCCCCTCGGCCGGGTCGGCAGCGGGCAGGGGGGACGGCGAAGGTGTCGCGGCTTGCGGTTCCGCACCGGTCTGGGGTTGCGGCGCATCTTCGGGTGACGCAGCAATCTCAGGCTCAGGCTCAGGCTCAGGCTCAGGCTCAGGCTCAGGCTCAGGCTCAGGCTCAGGCTCAGGCTCAGGCTCAGGCTCAGGCTCAGGCTCAGTGTCCACGTCTGGCTCAGGGGCCTTGGAGGTGGCCGCCTCCTCGTCGCTCGCGTTCGATTTCGCATCTTCGGAGGAATCGATTTTGGCTTCGGCCTCCGCGTCCGCATCCCAGGCATCGGAAGCCGGAAGGTCGACTACATCGGCAGTATCAGCCATGGTATCGACCGGCGGCGACAGGGCGGTCACCGCCGCGATGCCCTCGTCGGAGATCATCTTCTGCACGCCGCGAATCGTCATGCCGCGGTCATGGAGGAGGACCTTGATGCCGCCCACCAGCGCCATGTCATCGGGGCGATAATAGCGTCGACCGCCGGCGCGCTTGACCGGTTTGATCTGCGAAAACTTCGATTCCCAGAACCTCAGGACATGGGCGGCGACGCCGAGCCAATCGGCGACCTCGCGGATCGTGCGGAAGGCTTGTGCGGATTTCGCCATGGCTCCTGTCCTCTGCTCGGCGGGGATGGGTGTGGCCCGCCATCGGCCAATTCCGGCGGGTCTCCCCGCCTATCGCCTTTGGCGGTCCGAGCGGGATATTTCCGTCCCGTGCCGCCGTGGATGCCTCTGCCTGCGGATCACCCTCTTGCTTGGGGCGGTTCCGCATATCGTGTCTTCAGCTTTTGTTGCCCGCCGCAACGCGGTCTTTCATCAGGTGCGACGGGCGGAAGGTCAGCACGCGGCGCGGGCTGATCGGAACTTCCTCGCCGGTCTTGGGATTGCGACCCACGCGGGCCGTCTTGGAGCGGACCGAAAACGTGCCGAAAGACGAGATCTTGACCTGCTCGCCCTCCACCAGACCATCCGACATCAATTCCAGCACACGCTCGACCAGCTGCGCGGATTCATTGCGTGACAGACCCACCTCACGAAACACCGCTTCGCTCAGGTCCATGCGCGTCAAGGTCTTTGCCGCCATAATATATGTCCCCCATCTTTGCGTGGCAGATTGAGACATGCGGATTTATTAGTCAATCCAGTGCGTTGCCCGTTCGCGTTCGTCCGGCACTTCAACGCCTACCAGCGGAGGATCACCGCACCCCAGGCCAAGCCACCGCCAATCGCCTCGGTCACCAGCAGATGTCCGGGCTGGATACGGCCATCCTGTACACCGACCGACATGGCGAGCGGGATGGAAGCAGCGGAGGTATTGCCGTGGTCCTGCACCGTGACGATGACCTTCTCCATCGGCAGGCCGAACTTTTTCACGGTGCCGGTGATGATGCGGATATTGGCCTGATGCGGTACGACCCAGTCGACATCCGCGACGCCGACGCCGGCCTTATCCAACGCGATCTCGGCGGTTTTCGCAAGTTTCTCAACGGCATGGCGGAAAACTTCCTTGCCCTGCATTTTCAGAACGCCGGTCGATTGGGTAGCGGAAACGCCGCCGTCCACGTAGAGCAGGTCGCGGTGTGTGCCGTCGGAATGCAGGTCGGTGGACAGGATGCCGCGGTCGTCGGATGTGCCCGCGCCCTCCTGCGCTTCAAGGATCAGCGCGCCGGCGCCGTCACCGAAGAGCACACAGGTCGTGCGGTCGGTCCAATCCATGATGCGACTGAACGTTTCCGCCCCGATGATAAGCACACGGCGGGCCTGTCCGGAGACGATCAGAGCATTGGCATTCGACAGCGCATAGACGAATCCCGCGCAGACAGCTTGTACGTCGAACGCAAAGCCCTGCGTCATGCCAAGGCCTGATTGCACCATCGTTGCCACCGACGGGAATGTCAGGTCCGGTGTCGAGGTTGCCACGACGACCGCATCGATGTCATCGGGCGCAAGGCCTGCCATGGCCAATGCATTTCGTGCGGCGGCGATGGCCATTTGGCTCGTCGTCTCCCCCTCGGCGGCGAAATGACGACGCTCGATCCCGGACCGCGCGCGGATCCACGCATCCGACGTATCGAGCCCCTCCATCGCTTCAAATTCCGCGTTCGGAACAACACGTTGCGGGAGGTAATGGCCGATTCCAACCGGGACTGCACGGATCGTCATTTTGGCAGGTCCTCTTGCTGGATCACGCTCGCTGCCGCGACTTCGGCCTGGGCGATGCGTGCAGCCAGACGCCGTGAGAAGCCCGATTGCCCCAATTGCGCGGCGAGCTTGATTGCGGCCGCAACGCCCGTGGGGTCGGCGGAGCCGTGGGATTTCACGACCGTCCCGTTCAGACCCAGGAACACCCCTCCATTGACGCGGCGTGGGTCGATACGTTTCCCGAGGCGACGCAGGGATGTGTAGGCCAGAAGGGCGGCAATGCGCGAAAACGGGGTCTTCTTGAACGCCTGTTCAAGCAATTCGCGTATCAGCTTGGCCGTGCCTTCGCCGGTCTTGAGGGCTACGTTGCCGGTAAATCCGTCCGTGACGATCACGTCAACACGGTCCGACGGAAGGTCGGAACCTTCGACAAAGCCCACATAATCGAAATCGGCAGCGTCCGCGGCCCGCTCGATCAGCTCGGAAGCCACTTTCAACTCCGCCCGGCCCTTGTGTTCTTCCGTGCCCACGTTCAGCAGGCCGATCCGGGGGCGCGGCAAATCCATGCCGTTGCGGGCGTAGCTTGCCCCCATCAAGGCGTATTGCAACAAATCCTCGGCATCGGCACGGATATCGGCGCCCACGTCCAGCATCACGTTGAAGCCCGACGGATTGCGGGATGGCCAGAGGCAAGCGATGGCGGGGCGGTTCACGCCTTCCAGCTTGCGCAGGCGGATCATAGATATCGCCATTAACGCGCCGGTATTGCCACACGAAACCGCGACGGAGGCGTCGCCCGCGCGCACGGCTTCGATGGTCGACCACATGGACGTGTCCTTGCCGTTGCGCATCACGTGGCTCGGCTTGGCGTCCATCGTCACCACGGACTCGGCGTGGCGGATTTCACATTTTCCGGCAAGTTCGCGCCGCTTGGCGATCAGGCACTCCAATTCGGCCTGATCCCCGTGAACGATATAGCGCAGATCGGGGTTCTTGGAGGCGGCCTTGGCCAATCCTGCAACGACCGCAGAGGGGCCCAGATCGCCCCCCATCGCGTCCACGGACAACACGGTGCCGTCCACCGCTTCTGCCGTTAACGCTGTGTCATCGCTCATGTAACCGGGCCCGCCTCAGGTCAGGCGGCAGATTATGCCGCGTCTTCGTCGAGGTCGATTTCGTCGGCCAGGGCGATCACTTCACGTTCGTTGTAGGTGCCGCAGGACGGGCACACGTGGTGCGGGCGCTTCAGCTCGCCACAGGACGGGCATTCGTTGGGGTTTGCGCCGTCCAGCGCATCGTGGGCGCGGCGCATATTGCGCTTGGAACGGGTCACGCGATTCTGGGGGACAGCCATGTCACAACCTCGGGGTTCAGGGACCGCGCCGCCCCATTGGCCACGCTTTGTCCGATCATCATCAAATCTCTGCTCGTCCGACCGGGGATTTTCCTGTGCCAAACGGGCCTGCGCGACGGTTTCGCGGCAAGGCCCTGAGACGTGAAAATCCGGGGGCGAATGAGGCCGGGAACATACTCGGATTCCCCGGCCATGCAAGCCCTTTTCCCACAGGGTGCGTGTGCAGCGTTCAGCCTTCGTTTTCGTCCCCGTTCCCGTTGCCCGAAAGCCTGTCACGCAACGCCGCCAGACCGGCCAGCGGCTTGGCATCTTCGTCGCGCATCGGGGTGACGCCGGGGGCGGCGAAAATGGCCTCACCCAGTTCCACCCCCTCGGCGCGGGGATAGTCAGGCAAGGCCAGGGCCAACGCCTCGGTCAGAAGGGCCATCAGATCGACCTCGGCGCGCAGCGGCTCCAGCGTATCGTCCTCGGGCATCTCCATCTCTTCCCCCGATGGCTCGGGCATGTGGGCGCGGTACTGGCGAACAAGTGGCACGTCGATCCGCGTCGTGACAGGCTCCAGCGTGACAACGCAATTCTGCACGGCTGTTGCCCCCAGCTTGGCCTCCAGCCGCCAATCGGCCTTGCCTTCGGGGATCGCGCGACCGTCGAGCCGCACCTTGCGCAACGCCGGAACTCCGAGGTCACGGGCCATGGAGGCGCGCGCATCCGCGTCCGGTTCAACCTTGAACGGCGTCTCCGTGGCGCGGTTCAGGCGGGCCAGGGGAAGATTATGATCTGACATGATACCTCCATGCGCGGGATCGTGAGGGTCGCATCGCTTGCTACAGACGTGTGGCTGCGCTAAGCCGATAGGCAGGTTAAGGCGCGTTCGCAAGCGCACGAATACCGTGATGCCCCGATGGGGCCGGTCGAGCAATGATACACAGGGCGTCTGCATGAAACGTCAGTCGAGTTTTCCGATGGTCCGCCCGCTGGCCCTGGCCCTTGGCTTGGTCCTGGGATTGGCGGCCTGTTCGGCAACCTACACCAATCACGGCTACGTGCCGCCGCCCGAAATCTTGGCGGAAATCGGTGTCGGTGCGACGCAGGAACAGGTGGCGGAGCTGGCCGGCGCGCCGGGATCGGCCGGTGTGATGCGAGACGAGGCGTGGTTCTATACCCAGTATCGGGTCCGCAATTTCACCTACAACGCGCCGCAGGTCATTGAACGCGACATCGTCGCGATTTCCTTCAACGAGGCCGGGCGCGTGTCCAATATCGAACGGTTCGGTCTCGAGGACGGGCAGATCATCCAATTGTCGCGCCGGGTCACCGAAAGCTCCGTTCGCGACATCGGTTTCCTGCGGCAGATCTTGTCGAATTTCGGGCGGATCAACCTTGGCGATGCGCTCGCCAACTGAGGCCCCTTTCTCCGACAGGGCGCCATCGGCGCCCTCCATCGCCGTTCGCCTTCCGGCCAAGGAAAAGCGCGATACGATGTTGTCCCTGCGCCGGGGCCGCTATGCCTCTCGCATCGCCGAGACGGAGGCGGATTTCGCCGCGGCGCAGACCCTGCGCGCGCGCGTCTTTCCGACAGACGCCGCCCGGAAGGCCGATCCGTTCGATGACCACTGCATCCATGTGCTGGTGGAGGATACGCAGACCGGCACGCTCGTGTGTTGTTTTCGCCTGCTGCATCTGTTCAGCGGGAGGGAGATCGAACGCAGCTATTCGGCGCAATTCTACGACCTCTCCGCCCTGCAGACCTTCAACGGCCCAATGGTGGAGCTGGGTCGGTTCTGCGTGGACCCCGATACCGCGGACGCGGATATCCTGCGCGTGGCTTGGGGCGCGATGACGGCTTATGTGGACGGGCAGGGGGTGGAGATGCTGTTCGGTTGTTCGTCCTTCGCAGGAACCGAACCGAGCGCCTATGCCGACGCCTTTGCAATGCTGCGAGACAAGCATCTGGCGCCTGATCGGTGGTTGCCGTGCGTCAGGGCACCGAAGGTTTTCGCGTTTGCAAAGAGGCTAGACATGCGCGCTGACCCGAAGCACGCGCAGGCGCAGATGCCGCCACTTCTGCGCACCTACCTCGTGATGGGCGGCTGGGTCAGCGACCACGCCGTGATCGACAGGGAAATGGGGACGTTGCACGTTTTCACCGGGCTGGAGATACGCGCCGTGCCACCGGGGCGCGCGCGATTGCTTCGGGCGATGGCGGGCTAGCCCCGCGGTCGGGATTTCCCCCAATGGATGCGCGCGGTTCAATCGCTTATGGTGCGGAAATTCATTGGTTTTCGGGACATTTCCATGGCTGCTGACTTTGAGGATGAAAACCCCGTCGCCACTTTGTTGTCGCGCAGATCCGCGCCAGATCTCGTGGGCGGCCTCCGCCTTCCTGAGATAAGTGACGGGCCAGTCGTGGTGGTGTACGGGGAAGGGCGGCCCGGCTCCCGCGCGATCAACGGCAATGTGCTGACGCTCCTCATCGGGGCCCTGTGCGTTCTGATTAGTGGGATCGTCACGATCAACGCGGTCAGGTCGGGGAATTTCGACCTGAATAATGTCATGGGCATTGTCCTGCCGCTCGTGATCGGCGCCTTCATCGCGGGGCCGAGCCTCCTTCGGGCCAAGGGCGGGACGTTGCAGTGGACAAGGCGCGCAGAGCTGCGGGCTGACGAGGTCGTCGTGACAGACAAGACGGGATCGACTGAGGTCCGTTGGTCGGAGCCGCTTGCCGCCTACCGCGACATCCACCAGGCGTTTGTGCATCTGTCCTCCCCAGATGGGGAGGGGGATGGCCTGACGCTGGAAACCGTCACCCTGCGTCACCGCGATCGCGGCAAGGACATCTACGTGCTCGGGACCAAGAAGACGGTCATGGGCGGAATGAATTTCTCCGACATGGTCCGGGCGGGGCGCGAAGGTCGCAAGGCGGACGTGGAGGCCGCGTTCGGCGACACCCGCAACCCACAGGTGGAGGCGATTGTGGCCGCATTGGTGGAGCGGACGGGTTTGCCCCTGACCCAAGATCTCGACTAGTGCCGCGCGCGTGGCCCGCTGTCGGCGGGGCTGCGGCTTGCGCTTGTGGCCGCGTCGGGCAAGGCGCGTGCCGACGCACTTTGCGCTGAACACGTTCTCTCATGTACCGTGACGGACGGTCGCTCGCTGCGTGTAACGGGTCGGCGGCGCATCCACCCGGTATCGAGCCAGGTTGAGGATAGCCAAGTCCCACCAAGCGGTCGGATTCGCGCACCGGTGCCGCATTTGAACCGCGCAAGTCCGGGGTTCTGGCCGCTATCGGCAGATCCCAGATCAAGAAGCTCCACACCCATTGTCTGCAAATCCAGCATCGCCCGCCACATCAGGGCGTGGCCTGCGCACTTTTCCCGACCCGCGCGCGTGGTCCAGCCGATCTGATAGGTGGCACGTCGCCCGTGCCGCAGGAAAACCAGTGCGGCCAACTTCTCCGCCCCAAGGTAGGCGGTGAAAATCTGCGGGGCACCGGGTGTACATGCGGCGATGGCGGCGATGAGCCGCGGCGGAAGCGGTTGGTAGGACAGCGCCTTCGCCTGTGCCGCTTCCGCCCGAAAAATCCAGTGGGAGGGGGAGGGCGGAAGCGGACGGCGCGTGACAAACAGTCCCGACGACAGGCCCTTGCGCAGGCGATTGCGCCATTTGCCGTGGAGCCCCGCGGCCATCGCATCGCTCGATGGATCAAGCGACACTTCCGCAATCTGACGGGGGGCGGCCATGCGCCGGAACCCGGCGGCACGTAACGCATCCGCATCGTCGGGCGTTTCTGCGTTCACCAGTAAGTGCCGTGTGCCGCATAGCGCGCGAAGTTCCCGGGCGGCCGCTGGTGTCAGATCAAGCTGCGCCCTGGTCAGGAGCGCCGTGTTCCCGATCACCGGCTTGGTTTGCCTGATGACCAGGGCGGTGTGATCGCCGAACGCTTCGATCCGGGCGTCACGGCCAAGCAGCCGCAAGGCCCGCAGCCATGGGCGGCTTTGCTGAAGGGGCGCATGTGGCTTGGGTCCGGATACGCGCGTGTCGGCGCAAGACGTCTCTGAGGGGGCGAGGTCAAACATGACGGGACCATTGACCACGATCCCTGAATTCGAGGTTAATGCCCGCGTGGGCCCTCAGCCCTCCAGCACGACCAGCGCGTGTCGTTTCTTTCCGGCCGACAATTTGATCGGCTCCGCCAAATCCACTTGCCCGATCATCAGCCCGGCTTCCGACAGGGCCGCGTCGTTCATCCTCGCACCGCCCTCGGCAATCAGGCGCTTGGCATCTTTGCCGGATTTCGCGAGACCAGACCTGGCGAACAACTGCACGATGGAGATGCCGTCACCGATATCCGCTGCGCTGAGCGTGAGCGTTGGCAGATCATCGCCGGTTCCGCCCTTCTCGAACACCTCCCGCGCGGTCGCTTCGGCGGAGGCTGCCGCATCGGCGCCGCGGCACAATGTGGTCACTTCATTGGCGAGAATGACCTTGGCAGAATTGATCTCCGCCCCGTCCAATGCGCCCAGACGGTTGCATTCGTCGACAGGAAGTTCCGTAAACAATTTCAGGAACTTGGCGACATCAGAGTCATCGACATTGCGCCACCACTGCCAGAATTCGTAGGACGACATCCGCTCCTCGTTCAGCCAGACGGCCCCATCGGCGGATTTGCCCATTTTCTTGCCGTCGGCGCGTGTCACCAGCGGGGTGGTCAGCCCGTAAGCCTCCCCCGCATCGACGCGCCGGATCAGGTCCGCGCCGGAAACGATATTGCCCCATTGATCCGAGCCGCCCATCTGCAAGACGCAGCCATGGCGGCGGTACAGTTCCAGATAGTCATAGGCCTGCAAGAGCATGTAGTTGAACTCGATGAAGCTGAGCGCCTGTTCTCGGTCCAGGCGCGACTTGACGCTGTCGAACGCCAGCAGGCGATTGATCGTGAAGTGTTTTCCGATGTCGCGCAGAAAGTCGATGTATCCCAGTTTGTCGAGCCATTCGGCGTTGTTGACGAGCGGGCTGTCGGTGGGCCCATCGCCGTAGGAAATGTAATTGGCAAACACTGTGCGGATGCCGTCGGCATTGGCGTTGATCTGATCGACGGAGATGATCTTGCGCATCTCGTCCTTGCCGGACGGGTCTCCGACTTTCGTCGTCCCGCCGCCCATCAACGTGATCGGGCGGTTGCCGGTCTTTTGCAGCCAGCGCAGAAGCATGATTTGCACGAGATTGCCGATATGGAGGCTGGTGGCCGTCAGGTCGAAGCCGATATAGCCCGTAATCGGTCCTTTCAGCATCGCTTCATCCAGCCCTTGCAGGTCGGTGCAATCGGCGAGGAATCCGCGTTCGACAATGATGCGCAGGAAGTCGGATTTGGGCTGGTAGGTCATGGAATGTCCAGGCAATTGTGGGCCGAGGGAGGGTCTATCGGGAATGTCGAAAAAGGAAAAGGGGCCGGTTTGGGCGGCAGGGGCGATGTCGGGCACGTCGTTTGACGGGGTCGATGTGGCAGTGATTGAAACCGATGGTCTCGACATCCTCGATTTCGGCGACATCCACGAGGTGATCTACTGCGATGAGGACCGGGACGTCTTGCGCGCGGCGATGGGTGCATGGCCGGGGGCGGCGCGCGCAGACGCAGCCGCGCTCGTGGTCGAAAACGCCCACATCGCCGCCATGGCGGGCCTTCCCGATGTGGCGGTTCTGGGATTTCACGGACAGACTTTGGCCCATGATCCCGACGGTGGGCGCACCCACCAGGTCGGCGATGGCGCGCGTCTTGCGACCGCTTTGGGCTGCGAGGTGATCTGGGATTTTCGCAGCGCGGATATGGAAATGGGCGGGCAGGGCGCGCCGCTTGCGCCCTTCTACCATTGGGCCTGCGCGCGCTGGGTGGGGGCGGAAGGGCCCGTGGTATTTCTCAATCTTGGCGGCGTCGGCAACCTCAGTTGGGTCGATCCCACAATGGATGCGCCGGAGCTGCTGGGCGCGTGTCTGGCCTTCGATACGGGACCGGCCAACGCGCCCATGGATGATCTGATGGCCGCGCGCGGGCTTGGGCGGTTCGATAGCGACGGGGCGTTGGCGGCGCGAGGACAGGTTGATCTGGGTATCCTCGAAAGAGCTCTGGGCGATCCCTGGTTCGATCTGGCTCCACCGAAATCCCTCGACCGTGACGCCTTCGCGGGGCTCCAGGACGCGGTCGCGGGCCTTGCCGATGCCGACGCGCTGGCCACGCTTGCGGCGTGCGCGGCGGGGGCGGTCGGGCGCGGCATCCCGCACTTGCCGCGCCGCCCGGAAAGGATTTTCGTGACCGGCGGGGGGCGGCGCAACAAGACACTCATGGCGATGCTGGCGGAGGCCACCTCCTGTCCCGTCTCGCCGGTGGAGGAGGTTGGCCTGAACGGAGACGCGTTGGAGGCGCAGGCCTTCGCCTATCTCGCCGTGCGCGCTTCCCGTGGATTGCCGACCTCCGCCCCTGGCACGACGGGCGTCGCCGCGCCGGTTGGCGGCGCGCGGAGGTCGCGGCCCGGAACGCGCGCACTGAGCTAAACGACCGGTTCGCCGGCAAAGGGGGCCAATTGCGGCCTGCCGCGCTTCAGACCCTCGGAATGTCAAAACCGGACGGCGCGAGGGTGAAACCGTCAAAGGAGAACCCCGGGGAAACGGTGCAGGAAACCAGCGTGAACGCACCGGTCGTGCGGGCGGCCTGCCAATGATCCTTCGGCACGATCAGTTGAGGGGCACCTTGCGTCAGGTCCGGGGTCAGCAGGTGGTCTTGGGCGGGTCCTTCATCGCTGTCCGAAAGTGAAAGGATCAGCGGTGCGCCGGAATGGTAGAGCCAGATTTCCGTCGCATCCACGCGGTGCCAGTGGCTCGCCTCGCCGTCCTTCAGAAGGAAATAGATGCAGGTTCCGCTCGGGCGTCCGCTGCCCGTATCATCCACCCACGTCTGACGATAATGGCCCCCTCGGGATGGGGGGCCAGGTTCAACGCCTCGATGATCTCATCGGCGGTCATTCTGCGGGGCGTGCGTCGCCATTGGATTGTGCATCGGCCGCTGGCGGCTCGATCGCGCCGGGCGCCGCGCCGTTGGGCCGGTCTTTGAGCGCACTGTCGGCCAACCCTTCGACGCCGTTCTCCAGGCTCAGGCCCAGTTCATCGCCGAGCTTTCGCAAGGCCGGCATCTGAACCGCCATACCCATGATCGAATCGAGCGCCTGGTTCACGACGGGCTTGTCGCCCGCGCCGCCCGTTGACCCGCCGGCCCCGTTGCCACCGCCAAGGCCACCGACCTGGTGGATCTTGATCGAGTCGATCTTCTCCACCGGCTTGACCATCTGTTCCATGATCGCGGGGATTGCTTCGATCCGTGCCATGTCGACCTTCATGCCGACGATCTGCTCGGACAACGCATTCTCCGCCTCGGTGATGGCGCGCGTGCCTTCCGCCTCGGCCAGCATATCCTTCTTCTTGGCGTCGGCCCGGATGGAGATCGCGTCGGCCTCGGCCTGCGCTTCCTCCCTGCGGGCTTCTGCGCGGTCGGCGGCGGCAATTTTCTCGGCTTCCGCCGCGACACGGATACGTGTGGCTTCGCGCTCGGCCTCGCGGGTGGCTTCGATCAGGGCGATCTGCTTCTGGCGCTCGGCTTCCGCGACTTCGCGGGCGGTTGCCACGGCTTCCGTCGCCTTGGTGGCTTCGGCCCGGGCGAGGTCGGCGGAGGCGCGCGCGCGGCTTTCCTCTTCGGACTTCTGCTGGATGATGATCTGGCGTTCCTGCTCCGCCACTTCCAGCTCGCGTTCCTTGGTGATTTCGGCGTCACGAATGTTGCGCTCGCGGGCGATTTCGGCGGAGCGGACCTGCTCCTCCCGTGCAATCCGGGCGCGCTCGCTTTCGCGCATCGAGTCTTCCCGCCGCAGGGCAATCTCCATCTCCTGCGCGGCTTTCATGGTCTCCACTTCTTGGACCTGCGCAATCGCGGCGCGCTCTTCCTCTTCCTGGATGCTGAGCTTCTGGCGCTCGGCTTCCATCGCGGCGCGGCGCACGGCGACTTCGGCTTCCGCGTCGATCTCCGCGCGTTCCTTCTTGGATTTCGCGATCACCTCCGCCAGCTTGCGCATACCCACGGCGTTGAAGGCGTTATTTTCATCGAGCGATTCAAACGGCGTCTGGTCCAGCGCGGTGAGTGAGACCGATTCCAGCGACAGACCGTTCTTCAAAAGATCCTCGGAAATCGCGTTCTGTACCTGCTGAACGAAGTCCGAACGGTTTTCATGGAGATTGTCCATCGTCATCTTCGCGGCCACGGCGCGCAGGCCGTCGATCAGCTTACCTTCGATCATCTCACGCAGCTGGTCCACGTAGAAGGTGCGGTCGCCGAGCGTCTGGGCGGCCCGGGCAATGCCCTCATCGGTCGCCATGACGGAGACGTAGAATTCCACTCCCACATCAACGCGCATCCGGTCTTGCGTAATCAATGCACCTTCGCCCGTCCGGCGCACTTCAAGGCGCAGGGTTTTCATATTGACCGGGCTGACCTCGTGCAGGAGCGGGATCACGAGCGTGCCGCCATCCATGATCACCTGCTTGCCGCCCGCACCGGTCTTGACGAGCGACACCTCGCGCGTGGTGCGTTTGTAGAGCCGTCCGATGACGAGGCCCAGAAAGACCAGTGCCCCGATGATGGCGATGACGATAATTCCAAGAAATCCGAGTTCCATATGTTCAACCTTTCAAATGTTTGCGCCCGAAGGGGATCAAAGCGCGATCAAGCGGAAACCGCCGGTAGGGCGGTGGCGCAGTACCAGTACCTCTGCGCCTTGGGGAATGACGTCCGCGTCCTTCATGGGCTCGGCGCGGATATAGTGGGTGTTGCCGTAACGGTCGGTGACGCGAACCTCTGCAGGTGCCCCACGAGCAGAGGTGCCTTGCGTCACGATACCCTTGCGACGGCCCAGTTGGCGGGCGGACACCGATTGGGTTTCCGTTTTCGGGAGGAGGCGGGCGAAAATTGCGCCGAACCTCGCCGTGAACCAGATCGCCACAATGGCGCAGGGGATGACCGCGATCCCCGCCGGAAGCGGCCCGCCAAGCAATGTGGTCGCGACGCCCTGCAGCGCCACGCCGGACACTCCGAAAGACAGGAAGATGGAGGCCAGCCAGATCAGCGTGGGCATTCGCCCCAATCCAAGCCAGTGGAGCGGATGGTTCGGCACGCCCTGCGGCACGTCCACCGCGATATCTTCGGCTGCGGTGACGTCGAATTCTGCGGTGTCGATGTCGAAGGATTCAAGATCGAATGCCTCAAGCTCGACATCAAGGTCCAGGTCCATGTCGAGATCCGGCCCATCAGCGATCTCAGGCCCGTCAACGTCACTCCCGTCGCCCATCAGGGACCCGCCGATCAGCAGAAACACAACCTCCAGTGCCAGAAGCGCGAAGAGCAGGGCGAGCGAGAGAGTAAAGGGCACAAATGGCCCAGACAGAAGCGTGTCGAGCATTAAGATCCAGTCTTATCAGTATACAGTGGTATACAATAGATATAGGCGTTCATGGGGCCGTTGCAAGGGGATGGCGCGGGAAGGGGTGCGCAGCTTGGCGACAGGATTGCGAAGAAAACGATGGGGGACAACGGTGTAAAACCCGCACTTGCGGGGCTATTGCTGGTCTGTGACCGTTCCGCCGCGTCCGGCGGCCAATGGCAGGTGCAATTCCACGATTGTCCCGTCGGGCGAGCTCTTCAGCCTCAACGCGCCACCTGATTGTTCGGCGAAGCCCTTGGCCATGGACAGGCCAAGGCCGGAGCCGCTTCCTACCGTCTTGGTTGTGAAAAACGGCTCAAACACCCGGTCACGGATAGTGCGGGGAATGCCGGGCCCGTCGTCCGCAATCGAAAAGACGACATGGGTGTCGAGGTCATGCTGCGCCGGCACGTTTCCACCACCATCGGCGGGCCCGCAGACCAGATCGGCCGCCAGCGTGATCTGACCGCGACCGTCCAACGCGTCCCGGGCATTGAGGATCAAATCCAGCAATGCCGCGTGAAGCCCGTCGGCATCCGCCAGCGCCATGACCCCGTTCTCCGGTGCGCGGCTGTCGAGCGTCACGCTGTCGGGCACCAAATGGGAGGCCAACGCACGCATGTCGTCGATGATCTTGGCCGCGTCGACCGGTTGCGGGTCCAACGGCGCGCGGCGCGCGAATGCCAGAAGGCGCGACACGAGGCCCGATGCGCGCTTGCTGGCAAACTGCGCCTCCTCCACCAGCGCGTCGCGTTCCTCTCCCGGAGGCATGACGTGGTAGAGGTCGAGACTGCCCTGAAGCGCCGTGAGAATATTGTTGAAGTCATGGGCCATGCCGCCGGAAAGGCGTCCGATGGCTTCCATCATCTGGGCCGTGGATTCGCGTTCAGCCGCCGCGCGAAGGTCGGCCCGGACCTTGCGGGTCGTGATCAGGGCTATCGCGTAATAGGCGCCAACCACAACGCAGATCAAAGTCATCACGCCCTGGGCGGCGAGGCTGGGTTGCGGGGCCACGAACTTGATCCACACGATCAAGATAGCCACCCAACCCACGGCAATGTCGATGGGCTGCACGATGGCGGGCGGCTCCTCCCGAAACAGCGTGAACGCGCCAAGACCCACGATGGCAAGCATGCCGCAAAACGCGAGCACGAGGTCATCCGATGTCATCAAGTAAAGCGGCAGAGATGCGAAGGTCAGGGCGATGAACACATGGCTCGCGATCCCTATCCCCCAGGCAGAGGGGCGCGTCGGGTCGGTCGGGCGCATTGTGTAGTAGGATGCGAGCAGACCGCAGAGATAGAGACATGCCCAGATCGGCCCGATCAGCGATCCGCTGTAAAGCCACAATCCGCCGCCCGCCGCCGCGACGGATGCGATGCGTGTATAAACCTCGGGCGGTTGGCCGAATTGCGCGAACCACAGGCGGTCGAGGTCCGACAGGTCGGCAAGTCTGCGTTCCGCCTGGGCAGTGTGGTAGGCAACGGCCAAGGGATCAGAACCTGTCTTTGTATAGGTTATATTTGTCATACCCTTGTTTGCTTCGCTTTGTCAGCCCCATCGCCGCGAAAATCGGCGGCGCGGCGGGGTCACACCTGCATCACGGCCCTGAGCCCATGAAAAAAGGCGGCGCAGGGGGCGCCGCCTTCCTCGAAATGAACGGGTCGGGTCGAAGCCGGGGTCAACCTCGCAGAATCGACTTGCCCGCGTAAGTTGCCGTTTCGTCCAACTGTTCCTCGATCCGGATCAACTGGTTGTATTTCGCCAACCGGTCGGAACGGGCCAGCGACCCGGTCTTGATCTGTCCGCAATTCGTGGCCACCGCCAGATCGGCGATCGTGGCATCCTCCGTCTCACCCGAGCGGTGGGACATCACGGAGGTGAAGCCCGCGCGGTTGG
The DNA here is from genome assembly GCF_020177575.1 of Hasllibacter sp. MH4015. NCBI lineage: Bacteria > Pseudomonadati > Pseudomonadota > Alphaproteobacteria > Rhodobacterales > Roseobacteraceae > Hasllibacter > Hasllibacter sp. MH4015. The sequence goes on from NZ_JAHTBK010000001.1 coordinate 1,009,962, forward strand.
CCATATTCACGGCGGCCAAAGTCTCGGTCAGGGTGCCGATCTGGTTCACTTTCACCAGAAGAGAGTTCGCGGCACCCCGCGCGATGCCATCGGCGAGGCGGTCGGGGTTCGTTACGAACAGATCGTCGCCCACAAGTTGCACCTTGTCGCCAAGGGCCTCCGTCAGGGCAATCCAGCCGTCCCAATCGTCTTCACCCATGCCGTCTTCGATGCTGAGGATCGGGTAGTCCGCCACCAGGGAAGAGAGGTAGGCAACGTTTTCCTCCGACGTGAGCGATTTGCCTTCGCCCGCCAATTCGTACTTGCCATCGCGGTAATATTCCGTCGCCGCGCAATCGAGCGCCAGCATCATGTCGTCGCCGGGTGTGTAGCCTGCCTTCTCAATCGACTTGAGCACGAAATCGAGCGCGTCTCGGGTGCTGCTCAAATTCGGCGCGAAGCCCCCCTCATCCCCGATGCCGGTGGACAGACCCGCGGCGGACAACTCGCCCTTCAACGTGTGGAACACCTCTGATCCCATCCGCACCGCCTCCGCAATCGACGTGGCGGAGATCGGCATGATCATGAATTCCTGGATGTCGATCGGGTTGTCTGCGTGTTCACCGCCATTGATGATATTCATCATTGGCACGGGCAGAACATGGGCCATCGTCCCGCCCACATACCGGTAGAGCGGCTGCGCGGTGTAATCCGCGGCGGCCTTCGCGGTGGCGAGGCTGACGCCGAGGATCGCGTTTGCGCCAAGGCGCCCCTTGTTGTCCGTGCCGTCCAACTCGCACATGGCCCCGTCGATGGCGACTTGTTCGGTGGCGTCGAAGCCCAAAAGCGTCTCCGCAATCTCACCGTTCACGGCGGCCACGGCCTCCCGCACACCCTTGCCCTTGTACCGAGACGTGTCTCCGTCGCGCATCTCCACCGCCTCATAGGCGCCGGTCGATGCGCCGGACGGAACCGCCGCACGCCCCATGGTACCATCGTCCAGCGTGACATCGACCTCTACCGTCGGGTTGCCCCGGCTATCGAGGATTTCGCGGGCGTGAATGTCGATGATCGTGCTCATGCGGCCGTCTCCGGACTAAGGGTGGTTTTGCGCGGGCTATAGCAGAGGGGGCGTTGAGGCAAAAGCGACATGTTACCGCTAACAGTGCTGCCGACCCGGTTCAGGCCGCGACTGCCCGCTCTCGGAAGAGGGTGTAGAGGCCGGTTGAGATCACGATGGCTGCGCCAATGAGCGTCCAGGCGTCGGGCCGCTCCCCGAAAATAAAGAAGGCCAGTGCCATGGCGAAGACGAGCCGCGTGTAGCGGAACGGGGTGACGGCGGCGATCTCGCCCACGCGCATGGCGGCGGTCACGGCGTAATAGGCCACAAGCGCGCAAAGCAGCGCGCCGGTCAATTGCAGGGTCAGGACCGCATCGGGCCACACGGCGCCGCCTTGCACCAACAAGATGCCGAGGCCCGCAATCCCCGCCGCGAGGAAACCCCAGGCGGCCAAAAGCAAGGTCGAGATGGTCTGTGGTATCGCGCGTGTCGCAAGGTCGCGGCCCACAAGTCCGAACGTCGCGCCGATACCCAGAAGGCTTGCGGCCTCGAACCCGGCCATGCCGGGCCGCACGATGATCAATACGCCCACCAAGCCGATCAGGATCGCAACCCAGCGCCGCCAACCAACCCGTTGGCCAAGGAACAACGCCGCGCCCAGGGTCACGAGAAGCGGGTTTGCCTGGATGATCGCCGACAGCAGCGACAGGTCGATCAGCGACAGCGCCATCACGAAACAGACCGTGCCGAATACTTCGAAGACAAGGCGCAGCACGAATGCGCGGGTGAATAGCTTCCGGTCCATTACACGCTCGCCACGCGCCTTCGCCCATAGCCCGAAGATCGCCGCCCCGCCGAAACCGAAAACGGCAATGACCTGTCCCACGGGCAGCGCACCCAGGGTCAGTTTGATGAACGTGTCGGCAAGCGCAAAGCCCAACATGGCCAGCGTCATCCATGCCATGCCCTTGTAATTGTCCATGGCCTTCATCCCGCGCTGCCCTTGCCGGAACCGCTCTAGTGCGCCGGTGGGCCGAGGGGAAGGCTCGGTCATCACGCGCTGCCAGCAATGCTGGTCTTTGCTGCATGACGTGGCTCGGGGGATGGTGGAGCCAAGGGCAGCGCCTCTTCCGCCCTCTGACACGTCAGGACGGCCCGATCAGCCCTTCTTGATCGGCACGCCGTAGAGTTCCAGCTTGTGGCCCTTCAGCCGATAGCCGAGCTTTTCGGCAATCTTTTCCTGCAACGCCTCGATCTCAGGGTCGACGAATTCGATGACCGCGCCGGAATTCATGTCGATCAGGTGGTCGTGGTGATCCCGCTCCGCATCCTCGTAGCGTGCGCGTCCGTCACCGAATTCCAGCTTTTCGAGGATACCCGCCTCCTCGAACAATTTCACGGTCCGGTAGACGGTCGCGATGGAAATCCGCGGATCGACGGCACTGGCACGGGCGTAAAGTTCTTCCACATCGGGATGGTCGTCGGCCTCGTCCAAGACCCGGGCGATCACCCGACGCTGCTCGGTCATGCGCAGCCCGTTCTGGGCGCAGCGGGCCTCGATCGTGTCACTCATCGGCGCGGTTCCTGTTGCAATCGGCGCGTAGACGCCGGTCGGACAGGAGATGGTCTATGGGATTCCCCCGCCCGGATAAAGACCGGGCAGGGGCAGTCGTCAGGCGCGTCTACTTGCGGTAGGGGCTGCGCTGACCGCCCGGCGTGCCTTGCATTCCCTTTGCCCCGTGCGCGCGTCCGCCCGCACTTGTGGGCGCGGTGATCGGTTGGGAATACGCGCGGGTGTTGTCGGACTTCTCCCACGGTTGATCGGGCGGCGCGCCGTAGGTGCCAGACATGCGCCGTTGCACATGGCCGCGCGCTTTGTCTTCCAATCCCAGCGCGTTGGCGAGGTCTTCGGCGAATTGCCGTTCGCGCGCGCTGTCGATGTCGATCGCCGACATGGCGGCGGCAAAGATCTGCGCCTTGAGCGCCGGATGGTCTGGGACGTCGCGCGCGAAATCGTCGATGTCGATCCTTGCGTTAAGCTCTTCCATGACGAAAGCCCGTTCGCCGGGATCAAGATCGCCCAGATGGCGGGTCAAGGCTTCACGCTCTGCGCCGTCGATGCGGCCATCGGCCTTCGCGGCCATGATCATCGCGCGGATCATCAGGCCTGCCATCGCCTCCTCATCACGGGTGGGCGGGTCCTCGGGCTCCCCGCCGTTCATCAAAGCCTGATTGAGGCGTCGCCCGAAGGCCGGTTGCTGGCTCGGGCTGCTGCCGCCCCCCAGCAATCCGCCAAGCAGCCCGCCCGCGGCGCCGCCACCCAGCATGCCACCCAGGCCGCCCATCGCGCCGGAGCCTCCGAATTCTTCCAGAAGATCGCCAAGGCCGCCGCTCGACCGCCCCTGCGATCCCCCGCCGCCCAAAAGCGCGCCGAGCCCGCCCGCGCCGCCACCTCCGCCATGTTCGCGTAGGCTGTCGAGCAAGCCTCCGCCGCCCGAGGCGGCACTGCTGTTGCGATTTGCAAGGGCTTGGGCGCCCTTCGTTGCGGCCACGCCCACCGCGACGGCGGCCAGGGTTCTCATCAAGCTCATGGTTCATCCTCCCAGAAATGATCCTCTCCCGTCAGCATGGCAGAGGTGGCGCGCAATCTCCACGCCTTTACCCCTTGGCGTGTTCCGCGCGCGCCTTGACACCGACGCGGATTCCTTATCGGGTCGCCCGACCCACTTGCCGGAGCCCCCCATGCCACCCAAGAGCCGCATCGACGCCTTCGGCGCGATCTCCCTGACCGGCTTTGCGGTGTTGCTGGCGTTCAATCAGGTCGTCATCAAAGTGGTGAACGAAGGCTTGCAGCCGATCTTCTTCGCGGGCCTGAGATCGCTCGGCGGTGCGTTGGTCATCTTCGTGTGGATGAAGATGCGCGGGATGAGCACGTCGATTGCACCGGGAACGCTGCGCCCCGGGCTCTGGATAGGGGTGATCTTCGCGGTGGAATTCGTCTGCCTGTTCATGGCGCTGGACCTGACCAGCGTCACGCGGACCTCGGTGATCTTCTACACGATGCCGATGTGGCTGGCGCTAGCGGCGCATTTCCTGATCCCGGGCGAGCGGTTGACAGCGACGAAATCGGCGGGCCTGGGCCTTGCATTCGTCGGCGTTGTGATTGCCATCGTGATGCGCGGCGGCGGCGGAGAGGCATCGCTGCTTGGCGACGCATTGGCGCTTCTGGCGGCGATCGCTTGGGCGGGCATCGCGCTCTGCGCCCGCGCCACAACCCTGCGGGAGGTGCGCCCGGAGATGCAATTGCTCTGGCAATTGGCGGTCTCCGCCCCGCTTCTTCTGCTGGCAGCCCCCCTGTTCGGAGAATTGCTGCGCGACCCGCAACTGATCCACTGGGCGGGCCTTGGCTTCCAGATCATCGCCATCGTGTCAGCCGGTTTTCTGTTCTGGCTGTGGCTCCTGACAATCTATCCCGCCAGTTCCGTCGCCGCCTTTTCGTTCCTGGCGCCGGTCTTCGGCGTGGTGATGGGGTGGCTCTTGCTGGGGGAGGAGGTCGGGCCCGGCTTGATCGTGGCGCTGGTCTGCGTCTGCGCGGGCCTCATCCTCATCAATCGCCCGGTACGTGGCTGACCGGAGGGGTCACGTCCCGCAAAACGTCTGTGTTACGCGTTCGTCCTGCCGCGGCGCGAGTTGCAGATCGGCGATGTCCGCGCGGTCCGTAAACGGGTCCTGCAAGGCAGAATTCAGACGATGGAACGGCGCGTAATCGCCGCCCAGGGCGGCTTGGATCGCCTCTTCCACCCGATGATTTCGTGGGATGAGGGCGGGATTGGCCGCTTGCATCATGGCCACGCGCCGCGCCTCGGGCAGTCCGTCCTTGGTCAGCCTCGCCCGCCACTCCTCAAGCCACGGCGCGAAGGGGGCGGGTGCCGCAAATGCCTCCGCCGCGCGGTCGGGCGTGGGGGAGGAGAGGAGGCGGAAGGTCTGCGTGAAATCGGCCCCGCCCTGCGCCATGCGGTTGAGGAGGTCGAACGCCAGCGCCGCGTCCCCGTCTTCTTCCGACGCAAGGCCCAGTTTCGCGCGCAACACGCCGTGCCATTCTGCATCGAACCGGCCCGCGAACCCATTCACGGCCTCGGTAAATTCCTCGATCGCCGCATCCCGGTCGGGCATCAGGGGAAGCAGCGCGGTGGCCAGCTGTGCAAGGTTCCAGGCGCCGATCTGTGGCTGGTTGGCGTAGGCATAGCGTCCGCCATGGTCGATGGACGAGAACACCATCTCCGGATGGTAGGCATCCATGAAGGCGCAGGGGCCGTAATCTATCGTCTCGCCCGAAAGGGTCATGTTGTCGGTGTTCATCACGCCGTGGATGAAGCCCACGCCCATCCAGGCCGCGATCAACTTGGCCTGTGCCCCGATCACCGCGTTCAGCAGGCCGGACGGCCCTTCGGCACCCGGATAGTGGCGCGCGATTGTGTGGTCGAGCAGCGCCTGCAACGCTTCGGTGTCCTGTCGTGCGGCGAAGAACTGAAACGTGCCGACGCGGATATGGCTTGCGGCCACGCGGGTCACGATAGCACCGGGCATCCGGCCCTCCCGAAGCACGATGTCCCCCGTCTCCACCGCCGCCAGGGCGCGGGTCGTGGGAATGCCGAGGGCCGCCATGGCTTCGGACACGATGTATTCGCGCAGCACCGGCCCGAGCCACGCACGTCCGTCGCCCATGCGCGAATAGGGCGTTTGCCCCGCGCCCTTCAACTGGATGTCAAATCGCGCGCCGTCGGGTGCCACGACTTCCCCCAACATCACCGCACGTCCATCGCCCAATTGCGGGGACCATCCGCCGAATTGATGCCCCGCATAGACCTGGGCCAGGGGTGTCGCACCATCGGGCAGGGTGTTCCCGGCGAAAATTTCGGCCAGGTCCGCATCGTCATTCGGCAGGGAGAGCCCCAGACGCTCGGCCAATGGGGTGTTGATCGCGATGAGCTTGGGCGCGGAAACGGGGACCGGTGCCTGCCGCGTGAAGAAGCGGTCGGGAAGGCGGGCGTAGGAATTGTCGAAGGGGAAGGCGACGGTCATGATCGTATATCCTGGCGCTGTTGCCTCTGATGTAGAGGTCGGCGGCAGGAGTTGCCAGTGGCCGCGAGGGTTATGGCGACCGCAGGGACACCTCGACATTGTAGGGCATGGGAATGATTGCGCCGGTCGCGTCGGGGGCCAGCGCCTCTCCAGCGACGGTAAACTGTCGATCAAGACCGGTGCCCGTCACCGAAACGCTGTGCGGCGGACCGAGGGCCGGAGTGATGCCACCGGTCTGTTGCAGGTCGATATGGTCGACATGCCAGCCCGCGTCGTCTTCGATCAGGCGGATCGTCAGGATCGGCGGCATCGGAAACCCCAGGTGCAGTTGCGCGAACCGCAGGGACAGCGTCGTCCCGTCTTGGTGGATCATGGGATGGGCGCTTGCGTCGTTGTCTGCGGACAAGGTGAGTGTGCGTCCGTCGATGGTCAGATGCGCCAGCGCGGGACCATCGGCTTGGGCCGGGCAGGTGGCCAGCGACAGGACTATCGCGACCGCGCCGGCCTTCACAGGGTGCCGATCCGTTCGGTCAGAAGCGCGAAGAACCCCTGCGCGTCGACATCCCCCATGAACATCGCGTTGGGGGCGCGGTCGGTGACGCGCCACCAATCCGCAACGCTCATCCCCCGTGTGAGCTCCGACTGCGTCTCAATCTCCACATTCACATGGCGACCGGAGAAGAGGTCCGGGTCGATCAGGTACGCGATCACGCAGGGATCATGGAGCGGCGCGCCGGCAGAGCCGTATTTTTCCTTGTCGAAACGCTCGAAGAAATCGGTCCATTCCGCGACCATCGTGCCGGGCTTTGTACCAAGGTCCCGGAACGCCTGCACGCGCGGTGCGGTGGTCAGCGCCTTGTGGGTCACGTCCAGCGGCATGACCGTGACCGGTCGTCCGCATTTGAACACGATATCAGCGGCTTCCGGATCGACGTAAATGTTGAATTCGGCGGCCGGTGTAATGTTCCCAACCTGGAAATAGGCCCCGCCCATAAGCACGATCTCTTGCACGTTTGCGACGATGTCGGGGGCTTTCTCGAATGCCGTGGCGATGTTCGTAAGCGGGCCAAGAGGGCAAAGGGTGACAGTTTCCGGCGCTTCTTCCCGCAGCGTTTCGACGATGAAGTCCACGCCGTGCCTGTCCTGCAACGGCATCGTCGGCTCGGGCATCACCGGGCCGTCGAGGCCGGTTTTGCCGTGGACATGCTCCGCTGTGACCAGCGTATGTCGCAGGGGCCGATCGCATCCTGCAAACACTCTCACGTCCGGCCGCCCCGCCAATTCGCAGACGATCCGCGCGTTTTTTGCCGTCAGTTCCAACGGGACATTTCCGGCCACGGCGGTGATCCCCAATACCTCCACCTCGGGTGAGGCCAACGCGAGAAGGATCGCGACGGCGTCGTCCTGTCCGGGGTCGGTGTCGATAATGATCTTGCGCGCCATGGCTGCCTCCGCTTGCGGCGCTATCTGAGGCGAGGCAGGGTGCGGATGCAAGGAGGGCGGACATGAAACTGACGCTACATCACGTAAACCTGGTGACCGACGACGTGCCGCGGGCGGAGGCGTTCTGGCGCGATGTGATGGGGCTGGCCCGCCCGACGCAAGGATTGCCGAAGCTGGAAAAGGGCAGGGGATATGCCGGTGACGTGGCGTTCCTGAGTGATGGAGCGATCCAGACGCATTTGGCGCAAAAGGATATGGGCGCGGGGTTCCGTGCGGGTCAATTCGTCAACCCGGTCAGTCGAGGCCATATCGCCTATCGCTGCGATGATCTGGACGCGTTCATCGCGCGCCTCGATGCACAGGGCGTGCCGTATTCCGATTGGGGCGATCAGGCGGTGCAGGGCTGGCGGCAAATCTTCTTCTACGACCCGGATGGCCACGTGATCGAAGTCCATGAGGTCGCCCCGGGAGCGGAGACTTGACGCGGCCCGCCCCACACAGCATGTCAAAGGGATGCGGATCGTGCTCTATATCCTGATCGCCCTTGTCCTTCTGGCCGTGGCCGCCGCGATCTACGTGCGCGTGGCCCCGCTGGATGTGGAGGCGCTCCATGTCGATCCGTCAACGGCGACACCACCGAGTTCACCCAACTACGCACTGATGGCGGGCACCGGCGGCTCTTACATCGACGCCGATCCGGTGGAGGTTGCCAGCCGTCTGCACGCCGCTGCCGAAGCCGACGATGCGACGGTCCTCGCGGGGTCGCACCTTGAGGGACATGTCACATACGTCGTCCGCTCGCGCCTGATGGGGTTTCCCGATGTCATCTCCGTCCGGTTCAGCCCGGAGGGGGAGGGCACGCAGGTCGATATCTTCTCCCGCTCCATCTACGGATATTCGGATATGGGCGTGAACACGGCACGGGCACAGCGGTGGATGCAGGCCGCACGCGGGGCGACAGTGTTCAACGACGGCGATTAGCGGACGCTTGAATTGCCTCAAAATGGTGCGCCGGGATGGCACACCAACATCCGCGCCAGGAAGCCCCAAGCATGTTGCCCCAAGACCGCCTTCGCCAGATCACTGACCGGTTCGAGTACCTCGAAGCGCAACTGAATGCCGGGCCAGATGCGTCCCAGATCGCCCAGATCAGCCGCGAATACGCGGAGCTGAAGCCGGTCGTCGGGGAAATCGCCGCCTATAATCAACTGCTTGCGGATATGGCCGAGGCAGAGATGATGCTGGATGATCCCGACATGCGGCCGCTTGCCGAGGAAGAGCTTCCCCGCCTTCGCGATGCCATCCCGGCGGCCGAAAAGTCGCTGCAACTGGCGCTTCTGCCCCGGGACGCCGCCGATGCGAAACCCGCCATGATCGAAATCCGCCCCGGTACCGGTGGTGACGAGGCCGCCTTGTTCGCGGGCGACCTTCTTCGGATGTATACCCGGTACAGCGAGACGCGCGGCTGGCGGCTCGAAATCATCGACCTCGCCGAAACCGAGCTTGGCGGGATCAAGGAGGTCACGGCGCGGATCGAGGGCGAAAACGTCTTCGCCCGGCTGAAATTCGAATCCGGTGTCCACCGGGTGCAGCGCGTTCCGGAAACCGAATCCGGCGGACGCATTCATACGTCGGCTGCCACCGTCGCCGTCCTGCCGGAAGCGGAGGAGGTGGATATCGACATCCCCGCGCAGGACATCCGCATCGACACGATGCGGGCCAGCGGGGCAGGGGGACAGCATGTGAACACCACCGATTCCGCGGTGCGGATCACGCACCTCCCCTCGGGGATCGTTGTCACCAGTTCCGAGAAGTCGCAGCACCGCAACCGGGAGATCGCGATGCAGGTGCTGCGCGCCCGGCTCTACGATGCCGAACGCCAGAAGGCCGCCGATGCGATGGCCGCGGACCGCAAGGCGCAGGTGGGCTCCGGCGACCGGTCGGAACGGATTCGCACTTACAATTTCCCGCAAGGTCGCTTGACCGATCACCGGATCAACCTGACGCTTTACAAGCTGGACCAGGTGATGGCGGGGGATCTGGACGAGATCATCGACGCCCTGACCGCCGAGGATCAGGCGATGAAGCTGGCGGAGATGGAGGGGTGAGCGCGCAGTCCGCGCGTCCCGGCATGATTGACCAGAATGGCCCGGCGACGTTGCGGGAGGCGATGGCATTTGCGCTTTCCATTCCACTTGACGCGGCGCAGGGGCCAGAATTTGCCCGCGATGTGTGCTTGCTTATGGCGGAGGCGACGGGCCTCGACCGGGCGCAGGTCCTCATTGAACCGGACCGCCGCCTGACCCATGAGGAAGAAGCGAAATTCCTGCATCTCGTTGCCGAAAGGCGGAAGGGAAAGTCTCTCGCCCATGTGGTGGGCCACGTGGCCTTCTGGAACCGCCGCTTTCGTGTGACCGAGGACGTGCTGGTGCCGCGTCCGGAGACCGAAACGCTGATCGCGCTGGCCCTTGAGGAGCCGTTTCGCGATCTTCTGGATCTTGGCACCGGATCGGGGGTCATCGCCGTGACCCTTCTGGCCGAATGCCAAGACGCCGTGGGGATCGCTTGCGACATCTCCGCCACGGCCCTTGCGGTGGCTGAGGGCAACGCGCGCTCTCACGGTGTCGCGGACCGCCTGCACTTGGAGCAGTCCGATTGGTTCGAATGCATTGGCGGGGACTACGACCTCATCGTCTCCAACCCGCCCTACATCACGGAAGACGCCTACGCAGACCTGGCGCCCGAGGTCCTGCATGAGCCGCGCATTGCGCTGACCCCCGGTGGCGACGGGTTGGCGGCCTACCGCGCCATAACGGCGGAGGCGCAAACCCATTTGCGGCCCCGCGGCCGCTTGATCGTCGAGATCGGATACGACCAAGGCGCCGCCGTTGCCGAACTTTTCCGCGAGGCCGGTCTTGACGAAGTCGCGGTGCATGCCGATCTGGATGGCAGGGATCGCGTCGTCGCGGGCCGATCCACCTGACATGAGCCGTCACGCCGGATCACCGCGAAAACCCGCCCATTTGTTAAGAAAACCGCTCTATGGGGTGTTTTGCGCTGGACAGGCCCGCGCGGCCATGCTTACTCAAGTCTAGGTGCGAAACTCGGCCCTTCCGGCCAGCCGCGCCTTTCTTACCAGACAGCGCAGGTGCCGGTTGCTAGCAACGGGCCAGCCGCAAACTGAGACCTTTTCGGGCCCCGCCGCATCGCGTGTGAGAGGCCGCCCACCAGGATAACTGGACAAGACCACACATGAGATCATCGAAGAACCGCTCGCGGTCCAAGGGAAATCGCAACCGCTCCGTCGGCAATATCGTCAATCGGGTGTTCGACAGTTCCGGCCCCGAAGGCAAGGTCCGCGGCACGCCGCAGCAGATCATCGACAAGTACAACCAGCTGACGCGCGATGCGCAGTTGTCCAATGACCGTGTCGCGGCGGAAAACTTCCAGCAGCATGCGGAGCATTACCTGCGCATGTTGGGCGAGGCGCAGCGCGAGCAGGACGCCAAGCGCGACCAACAGCAGAACAACCAGAACCAGCAAGGCGGTGGCGGCAACAATCAGAACCACCAAGGCGGCGGAAACAACGCCAACCAGGGCGGCAATAACCAGCAAGGCGGCAACCAGAAAAACCGCTCTGGCGGTGACAATCAGCAACCCAACGGACAGCAGCCCTCCGCGGATGCGTCCGACGGGCAGGGCGCGTTCGACGCGGTGATCGACCCGGCCGCGGACAGCGATGCCGGTCTCGTGCAGACCCCCGAAAGCGCGCCCAAGCCGAAACGGCAACGTCGCCGTCGCAAACCCGATGCTGAGGATGCGGCAGGTGACGGTGGCGGTGGCGGCGGCGAAGGCGGCGGAGGCGGTCAGCCCCCGCAAGAAGCCGCCGAATGACCGGATCGGAAAGGGGGCCACGCGGCCCCTTTTTCGTGCGTCCCTAACCCCGCGCCATAATTCGGGCCAGGGCACAGAACCCTTCAATGGGCACCTGTTCGGCCCGGTCGGTCGGCCTCAATCCTGCCTCCGCCAACCGGTCCTCGATATCGGGCGCCAGAGCCTTGAGCGCGGCACGTAGCATCTTGCGCCTTTGTCCGAATGCCATTTGCACAACGCGCGACAGGATCTCCGGATCGGCCGGGAACCGCGGCTCGGGCAAGGCCGTCAGGTGAACCACCGCCGATCGCACTTTCGGCGGCGGGGTGAAGGCTTCGGGTGGAAGGGTCATTGCGATCCGCGCATCGGCGCGCCATTGGGCCAAGACCGCCAGCCGTCCATAGGCTTTCGATCCGGGCTGCGCCACGATCCGATCCGCCACTTCGCGCTGGAACATCAAGGTCAGGCTGTCCCATTGCGGCGGCCATTCGGGCGGGGTCAGCCATCGGACCAGCAATTCCGTGCCGACATTATAGGGCAGGTTGGCCACGATCTTGCGCGGGGGCCGCAACTGCGCGGCCCAGTCGATGTCCAGCGCGTCGGCGTTGAGCACCTCCAACCGACCGGGGTAAGCCGCCGCGATCTCCGCCAAAACCGGCAGGCAGCGCGCATCCTTTTCCACCGCCACCACGCGCCGCGCGCCTTCGGCCAAAAGCCCGCGCGTCAGCCCGCCGGGGCCGGGTCCCACCTCCAGAACATCCGTGTCCGAAAGATCGCCCGCCACGCGCGCGATCTTGGCGGTCAGGTTGAGATCCAGCAAAAAGTTCTGCCCCAGCGCCTTGCGCGCGCTCAATCCGTGGGCGGCAATCACCTCCCGCAAGGGCGGCAGGTCATCAATCGCGGCCATCGACCCGCCCCTCTTTGCTTCTCAAGTACCTTCGGGGGGGCTGCGCAGCAGCGGGGGGCAGACAGCCCCCCTCCGCCGCGTCCGTTCGCACCTTCCGCTCCGCGATATCGCGCAAAAGCGGCGCAGCCGCCACCGCGCGCGCAGCGCGCAACCGCCGAAGGCGGACAGAGCATCGTGTCATCCCGGCCCCCCCGCGGCCCGGGCCACCGCCATGTCGCGCGCCAATTCCAACGCCGCAACAAGCGATGTCGGATCGGCCACACCCTTGCCCGCGATGTCGAAGGCCGTGCCGTGGTCGGGGGAGGTGCGGATGAACGGCAGGCCAAGGGTCACGTTCACACCGCCTGCGAAATCTATCGTCTTGATCGGGATCAGCGCCTGGTCGTGGTACATTGCGAGGGCCGCGTGATAGCCGCGCCGCGCGCCGGGATGGAACATCGTGTCAGCCGAATGCGGACCGCTCAATCCCAGGCCCTCCGCGCGCAAGGCGTCCAGGATCGGAACGATCACCTCAATCTCCTCACGCCCCATTGCGCCGCCTTCGCCGGCATGGGGGTTAAGGCCCGCCACGGCAATTCGCGGCGCCTCAATCCCGAAATCGCGGCGCAACGCCCGGTCCGTGATCCGGATCGTGTCGCTCAGAAGGGTGGGGGTCAGGGTCGCCGGCACGTCAGAGAGGGCGATGTGGATCGTCACCGGCACCACGCGCAATGCGTCGCAGGCCAGCATCATCACCACCCGGTCGACGCCCGCCAGATGGGCGAGGTACTCGGTATGGCCCGGAAAACGAAAGCCGGCCCCGTCCATCAGTGCCTTCTTGTGAATCGGTCCCGTGGTCAGGGCCGCCGCCTCGCCGCGCATCACAAGATCAACACCGCGCGCGATCACGTCGATCACACCCTGGGCGTTCGCCGGATCGGGCAGGCCGGGCCGTGCGTCGCCCGCGAAGTCATGGGGCAGGACAGGCAGCCCGCGAGAGGTGGCCCCCATCGCATCGGCAGGGGCGGCAATTTCGTGGATCGGGCAGCCGTGGCCTGACAGGTGGCGCGGATCCCCGATCACGAAAAACGGCAGGCGTGCGCCCAGACGATCCCAGGCGCGTGCCGCAATCTCCGGGCCGATGCCGGACGGCTCCCCCACGCTGACTGCAATCGGAAGCGGCAGACCCATGCGGCGACGTCAGTTCAGGTAGACGATATTGGCATCCGCGCGCAGCTCTTCGAGGTAGCTGTTGGCATAGGCTTCGATGCGCTGGCCGACCAGGCGTTCCCGCACCGCGTCGCGGCCAATTTCGGGCTCCGCCGTGACACGGTCGCACAGCATGAGCGCCAGAAGAACCGTGCCGTTGTTGCGGGTGACGGATGTGGACATTTCGTGGTTGTCGAGCGAGCGGAGCGCCAGTGCCACGTCGTCGGGCAGGGCGCCGGGGGCCACGCTTTGGCGTTCGAACCCGCCGGGTATCACGCCATTGAAATCGTTGCAGGTATCGACCGAAACCCGCAATTGCTCGGCCCGCGTCAGCGCCTCGGTGCTGCGCCCCCCGGGGATCGCGATTGAGACATAGTCGATCGCCGTGATCGGCAATTGCGGTGCCTCCACTTCACGTTGACCGCGCATCTGGAAAAGCGCGTAGGCCTGCCCGCCGCCAAGGGGCACCGGCTCGGTCACACGGCCGACGCCCATGGTCAGGAACCGTTCGCGCAGACCTTCGGGCAATTCCTGCAACGGACGCCAGCCGGTCAGGCCGCCGTTTTCACGGGTGGGTGCGGCGGAGAAACGGCTTGCGGCCTCCGAGAAGACCTCCGTCCTGCCACCGATCTGCTCGCGCAGGCGCAGAAGCTCTGACACCAGGTTGGCCTGGTTTTCGGGCGTGACCGGAATGATGATCTCGGCAAGCAGGATCTCGATCCCGCCGCCCAGGACCGTGCCAAGCTCGATTGCCTCGTCGATATCTTCCTCGGTGATCTGCGCGCGCGATCCAAAGCGGGTGCGCACGACGTTGCGCCACGTGATCCCGTTGGCGATGAAGTCGCGCACGGTTTCCGGCGCAATGCCGGCCTGACCCATCTGGTTGAGGAATTGTTCCGGCCCAAGATTGGCGCGGGCGGCGAATTCGTTCAGCCCCGCCTCGATCTCCTCGGGTGATGCCGAAACGCCCAGGCGCAGGGCTGCGTCCACCTGAAGCCTCTCGTTCACCAAGGCGTCAATCGCCTGCTGGCGCAAATCGCCTTGCGCGTTGAGGACCTCGAGAAATCGCATCCGTTGCGAGATCTCGAAATTCGTGACGATCTGGTCATCGACGCGCACCGCCGCCTCGAACGGGTTCTGGGCCGCGACCGGTGTACCGAGCGCGAGGGTAAGGGCAAATGCACAAGGTGCGATGCTGCGTGCCGCGCGGTGGATCGCTTGGAAGATGCCGTTCATGCCCGAAACCCCAGTCACTTTTCATTCGCCCCCACGGGACGTGTGTTGTCCATTGCCGCCTGGTCTGGCGTGGCGCGGCGAAGGCGCGCCCGTCATCCCCTGCAACTGCGCGCCGTTGACCGGCCTTCGCGTCCGGCGCCGAAGCCCGCTAGAGACACGGTAAATCCGAAGCTGGTGGCCGGTTCAAGCGTCGCCGATGTCGTATAGCGGCGCGAGACGGAAAATTCCATATCCACGCATTCGTTCTCGAACCCCAGCGACAGGCCCGCGCGCGAGGGTCCCGCCTCGATGAAATCGTAGCGCCAGTTGACCCCGGCCTCCCATCCGCTGGCAAGGCCGTAATTGGCATCAAAGGCCCATTCCGAGAGATCGCGCGGGCGCTGCTCGCCCAGATCAGCCTCCAGGAAGGTGTAGCTTGTCACGACCTCGTGCCTGTCCCCGGACCAGTAGAGCGAAAGCTCCGACGATGTGAAATCGAAGGAGGAGTCGAAAAGCGACCGGTTCACCAGCGTCAGTTGATCGTTGAAGCCCAGATGCGTGGCCATCAGGAAATCCGATTGCGTCCCGTTCAGGCCCGACCCGTCGGTCAATTGCCCCTGTTCATCGGTGCGGAAGACAACACCGCCCGCCACGCCAAGGCGCCAGCCCGATGGGGAAAGCCGGGAATAGGCGAGGCCCACATTGGCCCGCGGCCCCACTTCGCGCAGATCCGATCCGGGGAACCGGTCGAGGGAGAAGAGGTTCGCTTCATCGAATTCCACGATGAAGCTGTCTTCGTTCGGCACGGCGTTGCCGTAGGTTTCTGACCAGACAAGTTGCGCCACGGGCTCGATCACGTGGCTGACCCCACGTGCGCTGATCGCTTGCAGGGGATAGCGGAATTCGATGGCCCCATAGGGCGTGATGCGGGTTTCCGCGCCGTCGAGCGGGCCATCTTGCTGGGTGGCGTAATACCCGCCGTGTAAGGCCGCCTCGAACGTGGTCAGAAGGCCGCCGAAGGTCTCGGTCCGTCGCCAATCCAACTGGCCGGTCACGCGGGCCACGTCGCGACCATTGACCATCGTGCCGACGGTATCGGCAGTCGAGAAACGGTAGAAGCCGGTCCCTTCCAACTCCGCCGTCAACATGCCGCCGATCAGGGGCGGGGTGATCCGGCGGGTGATCTCTGCATGGGCGACGCGGGTGGGCAGGACATCGTTGTCCTCCCCCTCGATCAGCGATTGGTAAAGCGTGGCGGAGGCTTCGATGTATTCCTCTCGCCGGACGCGGCTGATCCGCGCGAAGGTTTCAAGGATGTCGGGATCCTCGAACCCGTAGGTCGTCAGGTAGGCCCGGTCGCTGACGGCCTGGACCTGCAGGTCCAGCGTGAATTCCCGCGGCAAATCGAATTGGCCGGTCCCGAACAGGTAGGCGCGGGTCGGATCGTCAGTGATGTCATCCCAAGACACGGCGCCCTGCAAGGCGATCTCCCCGTTGCGGAAGGCATGGCGATAGCGCGCCTCCAGCGTTTGGGAGCCTGGTCCGATCCAGGGCGTGACGGTGATGTCCGCGTGGTCGCCCAGACGCACGAAATAGGGTACGCGCACCTGCGTACCGGTGCGGTCATTGGCGCGGATGGACGGGGCAAGGAACCCGGTCGCGCGGTCCAGCGTCGGATCGGGCAGACGCATGCGGGGCAGAAAGAAAACCGGCACGCCGAGGACGCGGAACTGCGCATTCTCGAAATAGAGCTGCTGCTCCTGCTCGTCATGGATGACACGCCGGGCACGGATCTCCCACAAAGGTGTCGGGTTCTCGAAACAGACCTCGCAAGATGACGCGACGGCCTGGTAAAGCTGCGTATAGCGCCCTTCCGACCGCTCGATCTCGGTCGCGGCGATCTGAAGCTGGCGATCCAGCACAAGGCGTGCAGATTGCAATACACCGTTCTGCAGATCGTCTGAAAGCTCAGCGAAGTCTGCCACGATAACCGAATTGCCCGACGCATCGGTCAGGGTCAGCGGACCCTGGACCTGAAGCGTGTCGGTGCCGCCATCGTAACGGATGGATTGCGCGCGCAGGCGTGCGCCGTTGAAGAAGACCTCGACCGAGCCACGGGCGGTGACGTTCTGCCCGCCATCAAAGCGGATGTTGTCGGCAATCAAGGTGGCGGGGGCAAGCGTAGGGACGCCCTGCGCTGTCGGGGGAGCCCCCCAGCAGACGGTCGCAGCCAGTACTGTGGCTGCCAGCCTATGGCTCACCCAGCGCCTCACCCGTCCTCCGTATGCAAAAGTAGGCCCGTGGCCAAGAGAATTGCGGCAATCGGCGGCGTCCAGGCGACAAGTGTTGCCGAAACCTGACCCGTTTCCCCAAGCACCTCGGCAAACCGCCGCAGGAACACCACGCCGAAGCCCAGAAGGATCGCGCTCATCACCATGATGCCGGTCTTGCCGAACCGCGTGTGGCGCATGGTAAAGCCGGCCCCGATCAGGACCATGGCAGCCAAGAGGAGCGGGGACGACAATTGCATTTGGAACCAGGTCCGGTGTTGCAGCGCGGCAAAGCCTGCGTCGTTGAGTTGCCGGATGAACCCCGGAAGCTCGAAGATCGGCACCGTTTCGGGATTGCCGAAGCTGTCGCGGATCTGCTCGGCCGTCAGGGTAGAGGGCAGGGTCAACGTCTCGAAATCCTCGGCGTCGGCCTCCGGATTGCCGGACCCCGCGATGGGCCATCGTTTCACATCCGTCAGGGTCCAGGCGCCGAAGCTCAGGATCGCTTCCCGTGCGTCCAGCCGTTCGGTCAGTACGCCGTTCACATCGAAGGTGAAGAACGAGGCATCGAACAGATGCGTCCCGTCGGAATTTGTGGCGCTGGCACGGATGACCGTCTGTTCGCTGGCCACCCCCTGGCGCAGCCAAAGCCCCTGTCCCGTCACGGAAACGGTGCGGCTTTCCAGCCCGGAGAGCCGCGCCAGCGTCAGATCGTACTGGCGCGCGGTGCTTGCAACCAGCGGGTTCAGCAGGACCAGCGACAGGATCCCGATCAACAAAGCCACGATGACCGGAGATGCGGCAGATCGCAGGGCGGAGCGTCCGGCGGCGCGCACCACGACCAGTTCGGACGTGCGCGACAGGCCAAGAAACAGGACCAGCGTCGCTAGCATTACGAAGAGCGGCATCAGCCCGATCAGGCCGCGCGGCAGGTTCAGCAGGGCGAGCGACAGGACCGCCATGAAGCCCTGGTCCGATCCGATCCGGCGCAATTGGTCGGCCATGTCGATCGGCAGGATGATGGCGATGAAGACGGCCAGTACGATCCCGAAGGCCCGCAGGAAACGGCGCGCGATGTAGAGGTGCAGGATCACGCCGGGATCCCCCGCCAGCCCTGTCGCCGCCGCATCGCCAGCGCCACCATGATCGCGGCGACGATTGCCGCCACCGCCGGTTGCGCATAAGCCATCAGCCACGCGTCGGCATCGGCGCGCACGGCGGCTTCTCCGGCATTGCGCACGATCTGCATCGGCAAGACCAGCGCCACGGCGATCAGGACCTGTTTCCAGACGCCGAACCGAGAAAACGTGCCCAACATCAGAGATGCGGCCCCGATCAGCGGCACGAAGATGACGAAGAGGGATTGCGCGATCCTGTCATGGCCTTCGAAGACCATGTGGGCCAGCGGCAGGTTCAACTCCTCCGCCATCTGGGCGTCCGCGCGCAGCAAGGTCGGGGTCGAGACCTCTCTCACATCCACGCGGCGCGTGGTGTCCGGGTTGATCAACCCACCCACGTCATAGGTGAAATCGCTGAATTGCACGGTGCCAAGTCGCCCCGTCTCAAGATCCAGGGTCTGGGCCACGCCATCGAACATCACCAGCCGCGGACCGGTGTCTGACCGAACCAGAAGCGCGTTCGTGGCGGTGTAGGTGACTTCCACGCCGGGATTGGTGGCGTCTTGCAGGAAAATGTCCTGAAACTCGCCCAAGTCGCTGATTTCGCGGATGTAGACGGTCAGGCCAGCGGTGGGGTGGATAAACTCACCCGCGCGCAGGAACTTGCCGGTCAAGTCGTCGCGCACCTCATCTTGGCGCATCATGAATTGTGACCGGGCGGCGGGGGCCAGAACGTTGCCAAGAACGCCCACCAAAAGCGCCATCAGGATCCCGAAATAGAACACCGGACGCAGCAACCGCAGTGCCGACAGGCCCGCGGTTTGCAAAACCACCATCTCGGACTCGCCGATCATGCGGTTGAAAATGTAGAGCGTCGCAACGAACGCCGCGACGGGCAGGATCAACTGGATGATCCAGGGCAGGGTCAGGGCCGAGAATTCAAGAAAAACCCCGACATTCTGACCATCGGCGATCAGCGAATCGAACAGGCGCGCGGCCTGGTTCACCCAATAGACCGAGACCAGCACCAGGCTGAAGAACCCGAACAGCATCACCAACTGGCGCAGAATATATTTGTCGAACTGACCCAAGCGGCCCGGACCCCCATATGCGGTATCCGGATGGCAGTCCGACCGCGTCATCTATGTTTTAATGCAGTTTTTCGGGGATGCGTAGGGGCGATCTGGCCAAGGCCATGTCTCCGCCCTAAGGTCGCGTCCTGAATGTCACGCTTTTCCCAGTCAGGAGCCCGTTAATGACCAGTGTCGCCCCCGTGGATTTCGCCGAAACCGACCTCGATACGCTTGCGGAATTGGAGGGGAAGCTGGCCATCCTCGTCACGGCGGACGGCAAGCTGGACAATGCCGGACGGCGTGTGAACCGCCTGTCGAAACAGGCCGTCGCACGGATGTTGGAAAGCGAAAGGTGGGAGAAGGTGAAATCCGGCGAAGGGTTCACCATGGGGTTTCCGGCGGGGCTCGCGGCCAAGGCGCTGTGTGTCATCAAGCTGGACCGGCGTCCATCGGTGGAAGATGCGCGCAAGGCCGGCGCGTCCCTTGCGAAATTCAAGGGTAAGGACCCTCTGACGATCTGTGCAGGCTCCACCACGCGGTTGAGCGACCTCGCCCTTGGCCTCGTCCTGCGCGACTACACGTTCGATGCCCATAAGACGGCTGACAAGACCGTGGCGGAAGGTTCTGTGATCCAATGTAACAAACCCGAAGACGCTAAGGCCGACGCCGAAGCGGCGATGGCCGTGGCAGACGGCGTGTTCTTCACCCGCGATCTGGTCAATGAACCGGCCAACGTCTTGACAACGCAGGAATTCGCAGACCGGCTTGAGGCGATGCGCGACATCGGGCTGGACGTCGAGGTGCTGGAGGAAAAGGACCTCGCCAAGCTTGGAATGGGCGCCCTTCTGGGGGTGGGGCAGGGCTCCGACGCGCCATCCAAGGTTGTGGTGATGCAATGGAATGGTGGCGCGGATGAGAAGCCGCTGGCCCTGATCGGCAAAGGCGTGGTCTTCGACACCGGCGGGATCAGCCTGAAGCCTGCGGGCGGCATGGAAGACATGACCATGGACATGGGCGGCGCGGGTGTTGTGGCGGGCGTGATGCGAACGCTGGCGCTTCGCAAGGCCAAGGCGAACGTCGTGGGTTTGGTCGGATTGGTGGAGAACATGCCCGACGCCCGCGCGCAGCGCCCGGGCGATGTCGTGACCTCCATGAAAGGTGATACGATCGAGGTCATCAACACCGATGCGGAGGGGCGCTTGGTTCTGTGTGACGTGATGTGGTACGCGCAGGACCGGTTCGAGCCTTCGGGCATGATCGACCTTGCCACGCTGACCGGCGCGATCATCATCGGGTTGGGGCACGAGAATGCGGGTGTCTTCTCCAACAACGATGCGCTTAGCAATGCCTTTCTCAAGGCCGCGGCTTCGGAGGGGGAAGGGGCATGGCGCCTGCCCATGGGCCAAGCCTATGACGACCTGCTGAAATCGCGGATCGCCGATATGAAGAACGTGGGCGGACGGGCCGCCGGTTCTATCACCGCCGCGCAATTCCTGGGCCGTTTCGTGAAGGATGACACGCCGTGGATCCATCTGGATATCGCCGGTGTCGCGTCGGTGAAGTCGGAAACGAAGCTGGCCCCCAAGGGTGCGACAGGCTGGGGCGTGATGGCTCTCGACCGGTTGGTGCGCGACGAATACGAAAGCTGATGCAATACATGAGGAACCACTCGTAAGCCCATGGGAGACTGTTATTTCTACCATCTGACGCAGGCTCCGCTGGAAGTGACCTTGCGGGTGCTGCTGGAGAAGAGCTTGCAGGCCGGATGGCGCGTGGCCGTGCGCGGGCGGAGCGACGCGCTGCTCGACAGGCTCGACGCACAGCTATGGCTTCAGCCTGAGGATGGCTTTCTTCCCCATGGCCGCGCGGGTGGGACCCATGACGCCGACCAGCCCGTGTTGTTGACGACGGGGGACGCCGCAAACAACCCAACCTGCATCGTCGCCGTCGAAGGTGCGGCTGTTACGGTGGAGGAAATTGCGGAAATGGCGCGGGTCATGGTGCTGTTCGACGGCCATGACGACACAGCGCTGCAAACCGCGCGCGAACAATGGAAGACGCTCACCAATGGGGGCGCTGCGGCGAAATACTGGTCCGAGGCCTCGGGCAGGTGGGAGATGAAGGCGGAAGCGGGCGGCTAGGGTGTCGATCCGCCAAAGATCGAGTCGATGAGCGCGATGCCCGCCAGAAGCGCAAGGAAAATTCCGCCCCAGATAAGTCCGTATTTGGCCATCTGACCCAGATTCTGCTCTCTCCGCCCGCCGAAATAGAGCGCGATTACCCCGCAGAGCAGCACGATGAGGTAGATCAGGTTTCCGGTCACCATCGAATCCATGATCCCAGATATAGCGCCTTGTCAGACAACTTGCAGGTCCCGAAGCCCGTCGATCACGAATTGCACCGACAGGGCGGCGAGCAACATGCCAAGAAGCCGCGTGACGACGTTGATACCGGTTGGACCCAGAAGGCGCTCCAACGGCGCGGCAAGCAGGAACAGGGCAAAGACGCAGGCCACGACCAGCGCCATGACCCCGTGGACCGCAGCGATATGGGCGACAGAGCCATCCTGTCCCGTCAGCAGGATCATCGAGGCGATGGCACCGGGGCCGGAGATCAGCGGGATGGCCAGTGGGAATACGGATGGATCGGTATTGTCAGGCTCCGCGTCGGCCTGACCCTGGCGCCGCTCGGTCCGCCGTTCAAACAGCATGTCGAGCGCGGTGAGAAACAGCAAGATGCCGCCGGCCATGCGGAAGGCGGGCATGGAAATGCCAAGGAAATTGAGCACCGCTTCACCGGCAAGGCCGAAGAGCGTCAGAAGCGCGAACGCCACGAGACACGACCGGATCGCAATCGACCGTCGCCGTGCGGCATCCGTGCCCGCGGTCAGCGCCACGAACAGCGGGGCGAGGCCGATCGGGTCGATCACCACGAAAAGCGTGACGAAAGCGGGGATGTAGGTGGCGATGTCCATTTTGTGTTTCTTGTTAAATTGTGCGCCTTTGGCGCATTCGTTGGCTTAAGTGTGTTGGGGCGCTGCCCCGGCCTTCGGCCCCCCCGAGGTATTTTGGAAGCAAAGAGGGCGGGGTCAGCCGGTTTGCACCCGGTCGAGCGTGTCTTGTGCCTTGAGCCAGAGGGATTCCGCGCGGTCGAGCCCCTCCATCACCTCGGCATATTTCTTCTGCCACGTTTGCAGCTCCCCCACGCGGGTTTCCTCGTAAAGGGCGGGATCGGCGAGCTTCTTGGCGAGTTTCTCGCGCATCTCCTCGATCTTCTGGACGCGGGCCTCCGCGCGTTTGACCTCGGACCGCAGGTCCTTGATCTGGTCGCGGCTCAGTTGCGGCTTCTTCTTCTCCTTGGCGGGTTTGGACGGCTTCGTTTCCTGCCCCAGAAGCGATGCGCGGTAGGTTTCCAGATCATGGGCGTAGGGCGCCACATGCCCATCCTTCACGAGCCAGAGCCGGTCGGCCACGAGGCTGAGCAGGTGCATATCGTGGGAGACGAGAACGACCGCGCCGGAATAGGCGGTCAAGGCTTCGACCAGCGCCTCACGGCTTTCAATGTCGAGGTGGTTGGTCGGCTCATCGAGGATCAGCAGATGCGGCGCATCGAGCGTGGCCAATAGCAGCGACAGGCGCGCTTTCTGGCCGCCGGAGAGTTTGGCGACAATCGTGTCGGCCTGATCCACCCCAAGCCCGAATGAGGCGAGGCGCGCGCGCAGTTTCGGCGGCGCGTCGGCAGGGCGTTCCCGTCGAATGTGGTCAAGCGGCGTCTCATCCAGGTGCAATTCATCGACCTGATGCTGCGCGAAATAGCCGATGCGCAGCTTGGAGGAAGACGTAATCCGCCCCTCCATCGTCTTGAGTTTTCCCGCCAGCAATTTCGACAAGGTCGACTTGCCTTCGCCATTGCGTCCCAAAAGTGCGATGCGATCATCTTGATCCAGCCGAAGGTTCAGGCGCTTGAGGACCGGCGTGTCGGTATAACCGACGGCGGCATTGTCCATGGCCACAATTGGGGGGCTGAGTTCCTCGGGCTCGGGGAAGGTGAAGACGGTGCGCGCGGCATCTTCGGGGGCGCGGATCGTCTCCATCTTTTCCAGCATCTTCACACGGGATTGTGCCTGTTTTGCCTTGGACGCCTTTGCCTTGAACCGGTCCACGAAGCTTTGAAGGTGGGCGCGCTGCGCCTCCTGCTTCTTGGCGGCCGCCGCCTGTACGGCGCGCCGCTCCGCCCGGGTCTTGGCAAAGGTGTCGTAGCCGCCCGCGTATAGCGTCAAGTCCCGGTCGGCGAGGTGCAGGATGTGGTTCACGGCCCGGTTCAGAAGCCCGCGGTCGTGGGAAATCACAAGCACCGTGTGGGGGTATTTGGCCAGATAAGCCTCCAACCACAGGGCACCTTCCAGATCGAGGTAGTTGGTCGGCTCGTCCAGCAAAAGCAGGTCGGGTTGGGCAAACAACACACCGGCCAGGGCCACGCGCATCCGCCAGCCGCCGGAAAAGGCGGAACACGGCATCAGCTGTTCGTCGTGGGTGAAGCCAAGACCCTTGAGGATCGTGGCCGCCCGCGCCTCCGCCCCCCAGGCGTCGATGGCTGTCAGACGTTCCTGCACTTCGGCAATGCGGGCCGGATCGTCCGAGGTTTCCGCCAGGAGGGCGGCGCGTTCGGTATCGGCTTCCAGCACCGTGTCGATCAGGGATGTGTCCGAGGAGGGCACTTCCTGCGCGACGCCTCCGATCTTCGCGCCGGACGGCAGGGTGATGGAGCCGGCATCCAACGTCAGCTCCTCCCGGATGAGGCGGAAGAGCGTGGTCTTGCCCGTGCCGTTGCGCCCCACGATGCCGACCTTGTGGCCAGTGGGAATGCTGGCGCTGGCGCCTTCCAGCAGGGGGCGGCCCGCTACCGAATAGCTGATGTCCGAAATCCGTAGCATGGGGCGCGGCCTAGCAGAGGGACGATCCCTCCGCTAGGGGCGGTGATCAGCGGCCCGACAGCGTCTGGATCAGGACCAGCGCATCGTCGGGCGGGCGCTGCTCGATCCGTCTGTTCACCCGGCCGTCGCGGGACCGCGCCATCATCCCGTGATCCACCAGGGAACGCCGCAGCAGTGCATGGTCCCCGAAGCTGTGATGGGCGTTCAGGATCGCATTCACCTCGGGCTCTTCCATCTCGCGACGCGGGGGCAGGTGGTGCCACATCACCCAAAGGCACAGGCCCTGGATCACCGTCTGCTTCGGCCAGCGGACCATCTGCCCGTCCGCGAAGCAGCGCATGGCGCGGCCCACCCGGTCGGACGGGCGCGGGGTGAGTCGCGCGGCGCGGCGCGTTTGTTGATTACGAAACCCTGCGGCCTTGGCGATCAGGTCCATCATCTTCGCCTGACCGGGCGGCGCGGTCTGTGCCTCCAGTGCGGTGCGGAGCGATTTGGCGAAAAGCGACAAGTCCGCGATGAAAAGCGGGTCGGGTGAACGGGTCATGTGATGTGCCTCGTGCAGCATGCCATCCCCCGCGCGGCGGGGTCCGAGTGTCGCCCTTGTCGGTGGCATGCGGGACAATCACGCATGGAACCGTCTGCAACTGACAGGTTTAGCGAAGGCTGAATGCCCGGCGACGACTGGGTGAACTGCGGACCCTTGCGCGGCCTATAGCAAGCGCACGGGCGTGGGTCTAGGCATTCGCCTCACCCCACGCGCGCATGGCGCCGATCACGGGCAAGAGCGACCGGCCCTTGTCGGTCAGACTGTACTCCACACGTGGCGGGATCTCGGCGAAAATCTCCCGATGGAGCAACCCATCGGCCTCCATCTCTCGCAATTGCTTGGTGAGCATCTGTTTCGTGCAACCCGGTGCCGCGCGTTGCATCGCGCCGAATCGGTTCACACCATTTGTGACCATGAACAGGATCACAGGTTTCCATTTCCCGCCGATCATCGACAGGCATCGTGTGACGGGGCAGGCGGGATCGCCCTGTTCCGGCACCAATGGTTCTGTATTCATGACTACCTCAATTTCGAATGCCTAGTTGCAGAAAGCATATTGAAGCGCGCATGCCTTGGCCATCGAAATCATGACCCGGAGATTCCAGATGACACGGCTTCCCCTTTCCATCGCCCTGATAGTCGCGGCCACGCCGACCGTCGCCGATACGTCCCTTGAAGGTCTGCAGGAGCGGATTGTCGGTACCTGGACCTCCATCAGTTGCGAGTTGCGCCCGACCGCCGATCCCGAAGGCGGCGCGCCGACCCCGTCCTACCTGACACGCGACTTTGTCTATGATGCCGAGGGCGGGTTCACCGCTAACATCACCGTCTACGCGGACCCGGCTTGCGAGATGCCCGCCGTGGCCTATGACTTCGCCGGCGAAATCGAGTGGCACGGCCCCAACCCGGCGGTCGACGGCGCGTGGAGCCAGGATTACGTCCTCAACCGTCAACTGGAACTGACGCTTCTCGCCCCGCCGATGGTGGAACAGATGAACACGCTGCCCGATGGGGCCTGCGGGGAGGGGCCGTTCGTGCTCAACGAAGTGCGTGACATCCTCGGTCAGCCCTGCGCGCTTCTGAATTTCGTGGAAGGCTCCGACATCGTCGTCGATCACGATTTTCTCTACGTGCGGGAAGACACACCCAACATGCTGTTCATGGGTGGCAAGCATGTGGACGGCACCGGCTTCTACTACCCCGAAAACCGGCCCGAAGTGGGGCTGCAACAGCCGCTGATCCGCGTGGAGTGACAGGGCAGGGGGAGGGCCTTTCCAAAGGCGGGTGGGCATGGTAGCCCGCCCGCGAATTGACTGACGCCCTCAATGGAGCATCCCCATGGCTATCCAACGCACCTTCTCGATCATCAAACCCGACGCCACCAAGCGCAACCTGACCGGCAAGATCATTACCAAATTCGAGGAGGCGGGGCTGCGCATCGTCGCCTCCAAGCGCATCCAACTGACGTTGGCTCAAGCGCAGGCGTTCTACGGCGTCCACAAGGATCGCCCGTTCTTCGATGAGCTGTGCGAGTTCATGATTTCCGAGCCGATCGTGGTGCAGGTCCTCGAAGGGGAAGACGCGATCGCCAAGAACCGCAAAGTGATGGGGGCCACGAACCCGGCCGAGGCGGCGGAAGGCACGATCCGCAAGGAATTCGCGCTTTCTATCGGTGAGAATTCCGTCCACGGCTCCGACGCGCCCGAGACGGCAGCGGAAGAGATCGCGTTTTTCTTCTCCGGTCTTGAGCTGGTTGGCTAAGTCGAAGGGTCAGTTGCCCTAGATCGTTTCCTGAAGACGGGCCGCGTGTGCGCGCGGCCCTTTTTTGTGGCGCATCGTGGGGTTCTGCCGCTCCACATGCGCCCGTACCAAGGCAACGTTGCGCCGGTTCGCCTTGAAGGCCGCGTCAAACAGGTCGCCCAGAACCGGAATACCGCCGATCAGCGTATCCAGGGCCACATTGCCCCCCATCCGGGCCAGCCGGGGCAGGGACACGCCCATCTGCCAAGCCTTCCAGAGAATGTAGAGGGAGGGAGCGAGGGTCAGCGCATCGCCGATGCCCGGGATCAGGCCCACGATTGAATCGTAACCCACACGGAACCCGGTGCCGGGGATGCGAAACGCGCTGTCCATGCGAATGGCCAGCCGTTCCAGATGTTCGATATCTTCCAGTGGATCGCGCTCGGTCATGCCTTGGCTCTGCAATTTTGGGGCTTAGCCATATAACCGACGAAAGGGCCAAACGGTTCCCTAGCGTCGCAATCCCGTGCCGATGGAATTCAGCAAGCGTTCCAGCTCCGGATCGTTTCCGGCGGCGGCTTCCTCTGCCTTGAGGGCATCGAACCTCGCGCGCAAGGCATCCTTTTCCGCCCCCTTGCAATCATTCCAGGGTCGATTCTGCGCCGCCATGTGCAGCACGTAATATGTAATGAAGTGGGGACGCGCGCCGGTTCGCAAAACCGCGCGATACGTCTCGTGTGCGCCAACATCGCGAAACTGCGTCGCGGTAACGATCCCGGCCTTGCCGAGGATCTCGGCCAAGGCGGGGCCGATATTTCGGATCGCGGTGACAGGGTCGCCGCTTGGATCATCGCTCATGAGACCTCCAAGGAGGTCCGGTCTATCAGATGCTGGCCCAATCGGAAAAGCGGACAGGCACCGGGCGTTCCTTGGTGGGGGACTGGCCCTTGGCGGGGGTGGGTTTCTGCGTTGGCATCGCGCTGCTCCTATTATTGTTTTGCGTCGATAACTCCGTACGGTGCGCGCGAAATCGGGCAAAACCCGGGGCAGAAATGTGGCGACAATGGGGCAGGCGATGGAGAGGGGGCAATAAAGGAAGGCGCTGGCGACCGGCCAAATGGAAGAGAGACGAGGAGGCAGGCCGCCAGCTTCAGGTTATGCTGATCACCCAGAGGTCAGAAAGGGAGGAGACGACCCAAGGCTGCATCAACTGACCCCACTATTCCGTCCGGGCCCGCGCCGGGGGAAGGGCTGGGTGCAATCTGGGACGGTCGATTTCCGGGCCGCACAAGAAATAGGCGTCACACCGGGCGCCTGAGTTCGATTTACGCGGGATGCCAAGGAAGCGACGCTCGGGCGATTCCCCCCGAAGCCGCCCCAAGCCCGGCGACCGCATCCGCCACACCCCAGAATATTTCAGCAAAGCGCCGGAATTCTCACGGCGCCGAGACCGGGGCTCACGCATCCGTGGGCTCCGTGCGCTTCGAGCGGGTTGTGTGCACATGCGCACCAATATTACCGGATTCTCGCGCTTCCGTGTCTGGATTGAGAGCGCCACCCCCCGCATATTCATTCCATCGACGGGCCACAGAGGTTCGCCAGAGAGACACACCAAACCAGGGGCCACAATCAAAGCCGGTCCCAACACACTCAAAAGGATAGAGAAAATGAAAAAGATCGCACTCATCGCCGCCGTTGCCGCCACCGTCGCCGCCCCGGCCTTCGCCCAATCCGCAGCGTCCATCTTCGCGTTCGACCACTTCAACCAATCCGCCGAAAGCACCTCTGACCTGCGCTTCGCACCGTCGGGTGAGAACACCTCCCGCGTGGCATCGACCGGCGCGCTCGGCACCGCGTTCGACGTCGTCAACGCGTCCCAGGACACGCCCTCCGACCTGCGCGGCCTGAACGGCGCCACGCTCGTCAACGGCACCCCCGCCCACGGCGCCGACATCTTCGACCGCCTGCGCGCCGCATCGCTCGAAGACGAGTGATCGCCACCAGATAGAGCTTCCCGCTCTCTCTCCGGATGCCCCTCGCCACCATGGCGGGGGGTGTCTGCGTTCGGGGGGGCCGGTTTTGCGCCCATTTGCCACGATCGCGTCCGGTAAGCGGTCAAACAGATTGTCGCTGACCGCCAAGTCGTGTTTTACACCCGGAAGGGCTGCGGATAACGATGGTCCGAAGGCGACGGGACAAGGGCGCATGATGAGCCTCGGGGGCACATTACTGATCTATATCGCGGTTTTACCGTTCGTGGGCGCGCTCTTGCCGGGCGTCATGATCCGCGCGGGCCGCAATGCCTGCGCGATATTCACGGCGGTCCCCACGGCGCTGGCCCTGATCATGCTCTTGTCGTTGGCCCCCGCCGTCCTGCGAGGGGAGGTGATCCAGGCGGAGCTTGATTGGCTGCCGCAACTGGGCCTGTCGGTCTCTTTCTTCCTCGACGGGTTGGGACTGCTCTTTGGGTGCATGATCCTCGGCGTCGGCCTCCTCATCACGCTGTATGCGCGGTTCTACCTGTCGGGCGACGACCCGATGGGGCAGTTCTTTACATATCTGCTGTTGTTCCAGGGCGCGATGCTGGGGATCGTGATTTCCGACAACATTCTGCTCTTGCTGATCTTCTGGGAACTGACCTCCCTGTCCTCCTTCCTGCTGATTGGCTATTGGAAGCACTTGCCCGAGGGCCGCCAAGGCGCACGCATGGCGCTCGCCGTGACCGGTGCAGGCGGGCTGGCGATGATCGGGGGCATGTTGATCCTCGGCAATATCGTGGGCAGCTACAACCTGACGGACATCTTGCAGGCAGGGGAGGAGATCCGCGCCTCGGATTGGTACATGCCTGCGTTGATCCTGATCCTTTTGGGCGCCTTCACCAAATCCGCGCAATTCCCGTTCCATTTCTGGCTGCCCCACGCGATGGCGGCACCCACGCCGGTCAGCGCCTACTTGCACTCGGCCACGATGGTCAAAGCGGGCGTGTTCCTGCTGGCGCGAATGTGGCCGGTTCTGGCGGGGACGGATGCGTGGTTCTACATCGTCACCACGACCGGGCTCATAACGATGGTTCTGGGCGCGCTGATCGCGCTTTTCAAGGATGACCTGAAGGCGCTTTTGGCGTTTTCGACCGTCAGCCACCTTGGCCTTCTGACCATGCTTCTGGGCTTCGGCACGACCGCGGCAGCGGTGGCGGCAGTCTTCCACATCATCAATCACCTGACCTTCAAGGCCGCGCTTTTCATGACGGCGGGGATTGTGGATCACGAGACCCATACGCGCGACATCAAGCGGCTTGGCGGGCTCAGGCACCTGATGCCGATCACCTTTGCAATCGGAACGATAGCCGCGCTGTCGATGGCAGGTATTCCGCTTTTGAACGGCTTCCTCTCCAAGGAAATGATGTTGGAGGAGGCGTCGCATACCGACTGGCTCGGCAGCCATTACGTCGTGCCGATCGCGGCCACGCTTGGCGCGTTGTTGTCGGTG
This sequence comes from Hasllibacter sp. MH4015, assembly GCF_020177575.1. Classification (NCBI taxonomy): domain Bacteria; kingdom Pseudomonadati; phylum Pseudomonadota; class Alphaproteobacteria; order Rhodobacterales; family Roseobacteraceae; genus Hasllibacter; species Hasllibacter sp. MH4015. Next base: position 1,039,879 of record NZ_JAHTBK010000001.1, read on the forward strand.
GCCTACTCCTTCCGCTTCGTGGCTCATGTCTTTCTGGGACCCAAGCGCGATGATTATCCCGCCACTCCCCATGATCCGCCCTTCGGCATGTGGGCCGCGCCCGCGCTGCTTTGCGTGTTGGTCGTGGCAATCGGGGTGGCTCCGTTCCTCGCCGAAGGGATCGTGACCGCGGCGGCAAACGCCGTCACTGGCGCGGATCTACACCCGCATCTGAAGATCTGGCACGGCGTCACACCGGCCCTGTGGATGTCAATCACAGCCATTGTCGGTGGCGCGATCCTTCTGGCGCTGCACCGCTGGCTCAACGGCGCATGGCTTGCAGCGCCACGGCCCGAGGCAAAGGCAATATTCGACTGGCTCGTCGCCGGCATCGTCGGTCTGGCGCGGTCCGTCACGTGGGTCAGCCACAACGGCGCAATCAGCAGATACCTTGCCGTCTTCACCGTGGCGTCTGTGGCGTTAGGATGGGTCGCCTATTCCGGCAGCGGTCTATCGGCTCCGACGCGCGAACACCTTCCGGTGCCGCCGGTGATCTTCGTGGTTTGGGTCATGGTGGTCGTGGCCACGATCTCAGTCGTCGTGATGCACCACCACAGGTTCCGCGCGCTTGTTCTGATCGGGATTATCGGCCTCTCGATCTCGGCCGGGTTCGCGTATCTCTCGGCCCCCGACCTCGCCCTCACCCAAATCTCGGTGGAGACGGTGACGATCATGCTCCTCCTGCTGGCGCTGCATTTCATGCCGAAAGTCACGCCGCGCGAAAGCTCCGTCGCCCGCAGGGTGAGGGACGGTATCATCGCCCTGACAGCGGGCGGCGGCGTGGGGGCCTTGGCCTATGCGTTCCTGATGCGTGACATCGACACGATCTCGGACTTCCATATCGCCAACAGCTATGAAGGCGGCGGCGGCACGAATGTGGTCAACGTGATCCTTGTCGATTTCAGGGGTTACGACACCTACGGAGAGATTATCGTCCTGGGGATCGCGGGATTCGTGATATATGCGCTTATGCACGCGCTCTTGGACGGCCCCGCGGCGCGGCGGCTCAAGAACATGGACTATTCCCAGGATCGGTCGCGCGACCGCCACCCCCTGATGATGGTGATCGTCACCCGCGTGCTGATGCCCATCGCGGTGATCGTCGGCATCTACATCTTCTTGCGCGGCCATAACGAACCCGGCGGCGGTTTCGTGGCCGGGCTGGTGATCGCCATCGCTCTGCTCATGCAATACATGGCGTCCGGATTCGCCTGGGCGCAGGAACGGCAGAGGATCGAATACCACACGATGATCGGCCTTGGTGTCGTGATCGCCGGGCTGACGGGGGCGGGCGCGTGGTTGTTCGGGTATCCGTTCCTGACCAGCGCCTACACCTATGTCCACCTGCCCCCGATCGAAGAGTTCGAGCTTGCCACCGCCATGCTGTTCGACCTTGGTGTGTTCCTGACGGTTCTGGGGGCTGTGATGCTGATGCTCTACAGCCTGTCGCGGATCGCGCGCTTCGCCGGGGAAACAGTGAATGTGAGTCCGATGGATTACGACCCGGGCGAGGAGGCCGCATCGTCGGCACCGACCGGCGCACCTGCCCCCGCCCCGAGGGGGGACAGCTGAGATGGAGATGATTGTCGCAAGCACGATCGGTATCCTTACCGCAGGCGGCGTTTACCTGATGCTGCGCCTGCGGACCTTCCCGGTGATCCTGGGCCTCACGCTTTTGTCCTATGCGGTGAATGTGTTTCTGTTTGCCAGCGGGCGCCTGGCCATCGACCTTTCACCGATCCTGTCGCCTTACGGGGAGGGCAGCTATACCGATCCGTTACCCCAGGCCCTTGTCCTGACGGCAATCGTGATCTCCTTCGGGATGACGGCGGTTCTGGTGATGATCGGCCTCGGCGCGTTTCTTGAGGCGGAAAGCGACCGGATTGACATGGATGCGGAGGACGACGCGCCCGCGTCATCCGACGAGAAGGACGGATCGGCATGATGATGCACTGGATCATCCTTCCGGTATTCCTGCCGGCCATTCTTGCGCCGCTGATCGGGTTCGTGATGCGCCACGATATGGTGCTGGCACGAGCCGCCTCTCTCACCGGGACGGTGGTTCTTCTGGGCATCGCGCTCAAGCTGATGGTGATGGCCGCAGACGGCACCACCCATGTCTACCGCCTGGGCGACTGGCCCGCGCCGTTCGGGATCGTGCTGGTGCTGGACCGATTGTCAGCGCTGATGGTCCTGATGACGGCACTTCTGGCACTGATCGTGGTCGTGCATGCCACGTCGACCGGGTGGGACGCGCGGGGCCGTCATTTTCACGCGCTTTTCCAGTTCCAGCTGATGGGCATCTGCGGCGCTTTCCTGACGGGCGACATTTTCAACCTGTTCGTGTTCTTCGAGGTCCTTTTGATCGCCTCTTATGGTCTGATGATCCATGCAGGCGGGCGGGAGCGTATCCGCGCGGGCCTGCAATACGTCGTGATGAACCTTGCGGGATCGACGTTGTTCCTCTTCGCGCTCGGCACGCTTTATGCCTCCACCGGAACGCTGAACATTGCTGATCTGGCCGCGCGTATCCCAGAGATACCCGTGGAAGAGGCCGCATTGGTGCGTGTCGCCGCGATCCTTCTGATGATCGTCTTCGCGGTGAAAGCCGCGCTCTTTCCAGTCCAATTCTGGCTACCCGCCACCTATGCCAACGCGCCCGCGCCCGTGGCCGCCTTGTTCGCGATCATGACCAAGGTGGGCGCCTACGCGATCCTGCGCATCCATACGACCGCGTTCGGCCCCGGCAGCCCGGGGACGGAGGATCTGGCGGGCACATGGCTGTTCCCGGCGGCCATCGTCACAATCGCCGTGGGCGCATTGGGTGTTCTTGCCGCGCGGCGTCTTATGAGTCTAATCGCCTTCTCGGTCGTCGGCTCCATGGGGACACTTCTGGTTGCCGTCGCCGCGTTTTCGCCCGATGCAACATCGGCCGCCCTTTACTACATGGTACATTCCACCTTCGCGGCCGCCTGCCTGTTCCTGATCGCTGATCTGGTGGTCACGCAGCGGGGGGCCGACACGCTGAAGCCGGTGCCTGCGACCGTACAGAACGGCCTCTTCGCCGCGCTCTTCTTTGCCGGTGCGATCGCCATGGCCGGGATGCCACCGCTCAGCGGGTTCTTGGGCAAATTGCTTGTCCTCGACGCGCTGCGTGACCCCGGCACATTGGTTTGGGCCTGGTCTGCAATCCTGATCGGATCGCTTCTGACCATCGTGGGCTTCGCCCGCGCAGGCAGTGCCCTGTTCTGGAAATCGACGGCCACCCTGCCGCCTGCGCCCGATCCCGAGAAAATCACGGTTCATGCCGTCGCGGAGCCGTTGCGCGCCTCGTCCCTGCAACTCGCCCCCGCCATGGCCGCCATCGCCACGCTGGCGCTTCTCGCGGCGTTCGCGGGTCCCGTCGCCGCGTATCTGGAAAGCACCTCGGCGCAGCTTTTCGACCGCCAAGGCTACGTCACTTCGGTCATAACCGCGGAAGAGGAGGGCTAGGCCATGCTGTCGCGTCTCATCCCCCATCCGTTGCTGAGCGTAACCCTGACCCTCGTCTGGCTTGGCCTCGTCAATACCTTCACCCTGGGCAATCTGATCCTGGGCAGTTTTTTCGGGCTTGTGATCCCCATGGCGACCGCCGCCTATTGGCCCGACCGGCCCAAGCTGGCCCGTCCGCTCAAAATAGTGGAATATGTCCTTGTGGTGATCTGGGATATCATCGTGGCCAACGTGCAGGTCGCGCTGATCATCCTGTTTCGGCGCGAGCCCACGATCAATTCCCAATGGGTGCCGGTCCCGCTGGACCTCACCTCCGCCGAGGCGATCACGGTTCTGGCCGGAACGATCACCATGACGCCCGGAACGGTATCGGCCATGTTGTCCGCCGACGGTCGCTCCATCCTCGTCCATTGCCTGCACACCGACGACCCCGACAGCGTCCGGGACGAGATCAAGACCCGGTACGAGCGGCGATTGAAGGAGATTTTTCCATGATCGAATACGCCTTGATGTTTGCGGCTGGCTGCTATGGCGTGGCGCTCCTGCTGGACCTTTGGCGCATCGCCGTGGGGCCGGACGCCGCCGACCGCATCCTCGCGCTCGACACGATGGTGATCAACGTGATCGCGCTTTTGGTGCTGTATGGCGTCTGGCGCGGGACGGCGATCTATTTCGAGGCCGCGATGCTGGTCGCCATGGTCGGCTTCGTATCCACAGTCGCGTATTGCAGGTTCCTGCTGCGCGGCGACATCATCGAGTGAGGTAAGGCCATGAATTTCATCGCGGAACTCCTCATCTCCGGCTTCCTCGTCATCAGCGGGATCTTCGGCTTTGTCGGCTCTTTCGGCCTCGTGAAACTGAAGGACACCCTGCAACGCCTCCACGCGCCGACAAAGGCGACGACCCTCGGCGTCGGTGGGGTTCTTTTGGCGTCAATCCTCTATTTCTATGTCGATACCGGCCACGTGTCGGTCCACGAACTGCTGATTTCGCTGTTCTTGTTCCTGACCGCTCCCATCACGGCGAATTTCATCGCCAAAGCCTACCTCTCTCACAAAGTGCGCGCGAAAGACCTGCCTGACACGGGCGGGGCATATGGCTGGTCCGTCTATGATGACGCGCCGGATGGATCCCAGGACGCCAGACAGAAACGCGAGCCGTCTGCCTGAGTCTAGCGCGTGAAGGATTTGCCTTGCCGGTGCCCGCTGGACCAACCTTGCCACGCCGAAGTGCTTTTCAGATTGGCCAACCAATAGGTTCTGTCCGAGCGTCCGAATTCGGACGGCGCTCGGACACTCGGACGGCAGGCATAAGCCGCTACCCGTAACGCTCTGTCAAATATGGACGAAATTGGCTCCGGCGGTAGGGATCGAACCTACGACCAATTGATTAACAGTCAACTGCTCTACCGCTGAGCTACGCCGGAACTGAGCGTCGATATAGCAAGGTGGATTCGGGGCGTCCAGTGGGGGAAACCGGTATTTTTCATCTCAGCGCGAAGCGGGCATTCGCCGCGATTTCGCTTTCCGGAAGCGTTGCGGATTTTTCCGTGAGATCAATGAGATGGGCAAGGACGTTGCGTTCCGCGGCGCGCAGAAGGGCTGGGGCGACGTCGGTGTAGATCGCGCGCGCAAGCTCGGACGCCGTGCTTGGCCCCAGATCCTCCAACGCCGCCATGATCTGCGCCTCCCGCTTTTTTCGATGGGCGATCAAGGCGTTGGCGCGATCCTGCGGGTCGGGAATTGGTTCTCCATGCCCGGGGTAATAGACGCGGTCATCACGGGCAGCGAGCCGGGTGGTGGAGGCGAGGAAAGCGGTCATGTCCCCGTCGGGCGGGGACACGAGGGAGGTGGACCACCCCATGACCAGGTCGCCGCTGAAAAGCGTCCCGTTCCACGCAAAGCTGAGGTGGTTGGCCATGTGGCCCGGCGTGGCCAGCACGTCGATCCGGCCCCACGCGCCCTCCACGTTGTCTCCCTCCTTGATCTGTGTGTCGGGGGCGAAGCTCTCATCCACGCCCTCGCCGCCGCCAAGTCCGCCTGCATCGGCCAGCGCACGCATCACCGCAGAGCGGCCCCAATCGCTCGGGCCAGCGGCCAGGACCGGCGCACCCGTCGCCTCGGCCAAGGGCCGGGCAAGGGGCGAATGGTCCAGATGGGAATGGGTCACGAGAATTTGGGCCACACGCTCACCCGGCTCCAGCGCGCCCAGGATCGCGCGAAGATGCGCTTCCATCGCAGGGCCGGGATCAATGACCACAACCTCGCCTTCGCCGATCAGATAGGTCTGGGTGCCGGTAAAGGTCATGGGCGAGGGGTTCGGCGCGGTGATCCGGCGCACGCCATCCTCCAGCCTTTCGCTTTGCATGGCGCGTGCCCCCTCGCTTAGATGTGGCCCATGAAACTGTCACAATGGATCAAGAAATTCCTGCCCCGCGGCCTTTACGGTCGTGCGGCCCTGATCCTGATCGTGCCGGTGGTCACGATCCAGCTTGTCGTCAGTTCCGTGTTTCTGCAACGCCATTTCGAGGACGTGACCCAGCAATTGACCAACGCCCTGTCGCTGGACCTCAACCTGATTTTGCAGACTTGGGACGCTGAGGGAGAGGACGCCGCCCGTGCCATCGCGGAGCAGCTGGACATTGGGATTGACGAACGGATCGCGGAACCAGGCGAAAACCGGTGGTTCTATGACTTGTCGGGGGTCGTTGTGCAGGACGTGCTTGAGGCTCGCGTAAGTGGTGTCATGGGCCTCGATCTGGCAAGCGAGGACCGGGAGATTGCGATCCTGGTGGAGCCGGACACCCGCGATCCCGTCGTCTTCAGCGCGGCGCGGCGGCGGGTTTCTGCGGCCGCACCCCACCAGTTGCTGGTCATCATGGTTGCCACGGGCGTGCTCATGACGCTTGTGGCCTTCGTGTTCCTGCGCAACCAATTGCGCCCCATTCGCCGTCTGGCCGGCGCGGCGGAGGCGTTTGGCAAGGGTCAGCCCGCCGAGTATCGCCCCTCCGGCGCATTGGAAGTCCGCTCTGCGGGACGTGCGTTTCTTGAGATGCGCGCGCGGATCGAAGGCCATCTGGAACAGCGGACGTTGATGCTGTCGGGGGTGAGCCACGACCTGCGCACCCCGCTGACCCGGATGCGGCTGGCGCTTGGCATGATGGAGCCGGGGCCCGACCGCGATGACCTGGCCCGCGATGTCGACGAGATGGAGGCGCTTCTCAACACCTTCCTCGATTTCGTGCGGGGGGAGGCGCTTGATGATCCCGAACCGGCTGACCCCGTCGCGCTTGCGCGCAAGGTGGTCGATGCGGCCCGGCGAGGCGGGGGAGAGGTGGCGCTGAGTGTGCCCGCGGATGGGGCGGACGTGCCGATGCGTCCAATGGCCGTGCAGCGGGCGCTGACGAACCTCGTCTCCAACGCGTTGCGCTATGGGAAGACGGCGCAGGTTTCCGTCGCGCTCTACGATCGGGCGGTGCGGTTCTCGGTGGAAGACGACGGGCCCGGCATCCCCGAACATCGCCGCGCGGATGCGATGCGGCCCTTCACCCGGCTGGACGCGGCCCGCAACCAGAACCTCGGCTCCGGCGTCGGCCTCGGCCTCGCGATCGCCAACGACATCGCGCAGCGCCATGGCGGGTCCTTGCGGCTGTCGGAAAGTACGACGATGGGTGGGCTGCGCGCGGATCTGACATTGCCGCGCTAAGCAGGGGGAGTTTTGGTAGGCCCGGCAGGACTTGAACCCGCAACCAAAGCGTTATGAGCGCTCTGCTCTAACCAATTGAGCTACAGGCCCCCATGATCGCTGCGAGAGGTAGCAGAGCCACCCGCCGGTGAAAAGCGGCCTTCTTGCGGCCTGCGGCGTTGCGCGGCAGCCGCCGACCCCTTACCAGATGCCCCGCAAATGGCCCTTCAGGAGACGCCCGCCATGCCACCGATCACCCCCCTGGCCCTGCGCTATCTTCTTTGGCTGATCGGCTTGCGCATCCTCTATGTCGGTGCGGTGAATTTCCTTGGCCTGCCCAACAGCCTGGCCACCACGGTCATTCTTGCCGCTGCCCCGGCGATGGATATCGGGGTGCAAGCGGTCCGCCGCGCCACGCGGGCTTTGATGCTCCGGGATTGGGCGATCCTTTGGGCCGTCCTGGTTGCGATCTACGCGATCCTCAACATCGCCATTCCTGCGATCCTCGTGGCTGAATTCCGCGCGATCCTGACGGGGCCTGACGGACTGCGCGGCCCGTTGATCGTGGCTTGCGCGACGGCAGCCATGATCGCCCTGTTCCTCTGGATCGGTGCACGCACGGGGCGGGGACAGCAGGCGCCCTAGCGCTTGTGGATCACCGCGACCTGGTGCCGGGCGCTGCGGTCATAATTCTCCTGGAACACGAAACAGCCCGAGATGTCGGGGACTAGCGCATTGAATTCTTCCCCGATCTCCGGATTGGAGTGTTTGAATTTCCGCGTGCGTTGGAATTCGTCGAACAAGTCGCCGGTCTTCGTGATCCCGCGCTGCTCCATCACGCCCGGTTGCCAGCGCAGATCCTCGATAATGTAGAGCCCGCCGGATTTCAGGCGGGGAAACAGCTCCAGAAACCCGTTCTGCTGATGGTGTGATGCGTGGGAGGCGTCGTCGATGATGATGTCCATCGCGGGCATCTTGTCGGCCGCCGCCACGATATTCTCGCGCGTGTCCATGTCACAGCGGAAGAATTCGAACCGCTCGTGTTTGAACCAGGAGAAATCTGATACGTCGAGGCCGTGGATCTTGGCGGTGCTGAAGAAATCGAGCCACATGCGGATCGACGGGCAATCCCGTGTCTCGCGATCCTTGCTGATCGAATGCTCCGGCCCCCCGATCAGCAGCCCCATCTCCAGGAAATTGATCTTTCGGTTGGCGTAGGGCCAGAAGAGCATCTGGTACAACTCGGTGTAGCGGTGCTTGCTCGGACCCTTGTCCGATCCATAAAGTGCCGCAAGATCGGACAGGTTGTGCAGCCGCCCATCCGCAAGGTGACGTTCCACCATGCCGGGGACGACGAATTTGCGATGCGCCCAGGCCAGGACCTCGCCATAGGTGTCGATGAATTCACGCGTCACCTTCTTGCCGAAGAGATGCTCGATATTCATCACCGCCGCATACCCGACGGACGGGTGGTGGCGCAGGATCGTACCGAAGGTGTGGTAGTGGGCGATGGCGATGTCTTCGCCACTGGGCACGCCATGGGCCTGCACGTTGTAATTGATCGCCTGACGGCCTTGTGTGAACTTCGCCCCGATCCGACGGATGGTGATGGGATAGATCGTCTGATCCAGCCCCTCGCGCGCATCGTCGAACCCGTCGGCATGGTCCAGCTTCAGGCAATCGGCCAGCCATGCCTCCCCGAAATGTTCTTTCGTCTTGCCAATGGGCTTCTCGCGGAAGATCGAAAAGCCGCCGTTGAAATAGGGCGGAAGCTCCAGCTTGCGACCGGCAAGAAGGGCGATCCGCTCCTCCGGCAGGTCCATGCCGAAGAACTCGTAGACCTCGCGCCACGCCTCGGGGCTGTTGAGCGCGCCGAAGCTGTAATCGGCGACGCAGGCCAGCACTTCGCCGTCGCCCAATTCCGCCTCGAAATCCACCGGCTTCATCATCACCATATCGGTGTCGAGGTAGACGGAGATGTCGCAATCGCGCTTCTGGGCCTTGGCGAGATTCTTGTTGCCCACGGGCCAGGGCCGTGACCACGGGTTCGGGTCATCGGGGCCGGTATCGGGCAGGGGGACCAGCGTGACCTTGCAGCGCTTGAGAAAGGATTTCACGAAGCTCGACAGCTCGTAATCCTGCCGATGATACGCGATGACGGGGGTTGATTTCGGCATGTGGCGCCGGATCGAGGCGGCCAGCAGACAGGCCTGCGCTTCCAGCTTTTCGCCGTCCACGACGAAAAACAGACACAGTTTCGATTTCGCCATGGTCCCGCTCCGTAACCCCGCCGCGCTGCCCGCACCATCGATGCGCGTGGCGGCCTTTTCTCGCGCGCTTGGATGCGCGCCTGTGTCATTGCGCGAAACCCTAGCCGCACAGCACCCCGTCACGCAACGGATCTGCAAAGTGATGCCTGTTCGGGGCGGGAACGTGTTGCCGCAAAGCAAGGGCCATGGACGCCGCCGGGGCAGGCTGGTATCGGGCGGAGCATCCAGAACGTGCGCGTGATGACCAGGGGGATCGGGACATGAGCGACGGGCCAAAACCGGGGCTGACCTATGCACAGGCAGGTGTTGATATCGACGCGGGCAACGCGCTTGTGGATCGAATCAAACCAGCCGCCGCGGCCACGACACGTCCCGGCGTCATGGCGGGCCTTGGCGGGTTCGGCGCGCTCTTCGACCTCAAGGCGGCGGGCTATCACGATCCGGTTCTGGTGGCGGCGACCGACGGGGTCGGCACGAAGCTCAAGATCGCCATCGACACCGGCCAATTCGACACGATTGGCGTCGACCTTGTGGCGATGTGTGTGAACGACCTGGTGTGCCAAGGCGCGGAGCCTTTGTTTTTCCTGGATTATTTCGCCACGGGCAAGCTGGAGGTCGAGGCCGCTTCGACCATCGTTGAAGGCATAGCGGCGGGCTGCAAGGCGTCCGGCTGCGCGCTGATCGGGGGGGAGACGGCGGAAATGCCGGGCATGTACGCGCCGGGCGATTTTGACCTCGCAGGCTTTGCCGTGGGTGCGATGGAGCGTGGCGCGGCCTTGCCCGCCGGTGTGGCCGAGGGTGATATTCTCTTGGGCCTTGCCTCGGATGGGGTGCATTCCAACGGATATTCGCTTGTTCGACGGGTGGTTGAGCGTTCGGGTCTGGGCTGGGATGCACCGGCGCCGTTCGCGCAGACCACCCTCGGCGCGGCCCTTCTGGCGCCCACACGGCTTTATGTCACCCAAGCCCTCGCGGCGATCCGCATCGGCGGGGTCCACGCGCTCGCCCATATCACGGGCGGCGGGCTGACGGAAAACCTGCCGCGTGTTCTGCCCGACGGCCTCGGGGCGGAAATCGACCTCAGCGCGTGGCCGCTTCCGCCTGTGTTCGGCTGGCTGGCATCGGAAGGGGGGCTTGCAACGGACGAGATGCTCAAGACCTTCAACTCCGGGATCGGCATGGTCCTTGCCGTTTCGCCGGATCGCGCGAAGGACGTCACGCAAGCCCTTGAAGAAGCGGGCGAAACCGTGTTCCGGATCGGCCATATCGCGGCTGGGGAGGGTGTGCGCTATTCCGGCAGCCTGAAATGACGAAACGGGTCGCGATCCTGATTTCGGGCGGCGGGTCCAACATGGTGGCGCTTGCCCGCTCCATGCACGGCAATCACCCGGCGCGGCCCTGTCTCGTGATGTCCAACGTGGCGGGGGCAGGCGGGCTGGCCAAGGCGCGCGATCTCGGCATTCAGACGGCGGTCGTGGATCACCGCCCATTCGGAAAAGACCGCGCCGGGTTCGAGGCGGAGTTGCATAAGGCGCTCGCCGCCGCCGCACCCGACATCATCTGCCTTGCGGGGTTCATGCGCATCCTGACCGCCGATTTCGTGTCAAAATGGAACGGTCGGATGCTCAACATCCACCCCTCACTCCTACCGAAATACAAGGGCCTCCACACCCACGCCCGCGCGATCGAGGCGGGCGACGGGGAGGCGGGCTGCACCGTGCATGAGGTCACGGCCTCCCTCGACGATGGTCCTATTCTTGGACAGGCCCGCGCGCCGATCCTACCGGGCGACACCCCTGACACTTTGGCCGCCCGCATCCTGCCTCTCGAACACAGCCTTTACCCTGCCGTCCTGCGCCGCTTCGCCGATGGCGATCGGACGCCTCTGTTCCTGCCGGGAAGCGATTGATCGCGCGTCCTAAGTCATTCCCCCCGGGCCTCCCTTTTCATCGGCGCTCTCCTCCTCTATCACGCTTCCACGGCCTATTTCCCCAGCAAGAAAACTCCTCATTCCGTGCCCAATACCCTGACCACCACCGCCGCACTGGCCGAGTTTTGCGCCCGTGCCGCCGATGCCCCCTATGTGACCGTCGACACCGAATTCCTGCGGGAACGCACCTATTTCGCACAGCTTTGCCTCGTTCAACTGGCATTGCCGGGCACCGATGATTCCGATGCCGTCCTTGTTGATCCACTGGCGGACGGCATGTCGCTTGACCCGCTTTACGATCTGTTTCGAAGTCCCGACGTGGTGAAGGTCTTTCACGCCGCCCGGCAGGACCTTGAGATCTTTCATGTCGAAGGTGGCGTCGTTCCCGCGCCGCTGTTCGACACGCAAGTGGCCGCGATGGTCTGTGGCTTCGGCGATCAAGTGGGCTACGAGACACTGGTGCGCCGGATCGCCAAGGCGAGCCTCGACAAATCCTCGCGCTTCACGGATTGGTCACGCCGCCCGTTGTCGGACGCGCAGAAGACCTATGCGCTGGCCGATGTCACCCATCTGCGCCAGATCTACGAATACCTCTCGGCGGAATTGGCGCGGACCGGCCGCACACATTGGTTGGAGGAGGAGCTTGCCTATCTCACCAATGCCGACAATTACGTGGTCGACCCCGAGGAGGCGTGGCGCCGGCTGAAGCTGCGGTCGAATTCGGGCCGGATGCTGGCGATTGCCAAGGAACTGGCGGCCTTCCGCGAGCGCTATGCGCAGGAACGCAACGTGCCGCGCAACCGGATCGTGAAGGATGATGCCTTGGTGGAGCTGGCCTCGACCAAGCCGAAATCCGTGCAGGACCTTGGAAAATCACGACTCTTGCTGCGCGATGCCCGGAAGGGTGCCATTGCCGAAGGGCTGGTGGCCGCCGTTGCGCGGGGTCTCGCCGTGCCCAACTCAGAGCTGCCGAAACCAGCACCGGGCAAGGACCGGTCCAACCTCAACCCCGCGCTTGCCGATCTGCTGCGCGTGCTTCTGAAGGCCAAGGCGGAAGAGGCGAACGTGGCCCCGAAGCTGCTCGCATCCTCCAGCGACCTGGATGACATCGCATCGGGCCACGTGGAAGGGGCATGGTCCCACGGATGGCGACACGAAGTGTTCGGGGCAGACGCCGAACGTTTGCTGCGCGGTGAGATTGCCCTGTCGGCGAAAGGCCAGAAGGTGAAGATCGTCGCGGTCTGAACGGATCAGCGCCGCGAGACGGAGCGGCGATTGTTCTGCGCGATCACGGTGATGGTCCGAATGCCCGCCAGCTCCCCGAAACTCAACGAGACACCCGCCACGATCTCTTGCAGACCGGGTGTCGCGTTGTCCAATGGCGGGGCGGCCCGGAAGTCGTAGACCAGCGAATTCGGCGTACGTTCCACAAGAACCAGTTCCGCCTCGTAGAACCCCTGCAACCCGGTCACGCCGGTGGCGCGCACGATGGCGCCGGAATTGGTTTGCTCCACGGACAATTGCGTGATTTCACCCACAAGCCCGCGCGGGTCGATCACCGTGCCGTCCACCGGATCGACCTGGATGCGCTGTTCGCGATCGCCCCCGAACCAGTTGAGCGGATTGAGGTTGCTGTTACAGGCCCCCAGCGACAGGATCACGGACAGGACAATCAGGCTGCGCAACATGGGGTGGTCTCTTTTCGGCAAACGCGTCGGTGTCTTTGCCTAGCCCATTGCCAGCGTGTTGGGAAGTGCGCGCGCCCGCCCTTTACCTTGCACGGCCCGCGGCTTACCTCAGGGGCAACATACGCACCTCGGGAAAGGGTCGGAATGGCCAGCGAAGCCTTTGAAGAAATTGCCGAAACCTTTGACTTCCTTGACGATTGGGAAGACCGCTATCGCCATGTCATCGAATTGGGCAAGGCCATGCCTCCGATGGACGACGCGGTAAAAGTCCCCGCAACCAAGGTCGACGGCTGCGCATCGCAGGTCTGGATCCTGCCGCGTCTGGAGGGGAAGACCTTTGATTTTCAGGGCGACAGCGACGCGATCATCGTGCGCGGGCTGATCGCGGTTCTGCACGCACTTTATGGCGGGTTGCCGGTGGATGAGGTTCTGGAGGTCGATGCCGGGGCCGAATTGGCGCGGCTGGGGCTGGACGAACACCTGTCCTCGCAACGCTCCAACGGCGTGCGCGCGATGGTGGAGCGGATCCGCCTGCTGGCATCGGACGCCGCCTAGGGCACGACGATACTGGCCAAAGCAAAACGGCCACCCGAATGGGGTGACCGTCTGTCGTTCTAAAAGGGTTTTCGACCTACCGCTTTTCGATCGGTACGTAATCCCGCATCGTCTCACCCATATAGAGCTGCCGGGGCCGCCCGATCTTGAGCGCCGGATCGGCCAACTGCTCTTTCCACTGCGAAATCCAGCCCACGGTGCGCGACAGCGCGAAGATCGGGGTGAACATCGAGGTGGGGAAGCCCATCGCCTCCAGGATGATGCCGGAGTAGAAATCGACATTCGGGAACAGCTTCTTGTCCGAGAAATACGGATCGTCGAGCGCGGCCTTCTCCAGCGCCTTGGCGACCTGCAGCTTCGGGTTGTTCTCGACCCCCAGAAGCTCCAGCACCTCGTCCGCGGATTTCTTCATCACCGTCGCGCGGGGATCGAAGTTCTTGTAGACGCGGTGGCCAAAGCCCATCAGGCGGTAATCGTCGTTCTTGTCCTTGGCCCGCGCGATGAATTCCGGGATGCGGTCCACCGAACCGATCTCCTCCAGCATCTCAAGGCAGGCCTGGTTCGCGCCGCCATGGGCCGGCCCCCAGAGGCAGGCAATGCCGGCCGCAATGCACGCGAACGGATTGGCGCCGGAGGAGGACGCCAGACGCACGGTCGAGGTCGAGGCGTTCTGTTCGTGATCGGCGTGCAGCGTGAAGATGCGGTCCATCGCCGTCTCGAGGATCGGATCGACGACATATTCCTCGGCCGGGACGGCAAAGCACATGCGCAGGAAATTCGCCGCGTAGGACAGGTCATTGCGCGGATACACGAAGGGCTGCCCGATCGTGTATTTGTAGGCCCAGGCCGCAATCGTCGGCATCTTCGCGATCAACCGGTGGGACGCGACCTCTCGCTGGTGCGGGTCGTGGATATCGGTGCTGTCGTGGTAAAACGCGGACATCGCGCCCACGACGCCGACCATGACGGCCATCGGGTGCGCATCGCGGCGGAACCCCCGGAAGAAGTTCGCCATCTGCTCGTGCAGCATCGTGTGATTGGTGATGGTGTGCTCGAACTTGTCGAGTTCCGGCTTGGTCGGCAGGTAGCCGTAGAGCAGCAGGAAGCAGACTTCGAGGTAGTGGGAATGCTCCGCCAACTGATCGATCGGATAACCGCGGTGCAGAAGCTCCCCCTTGCCGCCGTCGATGAAGGTGATGGACGATTCACACGCCGAGGTGGAGGTGAAGCCGGGATCGTGTGTGAAGACGCCCGCTTGCCCGTAAAGCTTGCCGATATCAATGACATCCGGGCCGGCGGTCGGTGAATGGATCGGCAGATCGTAGGATTGCCCGTCAACGGTCAAAGTGGCGGTTTTGGTTTCGGCCATGGTCGTCCCTTCATGCATCTGGCGGGCCAGCGCGTTCGCTGGCTGTGGGGCAGGGGACGTATCCCCCAGGCAACCCCCATCAGTCGCTGAGGGAGGCCGCATCCGTCAGGCGGCCGAGCGTTTCGTCCCGGCCAATGACAAGCATCATATCGAACACGGAAGGCGTGACGCTGCGCCCGGCCAGCGCCGCACGAAGCGGGGCAGCCAGCTTGCCGAATTTCAACCCACGGGTGTCTGCGGCGGCGTTCAACACGCCCTCCAGCGTGTCACGGTCCCAGCTAACATTCTGCAACTGCGTAGTCAATTCCGACAGTATACGACGGGATACAGTATCAAGGGCGCCGCGCGCCTTCTCATCCATGTCGACGGGCCGGTTTATCAATGAAAACCGTCCCTTATCCAGAAGCTCGGGCAGGGACTTCGCCCGATCCTTGAGGCAATACATCGCGGATGTCAGGCGATCTTTCTGCGCCTGCGAAAGGGAGGACTGCCCCGTCAGGGCAAGGAAATCGGTGATTTCGGTCACCAGTTCGGCATCTTCGGTCCGCGCGATATGCCAGCCAGCCACATTGCCCAGTTTCTTCATGTCGAGCCGGGCAGGGGATTTGCCGATCCCATCGAGGTCGAACCAGTCGCGGGCCTGCGCATCGGTGAACAATTCGTCGTCGCCGTGGGACCAGCCAAGGCGCGCGAGGTAATTGCGCATCGCGGCGGCGGGTATGCCCATCTCGGCGTATTCCATCACACCCGTGGCCCCGTGGCGCTTGGACAGCTTCTTACCATCCTCGCCGTGGATCAGCGGAATATGGGCCCAGATCGGCTCCTCCCAACCATTCGCGCTGTAGACCTGGATCTGACGGGCCGCATTGTTGAGGTGATCGTCCCCCCGGATCACATGGGTCACGCCCATATCGTGATCGTCCACCACCACCGCATGCATGTAAGTCGGCGTCCCGTCAGAGCGCAGGAGGATCATGTCGTCGAGCGTGGCATTCTGGATCGTGACGTCCCCCTGAACCTTGTCAGCGATGAGGGTCTGTCCCTCCCTCGGGGCCTTTAGGCGGATCACGTAAGGGGCGCCTTGGGGATGATCCGTGCGATCCCGCCACGGGCTGAGGAAGAGCGTGGAACGCCCCTCCGCTTTTGCGGCGTCCCGGAATGCCGCGATCTCTTCTTGGGTGGAGAAACATTTGTAGGCGGTGCCGTTTGCGAGCATCGACTCGGCCACTTCGCGGTGACGGTCGGCGCGGGCGAATTGGCTCACGGCCTCCCCGTCATGGTCCAATCCCAGCCACGCCATTCCGTCAAGGATCGCCTGCGTCGCCTCCGGCGTGGAGCGTTCGCGGTCCGTATCCTCGATCCGCAGCAGGAATTGCCCGCCGTGCTTGCGCGCGAACAGCCAGTTGAACAGCCCCGTGCGCGCGGTGCCGATATGCATGTAGCCAGTCGGCGACGGCGCGATACGGGTCACGATGGGGCGATCGGTGGACATCTGGAAACCCTTTCCGGCACGGGCGGGCGGCCGCGTGCGTTAACCTTTTGGAAACCATGCTCTGGTCAAGTTAACGGCGAGATAACTTGGTGGGCGCAGCGGAGCAAGGGCAGGTCTTGGCAGAGACGGCAGGACAGCTATGGCGCACGGTGAACGCGGTCCAGCAGCGCCAGCGCGGGGCGTTGATGCCGTGGGCCGCCGTGATGCTCGGCATCGGCGTCGCGCTCTATTTCTCCCTCTCGGTGGAGCCGGGGGCATCGGGTTACGCGCTTGCAGCTTGCGCGGGCCTGCTTGGCCTTGGTATCCTGGCATGGCGTCGCGAAACACTCGGCCCCCTTGGCGTTGCCGTGATCTGCATTGCCGTGGGGTTCTGCGTCGCGGGGTGGCGCGCCCACCAGGTCGCGGGCCCGGTGATGGAGTTACGCTATTACGGTCCCATCGAGGGGCGCATCGTCGGCATCGACCGCTCCGCCAGTGACGCGATCCGGCTGACGCTTGACCAGGTGCGGCTCGACGATGTGCGCGACACGCCGCTCCGGGTTCGCGTCTCGCTCCACGGGGACCAGGATTACCTCGACCCCGAACCGGGCGCGCTTGTGATGATGACCGGCCATCTGTCCGCCCCCGGCGGTGCTGCGGAGCCCGGCGGTTTCGATTTCCAGCGCCATGCGTGGTTCCAATCCCTGGGCGGCGTCGGATATACCCGCGTCCCCGCGCTTCTGCTGGCCCCGCCGGAGGATGGCGCGACCCCGCTCTTCCACCTCAGGATGCGGATGTCCGCCGCCATTCAGGACGCGATCCCGGGACAGCCGGGTGCGTTTGCCGCGGCGGTCCTGACCGGCGACCGGTCGGGGCTGGAGCAGGGGCCGATCCAGGACATGCGTGACAGCAACATCGCGCACCTTCTGGCGATCTCGGGCCTGCACATGGGCCTTCTGACCGGCTTCGTCTATGCCGCTTTGCGCGTGGTGCTCGCCCTGATCCCCGCGCTCGCCCTTCGCTACCCGACGCGGAAATGGGCCGCTGCCGTGGCGCTCGTGGCGGGCGCGTTCTACCTCGCGCTGTCCGGCGGCAATGTCGCGACGGAACGGGCCTTCGTGCAGGTCGCCGTGATGTTCACCGCGGTTTTGCTGGACCGGCGCGCCATCACGCTGCGGTCGGTGGCGATTGCGGCGGTGATCGTCCTCCTGCGACGTCCGGAAACGTTGATGTCCCCCGGGTTCCAGATGTCGTTTGCTGCGACCACGGCCCTTGTCGCCGTCTTCAACGGGATGCGTGGTGTCACGTGGATGCAGCATTGGCCCGGCTGGGGGAAGGGGGCCTTTGCGCTGGTGATGTCGTCGGTGGTGGCGGGCGCGGCAACGGCACCCTTCGCGGCGGCGCATTTCAACCGTATCGCGGTCTATGGCCTGCCTGCCAACCTTCTGACGGTGCCGGTCATGGGCTCCGTCGTGATCCCCTGCGCGGTGCTGGCACTTCTGCTGATGCCGTTCGGCCTGTCGTGGGTGGCGTTTTGGGTGATGGAGCAGGGCCTGATCTGGATCCTCGCCGTGGCAGAGCGGATCGCCGACATGCCCGGCGCTGTGGATTGGGTCGCCAGCCCGCCCGGATACGTGCTTGCCATGATTGCCATGGGTGGCATCGGCTTGTGCCTATGGTCGGGGCGCGGGCGCGTGGTCGGAGCTGTGCCGATGATCGCAGGTCTGCTCCTGTGGCAGATGGCGGACAGGCCCGCGATCCTCGTCTCCTCCACCGGCGGACTGGTGGGCCAGATCGAGGACGGCGAACGGGTGTTGAGCCGCGCGCGGGGCGATGGGTTCGTCGCGCGGATCTGGTTGGAGAATGACGGCGACGGCGCGGATCAGGCCAGCGCCGCCGCGCGGGTCGGCTGGATCGACGATGGCTCGGGCCTGATGACCACGTTTGGCGACATGACCCTCTGGCACGGTGCAGGCCGGGCCGCATCCCGCGAGGCTCAGGCCGCATGCGCAACCCATGACATCGTCGTCCTCAACAATCAGCCGGAAGATCGTGCGCCCTGGCTGGAGGTGGCGATCGACGAAAGCCGTGCCCGACTGGCCGATCCCGGCGCAGGACCGGGGGCGGCCCTGGCGTCCACCGAACTGCCCGACACGTCGTGCCTTTTGCTTGCACCGGCCACTCTGACCAGACCGGGCGCCGTCGCGCTTGATCTGCGCGACGGAACGCTCGTGCTCGATACCGCGCAGCGCCATCAGGGCCGTCGCCTCTGGTCCCCGCGCTAAGGTTCACTAGATCCCTGCCCATGGCCAAGACCCGCAAGAAATCCGACCTTCCGCAAAAGCTCTGCGCCACCTGCGGGCGTCCGTTCGCGTGGCGCAAGAAATGGGCGAAGGTCTGGGAGGAGGTCCGCTATTGCTCCGACCGATGCCGGGGCGCGCGCAAGGGGTCCGGCTCGGTGCCGGGGGGATAGGCGCGCCGATATTGCCTCTTGCCGCCTTTTTGCCTAACCGAGTGTCGGGAACCGGGGCGCATACCACGGTCCACAATGACGCAAAGGGAGGGGGCAGCATGGGCACCCGTGTAGATCGCAACGGCCTGCAGGTTGATCGAATTCTGGCCGATTTCATCGAAGATCACGCCTTGCCCGGTACCGATGTCGCCCCCGACGCGTTCTGGGCCGGCTTTTCGGACCTCCTCCACGACCTTGCCCCGAAGAACGCGGCCCTGTTGCAGGAGCGGGAGGATTTGCAGGCAAAGATCGACGCGTGGCACATCGCGCGCCGCGACGATGCGCACGATCCCGACGCCTACCACGCCTTTTTGCAGGAGATCGGGTATCTGCGCAGTGAAGGGGATGACTTTGAGGTCGAGACGACGAAGATCGACCCGGAAATCGCTACGGTTGCCGGTCCACAGCTTGTGGTCCCGATCACAAACGCGCGTTTCGCCCTGAACGCCGCCAATGCCCGCTGGGGCAGCTTGTACGACGCGTTCTACGGCACCGATGTCATGGGGTCGCGGCCTGCTCCTGGCGGCTATGACCGGGGCCGCGGCGCGCGGGTCGTGGCGCGGGCGCGGGTCTTCCTGGACGAGGCCTTTCCGATCGCGGGGGCATCCCACGCCGATATCCGTCGCTACCATGTCGAAAAGGGTGCGCTTCTGGTGGATGACAAGCCCTTGTCCGATCCCGCGCAATTCGTGGGTCATACCGGGCGCGCCAAGGCCCCAGACTCGGTGCTTCTGGTCAACAACGGGTTGCATGTGGAGTTGGTCTTCGACCGCGCCCATCCAATCGGCGCGCGCGATCAGGCGGGGCTGGCCGATGTGCGGATGGAGGCAGCGGTCAGCGCCATTATGGATTGCGAGGATTCCGTCGCCTGCGTCGATGCGGAAGACAAGGTGCTGGCCTATTCCAACTGGCTTGGCCTGATGCGCGGCGATTTGACGGAGACGTTCCAGAAGAGCGGGGCGGAGATGACCCGTCAGCTCGCCGACGACAAAACCTTCACCGGCCCCGACGGTTCGGACCTGACGATCAAGGGCCGCGCGCTGATGCTGGTGCGGAACGTCGGCCACCTGATGACGAACCCCGCGATCTTGTTGCGCGACGGCTCGGAAGCGTTTGAGGGGCTGATGGACGCGATGATCACCGTGCTGATCGCCAAGCATGACCTTGCGCGGCAGGGCGGCAATTCCGTTGCGGGCTCTGTCTATGTCGTGAAGCCGAAGATGCATGGCCCCGACGAAGTGGCGTTTTCCGACGAGATTTTCACCCGCGTGGAGGCTGCACTGGGATTGGAGCAGAACACGGTCAAGCTCGGCATCATGGACGAGGAACGGCGCACCTCCGTCAACCTCAAGGAGTGCATCCGCGCGGCAAAGCGCCGGGTGGCGTTCATCAATACCGGTTTCCTCGACCGCACGGGCGATGAGATCCACACCTCGATGGAAGCGGGTCCGTTTTCCCGCAAGGATTTCATCAAGCGCAAGGGCTGGATCACCGCCTACGAGAACCAGAATGTCGATATCGGCCTGGAATGCGGCCTGCGGGGCCGCGCGCAGATCGGCAAGGGCATGTGGGCCAAGCCCGACGCCATGGCGGAGATGCTGGAGCAAAAGATCGAACACCCCCGCGCGGGCGCCAATTGCGCCTGGGTCCCTTCGCCCACCGCCGCCACGCTCCACGCACTGCATTACCACAAGGTCAACGTGGCGCAGGTGCAGCAGAAATTGGAGCAGGGCGGCCGCCGCGCCTATGTCACGGCGCTTCTGGACATTCCCCTGGCCGCCTATCGCCGCTGGACCCGCGAACAGGTGATCCGGGAGGTAGAGAACAACGCCCAGGGCATCCTTGGCTATGTGGTGCGCTGGATCGACCAGGGGATCGGGTGCTCCAAGGTGCCAGACCTGAACGGCGTGGGCCTGATGGAGGATCGCGCGACCTGCCGGATCAGCGCGCAACATATCGCCAACTGGATGCATCACGGCGTCATCACCGAGGCCGATGTGGGCGACGTGTTCCGCCGCATGGCCGAGGTGGTCGATCATCAAAACGCCGCCGACCCTGCCTACATCCCCATGGCGCCCGGCTTCAACGGTATCGCCTACGCCGCGGCGTTGGACCTGGTGCTGAAAGGCCGCGCGCAGCCATCGGGCTACACTGAACCGGTGCTTCACGCGCGCCGCCTGGAATGGAAGGCGGCGTGAACCGACGCCTCCGCCTCTCGGCATTTTGAGGGGAAATCGCTGGCGCAACCAAGGCGTGTCTTCCATGGTGCGTGAAAGTGCGTGGGAGAAAACCGATGGGCCTGACCAATTCCGCCGCCGGATACGGCAGCCTGACCAAGCTGTTTCA
The DNA here is from genome assembly GCF_020177575.1 of Hasllibacter sp. MH4015. Taxonomy (NCBI): domain Bacteria; kingdom Pseudomonadati; phylum Pseudomonadota; class Alphaproteobacteria; order Rhodobacterales; family Roseobacteraceae; genus Hasllibacter; species Hasllibacter sp. MH4015. The sequence goes on from NZ_JAHTBK010000001.1 coordinate 1,061,235, forward strand.
CTGGCTGATCGTGATCCTTTTCGCCGCGCAATATCTGGGCGGGAATATCATGGTGGCGATCGGTTTCAATTCCAGCTTCGCGGGGATCGAGACCAACACCTATTACAACTGGCACAAATCCCTTGGCCTGTTGGCGCTTCTGGTGGCCGTGCTGCGCCTGATCAATCGCCGGGTGGGCGAGTTGCCGCCCTGGGCCCCGACACTCACGAGTTTTGAGCAAAAATTCATCCACCGGGTGGAGCAGGTCTTCTATACCGCCATGTTCGTCATGCCGATCTCAGGCTGGCTTTACGTGATGTACGGCCATTACGGGGTGAACCTGTTCGGCATCTGGGAAATGCCGCGCCCATTGCCGCGCGATGACACCCTGCGCGATGTGTTCAAGTGGGTGCATATCGTGGCCGGCTGGGTCCTTCTGGCCGCGATGGTGGGCCATATCGGATTGGTCCTGCGGCACAGTTTGGTCAAGAAGGACGGGTTGCTGAAACGGATGCTGCCGGGGCGGGGGGAGTAGCGGCCGGATTTACGCCGCCAATTGCCACGGGGTCGTGTTCTGCTTCAGCAAGGTGGCGACCAACGCGGCCTCATGCCGACGCAGAACCCGTTCGGCCGTATGCCCGAATTGCTGTGCGGCCAGCGGGATATCCGGGAAAAGTGTTCTGAGGAGACGGAAACTCTCGCTCCCCCGACTTCCAGCACAGCGAATGATCTGGTGGGTGTCAGGCAAAAGGTGATGGTATGTCACCTTATCTACGTCTCGCGGCGTGATCCCCGGAACGCCAACGCCATGTTTTTGCGCATCACGTGCACGCAGATCCTCGATCCGTTGCCGCCTTGCCGACGAGCCCACCCAAGGAGCTTGAGATGACGACAAAGGTGTCGTTGTCGAAGGCAACGAACCTACGGGTGACCATGGCGGGATCCTTGGAATACCAGCCCGGAATCCGCGGCGGAACACTGCGGTGAAAATGTAAAGGTTCAGTGGCGAAACCCAGCTGGCGAACCGCTTGCCGCTTGGCGCGCACTACGATCACGGGAATTTCCCCGAATACACGCTCGAACGATTGCCAAATGGTAAAGCGATAAGGCACCAGAATAGCCGCCTGCGCAGGACGTTCAAAGGCGACGTCTTTGGGTGCGCCGGCGTGTCGAAGCGCAAAAAAGGCCCCGGCGCTGTGACGCGGCAGGGCCTTAAATCAGGGAATTACATCGGCGGCGGCGGAGGCGGCGGCATCACGGTGAAGAGCTGCGCCAGCTCCGTCACGTCGCCCGCGCCCATCCAGCCATCCTGACCGGCGGTCCAAACCATCGTTTCGCGCGTCAGCGAGCCGTCGGACACCATGCGCCCCAGATCAGCCTTGGAGAACGGACCCTTCGTCTGACCGTTCTCGGCCACGTGCCAGACATGCTCGACCGGCGGTGGGGGCGGGGCCGCGTGGGCCGCTTGGTGGGGCTGCGCCTGGGCTGCGTTCATGTTGTTGGCCATCTGGTTGGCCATCGCCATGCCCATACCCATGCCAAGGCCTTCGCCCATTCCCCCGCCGGGGGTGGAGGCGGCGGCGGCCATGGCCTCTGCCGTCTGGAATTGCGTGTATTTGTTGAGGTCACCGACCACACCCATCGACGTGCGCTTATCCAGCGCCTCCTCCACCGCGGGCGGCAGGGAGATGTTTTCGATATACAATTCCGGCAGGGTCAGGCCGTAGGACGCGATCGTCTCGGAGATCCGTTCCGCAACCAGATCGCCCATCTGGCCGGTATTGGCGGCCATGTCGAGGACCGGGATGCCCGATCCGGCCACGGCCTGGCTGAATTGCTGTACGATGATGTTGCGGATCTGGTGCGTGACCTCGTCGGTGGTGAATTCCCCGTCGGTCCCCACGATCTCGGTCATGAACAGGCCCGCATCGGCGACCTTCACGGTGTAGGTGCCGAAGGCGCGGATGCGTGTCGGGCCGAAATCGCTGTCGCGGATCATGATGGGATTTTTCGTGCCCCATTTCAGATCCGTGAAGCGGTTCGTGTTGACGAAGTAGATCTCGGATTTGAACGGGCTCGCGAAGCCATGATCCCAATGCTGGAGATTGGTCATGATCGGCATGTTGTTGGTCTCAAGCATATAGAGACCGGGGGTGAACACGTCGGCCAGCTGCCCTTCGTGGATGAAGACCGCGACCTGGCCCTCGCGCACCGTCAGCTTGGCGCCGTACTTGATCTCATGCCCGTACCGCTCGAAGCGGTAGACCATCGTATCACGGCTGTCGTCGGTCCATTCGATGACGTCGATGAACTGACCCTTGAGGAAATCCATAATGGGCATGTGGTGCGAACCCCTGTTTCTGAAAAGGCTGTTGGTTTTCCCCTATGATATAGGCACCCCTCGTCCCAAGCCATAGGGAAATGGGGGAGGGAATTCCGTAGCTCTTTTCACCGCTTATCCGCTTGCCCGCGCGCAGGGCGGCGGGAGGAGCCAATCGTCGGACCCGCCGATGAACTGGGCGTAAAGGGCAACCATGTTGCCGTCGGCATCATAGAGGCTTGCGACCGGATATCCGCCATCCCCCCAACCGGACCCGGTGGCCGGAAAACGCGCGCCGCCCGGCAATTGCGCGATGAAGGGGATCGTTGGAATGGCGGCATCCAACTGCTCTGCATAGGTGCCGTGATAAGGCCCAAGGCTGGGGTCGGCATAAGCGTCGAGCGCGCGCGCATCGGACGGGGTCAGGAAGGCCGCGGTCCCGGTATCCACACCTATCGTGCGCAGGTCTTCACCGCATGCCACGGGCGCATTGGACCAGATCAACGCAAAGATCGCCGTGCGCCCCTGTTCGGTTTCCAGAAGGCCGATCACGCGGGCAGGGGCGTCAGGGACCCGGATCGGCTCCCCCTCTGCTTGCCACAGGATCAGGGCGTCGGTGGCATAGATCGCGCCACCCCTGGGGTGCCACATGTCGCTGACATGCAGGTCCGTTTGCATACCGATCCCCTGGCGCAACCAGGTCGTGGCATCTTGGGCCAGCACCGGTGACCCGAGGAGGGACAGGCAAAGCACCGCACGTATCAAGATGGTCCGCCAACGAGTTCGCCGGCGATACGCCGGACCATGCCGCGCGCCTCCGCCGGGGTCAGGCCGGGGGACAAGCGATCATCGTAGAGGATTCGCAACATCAGTTCATCTTGCCGGGTGAGGAAGGCGAATTCCTGGTCCTCGTTGAAGATGGACGGCCGCGCGGAGGGGCTGTCATTGGGCAGGCCCAGGCCTTGCGCGATCTCCTCATGCACGCAACCACGGCGCAGCAGGTCGGGATGCTCGTCGCGAATGATGGCGATCGCGGAGACGTATTCGGATTGCCCACTGGGTGAAAACGCGAAGACTACGCAAAAGAACGAGCGGCTCATATTCGTGATCGTGCGGATCGTGGAGGGGCCGATGCTCGGTACCAATTCACGCAGCAACGGCTCCGACGCGGCAAGGCTGTCGGAATTCATGTAAAGGACGTGGAAATTGCCGCCCGAGGCGACGGTGCTGACCGGATGGCCGGTCAGGCGCCCCAGCCGTGCGGCATAGGTTGTGAGGACCGCGCGGTCGGCGGCGCGCTGTTCGGCATCGACCGACGCGCCGAAATGGGCCTGAAGGCGCACCGGCACAGTCCAGCGGCGCAGGCGCGATTCCGTTTGCTGCGCCACGAACCGGCCCCCTTGCAGGGAATACTCGTCGTAAAGCGCGATGCGCTCGAAATTTTCGGCCAGTTGCTCGGCGGTGAAGGGCGTGTCCGGTCCGCCGCCGTCGGTGCGCAACATGCCCTGGCCCACCAGTCGCGCCTCGACCGAGCGGTAGTAGCGCGCGAAAGCCTGGCTTTCTGCGGACGGCTCCGCCACGACCGGGGCTTCCTCCCGCGGCTCGGGCCGGGGAGAGATTTCGGGTGGCGTCGGGACACAGGCCGCAAGGGCCAGCATCCCGACAATTGCAAGGGCGGTGAAACGCGCCAAAACGGGCTCCGGTCAGCTTTCGGTGGCAGTCCCGTCGACGACATCGCCATCGGTGGCACTGGCCACGGGGCGGCGGGCCGACGCGGCGGACAAGGTATCGCGCAACTCGGCTTCCATCTTCTCCATCTCGCGCTCTGCCTCGGCCCGCTTGCGCTTGCCTTCATCCGCGATTTCAAGGCTTTCGTTAATGGTCGCGATCAATTCCGCATTGGCCTTCTTGACCGCTTCGATATCAAAGACACCACGCTCCATTTCCTGGCGGACCATACGGTTGCTTTCGCGCAGGTTTTCCGCGTTCTGGGTCAACAGCTCGTTGGTCAGGTCGGTCGCTTCCTTCACGGCCTTCGCCGCTTCGGTGGAGCGTTGGATCGTGACCGCCTGGGCCAGTTGGGTTTCCCACAGCGGCACGGTGTTCACGAGGGTGGAATTGATCTTCGTGACCAGGCTCTTGTCGTTTTCCTGCACCAGGCGGATCGACGGCAGGGATTGCATCGTCACCTGGCGCGTCAGCTTGAGGTCATGGACCCGGCGCTCCAGGTCGTCGCGGGCCGCCCGCATATCGCGCAATTCCTGCGCCTTGATGATCTGCTGATCCTCGGGCGCGGCGTTCACCTCCGCTTCCTTAGCGGGGATCGTCGTCTCGTCGAGTTCCTTCAGCTTCTCTTCACCGGCGGCGATGTAAAGCGCCAACTCGTCGTAGAAATCGAGCGTCTTCTCGTAGAGTTTGTCGAGCGACTTGATGTCCTTCATCAGGACATGTTCGTGTTGCAGCAGATTGTCGGTGATCTTGTCGATCTGCTCCTGCACGTCCTCGTACTTGGCCATGAAATCGTGGATCGGCTTGGCGCGCCCGAACAGGCGCTCCCACCAGCTTTGCTTGCGGTTGGGGTCCAGCTCATCGACGGAAAAGCCGCGGATCGTGCCCACGATCTCTCGCAGGCTGTCACCGGCAGGGCCCGCGTCCTTGTTCTTCACACCCGCCAGCATCGCCTGGGAGATCTGCTGCAATTCCGCCTGGGCCGACGACCCGAAGGACACGATGGAATTCGTGTCGGTCATGTCGATCTCCGCCATGCGGGCGCGGATCTGCTCGGCCGTGGGTTCATCGGCGGCCGGCAGCGGCACCAGATCGGCGGACGGTTCGGGCAGGACAACCGCGTTCAACTCGTTGACGAGCGTTTCGACTTCCTGGGCTTGCTTGTGGGTTTCAGATTGCATGGCGTTTATCCCTGTCTTTCCAGATATTGTGTTTCGCGGTTCAGGCGGTCTTGCAGGACCTCGATCTCCACGTCGAAATTGGTGCGATCGTCGATCAGAAGCGTTTCCTTGCGGGCCGCGAAATTCTGTTCGAGATCGTCGAGAAAGGCGATGTAATCGCTGCGGATCTGATCATCGCGCTTGTTGGCGTAAAGGTTCGCGAATTGCACCGTCGCATCGCGCGCGCCTTGCAAATAGACGCCAAGATAGCGGCGCGCGGCGTTCAGGTCGCGGGGGTCTTCCTCCACCTGCCGGAACAGGGTCCGCACGGTCGCCTGGAACTGATCGACGCGGGCCTCCAGCTGCCGGTCGCGGGCGCGCAGGATGGCGTCCTTCTGTTCGGTCAGCAACGCCTCCGCCTCCTCGATCTTGCGGGCCACGCGGTCGGAGGTGAAGGTATCCACCCCCTCCAGCCCCTTGTTCTTCAGGGGATCAAGACCGAAGGCGAACATGTGCAGACCCGCCGCAAGGAACCCCACGATATTCGCCCCGACAAGGTCAGACACGCCAAAGCCGGAACCGCCGAGGATCAGCAGCGCCACGCCGATGCCGGTGCCGATGGAGCCGAAGATTTTGCGCGGGATCGCGGGTTTGCGCGCCACCTTGCGCTCGTTGAATGCATCCTCGGCCCGCACGCCGTCGCGCGTCAGCCACGCCGACAGCAGCAGCATCGCGCCGCCCGCCAGGTCCGTGGCCATCTGCGTGACGCCGGAATTGAATAGAACTGCCGGGAAGATCACCAGAAGCGGCAAAAGGAACAGGATGTTGAGCTTCGCCCCGTGGCGCATGGGCTTGCGGCCCTTGAAGGGCGCCACTTCCATCGGCTGATGGCTCACGGTTTCGCGGGGGGTCTCACCGGATCGCTGGCCGGTCGGGCTGTATGCGCCACCAAATCGTTTCGACATGGCTCTACAATACTCCGAAGCCGCCAAAGATCGCGCCGAGGATCACGAGGACCAGCACGAAGAAAGACACGCCTTGAAGAAAGCTGGATGACATAATCGCCCCGTTCATCGTTCTTTTCACACTCCTGCCACGGCGGGCAGGTGGTTTCCACAGCTAAGATTTGCAGGATTCCCCGCAAATAACCAGAGAGACAGGCGGTTTGACGCCGAGCTTTCCGGATAGGGATCAAATCGGGTGGACAGACCCCGATCGCAAGGGGGAAAGCCGACATCGACCTCCCCCGGCGCGCGCAGATGCGCCTTGACGGACGGGGCGCGCGGGCGTAGCCAAACCCCCGTGGCGATTTGTGAACCGGATTGCGGGCCACTCTAAACATACCGCTAAAGAGGTCGAGGGTGTCGGATACGGCGCTATCCCCGACCATAATGTCGACCGCCTGGCCGGTCCGAAGCATGGAGAATGGGGCATGAAAGATACCGCCCGACACACCTGGTCCAAACGCACCCGCGCGGTGCATTCCGGCACAAGACGCAGCCAATACGGAGAGCTGAGCGAGGCGATGTTCCTGACCCAGGGCTTCGTTTATCCCAGCGCGGAAGCCGCCGAGGAACGCTTCATCGAAAGCGGACCCGATGAATTCATTTATGCCCGGTACGGCAATCCGACGGTCGCGATGTTCGAGGATCGCATCGCCGCGCTGGAAGGGGCGGAGGCGGCCTTCGCCACGGCCAGCGGCATGGCCGCGGTCAACGGCGCGCTGGTGTCGATGCTGCGCGCGGGCGATCACGTCGTCTCGTCACGGGCCCTTTTCGGATCGTGCCACTATATCCTCGACGAGGTTCTGACGCGCTACGGGGTGGAGGTGAAGTTTGTGGACGGCACCGACCTCGACGCATGGCGTGCGGCCGTGCGGGCAGACACGAAAGCTGTCTTTTTCGAGAGCCTGTCGAACCCGACGCTGGAGGTGATCGACATCCCAGCCGTGGCGGAGATCGCCCATGCGGTCGGCGCCACGGTGATCTGCGACAATGTCTTTGCCACGCCCGTCTTCTCCGACGCCATCGCGCAGGGGGTGGATGTGGTCGTCTATTCCGCCACCAAGCATATCGACGGGCAAGGGCGGTGCCTGGGCGGGGTGATCCTTGGGACGGAGGCGTTCATCCGCAAAACGGTCGAACCCTACCTCAAGCATACCGGCGGGGCGATGTCGCCGTTTAACGCCTGGGTCATGCTCAAGGCGTTGGAGACGATGGATTTGCGGGTCCGTGCGCAGGCGGCGTCCGCCGTGGCCGTGGCGGAGGCGTTGGACGGTGCCGCGGGCGTGGCGCGCGTGATCTTTCCCGGCCTTCCCTCCCATCCGCAACAGGCCTTGGCCGCACGGTTGCTGGAGCAGCCCGGCACCGTGATCGCGCTGGAGATCGAGGGCGGGCAGGCGGGGGCTTTCCGGTTCCTCAACGCGCTTGAAATCGTGAAAATCTCCAACAATCTCGGCGATGCGAAGTCGATTGCGACCCATCCCGCCACCACGACCCACCAGCGGCTGACCGACGAGCAGCGCGATGCGGCGGGCATCACGCGGGGACTTGTGCGCCTTTCGATCGGGCTCGAAGATCCGGGCGATCTTATCGCCGATCTCAAGGGGGCTCTGGCGGCTTTATGAACGGGCTCATCATCAGGCCGTACCGGCCCGCCGATGCCATCGGGCTTGCCACGCTTTTCCACCGCGCGGTTCAGGAGGGGACGTCGCGGCATTACTCCCCCGAACAGCGGGAGGCGTGGTGTGATCGCCCGCCCACGTCGGCCGGCTGGCGCGCCCGGGTGGAGGAGGCGGAGACGATCGTGGCGGAGCGCGACGGCGCTTATCTGGGCTTCATGACACTGGATATGGAGACCGGATACCTCGATTTCGCCTATGTCGCGCCGGAAGTGATGGGCAAAGGCGTGGCCGATGCGCTCTACGCCGTGGTGGAGGGACGCGCGCGGGTGCGCGGGCTGGACCGACTGGACACCGAGGCCAGCCTTCTGGCGCAGCCCTTCTTCGCGCGCCACGGCTGGCGACTGATCGCGCGCCAGGAGGTGGAGCGCGCGGGCGTGAAAATCCCCAACGCGGTGATGGAAAAGCGCCTTGGCGCGCGGGTCGCGGCGGCATGACCCGATCACCGGACAGCGGTACTTTCCTGATTCTGCAACTGCGCCCTGAAACGGAGGCCGCGGACGAGGAATTCGCGGCCTTCCTGTCGCGGGGCGGCTTGGACGAGGCGGATGTGACGCGCCTGCGCCTGGACCAGACGCCCATGCCCGCCCTGTCGCTCGACGATTTCGCTGGCGTCATCGTGGGTGGCGGCCCCGGTTGCATCAGCGACGATCCCGTAACCAAGGACCCGCTGGAGGCCCGGATCGAGCGCGATATCATGGACCTGATGCCGGAAATCCTGGCGCGCGACATGCCCTTTCTGGGCTGTTGCTACGGTATGGGGATCCTGGGCGCAGCCCTTGGCGCATCGGTCGGCAAGGGCCGGTTCGGGGAAGCCATCGGCGGTGTGGACTGCGCCATCACCGAGGACGGCGCGCGTGATCCGTTGCTGGCGGACCTGCCCCGGGAATTCCGTGCGCTGGTGGGCCACAAGGAAGCGGTGGAGGATTTGCCTGAGGGGGCGACTCACCTCGTCTCCTCCGCCCCGTGCCCGTTCCAGATGATCCGGGCGGGCCAGCACGTCTATGCCACGCAATTCCACCCCGAGGCGCGGGGCGAGAATTTCGCTCAACGCATCGCCATCTACCGCGACCGGGGCTATTTCCCGCCCGAGGATGCGGGCCGACTGACCCGCGATGTGCTGGCAGAGCCGATCACGGTGCCCGAACGCATCTTGCACAATTTCGTGACGCGGTTCCGCGCGAACGCCTGAAACGCAAGGGCATCACGCGCTCCAACGTCTCGCTAGTGTGGAACATTCCGAAAACAAGTCTTGGGAAGTCGCCCTGCTGCGCCATATTGTGACGTGCAACCAGAGACAGGGAAGGGTGGCTCATGAATATGCATGTTAAGACCGCCGACCGGCAGCCGTCGGACGGACAAGTGAATGACGCGTTGCTGGTGCTGAGTATGTGGGCGGACACGGCCACGCCCTCTCAGATGGACGCGCTCGACCCCGCCATCGCGCGGCTTCTGCGCGAACGGACCTATCCGGAGTTCAAACGGGATTATCCCGCGGATTTCGCCGTCGATGAGGCCTACAAGGCCAGCTTGCCCGATCTGCAAAACGGCCCCGCCAGCCTGATCCGGGGCGAGAACCGTCGCATCCAGCATGTCGGCATCTCCAACTTCCGCCTGCCGATCCGCTATGGCGTGCGCGATGGGGGGGAGGTGTTGCTTGAGACCTCCGTGACCGGCACCGTCAGCCTCGAGGCCGACAAGAAGGGCATCAACATGAGCCGCATCATGCGGTCCTTCTATAAGCACGCCGACGCAGAATTCGGGTTCGACGTGATCGAAGCGGCTTTGGATGATTACAAGGCCGATCTCGACAGTTTCGATGCCCGCATCCAGATGCGCCTGAGCTATCCGATGCAGGTGGAAAGCCTGCGCTCGGGCCTGAAAGGTTGGCAGTACTACGACATCGCCTTGGAGCTGGTGGAAAAGGATGGAGTCCGGCAGCGGATCGTGCATCTCGACTACGTCTATTCCTCCACGTGTCCGTGCTCGTTGGAATTGTCGGAACATGCCCGCGCTACGCGGGGCCAATTGGCCACACCCCATTCGCAACGGTCTGTCGCGCGGCTTTCGGTTGAGTTGAAAGGCGAGGGTCTGTGGTTCGAGGAACTGATCGAGATGGCGCGCGACGGCGTGCCGACCGAAACGCAGGTCATGGTCAAGCGCGAGGATGAACAGGCCTTCGCGGAACTCAATGCCGCCAATCCGATCTTCGTGGAAGACGCGGCGCGGTTGTTTGCGGAGCAGCTTCAGGCCAATGACGGCGTGGGCGATTTCCGCGTCATGGCCAGCCACCAAGAAAGCCTGCACAGCCACGATGCCGTCAGCCTGCTGACCGAAGGGGACACCTTTGCCGAGGTAAGCCTTGATCCGAAGCTCTTCCCCTCGCTGATCCACGTGGGCTGAGCATCACCCGCCAATGTGTTGACCCCAAAGAAAAAGCCCCGGCCAAACGGTCGGGGCTTTCGCGTTGCAGCCTTGCGGCGCTTCAATAATAGGGTGCGCCGCGGCCATAGCCCACGCGGTCGGTGATGTTGCCACCCCAATCGCGGTCCGTGATGCCGGAGCGGTAGGCGAGCGGCGAGCCGCGCCCTGCACCAACCGGATCGGTGATGTTGCCGTTATCGACGTCCGTGATGCCGTAAGGCACACAGGCCGAGACGCCCACGGCACCCGCACCGAGACCGGCGAGGCCGACGGAGCGCAAGACCGTACGGCGATCGACGCGCTTGGATTTGATCTGATCTTCGGAAAGCGGCTTGCCGGCAGAGGCGGCCTTGCCCTTCTTGTCGTTGTTATTCTCGTCCATGTGACATGTCTCCCTTGCGAAATGGGCTGGGGTTGAAATGGCTTGGCACCTGATGCCCTGGTCGGGCATTGGCGCTTCTTATGGCGGTGTCAGCTCGTATCCTTATCGGTCGGTGCGGCGGCATGGGAATCCACGTCGGTGGCCGCGTGCGCATCTGTACCAACGTCCGAATGGGCATCGGAATCGGTGCCGGGCGCTCCGGCACCGGGCCCGCCGCGGCGCGCATAGGTTGCGATATCCTTGTCGCTCAGGCTCGGTTTTTCACTTGTTTTTGCGGTGTCGTCAGACATCGGCAGCATCCCCTTGCGCGCATCCCGCACGCCGATCATGGCGGATCAACGGATGGCGGACACTCCCCCGATCCCGTTACTTGAACAAAACGGTAGCCGGGAAGATGGGCCAAATCAATCATTTAGTGCCACCGTCACCGGGCGGTTCTTGACACCGGCAGGGCCGCGCGCCAACGCTCCGCCCCATGTTCGATCTGCGCCCCGTGGGCTATGTCCTTGGCCTGTTGGTCATGACGCTTGGCGTCACCATGCTGATCCCGCTGGCCGCGGACGTGATGGCGGATAACGGCCACTGGGGTTCTTTCGCGGAGGCCGCGGCGATCACGGGCGTCACCGGGCTGTTCCTGACGCTGGCCTGCGCCAACGGCGTCACGCAGGGCCTTTCGATCCAGCAGACCTTTTTTCTGACCACCGGCGTCTGGCTCGTTCTGCCGATTTTCGGCGCGCTTCCCTTCGTGTTGGGAGAGACCGATGCCCGCTTCGTCGATGCGGTGTTCGAGGCGATGTCGGGCCTGACGACGACAGGGGCCACGGTGCTGAGCGAACTGGACCGGCTGCCCGTGGGCCTGAACCTCTGGCGGGGCCTCATGCAATGGTTCGGGGGCATCGGGATCATTGTGGTCGCCATGGTCTTCTTGCCTGAATTGCGGGTGGGGGGCATGCAGATCTTCCGCTCCGAAGGGTTCGACACGTTCGGAAAGATCCTGCCCCGTGCGGGCGAGATCGCGAGCCGCATTTCCGTCATCTACCTCGTGCTGACGGTGGCCTGCGGGCTGACCTACCTGTCGCTCGGGATGGAGCCGTTCGATGCGTTGATGCACGCGCTCACCACGCTGTCGACGGGCGGATTCTCGAACCACGATGCGTCGTTCGGCACCTTTGCGGGGCCCTTGGAATATGCCGGTGCGGCCTTCATGCTGCTCGCGAGCCTGCCCTTCGTGCGCTACATTCAACTGGTGGCCGGCAGCGCGCGGCCGATCCTGCTCGACAGCCAGATCCGGGCCTACCTGCTGACGGTACTGGCCCTCACGCTGGCCTTCACGCTCTACCGGGTGGCGGTGAACGGAACCGGGTTCGAGTTGAGCCTGCGCCAGACGATCTTCAACGTCACCTCGATCATTTCCGGCACGGGCTATGCCAGCACCGATTACCAGACCTGGGGCACGGTCGCGGTGCCCGCGTTCTTCTTCATCGGCCTGATCGGCGGCTGTGCAGGCTCCACCTCGTGCTCGATCAAGGTGTTCCGGTATCAGCTGCTGTTCGCGGCCATCTCCACCCAGGTGCGCCGCCTTTATGCGCCCCACGGCATATTCGAGCCGCGCTATGACGGGCGCAAGGTGGCGGAGGAGGTTATCTCCTCCGTGATGGCGTTTTTCGTGCTGTTCTTCGTCACGCTTGGCATCACGGCGGTCCTTCTGGGGCTGACGGGCCTCGACGTTGTCACGGCGGTGTCGGGGGCGGCGGCGGCGCTTGGCAATATCGGCCCCGGTCTTGGCGATCTGATCGGACCTGCGGGCAATTATGCCCATCCCGAGATCAGCGACGCGGCCAAGTGGATCTTGTCGGCGGCGATGCTGATCGGGCGGCTGGAGCTGATGGCGGTGCTGGTCCTGTTCACGGCGACCTTCTGGCGGACGTAGGCGGTTCTTTCTGAATAGGGCGGGCAAAGCCCGCATTCTCTTGCCTCGCCGTCGCGCGCAAAGCGCGCTTTGGGCTCAGGTCAGGGGGCGCTGCCCCCCGCCTTGCGGCGTCCCCCGAGGTATTTTCAAAGCAAAGAGGGGCGTGTCAGCCCTGGAGGGCGCGGGCGGCAGCCATGGCGGAACTCCACGCCCACTGAAAATTGTAGCCGCCGAGCCAACCGGTGACGTCCACAGCCTCCCCGATGACATAAAGGCCGGGCAGGTGGTTGGATTGCATGGTCTTGGAGGACAACCCGTCGGTGGCGACGCCGCCCAACGTGACCTCGGCCGTGCGGTAACCTTCGGAGGAGGTGGGCGTGACGGGCCAACCGGAAAGGTGGGCGGCAAGGGCGTTCAGGGCCGCATCGGATTGATCCGCGAGGTTGCTGGACAAATCGAGGTCGGCGGCAAGGTGGGTGACGAGGCTTTTCGGCAAAACCTCCGCGAGGATCGTGGTCAGGGATTTTGCGCCCCCCGTTGCGCGCCGCGCGCGCAGGTGCTCCAGAAGCGGCAGGTCCGGGCGGAGATGCAAAGACAGGCTGTCACCCTCCCGCCAGTAGGAGGAGATTTGCAGGATCGACGGGCCGGACAGGCCGCGATGGGTGAACAGCATCCCCTCCTCGAAACTGGTGCCGTTGCAAGAGACGCGGGCGGGGATGGACGTGCCCGACAGCGCCGCGAAACGCACCTTTGCAGGGCCGTCGAAGGTAAGCGGGACAAGGGCCGGGCGCGTCTCTGTCACGCGGTGGCCGAATTGCGCCGCGATGCGATAGGCGAGGCCTGTGGCGCCCATCTTAGGGATGCTCTTTCCGCCGGTCGCCAGGACGAGATTGTCGGCAATGATCTGGATCGACCGTCCCTCTCGTGTCACGCGCACATGGAAACACCCGTCGCGGTAGGTCACGTCGTCGATATTTGTCTGCAACCACAGCTCCGCATTGTCCATTTCCGCCAGCAACATGGCGATGATGTCCTTGGCGGAATTGTCGCAAAAGAGCTGTCCGAGGGTCTTTTCGTGCCACGCGATGCCGTGTTTCTGCACGAGGTCGAGGAAATCCCATTGGGTGTACCGGCTGAGCGCAGATTTGGCGAAATGTTTGTTCTCGCTCAGGAAATTCTCGGGAGCCGTGTGCATGTTGGTGAAGTTGCAGCGCCCGCCGCCAGAGATGCGGATTTTCTCTCCCGGGGCTTTGGCGTGATCGACCACGAGCGTGTCCGGCCCAGCATGGGCGGCGCACATCATCCCCGCCGCGCCTGCGCCAAGGATCAGCGTCCGGACCGCGCGCGCCATCAGGTGCGCTGACTGATCGCCCAGACCTGGCCCAGCGCATCCGGCGCGGCAGGATCGGGGCGGTGTTGCACGTAGAGATCACCGTCGCCCCAAGTCGACGGAAAGGCCGAGAGGTAGCTTTCGCCCGCGATGCTGAACAGATGCGCCCAGCGCATCGGGTCCCACCGGCCCTGCTGTTCCGCCTGCGTGACGGGGCGCAGGATCGGTTCTACGACCGCAAAAAGGTCACGCTCGACGTTGTTCTGGATCGGATGGGGGTGGCCGCCCAGTTGATCGCCGAAAAAGATCGGGGCGTCGGGGCCGAGGCCGCCCATGAGCGGAAGGAAATCGGCCAGGTGAAGCTCCCTCAACGCGCGGCGCGCATCGAGTGGCAGGCGTTGCGCGTCCATCGGCAGCGTGATCGCCGCGTGGGGCGTCAGCGCCTCGCATTGGGAGAGGTCGCGCGGTGTTCCCAGATCGCGCCCGACCTCCGCGTTTTCCCTGGCGCGCATCGTATCGAAGATTTCAGGCGGGGGCGCGCGCCGCGCGAGATCCGCCACCTCCGTTCGGTCGTGGATCACCTCCAGCCAGCCCGCATCCCGATGCGATGCGCCGCTTGAGAAACTGGCGACATCCACGAAGAGGAGCAGGCGACCATGGGCAGGTAATCCGATGTCGAAAGGACCGATTTCGCGCAGGTTGGAGAGGTTAAATTGCCCAAGAAAAGCAAGGGGTTGGGGCGTCTTCAAATGGCCGGTATAGAACGCCATCAGCAGGGCGTTGGCGACATAGCCGCCCGGCCCATAGGTGAGCGACAATTGCTCCAGCATCTCGGGCGCATGGGGATAGGGCGGGCGTGTCGGCCAGTCCATGTTCTCCGGCAGATCGGGCGCGCCGCCGAGTTTGGAGGCTCCGATCTCCGTCTCGTCCTCCGGCTGCACCTGGCGCGTGAAGACCAGCGCATCGCGCGCCGCGTCGGTCAGGTCCGCGATTTGCGCGGCGGGAAGGCCCGCCTCGTGAAGCTGATCCTCGGCGCTGTCCAGATTCGCGAAGGTGGCCATGGGTCAATCCGCGAAATTGCGGCTGACTTTCAGCTGGTCCCAGGCCCACACGACTTCTTGCAGACGATCCTCGTCGGACCGGTCGCCGCCGTTCATGTCCGGGTGCAGCACCTTAATGAGCGCCTTGTAGGCCTTGCGGATCTCGGGCTTGGTGGCGTTGTCCTTGATCTCGAGGATCTCCACGGCGCGCCGTTCGGTGGGGGGCAGGCGGCGGCCCTTCGTGCCAGCGCCGCGTCCGGGATTTTGCGTGGCGTTCTGGCCCAGAACCTGGTGCGGATCCTCGATACCGAGGCGCGCCCAGGCGCGTTCCTCCGCCGATTGCTTGAGCGGTTTGGTGGGCCGGTCCCAAACCCTGTCGCGGTCCATCTGGGCGTTCATCTCGGCCTCTGTGGTGCCTTCGAAGAAGTTCCATTTCAGGTTGTATTCGCGGACATGTTCGCGACAGAACCAATGAAAATCGTCAAGGTTATCAGGGCCTTTCGGCGCACGGTACTGTCCTTGCTCTTCGCAGCCCTCATGCTCGCACACGCGCTGGGATGTCTCGAACGCGCCGGACATGCCGCGCCGTCCGGTGCGGCGTTTCTTCTTGTCCGTGGAGACGCGAAGATCGAAATTGAACGGATCTTTCTCAGCCATGTGCCCAACCTGTTCGACTCGGAAGAAGCAGTTTAGGGTTTTGACGGCTGAGGGGAAGGTCTTGACGGGGTAAAAGATGACGCGGACGGAGAAAATTGAAGCGGCTTTGCGGGCGGCGTTTGCGCCGAGGGTGTTGGAGGTTGTGGACGACAGCGAAGCGCATCGGGGCCATTCAGGATACCAGGATGGCGGCGAGAGCCACTTCAACGTGGTGATAGAAAGCGAGAAGTTTCAGGGCCTTAGCCGGATCGCGCGGCACCGGGCGGTGCACGATGCGCTGGGGCGGGAGCTGATGTCAGAGATCCACGCGCTTGCGCTCACCCTCAGGGCGTGAGGGGGCGTTTTCGTCTTCGATATCAAGGGCTTGCCAAAGGTTCGTGACCTCTTCGTCGTCGTCCGGGAGGGCGGGCGGTGCGGGTGTGTCTTGCGGGGTCGGATCGGCGGCGACGTCGGCCTCGTCATCCTCAATTTCGCGCTGGAAAACCAATAGGTTACGGTAGGTTGTGGTCTTGTTTGTCAGGCCCGAACGCTCCTCCTGCGGGAGGGTATCGGCGCGCACGTATTGCCAGCCGTCCGCGCCCAATTCGTTCATCACCTCTTCCAGCGCGTGGGCGAACAGGGCAGGACCCTTCAAGCCCCTGACCTTACGCGCTTTTTCGGGGGCGGGGACGACTTTGTATTCGTAACTGGGCATGGGATGTTCCGGGTCGGTTTCGGCGGATGTTATGGCCCCCGCCGGGCGAGGCGGCAAGGGTATAGGGACGGTATAGGGCCGGTATAGGTTTGGTATATACGCGATCAGCGCACCGAAGCAGGGCGCGTGCGCGAAGTCAGTGCATCGGCGCAAGGGGTGGATCGGGTCGGATCGCTAGCGGTATCCGGGCGCCCCACGGCGCTCGTACAGGATCACGGGCTCGGGTCGCAGCATCCGGCACAAGTCGCAGATGCGGACGGCTTCGGTGATGCCCATGATGGCAAGATCGCGGAAATCGGGCAGGGCGTAGGTGTCCGCGCGGGCGTAATCGACGCCGTAGCCCAGATCCTCGAACGCGGCCAGCGACAGGCGTGACAGGGGGCGGTCGGTGCCGGAAAGGAAGCCGGTCAGAAGCTCGTCCCCGAATACCAGCTCGCGCCAATGCCCCTCCCGCGTGCCGGGGCCGCCGGTATTCGCGATGGGCACGCCGATTGCCGCATCACTGCCCACGAGCGCGCGGTATTCCCCGATCGCGCGCGGGCCGGTGAATTCGGGGTTCATCGTGCCCGACCCCGCGATCAGGCCAAACATGCCCCAAAGCGTCCCGAAGCCGAGCACATGGGCCATCTCGTGCAGGATCACGTCCTGAAAGCTGCCCTGCAATTCGAGGCGTTCCAGATCGGCGGCGTCGAATTCCATGACACCGCGGGCGGGCAGGCGGGTGTCGGGGCGCAGATGGGTCGGCCCGGCCTGACCAAGGACGCCTTCGGGGCCGTCGATGTCTGTCACGGAAACCTCGATCAGGACACCAGTTTCGGGCGTGCCATTAAGGTCAACCTCGGGGAAATCGGTGATGAGAACCTCGTTCCAGCGGGCGGCGGCGGCATCGAAGACGGTGCGGCGCGCGTCGGAAAGATCGGTGGCGTAGGTCAGGTGGATCATGTGCCTACGGTAGCCGGGGAATTGGGGGTCGCGAAGGCGGATGTCGGGTGGTGGTTTGAGTCGGCGGAAAATGGCGGTATTGCGGACTTAGCTGCCGTTCCGCTTTGCCAATTGAAGGTCTGCTTTGGCATGCGGTCGGGAATTTACCGCACTACGACGGACTGCGCGACGCCATAAGACCTGCACCAAGGGAGATGAAAGTCAGCCCGGTCACTTGTGCGATCCGTTCCTTGATCTTCGCTGAAACGATCCGGCCCCGGACAGCGCGGGCGGCGTACCCGTAGGACAGGTGGATAGCCAAGATCACAATCGCATTGGTCAGATACATGACCGCAAGCTGTGGGGCGAGCATCCGCTCGGGATCGAGGAACTGCGGAAGCAGAGCGGCAAGGAACAGGACCGTCTTGGGATTGCTGGAGGAAACCAGAAACGCCTCTACAAAGCGCCGCCTAGATGGCGGAGGGGCCGCAACCACGTCTGCTGTCACCTCCACGGATGAACTGGACCGGGCGTTCAGCAACATCTTGAGGCCGAGATAGATGAGGTAGAGCGCGCCAATGGTCTTCATCGCAAAGTAAAGAAGGGGTGTTTGCGCGAGAATTGCGCCAAACCCATAGACGACCAGAGTCATGAAGATGAGTTGGCTCGTGAGGTTGGCCGTGATCGTGAGCAAGCCAGCCCGCATTCCGTATTTAGCCGAATGCACCATGACAAGCAGCGTGTTTGGCCCCGGCGATAGGGTCGTGATGAGAGAGGTCAGTAGAAAAACGCTCCAGATCGCAAGCTCCATGTGCTGCCACTCCCTTCAAATCATTGATGCTACGGCCCCTTTATGGTGCAGTCTCCGCATGAAAACTAGCCGATCCAAACCTTCAGGCGTTGTGGTAGTGCGACCCGCAAATGCCGCTGACGTTGCGACCATCGTTCACATGCTTTGGGATGATGAGCAGGGCCGCAAACGAGAGAGCGTTTCGCAAGATCAGGCCAGCACCTACCTTTCGGCTTTTGAATTGATCGAACGCGATCCCAACAGCCAGGTTCTTGTTGCAACGATTGATGACGCGGTGGTGGGCTGCTTGCAGCTTACAGTAATTCCGGGCTTGTCGTACCGAGGCGTCAAGCGCGCATTGGTGGAAGACGTGCGCGTTGTGAAATCTCATCGAGGGCACGGCATAGGTAAACAGATGCTCGCTTTTGCCGAGTTCAAAGCAACGGAGCTAGGGTGCGGACTGATCGAACTCTTCGTCCACGATGGTCGAAGTGATGCTCATCGGTTCTATGAAAGTGCAGGATATTCCGGTGCCCATCGCGGTTTCAGGAAGAACTTGAACTCGGGATAGCCGGTCCGTTTTCGGTCGTTCGCCGCTGCGCAACAACTTAGTAGGTATGGGCTCAAAGCCGCCATTCGCTGCAAGCGCAGGCGCAGCGCGGGCGTTCGCGGCGGGACAAGTGCCGCCCTACGGGCGAGGCGTATCGTCAGCCGTTCAGCTTTTGCGCGACGATCTGGTTGACCGCTTTCGGGTTCGCCTTGCCGCCGGTGGCCTTCATCACCTGACCGACGAACCAGCCCGCAAGTTTGGGATTTTCTTTCGCCTTGGCGACCTGGTCGGGGTTGGCGTCGATGATCTCGTCCACCGCGGCTTCGATGGCGCCGGTGTCCGTCACCTGTTTCAGGCCCTCCGTCTCCACGATCTCTTCGGGGTCGCGGCCTGACGTGTAGCTGATTTCGAACACGTCCTTGGCGATCTTGCCGGAGATGGTGTCGGCCTCGATCAGCGCGATGAGGGAGGAGAGCTGGTCGGGGGTGACGGGGCTGTCCTCGATCTGGCGCTCGTCTTTCTTGAGGCGGCCGAAGAGCTCGTTGATGACCCAGTTGGCCGCCAGCTTGCCGTTCGTCTTGCCCGCGACCGCCTCGAAATAGGCGGCGGCGTCGAGGTCTGCTGTCAGGACGGAGGCGTCGTAATCCGACAGGCCGAAATCGGCGATGAAGCGCGCCTTCTTGGCGTCGGGCAATTCGGGGAGGTTGGCGGCGATGTCGTCCACGAAGCTTTGCTCGATCTCCAGCGGGAGGAGGTCGGGGTCGGGGAAATAGCGGTAATCATGCGCCTCTTCCTTGGAGCGCATGGAGCGGGTTTCGCCTTTGTCCACGTCGTAGAGGCGGGTTTCCTGGACGATCTCTCCGCCCGCTTCCAGAATGGCAATCTGGCGCTTGGCCTCCACCTCAATGGCGGCCTGGATGAAGCGGGTGGAGTTCATGTTCTTGATCTCGCACCGCGTGCCGAGATGGGAGAAATCCTGCGTCGCCTGGTATTTCTCGTATTGGCCGGGGGCGCAGACGGAAACGTTGACGTCCGCGCGTAGGTTGCCGTTTTGCATATTGCCGTCGCAGGTGCCCAGATAGAGCATGATCTGGCGCAGTTTCAGCAGGTAGGCGGCGGCTTCTTCCGGGCCACGGATGTCGGGGCGGGAGACGATTTCCATCAGGGCGACGCCGGTGCGGTTGAGGTCCACGAACGACAGCGCGGGGTCCATATCGTGGATCGACTTGCCCGCATCCTGTTCGAGGTGGATGCGTTCGATGCGGACCGTGCGCGCCGTGGGAGTTCCTGAAGAGTCGGGGCCCAGTTCCACCAGCACTTCGCCTTCGCCCACGATGGGGTGGTAGAGCTGGGAGATCTGGTAGCCCTGGGGCAGGTCCGGGTAGAAGTAGTTCTTGCGGTCGAAGGCGGAGCGGAGGTGGATGTCGGCCTTGAGCCCCAGCCCGGTGCGCACGGCTTGCGCCACACAGGCCTCGTTGATGACGGGCAGCATACCGGGCATGCCTGCATCCACGAAGGCAACGTTGGAATTGGGTTCCGCCCCGAATTGCGTGGAGGCGCCGGAGAAGAGCTTGGCGCGGGTGGCGATCTGGGCGTGGACCTCCATCCCGATCACAAGCTCCCAATCGTGCTTGGCACCGGCGATCACTTTGGGTTTCGGGGTCTCGTAGGTCAGGTCGAGCATGGGGGCCTCCGCGCGTGCAACGGCCCCGGTCTTAGGGCAGGGCGCGAAGGCGGGCAAGGCCGAGATGGAACGCAATCGCGGCAGGGCGCGTTTGTGTGCCGAACCCCAACGCAAAGAGGAGATGCAAGATGCCATCCATCGACCAGTCCAAGATCCTGATCCTGTCCACCAACGGCTTCGAGCAATCGGAGCTGGAATTCCCCCGCGACCAGCTGCGCGCGAAGGGCGCGACGGTGCATGTCGCCACGCCCGACGGGGAGACGATCCGCGGCTGGGACGGCGACGATTGGGGGCGCGACGCGGAAGCCGATCTGGGCTTCGACGAGGTGAAGACCATCGAATATGACGCGCTGGTCCTGCCCGGCGGTCAGATCAACCCCGATATCCTGCGCGTGGACGACCGCGCCATCGAGATCATCCAGACCTTCGCGGAAGAGGGCAAGATCATCGCCGCGATCTGCCACGCGCCGTGGCTGCTGGTGGAGGCGGGCATCGCCAAGGGGCGCGAGATGACGTCCTACCAGTCGATCAAGACCGATGTGATCAATGCGGGCGCCGATTGGGTCGATCAATCGGTCGCCATCAGCAACGGCATCATCACCAGCCGCAATCCCGACGATTTGAAGGATTTCGTGGCCAAGATCGTGGAAGAGGTCGAGGAAGGCCGCCACGAGCGCCAGGCGGCGTAGGCCGGGGCGACCGCGATACAGATCGGAGGAGGGGGCTGCGGCCCCCTTTTTCACGTCAGCGCCGGAAAATGCGCTGCAAATCGTGGAGCGCGTCGCGCTGGCTGTCGGTCAGGCCGCCCGAGGCGCCCGCGACATCGTTGATGACCTGCAACGGCGCATCGAGGGCGTGGGAGCCTGTCAGCTTCATCAGCCGCTTGCCGAGCCGTGTCACGGCGGGGGCGGGGCCGCTGCATTCATTGACGAGCCAATGGCCCATCACCAGAAGCTCCTCCGCCTCGTCCTTGCCGATCACGAAGTGCTTTTGCAGCGCGAGGATATGGGTGCGGCGCATCTCCTCCGTCTGGGTCTGGCCGAGATCGAGGAAGGCGACGGTCAGCGCGCCGGCCGCGAGCGTCGTGTCGTCAATGCAATCGACGGGATGCATGTCGTGGCGGCGGCGAAAGCCGAAGCGGCGTGCCGCGCCCATCACCGTGCCGGCCATATCGGCCAGGTCGGATGCGGCCGTCGCGGCCATCCGCGCGCGGTAGACCCAGAAGACGATGCCGCCGATCACGGCGAGTAATCCGACAAGAATATGCATGGCTCAAACTCTTTTCCTGCGCCCCCGACAGACCGAATAGCACAGGGGCGCAACGCGGGAGAATGGAGGATGTCCGTAACTCGCAACGCCGCCGCGCAATGTTGCCGCGCTACAACCGCCGCCGCGCGCCACCGGTTTTGGGCGAAAAGGCGCGCATGTGCCGCGTGGCTTGCGAGGCGGGCTTGCGCTGCGGTGGATAATTCTGGAAACGTGCCGCGTCTGCAACGGTTTACGGTTTTATGAGAATGCGAGTTTTGTTGAGATGGGCCGTGGGGGCGGCTGCCATCTTGTCACTGTCGTCCTGTGCGGCTTTGACGGATATCGAGTTTCCGGGTTTTGGGGCGAATGAGCCCGAGGCGGAAGTGGTGATGCGCTGGGATCACCGGCCGGAGGCGGGGGAATGGACGCGCACGGCCTTTGCCGCGCTCGACACCCATGCCGCGATCCTGCCCACATTGGTTCCCGAAGACATCGAGGCGTGGTGCCCGGCCTACGCGGAGGCCCCGCAGGACGACCGCGAGGCGTTCTGGATCGGCCTGATGTCGGCGCTGGCCCGCCATGAAAGCACTTGGAATCCCGAGGCCGTGGGCGGCGGCGGACGCTGGTTCGGCCTGGTTCAGATCAGCCCCGCCACGGCGCGCCATTACGGGTGCCAGGCAACCTCTGGCCAGGCGCTGCTGGACGGATCGGCCAATATCGCCTGCGCCTTGCGCATCTGGGCGCGCACGGTGCCGCGCGACGGTGTCGTGGCTCAGGGCCGGGGCGGTGTCGCGGCCGATTGGGGCCCGTTCGTGCAAACGCCCAAGCGCGAGGAAATGCGCGCCTGGATCTCGTCCCAGCCCTATTGCCAGCAATAGGCGCCGGGGCGTCCCATGACATTTAGTGTTGCCCGAACGCGGCGGGACCGGCATTCTTATGGCTTCGTGCCAGACCTGGGGGGGTGTCGGCCCATGGGCGCTTTGCGTCTGCTGTATCTGATCGCCGGAGTGACGGGGTTGAGCGCGGCCCTGACCGATCCTGTTCACGGGCAGGAGGAGGCCGCGGCCCTGGGTGCGGCGGTCGAGGTGACATCGAGCATTCTGGACGAGGGCGCGTTGCCCGACTTTCCCGACGTGGCGGAGGAGGCGCTGGAAGAGGTGGCCCCGCTTCTGGGCGAGGCGCTGCCGGATGGCGGCGCGCTGGCCGATTTGCCGGAAGAGATTTCGCCCCTTGCCCCCGCTGTTTCGCTTCGGCCGGAGCCGCGGGATACCTGGGCGGTGCCCGCCGCGGCATGGGATGACCATCCCCGCGGCCCGGCCTGGACGGCGGCCGTCCTGTCGGCCCTGCGCGGGCCGGGGGCGGCGTTGCTGGAGGTGGAGCCGCGCGACATCCGCGCGTGGTGTCCGGGATACCTCGAGGCCACGCCATCGCAACGGGCGGCGTTCTGGACCGGCCTCGTCTCCACCCTCGCATGGCACGAAAGCACCCACAGGCCCCGTGCGGTGGGGGGCGGCGGACGCTGGTTCGGGCTGGTGCAGATCGCACCGGGCACGGCGCGCTGGCGGAATTGCGATGTGGGATCGGGTGAGGCGCTGCTGCACGGGCCGTCCAACCTGCGCTGCGGCATCCGGATCATGGCGATCACCGTGCCGCGTGATGGCGTGGTGGCCGACGGGATGCGGGGGGTGGCCGCGGATTGGGGGCCGTTCCATTCCAGCCGCAAGCGCGAGGAGATGCGGAGCTGGGTGCGGGAGCAATCCTATTGCCAGTTGCCGCCGCCGCCGATGCGTCCGGTCATGCGCCCGGTCGATTTGGGCGTGACGGCGGACCTGACGGCCTCAGCCGATGACGGACGGCTGCGCCCGATGCCGCGGCCGGCGGTGAATTAGGAGAATTCACGCACCGGGATGCCGCGGGCAGTGGCTTCGCGGATCAGCTCCAACGGGCCGGGAACCACGTCTGAGGACAGCACGACCTCGGTTCCATCGACGAGCATCAGCCCGGCGCGCAGGACGCCGTTGCGATCCACGATCTTGAGATACGAGATCTGGCCCGTGGGGATGGCCATTTCCTCGTGCCCGCCCAGGATGTGCCAGTGGCCCGGCGTGATGCGGATGCCGTAGGTCGGGACCCGCGCCAATTGCCAAAGGCAAACCGCCAGCGTCGGGATCATGAACAGGAGAGCGAACCCGGCAGAGGTCTGCCACAGGAACGCGGTGAGCGCGCCAAGGCCCGTGAAAGCGACGACGCTCAGCGTGGCGCTTCCGGGGCGGACGGTATATTCAAACGTATCGGTCATGGGATGCATGTAGCCGCTCAATTGTGCCCGGAATGAGGAACGGGTCGGTCGGGGGCGCGGCGGGTCTGGCGTCTTTTCTGGACATGTTCCCGGCCAGATTTGGACCACGGCTTCGATGATCCATGGGCAAGGGCAGGGCGGGCTGATAGAGGATTGCGCCATGAGCGATGTGACCTTGCCCCGCGCCCGTATCCCCGCGCTTGACCTGGCCCGCACGGCGGCGCTGGGGGCGATGGTCGTGTTCCATTTCGTCTTCGATCTGGAATTGTTCGGCTACGTGGCGCCCGGCACCACGGGGGCGGGGTTCTGGCGCGCGTTGGCGGTGGCGACGGCGGGGTCGTTCCTGTTCCTGGCGGGTGTGTCGCTGTGGCTGGCCCATGGCGACGGCATCAGGTGGCGCGCGTTCTGGTGGCGCTTCGCGAAGGTGGCGGGAGCCGCGGGGCTGGTCAGCATCGGCACCTATATGGCGTTTCCCGATGCGTTCGTGTTTTTCGGCATCCTGCATTCCATCGCGTTGTGCAGCCTGTTCGGGCTGGCCGTCCTGAGGCTGCCCTTCTGGGCGCTGGGGATCTTGGCGGTCGCGGTGTTCTTTGCGCCCGATTACCTGCGGTCCGATGCGTTCGACGCGCCCTATTGGTGGTGGAGCGGGTTGCAGACTGTGCCGCTGCGCACCGTCGATTACGAGCCGATCTTCCCGTGGTTCGCACCGTTCCTGGCGGGGATGGCGATGGGCAGGCTGTTCACGCAAGCGGGGATCTGGGCGCGGCTGGCCGATCCCGCGCCATCGCGGGGCGCGCGCATCTTCAGCTTTCCCGGGAAGCACAGCCTCATCATCTACCTGGTGCATCAGCCGATCCTGATCGGCGTGATCTGGAGCGTCACGCAGGTCCTGCGCTAGGCGTCGTCGCCGCGCATCCGGTCGATCATCTCGCCCAGATCCCTGCTGAGCGACGGGGCGGCGGAAATACGCTCCAACTCCCCCAGGATCAGCGCCTGCCGGTCGGCATCGTAGCGGCGCCAGGTCTCGAACGCCGTGGACATCCGCGCGGCGGTCTGGGGGTTGGTCTGGTCCACCCGGATCAGCCAATCGGCAAGGAAGCGATACCCCGCGCCGGAGCGGTGGTGGAAACCGGCGGGATTGGCCGCGGTCAGCCCGGCCATCAAAGCGCGGAAGCGGTTGGGGTTCTTCCAGTCAAAGAGCGGATGGCGGGTGAGCCCTTCGGCGATCGGCACGGCGGCGTCGGGCGCGGCCTCGCTCACCTGCAGCATGAACCATTTGTCCATCACCAGCCGGTCGTCGCGCCATTGCCCCTCGAACCTTGCGGCGATGTCGGGATCGCCCACCTCCAGCAGCGCGGAGAAGGCGGCGATCTGGTCGGTCATGTTCGTGGCCCCATCGTAATGCGCACGGGCAAGCGCCGGCCCTTCGGCGAGGGTGAGGTAGGACAGGCAGGTGTTGCGCAAGGTGCGGCGCGCGGCCTGGGGCGCGTCGGGGCTGTAGGGGCCATCGGGGGCCATGGCGTCGAACTGGCGACGAAATTCCGCCGCCATCGTCGTGGCGATGTCGTGGCGCACCGCCCGCCTGCTGTCGTGGATCGTGTCGGGATCGGGCACGATACCCGCATCGACGCAGGCCTGGGCCAGGTCATCCTCGGATGGCAGGGCAAGCATCAGCGCCCGGAAGGCGGGATCGAGACTTTTGTCCCGCAGGTTGACCTCCAACATCGCCAAGAGGCCGGGCGGCACGAATTTCTGGCCCTTGATGTGGTTCACGAGCGTTTCGCGCATCGCGCTGCGCCCGGCCTCCCACCGGTTGAAGGGATCGGAATCCTCCGCCATCAGGGCAAGGCGCTGGCCGAAGCGCAGGGGCGCATCGAGGATCACGGGCGCGGAAAAGCCGCGCAGGATCGAGGGCGCGACCTCCGCCAGCGGCGGCAGGTCCTTGAGCGGCCAGCGCAACGTCATTTCCGGGCTGTCGAGCAGGACCAGCGTGTCGGGCACAATCTCCGCCCCGCTGTCGTAGAGCGCGAGGCGCACGGGGATCAGCATCGGCTCCTTCAGGGGTTGGCCGGGCGTTGGCGGCACGTCCTGGCGCAGGGTGAGGGTGAAATCCTCCGCCTCCACCGCCCAGGACGCGCTGAGAACCGGGGTGCCGGCCTGGGTATACCACCGCTTGAACTGGCTGAGGTCCTGGCCCGCCACCTCCTCGAAACAGGCCAGCCAATCCTCGATCGTGCAGGCCTGCCCGTCATGGCGGTCGAAATAGAGATTGCAACCCGCGCGGTAGAGATCTTCCCCAAGGATGGTGCGCAGCATCCCGATCACCTCCGCGCCCTTCTCGTAGACGGTGGCGGTGTAGAAATTGTTGATCTCCACGTAGCTTTCGGGCCGGACGTTGTGGGCCAGCGGCCCCGCATCCTCCCGAAACTGGCGGGCGCGGAGTTGCAGGACGTTGCCGATCCGCTCCACCGCCGCGGAGCGCATGTCGGCGCTGAATTGCTGATCGCGGAAGACGGTCAGCCCCTCTTTCAGGCACAGTTGGAACCAGTCGCGGCAGGTGATGCGGTTGCCGGTCCAGTTGTGGAAATATTCGTGCGCCACGATGGCCTCGATGAACGCATAATCGCGGTCGGTCGCGGTTTCGGGCGAGGCGAGGACATATTTGGAGTTGAAGATGTTCAGCCCCTTATTCTCCATCGCGCCCATGTTGAAATCGTCCACGGCCACGATGTTGAAGACGCTCAGGTCGTATTCGCGGCCGTATTCCCGCTCGTCCCAGCGCATGGAGCGTTTGAGGGCGTCCATGGCATATGCGCATTTGTCCTCATCCCCCGGACGGACCCAGATGTTGAGGTCCACGGGCGCGCCGCTGGCGGTGGTGAAGGTATCGGAATGGGCGACCAGATCGCCCGCGACCAGCGCGAAGAGATAGGCGGGCTTGGGCCAGGGATCGTGCCAGAGACCGGGGCCTTGCGGGTCGCCATTGGACAGGAGCACGGGAAGGTCGCTGTCGATCGCGACGGTGAAGGGGGCCATCACGTCGGGGCGGTCGGGGTAATAGGTGATCTTGCGGAAGCCTTCGGCCTCACACTGGGTGCAATACATGCCGTTCGACATGTAGAGGCCTTCGAGCGCGGTATTCGCCTCCGGATTGATCTCCACCTCCGCCTCCCACGTGAAGGGGGCGTCGGGGACGGCGGCTTCCAGCCCGGTATCGGTGAGGGTCGGGGCGCAGTCCTGCCCGTCGATGCGGGCGGAGATCAGCGTCAGCCCTTCCCCATGGAGGAAAAAGCGCCGGTCGCTGGCATCGGGGTTGGGGCGGAAGGTGATGCGGGATTTGACCCGCGTGGCGGTGGGGTGGAGCGTGAAAGACAGATGCACCGCGTCGATAAGGAAGCCGAAGGGCGTGTAATCGGCCAGGCGGACCGGCTGCGGGGCCGGGGGGACGGCGTCTTTCATGGATGAGGCTCCGATGCGAGGGTTTCGGGGCAAGCTAGGGCGTGGGGCGCGGGCCGGCAACCAGACGGCGCGCATGGGGGCCGTGAACGTGGAAACGGCGGCGACACGTTTCCGTATCACCGCCGCTTTGATATCGGGCGCCGGGGCCCCGGAGGATCGTCAGTAGGTGCGGATCAGCCCGACGAGCTTGCCCTGCACCTTCACCTGATCGTCGCGGAACACCCGCGTCTCGTAGGCCGGGTTGGCGGCTTCGAGTGCGATCATCCCGCCCTTGCGGCGCAGGCGTTTCAGCGTCGCCTCATGATCCTCCACCAGTGCCACGACGATATCGCCGCTGTCGGCGGTGGTGCCTTCCTCGATCACGACGATGTCGCCGTCATTGATGCCTGCGTCGATCATCGAGTCGCCCTTGACCTCCAACGCGTAATGGTTCTGGCCGGAATTGAGCATCTGCTGGGGCACGGCGACATGGGCCGCGACCTGGCTGATCGCCTCGATCGGGACACCGGCGGCGATCTTGCCCATGACGGGCAGTTCGGTGGCGGCGGCGGCGCGGACCGACAGAGCGCCGGCGGGCGGATCGCGGCGGTCGCCTTCGATCACGCGGGGCGCGAAGCCTTCCATCCCCTCGGGCATCTTCACGATCTCGATGGCGCGGGCACGGTGGGCGAGGCGGCGGATGAAGCCCCGTTCCTCCAGCGCGGTGATCAGGCGGTGAATGCCGGACTTGGACCGCAGGTCGAGCGCTTCCTTCATCTCATCGAAGGATGGCGGCACCCCGTCCTTCTGCATCCGCTTGTGAATGAATTCCAGAAGATCGCGCTGTTTGCGTGTCAGCATATCTCACCCTCCAATGTGCATCGGCCCGGTGGCGGGTCCGATCCCAAACTGCTCTGACATGACGGACCACGTTTCGGGACCGTTCCTTGTATGTTCTACACCTGTTCCGAACAATCTGTCAACGAATCAGGAAAACAGCGGGGTGAGGGGGATGTATTCGACGATTTCGCCCGCACGGCGGCGGGGATCGTCGATGGGGCGCACCATGAGCGCGGTGGCGCTGGACAGGATCGTCAGGAGCGAGCTGTCCTGCACCGAATAGGGCGCGATCTGCGGCAGGCCATCGCCCGGCGTGACCTCCGCGCGCATGTAATGTTCCCGCGGGCCGTTGGCGGGCAGATCGACGGAGAGTTCCGCGCGAAGGCGCGGGCGGGCGCGGCCAGGCAAGCCCATCATCGCGTGCAGCATCGGGATCAGGAACAATTCCCCGCACACCATGGCGGAGACGGGGTTGCCCGGAAGCCCCAGCAGCGCGGATTTGCCCAGGCGCCCGGCCATGAGCGGTTTACCGGGGCGCATGGCGACCTTGTAGAACGCGCGGTCGAGGCCCAGATCGGCGGCGACGTCCCCCACCAGGTCGTGATCGCCCACGGATGCGCCACCCACGGTCACGATGATGTCGGCATCCTTGGCCAGATCGAAAACCTGCTTGAGGCTGTCGCGATTGTCCCGCGCGATGGGCAGGAGGCGGGCCTTGGCCCCCTCTGCCTCGATCCGCGCTTTCAGGCCATAGGTGTTCGACGCGATGATCTGGTCGGGGGCGGGGTCCTCGCCCGGTGTCACCAGCTCATCCCCCGTGGCGATCAGCGCCACGTCCGGGCGCTTGCCGACGCTGAGGCGCGGGGCGTTCATCGACGCGGCAAGGGCCACATCGGCGGGCGACAGGCGACGCGGCGCGGCGAGCGTGTCGCCCACGACGAAATCGGCGCCCGAGGGGCGGACGTTGTGGCCCGAGGACAGGTTGCGCCCCAGCGTGATGCGGTCGCCGTCGCGTTCCACATCCTCCTGAATGACGACGCGGTCGGTGCCGTCGGGCAGCGGCGCGCCGGTGAAGATGCGCAAGGCTTCGCCCGGGCCGATCGTGCCCGGCCAATGGCGCCCGGCGGGGGCCTCCCCCACGACCTTCAGGCGACGGCCGGGGATCGCCTCCACATCGCGGACGGCATAGCCATCCATCGCAGAGGCGGAGAAGGGTGGCTGATCCCGGCTGGCCACAACCGGTTTCACAAGGACGCGGCCTCCGGCCTCGGCCAGCAGCACCGTCTCGGACCCGAGCGGCGTGGCCAGACCCAGGCATTCTGCCAGCGCCTCCTCGACGGAGATCACGGTGCGGCCTCGTACCGGCCGGATTTGCCGCCGTCTTTCAGGACCACGCGCAGACCGCCGATTTCCATAGTCTTCTCCGCGGCTTTCAGCATGTCGTAGACCGTGAGCGCGGCGGTGGAGGCGGCAGTGAGCGCCTCCATCTCAACCCCGGTCTGGCCAGTGGTCTTGACGGTGGCGGTGATGCGGATGCCCGGAAGCGTGTCGTCGGGGACCAGATCAAGGGCGACCTTGGTGATCGGCAGGGGATGGCAGAGCGGGATGAGGTCGGCACATTTCTTGGCACCCATGATGCCCGCCAGCCGGGCTACGCCAAGCACGTCGCCTTTTTTGGCGGTGCCTTCCACAACCTTTTCAAGGGTTTGCGGCAACATCTTCACATGCGCCTCCGCCACGGCGACGCGGTCGGTCACGTCCTTGTCCGAGACATCGACCATATGGGCCGCGCCGGTCTCGTCGAAATGGGTGAGGTCCGCCATCAGGCCGGCACCGGTTCGGCCAGAAGCGCGCGGGTCGCGGCGGTGACATCGTCCTGCCGCATCAGGCTTTCGCCGATCAGGAAGGTGCGCGCACCGTGGCGGGCCATGTCGGCGAGGTCTTGGGGCGCGAAGAGGCCGGATTCGGAGATCACCATGCGGTCGGACGGGACACGCGCGGCGAGGTCGCGGGTGGTCTGGAGCGTCGTCTCGAACGTGTTGAGGTTGCGATTGTTGATCCCCAGAAGCGGGGATTTCAGCGCCATGGCCCGGTCCAGTTCCGCGCCGTCATGGACCTCGATCAACGCATCCATGCCCCAGGCGAAAGCGGCGTCTTCCAGCTCTGCTGCCTGGGCGTCGCTGACGGAGGCCATGATGATGAGGATGCAATCCGCGCCCCAGGCCCGCGCCTCCGCCACCTGGTAGGTGTCGTAGAGGAAATCCTTGCGCAGGCAGGGCAACGCCACGGCCGCGCGGGCGGATTGCAGGAATTCGGGCGCGCCCTGGAAGGACGGCGTGTCGGTCAGAACCGAGAGGCAGGTGGCCCCGCCGTCCTGATAGGCGCGGGCAAGTGCGGGCGGGTCGAAATCGGCGCGGATCAGGCCCTTGGACGGGCTGGCCTTCTTGATCTCCGCAATCAGGCCGTAGCCGGTTTTCTGGGCCGTCCACAGCGCGTCGGCAAAGCCCCGGACGGGGGCGGCGTCACGGGCGGCGGCCTCAACCTCTTGTGGCGGGCGGGCGGCCATGGCGGCGGCCACTTCCTCCAGCTTGTAGGCCTTGATCTTGTCGAGAATGGTGCTCATGGATTTTGTCTTAGGCGAGGGGGGTGGGCCTGTCGAGGGCAGCTAGGGCGCACCGGCGCGTTTGCGCACAACAAGGCCCGCGATCGCGCCGATCAGGGCGAAGGTGATCCCGAAGGCGGCGCAGACGACGATGGTGAGGGTCTGGCCCCTTGCGGCGTTGAGGCGCGCGCCCCGGCTCCGCTCGATCTCAAGCGGGTCGTCGGGGAGGTAGAGGATGGGCACGCGCACCTCCTCTCCCGATGAAAACGCGGTGAAATCCGCCTCGTTGATCGTAAGGGTGGTGACCGCGCGCCGACCTTCCACGAGGTAAACGATCTGCCCCAACGCAAAGTCCGACGGGCGGCACACCTTGATCGTGCCGCCGCGGCACGACAGGCGTTCGCGGTGTTCGGCGGTCACGAGAAGGGCGTCGGTGGCGACGCCATCGGCCACCAGCCGCTCGCCGATACGCAACTCGGAAAGCATGTGCAGGTAAAGCACCAGCGCAAGGGCAAGCATGGCCAGGCCGATGAAGCCGAAGCCGAAGGGCAGGGCGTAGCGCGTCACTTGGCGGAGGTGATCCGCGCCACGGTATCGACCGCCGCCTTGGCCTTGCCACTGTCGATGGCGTCTGCCGCGATCTCCACCCCGTCGCGCAGATCCGACACGCGGTCGGCCACGATCAGGGCGGCGGCGGCGTTCATCAGGACGGCATCGCGGTAGGCACCGGGTTCACCGGCCAAGACGGCGCGGAAAGCCTGGGCGTTCTCCTCGGGCGTGCCGCCGAGGATATCGCGGAACGGATGCACCGGAAGGCCCGCATCTTCGGGGTGGATTTCCCGCCCGCGCAGGGTGCCGTCGCGCAATTCCACGACAGATGTGGGGCCTGAGATTGAGATCTCGTCCGTGCCGTCGGAGCCGTGGACGAGCCATGCGGCCTCCGACCCCAATTCCTTGAGGGTCTCGGCCATAGGGTAGATCAGGTCGATGGCGAAGGCCCCGGTCAGTTGCCGTTTTACGCCGGCGGGGTTGGTGAGGGGGCCGAGAATGTTGAAGATCGTCTTGCAGCCCAGTTCCTGGCGCACCGACATGACATGTTTGACGGCGGGGTGGTGCATCGGGGCCATCATGAAGCCGATCCCGGCCTCCTTGATCGACGCCTCCACCACGTCCGCGCCGACCATGACGTCGATGCCCATGGCGCCCAGAACGTCCGCTGCGCCGGATTTGGAGCTGAGGTTGCGGTTGCCGTGCTTGGCCACCGGCACGCCCGCGCCTGCCACCACGAAGGCCGTCGCGGTGGAGATGTTGAGCGTGCCCATCCCGTCACCGCCGGTGCCGACGATATCCATCGCGCCGTCGGGGGCGGCGACCTTGACGCATTTGTCACGCATCACCTGGGCGGCGGCGGCATATTCCGCGACGGATTCACCGCGCGCGCGCATCGCCATGATGAGCCCGCCCATCTGCGCTTGCGTGGCGGCCCCGTCGAACAGCGCGTGGAACGCCTCTTCCGCCTGGGCGCGGCTCAGCGGGCCTTCGGAGGCGGCGAAGATGATGGGTTTCAGCGCATCGAGCGCCTTTGTGTCTGTCATGCCGTCACTTTCTGGCGCGTGGTCTTGAGGAAATTCTCCAGCATCGCGTGGCCGTGTTCGGAGCGGATGCTTTCGGGGTGGAACTGCACCCCTTCGATGGGCAGCGTCCGGTGGCGCAGGCCCATGATTGTGCCGTCCGCCAGATCGGCGGTGATCTCCAGCACATCGGGCAGGCTGGAACGCTCCACCACGAGGCTGTGGTAACGGGTGGCGGCAAGCGGCGAGGGCAGGCCCGCGAAGACGCCCGCGCCTTGGTGCCGGATCTGGCCCAGTTTGCCGTGCACGATCTCCGAATGGCGCACGACCTTGCCGCCGAACGCCTCCCCGATTGTCTGGTGACCCAGGCAGACGCCCAGAAGCGGCATGTTCGCGCCGGCGGCGGCCTTGGTGAGCGCGAGGCAGATGCCGGCCTGGGAGGGATCGCAGGGGCCGGGGCTGAGCACGACGCCGTCGGCCCCGCTTGCCATGGCGTCCTGCACGGTGATCTGGTCGTTGCGCACGACGCGGATATCGGCCCCAAGCTCCCCCAGGTAATGGACGAGATTGTAGGTAAAGCTGTCATAATTATCGATCAGCAGGAGCATTCGGGCCACCTCGGGGCGAAAAGGGGTGAAGGCGTCGCGCGCCCGCGCTATACATGTTTCAAAGCCGCGCGCAGTGGTCAAGCTATGGCCGCGAGCCCGTGGCATCGACCTGCCGGGGATTTCAGCCCCGGGGCGAGCAGACAGGAGCATGGGCCATGGGCGGGCTGAGCGTTGGTGTATTCTGGGGATTGATCGTGTCGGCCATCGGGCTGGCGGCGGTGTCGTTGAGCGTGCCGTTGCCGCCGAGGGACGGAACGGCGGCGGTTGAGGTGGCGGCGGAGGCGGCTGAGGACAGCGCGCCTGCGGAGGTGGATGCGGTGGCGGAGGAAGCACTAGCGCCACTGCCAGCGCCAGCGCCGGAGGCTCCGGTGGAGGAGGCGACCGTAGGGGACGCCCCCGCCGCCGAAGCCGAACCCCCCGCAGAAGACGCCGCGCCCGCAGCCCCGGCAGAAGATGCGGCCCCTGACGCGGAGGAGGTCCCGGCGGAGGAGCAGGACGCGACGCGGCCCGCGACCGAAGTGCCTTTGCCCTCGGGCAGTGAATTCAACCGCCCGCCGCCCGAAGAGGAAGCGGTCTTGCCCGCCCCCGATGCCGCCCCCAGCACCAATGCGCCCGCGCCCCTGGTCGTGGCGGATGTCGAGGCTCCGACGCTTGATGTGGCCCCCGCCGCGCAACCCGATGTTTCCGTCGACGCGCCCGCCGCACCGGTCGTTGCCGCGCTCGGCGCCGCGCCGGAGCAGCCATCGGCCAATGCCCGTCCCTCCGTCGCCGCGGAGCCCACGACGTTGAGCCAACCCGTCGCCAGCGCCAATCCCGATGTGGACACGGCAACGGCGGCGCTGCCGGAGCCCGAGGCCGCGCCCGAGCCTGCCCCCGTGGTGGCCCCCGAAGAGGACGTGGCAGAGGCCGCTGGCGTGGGGGAGGATGCCGCGCCGGAGTCCGACCCCGCGCCCGATCCCACGCCCGACCCAGCGCCCGAAGCCATCGCCGAAACGCCCCAGATCGCCCCAAGCCTTCCGACGATCAGCGCGCCCCCAGCGGCACCTGCCTTGGGGGAGGAGACGGCCGGTCTTGCCACGCCCGTTTTCCCGCAGACCTCCGGCCTTCCGCAGGTCACGCCCGGCGCGGGGGAGGTGGACGTTCCCGCCTTCCCGCAAGCGCCCGAAACGGAGGGCGACCTGGCCGAGGTCGCGGTGGAGGCTGACCCCGATGCCACGTTACCGGCCATCGAAGCCTTCGCCGCGCCGTTCGATACCAGCGAGGAGCGTCCGCTTCTTGCGGTTGTCCTGATCGACGATCCCGAAAGCCGGATCGAATTGGCGACGCTCACACGGTTCACCTTCCCGGTGGCATTTGCGGTGGACCCGCTGCATCCCGACGCGCAGATCCGCGCCCAGACCTACCGCGAGGCGGGGTTCGAGGTGGTGATCCTTGGGTCCATGGTCCCGGAAGGGGCCACGCCAGCCGATCTGGAAGTGGCTTTGTCCTCGGCGTTGTTGATCTTGCCGGAAGCGGTCGCGGTCATGGATACGCCCGGCGGCCGCATCCAGTCCGACCGCCCGATCCTGGACGCGACTGTGGCGGCATTGGGGGAGACGGGCCATGGCTTGCTGGCCTTCCCCCGGGGTCTGAATGCGGCGGAGCAGAGCGCCAGCCGTGCGGACGTGCCGGCCGCCACGCTTTTCCGGCTTCTAGATGACGAGGATCAACGCGCGACCGTGATCACGCGCTACCTGGCCCGCGCGGCGTTCACCGCATCGCAGGAAGGGGCCGTGATCGTCGCGGGATATACCCGGCCCGACACGGTGACGGCGCTGTTTTCATGGGCGCTTGGCGGACGGTCAGAGGCGGTGGCGATCGCGCCGGTATCCGCCGTGATCCAGCGGGCATCCGCGCCCTAGGAATTGCCACCGCGCTGGAACAGGGCCGCGTCTTCGGCGGCCTTGCGGATGGCGCGGGACTTGTTGACGGTTTCCTCGAATTCCGCCTCGGGGTCGCTGTCATAGACGACGCCGCCACCCGCCTGGATATAGAGCTTTTCGTCCTTCACCACCGCCGTGCGGAGCGCGATGCACATGTCCATGTCGCCGCCCGCGCTGAAATAGCCGACACCGCCGCCGTAGACGCCGCGTTTCTCGGGCTCCAGCTCATCAATGATTTCCATCGCACGGACCTTGGGCGCGCCCGAGACGGTGCCGGCGGGCATGCCGGCCATGAAGGCCGAGAGCGCGTCTTGGTCGTCGGCCAGCTCGCCCACGACGTTGGAGACGATGTGCATGACGTGGGAGTAACGCTCGACGATGAATTCCTCGGTCGGGCGCACGGTGCCGATTTTGGAGACCTTGCCGGTGTCGTTGCGGCCCAGATCGAGCAGCATGAGGTGTTCGGCCAGTTCCTTCTGGTCGGCCAGCAGATCTGCCTCCAGCGCGCGATCCTCATCGGGGGTGGCGCCACGGGGGCGGGTGCCCGCGATGGGGCGGATCGTGACTTCACCATCGAACACCCGCACGAGGATTTCGGGGGA
This sequence comes from Hasllibacter sp. MH4015, assembly GCF_020177575.1. Taxonomy (NCBI): domain Bacteria; kingdom Pseudomonadati; phylum Pseudomonadota; class Alphaproteobacteria; order Rhodobacterales; family Roseobacteraceae; genus Hasllibacter; species Hasllibacter sp. MH4015. The sequence continues at coordinate 1,096,613 of NZ_JAHTBK010000001.1, forward strand.
CGCGCCCACGACCTGGAAGCCGCCGAAGTTGAAGTAGAACATGAAGGGCGAGGGATTGGTGCGGCGCAGCGCGCGGTAGAGCGAGAAGGGGGCCTGGGGAAAATCGAGGGTCCAGCGCTGCGAGGGCACGACTTGGAAAATGTCGCCCGCGCGGATGTAATCCTTGGCGACTTCCACCGCGTCGAGATAGCCTTGGTGGGTGAAGTTTGAAACCGGCTCCCCCAAGGGTTGTGCGTCGCCCATTTCGCGGGCGGCCACGGGCGGCGCGCGTTCCAGATCGCGCAGCGCGTCGGAGACGCGTTCGGCGGCCTGGGCATAGGCGGCCTTGGCCGAGAGGCCGGTGGATTGCCAGGCGGGGGAGACCACGATCACCTCTCCCTTCACGCCGTCGAGCACGGCGATGACGGAGGGGCGGATCAACACCGCATCGGGCAGGCCGAGGGGATCGGGGTTTACGTCGGGCAGATGTTCGACGAGGCGGATCATGTCATAGCCGAGATAGCCGAAAAGGCCTGCGGCGGCGGCGGGCAGGTCGGCGGGCATGTCTATGGCGCTTTCCGCCAGCAGCGCGCGGATCGCATCGAGCGGCGGCTCCGCGCAGGGCGTGAACGTCTCCCGGTCATAGCGGGCGGCGCGGTTGGTCTGGCTTGTCTCGCCCCGGCATTCCCAGACCAGGTCGGGTTTCATGCCGATGATGGAATAGCGCCCGCGCACCTCCCCCCCGGTCACGGATTCAAGGATGAACGCATCGCGACCCGCATCGGTCAGTTTCAGCATGACGGAGACCGGCGTATCGAGATCGGCGGCCAGGCGCGCGTGGACCAGCTGGTTTTCCCCCCGCTCCCACGCGGCGGAGAAGGCGTTGAAATCGCTGAGCTGAGCCATGGGCGCTGCCTTTACGGGAAGGAGGCGTGGACGGAGTTGATGACACCGGAATTCGTGGTGATCCCCGCCTCGGCCTGGGCGGCCTGACCGTAAGCCTCAAAGATATCCTGGGCCAGCGATTGCGCGATGGTCTGCTCAAGGATCGTGAGCAGGATCGAGGTGTCGGGCGCGTTGCGCGCGGCGGCGTTGATCGCGTCCAGCCGCACGATATGGGCGGCCTGCGCGCCGGGGATCATCACGACATCGCCGATGTTTTCCAGCTGGAAGACCTGCGGCACGGTGGTGGGCGGCAGATCGGGCAGCAGGTCCTGGCGGCGGATCAGGCGTTCTTCGGCGGTGTCGCCCAGATCCTCCAGCGTGGCACCGGTGGCCATTTGGCCCACAAGTTCCTGCGCGCGGGCGGCCACGGCATCGCGCACGGCGGTCATGTCCCAGGCGGCTTCGACCTCCTCCACGATCTCGTCGAGCGGCGGCAGGGTCGGCGGCACGATTTCGTCGAGGCGCAGGGCGAAGAGGCCGCCATCGGACAGCTCCAGCAATTCCGGGAAATCGCTTTCCTCCACCGCATCGGCGGCGTCTCGGAAGGCGTCGTAGCCCGCGATGCCGTCCTCGGACGACACGGTATAGTCGATCGTGCCGAGCACCATGTCGGTGTCTTCGGCCACCTCTTCCAGCGTCGCACCGCTGGCCAGCAGATCGTCGAGTTCCTCGCGCATGGCGTCGATGGCGCGGCGCGCGGCCTCATCGGCCAGTTCCTCGCGCAGATCGGCGCGGGCGTCCTCGAACGGGACTTCGGAGGCTTCCAGCACGGCGTTCACCCGGAAGATCGCGGGCCCGAGGCTGCTTTGAACCGGGCCGATGATCTCACTCTCGTCATCGGCGAAGATCATCTCGGCGGCGTCTGGGTTGAGGTCTTCGCGGGCGACCTCTCCCACATCCACGTCTTCAAGTGTCAGATCCCGGTCCGCGACGAGTTGATCGAAATCCGTCTCCTCCGCGGCGATAGCGTCCACAGCTGCCTGCGCCTCTTCCTCGGACCCGAAGACAAGGCGCTCCAGAAGGCGGCGTTCGGGCTGCACGTATTCGTCGATACGATCCTCGTAAAGCTCCCGCAGGGCGTCCTCGTCCACGTCGACCTCGTCGATCAACTGGCTGGGGATGATCCACGCATAGGTGATCGCGCGCGCCTCGGGGCGGGTGAAGCGCTGGGGGTTTTCCTCGTAATACGCGGCAAGGTCTTCATCGGTGGGTTCCGGCACGCCGTCGACCAATTCGTTGCGGGTAATGGTGACGCGGGTGAAATCACGGGTCTCGCCCTGGTAGGCGACGATGGTTTCCGCGAAAATGTCGGGCGGCGTCAGGCCGCCTATCACGGCGGTTTGCAGAATGGCGCGGGCGATATCCTCGCGCGTTTCCTCTTCGTATTCCCGCGGTGTCGCGCCTTGCTGTTGCAACAGGAATTCGTAGGTCGCGCGGTCGAACTGGCCCGCCGTGCCCTGGAATTGCGGGGTCTGCTGGATCTGGCGGGCGACCTCTGCATCGCCCACGGAAATCCCCATCTCGTTGGCTTCATGGCTCAGGGCTGCGCGTGCAACAAGCCCCGCAAGAACCCGTTCGTCGATGCCGCGTGCGCGCAGGGACGCGAAGTTCACGGGCTGGCCGGTCTGGGCGATCTGGGCCGAAATCTCGTTATTGAGGGCGCGGAAGTAATCCTCCGCCGTGATCTCCACGTCGCCGACCGATCCGACGCGCGATGCGCCGCCGGTGAACGAGCCGATGCCGAAGCCCGCCAGGGCCACGAACAGCAGGCCCATCAGGATCCAGACAAAGATGTTGGAGGCTTTCTTGGCGGCGGTTCTTGCCATGTGTGTGTCTCGCCCTTCGCGCGCGTGGAACTCTTGGGGCAAACCGATACGCAACCTCGCTTGCGGGGGCAAGGGCGGGTCAGGCGGTGAGCGTGCCGAGCCTGTCGATGAGATCGGAGATGCCGGTGCGGTCCGCGTTTGCGAACGCGATGCGCAGCGTCGCCTCCGCCTGGCCCGATCCGCCCTGCGCGCGGGCAGGGCCGAACATGGTGCCGGGCAGGATCAGAAGGCTCGCGCGGTCCACGAGGTCGCGCGCCACGGCGTCGGAGCGGGCGTCGAACGGGTGGCGGACATAGGCGAAATAGGCGCCGCATCCCATTAGCGTCCAATCGGGCAGCCGGGCAAATCCCTGGGTGATCGCATCGCGCCGGGCGAGGATTTCGAGCCGCTCGCCCGCCAGCCAGTCGCCCAAGTTCCGCATCCCCCAAAGCGCGCCGATCTGGCCGATCTGGGGCGGGCAGATCGCGACGGTATCAAGGAATTTCTCCACCTCCGCCAGGCGCGCCGGGCTCGCCATGATCGCGCCGACCCGGTGGCCGGTCAGCCGGTAGGCCTTGGAGAAGGAATAGAGGTGGATCAGCGTGTCGTCCCAGTCGGGGTCGCGGAACAGGTCGTGGGGCGCACCGGGGGCGGAGTGAAAATCGCGGTAGGTCTCATCCACGACAAGCGCCAGCCCGTGGGCGCGGGCGAGGTCGAAGAACGCCCGCAGAAGGGGGGCCGGATATTCCACGCCCGCCGGATTGTTCGGGGAGACGAGCACGATGGCCTTGGTGTCGGGCGTGATCAGCGCCGCCGCACGCTCCGGATCCGGTAGCAGATCGTCGCCCGTGGGCAGGTAGGCCGCGCGTATGCCGGCCATGTCGAGCCACATCTGGTGGTTGAAGTAATAGGGTAGGGGGACGATCACCTCATCCCCCGCGCGGGCCAGCGTGGCGATGGTGGAGGTGAAGGCCTGGTTGCAGCCCGCCGTGACCGCGACCTGGTCAGACGTGACGCTGCCGCCGTAGTTTGCGGACCATTGCGACGCCAGTTCGGTGCGCAGGTCCATGCGCCCCAGGACGGGGCCGTAAAGATGCGCCGCCGGATCGGTTAGGATCGCGTCGGCCATGGCCTGCATCAGGCCCTCGGGCGGGGGATCGACCGGGGCGGCCTGGCTGAGGTTGAGAAGCGGGCGGTGGGCCGGGAAGTTCCTGCCGTCCACCCAGCGGCGCGCCTCCATCACCGGGGGGGCGAAGGTATGCGTGAAATTCGGGTTGGTGGGTTGCATCGCAGGCCCTTCCGAATGCGGCGCGCCCGTTACCCGTGGCCCCTGGCCGGTGCGGTCAGCGGGCGCGCGGGTCAGGCATCAGAACGGGATTTCGTCGTCCAGATCGGAATTGCCGCCGAAACCGCCGCCGCCGCCCTGGCCACCGCCGCTGCCGCCGCGATCGTCGGACGGGCCGCCGAAACTGCCGCGATCGTCATAGCCACCGCCGCTGTCGCCGCCGCCGTAACCACCGCCACCGCCGCCGCCATCGCGACCGTCAAGCATCGTGAGCGTGCCGCCGTAGCCTTGCAGAACGACTTCCGTGGAATAGCGGTCCTGGCCGGACTGGTCCTGCCATTTGCGGGTCTGAAGCTGACCTTCGATGTAGACCTTGGAGCCTTTGCGCAGATATTGCTCTGCCACGCGCACGAGCCCTTCCTGGAAGATCGCCACGGAATGCCATTCCGTCTTCTCGCGCCGCTCACCGGTATTGCGGTCTTTCCACGTCTCCGATGTCGCGATGCGGAGGTTGCAGACCTTGCCGCCGTTCTGGAAACTGCGCACTTCCGGGTCGCGGCCCAGATTGCCGATTAGAATGACCTTGTTGACGGACCCTGCCATCGCTCTTCCCCCATTTGTCTCGTCCTGCCGGGCGGGCCGCCCGATTCCGGTTCGCGCCCGCGTTTGCCCGGTTAGACCACCCCATCAAGGTTAATAAAAGCCTTATCCCGCCGACAATGCGCGATGCACTGGCACAAAGCGGTCCAAAGCGTTAATGTCGCGCGCATTATTGCAATCGGTCCGAGGATATCGTGCCAGTATTTCGTCTGCTTGTTCCCGCCATTTGCGGCGTCTGCCTTGCCCTGCCTGCCACCGCGCAAAGCGGATTGGACCGGCTGGACCGGGCGATGGGGGTGCTCGATAACCGGGCGGCCACCCAGTATGAATTCTCCTCCCGCCTGCGCCCCGAAAGCGAAGAGACGCGCGGCCTGCCGCGTTACGAGGGCGGCTATGACGGCCCGTTCCTTGGCGTGGCGCAATCCGCCGCCCGGCGCCATGGCATTCCCGAGGACATCTTCCTGCGGCTCGTCCAGCAGGAAAGCGGCTGGAACACGGAGGCGTTGAGCCATGCGGGCGCCATCGGTCTGGCGCAGCTGATGCCCGACACGGCGCGGCTGCTTGGGGTCGATCCGACCGATCCGGTCGCCAACCTTGACGGTGGCGCGCGGTACCTTGCGCAGCAATATCGCCGGTTCGGCAACTGGCGGCTGGCGCTTGCGGCCTACAATGCGGGGCCCGAGGCGGTGGAGCGCCACGATGGCGTGCCGCCTTATGCCGAAACCCAGCATTATGTCCGCGTGATCCTTGGCACAAGAAGCTGAGCCCGGCGGGCCGGACGGCCCCGGGCAGGAACCGGACCCGCAGCCGATCAACCTCGACTGGGCGTTGCGGGTACTGGAAGGGGTCATCTTCTGCTGCCTGTCGGCACTGGTTCTGTTCTGGGTGGGCGACCGGGTGCGGAGCCTCGATTTCGATCCGTTTGTCCTGACCCCCTGCACCGGGGCGGACTGCGAAACCTATGACGGGCCAAGCGCGGCGCGGCCCTATAACCAGTTCACCAATATTCTGGAGCCCCGCCGCGTCACGACCTTCGCGCACGCCGATCTCTGCCGCTTGGTGGGCGACTTCGTTGAGACCTACGGCGCGGAGGCCGACGGCGTCGATCTGGTCCTGACCCTGATCGTGGAGCGGGGCACAATCGTTCTGACCCCCGCCGAGGACGGGGTCCTTGTCGCGTCGCCCGGCCCGGCCAATGATACTTGGGACGACGTGCTGCGCGACGCCCTGCACTTCGCGCCCGCGCGCGGCTGCCACCCAATCAATTACAGGCCGGTCTTCTGGCCGCTTTTGTTCAGTTGGATGCTGTTGATGGGATTGCGGTTCTACCGCAAGAGCGCCGGGACGTAGGCGGACCTGCCCTAGGGCGCTTCGGCGTTCAGGGCCACGAGGCGCGCCTTGAGCTCTTTCGCGACGGGATCATTCGCCTCCAGCGCATGGACGTAGGCGTGGGTGAGGTAGAACGCCTCCGACACCGGATTCGTGTCGGCGGCTTCCCTGTAGAGCGCGATCACCTCTGACCAATCCCCCGACCGCTCCGCCAGGGCGATGGCGGCGTGCAGCTTTGCATCGTCCGCCAAGGTGCGTCAGGCCCCGGCCGCGTCGATCCGGCTGGCGATCCAGGCGTGGAACAGATGCGTCGGCCCGTCCATCGCGGGGGAGAAGCGGCCCCCGTCAAAGCCCGACGCGGCGCGTCCACGCTGCATGCCTTCGACCACGAAGATATCCTCCTCGAACACGCTTCTCCATTGGGCGGAATTGGTCGCGCGCAGGGCGTCGTCGGTCTCGGGCGTGGGATAGTAGATATGGACATGCTCCCGGGTGCAGTCATGGGCGACCGGTTCCAGCACGATGGCGTAGGCATGGTCGCGGTGCACGCCGAGAAGCACGTTGGGGTAGAGCGCGATATACTCCGCGCCCGCGTCCCAATGGTCGCTCAGCCCCGCGAAATCGGGGAAGGTCTTGCCATCCTCGCCGATCAACTGGCGATAGACATAGGTGCCCTGGCCGGAAAACTGGCCCGGCGCCTCGATATGGTAGTGATCTTCCAGCCGCGAATAGGTGTTGAGCGACGGATGCACCCAGGGCAGGTGATAGCTTTCGCAGTAATTCTCCACCGCGAGCTTCCAGTTGGTCGCGACCTCCAGGGTGAAGCTGCTGTCGGCACCGCCGTGATACTGGGGCTGTTCGAATTCCGCCCACCGTTTCAGCAGGTCGGCGTGCAGCTCTTCAAAGGCCGGTGCGTCGCCGGAAAGATTTATGAACACCACATCACGCCAGATATGGCTGCGCACCTCGCTCAGGCCGAGGGTGGCGCGGTCGATCCCCGCATGGGCGTTCTGGCCCGGCCCGCCGACATGGGGCGTGGCCACAAGGCGACCGGACTTGGAATAGCACCACGAATGGTAGGGGCAGCGGATAGCGCCTTCGATCCGGCGCGGTTCTTCCACAAGGATCATGCCCCGGTGGCGGCAGATGTTGAAAAAGACGCGGATCGTCCCGTCTTCGTCCCGCAAAAGCAAGAGCGGCTGACCCAGGAATTCGATCGGCTTGGCATCGCCGGGTTCCGGCACGTCGGCGCCGACGGCCAGCGCGGCCCATGTCGTCTCCAACACCGCGCGGTTTTCGGCGGCGATGGTGGCGGGGTCCGTGTAATGGGCGTTGGGCAGGCCGCGGGCGCGGTCGATGGGGGCCATCACATCGGCCAGCGGGCGCATCAGATCGTCGGGCATCGGGCAACTCCGTCCAAACCTATGGACCGGATCGTGGCGCAGTTCCGCCGGGCGCGTCTTGCCGCACAGCGACATATCCTTTTCCCATCAAGACATGGGCCGGGGGCGACGAGGCGGGCTCAGCTGCCGCCCAGAAGGTCCGTGACCGGCGCGCCGGGGGGCAGGTCCAGCGCCTCGCGCATCGCCGCGCGCCCGCGCGCAAGCCTTGAGGTGACGGTGCCAAGGGGCAGGCCGGTCTTCTTGGCAATCTCCGCATAGCTCAACCCGTCCATCGCGCGCATCCGCAAGAGCCGCTGCTGATCCGCCGGCAGATCGTCAAGCGCGGCCAGGGCTTCGGCACAGCCAAGACGTGTGGCGGCGTCAGAACCGCGCGGTGCCGGGAAATCCTCATCCTCCGCCTCCAGGGGCGGCGCGATGGAGAACCGCGCGAAGGCCCGGTGGCGCAGGGTGGCAAAGGCATAGGCGCGCAAATCCTCGATCGGGGCGGCATCGGAGGCGGCCTCCGCCGCCATGGCCATGCGCGACCAGACCCGCAGGAGCGTGTCTTGCACCAGGTCATCGGCATCCTGGGCGGAGCGGGTCAGGCGACGGGCGGAGGCCCTGAGATCGGACAGCAGGGCCGCGAAGATGCGGGATTGGGGCAGGGGGCCTGCCTTTTCTTCATCCTTGAGCGGAAGCGCGGGGGCGGAGGGACGGGGCATGGGACCTCGGGGGGGCGAAGGGGAACATTCCGTGAGTGATCGAAACGCTGCGCCCGCCGTCCGCCTTGCCGCAAGATGGCGGTTGACGCGTGGGCCGATCCGGGGGCCTTCCCGCCCATCGCGGGCGATGTCTTGCCGATCTGCGTTCCCCTCGGCGGGACGTCGCGGGGGACGTGCGCGTGATTGGGCGAGGTGCCGCCGATGGCACGGGCTGTCGTCGGTCGCAGGGACGAAACCACCCCCCGGACCGCTCTTCCCAAGTAGGCACCACGCCAATCCCGGCGAACCCGGTGCCTGACACGCAACCTTTATGGAGGGATAATTCCCATGCGATCCGAATTCGACAAACCGCGCCTTGGGGCGATCACACTTGCCACCGCCTTCGCTGTGCTTGTGGGGGGCGCAAGCCTTGCCATGGGGCAGGCCGAAAGCGTCGATGGTGACGGCGACGGTATGGTCAGCTTCGCAGAGCTTCTCGTGTTGATGCCTGCCCTGACCGAAGAGGAGTTCCAGGCGCTTGACGCGGATGCCGACGGCCTCCTGAGCGCGGACGAGATCGGCGCGGCGCAAGAAGCGGGCCTGATTCCGGCCGGCTGAGTGCAGCGTCTTTCAAGCCGTCCGCCCCGGACCGGCTTGAGAGTGGGCGCGGGGGAGGGGCAGACGTCCCCCGCGTCTTCGTTATTCCGCCTGGTGCGGAAAAGGATCGGCAATGGGCCGATATCCCTCCGGTACATTTCTGTCGACACCGCGCGTTGCGGCCATGTAACTCGCCCGGCCAACCATGATGGTATTCAATACACCTTCTCGGACGGTGTCCGCTGACGCCGTTTCGATGGGCTGGTGGGTCACGAAGATCACGACACTATCCGTGCCTTCGATCTCATAACTCAGGTAATGGGCGAGGATCGTATCGGTGGCCACGAAGCGGCCCCGATCCGCATAGGCGAAGCCGCCGGAGCCGAACCGCGCGACGATGTCTTCGGTCGTAGTCTCTCCAAACCGGATCCCGTCAATGGGGGTGTCGTGCGCGACCTCGGCGTTAATCCACATTTCTATGTAGAGGATTTCCCCGGTTTCCGCATCGCGGCTTGCGGTCAGGCCAATCTCGTCTTCGAGGGCCCAGATCGTAATCGCGAACGGCTCGACGATATGGGTGCCCAGGGGGTCCGGCGCGGTGTCCGGTATCAACTCACCGAGGGTCAGGCCGCCCAACGTCTGCGCCGACGCTGACCCGGCAAGAACGGCAAAGATCAGCGCCGCAAGCCGCATCGCTCAGAGACCGCGCGCAATCGCGGCCACGCCCGTCCGGGCCAGTTTCACATCGCCCAGGGGTCGCATCAATTCGGTGAAGGCGTCGATCTTCTCGGGCATGCCGGTCAGCTCGAAGACGAAGCTTTCAAGGGTTGAATCGACCACGTTGCAGCGGAAGATCTCCGCGATGCGCAGCGCCTCCACCCGGTGTTCGCCCTTGGCGATGACCTTGATGAGCGCCAGTTCGCGGCTGACGAAGGGGCCTTCGACCGTCAGATCCGCGACCTCGTGGACCGGCACCATGCGCTCCAGCTGCATCTTGATCTGGTTGATGATCTGCGGCGTGCCGGAGGTAACGATGGTGATCCGCGACCGGTGTCCGCCATGGTCGACCTCGGCCACGGTCAGGCTCTCGATGTTGTAGCCCCGGCCCGAGAACAGGCCGATCACGCGCGCCAGCACGCCGGGTTCGTTTTCCACGAGGATGGCAAGCGTATGGGTCTCGATCTCGTCGGACATGTGCGAGCGCAGGTCATAGGCGGAATGGCTGGTGGAGCCTTCTTCGATCTTGAGGGGCATGGGCAGGTCTCCTTTGCGGGCGGTCTTTGCCGCCGCAGGTCTCAAATGGCAAGGGTCAGGGCAGGAGCGGCGGGAACGCCTCCTCCAGCGGAACCGGGAAGAGGATCGGGTCGTCCCGCGCGTCGTCCAAGAAATCGGCGGGGCGGCGCAGGCTGTCGGCTTGCGACCAGAAGGTCAGGTTGGCCGCGACGAAGACCGTGTCAGCGAAGGCGTCCAACCTGTCGCCCGGTGCCACGTCCCGGTCCAGGGCGCGTTCGCCCGCAAAATCGAGAAACAGCACGAGGTCTGGCTGATCGGGTATGTCGTAGACAAGCGACAGGCGACCGGGCGCCAGTGGGTCGGCGAAGATCAGGCCCGGTGTCTCGATCCGGGCCGCGTCACCGCCCAGGCGGTCGACCACGTCGCGCAGCGTCATGGCGCGCAATTGAAGACCGCCCGTCTCCGGCGCGTCGGGCGCGTTCGGTGCGGCGAAGGTCGCCACGAATTGCACGCCGTCCTCGGGGGAATAATCGACCATCAAGCGTTGTTCGAACGGCAGGGGGTAGATCGCGCTGTATCCCTCGTCCGTCTGCAGCAGTTCAAGCGGTTCGCCGATCGGCCCAAGCGCCGAGGCGGGCATGCCGGGGCGCAGACCGCGGAAATCCTGCGCCGAGGCGGGCAAGGCGACCAACAGGCAAAGGGCAAGCGCGCGGATCATGAGATCGGAACTCCGCAGGCCGGTTCGGGGGGAAGCTGCGGGAAATCGGCGTCGAAGCTTTCGAGCGCCACGAAAGGATGTTCGGGCAGCAGGTAGGGCGGCTCCCCATCCCTGAGGCCATAGCGGTCGCCCGGGAACACGCCGCCTTCGACCACGGTTTCAAAAAGGTCCCGCTCCGTGAAGCAATGGAAGCCGCCGGGATCGAATGGCCCGAACGCGCCGGGCGCATATTCGTAACAGACCTGCGCGCCCGAGGTCGGCGTGTTGAACAGATCGCCGCTGTCCAGCCCGCCATCGCGCCCCTCGTCGCCCGAGCCGTCATTGCCGCGCTCCGCGACCTCCGCATCGGAATAGACGCCCCAGGTCCCCACGATGACGTCCTCGATCCCGTGGAACCACAGATAGGCCGTTCCGTCGCCCGCCGTGTATTCGATCTGGTTGCCGGAGGCGTCGTAGAAATGCACGGTTCGCCCGCACAGAAGGTCGAAGAGGGCATCGACGGCGCCCTGTGCATTTGCCGGTGCTGAAAGGGCCAAGGCGGCCAGCGTCGCAGCGCCGGCACATCGCGAGAGACGCGCGGCAGCGGCCTTTGGTGCATCTGCGGCATTCATTCGTTCAAAAGATCCCTGATAGAGCGCCCCATCCGGCGCTGTTCGGCTCCGTTGAGCGTGTGGAGGTCGAGTGACTGGCCCGCTACGGACATGGACATCACCATGATGGCCGACAAGACCGCCTCATCCGGGACGTAAGTCGAAAGCTGATCTTCGGGCAGGGTGTCCGCCGTGAAGGTCAGCTGCAGATATTCGCGCGGGACGCCCGCGACCGGCCATGTAACCCGCCAGGACCATTGATCATCGACGGGCAACATCAGTGTATGGGCCATGTCCAACGCCGCTCGCCCGCCAACGTGTGCAAGGAGGTCGTTGACGGTGGTTGCGCCAATCTCGATGCCGGCCTCACTACGATATGTCTCCGCGCGCATGGCGAGGGTTTCTCCGTTTGGGGCGATCCAGACCCGCACGCTAAGTGCGAGCGCCTCTGCGCCACCACTGATCTCGTAGTCCCGAACGCGGACGCCTTGCGCCGTGGTGATGTCGCTTTCCGGATCGCCGAGAACAACATCGACGAGATTGACATCAGCCCCCACGGTCAGCCCGCGAAACGGATCGGCCTGCCCGACAATCGGGAGACAGGCCAGACCCGCCGACAGGAAAGCTGCGGGTGTCTTCACACCAGAACCCCGCCGCCCGCGTCGATAACGCCCTGCGTCTCGGCCTCTCCCAGGAGCATCTCGTTATGGGCCTTGCCGGACGGGATCATCGGGAAGCAGTTCTCGTGCTTCTCCACCAGGCAATCGAAGATCACCGGGCCGTCGTAGGCCAGCATCTCCATGATCGCGTCGTCCAGATCGGCGGGGTCGGAGCATAGGATGCCCTTCGCGCCGAACGCTTCGGCCAGCTTGACGAAATCGGGCAGCGCCTCGGACCAGCTTTCCGAATACCGCTCTCCGTGGAGCAGTTCCTGCCATTGGCGGACCATGCCGAGGCGCTCGTTGTTGAGGATGAATTGCTTGACCGGCAGGCGGTATTGCACCGCCGTTCCCATCTCCTGCATGTTCATCAGCCAGCTCGCCTCACCGGCCACGTTGATGACCAGCGCATCCGGATGGGCCACCTGCACGCCGACCGAAGCCGGGAAGCCGTAGCCCATTGTGCCAAGGCCGCCGGAGGTCATCCAGCGATTCGGATCATCGAAGCCCATGAATTGCGCGGCCCACATCTGGTGCTGGCCCACCTCGGTCGTGATGTAGCGCGCCTTGTGGTCCTTGGTCAGCGCTTCCAACCGCTCCAGGGCGTATTGCGGTTTGATCGTCTTGCCTTCCTGCGTGTAATTCAGGCAGCGCACGGCCTTCCATGCCTCGATCTGGGTCCACCACGTCTGCACCGCGGCGGAATTGGACGTGCGCCCGCGCGCCTTCCACACCCGCAGCAGATCCTCCAACACATGCGCCACATCGCCGATGATTGGGAAATCGGCATGGATCACCTTGTTGATGGATGACGGGTCGATGTCGATATGGGCCTTGATCGAATTCGGGCTGAAATCCGCGATGCGGCCCGTGATGCGGTCGTCGAACCGCGCGCCGATATTGATCATCAGATCGCAGCCATGCATCGCCAGGTTGGCCTCGTAGGTGCCGTGCATCCCCAACATGCCGAGCCATTTGTCGCCGGAGGCGGGGTAGGCGCCCAGACCCATGAGGGTGGAGGTGATCGGGAAGCCCGTCGCGTCCACCAATTCACGCAGCAGCGCGCTGGCCTTGTCGCCGGAATTGATGACGCCGCCGCCGGTATAGAAAACCGGGCGCTCGGCCTGTTCCATCGCCTCCACCAGCGCGGTGATGACCTCGATATCGCCTTTCATCTTGGGCTGGTAATGGCTGACGCGCGCCTTGGGTTTGGTCGTGTAGCTGCCGGTCGCAAACTGCACATCCTTGGGGATGTCGACCAGAACCGGGCCGGGACGCCCGGACGTGGCGATATGGAACGCCTGGTGGATCGTGTCGGACAGCGCGTCGGTCTCCTTCACCAGCCAGTTCATCTTGGTGCAGGGTCGCGTGATGCCGACCGTATCGGCCTCCTGAAACGCGTCCGAGCCGATCATGAAGGTGGGCACCTGGCCCGTCAGGCAGACAATCGGGATCGAGTCCATCAGTGCATCGGTCAGGCCGGTGACGGCATTGGTCGCGCCCGGCCCGGACGTCACAAGAACCACGCCGGGCTTGCCGGTGGACCGCGCATACCCCTCGGCCGCGTGGACCGCACCCTGTTCGTGGCGCACCAGGATGTGCCGGATCGCGTTTTGCTGGAAAATCTCGTCGTAAATCGGAAGGACCGCACCGCCGGGATAGCCAAATACCGTGTCGACGCCCTGTTCCTTCAGGGCCTCGACGATCATCTTCGCTCCGGTCATTTGCTCTGACATTGCGCTTGGTCCTTCTCTTCGCGCTTCACCGTTCGTCTGCGACACAAAAAAGCCCCCGGGGTTTGATCCGGGGGCGCATGGGTTCCGTTATGGATGCCGGTTTACCGACCCATGCGCCTTTTTTCTACAAGTACGAGAATGCCGGACATGTCCGAGGCTCCTGTTATCGCGTGGGCGGGACGATAGAAAGCTGCTCCGGCGGCGTCAAGCGGTGGAAGGGCGAGTCCCGGAATAAAATGTCGCGGATCGGCGGTTTTGCGAAACTTCTGTCAGCGGGCCGCCTGTCGTCAATCTGTCGTCAGACCATTACATCCCTGTCGCAATCCCCCGGTAGCGTCCGTCGCGGCGCGGCACGGGTCGCGCAATGCGCATCCAGGGGAGTTATCCAAGATGAAAGATATCGACACGAGCGACCTGAGTTGGGACGACTGGGACGAAAAGGTGCGTCCGGCCCCCGAGACCACGGATTTCGACCAGGTTGTTGATCGCGCCATGGGCCGACGCGGCTTCCTCGGCTCCATCCTCGCCATCGGGTCCGGCGCGGCGGTGATGGGCACCGGTTTTCTGCGGGGCACGACGGCGATGGCCGACACGCAAGGCGCGGGCTTTGCGTTCAACCCGATCCCGATTTTCACGGACAACGAGGTTCACGTCCCCGAAGGCTATATCTGGCGCGTGGTCGCCCGGTGGGGGGATCCTTTGTTTTCCAATGCGCCGGAATTCGCCAACGGGCATGGCGTCGACGGCTCCGACCTGATGTTCGGAGAGAACACCGACGGCATGGAGCTGTTTGAGATCGACGGGGCGGAAGTCATCGCGATCAACCATGAATATGTGAACCCCGCCATCAACATCCCCGACCGGGGGGAGGGCGTGCCGCCGACCGCCGATGATGTCATGACGTTGATGAACCTTCAGGGCGTCTCCGTCATGGAAGTGGCGCGCGGGGAGGACGGCTACGAGGTCGTGGTCGACAGCCCCTATAACCGCCGCATCCACCACAACACGCCGATGACCATCGCGGGACCTGCCGCCGGTCATGCGCTGTTGCAGACCTCCGCCGACCCCAGTGGCACGCAGGTGCTTGGCACGATGAACAATTGCGGGTCGGGGCGAACGCTTTGGGGCACGTATCTGACCTGTGAGGAGAACTTCAACGGCTATTTCGGGTCCACCGATCCGGAGCTGGCGCTGCCCGAGGGATTCGATCGCTACGGCATCGACCATGACAGCCGCTATGCCTATGAGCTCTATCACGCGCGCTACGACATCTCCCAGGAGCCGAACGAGGCCAACCGCTTCGGCTATATCGTGGAGATCGACCCCGCCGATCCGGAGGCGCAGCCGGTCAAACGCACCGCCCTGGGGCGCTTCAAGCACGAAAACGCCGCGATGACCCTGGCCGCCGATGGCCGCGTCGTCGTCTATATGGGCGATGATGAGCGTGGCGAATTCATGTACCGCTATGTCTCCAACGGGACCTACAGCGAGGGCGGCTCGACCGAGGGGCTGCTCGACGACGGCACGCTCTACGCCGCGGTCTTCCATGACGATGGCACCGGCGAATGGCGCGCATTGACGCCCGAGGCGACCTCGATGGATCAGGCGATGATCTGCATTCATACCCGCCAGGCGGCCTCTGCCGTGGGGGCGACCACGATGGACCGTCCGGAATGGATCGCGGTGTCGGGCGTCCATCCCGAGGCCTATTGCTGCCTGACGAACAATTCCCGTCGGGCCGAGGGATTCACCAATGCGGGCGGCGATCCGGCGGGCTACGCGCCCAACTCCCCCAATCCGCGCGTCGACAACCATTATGGCCAGATCGTCCGCTGGCGCCCGGCGGGCGAAGACCACGGGGCGGACGGCTTCGATTGGGATCTCTACGTTATGGCGGGAAACCCCGTTGTCGGCATGGGGCCCTATGCTGGGTCGGACAACGTGACCGAGGGCAACATGTTCAACTCGCCCGACGGGATGCAGGTCGACACACACGGCATGGTCTGGATCCAGACCGATGGGGACGACAGCAACGAAGGCCCCTATGCCGGGATGGGCAACAACCAGATGCTCGTGGGCGACCCGGTCAGTGGAGAGATCGCACGCTTCCTGTCCGGTCCCTCGGGCTCGGAAGTGACGGGTCTGACGTGGAACGCCGATCGCACGGTCGCGTTCGTGGGCATCCAGCACCCCGGCGGCACCTGGCCCGACGGCGGTGACGCGCTCCCCCGATCCTCCGTGATCGCCGTTTGGCGGGAGGATGGCGCGGCGATCGGCTGAGTCGCCGATTGCAAACTCGCGCAGCTAGGGCCGCCTTCGGGCGGCCCTTTTTTGGTTGAGCTTGGTGCGGACGGTGCGCGTGTCACACGCGTTGGTTCGTCATCCAACGGCTTGTCCCGTTCGGGGTTCGGCGGCTCCGCAACGCCGCAGCATTCTGCGGTCCAGCGTTGATCACGCAATATTGTGATGAAACGCCGCGGAGATTCGGAGGATTGTTACCCGTACGTCAACCAAGCAATTTGCTAAGCGCCTATTATTTGGGCATAATTTCCGCCGTTTGCCGATCATTTCCACCAAGTGCTGTTAGCGCAAAATGCAACTATCTCAGGCGTGTAACGGGTGTTTTGGGCGAAATTGGTAAGAAAATTTTACAAAAAACACCCGTTCAGACAAGAAAACCTGTTTTCGACGGGGCCTGCCTTCGCTAACGTGCCGACACTTATAAACCATCCACGGCCCAGGAGGGGTCGGGAGGAAAGATCCAAACGGGGAGGAAATATACTCATGGATCGTCGTTCTTTCTTGCGCACGTCCGCCGTTGGCGGTGCCGCCGCTGCCACAACGTCGCTGGCCGCTCCGGCCTATGCCCAGGGCAACCGCACGCTGACGCTTGTCACGACCTGGGGTCGCGGCCTGGCTGGCGTGCATGACGCCGCGCAGCACGTTGCCGACAGCATCACCGCCATGTCCGATGGCTCTCTGACCATCGACCTGCGCGCCGCCGGCGAACTCGTCGGTGCGTTCGAGGTGTTTGACGCCGTGACCTCCGGTCAGGCGGACATGTACCACGGTGCGGACTACTACTTCGTCAACCAGCATCCCGGTTACGCCTTCTTCACCGCCGTGCCCTTCGGCATGACGGCGCAGGAACTCGTGAACTGGTACTACCACATGGGTGGGCACGAGCTGCATGACGAACTGGGCCAGATCTTCGGCCTGAAGTCGTTCCTGGCGGGCAATACCGGCGCACAGGCCGGTGGCTGGTTCCGTTCGGAAATCACCAGCCCCGAGGATTTCAACGGCCTGCGCTTCCGTATGCCGGGCCTCGGTGGTCAGGCGCTCGGTCGTCTTGGCGCATCGGTGCAGAACCTTCCCGGCGCGGAAGTGTACCAGGCGCTGGCCTCCGGTGCGATCGACGGCACCGAATGGATCGGCCCCTGGGCGGACCAATCGGCCGGTTTCCAGGAAATCACGCAGACCTACTACACCGCGGGCTTCCACGAGCCGGGTGCCGGTCTGTCGCTGGCGACCAACCGCGAAGTCTTCGAAGAGCTGAGCCCCGCGCATCAGAAGATCATCGAAGTCGCCGCCGCAGAAGCGCACCAGTGGTCGCTGTCGCAGTTCCTGTCCAACAACGGTTCGGCCCTGCAGCAGCTGGTCAATGGTGGCGTTCAGGTTCGCGAATTCCCCGATTCCGTCTGGGATGCGTTCGGTCAGGCCTCCAACGAAGTGCTGGAAGAGTACATGAGCGACGAGCTGTTCGCGCGCATCCGCGAAAGCGCGATGGAATCCATGGCGTCGTCCTCCAGCTGGATCACGGCTGCCGAAGGCACCTACCGCACGCAGCGTGACCGCGTTCTGGGCTAATCCCCTGATCCGCACCTGATATCGACCCCGCCCGCCGAATATCGTGCCGGGCGGGGTCCCTCCAAAACCCGCTGATCCCGCCGGGGACAACATGGCTGGATCCCACGGGTCACTTCGACCGACTGCTGAGGGGCGATCACCATGCTCGACGCCATTTTATGGGTGCTGACCAACCTGGCCATGGCACCGGTCAATCTTGTCCGGGCCCTGCTTGATCCCGGCGCGTGGTTGAACTGGTCCGATGGCGAGGCGTTGGCACGGTTCATGTATTACGGCGGGTCCGTCGAATTCTTCTTCGTCGTTCTGGTCTTCTTCCTGACGCTGACTTTCATCGGCTTCTGGAAGCGCGAATTCCTGTGGGGCGCCGTCGGGGTGCTGGAAGGCTTCGCCAACGGCATCGGGCGTTTTGCCGCGTGGGCGGGCCTTCTGATGGTCCTGCAACAGGTAATGATCGTCTTTTTGCAACGCATCTTCCGGGTGGCGGAGATCGGGATCGGCCCGATCGGGATCGGCTTCACCCAGGACCTCAGCTGGTGGTCCGAAGAACTGAAACTCTACAACGCCCTCATTGTCTGCCTTTGCGTCAGCTACACCTTCGTGCAGGGCGGACATGTGCGGGTCGACCTGGTCTATGCCGCCGTGAAATTCCGCACCAAGAAGGTGATCGACATGTTCGGTGCGGTGTTCTTCATGATGCCGGCGATTGTCCTGACCTACATGTATGCGTGGTTCTTCATGTGGCGGCACCTTGTGGTGCCCAACCCCTCGGCTTCGTCGGATCTGGACCGGATGCTGATGCAGGCCCGCGCGCTGCGCTGGAACGTGGAGACGATCGGGTTCAGCCCCAATGGCTTCAACGCTTACTTCCTCTTCAAGGTGCTGATCGTGGCCTATTGCATCCTGGTCTTCCTCCAGGCTTGGGCGATGCTGTGGCGGTCGTATCTCGAATGGAAGGAGGGGGAGGCCTCGGAAGGCAAGAACCTCGACAAGGATGTGCTCGGCGATGAGGACGCGGAAGCCGCGGCCGCCATCCACTGAGCGAAGAATTAGAGCGTCCCGAAACGGGCCGCCAATAAGAACGACGAAGGATTGGGGACAGCCATGCTGTTTGGATTGGACGGGGTCGAAATTGGCCTGATAATCGTGTTCCTCACGCTGTTTGGCGGGATCATGACGGGCTTCCCGGTGGCCTTCTCGATCGGCGGGGCAGGGGTGATCTCGTTCGCGATCATCGCGGCGCTGGACAGCTCGGGCCTGCTGATCCACCAGGCCATCGACACCAGTTCCGCGGAATACGCCGCTCTCGTTGCCGAAGGGGTGACGCGCGAAAGCATATCCGTCTTCCGATACCCCGAATTGCCGCGATACGGGGAGCCGCTGTTCCCGCAAGGCTGGGAAACCGCGCTGGACCGCAACCTCGCCTTCATCGTCAACCGCATGAACGAGCGTGTGATTGCAGGCCAGTCCATCGAGACGTTGCTGGCGGTTCTGATGTTCGTGATGATGGGCATCACGCTGGAACGCTCCAAGATCGCCAATGACCTGCTGACCACCATGGCGCGCGTCTTTGGCCCGCTGCCCGGCGGTCTGGCCGTGTCCATCGTGATCGTGGGCGCGTTTCTTGCCGCCTCCACCGGCATCGTCGGCGCGACGGTTGTGACCATGGGCCTGCTGGCCCTGCCAACGATGCTGCGCAACAATTACTCGCCCGAGCTTGCGACCGGTGTGATTGCCGCCTCCGGCACGTTGGGGCAGATCATTCCACCCTCCATCGTGATCGTCTTGCTCGGCACGCTGGCGGGGGACCTATACGCCACGGGGCAGGAGACGCGGGCGCAGCTTGCGGGGTGCCGTGATGCGCTGACCTTCCTGGGCGAACCGGCCGTTCTGTCGGTCGGCACGCTGTTCCAGGCGGCCCTTCTGCCGGGCATCTTCCTGGCCTTCCTCTATGGCGCCTATGCGTTCGGCTACGCGCTTGTCTTCCCGTCCCGCGCGCCCGCCGTGCAGATGGGCGAGGGCACCGGTGAGCCGGTCACGCGCAACGAGGCGCTGACCTGGTTCCTCGGTCTGCCCGCGGCCCTGATCATCGGTGTCAGCCTGATGGCGTCGGCCGGGATCATCGGTGGCCAGGCCATCAACGTCTCCAGCTACTCCGACGCGGGCGAGAGCGCCTCGCTCCGGACCAATGTGCCCGAGCAATGCGCGGCCGCAATGATCGACCTGCATGGCCAAGCCGCCTGGGACCGCGCGGTTGCCGAACAGGCCGCCATTGACGAGGCCGGGGGGGCGGAGGCCGCCCACGAGCGTTCACCCGAGGAATTGGAAGCCGCGACCAACGCCGCACTGGCCGCCGCGGCGCCCATCGGCTCGGGCGTTGCTGCGCTCTTCACCATCCTTGCGCTGACGCTGATCCTGGCGCGCGGCATCTCGCCGTCATCCAACCCGGTTCCGCTCATCGTGGGCGGGTTGGGTGTCGTGTTGGCGGTGATCGTCGACATCGCCCTCATCACGCCGCTGACCGGGCCGGGGGCGACCTTCGTGCTCCTCGCCATCCCCTTCGCCTTGACGATCTATGGCTGCTACCACGCGGTGCTCCGGCTTTCGAAGAACGACCTGTTGCGGGTCGTCTTCCCGCCGCTCGTGCTGATCGTCGCGGTTCTGGGCTCGATCCTCGGCGGGATCACCAACCCGACGCCCGCCGCCGCCCTGGGGGCCGCGGGCGCGATCATGCTGGCGGCCTATCGCAAACTCGGCGACGACCGCAAAGGCTCCAAGATCATCATCTGGGCCAGCTTCGCCGTGGTCATCATGATCCTGGTCGGCGTGAATTTCGATCTGCGCCTCGGTCGGGAATCCGTCACCGGAGCCGATTACATCGCCTATATCGTGACGCAGATCGCCTACCACTTCTCGTTCTTCGGGCTGCTTTTTGCCTGCTGGGTGTTGTTGCGAACGAGCGTTCTGGGGCCGGTGGTGCGCGAGACGGCGAAGGTCACGAGCATGGTCTTCACCATCCTCATCGGCTCACAGGTTCTCAACCTGACACTGATCGCCTTCGGCGGCGAACATTACATTCAGGACTTCCTGAGGGCATTCGACCAGGAATGGGTCGTGTTCCTCCTGGTGATGGCGATCCTGTTCGTCCTCGGCTTCGTGCTCGATTTCCTTGAGATCATCTACATCGTGATCCCGATCGTGGGGCCGGTGATCTATGGCGGGACGCTGGATCCGAAATGGGTGACGATCATGATCGCGGTGAACTTGCAGACCTCGTTCCTGACGCCACCCTTCGGTTTCGCGCTCTTTTACCTGCGCGGGGTCGCGCCGAAATCGGTGACGACCGGCCACATCTATCGCGGGGTCATACCCTTCGTGGGGATCCAGGTGATCGGATTGGCGATCCTGTGGTTCTTCCCCGGCATCGTGACGATCGTGCCCGACCTGCTTCCAAACTGACCCCGGGTGACAAGACGGATGCGGAGGGGGGCTTTCTGCCCCCCTCTTGCTGTCCGGGGGACAGCAATTCACCCCCCGAGGATATTTGGGGCACATGGAAGAGGGGGGTCAGGCGCGGGGCGGTGCGATCAGGTCCCACAGATTGCCCCATGGGTCGCGCCATTGGGCGACCCGGCCATAGGGCTCATCGCGCGGCGCCTCGATGAAGGTGCCACCGGCGGCGGTGATCCGCGCCGCGTCCCGCTCGAAATCGTCCGTTTGCAGGAAGAACCCCACACGGTCCCCGGTTTGCTGCCCGAGGGCCGCGCGTTGCGCCGGGGTTGTCGGAACGGCGAGGACAAGCGACGGCGCGTCCGGCGCAGCCAGATCCCGCGTCACCACGACCCAGCGTTTGCGCCCCTGGTCTTCGTCGCTGACCAGATCCCAGCCAAGCCCGTCGCCGAAGAAGCGCAGGCCGGTATCGTAGTCGGGAACGAGAAACGTGATGAGGCCGAGGCGCACCTAGCCGTCGCCGCGCAGGTCCGGCAGCGTGATCTGGGCCACCTGCTGCGCAATGGGATCGGTGGACAGCGGGTGGGTCTGGGTCGAGTACTCTTCCGGATCACCGAGGCTTTGCCATTGCCCGCCCACATAAACCTCCAGCGCCGGGAAGCTCGCCTTGTATCCCATCTTGGACGATCCCGGCACCCAATAGCCGAGATAGACATAGGGCAGCCCCGCTTCCTGCGCGAGGGTGACGTGGTCGAGGATCAGGTAGGTCCCGAGGGAGGATTTCTGCAACGCGGGCTCGAAGAACGAATAGACGAGGCTCAACCCGTCATCGAGGATGTCGGTCAGGCACACGGCGGCCAGCGGCCCCTCTTCATCCGTGTCCGGTCCGATCCGGTCGGGGTCGCGATATTCGATCACGCGGGTGCGGACCGGCGTTTCCTCGATCATCGCGGCGAATTCGAAGACATCCATATCCGCCATGCCGCCATCGGCGTGGCGCGCATCGAGGTAGGTGCGGAAGAGGTTGTACTGCTCTTCCGTCGCCCAGGCGGAGCGCGGCGCGCGGGTCAAGCGCGCATTGCGCCGGGCGACCCGGCGGTGGCTGCGGGTGGGGGCGAAATCCGCCACCCGGATCCGCGCCGAAAGGCATGCCGCGCAATCGGTACAGGACGGACGGTAAAGGACATTCTGCGACCGCCGGAAGCCCTGCTTGGACAGGGAATTGTTCAGGGTCTCCGCCTGGTCGCCCTGCAACGCGGTGAACAGCTTCCGCTCCCGCCGCCCATCGAGATAGGGGCAGGCCTGTGGGGCCGTCACATAGAATTGCGGCGCGATTGGCAGGGTATGGCGCATGTCACGGTGGTCCTGAACGTCTGCAAAACAGCCTGCAACAGGGGCGGGGCGGGGGGCAACAGCTATTTCCGTGGTCGGTTACTGCCGCGTGCCCCGGGTCAGGCGCAGCGGTTGAGCATGACCGATCCCACAATCTCGTCCGGCAGCGACCGGTTGAGCGGCCGCCCCAGCATCATCGCGATGGACACAAGCTGGAGGAGGAAAAAGAACGCGAAGCCCAGGAAGCTGACGGTGTGGATCGCGGCCTCCCCCGAGGTCAGGGGCGCGCCGTTTGGCCCACGCAACTCGATATTCATCACCCGCATCCCGAAGGTGGCCGACCGGTTCTTGATCGTCGTCCAGCGGTAGAGGAAAGCGAGGGTCGCGTGTACGGGAATCCACAGCACGAACGCGATGCCCGCGGTCACGATGCTGAGCAGGATCATCCCGGCGACGATCAGGCTGGCGTCGATCACCCAGGCGAAGAGGCGCTTGGGCAGGACACCGTCATAGAACGCGGCATCGTAATGGGGATCGGGCAGACTCGCATTGGTCATGACATGGGACATGGGAAACGGATTCCGGGTTTGAAAGGGGAAAAAGGGCGGGGCGCGCGCCACGAATTCGGGCGCGCCCCGGATCAGGCGTCTATCGCCTCCGCACTCAGGCGGACGCGGCGGGCGCGGTCATCCATGAAGGTGTCGAATTCCCGCTTGTCCTTGGCATCGCGCAGGCGGTCGAGGAAGCCTTCGAACTGGCCCTGCTCCTGCTCCAGCCGGTGCAAAAGGGTGGCGCGATAGGCATCGAAACTGGAATTTCCGCTGGCGGGTTGTTCCGCCATTTCCGCCACGTCGGGACGCAGGGCGGCGATCCCGTCTTCCAGGGCGAAACGTCCGCTCAGCACCGGGATGCGGCCCCATTGCCAGGCGAAAAGGGCGGCCAGCGCGATGCCGATCATGCCGAACATCGCCATCGTCACGATGGAGACGGAGATCGCGAAGCCCGCGTAGAGCAGGATCGAAATGACCTGTACGGCCGGGGCAACCGGGGCAGCGGGGGAGGGTGCGGGTTCAGCCATGATCGGATCTCCTTGCGCAGGGCGTCATTCCTCAAAAAAAACCGGGCCCGGATCATCTCCGGGCCCGGCCATTCTATCAGGCGGAGGCAGGTTTGCCGTCGTCGGATTTCGCGCGATCTTCCATGAACTGGTCGAATTCCGCCTTGTCCTTGGCTTCCCGCAGGCGCTGGAGGAAATCCTCGAACGCGCCCTGTTCTTCTTCCAGGCGGCGCAACGTGTCGGCCTTATAGGCGTCAAAGGCGTTGTTGCCGGTGGTGCGGAAATTGGCGCCGCGGTGGCGGCGGGACGAACACGATCCGTTGAACATGCGTTTGCTCCATATCATATAGGCCAGAAGGGCGAGGCCGAGCGGCCAGAAGAAGATGAACCCGAGCACCATGGCGGCGATCCATGCGCCTTTGCCGCGGGCGTCGAGCCAGGATTCCGCCTTCGACAGCCAGCCCTGATGGTCGGCTTGAATGGCGGGGGCTGCGGTACTTGTCATATCTGTCTCCTGTTTGGTGTGTTGGTGAATGTAAATGTTAATCACATTAACTCATATGGGATCGTCCACGGCGGAGGCAAGAGGAAAGTGAATCTTTTTTACATGCCGTCCCGCAAGCCGATTTCCGGAACGCGCAACGGCCTGTTAGGATAGGGAAGCTAGACAATGCTCTGATTGTGCAACGGCACCAAAGGATGAAGCCATGCCCGAGCCCTGCAAGGTGACAGAAGACGGCGACAGCGCCCTTGTGATCGACCGCCAATTCGATGCTCCGCGTCCGGACGTCTGGCGCGCCAACATCGAACCGGATCAATTGGTGCAATGGCTTCTTGGGCCACCGGGCTGGGACATGACCCTTTGCGAGGTGGAGGCGCGGGCCGGCGGCACCTACCACTGGCGCTGGCGCAACACGCAATCGGGGGAGGAATTCGGCTTTTCCGGCATCTATTCGGAGGTCGATCCAGGCCGAAGGCTTGCCGACACCCAGACGTTTCACCAAGGCACGAGCGATGCGGCGATGGGGCCGCCCACGAAGAACATCGTCACGTTTGAGGATACGGAAGGGGGCGGAACCCTCGTGCGTACCCGTATCGAATATGCCGACGCGGCGACCCGGAAAATGGTGCTCGACCATGGCATGGTCGACAGGATGGAGATGTCCTACGCCCGGCTTGACGCGCTGTTGGCGAACGGCCGGGCCTGATCCCAAAAAGAAACGCTCCGCAGGTTAGTGCGGAGCGTTCTGTGACACATCTGTCCGACGATCCCGGGCGGCAAGAACGAGGTGCACCTTCCAAATGCAGCGTACGGGACCGACGAGGTGGACATATCTTGGAGTGTCTTGCATCAGTATGCCACATTTTCGCAACAACACCTAGAAAAAGAAAATGAGCACCTTCAACCGCTTCGCCCCCGTGATTCGAAGCGTGGCAGCATGGCGGAGAAATCTTGTCCGCGTCCGTCCTCGTCCTCCACGAATTGCCGGTAGAGCGCCAGCGCCGCAGCGCCCATGGGCGTATCTGCATCCGCCGCCTCCGCCGCCGCCTGCGCAAGTCCCAGATCCTTGACCATCAACTCCGCCGCGAAGCCGGGTTTGTACCCGTTATCCGCCGGGCTCTGCGGCCCGACGCCGGGGGCGGGGCAATAGGCGTTCATCGTCCAGCTATAGCCGGAGGAGGTGGAGACGACGTCGAACATCGCCTGACGGCTCAATCCCAGCTTGTCGGCCATGGCGAAGGCCTCGCAGGTGGCAATCATCGTGACGCCCAGGATCATGTTGTTGCAGATCTTCGCGGCTTGCCCGTTGCCGGCGGGCCCACACAAAACCGCCTTCTGCCCCATGATTTCGAAAAGCGGCTGGACCGTTTCAAATGCTGTCTCCGACCCGCCGACCATGAAGGTGAGCGTGCCGCCCGCCGCCCCGCCCACACCGCCCGAGACCGGCGCGTCCAGCCATCCCAGGCCCTCTGCCTCGGCCTGTTTGGCCACCTCGCGCGCCGCGTCGACCTCCACGGTGGAGCAATCGACGAACACGGCGCCCTGCGCCATGGCCGGGATCACTTCCGTCGCGACACTGCGCAAGATCGCGCCATTGGGCAGCATGGTGATGACCACATCCGCACCCTTTGCCGCCTCCGCGGCGGAGCTTGCGCGCGTCACGCCCTCTGGCGCATCGGCGATGGTATCGAAACCGCGGACATTGTGGCCCGCCGCCGCCAGATTGGCCGCCATCGGCGCGCCCATGTTCCCCAATCCGATGAACCCGATCTCCATGGCCTGGCCTCCCTCTCACTCAAATCTTCAGTTCGTCCGGCCCCAGCGGGCGCAGCATGTTCGATACGTCCAAGGGGGACGGATCGGTCAACCCCGCGTGCTTCCACGACGGGTTGCGGTCCTTATCGATGATCGCGGCGCGGATGCCTTCAAGGAAATCACCGTGCTCCATCGACCGCGCAGTGAACCGGTATTCGTTCTGAAGCGCGTGGCCGATATCGTCGCGCAGACGCGCGCGATGGACCAGCTCGATCGCGCAGGCCATCGAAAGCGGCGAATTGCGCGCCATCATCTTCATGGCCTCCCGGCAGGTGACGCTGACGCCGTCATTTTGTAGGTCCGTCGCCACATCGCGCAGCGTCTCTCCCCCGAAAAGCCGATCAATCGCGTCTTGCTGAAAGTTCAACACGCCCTGGGGCGGGGCCTCGGCGGCGCGGTCCACCGCCTCCCAATCGCCGGTCTCGATCAGCGTATCCTTCAGGCTCTGCCACGTGTCCTCGGGGATGTAGTAATCCGCGAATTCGGCATAGATCGCGTCGGCGGGCCCCATGCGGGCTGCCGTCACGCCCAGATATTCCCCCAACCGCCCCGGCGCGCGCGCGAGCAGCAACGAGCCGCCGACATCCGGCACCAGCCCGATCCCGCATTCCGGCATCGCGATCTGGGAGCTTTCGCAGACGATCCTGTGCGACCCATGGCAGCCGACGCCGACGCCGCCACCCATGGTGAAGCCGTGCAGGAACGTGACCACCGGCTTAGGGAACCGGAACATCTTGGCATTCATCCGGTATTCATCGGCCCAGAACCGGCGGCCATAGGCGAAATCGCCCGCCATCCCGGTGTCGTACATCTCCTGAATATCGCCACCCGCGCAAAAGGCCCGCTCGCCCGTGGCGTCGATCAGGACCAATTCGACTCGGTCGTCACCGGTCCAATCATCCAGCGCGGCCTCGATCGCGAGGCACATCTTGTAGGTGATCGCGTTCAGCGCCTCGGGCCGGTTCAGCGTGATCCGCCCGGCGCGGCCTTCGATGCGAATGTGGATGTCGTCGCTCATCTGGCGCAGGCTCCCTGTATGATCTTGCCGAAGAACCGCCTGCCTGGGGCATCCGGTACCGGCCATTCTCGGACCATGACGCGTCTACGCGGCTCAGCCACGGTCGGCCAGCATTTGGCGGGCCACGATCATCCGCATGATCTCATTCGTGCCTTCAAGGATCTGATGCACCCGCAAATCGCGGACGATCTTCTCGATCCCGTAATCGGCGAGGTAGCCATAGCCGCCATGGAGTTGCAGGCATTGATCGGCGATGCGTGACCCGGCCTCGGTGCAGAATTTCTTGGCCATCGCGCAGGCCTTGGTGGCATCGGGCGCGCCGGTGTCGAGCTTCCACGCCGCCTGGCGCAGGAACACGCGGGCGGCTTCAAGCTCGATCTCCATATCCGCGAGCCGAAACTGCAACGCCTGGAACTGGTCGATGCTTTTGCCGAACGCGCGACGTTCGCCCATGTAATCCAGCGTTGCACGCAGACCCGCCGCCGCAGCCCCGAGGGAGCAGGCCGCGATGTTGAGCCGCCCGCCGTCCAGGCCCGCCATGGCATAGCGGAACCCCTTGCCCTCTTCGCCAAGCAGGTTCTCTGCCGGGATCGCGCATCCGTCCAGCTGCACCTGGCGCGTCGGTTGCGACCGCCAGCCCATCTTTTCCTCAAGGCCCCCAAAGGACAGCCCGTCAGCGCCGTCCTCGACAATCACTGCCGATACGCCCTTCGGCCCGTCCTCGCCCGTGCGGCACATCACGATATAGGCGTCCGAATAGCCGCCGCCCGAGATGAAAGCCTTGGTGCCGGTCAGGCGATAGCCCTCGTTCGTGCGCTCAGCCCGCGTTTTCAGAGCTGCCGCGTCCGAGCCGGACCCGGGTTCCGTCAGACAATAGGAGAAAACGGTGTCCATCGTCAGGGCGGGGGGCAGAAACCGCGCGCGCATCTCGTCCGACCCGAAGGTCTCGATCATCTTGGCGCACATGTTGTGGATCGACAGAAACGCCGCAACCGACGCGCAGCTTTCCGACAGCGCCTCGAACACCAGCGTCGCCTCCAGCCGTGACAGGCCTGATCCCCCGTTCTCCTCGGACACGTAAAGCCCCGCAAAACCCAGTTCGGCCAGTTTCGGCCAAAGCGCCTTGGGAATGTCGCCGTCGCGCTCCCATTGCAGGGCGTTCGGCGCGATCTCGGCCTCACCGAAGGCCCGCGCCATGTCGTAGATCGCCGTGGCCTCTTCGCTCAGTGCAAAATCCATCTCCGCCCCTCCGAGGAATTGAACGCTTGTTTAATTACCGAGTGTTGCAGGACTTTTGCAAGCGGTGGCCACTCAAAGGTCCATGTGGAATTCGTCGACCAAATGCTCGACCACGCTGCGCATCCCCGCGTCATGGTCGCCACCCGCGTTCCGGATCCCCTGGTACACCTTGCGCTGTCGGTCGGCGCTGGTCTCGGTGGCCATGCTATGCAGGCGCTCAAGCTCCTCCCGGCAGCCAAGGATTTCGGCATCCTCCTCCACCAAAGCGATCAGTTCCTTGACCAGCACGCCCATGTCCACGATCTCCCCGCGTCCGAAATCGATCAGCCCTTCGGACACGCCGTAGCGTTGCGCGCGCCAGCGGTTTTCGTTGATGAGGAACCGGTCATACACCCGCCAGCGTTGATTGTTCTGGCGCAGCCGCATCAGCATCCGGACGAGGCACTGGATCAGGGCCGACAGCGCCAGCTGATCCTCCAGCCGGGGGGACACGTCGCAGATCCGCGTCTCCAGCGTCGGGAAATTCGCTGACGGGCGCAGGTCCCACCAGATTTTTGACGTATCCTCGATCACCTCCAGCCCGAGCAGCACCTCGACGGAGCGGCGGAACTCCCCGAAGGAGGAGAATTCGGGCGGCAACCCCGTGCGCGGAAGATTGTCGAACACGGTCAGCCGGTAGGATGCGAGGCCGGTATCACGCCCCTGCCAGAAGGGAGAGGACGTCGAAAGCGCCAGGAGATGCGGCAGGAAATAGGCCAGCTGCCCCATGATGTCGATGCGCACGTTCTCGGCGGGCAGGCCCACGTGGCAATGGGCCCCGCAGATCAACATGCGCTGCACGACGCCGCCCAGATCGCGCGCCAACTGGTTATAGCGGTCGCGGTCGGTGTGGGGCTGGTCCTTCCAATCGGCGAAGGGATGGCAGGACACGGCGATGGGCGCGAGGTTGAAGCGTTCGGCGCAATCCGCAACGGTGGCGCGCAGGCGGCCAAGATCGGCGCGGGCGTCGGCGATCGTCGGGCAGATCCCGGTGCCGACCTCGATCTGGCATTGCAGGAATTCCGGGCTGACCTGCCCGGCCAGCTTGTCGACGCAGGCGGCCATCAAACCGTCGGGCGCTTCGGCCAATTCATAGGTATCGCGATCCACGAGGAGGTATTCCTCCTCCAACCCGAGGGTGAAGTGGTCGTCATCGAAGCTATAGGCCATGGCATCCCTCCCGCATCCCATGCAGCGTGGGCCGGGGCAGGGGGGCTTGGCAAGTGGGCAGCGGCGCGGTGGGCGGTTTCGAACCACGCAGGCAACGGCCTCGGGTACGGATTCCCCGACCGGTCCGGCACCTGAGGGTAGGGTTTCCCGCAATCGCGGAACACGGGGGCGGGGCGGTAGGGTGATCTCAACAAAAGCCACCAAGGACCTCGCCCGATGCTGATCCGCTCCATCCTGACCATCGCCGTCCTCGGCTCCCTCGTCTTCGGAGCCGCCGCGAATGCCGCGCCCCTGGCCGTTCCGGTGACGGGCAGCGCCCCCCAGATTTCCAGCGTGGCCTCGCGCTGATCCCCCACGACCCTCCCTCCCTGTTGGACTTGCCCCCGGAGCCTGCTCCGGGGGTTCTTTTTTGCGCCGGGGGCAGGGCGTATCACGCGTGATAAATCGCGTAAGTCATTGAAATACTTTGAAGTCGAATGTGATTTTAACGGAATGTTAACCCGTCGGAGAGCCGCTCAATCCTCCGCCACACGGCGCTTCAATTCGGCGATGCGCGTCTCCGCACAGCCTACGAGGGCCAGTGCCTCCGCCTCATCCTCAATCATCGCAAGCGCGGGTCCACCCACGCCGTCCCAGCTTTTGTAGACCATTTCGGCCATGCGGCGGGCGATGGGCGTGGGGCAGAAATAGACCAGCATCGACGGCATGATGGGCAGGCCCAGTTCCCCGGCCTTGCGGGCCTGGAGCGCCATAAGGCGGGGAAAATCCTGTTCCACCTCCGTGACCTGTGACAGGTCGATCAGGTGCTTCTGCCCCGGCGCGGCGTCGGGATGCTGCGCGAATTGGGCAAAGACGCGGCCCGTCTCCTCGATCTCGGCCCGACCGATATAGGTGATGACAACCAGGCCGCGATCGGGGAAGATTTGATAATTCAAGGACATAGACGACAATTAACCACGGACGCCCCGCCCCCCGCAAGGGGCGCGGCGCGGGGGACTTATTCCATCACGGGAATGGTGAATTCCCCGCCTTCCTTGATGCCCGAGGGCCAGCGGGAGGTGACGGTCTTGGTCTTGGTGTAGAAGCGGAAGGCGTCCGGTCCGTGCTGATTCAGGTCGCCAAAGGCCGATTTCTTCCATCCCCCGAAGGTGTGATAGGCCAGCGGCACGGGGATCGGGACGTTGATGCCCACCATGCCCACGTTCACACGAGACGCGAAGTCCCGCGCCGCGTCACCGTCCCGGGTGAAAATCGCGGTGCCGTTGCCGTACTGGTTGTCCATCGCAAGTTTCAGGGCTTCCTCGTAAGATCCCGCGCGCAAGGTGCTGAGGACCGGGCCGAAGATCTCCTGCTGGTAGATGTCCATGTCGGGCGTCACGCGGTCGAAGAGGTGGGGACCGACGAAAAAGCCATCCTCGTAACCTTGGAGCGAGAAGTCGCGACCATCGACGACCAGCTCCGCCCCCTGTTCGACGCCGGAATTGACCAGCTTGAGGATGTTGTCCTTCGCCATCGGCGTGACGACAGGGCCATAATCCACGTCATCGCCCGAGGTGTAGGGGCCGACCTTCAGCGCCTCGACCTTCGGGACCAGCTTCTCGATCAGGCGATCCGCCGTCTCCTCCCCCACCGGGACGGCGACGGAGATTGCCATGCAACGCTCACCCGCCGCGCCGTAGCCCGCACCCACAAGCGCATCGGCGGCCTGATCCAGATCCGCGTCGGGCATGATGATCATGTGGTTCTTGGCCCCGCCGAAGCATTGCACGCGCTTCCCGTTGGCGCAGCCACGGCTGTAGATATATTCGGCGATCGGCGTGGAGCCGACGAAGCCGATGCCCGCGATGGTCTCATTATCCAGGATCGCATCGACGCTTTCCTTGTCGCCGTTGACGACCTGCAGGACGCCATCGGGCAGGCCCGCCTCTTGCAGCAATTCCGCCAGCATCATCGGAACGGACGGATCGCGTTCGGACGGCTTGAGGATGAAGGCGTTGCCGCAAACGAGCGCGGGGGCCATTTTCCACATCGGGATCATGGCGGGGAAGTTGAAGGGCGTGATCCCTGCCGCCACGCCGATCGGCTGGCGCATGGAATACATGTCGATGCCGGGGCCAGCGGCGTCGGTGAATTCGCCCTTGAGGTGATGCGGGGCGCCGATGCAGAATTCCACCACTTCTAGGCCGCGCTGCACGTCGCCCTTGGCATCGGGGATCGTCTTGCCGTGTTCGCGGCTGAGCGCCTCGGCCAGTTTGTCCATGTCGCGGTGCAGAAGCTGCACGAAAGCCATCATCACGCGCGCCCGGCGCTGCGGGTTCATCGCGGCCCAGGCGGGTTGCGCGGCGGCGGCGTCGGCCACGGCCTGATCCAACTCCGCCTTCGAGGCAAGGGCGACCTGCGCCTGAACCTCACCGGTGGCCGGGTTCCACACATCCGCCGTCCGGCCCGAGCCGGCGACATGGCTGCCGTTGATCCAATGTCCGATCTGCTGCATCTGATCTCTCCCCAATAAACGTTATGCGCAGCTTACCCTTGCATTCTCGCCGGGAAAAGAGACAGGTTCGCAGGATCATTTTGCGGAAATACAAGAATGAACTGGGACGATCTGCGTGTATTCCTGGCCACGGCGCGGGCCGAAAGCCTGACGGCGGCCAAGGGCGCGCTGCGGATGGACCCGGCCACCATCGCCCGCCGGATCGCGCGTCTGGAGGAGGCGGCGGGCGCGAGCCTGTTCCTGAAATCGCCACAGGGCTACCGCCTGAGCGAGGCAGGCCAGCGCCTTCTGACCCATGCGGAGGAGGCGGAGGGCGCGTTGGCGCGCGGCGTGGGGGCCCTGACGGGGGCGGGGGAGCGCCTGTCGGGCGCGATCCGCATCGGTGCGCCGGACGGGTGTGCCACCTATCTTCTGCCGCAGGTCTGCGCGCGGATCGCGGAGAGCCACCCGGATCTGGACCTGCAAATCCTCGCCCTGCCGCGGATCGTGAACCTGTCCCGGCGGGAGGCTGATCTGGCGATCAGCGTCTCACGCCCGCAGACGGATAAATTACTGGCGGAGAAGTTGGGGGATTATCGCCTGTCGCTGGCCGCGTCCAAGGACTGGCTGGCGCGAAACGGCGCGCCGCGCGGGGTAGCGGACCTCCGCGATGCGCGGATGATCGGCTATATCCCGGACATGATCTTCGATGCGGAGTTGGATTACCTCTCCGCCCTCGGGGTGGTGCGGGTGCCGCTCACCTCCACCTCGATCTCGGTTCAATTGCAGATGGCGCGCGCGGGGGGCGGGTTGGCGGTGGTCCACGATTTCGCCCTGCCGGCCGCCCCGGAACTGGTGCGGGTCCTGCCCGGCGATGTCGCGCTCACGCGGACCTTCTGGCTGACCCGCCATGCGGGGCAACGGGACGCGCGGCTGGACCGGGTGGCGGGGCTTCTGGGCGATGGCATCCGGGGTGAGATCGCGCGGCTGGAGGCGCAGAGCCTTGGCTAAATGGCGCAAAACCTTGACAGAACGCCCCGTGCCGGGGGACGCTTGCCCATGCAATCGAGCCACAGGTGGTAAAGGAGCGTTCCCATGCTGGTCCAAGAAATCCTGAAGGACAAAAGCGGTGACGGCGTGGTGTCGGTGGCACCGGGCTCCAGCGTCGGGGATGCGGCCAAGATCCTGTCGGCCAAGCGGATCGGCGCGGTCGTGGTGTCGTCGGACGGCACCTCCATGAACGGCATCTTGTCGGAACGCGACATCGTGCGCGCCATAGGGGCGACCGGCCCGGGCTGCCTGAGCGATCCGGTGGAAAAGTTGATGACATCCAAGATCATCTCCGCCACGCGGGACGAGACCGTGGACAGCGTGCTCAAGAAGATGACCGAGGGGCGGTTCCGCCACATGCCCGTGATGGACGGGGCGGAGATGATCGGCCTGATCTCCATCGGTGACGTGGTGAAGGCGCAATTGGCCGAGCTTTCGATGGAAAAGGCCGCACTTGAAGGCATGATAAAGGGCTTCTGACCGCCGACGCCCCGCCGCCCGTCCCCTGACTCGGTTGCAACCGGCGCGCCAATCGTGTTTGCCTCCGTCGCGACGCACGAGGGAGGGCGCCGATGCGCACAGGGCTTTATCCGGGGACATTCGACCCGATCACGCTTGGCCATGTCGATGTGATCAAGCGGGCCTGCAAGCTGGTCGACAAGCTGGTGATCGGCATCGCGATCAACCGCGACAAGGGGCCGTTGTTCGACCTCGATGAACGCGTCGCGATGGTTGAGGCCGAATGCGCCAAGATGACCGATGCCTTCGGGACGGAGATCGTGGCCCACCCGTTCGAGAACCTGCTGATCGACTGCGCCGTGGACGTGGGGGCGGAATTCATCATCCGCGGCCTGCGCGCGGTGGCGGATTTCGAATACGAATTCCAGATGGTCGGCATGAACCGGAAGCTGAACGCCGACATCACCACCGTCTTCCTGATGGCAGAGGCCGAACACCAGGCCATTGCGTCGAAACTCGTCAAGGAAATCGCGCGCCTTGGCGGGGACGTCTCCCCCTTCGTGACGCCCGCCGTCCACAAAGCGCTGAACGAGAAATATGCCCGCTGAGGCGGGACATCCCGGACACTTCACACAACAGACATCTCAAGGAGAGCCAAATTGGCCGATATCAAAGACCCCGAAAACACGATCCTCATGGAACTCAAGGACGGCACCGTCACGATTGAGCTGATGGCCGATGTCGCGCCCGAACACACCAACCGGATGAAGGAGCTGGCCCGCGAAGGTGCCTATGACGGCGTGGTCTTTCACCGGGTGATCGACGGCTTCATGGCGCAAACCGGCGACGTGCAGCACGGCAAGGACGGCGGCAATCTGCGCATGGCGGGGACCGGCGGGTCGGACAAGCCGGATCTGCCGGCGGAATTCTCCAAACTGCCCCATGCACGCGGCACCCTTGGCGCGGCGCGATCCTCCAATCCCAATTCCGCCAACAGCCAGTTCTTCATCAACTTCAAGGACAACGATTTCCTCAACGGTCAATACACGGTCTATGGCCGCGTCATCGACGGGATGGAGCATGTGGACGCGATCACCCGGGGGGAGCCGCCCGCGAACCCCGACAAGATGATCTCCGTCAAGGTGGCCGCCGATGCGTAAGGGGCTGGTCCTTGCGATGATCGTGGCGGGCGCGGCGACGCAGGCCGCGGCCACCGGGCTGGAGATCGATATCGCGGGCGAAGGCGAAGGCACGATCATCATCGACCTGTTCGAGGAGACCGCCCCGCTTCATGTGGAGCGGATCGTGACCCTGGCCGAGGAAGGCGCCTATGACAACGTGGTCTTTCACCGGGTGATCGACGGCTTCATGGCGCAGACGGGCGACGTCGAATTCGGGCGCATCGGCATGGACATGCGCTATGCCGGGCGGGGTGGGTCGGAATATCCCGATCTTCCCGCTGAATTCTCGGACCTGAGCTTTGAGAGGGGCACCATCGGCATGGCCCGCGCGCAGCGGCCCGACAGCGCCAACTCGCAGTTCTTCATCATGTTCGAGCCCGCCGCGCATCTCAACGGCAGCTACACGATCGTGGGGCAGGTGGTCGAAGGCATGGAGCATGTCGATCTGATCCGCCGGGGCCGGGGACGGAACGGTGCCGTGGTGGGGGAGCCGGATCGCATGGTCGCGGTTCGCGTCCGCGCCGATGATCCCGTGCCGCCGCC
Source organism: Hasllibacter sp. MH4015 (assembly GCF_020177575.1). Lineage (NCBI taxonomy): Bacteria > Pseudomonadati > Pseudomonadota > Alphaproteobacteria > Rhodobacterales > Roseobacteraceae > Hasllibacter > Hasllibacter sp. MH4015. Next base: position 1,131,364 of record NZ_JAHTBK010000001.1, read on the forward strand.
GCCCGAGGACGAAGAGGCCGAGGTGACGGAGTAACCTCTCGCCCGCGCACATCTGCGTGAAAGGGGCTGTGACCCGCCTCGTCCGCCTGACATCCTGAACGGGCGCGTCCGAGCGAACGGCGCGCCCGTTTCTTGTGGGAGGGGACGCAGATGATGATGGGACATTTGAAACCGTTGGCGCTGGCCGCCGCTCTGCTGGCCGCACCTGCCGTGGCCCAGGGCATCGACCCGACCGCCGGCTGGCCCAACACCGATTTCAGCACCGCGATTGTCGATCTGTCGGAGGTCCGCTCCGGCGGGGTGCCGCGCGATGGTATCCCCGCGCTCGACATGCCCCGGATGATCGACGCCGCGCGCGAAGACGGCCTCGCGGGCGCGGAGCCGGTTCTGACCGTCGCCTTCGAGGGCACCGCCGCGCGCGCCTATCCCCTGCGCTACCTGACCTGGCACGAAATCGTGAATGATGAAGTGGGCGGGTTCCCCTTTGCCGTCACCTATTGTCCTTTGTGCAACTCCGCCATGGTGTTCGACCGGCGCGTGGGGGGCGAGGTGCTCAGCTTCGGGGTGTCGGGCAATTTGCGCCATTCCGACATGATCATGTTCGACCGTCAGACCGAAAGCTGGTGGCAACAGGCGGTCGGAGAGGGGATTGTGGGCGTCCATGCGGGCACGGAGCTGGTGCAGCTGCCGGGCTGGCTGGAAAGCTGGGAATCGTTCCGTGCCGCCTATCCCGACGGTGTCGTCATGGCCGAACCGCGCGGATTTCGCAGGCCTTATGGGCGCAACCCCTACGTGGGCTACGATACGGAGAATTGGCCGTTCCTCTATTCGGGGGAGGAGCCGCCCCACGGCATCAGCCCGCTGGCCCGCGTGGTGCGGGTGGGCGACCGCGCCTGGACGCTGGAGCGCCTGTCGCAGGTGGGGGAAGTGACGGAGGCGGGGGTGACGATCACGTGGGAAGCGGGCGCGGCCTCCGCCCTCGACGCGGCGCGGATCGCCGACGGGCGCGATGTGGGCCAGATCCGCGTGCGTAACGCCGCGGGCCAGGACCTGCCCCACGACGTCATGTTCGCGTTCGCCTTCCACGCCTTCTGGCCGGACGGCACCTGGATGCTGGGGGGTTGAAGGCCTACTCCATCACGCCGCCGGACAGGGCCGACCAGTTTTCGAGGTAGCCGAGATCCGCCATCGTGGTCATGGGCCCCTGGCCACCGAAGCGGTAGGTGGCTCCGAGCGAGATTGTGTTGTCACGCATCTCCTCACCACCACTTTCGTCCTGGAAGAGCCGGGTTTGCGTGATCTCAGCGTGCAGGAAGAGGTTCTGTACGCTGGGGACATCGAAATCCATCCGGACGGAGAAGGTGCTCGCTTCCATGTCATCCCCGTCCATCCGTCCGTTTGCATCCGCGAACGATCCGGTCAGAGTGACAAAGTCGGACAGGTCATAACTTGCGCCCAGAAGATAGAAGTCCGCGTCGTGAATGGAATCGTCACCACCCCCATCGGTGCCGCCCGGCCCCCCGATCTGACCGATCTGCACAAAGGCGGTGACGTTCTGCGGAAGACGATAGCTGCCTTCGATGCCCCAGAATTCACGTTCACTCGTTCGATTGTTGGCATCGTTATCCTGGATCGTCTCGAACGCGCCGTAGAACGCACCAATGACAAACGTTCCGCCGACATAGCCACCGCGAACAGCATAGCGATAGCTGCTGAGATAGGCGTCCTCCACCGTCTGATCATCGAGGTCCGTTTCGGCGCTGCTGAATTCCAGCTGCCCGTAGACCATGTCATTCCAAAGGTATCCGATCGTGCCGGTATAGCGATGCAACGTGTTGTCGAAGGGTTCGTTCGTCGGGCTACCTACGATCGGATTTTGTGCGACATTGCTCAGATGAGTGTCGCTGAACGTGAAGCCCGCCGAGCCATAGACCTGCGCCTGGGCCGCGACGGTGCCGAGCGCGAGGAGGCTCGTGGAGAGAATCAGGGTCCGCATATTGAAATCCTTCAAGAAATGGGCAGCTTTCCTGCGGGTACTATCGTGCAGAGGTGACCCCACGGCAATCGCCCCGTAGCCAACAAAACAAGACCTGTGACCGATCTGTCTCACCACGGATCGCCTTGACCGCGGCGGGCGCGGGGACTAGCCCGGGGCCATGGCCAGACCTCCGCTTCTGCAACTCTCTGACATTGCCCTCACTTTCGGGGGCGATCCGGTTTTCGCGGACCTCGAATTGATCGTGCAGGCGGGGGACCGTATGGCGCTGGTGGGGCGCAACGGGTCGGGCAAGTCGACGCTGATGAAGGTGATGGCGGGGCTGGTGGAACCCGATGCGGGCAGCCGCGTCCTGCCCGATGGCACCTCCGTGGGCTACCTGGAGCAGGACCCGGATTTCACCGGGTTCGCCACCTTGCGGGACTTCGCGCTCGCCACGCTCGGCCCGTCCGAGGAATGGCGGGTGGAGGCGGCGGCGGAGGGGCTGAAGCTGCGCCTGGATGCGGATGTGGCGGCGGCCTCGGGCGGGGAACGGCGGCGCGCGGCGCTGGCGCGGCTTCTGGCCGAAGCGCCGGACCTGATGTTGCTGGACGAACCCACGAACCATCTGGATATCGAGGCGATCGAGTGGCTGGAGCGGGAATTGTCGGCCAGCAAGGCCGCGTTCATCGTCATCTCCCACGACCGGGCGTTCCTTCAGGCGCTGGCGCGCGGCACGCTCTGGCTCGACCGGGGCGTGGTGCGGCGCCGTGACGGGGCGTTTGACGGGTTCGAGGCATGGCGCGACACGATCTGGGCGGAGGAGGATCTGGCCCGCCACAAGCTCGACCGCAAGATCAAGGCAGAGGCGCGGTGGGCCGTGGAGGGCATCAGCGCGCGGCGCAAGCGCAACATGGGACGGGTGCGTGCGCTTGGGGAATTGCGCGCCGAACGCTCCGCCATGATCCGGCGGCAGGGCACTGCGGCGATGGCGTTCGAGGCCGGGACCCAATCCGGCAAACGCGTGATCGAGGCGCAGGGGATTTCCAAGACCTACGGCGACACGGTGATCCTGAAACCTTTCGACCTGCGCGTCCTGCGTGGGGATCGTGTGGCCTTCGTCGGGCCCAATGGCGCGGGCAAAACGACGCTTCTGAACATGCTGACGGGCAGGCTTGCGCCCGATACGGGGTCGGTGACGCTTGGCACCGGGATCGAAATGGCGGTCTTCGATCAGACCCGCTCCGCCCTTGACCCGAACCAGACGCTTTGGGACGCGCTGGCGGGTGATCCGGAGATCGGGGTCAGTGGCCGGGCCGATCAGGTCATGGTGCGCGGCACGCCCCGGCATGTCGTGGGCTACCTCAAGGATTTCCTGTTCGACGATGCCCAGGCCCGCGCGCCCGTGCGTTCGCTCTCGGGCGGGGAAAAGGCGCGGCTCCTGCTGGCGCGGATCATGGCGCGGGAAAGCAACCTGCTGGTCCTCGACGAACCGACCAACGATCTGGATGTGGAAACGCTCGACCTGTTGCAGGACCTGCTCGGCGATTATCCCGGAACGGTCCTGCTGGTCTCCCACGACCGCGATTTCCTCGACCGCGTCGCGACGGTCACGGTGGCGCTGGAAGGGGCGGGGCGGGCCGTGGCCTATGCCGGCGGCTGGTCCGACATGCTGGCGCAGCGGGGCGACCGGACGCTGTTGCAAGGTGCTCCGACCAAGGCCAAGCCCATGAAGGTCGCCGCGCAAGCCGCTGAAAAACCGGCGAAAGACGGCCTGTCCTATACGCAGAAGCACCGGTTGGAGGAACTGCCCGCCTTGATCGAGCGGCTGGAGGCGGAGATTGCCAAACTCTCCGAGCTTTTATCCGATCCCGACATCTATACCGCCCATCCCGTCAAGGCCCAGAAGGCCACGGAAGCTCTGGCAGAGCGGCAGGGCAAGCTGGACGCGGCTGAAATGGAATGGCTGGAGCTGGCCGAAAAGGCCGGCTGAGCGTCCCTAGCGCGCGAGGCCCAACTGGGTGATCGCCACGCCGATCCCCATCACCGCGATCCCGGCAAGGCGCAGGCCCGTCACCGGGGCCACCTGCGCGCCGAACAGGCCGAAATGGTCGATCGCCGCGGCGCTGACCAATTGGCCCAGAAGCACGAAGAAGACCGCGTTTCCGATCCCGAAACTGGGCGCGACATAGGTGATGCTGAGCACGTAGAACGCCACCAGGAGCCCCGCAAGGAACAGGTGTTTTGGCTGACCGGGCAGGGCGCGCAAGGGCTCCACCCCCGTCAGGATCATCGTCGCCCCCGCCGCACAGAACGCCACGATGAACAGGATCGTGGCCGCCGCCGCAGGAGAGCCGATATTCGCCCCAAGCCGCGCATTGAGCGCCGCCAGAAGCGGAATGCCGATCCCGGCGGCGAACATGATGAGCGCTTGGGTGGGCATGGGACCCCCGATCAGGAACAGATACCGGAGAGGGGCGCATCCTCCCACGGCAAGAAGATGGGTGTGCTGTCGGCCCGCTCCCGCAGGGGGGTGACGGGCATGACCTGTCCGATCAGCGCCTCCAGCCGCGCGGTGCGCCCGCCTTCGGGATGGACGGCACGGCAGCAGACATATTCCTCCACCAGCGAGGCCTGCTGCTCGAAGCCGTAGGACAGGAACGCCCGCGGCTCATCGGTGGAGAACAGGTACGGGTCCTCGATCGTCGCATGTTCCCAGAAGGCGCGGAACGGGTGGTAATTGGTGATCGCCCGGTTCTGCCATTGCCAGATATGGGTCATCTCATGGGCGAAGAACATCGCCGCGACAAGGCCGCGCGTTCCATCGGGGAACCGGGTGTAATCGGGCAAGACGAGGTCTTCGCGCAGATGCAGCGTGTTGAAAAACACGATCCCACCGGTGCGCGCGGAAATGGTGGCGGTCTCGGGCGGCGGGACGATCCGTTCGCGGCAGGTCACGGGCGGGCGCGTGGGGTAGGTCTGGGTGAAGATGCCCACCAGCGGGTTTTCGGCGATCCGAACGGGGCGAGGGTCGAACGTGTCACCCTGAAGCTCGGCCATATAGGCGGCCTCAGCCTCGGTCAGTGGACGGCCGCAGGCAGCGAGGATCAGGGTCAGAACAATCAAAAGCGTGAGGCGCATAACCGGCACGTTGGCGCGAATCCCCGTCCGGCACAAGCAACACCGAACCGGTTTGACGGGGATCAAGGCGCGCGCCGTTTCAACCTTTAATCTGGGGGGAGGAGGATCACCCATGTCATTTCTGCGCCACCTTGCACTGGCCGCCCTCATCGCGCCCATGCCCGCCGCCGCCCAAGACCTTGAGGCGGGGGCGACGCTTTATGCCGAGAACTGCGCCGTCTGCCACGGCATTGACCTGCGGGGCAATGGTCCGATGGCAGAGATCCTGGTGATCCCGCCCCCCGACCTGCGCCAGATCGAGGCGCGCTATGGCGGCTATTTCCCTCGTGTGGGCGTGGCGTGGTTGATTGACGGGCGCGACCCGCTGGTGGGCCATGGTGGCGAGATGCCGATCTTTGGCCGGGTCTTCAGCGACATGAGCGAGGTGATGACCAGCCCCGGCGGGCAGACGGTGCTGACCAGCCCGGAAGTGGTGGACCTCGTCGCTTTTCTGGAAAGCCAGCAGGATTAGGGCAGGGCGAGCGTGGCGGTGACCGTGGCGACGGGTTTGCCGCTCTCCTCCGCGCGCAGGTCGGCCCGGGCGAAGGCGAGGGTCTTGCCCGCCCGGATGATCGTGGCGTGGCAGAGGATCGCGGTCCCGCTGCCGGGGCGCAGGAATTGCGTGTCCAGCGTGACGGTGCCTGCGGGCACGAAATCCCCCACATAGCCCGCAAGCGCGAGGATCATCGTCGTGTCGGCCTGGGCCGCCAGCGCCTGGCCGCAGACGATGCCGCCCACCCGCGCGAGCCGGGGAGTGAGGGGCAGGCGGGTCAGGGCGTGGCTTTCGCCGATCTCCGCCACGCTGAGATTCAGGTCGAGGACCCAGGGCGCGAAATGGTCGGCGAGGAGCGTCTGGGCGTCGGCGGGCGTCACTGGATCGACAGGACGTGATACATGTCGCGGGTCAGGAGGATCTGTCCGTCGATCACCTCCCACAGATGCATGTAACGGGTGACGACGCGGTTCTCCCCGGCTTGCAGAACGGTCTCTCCCACCTCCACGGCGGTGGCGTCGGTGGAGCGGATGTCGAAGGTCATGAACTGCACGTCCCGCGCGCCGGAGGCGATGGCGTCGGCGTAGTGCTGGACGATGGCCTCGCGCCCCAGGATCGCGGCCTCCCCCGGCGGGAAGAGGGCGGCATCCTCGGCATAGATCGCGCCGATCGCGGCGAGGTCCTGGGCGTTGTAGGCGGCGACCAGCTGAGCCATGCGGGCGATGATCGGGTTGGAGGTGTCGTTGGTCTGGGCCTGGGCCGCGAGGGGCAGGAGGAGGGCGAGGGCAAATATGAGGGCGCGCATGGGGTCTTCCTTATGGGTCAATCAATGGGCCTGAGTGTGGGCGCGGGAGGTGGGGTGTGGCAAGGGGGAGTGGGTTGCAAGGTTGCAACCGGGGGTTAAGGTGTTGGTTTTGTTTGGGAAAGGGATTTTTGTTAACGGTTTGTTAAGGGGGGGGGCGTGGAAGAGGGAGGGTTGGCCGCAGCCGAAAAACGCGCGTTTTCCGGTCCGTTTTGCGGGCGCAAAACGGCAGTGCGGTGGGAGCGCGAAGGGCGGGGTTTGACCCGGCCGATGGGGAGACGGCGGGACAAGTCCCGCCCTACAGTCGAGCGGGCCAAGGCGCGAGTGGCGGACGGTGAGACTCCGGGCTGAAGCCCGGTCTACGGGCGAGGCGGAGACCCAAGCGCGGAACAGCACCTGTGGTGCCCGCGCCAGCGCCTGCCCGTTCCGGCGCACCGGAGATGCGCCGTGTATGAGCGGCACGCCTTCGGCGTGACGGGCTGGCGCTTTGGTGAGGCTGGGCGTGCGGCAGATGGCCGGGAGGGGTTTGGCCGGGATAAAGTGGAGCAAACCGGCGTCGCTGCGCCATCCCACGGGCAGGCGATGGCGCGTCTGATCTACGGATGAGCAGAGGACCCGGCCACGGAATCAAGCGCGCAGCGCGCCGTGGCCAGCGCCGACCCGCCCCGTCGCACCGGAGGTGCGCCATGATTAGTCGGCACGCTTTTGGCGTGACGGGGCGGCGCTTTGGTGGATCTTGGTCCGCGGTTGATGGCTAGGAGTGCTTTGGCTGCAATAAAGTGGGTCGATCAGAGGGCGGATGCGCCGCCCCGCGGGTCTACGTGTAACCTTCAGACGAAGATCCACCGAGGTTTTGCGTTATTCGGCATCCAAATGACGTTTGCTGCGAACATGTTCAATTCTTGCAGGAAGACTAAAGGTAAAGGTCAAAAAGAGGTCGGCAAAGTCACGAGCTGCGTCGCAATCTTCTTTGGTTGGATCTAGATCGTCATGAATGGCGTCGTTACCAAAAAGGCGAACTTCATCGAGCAGGTCGACTAAGGATTTGGGTAAGGAACGCTCTTTTTCGATCTTTCGTATTCTCGAATTGAGCATGCCTTTTCCTGCAGAGTCCAGTATCCTGACAGCCCGCTCAATAGCTTTTCGGTAGCATGAACCGGCTGCGGAAAAATGACCTGCGATGAAACACTCTTCCGCTTCCGCAAGCGGCACTGAAACTTTTTCAGGAATGTGTGCGGCCAACTTTGGCTCAGGGGGCTTTGGATAAAATCCCACAAGAGTGTATTTTGTAATGCCGTCTTCCTGTTTAGCGTTTTCGATTGGTCCCGCGCCCCGACCAGAATGCAAATACTGGAACTGGAGTAAGATATTTCGCCTGCAAACCCCGCACGCCCCTATAGTGCTAACCATTCTATCAGTACCCAAGTCGGGATAATCTCGAGCGAGTTCAAATGCCGATTTTCTTGAGCCACAGTGCGGACAATCCAACGCAATCGATACCATTTTAGCTCCACAGTTCTTTGCTTTTGGAAAGCTGAAGTCCAGGCTCACGACACCTGCAAATCAAACACTTCCCCGTCCGTTGTCTCACACACCCCAATCGCCGTGATGTTCACGCCCGTATACCTGAACTCACACCGCATGGAGCGGCCGCCGTCGCTGGTCAGGATCGCCGTGCCGAAGCCGGCCTCGGTTTCGGACAGAAGCTCCGCCGTGCCGCGGAGGATCGACCCGCCGGCGTAGCTTTGCAGCAGCTCGAGCCCCTGGTTCGCGCCCTCGCGGACGGCGACCCAGCGGCCGGTGAAGGTCTCGTATTGGGTCTCGATCCGCATTTCGCCGGAATTGCGCAGCGCGCCTTGGGTGATCTCTCCGCTGCCGGTCAGGCCGGTGCGGCGGGACATGATGAGCGTCTCGGGCGCACTGCCGCATGCGGCGGTGGCGAGGATGAGGGTGGCGAGGCAGAAGCGGTTAAACATCCAACTCCTCCACGAACCGCGCGTTTTCCTGGATATACTGGAAGCGCAATTCCGGCTTCTTTCCCATCAGGCGTTCGACCAGATCGCCGGTTTCCCCGGGCGCGTCTTCGTCCACCGACACGCGGATCAGCTTGCGTGTGCGCACATCCATCGTCGTCTCCTTGAGGTCCTTGGCATCCATCTCTCCCAGGCCCTTGAAGCGGGAGACGTCGATCTTGCCCTTGCCGCCGAGGCCGCGTTCGAGCCATTCGTCACGCTCCGCCTCATCAATGCTATAGACGCGCTTGGCGCCTTGGGTCAGGCGGAACAGCGGCGGGCAGGCGAGGTACAGGTGGCCCGCGTCGATCATCGGGCGCATCTGGGAGAAGAAGAACGTCATCAGCAGCGCCGCGATATGGGCGCCGTCGACATCGGCGTCGGTCATGATGATGACCTTGTCGTAGCGCAGATCCTCGATATTGAATTTGGTCCCCATGCCGACGCCGAGGGCCTGGCAAAGATCGGAAATCTCGGCGTTCTGGCCGAGCTTGGAGGAGGCCGCCCCCAGCACGTTGAGGATCTTGCCGCGCAGGGGCAGGAGGGCTTGGGTCTTGCGGTCACGCGCCATCTTGGCCGACCCGCCCGCGCTGTCGCCCTCCACGATGAACAATTCGGTGCCGTCGCGGGTGGCGGTGGAACAATCGACGAGCTTGCCGGGCAGGCGCAGCTTCTTGGTGGCCGATTTGCGCTGCGTCTCCTTTTCCTGCTTGCGGCGCAGGCGTTCCTCGGCGCGCAGGACGAGGAAATCGAGGATCGCGCCCGCTTCCTTGGTGTTGGAGGCGAGCCAGATGTCGAAATGGTCGCGCACGGCGGCCTCCACCAGCCGGTGCGCTTCGGTGGTGGCGAGGCGGTCCTTGGTCTGGCCCACGAATTCCGGTTCGCGGATGAAGCACGACACCAGCGCGCAGGCCCCGGTGATCAGGTCGTCGCGGGTGATCAGGCCCGCTTTCTTGTTGCCCGAAAGCTCCCCGTATCCGCGGATGCCCTTGTGGATCGCGACCCAGAACCCGGCTTCGTGGGTGCCGCCTTCGGGGGTAGGGACGGTGTTGCAGTAGGATTGGATGAAGCCGTCACGCGCGGGCGTCCAGGAGATCGCCCATTCGACGGAGCCGGGGACGGAAAAACGCGCCTCGAACTCGACCTTCCCGGCGAAGGGCTGCTCGGTATAGGTGGCGGTCTGGCCCAGGGTTTCCTTGAGATAATCGCTGAGGCCGCCGGGGAAGTGAAAGGTCGCCTCCGCCGGGGTTTCGCCGTCGTCGATGGCGGTTTTCCAGCGGATCTCCACCCCCGAAAAGAGATAGGCCTTGGAGCGGACCATCTTCATCAGGCGGGCGGGTTTGAACCGCAGGGAGCCGAAGATCTGCTCATCGGCATGGAACGTGACGGTGGTGCCGCGCCGGTTGGGGGTGGCGCCGAGGGATTGGACAGGGCCTTGCGGGACACCACGGGAGAAATCCTGAGCGAAGAGCTCCCGGTTGCGGGCCACCTCCACCCGGAGCGTGTCGGACAGCGCGTTGACGACGGAGATGCCGACGCCGTGCAAACCGCCGGAGGTCTGGTAGGCCTTGCCGGAAAACTTGCCGCCCGCGTGGAGGGTGCAGAGGATCACCTCCAACGCGGATTTGTCGGGGAATTTCGGGTGCGGGTCGACGGGGATGCCGCGTCCGTTGTCGCGGATGGTGACGGAATGGTCGGCGTGCAATTCGACCTCGATCCGGGTGGCGTGGCCCGCGACAGCCTCGTCCATGGAATTGTCGAGCACCTCGGCCACCAGGTGATGCAGCGCGCGTTCATCGGTGCCGCCGATATACATGCCGGGGCGCTTGCGCACGGGCTCCAGCCCCTCCAGCACCTCGATGGAGGAGGCGTCATAGGCATTCGCGTCGGGCTGCCCTGAAAGAAGGTCGTCGGCCATGGTGCTGCTCTATCTTGTGTGCCTGAACGCCAATAATGGCAGGTTTGGGGGGCCGGGGGAAGAGGATACGGCCCATGGACGTCGCGAATTCGGCGGCGTGCGGGGAATTGCGTGGCGTGGCGCTCACACCCCGCCCCGTCGCGCGGCCATGGCGGCCAGAAGACCCACGGCGGAGGCGCTGAGCATCAGCCCGAGCAAGACGGCAGGGGCGGGGTGGTCGGAGACGAGCGCGCCCGCCAGCGCCGTCAGCGCCGCCCCGGTGCCCACGGTCAACGCGCCCATGACACCGGCCGCGGTGCCTGCCAGATCGGGCCGGACGGACAGCGCGCCGGAATTGCTCGACGGCATTGTCAGCCCGTTGCCGAGGCCCACGCAGATCGTCGCCGCAAAGAACGTGAGGGGCGTTACGGCGCCAAACGCCACCGCGATCAGACCCAGGGACAGGCCGAGGCAGGCAGTGATACGGCCCACAAGCATCATGCCCGTCACACCCACGCGCGCGGCAAGCCGGGTCGTGAGGAAAGAGCCGGTCATATAGCCCGCGGTGATCGAGCCGATGGCCACGCCGATCCCGGCGGCCCCGATGCCGAACGTGGCGCTCGCCACAAGCGGTGCGCCAGTGATGAAGATGTAGAAGGCCCCGGTCGAAAACGCGGTGCAAAGCGCGAAGGCCCAGAAGCGCGGCTGGGCCAGCAGCGTCCAGGCCCGTTGCCGGGGGCGGTCGGGATCGGCCTTGCCCGCCGTCTCCCCCAGATCGTGCCAGCACCACGCGAACAGCGCGGAGCCGGCCAGTGCATAGGCAAGAAAACTCGCGCGCCAGCCCAGAAACGTCTCGATCAGGCCGCCGAGCATCGGCCCCAGCATCGGGGCGAGCGCCATGAACATGGCGATGGTGGCGATGCGCGCGGCCGCAGCCTCGGGCGCGGTGGTGTCGCGGGTGATGGCCAGCGACATGGCATAGCCCGCGCTGATCGCCGATTGGGCGAGCCGCGCGGCCAGAAAGACCCAGATGGATTGCGCAATGGCACAGACAAGCGAGGCGATCACGAAGATCGCCAGACCGCCCAAAACCACGGGCCGTCGCCCGATCCGGTCCGACAAAGGACCCACGACCAGTTGCGCCAAGGCGGTGACGGCGAGGTAGCCCGCAATGGAGAGCGAGACGAGGGCGTAGTCGGCCTCCAACGCCGCGGCGATGGCGGGCAGGGAGGGCAGGAACATGTTGAGCGACAGCGTTGTCAGCCCGCTCAGCAGGATCAGGGTCAGAAGGCGGGGCGGGTGCCGGGACGATTGCATGGGACGGGCCGGGATGAAGGGACGGGGGAGGGGACGAAAAAACCCCCGACCATCTGGGCGGGGGCGCGTGGGACAGGCAAAGATAGCTCCGCTCAGCGGGATCAGGGCCTGTCGCCGGGCGGTACGAATGGAATGCGATGCGTCATGGCAGGAACCCTAGGCGCGATCGCCCGGTTGGGTAAAGGAAAACCGTGCCGAGCGCGGCACGGCCCGGCGCGCCGCGCGCGCCATAATCCTACCGCAAAAGCCCGGTAGCCTGCGCGTTACACGCGCAAGCCGGTAACCCGCGCGGTGCACGCGCAAGAAAGGTAGTCAGGCCCCATGCCCGATACGCTGCTGGGTGGCATAGCGATCAACGAGGTCCTGGTGGACCCCAACAGCTCGGGCGGGTTCAACACCGACACCGATGGCAGCGGCGTGGCCCGTGGCGGAGACGAATACCTGGAACTGGTCAACACGTCCGGGTCGGCCATCGACATCTCGGGGCTGGAATTGTGGGATGCCGGGCGCGGCAATTGGTTCACCTTCCCGCCGGGCACGGTTCTGGAGGCCGGGGCCCACGCGGTGGTGGTGCGCAATGTCCAGAATGGCGGCAACCTGCCCGCGACAACCGGCGACAACCTGGCCTTCGACGCGGATTTCGGTGGCGGGGTCTTCAACAATGGCCGCGACAACATCGTCGTCTACGACCCTGCGAACGACGAATATATCCAAGCCACGTATAACGGCGACACGCTTGATGACCCGCCCAATGACTACGCCGGGTTCTCCGGCACCGCGACCCGATCGGGCAGCGGCGAGGATCTGGGCAATGATGTCGACGGACGCTCCATCCAGCGCGCCTCGACGGGCTTCGACAATGACGAGACGCCGACGCCGGGCGGCCCGAATATCTGTTTCACCGGCGGCACTCCGATCCTGACGCCCCGGGGGTTCGTGGCGGTGGAGGCTTTGCGCCCCGGCGATCTGGTGGTGACGCAGGACGCGGGTCTGCAGGCGGTGGCCTGGGTCTTCAGCCGTGATGTCAGCGTGGCGGAGGCGCGCGCCGATCCCGCGCTTTGGCCCGTGTCGATCAAGGGACCGGCGGGCGGATCGCTGCGCGTGTCGCGCCATCACCGCATCGCCGTGCGCGGCCCCGCCGTGGCGCGCATGTTCGCGGCGGCCTGCGTGCTGGCCCCCGCCAAGGATCTGCTGGGCCTGCCCGATGTGCGGGCCGAGGCGCCAAAGGCGCCGTTCCGGTATGTCCACCTGTTGCTGGAGGGGCACCATATCCTGAGCGCCGGCGGGATCGCGGTCGAAAGCCTGCTTCTGGGGCCCCAGGCGTGGGACGGGATGAGCGACGGGGCGCGCGCGGACCTGCACCTTCTGTTCCCCGATGGCCTGCCCGAGGATCTGCACGGGCCGGAGCGGTCGGGCGACGTGCTTGCGATGGGCCGCCGGGTGCGGTCGCTGGTGGCTGGGGCGGCCAATGGCTCCACCGCCTTGTCGTTCGATTTTGCGGGGGTGTCGGCATTGCACGCGGTTTGACATGGCTCAAGGCGCGGGCGGGCGAAGCGGTCTAATCTGCGCGGCAGATCCAACCGAACAGGGGCGCTGCCATGAAAGACATCGTTGAACTGCCAAGCCGGGCTAAGGCGAAGGCCAAGGCCACACCCGCATCCACACCCGAACCGACCCGGCGCGAGATCGAGGACGTGTTCGAGACGGGGTCCTACCCCTATGAAGACCGGCTCGACCGCGGCACCTACGAGCGCGAGAAGGCGAAGTTGCAGGCGGAGCTTCTGAAGGTCCAGAAATGGGTGGGCGAGACCGGCGAACGGATCGTGATGCTGTTCGAGGGCCGCGATGCGGCGGGCAAGGGCGGCACGATCAAGCGCTTCAACGAGCATCTCAACCCGCGGGAGGCGCGCGTGGTCGCGCTCAACAAACCCACCGACGAGGAGCGCGGGCAATGGTATTACCAACGCTACGTGCAGCATCTGCCGACGGCGGGCGAAATGGTGTTCTACGACCGCTCCTGGTACAACCGCGCGGGTGTGGAGCGGGTGATGGGCTTTTGCGAGCCGGGTGAATACCTGGAATTCATGCGCCAGACCCCGGAATTCGAGCGGATGCTGACGCGCGCGGGCATAAGGCTCTACAAATACTGGTTCTCGGTGACGCAGGACGAGCAGAAGCGCCGCTTCGCCAGCCGGGAGACCGACCCCCTGAAACGCTGGAAGCTGTCGCCCATCGACAAGGCGAGCCTTGATAAGTGGGACGACTACACGGAAGCCAAGGAGGCGATGTTCTTCTACACCGATACCGCCGACGCGCCGTGGACCGTCATCAAGTCCGACGACAAGAAGCGCGCGCGGCTCAATTGCATGCGCCATTTCCTGTCGACGCTGGACTATCCCGACAAGGACGACGAGGTGGCGCAGGCGCCCGATCCCTTGATCGTGGGCCATGCGGGGCAGGTGATCCATCGCACGGATCACATCCTGGGCGCGGCGCTGCATCCCAAGGGACGGCGGAAACCGTAATCGTCGCCATCCGCGCGCTTGCGCGAACAGAAAAACGCGCCCGGTGCGGAGGCACGGGCGCGGCTGTGTCATCGGAAGATGGCCGGAGGTCAGCCTGAGCCGGTGGATGTCGGGGCATCGGCGACCGTCATGTAATACGGATCGCTGCCGTCGAGGCCGAAATAGTGGTTCAGGATCGCGTCATCGACGATATTGCGCTGGAACGCGACCGAGGCCATGGAGATCAGCTGCACCAGCTCTTCTGCGGTGATCGTGCCATCCTCGATCTCAGCGATACCGGCGGTCAGCGCCTCCACCAGGTCGTGGTTCATCATGCCGTCGGCGATGTTGTAGAGTTCTTCGGCCTGGGCCTCGTCGATGAAACCGGTTTGCAGCACGGGCTCGAAGTGGACGGCCATGAAGGTCACCCATTCCTGCGCGAGGTTCCGGGAGCGCAGTTCGGCGTCCATCCGGCTGCCCAGGATGTCGATCGAATCCGACATCACCGCCGTGGTGGCGATCGCCATGCCCACCGCGGCCGCCGATAGCACCGTCCAGTCGACGGTGACGGCACCGCGATCATCGGCGAGGAAGTGCTTGAATGTCGTCTGGCCTGCCACTGGGTGCGTCCCTTGTACTGCTTACCTGCCGGGTCTGCCCTACAAACCGGGCGCAAATGTGGCGGATTGGAGCGGCATGGGGAACAATACCCGGCGGATTTGTGAACAATCGTCCTGACCCGGTGACAATCGGCTTGCGGGCCGGGGCCGGGCGGCCAATATCTGCGCCATGTCGCGCGTTCCCCGCAAATCCCTTTTCCTTGCCCTGAGCGCCGCCCTTGCCCTCTGGCCCGCCGCGCCGAAGGCCCATCCCCATATCTTCATCGACGCGGGCCTGCGCTTGATCGTGGAGGAGGGCCGGGTGACGGCGGTGGAGGTGACGTGGCTCTACGATGAGCTCTACACCCTGATCTTGCTGGAGGATTACGGGCTGGACGAGGATTTCGACCTGACCCTGACGGAAGACGAGGTCGCGGCAACGCTGGGCTTCGATCTGAACTGGAACAGCGGGTTCGAGGGCGGTCTGACGCTCTTGCGCGGCGACACCGCGCTGGACCTGGGCGCGCCGGAGCCGGTCAGCCTTGACCTGGTCGCGCCGGGGCAATTGCGCACGACCCATCGCCGGGCGGTCAGCGATCTGGGGGACGGCGCCCTGACGGCGCAGGTCTATGACAGGGAGTTCTACATCGCCTTCGAGATGACCGGGGCGATGGAGGTGGCCGGTGCCGATTGCACCGATGAATTGATCCGTGCGGATCTTGACGCGGCCTATGACGCATTGGAAGCGGCGATGGAGGAGATCGGCGGCGTGATCGCGGCGGAGGACAATTTCCCGCCCGTGGGCGCGCTTTTCGCGGACAGGGTGGTGTTCGAATGCGCTGGGTGATCGTGGGTGTGGCCGTGGCATTGGCGGCGGGGCTTCTGGGCCTTTGGCTGGCGGGCGCGGACCGCGTGGTGACGGCCTGGGCGCTCGACGGCCAGCGGGAGGCGCAGGGCGCGATGGCGGGCGCGCTACGCCGTTTGCGCGCGGGCGATCCCGGCGCGGTGGCCGCCCTGATGGCGGTGACATTCGGATACGGGTTCTTCCACGCGGCGGGGCCGGGCCATGGCAAGCTGCTGATCGGCGGCTATGGCGCAGCGCGGGCGGTCGGGGCCGTCAGGTTGTCGGCGGTGGCCCTTGCCTCCAGCCTCGCCCAGGGGGTCACGGCGGTCGCGCTGGTGGGCGTCGGCCTGTGGCTGGTCGGCTGGGGACGGGAACGCATGACCGACATGGCCGATCAGGTCTTCGCACCGCTCAGCTTCGCCGCGATTGCGCTGGTGGGTCTGTGGCTGGTCTGGCGCGGGGCGCGCGGCCTGTGGCGGTTGCGCGCGGCGGGGTCGGGCGCGACCCACGGGCATGACCATAACCACGACCATCACCACCACGATCACGACCACCATCACCCCCACAATCACGCCCATACCGGCGACGACCATGTCTGTTCGACCTGCGGCCATGCCCATGCGCCGGACCCCGCGGCGCTTGCCCAGGCGACGTCGTGGCGGGAGGTTGCGGCCCTGATCGGCGCGGTGGCGATCCGGCCCTGCACGGGCGCGCTGTTCCTGTTGATTCTGACGGCGCAAATGGGAGTGTTCTGGGCCGGAGTGCTGGGGACATTGACCATGGCACTTGGCACGGCATCGGTGACGGTGGCCGTCGCGGTGGCCGCCGTGACCCTGCGCAAGGGCGTGCTGGCGGGGTGGAGCGAGAGTGTCGTGCTGGCCCGCGCGCAGCCGATCCTGGAGCTGGCCGTGGGCGCGCTGGTCGCCGTGCTGGCCTCCCAACTGGCGCTGGCCGCGCTTTAGGTCGCGCGTCAGGTGGCCCGCGCCCGGCGCAGGATGCCGAAGAACCGCGCCATCATCAGCGCCGCCGCAATCGCCAGCCCCACGACCAGTCCCGCCCAGATGCCTTCGCCGCCCCAGCCCATCGGCAGGCCAAGCACGTAGCCCGCCGGAACCCCGATCGCCCAGTAGGAGATCACGGCATAGATCATCGGCACGGTCGTGTCCTTGACCCCGCGCAACAGCCCCAGCGCCATGACCTGCCCCGCATCGGCCAGCTGGAAGATCGCGGCCACGACCAGAAGCGAGGCACCGATCGTGATGATCTGGTCACGCAGGGGATCGGTCGGGTCGACGAACAGCCCGATAAGCGGCCCGGCGAGGGTGATGAGCAGCACGATGGTGGCCGCCACGGTGATCCCCGACAGAAGCAGGGCCGCGCGCGCAGCTTGGGCCAGCCCCTCCGCATCGTTCTTGGACCAGGCGCGACCGGCGCGGATCGTCGCCGCGGAGCTGAGCCCGATATGGATCATGAACGTGGTCGAGATGATCTGGAGCGCGATGCCGTGGGCCGCAAGCTCCGTCGTGCCGATCCAGCCCATCATGATCATCGTGGCCATGAAGATCCCGGCCTCCGCCAGAAGCGTCAGGGCGATGGGCCAGCCGAGGCGGAAGACCTCTGCGATGGCCTGGGGATCGGGGCGCCAGAAGCGGGCGAAGAGCGTGTAGTCGCGCATGCCCTGCGCACGGGCGGCATAGAGCGCGAGGATGGTGAAGATCAGCAGATGCGTGCCGAGAGAGGCGATGGCCGCGCCGCGGGCCCCCAGTTCCGGGGCACCGAGATTTCCGAAGATCAGGATCCAGTTGAGGGCCGCGTTCAGGACCAGCCCGCCCAACCACGCGTAAAGCACGATATTGGGCCGATCCAGCGCCGAGAGGTGGGAGCGGAGCGTGATGAGTAGGACACCGGGCCAGATCGACCAGCCCGCGATCATCAGGTACTCCGACGCGATGGACGCGATGACCGGATCCTGGCCCGCGGCCAGCAAGATCGCCTCCGAATACCAGAAGACGGGCATGACGAGCGCGCTGAAGGCCAGCCCGATCCAGAGGCCCATCCGCGTGACCCGGCGCACTTGCCGCGCGTCGTCGCGCGCCGAGGCCTGGGCCACCATCGGCATCACCGCCAGGCCGAAGCCCATGCCGAGGATCAGGATAAGGTGGAAATAGGTGGAGCCGAGTGCGACGGCGGCCAGCTCCTCCACCCCGTACCAGCCAGTCATGATCGTGTCGGTGACGCCCACGAAGGTCTGCGCCAATTGCCCGCCGATCAGCGGCAGGCCAAGTTTCAGCGTGGCGCGGATATGATCGGCGAAGGTCATGGCCTGCGCTTACGCCGGGGCGAGAGGCCCCACAAGGGTGCGCTAGGGCGACGAAGCGACGCCCGGTTGCGCAGCGAAACCGGAGGACTGGACGCCGCGCATGGTGCGGTGGCGGGGCAGGATGCGCCGACCGATGCGCCCCCGTCGCCGCCTTGGCCGCCTCAGCCCGACAGGCCGTGCAGGATGCGCGCCCAGGACCGGATGCCGTGGTGGAAGCTCGACAGGTCGTATTTCTCGTTGGGGGAGTGGATCGCGTCGTCGTCCCGCCCGAAGCCCGCAAGGATCGAATCCATGCCCAGGATCTCCTTGAAATAGCCCGCGACCGGGATCGACCCGCCCGAGCCGATGAAGGCGGCCTCGTTCGGCCATTCCTCCGACAGCGCCGTGCGCGCCACGTCGAAGGCGGGGTGCGAGATGTCCATGGTCGAGGCGGGCGAGGCACCGTGGGCGATGAAATCGGCGCTGCAATCGGGCGGCAATTGCGCCTGGACCCAATCACGGAAGTTCTCCCGCAGGCGCAGCGGGTCCTGGCCCGCGACAAGGCGGAAGCTGATCTTGGCATGGGCCTGGCTTGGCAGCACGGTCTTGAAACCCGCACCGGTATAGCCGCCCCAGATGCCGTTGACCTCTGCCGTGGGGCGCGACCAGATCATCTCAAGCGGGGTACGGTCGGCTTCGCCGGCCGGGTGGCTGAGGCCGACCGGGCCAAGGAAGCCTTCCACGTTGAAGCCCAACCCCTCCCATTGTGCGCGCAACTCCTCCGACAATTCCGGAATGCCGTCGTAGAAACCGGGGACCTGAACGGTTCCCTGCGCGTCGTGGAGGTTGGCAAGGATGCCGGACAGCACGCGGATCGGGTTCATGGCGACGCCGCCGAACATGCCGGAATGCAGGTCGATGGACGGCCCGGTGATCGTGATCTCCTCCTGCAACATCCCGCGCAGTTGGGTCACGATGCCCGGCGTGCCGTCGGAGAAGAGGCCGGTGTCGCAGATCAGCGCGACCTCTGCCCTCAGCTCCTCGGCATTGGCTTCAAGGAACGGGACGAGGGAGGGGGAGCCGGATTCCTCTTCCCCCTCGAAGAAGATGGTGACGCGGGCGGGCAGTTTGCCGGTGACGGCTTTCCAAGCGCGACACGCCTCCACGAAGGTCATCAGCTGGCCGTTGTCGTCGGACGCCCCGCGCGCGCGGATCACCTTCACGCCATTTTGCTCCTCGATCGCGGGATCGAACGGGTCGCGGTGCCAGAGATTGAGCGGATCGACCGGTTGCACATCGTAATGGCCGTAGAAAAGCACGTGGGGCCCGTCATCGGCGCCATGGGCCACGACCATCGGGTGGCCCGTCGTGGGCCGGACGGAGGCGTCGAAGCCGATGCGGCGCAGATCCGCCGCCAGCCATTCGGCGGCGCGCGCGACCTCCGCATCGAAGGCGGGATCGGTGGAGATGGACTGGATGCGCAGAAGCTCCATCAGGCGCGCGGTCGATTGGTCGAGGTCGGTGTCGATACGGGCGAGAACGGCGTCGAGGGACATGGAGGCTCCTGCGGGATTTGGGGTTGTGGCGGCCATAGTGGAGGGGTGGGGCAGGGGGTGCAAGGCGGGACCGTTGCCGACCTGCCGGGGCGGCATTGCGACCGATGGATCGAGGCAGTTTATGCTGGCCAAGTCATCTGCGCGTGCAACCGAAGCGCGCTGGCTGGCCAAATCGCCACCCCGGTGGGGCGGGGCGGCGATGGTTCGGCGGCCTGACGGCCTATGTTCCGAACCTGGCGCGACATGGCGGCGGCGGGTCAGCGACGGACCGGCGTGCAACCCCCACTCCCGCCTTTGTGATCGGCCTTGTGTTTCTTTTTCGCGCGCGCCCGGTCTACCGTCGCATACGCACGGCCGCATTGGCCAAGGGACACCAAACCAGCAGGGACGCCAGTCATGAATACCCGCCTTCTTCTTTCCGCCGCGATGCTTGCGGCGCTTTTCGGCACTTCCGCCGCCGCCGACAGCCATGCCGATGGCTGCACGTTCGAGGCCGAAATCCCCGATTTCACGCAAGAGCAGATCGACGCGCTTTACGCCTGTGTCGAGGCCGAGTTGCTGGAGAATTACACATCCGGCGACAACGAAGTGGCGGCTGTCTACCGCGAATGGGGCCATGCCCAGACCGGACCCGCCGCGCCGGGCTTCCATGGCGGGCGGTTCCTGAACACCTTCGTCAATGACGTGGGATACGACGCCTATATCCAGTACGAGGAAGATGACGAGAGCTTCGAGATGCCGGTGGGCACCGTGATCGCCAAGGAAAGCTATACGTTGCGCGAAAACGCCCCGCGCCGGGGGCCGCTTTTCATCATGACGCGCGTGGCGACGGACGAAGCACCGGACACGGACGGATGGGTCTATTCCGCGGTGCAGCCCAACGGCAATCCGATGAGCATCTCGCAGGCGTTTTGCCACGATTGCCACGGCGGTTTCGCGTTCTCCGACAGCTTGGGATATCCGGCGGTCGAGGTGCGCCTCGGCGCGGAATAACGCAACGTCACGGGCCGCGTCCCCGGGCGCGTAGGGGGGCTGCCCCCCCCTGTTCCATGGACCGATCCCGCGCGGCTTGACCCAGATCAAGGCTTGCCTCGCGGCAAATTGTAGCTTGGCCAAGACGCATGTTGCGCCATATGAACGGCCAAACCGGGTGCGCCCGGACGACAGCCAGCGATCGGAATGCGTGCGGTGCACGGGTTCCGGAGGAGACCGCCAGTGACTTACGACCACGCGCTCGACGCCGCCTTGGGCAAGCTGCACGAGGAGGGGCGCTACCGCACCTTCATCGACATCGAACGGCGCCGTGGCAATTTCCCCCATGCGGTCTGGACCAAGCCCGACGGGTCCGAACAGGACATCACCGTGTGGTGCGGCAACGACTACCTCGGCATGGGGCAGCACCCGGCGGTCCTGGCGGCGATGCACGAGGCGCTGGAGGCGACCGGCGCAGGCTCGGGCGGGACGCGCAACATCTCCGGCACGACGATCTATCACAAGGCGCTGGAAGATGAGCTGCGCGACCTGCACGGCAAGGACGCGGCCCTGGTTTTCACCAGCGCCTATATCGCCAATGACGCGACTTTAAGTACGCTGCCCAAGCTCTTCCCCGGCCTCATTATCTACTCCGACGCGCTGAACCACGCGAGCATGATCGAAGGGGTGCGCCGCAATGGCGGGGCGAAGCGGATCTTCCGGCACAACGACGTGGCCCATCTGCGTGAATTGCTGGAGGCCGACGACGCGGACGCGCCGAAGCTGATCGCGTTCGAATCGATCTATTCCATGGACGGCGATTTCGGCCCGATCGAGGCGATTTGCGATCTGGCGGAGGAGTTCAACGCGCTGACCTACCTTGATGAGGTCCATGCCGTTGGTATGTACGGCCCGCGTGGGGGCGGCGTGGCCGAACGCGACGGGCTGATGGACCGGGTCGACATCATCAACGGCACGCTTGGCAAGGCCTTCGGCGTCCATGGCGGGTACATCGCGGCGAGCGCGAAAATGTGTGACGCCGTAAGGTCTTACGCGCCGGGCTTCATCTTCACGACGTCCTTGCCGCCGGTGGTGGCCGCAGGTGCCGCAGCGTCGGTGCGGTGGCTCAAGGACCATCCCGAACTGCGCGACCTGCACCAGGAACGGGCCGCGGTTCTGAAACTGCACCTGAAGGGTCTTGGCCTGCCGATCATCGACCACGGCAGCCATATCGTGCCCGTCATGGTGGGTGATCCGGTCCATACCAAGGCGATCTCGGACATGCTGCTGGAGGATCACGGCATTTATGTTCAACCGATAAACTATCCCACCGTGCCGCGCGGGACGGAGCGTTTGCGCTTCACGCCGTCGCCGGTCCATGACCCCAAGATGCTGGACGCCCTGGTGCAGGCGATGGACGGCCTATGGTCCCATTGCGCGCTGAACCGGCAGGAACTGGCGGGCTGACGCCGCGCGTTTCCGGGCGGGAATGCGCCATTTTTTCCGGGGCCGTGCCGATTTGGCGCGGCTTTTTTGCAGGTGCCTGAAATACCGCGGAAATCATGGGCTGAAACACGCCGAAACGCACCGTTCGGTGGGTCAACAGGGTGCAACACCCGCCCGCGCCATGGTAATCGGATTGAAATGTCACGGATGGCCTTTGGGAATCATCCGTTTTGGGGTAACATCTAGGGACACAAGGGACGGCCACCACTAGGCATGGTGGTACGACCCATAGAATCGGGGCAGGCCACATGGGCCAGGACAAGGGTCAGTATCGGGACCGGGACGATCGGGACGGGGCACGCGCCTTCGATCCGTCGTCGCAGGTCGTGCAACCGGCCCCAGCCCCCGGATTTGACGGATATGACCTGCTAGACGTGCCGCTCGGCGATCTGCTGCGCGGGGAGCGTGCGACGCTTGGCAAGTCGCTGCTGGACGTGGAGCGGGAGCTTCGCATCCGTGCCACCTATATCGCGGCCATCGAAAATGGTGATGTGGGCGCGTTCCAATCCCCCGGCTTTATCGCCGGTTACGTACGGTCCTACGCACGCTACATGGGGATCGACCCGGAATGGACCTTCCGCCGCTTCTGCGAGGAGACGGGGTTCCAGGGCATCCACGGGGGCAATTCCTCCAAGGCCAGCGACGTCAAACGCTCCATCTCCGACGCGCCGCGCCGCATGGACCCCAACGAGGTCATGTCGTCGTCGCGCATCTCCTACGCGCCGGAGCGTGACAGCGTGTTCGCGCGGGTCGAGCCCGGCGCGCTTGGCTCCATCGCCGTGCTGCTCGTCCTCGCCATCGGCATCGGCTACGGCGCCTGGGCGATCCTGAACGACATCCAGCGCCTGCAGATCGCGCCCATCGACGAGGCCCCCGCCGTGCCGCTGGCGCAGTTGGACCCGCTGTCGGGCGTCGCCGAAGGCGCGTTCGACGTGGCCCAGGGCTTCGATATCGCGGTGCCGGGGCCGGAAACGGCGGATCGCCTCTATCGTCCGCAGGCGCTGGAAGCGCCGGTGCTGACGCCGCGCGATTCCGCCCTGTCCACGCTCAACCCCGATGAGGTCGGCACGCTCGGCACCATCGCGGCGGAGGATCGCGCCGCCCCGCAACTGGCCGGTGCCGCGCCGCAGGCCGCCGCCAGCCCGGTGCAGGTCACGCAGGCCAGCGACCAGGTGATGATCTTCGCCACGCGCCCCACCTGGGTGCGGGTGACGTCGGCCAGCGGCGATACGATCGACGAAATGACGCTCAATGCCGGGGACAGCTACCTCGTGCCCGAGGATGTCGGCACGCCGCTTCTGCGCACGGGCAATGCCGGATCGCTCTATTTCGCGGTGAACGGCGTGGCGCTTGGCCCGGCCGGGCAGGGGGCGACCATCGTGCGTGACGTGGAGCTGACCGCCGATGCGCTGTCGGCCAATTTCACGATGGCCGATACCAGCGCCGATCCCGACTTGCCGGAAATCGCGTCGCTCGTCCTGGACGTCAGCGCCTTGCCCGCCGCCCCCGTCACCGTGCCGGAACAGCCGCAAAGCATCGTCTACGATCCCACAGGCGCGGCGGAGGCCGAGGCGATGCAGGCGGCCTATGCCGATCTGCCCGCGGACGTGGCCGCGGCCCTGGTGGCCGCCAACGCGCGGCCCGTCGTCGTCCTGACCCCGGGACCGGACGTGCAGCGGCCCGAGCAGCGGCCCTAAGCCAGGTTCTCCGCCCGGCCGCATCGGGCAATTCGCAGCACCTGGCGCGCGCGTCATTGTCCAGCCCGCCTGACATGTCTATCTTGGCCCCAAGCTGTGCGAAAAGGCCCGAGCATGTCCCACAATCCGATCCGTCCCTGGCGCAATATCGACCGCCGCAAGACCCGTCAGATCAGGGTGGGTAACGTGCCGGTGGGCGGCGACGCCCCGATCTCCGTCCAGACGATGACGAACACGCTGACCACCGATGCCAGCGCCACGATCAAGCAGGTGATCGCCTCGGCGGAGGCGGGGGCGGATATCGTCCGCGTCTCGGTGCCCGACGCCGACAGCGCGGCGGCCATGCACGAGATCTGCCGCGAAAGCCCGGTGCCGATCGTGGCGGACATCCATTTCCACTACAAGCGCGGGATCGAGGCGGCGGAGGCCGGCGCGGCCTGCCTCAGGATCAATCCCGGCAATATCGGGGACGCGGCCCGCGTGAAGGAAGTGGTGCGCGCCGCCCGAGACAATGATTGCTCAATCCGGATCGGGGTGAATGCGGGGAGCCTGGAACGGCACCTGCTGGAGAAATACGGCGAGCCGTGCCCTGACGCGATGGTCGAAAGCGGCATGCATCACATCAAGCTGCTGGAAGACAACGACTTCCACGAATTCAAGATTTCCATGAAGGCGTCGGACATCTTCATGACCGCCGCCGCCTACCAGCAATTGGCCGATCAGACCGACGCGCCGTTCCATATGGGGATCACGGAAGCGGGCGGATTTGTCGGCGGCACGGTGAAATCGGCGATCGGCCTTGGCAATCTGCTCTGGGCCGGGATCGGCGACACGATGCGCGTGAGCCTCAGCGCGGACCCGGTGGAAGAGGTGAAGATCGGCTTCGAGATCCTGAAATCGCTCGGGCTGCGGCACCGCGGCGTCAACATCATCTCCTGCCCGTCCTGCGCGCGGCAGGGCTTCGACGTCATCAAGACGGTCGAGGTACTGGAGCGGCGGCTGGAACATATCAAGACGCCGATGAGCCTGTCGATCATCGGCTGCGTGGTGAATGGGCCGGGCGAGGCGCTGATGACCGATGTGGGCTTCACCGGCGGCGGGGCGGGCAGCGGCATGGTCTACCTTGCGGGCAAGCAGAGCCACAAATTGAGCAATGACCAGATGGTCGACCACATCGTCGAACAGGTCGAGAGGAAGGCCGAGGAGATCGAGGCCGCGAAAACCGCCGCCGATCAGGCCGCGGAATAGGGAGCGCGACATGACCAAGAGTGCCAAGGATTACATGGAGGCGGCGAATGCGACCGTCCCCAAACTGTCCGCAGAGGAGGCGATCGCGAAGCACGCCGCCGGTGCGGGTGTGTTCATCGACGTGCGCGACAGCGCCGATATCGCCAAGTCCGGTACCATCAAGGGGGCGCATCGCGTGCCGCGCGGCATGATCGAGTTCCGCGCCGACCCGGGCGTCGAGGCGCTCTATGATCCGGTCTTCCGCAAGGACGCGGAGATCTACCTGATCTGCGGCGCGGGCGGGCAGGCGGCCCTGGCGGGCAAGACCCTGCAGGAGATGGGGTTCGCCAACGTCACCAATATCGGCGGCTTCCCCGCCTGGAAAGACGCGGGCGGCCCGACGGAGGACTGACCCGGCGCGCCCGGATCGGGCAAGGGCGGTCCCGCCCACGACGCGAAGGCAGGGCCTTCGGTCGCGGTTGGGCGTGGCGCCGCGGGCGCGGGCCGGGGCCCGCGCGGCGCGACGTGGGGCGCGCGCGGCAGGCTCGGGTGCGCGCATTCGGGCCGAGTGGTCCGGGATCGGACCCTCCGGGGGAGGTATTTTTGAAGCAAAGAAGGCGCCGCTGCGTGATCTTTGGGGGCTTAGCGGGGGAGGAGACGGGATGGCATTGCTTGCGGATTTGCCGAGAAACGAAGAGGGCATCGCCACGGCGCTTGGGGTTCTGACCCAGCGCCTTGGCCCCAGGGTGGAGACCGGCCAGGCGCTGCGGGAACAGCACGGCCACACCACCACATGGCTGCGCAACCAGCCGCCCGATGCGGTGATCTTTCCGCAATCGACCGACGAAGTGCAGGAGATCGTGCGCATCTGCGCCACCCATCGCGTGCCGATCATCCCCTTCGGCACCGGCACCTCGCTCGAGGGCCACGTGAATGCGCCCGCGGGCGGCATCTCGCTCGATTTCAGCCAGATGGACGCGATCCTGGCGGTCCATGCCGAGGATATGGATGTGGTGATCCAGCCCGGGGTGACGCGCAAGGCGCTCAACACCCATCTGCGCGATACGGGGCTGTTCTTTCCGATCGATCCCGGTGCGGACGCGTCGCTTGGCGGGATGGCGGCCACCAATGCCAGCGGCACCTGTGCGGTGCGCTACGGGACGATGAAGGACAACGTCCTGGCGCTGAAGGCGGTGTTGCCCTCGGGCGAAGTGGTCAAGAGTGCGGCGCGGGCGCGCAAGACCTCCGCCGGATATGACCTGACCCGGCTGATCGTGGGAAGCGAGGGCACCCTTGGCCTGATCACGGAGCTGACGCTGAAGTTGCAGGGCATTCCGGAGGCGATGTCGGCGGCCACCTGTTCCTTCCCGAGCGTGGAGGCCGCGTGCAGGGCGGTGATTGGAGCGTTCCAATACGGCCTGCCGGTGGCGCGGATCGAATTGCTCGACGCGCTTCAAGTGCGGGCCTGCAATGCCTATTCCAAACTGTCCCTTCCGGAGACACCGCTCCTGCTGCTGGAATTCCACGGCTCGGAGGCCGGTGTCACGGAACAGGCGGAGATTTTCGGGGAGATCGCGGGCGATCACGGCGCCACCGGCTTCACCTTCACCACGCGGGAGGAGGAGCGCATTGCCCTTTGGCAGGCGCGCCACGATGCCTATTGGGCGGCGCTGCAACTCCGCCCCGGTGCGCAGGGCATTTCCACCGATGTCTGCGTCCCGATCAGCCGCCTGGCCGATTGCGTCACCGGGGCCCAGGACAAGCTGGCCGAACTGGGCTTCACTGCGCCCATCGTGGGCCATGTGGGGGACGGGAATTTCCACACCCTGCTGCTGATCGACATGGAGGATCCCGAGGAGATCGCGAAGGCGGAAGGCTTCGTGGGCTGGCTCAACGATCTGGCGATTTCTATGGACGGGACCTGCACCGGGGAACACGGGATCGGGCAGGGGAAGGCGAAGTACCTGGACCGCGAATTGGGGCCCGGCGCGGGTGCCATGATGGCGGCGATCAAGCGCGGGGTCGATCCCGACAACATCTTCAATCCCGGCAAGATCGGCTTGCCCGTCTGAATGGTGCGGCCCGTCGCATCCAGCGTCCCGTCGGCCCATGCCGAACCGCACCTGTCGGGCCGCAGCGGGTGGTTGCGGGCCGCGGTGATGGGGGCCAATGACGGCATCCTGTCGACCGCGTCCCTGATTGCGGGGGTGGCGGCGGGGGTGGCCGACAAGCCCACGATTCTGCTGGCGGGGCTTGCGGGGCTGGTGGCGGGTGCGCTTTCCATGGCGGCGGGGGAATACGTCTCCGTCTCGTCCCAGGCGGATGCGGAAAAGGCGGATGTGGCGCGCGAACGCGCGGAGCTGGAGCGCAATCCCGAGGCGGAACTGGCGGAGCTGACGGCGATCTACGAGGAGCGGGGACTAACACCGGACCTCGCCTCCGACGTGGCGCAGCAATTGACGGAGGCCGACGCCCTAACCGCCCATCTGCGCGACGAGATCGGGCTGACGGATCTGTCGCCACCCCGGCCCGTGCAGGCGGCACTCGTCTCGGCACTTACGTTCGCGGGCGGGGCGGCGGTGCCCCTTGGCATAGCGGCCATCTCCCCGCTCAACGGCATCACGTGGTGGGTGGCGGCGGCGACGCTGGCCGCGCTTGGCACGCTTGGTGCACTGGGCGCGCGTGTGGGCGGGGCGCCCAAGGCGCGCGCGGCCCTGCGGGTGATGATCTGGGGGGCGGTAGCCATGGCCGCGACCTCCGCCATCGGCACATTGGTGGGCGAGGCGCTCTAGTCGGTCGAGTAATAGCCCGACGAATAGCCGTCATACCCGTATTGCCCGGAATAGCCGTAGCTTTTCATCTTCTTGGCATCGACCTGTGTCAGCACCGCGCCGTCGGCGGGATGCCCGACGGAGGCCAGCATCTCCAGCCCCTGGCGCACTTGCGTGCGGGTGGTGGAGCCCCAGCGCACCGCGAAGATCGCGATATCGGCATAGCGCGTCAGCACGCGCGCATCGGGCACGGCCAGAACCGGCGGGCTGTCGATGATGATGTGGTGGTAATGGCCACGCAGGCGGGTGATCAGCTCCTTGAAGCGGCGGGTCTCGAACAGATCGGCGGCGTTGAAATCCCCGCCCGAGCCCATCAGGACCTCGATCCCCAGCTCCTCGTCGAACAGATCGACCTCCTCCAGACGCTTGCGGCCAAGCACCACGTCGATGAGTTGCACGCAGTTGCGCGCCTCCTCGTTGACATAGGCGCGCAGGGTCTGGCGGCGCACATCGGCCTCCACCAGCAAGGTGCGCTTGCCTTCCAGCGTGGCGAAATACCGCGCCAGCGCCAGGGACAGGGTCGTCTTGCCCTCTCCGGGGATGGAGGAGGTGACGAGGATGACCTGAGGCTCGGCTTCCGTATTGGTCATCAGGATCGAGGTGCGCAGGTTGCGCACCGCCTCCGCGAAGACCGAATTGGGCTTGTCCTTGAGGCTTTTCAACACGCCGCGCCGGTCGCTGGTGGACATGGCGGGCAGGCTGCCCAGAACCGGGGTGCGGGTGTATTGCTGCACCTCGTCGGAGGTGCGGAAGCCCGCGAAACGCATCTCGCGCACCAGCGCGATCGCGGCCCCGAGGACCGCACCCAGGAACCCGCCGACCATCAGAAGGAACATGACGCGCGGGCTTGACGGCGGGCGTGGTACCGCTTCGGACAGGATGCGGCTGTCGGCGCTTTCTAGGCCGCGCTGGACGCTGGCCTCCTGCAGGCGCGTCAGGAATGTCTGGTAGAGCAGGCGCGCGGCGTCGGCCTCCCGTTCCAGTTGCTGCATCGCGATCAATTCGTCCGATTGCGTGCTGATCTGGTCGGTCAATTCCTCCGCCGAGCGTTCGAGGGAGGTCAACTGCGCCTCGCTGCGGCGGATGTCGCTGGCCACGTCGTCCACGATCCCCTGGATCGCGAGTTCGGCCGCATCTTCGTTCAGGCGACCGGCGCGGAACCGTTGCACGATGCCGCTGAACCGTCCGTCGCCCGCGGATTCGGCCACGTCCACCATTGCCGCGCCACCCTCGACGCCCTCGAACAGCGTCAGCAGGGATTGATCCGTGGCGATGCTGGCGCGTGCCTCGTCGATGCGGGCGCGCAGGTCGCGCAATTGCAGGTTCTGGGCCTGCAACAGGTCCGCGTCGATCACATCGGAGGCTTCCATCCGCTGTGCGAGGTCCTGTTCCAGCATCTCCACATTCGCCTCAAGCTCGGTGGTGCGTTCGGACAGGAACTCGATGGCCCGGGTGGAATCGTCGAGCTTCCGGCGGATCTGGTTGTCGATATAGAGCTCCGCCAGCCGGTTCACGATCAGCGCCGATTGGTTCGGGTCCGTCGTCTCGATCGAGATGCGGAATGCCAGGGACTGGCGCACGTTGGTGACCCGGATCAGGCCGCTCAGGCGGTCGATCACGATATTGCGCAGCGCGCTTTCGGGCGGGGTGCGCGGTTCCGCGCCTGACAGGAAGGCGGTCAGACGGCCCATCAGGTTCAGCTCCGTACTGGCGAATTCCGGCACCTCGGTCAGGTTGAGGTCGTCGACCAGCTCCCCGATCAGGTTGCGGGAGCGGAAGACCTCGATCTCGGTATTGATCGCGACGGTATCGGTGCCACCGCCCGCAAAGATGCTCTCGATATCGCCGATGACCTGTTGCTCGCCCCCTTCCAGCGCCACCGTGGCGGTGGCGGGGTACAGCGGCACGGCGACGCGGGTGGCGTAGTAGCCGGTGCAAAGCACGCCGATGATGGCGAAAAGGAGTATCCACCACTTGCCGCGCCACAGCGTCGAGAAGAGCGCCATGAGGTCGATTTCAGCAACGATATCGGCAGGGGGATCGAAGGAGCGTGTGTCGGATCGCTCGTCAGCTCGGCTCATCTGCGGTGGGTGTCCGTCTTTTGTCGTAGAGGTCGTTGGGCCGCGAGTCTAAGCGACGGGTCCGGGAATGGCGATAGGGAAATCCCCGGGCGCAATCCCCCTTGGCGGCACGGTGCCCGGCGGGTCGGCGGGATCGCGCGGCGGGCCGGGCGCTTGATCGGCAGAAGCGCACCGATGGCGGGGACGGTTGCAGAAAATGCTGACATCGCGGGGCATTGTGGCCTATAGCGCGCTTGGGATCGCGTCTGCACACGCGACATTAAGGGAAAATTAACCTGATCCACGTCCGAATGGTCCAAGGGATCGGGGTGCCGATATGCTGAACGATATGACGCGCCGCCAGAAGCGGTACATGTTTCTGCTCTTTGACTGGGCGATGGTGCCGCTGGCCCTCGCCGCCGCGTTTGCGTTGCGTTACGGCGATCTCTTCCCCGGTGAACAATTGCGCGCCTCCCTTCCGCTGATCGCGGTGATGGTGGGCTTCGCGCCCTTCGTGGTCATCACCTGTCGGTTGCCATGGATCAAGCTGACGGCGCTGGACGTCACCGCGATGATCCGGATCGCCACGGCCTCCGTCATCCTCGGCGTGGCGGCGATGGTGGCAAGCTACCTTCTGTCGGTCAGCGCGCCGCGCTCCGTGCCGATCATCTTCGGCGCGCTGTTTTTCGTGTTGTCGGTGATCGGGCGCAATGTCGGTGCCGTGGTCATCGGCGGGCTTTTGGACCGCAATCACGGTGTGCCCGTGGCGATCTACGGGGCCGGGGCGGCGGGTATCCAGCTGGCCTCCGCCCTGCGGGCCAGTTCCGAAGTCCGCCCCGTCATATTCATCGACGATAACCCGTCGCTCCATGGCCTGCTGATCTCGGGCCTCAGCGTCGCGTCCCCTGAATCCCTGCGCCGTTTGGTGGAAGAGGGGCAGATCACCCGTATCCTCGTGGCCATGCCGTCCCTGTCCAAGGGGCAGCTGGACCGATTGGTGGAGGATCTGTCGGCCTTTGGCGTCGAGGTGCAGGTTCTGCCGTCCTATGTCGACCTGATCTCGGGCAAATCGAACGAGTTGAAGACCGTGGCGCCCGATGCGCTTCTGGGCCGCGACAAGGTGGATCTGGACGTGCCCGACATCGCCAAGGCCTATGCGGGACGGGTGGTGATGATCACCGGGGCGGGCGGGTCAATCGGGTCGGAATTGTGCCGCCAATTGCTCGATTGCGGGCCGTCGCGGATCGTCTTCTACGAACAATCGGAATACGCGCTCTATGAGATCGACCGCGAATTGCGCCCCCGGGCGGAGGAGGCGCGGATCGCGGTGTCCGCGCGGCTCGGCTCCGTCACCAACCCCGCCCGCGTCGCATCCGTCATGGCCGATGAGGGCGTTGATATCGTCCTGCACGCCGCCGCCTACAAGCACGTCCCCCTGGTGGAGGACAATGAGCTGGAAGGCGCGCGCAACAACGTGATCGGCACCCAGATCGTCGCCGCCGCCGCGGAGGCCGCGGGGGTCGAACGCTTCATCCTCGTCTCCACCGACAAGGCGGTGCGCCCGACCAACATCATGGGCGCGACCAAGCGCATGGCTGAAATGGTGGTGCAGGACATGGCCTCGCGCGCCACACGCACCCGTTTCGCCATGGTGCGCTTCGGCAATGTGCTGGGATCGTCGGGCTCCGTCCTGCCGCTGTTCCAGCGCCAGATCCGCGTGGGCGGGCCGGTGACGGTCACGCATCCCGATGTCACCCGCTTCTTCATGACCATCCCCGAGGCCGCGCGCCTTGTGCTTCTGGGCGGGGCCTATGCCACGGGCGGCGATGTCTTCGTGCTCGATATGGGCAAGCCGATGCGCATCTACGACATTGCCGAACGGATGATCCAGATGTCGGGCGCCAAGGTGCGCGATGCGGATCATCCCCAGGGGATCGAGATCAAGATCACCGGCCTGCGTCCGGGCGAAAAGCTCTACGAGGAATTGCTGATCGACGATGACAGCCTGATCGCCACGCCGCATCCCAAGATCCTTAGGGCGGAGGAGGATCGGCTGAGCCAGATCGAAGTCGCTGGCATGGTGCGGGAGGCCAAGGCCGCGATCGAGCAGGGTGATGCAGAGCGGTTCCGCGTGACGGTGGAGGGCTTCGTGAAAGGCTACTCCCGCCCGCCCCATACCGACAAATCCGCCTGACCCATAGCGGTTTGTCCAGACCCTCAATCGGGTGTCGGGAAGACGTCGCAGCGCGGCATTGATGGCGCCGCATTTCTCAAAAAACTGATCTCTCAGGCTTTGACGAAAGGCTTTAGGCCTGTTGCCATCCCTCCAGCAGATGCAGGCGCGGTGCCGCGCCTTCGGGCCAGGCATGGAAAACAGCCGGGTCGCCAGGTGCAAGATCGGGCGCGATCCCCATCAGGGCGCGCGGCGTGGTGGTCGCCA
This sequence comes from Hasllibacter sp. MH4015, assembly GCF_020177575.1. NCBI lineage: Bacteria > Pseudomonadati > Pseudomonadota > Alphaproteobacteria > Rhodobacterales > Roseobacteraceae > Hasllibacter > Hasllibacter sp. MH4015. Next base: position 1,163,575 of record NZ_JAHTBK010000001.1, read on the forward strand.
TGCGGATCACGGCATCGCGGGGCAGGGCGGTCGCCGCCTCCATCACCGCCACCGCGCGCGCCAGCGTCAGGTCCGCGCCCGCCAGCGTTCCATCCTCCAATGTCAGCCGCCCGTCTTGCCGCGTGATCCTGCGCCCGCCCAGTGCGAACACCGCGTGATCCGTTCCCGCCACGGCCATGGCATCACTGACCAGATAGGCCGCCGCCCCGTGCCGCGCGGCAAGGCGCAGCATGTCGGGATGCACATGAACCCCGTCGGCGATCAATCCGAAGCTGCCACGCTCCAACGCCGCAAGGGCCAGACCCGGCGCGCGGTGGTCGAGCCCGGACATGGCGTTGAACAGATGTGTCGCAGCCACGGCACCTGCATCGAATGCCGTCCGCGCCGTGGCGCTGTCACACCCGGAATGGCCGAGCGCCACGATGATACCCTCCGCGCAGAGGGCGGCGATCCGCTCCGGCGGCACAAGCTCCGGCGCTATCGTCAGTTTCAGCCGCCCGACCTGCCCCTTCACGCGGGCGTAGAGCGCCAGGTCATCGTCGGTGAGCGGGCGCAGCATCGCCGGGTCATGGGCACCGGGCCGCGTCAGATGCGGCCCTTCCAGATGCAGGCCCCGGATCTGCCACAGACCCGCGCGGCGGGCCTCCTCGATCAGATCGGCGATCCGCGCGATCTCCGCCGCCGTGTCGGAAATCAGCGTGGGCAGGATATGGGGCACGCCATCGTGCAAATGCGCCTCGGCCATCGCCCGCAAATCCGCCACGTCGCGGCACGCCCCCAGCATCAGGCCGCCGCCGCCATTGACCTGCACGTCGAACATCGGCGGTGACACGATCTGCCCGCCAAGGTCTTCGCGCGTATCACCCGTGCCGTCGCCCGCCGCGACGATGTCCGCGATGCACCCCCCTTCCACGACCAGGTCGCGCCAGTGCATGTCCTGCGCCCCGATCAGGGCGGCATTGGCGAAGACATGCCTCATGGCAGGGCCCGCGCCATGGCAAGCGCCCCGTCGAGCGCGGAGCCCTTGGGCGCTTGCAGCCCCGCTGCCTCTGTGTCGCGCAACCGCCCCGCCAGCGCTTTCCCAAGCCCGCCGGTCAGGACCCAGGGCGCGCCCTCGGGATGGCCGATGTCGCGCAGGCCGCGTCGCAATTCCGCCTCCACCGATCCTTGCAGGTCGTCCGCCCACGCGCCGGGATGTGCCAGCACTATGGGGGCGAGCGCAGCGAAGTCCTCGGGCCCCGCGTCGCGCGCGAACAGGACGGGATGCGCGCCGATCTCCGCTAGCAGGGCCGCGCGCAGGGGATCGTCGCGGAAATGGTCCAACCGCCCATCCTCGATCCGGCAAAGTTGCGACAGGGCCAGATGCCCCAGCCACGCGGCGGAGCCTTCGTCCCCCAAATCGAAGCCCCAGCCGCCCTGATGGGTCACGCCCCGCCCGTCGCGGCGGATGAGGAACGACCCGGTGCCAAGGTTCACAAGCGTCCCCTCCGCCCCCGCAAAGGCACCTTCCAACGCCGTGACGCTGTCATCGACCACGTAGGCCAGAACCGACAGGCGCATGGCGAAGGCATCGGCCACGCCGGGCAGGCGGCACCCGGCCAGCCCCGCCACGATACGCGCGCCGGTAAGATCCTCCAGGCTCAGGTCCAATGGCCCAAGCGCATCGGCAAGCGCCAGGCGGATCGCGGCCTCCGCCGCTGCGGGGTCGGTGACGACGTTGGCGGGCCCGCCTTCGGCCCGCGCCTCCCGCCCGCCCGCCACGGCGACAACCCGGCACCCCGTGCCGCCGCCGTCGATCCCGATATGCAAGGTCGTGTCCATCGCGGGGCAGCTTAGGGCAGGGATCAGATCAGCGAAACCACCCGGCCGGTCAGGGCCGCCTCCTGCGCCGCCATGCCCATGCGCACTGCCGCCGCCCCGTCGGCCAGCGTCACCTGCGGCTGGTGGCCATGGCGCACGACTTTCAGGAATTGTACGTGCTGGTAATAGGTGGAGCCGTGGTGATCGCCTGCCGTCAGCAAATCCTTGTCGACCGGGGTGTCATGCACGACCTGCCCCGTGGTCGGCGCGCGGGGGCTGACGATCACCTTGGGCATCGGGGCCGGGCCCAGATCGGGGTTCCAGAACCGGGTGGGGCCAGGCACCTTCGCCTCGATCTTGCCGGAGGGACCGACGGCGCTGATCTCCTCCTGGTACTCGCTGCCCTCGGCGAACATGCACAGGTCCAGAAGCGCGCGCGCGCCGCGGGCGAAATCGACGATGACATAGCCATGGTCCCAGATGTCAGGCACGCGCCCGCCATAGACCTCATCAAGATGGTTCACGGCCTGACCGGCACTGGCCATCACGCGCACCGGCTCATCGCGCAGGATCAGGCGCATCAGGTCGAAGAAGTGGCAGCATTTCTCGACGAAGGTACCACCGCTATTTTCGTTAAAGCGGTTCCAGTCGCCGACCTTTTCGAGAAACGGAAAGCGGTGTTCGCGGATTGACAGCATCTTGATCCCGCCGGTGGCGGCATCCACCAGCTCCCGGAACTTGGCCACGGGCGGCATGTAGCGGTATTCCATCGCTACCCAGACCGGGGCGGCGTAGCTGTCCGCGAAGGCCGCCACATCGCCCGCATCCTCCGGCGCGGTGAAAAGCGGCTTCTCGCACAGGATCGGCAGGGTGCGCAGGCCCGCGATCTGCTTGAGCGTCGCGACATGGGTGTGGTTGGGCGACGCGATCACCAGCGCGTCGACATCGTTGCGCGTCACCAGGCTTTCGAGATCGGGGGCGCGGGTCGCCCGGGGCTCCGTCGCCTGCGCGCGCGCGGCCATCGTGTCATCGGGCTCGAAGAACCCCGTGACCTGCGTGTCGGCCAGAAGCGCGATGTTGCGCATATGCTCCTGCCCCATCATGCCCGCACCCACGATGCCGTATCGCGTCATAGTCTTTCGTCCTTCACGTCAGGGCACCCGCGCGAAATACCGCGCGCGGGTGGGATCGAACCAGGTTCGGGAAAACTCGCAAGGGGCGCCGTATTGGTCGAAGGCGCGGCGCTCCACGTAGCCCATCATGTGCCCGGGCGCGAGGCCGAGGTCCTCGGGCGCCCAATCCGGCAAGGCGGCGGCGCTGATGCGATCCTCCACGTTGCGGATCTTCAGGAACAGCCGCTCCTCATAGGTGCGGTAGAGCGATTCGGAGATTGTTCTAGGCGTCAGGCCATTGTCGTCATGCCAGCGCCCGTCGAGCCAGATCTCCTCCAACGCCACAGGCTCCGCGCTCAACGACCGCAGCCGGCGCATCCGGATACCGAAGGGCAGGGTCGTCCCGATATCGGGGATGTCGGCGGGCTTGGTCATCTTGGCCATGTCCAGAAGCCGCGCCGTGGGCAGGCCTCCGCCGCCCGGGTTCCGTTCCAGCCGGAACAGCGCGTAGGTGCCGACGTTGGATTTGCCCCCCAGCACGTAATTGCCCGACCCCTGCCGCCGGTCGATCAGCCCCCGGTCGGCCAGCACCTGAAGCGCCTTGCGCAGGGTCGCGACGGCCACGCCGAAATCGGCGGCCATCTGGCGTTCCGGGGGCAGCTTGTCCCCCTCACCCAGACGCCCGCCGCCGATGTCGATCGTCAGCTCTTCGGCGATGCGAAGATAGGTCGGAAGCGCGCCCTGTTCGGACGCGTCGCGCGTGTCACCCGGCATCGCGTCCTCCCTTCGCTTGGCCGAAATTGATATACCATTGATATACCTATTCATCGTTGCTACGCCTGAGCAGGCGAAAGATCAAGGGAGGCGGCGATGAGTGTGGTTCCGGTCACATCTGGGGATCTGACGGGCGCGGAAGTCAGCTGGTTCGCGGCCCTTTGTTCGGACGATTACGAATTTCTCGGCGTGCCGGACGGGCGGCTGCGGTCGTCGTGGGACCATTGCTCGGGCCTCGTGAAAGAGGCGGAGGCACAGGGCTTTCGCAACATCCTGTGCCCGTCGTCGTACCAGGTGGGGCAGGACACGCTGTCCTTCGTGGCTGGTTGCGCGCCGATTACCAGCAAAATTAACCTCTTGGCCGCCGTCCGGTGCGGGGAAATGCAGCCGATCATGCTGGCGCGCACCATCGCCACGCTCGATCACATGCTGGAGGGGCGGCTGACGGTGAACATCATCTCCTCGGATTTTCCGGGGGAGAAGGCGGAGAGCGGGTTCCGGTATCAACGCTCCCGCGAGGTGGTGGAAATCCTCAAGCAGGCCTGGACCCAAGACGAGATCAATTACCACGGCGAAGTCTATGATTTCGAAGGATTAACCACCGACCCCGCCAAACCGTATCAGACCGGTGGGCCGCTTTTGTATTTCGGCGGCTACTCGCCCCCCGCGCTGGAGCTTTGCGGGCAGCATTGCGATGTCTACCTGATGTGGCCGGAGCCGAAGGAGGCTTTGGCACAGAGGATGAAGGACGTCCACCAAGTCGCCGAAAAATATGGAAGAACGCTCGATTACGGCCTGCGCGTTCACATGATTGTCCGCGATACGGAGGCGGAGGCGCGGGAATATGCGGAACACCTGACCTCAAAGTTGGACGACGAATACGGCCAGTTGATCCGCGAACGCGCATTGGACAGCACGTCCTTGGGTGTTTCGCATCAGGCGAAAGCCCGCGAATTGGCGGACAAATACGGCTATGTGGAGCCGCATCTGTGGACCGGGATCGGGCGGGCGCGCTCGGGCTGTGGGGCGGCGCTTGTGGGCTCCGCCGACCAGATCCTGACCCAGATCGAGGATTACAAGAAGATGGGCATTCGCGCCTTCATCTTCTCGGGCTATCCGCATATGGATGAATGCAAGCATTTCGGCCGACTGGTCATGCCGGAGCTGGAAACCTGTTCATTGCCAGAGGTTTACGGGCGCGTCCCGGCCTCCGTGCCAGAAACGCCACTGGGCGTGGGAGAGAGACGATGATGGATCGCGTTGATGTCGGCGGGGTGGAGATGTCCCGCATCGTCTATGGCATGTGGCGGCTTGGCGACGACGACGATACCTCACCCGCCCATGTGCAGGCGAAGGTGGAAGCGTGCGTGGAACAGGGCATCACCACCATGGACCAGGCCGATATCTACGGCGGCTACATCGCCGAGGCGCTGTTGGGGGAGGCGTTCAAGGCGTCCCCCGGCCTGCGCGACAAGGTCGAGGTGGTGACGAAATGCGATATCGTGGCGCCCATCGGCAAGCATTCCGACAAGCGGGTGAAGTATTACGACACCAGCGCGGAATATATCTCAGCGTCGGTCGATAACTCCTTGAAAGATATGGCGATTGATGTCATCGACCTGTTGCTGATCCATCGTCCCGACCCGCTGATGGATCACGTGGAAACCGGGGCCTGCCTCGACCGGCTTGTCGCCTCCGGCAAGGTCCGCGCGGTGGGCGTGTCGAACTTCCGCCCCTGGGATTGGGAGCTTCTGCAATCCGGGATGGAGACGCAGCTGGCCACCAACCAGATCGAGATGTCCGTCCTGCACCATGCTCCGTTCACCAATGGCGATGTGGCGTTTCACCAGCGTGGGGGGCAGCCGCTGATGGCGTGGTCGCCTTTGGCCGGGGGAACGCTTTTCGGGGATGACGGCGCGGATGTGCGCGCGGTGTTGGAGCGGATCGGTGCGGATCATGACGTTGGTGCGGATGCCGTTGCGGTCGCGTGGCTGCTCCATCACCCGGCCCGTATCCTGCCGGTGATGGGGACCAATAACCTCAACCGGATCAAAGGCTTGTCAGACGCAGTTAAAGTGACCCTGGATAAGCAGGATTGGTACGAGATCTACACCGCCGCGCTTGGCAAAGAGGTTGCCTAGAGGTGAGACAAATGCGTCGCGCATCCCGTGAGCGCGGCGTAATCGTCACTGACGACTGAGACCCCGAACTGCTCCATGAAATCGGAGAACCGACCCTTGGACCGGAACGCCTGCGCAAAGCCACAGGCGTCCAGATGCGGCGTGAAGGCGCGGGTGACGCCGCCGACAAGATAAATGCCGCCGAACGGCAGATGCGAGAGCGCCAGATTGCCAGCGACGTCGCCCAGGATTTTCACGAACAAGGTGCCGGTCACCACCGCGTCCGCATCGCCCCGGCCCATGGCGGCAAGGACATCGGAGGCCTCCATCACTGACCCGTGGAGCGCCTTGTGCAGATGGCAGACCCCGCGCCCCGAAAGGACCTCCTCCACTGACGGATAGCCACCGCTATCCTCCAGCTGGGACAGGATCGGATGCAGCTCCGCGATGGAGGCGGGGAGGCTGACATGTCCGGCCTCCGACGGGGGTACGAACCGCCCGGCACTGGTGTCGAAGACGGGGCAGGCGTTGAATCCGGTGCCGAGGCCGATGACCAGTTTGGCCGCGTTTTCGTTTGCGTAGGGCTGCGGCAGGATCACCTGAAGGTCGTCATCGGCGATGTGCCCGATTGCGTGACCCTGCGCCTGCAAGTCGTTGAGAACGGCCACTTTCTCCGCCGTCAGAACCTCCGCCAGCACCGCCTTGTCGATCCGCCAGTCAAGGTTCGTGAGCGTGCCGACACCATCGTGGACCGGCCCGGCCATCGCCACGCAAACGCCGGTGATCGCATCGGCGGAGACGCCGGTCTTGTCGAGGTAGCGTTGGATCACATCGCCGATCCCGCCATGTTCGGCGTTGCGGAAGCGATCCACGCTGTCCTTGCGCACATCCGCCCCGTCGGCCAGCGCAACGCGGGTGTTGGTGCCACCGATATCGGCCACCAGGGACAGGGTTTGCGCAGTCATGCGTTCGGTCCTTCCTCAGGGGCGCGTCAGCCGCGCCACCATTTCGCCAGCGCGTGATAGGATGCTTTGGGCGTCCGTGCCAAGGTGTCAAAGTCCACATGGATGAGGCCGAAGCGTTTGTCATAGCCAAGCGCCCATTCGTAATTGTCCATGAGCGACCAGACGAAATAGCCGTGCACGGGCGCGCCATCGGCCAATGCCTGCTGCACCGCACGCAAGTGCCGGTCGAGGAAGTCGATGCGATCAGGATCCGGCGTGGTGGCCGATGCCATGCCGTTTTCGGTGACATAGATCGGAAGGTCGCCGGTATATTCGCGCGCCGTGCGGGTCAGGAAATCGCGCAGGCCGTCGGGATGGATCTCCCATTCCATATCGGTCAGGGGGCCTTGGGTCGGTGCCTCCGCGTAATTGGGCCAGGGGCCGTCGACATGGGCGATGCGCTTGCGGGTGTAGTAATTCACGCCGACCCAATCGAGGGGGGATTGAATCGTGGTAAAATCGTCCTGCCAGCCCTGGGGGAGGTGAGGCTCCAACCCGTCCAGCACCTCGGCGGGATATTCGCCGCGGAACAGCCCGCCAAGGAAGAAGCGGTTGTAGATCGCGTCGTATCGCTCGCTTGCCGCCACATCCTCGGGCGCGTCGCTTGCAGCGGTGGCCCATTCGAAATTGCACACCGCACCGAGGTTCTGGACGCCGAGGCCCTTACAGACCTGAATGGCACGCCCATGGCTGAGCAGGACATGGTGCATGGCGCGGGCGGTGGCGCGGATGTCGCGCAGGCCGGGGGCATGGTGGCCGTCGAAATGGGACAGCCAGCCGACGCACCACGGCTCGTTGATTGGGGCGGCGGACCAAGTGCGGTCGCCGATGCGGGCCATGATCGTCTCGGTGTAATCCGCGAACCAGTTGGGCATGTCCGCGTTGCGCCAGCCGCCCCGGTCGGCCAGGGCCTGCGGCAATTCCCAATGGTAGAGCGTCACGGCGGGGGCGATGCCGCGCGCCAGCAGGCCGTCGACCAGCCTGTCATAGAAATCCAGGCCCTCGGGGTTTGCCGCCCCGGTCCCGTCGGGCATCACCCGCGCCCACGAGGTGCTGAAACGATAGACATCCGCGCCGAGGTCACGGATCAGGTCCAGATCCTCGTCCAGCCGATTGTAATGGTCGCAGGCCCGCGCGCCGTTTTCGGCCCGCGCCACGTTGCCCGGCGTCGCGGCGAAACTGTCCCAATGGGTCAGGCCCGCGCCGCCCTGTCCGTGGCCTTCGATCTGGTAGGCGGAGGTTGCGACGCCAAAGCGGAAGCCGTCGGGAAAATCGGCGCGTGTGAAGTTCATGTCGATGTCCTTGAAAGGCCGGGGATGGCCGTTGGATCAGGTGGGGGCAGGGCCGGTGGACCGGCCAAGCGTCAGCTCTGTCTCCCACAATTCCTGTTTCGGGGGCTGGGTCGGGTTGTCGATCAGGTCGAGCAGGATCTCCGCGCACCGTTTGCCGGCCGCCCGGATGGAGGACCGCGTGGCGGTGAAGGCGGGACCTTCGGGGGCGGTGATCCCCTCGTTGCCCAGGTAGCTGAGCACGTCGTCGTGGCAGATGATGGAGATGTCGCGCCCGGTGCGCAAGCCACGCTCGCCGGCCGCGCGGCGCACGCCGATGGCGGGAATGATGGAGGAGACGAGGAACGCGGTGGGCGCGTCGCCGCTGTCCAACATCTCGGACGCGGCGCGGTAGCCGTATTGTTCCGTCATGATCTCGGCCCGCATCCAGGCGGGGTTGGCCGTGAGCCCGCGGGCGGCCAGACCTTCCTCGAACCCGCGGCGGCGGCGGCGGGCGAAGTCCAGGCTCTCCTGTCCGTTGAGAAGCGCGATCTTGCGATGACCGAGGTCCAGCAGAAGGTCGGTGGCCCGCCGGAACCCGCGGACATTGGCCACGTCGAGCCAACTGTAGGAATCGGCACTGGCGGTGCGGCCATGGACAAGGAACGGCAGCCCCAGTTCGTGCAAGAGCGGCACGCGCGGGTCCTCGAACATCGGGGCCTGCACCATGACGCCGTCGACCGACGCATTGGCCGCCATCTGGCGATAGGCGGCTTCGGTGGATTGTGCGGGAACCATGGATAGAAGCAGGTCATAGCCTTCGCGGGCATAGACCTCTCCGGCGCCGGCGATGAAGTCGGCGAAGATCGGGTTCACGATCTCTTCCTTGCCGGTGAGCGGCATCACGTGGCCGATCGCCATGGCGCGGCCCGTGGCGAGCCTCCGGGCGCGGGCATTGGGGATGTAATTGGCCGCCTCCGCCGCCGCGAGCACGCGCTGCCGCGTCTCCTCGCGCACCTCGGGGTAGCCGTTCAGCGCGCGGCTGACGGTGGTTTGGCTCAGGCCGAGGGATTGCGATAATTCCTTCAGGTTCATCGGGCCGATACGCATCCAAAGCGATTTGAATATGGCTTTGAAGCTATCCAGCCCACGGGCGCGATGTCAAAGGGGGAATGTCGGATTGGCGGATCAAACCCGTCAAGGACCGATATTTTCAACGCCGCGACAGAGTCTCATTGACAGGGATCATTGCTTGCGCAACATTGCCTCCACCTCAAAGCGCTTTGGAGAGAAGGCGCTGATGACGAACACCTATTGCCGGGGGACATGCCGGCAAACCGACTGGGAGGTCACCTATGAAGAAGATGTATCTCGCGAGTGCCGCGGCACTGGCGCTTTCCGCAAGCGGTGCGTTGGCTGACGGGCACGTCAACCACGTCTTTCCCGTTGGCGAAGGCGATTTCAACTGGGACAGCTACAACGCTTATGCCGACGCGTTCGACCTGAGCGGGCAGGAGCTGACGATCACCGGTCCGTGGACCGGCGCGGACGCCGAATTGGTCAATTCCGTGATCGACTATTTCGAATCCGCGACCGGCGCGACGGTGCAGTATTCCGGCTCCGACAATTTCGAGCAGGACATCGTGATCGCGACGCAGGCGGGCTCCGCCCCCAACATCGCCGTGTTCCCGCAGCCCGGCCTGGTCACTGACCTCGCCTCCCGTGGTGCCCTGACGCCGCTGAGCGCGGAGACGGCGGACTGGATCCGCGAAAACTACGCCGCCGGTGAATCCTGGGTGTCGCTTGGCACCGCGGCAGGCGCCGACGGGGAAGAGGCGCTTTACGGCTTCTTCTACAAGGTCGACGTGAAATCGCTGGTCTGGTACTCGCCCGAAGCCTTCGACGAGGCGGGCTATGACGTTCCCACCACGATGGAAGAGCTGATCGCGCTGAGCGACCAGATCGTGGAAGACGGTGAGACGCCGTGGTGCATCGGTCTGGGATCGGGCGGCGCGACCGGCTGGCCCGCGACCGACTGGGTCGAGGATATCATGCTGCGCACCCAGGCGCCCGAGGTCTATGACGGCTGGGTTTCCAACGAGATCCCCTTCGATGACGAGCGCATCGTCAACGCGATCGACGTCTTCGGCTCCTTCGCGCGCAACGAGGATTACGTGAACGGTGGCGTTGCTGCCGTCGCCTCCACCGACTTCCGCGACAGCCCCGGCGGTCTCTTCACCTTCCCGGCGGAATGCTACATGCACCGCCAGGCGTCGTTCATCCCGACCTTCTTCCCGGAAGATGCGGATGCGGACTTCTTCTACTTCCCGGCCTTTGAATCCGAAGATCTCGGCAGCCCCGTTCTGGGTGCCGGTACGCTCTTCGGGATCACCCAGGACAGCGAAGCGGCCCAGGCGTTCATGGCGTTCCTCCAGACGGAGATCAGCCACGAAGTGTGGATGGCGCAGTCCGGCTTCCTCACCCCGCACCAGGGCGTGAACTCGGATCTCTTCGCGTCTGACAGCCTGCGTCAGATGAACGACATCCTTCTGGGTGCCACGACCTTCCGCTTCGACGCATCCGACCTGATGCCGTCCGAGATCGGGCAGGGCATCTTCTGGTCCGGCATGGTCGATTACGTGGGCGGCGAAGACGCAGCCTCCGTCGCCGAGCGGATCCAGAGCCGTTGGGCCGAAATCCAGTAAGCGGCTGACACCATAGGATTGCCCCCGGCCGGTGCGCTGCCGGCCGGGGTGCGCAGACGACAAGAGGGCCCGACAAGGGTTCATCGGTCCGCAAAAGGACCGCGCTGTGGCCGAGCGTATCGACCACTCAAATGACCGGGGGAGGGCGCGCGCCATGTCGCCAATCATTCAAGGCATCATCACGATCATTGTCGGCGTCGGCGGGTGTGTGGGGTACTTCTACTTCGCCAACCTGTTCCTCGACAAAGTGCTGTTTCCCGCACGCGGCGAGAATGCCGGGCGCAACATCAACCGCGCCAACCAGATCCGGCCGTGGCTGTTCCTGTTCCCTGCCATGTTCGCCCTGGGTCTCTACCTCATGTATCCGGTCGTGGGATCGTTCATCCGGTCGATGTATGACCGCGCGGGCGACGAATTCGTGGGCGCGGGCAACTACGTGCGCCTCTTCAATAACCCCGATTTCCGGCAGGCTTTCTTCAACAACATCCTGTGGGCGCTTGTCGTGCCCGCGACGACGACCTTCATGGGCCTTCTGATCGCGCAGCTGACCGACCGCCTGAAATGGGGTGCGTTCGCCAAGTCGCTGATCTTCATGCCGATGGCGATTTCCTTCGTGGGCGCGTCGCTGATCTGGAAATTCGTCTACGCCCAGGACCCCGACATCGGCATCATCAACGCGATCCGCGTGAATGTCTTCGGCGCGGAGGAGGGGATCGACCCGCTTCAGACGGCGTTCTGGAACAACTTCCTGCTGATGGCGATTCTGATCTGGATCCAGACCGGTTTCGCCATGGTGATCCTGAGCGCCGCACTGCGCGGCATCCCGGAGGAAACCATCGAGGCCGCGATCATCGACGGGGCGAACCCGTTCCAGGTCTTCTTCAAGATCAAGGTGCCGCAGATCATGGGCACCATCGTCGTGGTCTGGACCACGATCACCATCCTCGTCCTGAAGGTCTTCGACATCGTCTATACGATGACGGGGGGCAATTTCGGAACCGAGATCCTGCCGTCGTTCATGATGGACTTCATGTTCCGCGATGACGGGCAAGCCACCGCCGTGGCCTTCGTGATCATGCTGGTCGTTCTGCCGGTGATGATCTGGAACATTGCGCAAGCGCGCAAAGAAATGCGCTGAGGGGACGGGATCATGGACAATATCGCAGGTAGCAAATCGAGTCTTTCCTGGGCCACGAACATCGCCGTGTTCATCATCGTCCTGGCCTGGCTGATCCCGACCGTGGGGCTGTTCGTCAGCTCGTTCCGGGACCGCGACCAGATCAGCGCCTCGGGCTGGTGGGTGGCGCCGTTCTCGGTCGAGCTGACCTATCGCACACGGGCCGACGCGGTCCCCACGGAGGACGGAAACCTTTTCGTCATCGAGGGCAACCTCTTTGAATCCGAGGAGGTGCGCGAAAGCTTCGAGGGCGGTGAAAGCACCATTGCGGGCTTCGGCCTGCGCGGGCGGGAGCCGGGCGTGTTCGAGCCGGGTGTCGAGGTGGAGAACCGCGATGACGGAACCATCGTCGTCAACACCGACGGCACCTATCGCTATACCTCGGCCGAGCCCATAGACAGCCCGCCAAGGGTCTATTTCGTGGCCGAGACGCCACCGGATTTCACGTTGGACAATTACCGAAACGTGTTGACGGCGGACAACATGGACCGGGCCTTCATCAACACGCTGACCGTGACCATCCCGGCGACGATCATCCCGATCCTGATTGCGGCCTTCGCGGCCTATGCGCTGGCGTGGATGGAGTTTCCGGGCAGGGGGCTTTTGATCGCGACGGTTGTGGGGTTGCTGGTGGTGCCGCTACAGCTTGCGCTGGTGCCCCTTCTGAACCTGCATAACCAGATCGGGATCGGGCAGAGTTTCGTGGGCATATGGTTGGCCCATACCGGGTTCGGCCTGCCGCTCGCCATTTATCTGCTGCGCAACTACATGGTCGGTCTGCCGCGCGACATTATTGAGTCCGCCAAGGTCGACGGGGCCACCGATTTCCAGATCTTCACCAAGATCATCCTGCCGCTCAGCTTCCCGGCGCTGGCCTCCTTCGCGATCTTCCAGTTCCTGTGGACGTGGAATGACCTGCTGGTGGCCAAGGTGTTCCTGCCCTCGGCGGGGGACGCGCAGGTGATGACGGTCAAGATCGCCGACGACCTTCTGGGCTCTCGCGGTGGCGATTGGGGTATCCTCGCGACGGCTGCCTTCATCTCCATCGCGGTGCCCTTGTTGGTCTTCTTCTCGATGCAACGGTATCTCGTGCGCGGCCTGCTGGCCGGCTCGGTCAAGTAAGGAACGATACGGCCATGAACCTGATGCAGGACATGCCCCAGGGCGACATCGTGGTGTCCGACAAGGATTGGTGGCGCGGGGCGGTGATCTATCAGATCTATCCGCGCAGCTTCCAGGACAGCAACGGCGACGGGATCGGCGATCTGGCGGGGATCATTCACCGCATGGATCACATCGCCGATCTGGGCGTCGATGCGATTTGGATCAGCCCGTTCTTCCGGTCGCCCATGCTCGACTTCGGCTATGACGTCAGTGATTATCGCGATGTCGATCCGATGTTCGGCACGCTTGGCGATTTCGACGCGCTGATCGCGCGGGCCCATTCGCTTGGGGTCAAGGTGCTGATCGACCTGGTGCTTAGCCATACGTCGAACCAGCATCCCTGGTTCCAGGAAAGCGGATGCAGCCGGGAAAACCCCAAGGCCGATTGGTATGTCTGGGCCGACGCGAAGCCCGATGGCAGCCCGCCGAACAATTGGCTGTCGATCTTCGGCGGCTCGGCCTGGGAATGGTCGGGCGACCGGATGCAGTATTATCTGCACAATTTTCTGAAGGAACAGCCGGACCTGAACCTGCACAACGAACAGGTGCAGGACGAATTGCTGGCCGTGGCGAAATTCTGGCTGGATCGCGGGGTCGATGGCTTCCGTCTGGACACGATCAACTTCTACTTCCACGACAAGGAATTGCGCGACAATCCCGCGCTGGACCCCGAACAGCGCAACGCGACCATCGCGCCCGAGGTGAATCCCTATAATTGGCAAGATCACCTCTATGACAAGAACCAGCCCGAGAACCTCGATTTCCTGCGCCGCCTGCGCGCGTTGATGGACGAATACCCCGCCGCCACCGCGGTGGGCGAGGTGGGGGATGGGCAATACGGGCTCCAGATCCAGGCCGAATACACGAGCGGCAACGACAAGGTGCATATGTGCTATTCGTTCGAGTTCCTGTCGGGCCAGACGCCGTCGCCGGAACGCTTCGGGGGCGTGCTGGAGGATTACGAGCGCGAGATCGGGGACGGATGGGCCTGTTGGGCGTTTTCAAACCATGACGTCGTGCGCCATGCCAGCCGCTGGAACCTCGGCGAGGAGGCGCGCAGGCTTTACGCGGGCCTGCTGCTGTCGATGCGCGGCTCGATCTGCCTCTACCAGGGCGAAGAGCTTGGCCTGACGGAGGCTTACGTCGCCTTCGAGGATTTGCAGGACCCATACGGCATCCGGTTCTGGCCCAAGTTCAAGGGCCGCGACGGGTGCCGCACCCCGATGCCGTGGATTTCCGACAACCAGAATGGCGGGTTCACCGACAGCAAGCCGTGGCTGCCCATGGCCGTCGAGCACCTGGCGCGCGCCGTGGGCAACCAGGCCAAGGACACGGAGTCCATCTTGCATTTCTATCGCAAGATGATCGCGTTCCGCCAAAGCTACCCCGCGATGACAAAAGGGGCGCTGGAATTGCTGAGCCAATCGGACGGCATCCTGTCCTTCATCCGGACCTACGACGACCAGCAGGTCTTTTGCGCCTTCAACATGACGGGGGGGGCGTTGCCGATCGACGTGCCCGAAGGCGAATGGACACAAGACAAGGGCGCCCCCTTCACGGCGCTGGAAACCGACAAGGGCGTCACGCTGCCGCCCTTCCAAGCCTATTTCGCGGCCAAAGCCGCCGACACAGAATAAACGGGAGGAGACGGGGACATGGCCAATCTGAAGCTGACCGACGTCGAGAAGACCTATGGCGGCACCGTGCAGGTGCTCCGCGACATCAATCTGGACATCGAACAGGGCGAGTTGATCGTCTTCGTGGGCCCGTCGGGCTGCGGCAAGTCCACGCTTCTGCGGATGATCGCGGGGCTGGAGCGGATCACCGGGGGGGAATTGGTGATCGACGACCAGGTGGTCAACGACATCCCGCCGTCCGAGCGCGGCATCGCCATGGTGTTCCAGTCCTACGCGCTCTACCCGCATATGACGGTGCGCGACAACATGGCCTTCGCGCTGAAGATCGCGGGCGACAGCCCGGACGAGATCAACCGCAAGGTGCAGGCGGCGGCGGAAAAGCTGCAACTGGAAAACTTCCTCGACCGTCTTCCCAAGGCGCTTTCCGGTGGTCAGCGGCAGCGGGTCGCCATCGGGCGGTCCATCGTGCGGGACCCGAAGGTGTATCTGTTCGATGAGCCGCTCTCCAACCTCGACGCCAGCTTGCGCGTCGCCACACGCATCCAGATCGCGCAGCTGAAGGAGGAAATGCCGGACAGCACGATGATCTACGTTACCCACGACCAGGTGGAGGCGATGACGCTCGCCTCCCGCATCGTGGTGCTGGCAGGCGGCGGCGTGGCGCAGGTGGGCAGCCCCCTGACGCTTTACGAGAAGCCGAACTCGACCTTCGTGGCGAAATTCATCGGCTCACCGGCCATGAATCTGATGCGCGGCAAGATCGTCGGCACCGGGGCCACTACGACGCTTGAAATGGAGCAGGGCGGGGGCACGATCACCTCCAACTATCCCTCCACCGACGCCGATATGGGCGCGGAGGTCGAAGTGGGTATTCGCCCCGAGGATATGGTAGAGGCTACGGGCTCAGACTTCGCCTATCACGGAACGGTGGAAATCACGGAAGCCTTGGGCGAGGTCACGCTGCTCTATTTCCAGCGCGCGAATGCGGAAGATGATCCCGTCATCGGCAAGCTCGCGGGTATCCACAAGAACCTGCGCGGCAATGACGTGAAGCTCACGGCGAGCGCCGACAAGGTGCACGTGTTCCGCGATGGCGTGAGCCTGCTCTACCGCGACGAGGCCGTGTTCCTGCCGGGTGTCCAGCCGCACTGACGCGCGCCCGGCCCAACGGTTCCGTCAGGGCACTTCACCGAGGTTGTCGGCCTTCTCCGCCCCGCGCACGCCCATCGGCTCACGCGGGCCGGTGGTCGTGTCGCGCCGGGTCTGGTGCTCCATCTCGGAATTGATCTCCGCCCCCAGCATGACGATCAGCGCCGACATCCAGAGCCAAGTCAGCAACACGATCACCGCGCCGATTGATCCATAGGTTTCGTTGTAGGAGCCGAAACTCTCCACGTAGATGGTGAAGGCGAAGGACCCCGCGACCCACAGGATCGCCGCGAGGGTTGCCCCGGGCGTCAGCCAGCGCCAGCGCGCGTCGTCCCGGTCCGGCCCCAGCCGGTAGATCACCGCAAGTCCCGCCAGCGTGAACAGCAACAACACGGGCCAGCGCGCCAACGACAGGATCGTGTTGGCCGTCTCACCCAAGCCCACGGTCTCCAACACGATCGGCACGACGACAGCGGCCGCGATGCCAAGGATTACGCCCGCAGCGACCAGAAGCGTCAGCCCGATAGCCAGCGCGTTGAGGTGCAGGAAACCGCGCGTCTCCTCCTCGTCATAGGCGATATTCATGCCCTCGATCAGCGATTTCATCCCCTTGGCGGCGGCATAGACAGCCAGCACGAGGCCAAGCACGAAGGTCCAGCCCGCTTCCCGGTCGCCTTCGAGAACCGTCTCGATCTGGCCCGCGATGATCTCCGCCGCGCCCGTGGGCAGGGCGGCCAGTGCCGCGTCGAGCTGCGTGCTGATCTGGCTCGGTTCCAGCAGCAGCGCGGCGACGGAGATGACGGCAACGATGGCGGGGAACAGCGCCAGAAGGCCGAAAAATGCGACGCCCGCCGCCACGACCGAGACGTGGTCGCGCGCCATCTCGTCCTTCACCCGAAGGGCGATGTCGCGCCAGCCCTTCACCGGGATCTCGGTCGGCGATGTCGCGCCGCGCCCGCGGGCGGCCTTGGGGTTGATCGACAGGGTCGGGCGATCTTTCGGTGTCTCGCTGAGGTCGGTCATGGGCGCTCCGGCAGAAATGGTATTTCTTTTGGAACGCGTCGGTGGCCCGGGCGGTTCCCCGTGACGGCCCTGCCGGAGCTGCGGCGGCGCGGATTGGACGACGCAAGCTGCACCCGCCCCGGACCCGCGCGTTGCCGCGCGACAGGGGCGGCGGGGTGCGCTAGGGTAGGGGGACCCAATCAAGGACCGGCCCCATGGATCTGACGCAGATCATCTATGCCTCAAGGCCCTTCGGCTTCGATGCAAGCGTTCTGAGCAACCTCCTCGTCGATGCCCGCCGCTGCAACGCGCGCGACGGGATCACCGGGGCGCTGGTCTGCCGGCGCGACATCTACCTGCAATATCTCGAAGGCTCCGACCGCGCGGTGCGCAATACGTTGGAGCGTATTCGCCGTGACGACCGCCATGTGGAGTTGGTGGTGCATCACGATGCCCCTTCCCACACGCGCCTGTTTTCCGATTGGGCGATGCTGCACGATCCGGCCCATTCCTGGACCTGGTCGGAGGCGGAGGTCGCCGACGGCGCGTTGGACCGGGCCTTGCCCGCCGATTTCCTTAACGTGTTTCTGGGCATCGCGCAGCGGCAATAGGGCGGCCCGGTCCCTGCGACGCTTTCTCACTGGCCTTGTTAGCGCTAACATGCTAGCCACTCTTCGAAGCCGAACGGCCCAGAGTCACTGCCAGCCCCGGAGGTATCCATGCCCCTCGACGCCCGCATCGCCGACGTCACCGACCGCATCATCGACCGCTCCCGCGACACACGCGCGCCCTATCTTGAGCGGATGCGCAAGCTGGCCGAGGAGGGGCCGCGCCGCGCGCATCTGACCTGCGGTAACCAGGCCCATGCCTATGCCGCGATGGGCGATGATAAGGACGCGCTTGTGGCTGCGCGGGCGCCCAATATCGGGATCGTGACGGCCTATAACGACATGCTGTCGGCGCATCAGCCGTTCGAGACCTATCCGCAAAAGCTCAAGGATGCCGCGCGCCGGGTCGGGGCGACCGCGCAGGTCGCAGGCGGGGTGCCTGCAATGTGCGACGGGGTCACGCAGGGCCAGGTGGGGATGGAGCTGTCGCTTTTCTCCCGCGATGTGATCGCGTTGGCCGCGGGTGTCGCGTTGTCCCACAACACTTTCGACGCGGCGCTTTACCTTGGGGTCTGCGACAAGATCGTGCCGGGCCTCGTGATCTCCGCGGCGACGTTCGGATACCTGCCGGCGCTTTTCGTGCCCGCCGGTCCCATGGTCTCGGGCCTGCCCAACGACGAGAAAGCGAAGGTGCGCCAACAATTCGCCGCCGGAGAGGTGGGCCGCGAAAAGCTGATGGAGGCGGAGATGGCCTCCTACCACGGGCCGGGCACCTGCACCTTCTACGGCACCGCCAATTCCAACCAGATGCTGATGGAATTCATGGGGCTGCACCTGCCCGGCGCGTCCTTCGTCAATCCCGGCACGCCGCTGCGTGATGCCCTGACGGCGGCGGCAGCGGAACGGGCGGCGGCGATCACGGGCCTTGGCAACGAATACACGCCCGTTTGCGACATCCTTGATGAGAAAGCCTTCGTGAACGGCATCGTCGGGCTGATGGCCACGGGCGGCTCCACCAACCTTGTCATCCACCTGATCGCGATGGCGCGCGCGGCGGGCGTGATCCTTGATTGCAGCGATTTCAACGACTTGTCCGAGGCGACGCCCCTGATGGCGCGGGTCTATCCCAACGGCCTGGCCGATGTGAACCACTTCCATGCGGCCGGTGGGCTGGCCTACATGATGGGGGAACTGCTAGATGCGGGGCTCCTGCATGGCGACACGCTGACCGTCGCGGGCAAGGGCCTTGGCCTTTACACCCAGGAGCCGAAGCTGACGGACGGCACCCTGACCTTCGAGGCCGGCGCGGGCCGCTCGCTCAACGACAAGATCCTGCGGCCCGTCAGCGATCCGTTCCAGCCCGCGGGCGGTCTGGTGGAGTTGACGGGCAATCTGGGGCGCGGGGTGATGAAGGTGTCCGCCGTCGCCCCCGAACGCCGCGTGGTGGAGGCGCCCGCCGCAATCTTCCACTCCCAGGAGGATGTGAAGGCCGCCTTCAAGAACAACGAGCTGAACCGGGACGTCATCGTCGTCGTGCGCTTCCAGGGGCCCAAGGCCAACGGCATGCCGGAATTGCACGCGCTGACGCCGGTGCTGGCGGTCTTGCAGGACCGGGGCCACAAGGTGGCACTTCTGACCGACGGGCGGATGTCGGGCGCCTCCGGCAAGGTGCCCGCTGCCATCCATGTCGCGCCGGAGGCGCTTGATGGCGGCCTGATCGGCAAGCTGCGCGACGGCGACCGAATGCGCGTCGACGCCACGAACGGCGTGATCGAAGTGCTGGAGGAGGGGGTGGAGGCGCGCGCGCCCGCAACCCCGGACCTGTCGGCCAATGCCCACGGCGTCGGGCGTGAGATGTTCGAGATCTTCCGCCAGGCGGCAGGCCCGGCCACATCGGGCGCGGGCGTCGTGGTCTAAGCGCGACATGCCCGTCTTTGCTTCAAAAATACCTCCGCCGGAGGCAGCGCAACCTGTCCAAGGGCGAACCGGCCGGATATCAAGGTGAGAAGCGTCCCGATAGCGCCCGCGGATTTTCCGCTTGCGGAAAATCCGCCCCCGGCGACGCGCGCAAGCGCGGCGCAATCCCTGAACCGAAAAAGGCCCAAGACATGACCCCCGCTGCCCAATCCGTCGAAGCCCGCCGCATCGCGGAGCTTGCCCCGATCATCCCCGTCCTGGTGGTCGAGGACGTGGCCCATGCCCGCCCGCTTGCCCAGGCGCTTGTCGATGGCGGCCTTCCCGCCCTTGAAGTGACGCTCAGAACCCCCGCAGCGCTCGATGTGATCGCGGAGATGGCGCAGGTCGAGGGCGGTGTGGTCGGGGCAGGGACGCTGCTCACACCCCAGGACGTGGCCGATGCGAAAGAGGCGGGCGCGCTGTTCGGTGTCTCGCCCGGGGTGACACCGAAATTGGTGGAGGCCTGCATGCACCATGAATTACCGCTTCTGCCGGGGGCGGCCACGGCGACGGAAGTCATGGCACTCTACGAGCAAGGCTTTGACATGCTGAAATTTTTCCCCGCCGAAGCCTCGGGCGGTGCGGCGGCGCTCAAGGCGATCGGCGCGCCGATCCCGCAGGTCGCCTTCTGTCCCACGGGCGGTGTGTCGCCGGGCAATGCGCGCGACTACCTGTCGCTTCCCAACGTGATCTGCGCGGGCGGATCCTGGGTCGCGCCAAAGGATGCCGTCGCGCGCGGCGGTTGGGAAGAAATCACCCGCCTGGCCCGGGACGCGGCGGCGCTTCGCTGATCCCGGCCCCTGCCATGGGCAGGATTTGGCCGGATGTGCGCGCACACGGTCTCGTGACATGAATTGGAGCCCGACCGCCTTAAGTGTCGCCTCGGAACCACACGCAGGATGCTGCGTTGGGGGACCGGATGTAACACGGAACAGAAGGATCCGAATACAATGAGACACGCAGTTTTCGCAGGCACCTTCGCGATGACGCTCGCCCCGCTGGCCGCAATGGCGGGGGGATATGTTGAACCCGCAGCCCCTGCGCCGGCCCCGGTGCCGGTCGCACCCGCCCCGATCGGTTACGACTGGTCCGGTTTCTACGGCGGTGTGCAGCTTGAGTATGGTGACGTGACCGCCACGACCGCAGCCACCGGCGTCGATGCCGCCACTGGCGACGGCGCGCTTTATGGCCTGTTCGGCGGCTACCGCTATGATTTCGGCACCTTCGTTGTCGGCGGTGAGTTGGACCTGAACCTGGCCGATATCGACCTCAACGACGCCGGTGGCGCGACCATCGGGTCGCTCGACAGCGTTCACCGCCTCGGGCTCGAGGCTGGCTACGATGCAGGCCCCGCCTTGCTTTACGGCACCGTCGGTGTGGCCCAGGCGACCGCAACCGTCGGCGCGGCTGAGCTGCAGGATACCGGGTACTTCTTCGGCGCAGGCGTGGATTACCTCGTGACCGACCAGATCATCGTGGGTGCCGAAGTGCTTCAGCACGAGTTTGACGACCTCGACGGTTCCGGCCTCGACGTCAGCGCCACGACCTTCGGGATCAACGCCGCGTTCCGCTTCTAAACGACGCGCCGCTCGCTTGACCATGACCGGTCCGGACGATGATCCGGGCCGGTTTTGCCAGAGAAGACCGGGACGGGCGCAGTGCCCCGATCCATCGGTCTTCTGCGGCGAGATCGGCCATTTTTTGCCGAGACCTGCCCTTTTCAGCGACAATCATGCAACTCAAACGCCCTTAGATGTGTTGTCGGGGTGTGATGGGCTTGCCAAAATCATGGCGACGCCCCACGTCACGAACAGATCATTGTCAATGGAGAGCCCCCATGCGTGCCGCCCTGACCGCCCTTGCCGTTGTTTTCGCAGCCCCCGCCTTCGCTGGCGGCGTGGCCCCTGTCACGCCCCTCCCGCCCGTGATGATCGAGCCGGAGCAGACCTGGGACGGCTGGTATGGCGGTCTTCAGCTGACCTACGGCCAGGGGGAGATCGACACGCCCCCCGCCGCCGATATTGAGGGCAACCTTTACGGCATCTTCCTCGGCTACCGCTATGACATGGGCGATTTCGTTCTGGGTGGAGAGCTGGATTACGAACACGGCTCCGTCGCGCTTGATGCGCCGGGCGACACCGAGGTGGACTGGATTTTCCGCAGCGCGGTCGAGCTTGGCTATGACGCGGGCAACCTGCTGCCTTACGCAACCGTTGGCGTGGCGACGGCCCACTTCACCGATCCCACGCCGCCTGCCGGCTTTGATGCCACGTCGCTCGGCTATTTCGCGGGCGTTGGCCTCGACTATGCCATCAGCGAGCGGTTCACCGTGGGTGCAGAGGTTCTCTTCCACCAGTTCGACGAGGGCCCCTCGGCCACGTCGTCCACATCGCTCCAGACCCTCAGCGTGAACGCCGCGTTCCGCTTCTGATCGGAGCCAAATCTATCGAAAGAGCCTCCCGCACCGCGGGGGGCCTTTTTCGTTTGTCCCTAGGCCATCTGCCGGGCCGCGAAGGCAAAAAGCCGCCCGATCGCTTCCCGGAAGAGATCATCGGGAAGGGTCAGGGCGACGCGGATATGGCCCGCGGCCGCCGATCCGAAGCTTTCGCCGGGCATGATCGCGACTTGCTCTTCATCCAGGAGCGCCTCTCCGAAGGCCTGCCCGCTGAGGCCCGTGGCGCGCACATCCAGCATCACGTACATCGCGCCCGCCGGGGGGATCGCACGCAGATGCTGCTGCTTTGCCAAGGCGTCCAGCAGGATGTCGCGGCGGCGGCGGAAGGGCTCGGCCACGCGGGCCTCCGCCTCCGCGCCGCGGCTGAGCGCAAGCAGGCCCGCATCCTGGATGAAGCCCGGCACGCCATAGGTCGTGTGGGTGGCGAGGTTGATCAGATGGGCAATCACATCGTCCGGCCCCGCGATCCAGCCAAGGCGTGATCCGGTCATGGCATGGCTTTTCGACAGCGACCCGACGGTCAGCGTGCGGTCGAACATGCCGGGCAGGGCGGCGAAGGGGCGATGAGCGCCATCCCAGACCTGCGTGTCATAGACTTCGTCGGAGATGACCCACAGATCCTCCGCCTCCGCCACGCGGGCAATCGCACCCAGCGTGTCGTCGGTATAGACCGCGCCGGTGGGGTTGTTGGGCGAATTGATCAGAAGCGAGCGCGCGCCGCTGGCTGCGGCCCGCAACTCCGCCTCCTGCGGTTGGAACCCGTGATCGGGATGGGTCGCGACGGGCCGGGGCAGGGCACCCGCGCCGCGGATCGTGCCGGGATAGGTGGCGTAATAGGGGTCGATCAACAGGGCGATGTCGCCGGGATCACAGGCGGCCTTGTGGGCGGCGAACAGGCCCGCCTGCCCACCCGGCGTGATCAGCACGTTCGCAGCACCGTAGGTGATCCCGCTTTGCCGGGACAGCCGCGCGGCCACCGCATCGCGCAGGGCGGAGGTGCCGGGAACGGCGGCGTATCCGGTATGCCCGGCGAGCGCCGCACGGTGCATCTCGTCAAGGATCTCGGGATCGGTGCCGATGTCATGCTCGCCGATGGTCAGCTCTAGGATCGGTGCACCCGCGGCCTTCAGGGCGCGCGCGCGGTAAAACAGACCCCATCCGTCATCGCCGCCGCCCGTCAGCCCGGCCAGAGTTGCTGAGATATCAGGCATGGCCGCGCGCCTCCCCCATGTCATGGCAGATTACCGGGACGGAGATGGCCACGGACGCGGCCGGGCCGCAAGCCCGATTGTCAGGGCGCGGTCCGCGCTGTCAGCGGTTCTTGTCGGACAGGACGAGGCGATAGCTCTTGCCGATGCGATCGCGAAGCTCCTCCGGGCGGGTGTCCCAGGGGAACAGCACCCAACCGTCGCCCTTGAGATAGGGGGTGGAGGCCGCACGCCCCTGACCGACGGCCAGATGCGCGGCGATCTTGTTGTCCAGACGCAGGGATACGCCTTCACCGCCCTTGGTATATGCCGCGAACATATGGCCGTGGACGGTCCACACCACGGTGTCGTCACCGAAGGGCGTGGTCCGCTCCGTGCCCGGGAATCCCCGGCAATAAATGTCGACGAAGACCTCCTGCATGGGCGGACCCTAACTTGTGCCCGAAAAATTTGCAGTTGAAATGTCCTGCGGCTTGTTAACGCAGGGTCGACCGTGGTATGCGCTTGCCCATGACCCCTGTGATGACCTGTATCGGTATTTGCATTATCCGCTGAACCCAGCGGATCGGTCAGTCGTGGTTTTCATCATAAATCCAGAGTGCTAGGCCGGTCCCGCGCCCGCTGAACGCCTGTCTGAAAGCCCGCCTGCCATGGTCGAGATCCGCCTGAAAAATTCCAAGTCGCGCCGTGTCGAGGTCTTGGACCCGATCATTCCGGGCAAGGTCTCGATGTATCTGTGCGGACCCACCGTCTATGACCGCGCGCATCTGGGAAATGCCCGGTCCGCCGTGGCCTTCGACCAGCTTTTCCGCCTGTTGCGCCATGTCTACGGGGCCGAGAACGTGACCTTCGTGCGGAACTTCACGGATGTGGATGACAAGATCAACGCCCGCGCCGCCGAGACCGGGCGCGAGATTTCCGACATCACGGCCGAGACGACGCAATGGTACCTGGACGATATGGGCGCGCTGGGGGTGATGGAGCCGACCCATATGCCGCGCGCAACCGCTTATATCGCGGAAATGGTTTCCTTCATCGAGGACCTTATCGCGCGCGACCACGCCTATGCCCGCGACGGCCATGTGCTCTTTCGCGTTCGGTCCTTCGCGGAATACGGGAAATTATCGGGCCGGTCGGTCGATGACATGATCGCGGGCGCACGGGTGGAGGTCGCGCCCTACAAGGAAGACCCGATGGATTTCGTCCTGTGGAAGCCGTCTGCGGACGACATTCCAGGATGGGACAGCCCGTGGGGCCGGGGGCGGCCCGGCTGGCACATCGAATGCTCCGCCATGTCCCACGCGATCTTGGGAGAGGAATTCGACATCCATGCCGGCGGCTCGGACCTGCTGTTTCCCCACCACGAAAACGAGGTCGCGCAATCCTGCGCGGCGGGCCACGCCTTCGCGCGCATCTGGCTCCATAACGAGATGTTGCAGGTGGAGGGCAAGAAGATGTCCAAGAGCCTGGGCAACTTCTTCACCGTCCGCGATTTGCTGGACCAGGGCGTGCCGGGCGGGGTGATCCGCTTCGTGCTCTTAGGCACCCATTACGGCAAGCCGATGGACTGGACCGAGAAGAAGCGGGAGGAGGCGGAGAAGACCTTGCGCAAATGGTACGATGCGGCCCGTCCGGGCGGCGCGGTGCCCGAGGCGGTTGTGGCCGCGCTTGCTGACGACCTGAACACCCACGCTGCCTTGGCGGAAATACACAGGCTTGGCGGAGCCGATCTGGGTGCCGCGCTTTCGCTGATGGGATTGTGGGACGGGACCGTGCCGGATTGGGCCACGGCCTTCGACGTGGATTTGTCCGCATTTGAGGACCGCCTGCGCGCCGCGCGGGTCACGGCCATGCAAAGCAAGGATTTCTCCGAAGTGGACGCCCTGAAAACGGCGCTCCTCGGTGCAGGCGTCGAGGTCCGCATGACGAAAGAGAACGTTGAACTCCTGCCCGGGCCAGATTTCGACCCCGCCAAGCTGGAGGACCTTTGATGTTGGACGGACCACTGGCCTGTCCCCGACCGCGGGTGGGGGTGAAGCCCCCGCCCGGGGGGGCGGTCGGGGGCTGGCCGGGCCGCAAGCGCCCCGGCCAAGGCGACGCCAAGACCAAAGGCTGTGACCGATGACCGAACGCCTCTACCTCTACGACACCACGCTGCGCGACGGGCAGCAGACCCAGGGCGTGCAATTCTCCACCCCCGAAAAGGTGCGGATTGCCGAGGCGCTGGATGACCTCGGCATCGACTATATCGAGGGCGGCTGGCCGGGTGCGAACCCGACCGACAGCGCGTTTTTCGACGATGCCCCGGCGACGCGGGCGAAGATGACGGCGTTCGGGATGACCAAACGCTCCGGGCGGTCGGCGGAAAACGACGATGTGCTGGCGGGGGTTCTGAATGCGGGCACCGGTACGGTCTGCCTCGTCGGCAAAAGCCACGATTTCCACGTCACGGACGCGCTCAACATCCCGCTGGAGGAAAATGTCGCCAATATCCGCGCCTCGATCGCGCATCTGGTGGCGCAGGGGCGCGAGGCGCTGTTCGACGCGGAGCATTTCTTCGATGGCTACAAGGCCAATCCCGACTACGCCCTGACCTGCGCCAAGGCCGCGTTCGAGGCGGGCGCGCGGTGGGTGGTTCTGTGCGACACCAATGGCGGCACCTTGCCCGACGAAATCCACCGCATCACAAGCGCGGTCATTGCGGCGGGCATTCCGGGCGACCGCCTTGGCATCCACACCCACAATGACACGGAAACTGCCGTGGCCGGATCGCTGGCCGCCGTCGACGCGGGCGCGCGGCAGGTACAGGGCACGCTGAACGGTTTGGGGGAGCGGTGCGGGAACGCGAACCTGACGGCGCTGATCCCCACGCTCCTTCTAAAAGACCCCTACAAAAGCAGGTTCGACACCGGCATCGCGGCGGAGAAGCTGGAAGGGCTGACCCGGCTCAGCCGGATGCTGGACGATATCCTGAACCGCGTCCCGCAACGGCAGGCGGCCTATGTCGGGGCCAGCGCGTTTGCGCACAAGGCGGGGCTGCATGCGTCGGCCATCGTCAAGGACTCCACGACCTACGAACACATCGCGCCTGAGATCGTGGGCAACGACCGCATCATCCCGATGTCCAACCAAGCCGGTCAATCGAACCTGCGCAAACGGCTGACGGAGGCGGGGCTGGACGTGGCCCCCGACAACCCGGCGCTGGCGGAGATCCTGGAAGAGATCAAGCTGCGGGAGGATCAGGGCTACAGCTTCGACACCGCCCAGGCCTCGTTCGAATTGCTGGCCCGGCGCGCCCTTGGCCTGTTGCCGACCTTTTTCGAGGTGAAGCGCTACAAGGTCACGGTGGAGCGGCGGAAAAACAAGTATGACCGGATGGTCAGCCTGTCGGAAGCCGTCGTCGTGGTGAAGATCGGCGACGACAAGAAGCTGTCCGTCAGCGAGTCGATGGATGAGACCGGCAGCGACCGCGGCCCGGTCAACGCGCTCAGCAAGGCCCTAGCCAAGGACCTGGGGCCGTACCAGCAATTCATTGACGATATCCGCCTTGTGGACTTCAAGGTCCGCATCACCCAAGGCGGGACGGAGGCCGTGACCCGCGTGATCATCGACAGCGAGGACAGCACCGGGCGGCGCTGGTCGACGGTGGGCGTTTCTGCCAACATCGTCGATGCCAGTTTCGAGGCGCTGCTGGACGCGGTGACCTGGAAGCTGATCCACGAAGGGGCCCGTGCCGGATGATGGCGGGCGCCCATTCAACCGAAACCGCTCGCAGACAAGGGGATACACATCCATGGCACGGCAATTTCTTCTGGGCGCGGCCATTTTCTTGGCCATGCCGATCCCGGCCATCGCCCAGGACATGACCAGCGTTTGCTATTCGCGCGGGTCCGAGGCCGAAGGCGTGACGGGCTTCACCCACGTCGCCGACGGGCGCGCCGTTCGCGTCGACAGCCCCCGGGCCAGTGACAGCCGTACCCGGGTCGTGGAATGGGTGGATGAGGGCTTTGCGACAGAGTTTCTGGACCGCCTCACCCCCGTCTGGGAAGAGATCCCCACCGATCTGATCGCTCAATGCGACGAGGGCTGGCGCGATACGATCGTGGTGCGGTTCGATGATGGAAGCATGGATATGCGCGAAGGGTCCTGCATCCGCAATCCCGTCGCGCAGGCGCTGGACGCCATCTTTGCCGAGATCTCCTCGCTGGCGGAAAGCCGGACCGAGACCTTCACCGAAGGCGCAATCGACGGCGTCCACAATCCCTGCTTCCATGATTGGTAGATTATGACCGACTTCGACGCCGAAAGCTTCTTCACCCTACATGCCGATCTGCCCCGCGAAGGGCCGGGGGAAACGGCGGATGTCGCTTGGGCGGCGGAGGTGGGGGAGGTGACGTCGCGCGCCCACGTGCTGGATGCCGCGTCGGGGCCGGGTGGCGACATCGGCGCGCTTCTGCGCGTGGCGGCGCGCGGCCACGTGACGGCGATCGACCAGCACGCGCCGTTCATCGAAGCGGCGCAGGCACGCTGGGGCAAGGATGATCGGGTCACGCTCCTGACCGGGGATTTCCTGTCCCCCGAAGGGCCGTTTGATTTCATCTGGTCTGCGGGTGCGGTCTATTTCGTGGGGATCGAGACGGCGCTGGACGCATGGCGCAAGGCGCTGGCGGATGGCGGCGTGATCGCGTTTTCCGAGCCGTGCCTGTTTACGGACAATCCCTCCGAAGGCGCGGTGGCGTTCTGGGGCGGCTACGACAAGCTGACAAACCCGGACGGCATTGCGGCACAGATCGCGGCGGCGGGGTTCGAGACGCTGGCCGCGCGCCCGGTCTCCGACATCGGGTGGGAAAGCTACTATCGCCCGTTGGAGGACCGCGTTGCCAAGCTGCGCCGGGGGGCGGATGAACGGTTGCTGAAGCTGCTCGACGACGAGGGGCAGGAGCCGGAGCGCTGGCGCAAGCACAAGCACGAGACCGGCTATCTTCTGTCCGTGGTGCGCCCGACGTGAGCCTTCAGGCCTGCGCCGAGCTGGTCGCGCGCGGCGACCCGCGCCGGTTCCGCGCTGCGATGGCCGGGCCGTTGAAGGCGCGCGAGGTCCTGCTACCGCTTTACGCGTTCAACATCGAGGTCAGCCGCGCCCCG
The DNA here is from genome assembly GCF_020177575.1 of Hasllibacter sp. MH4015. Lineage (NCBI taxonomy): Bacteria > Pseudomonadati > Pseudomonadota > Alphaproteobacteria > Rhodobacterales > Roseobacteraceae > Hasllibacter > Hasllibacter sp. MH4015. The sequence goes on from NZ_JAHTBK010000001.1 coordinate 1,191,856, forward strand.
TGGCTGACGGAAGAGCCGATGATCGCGGAGATGCGCCTGCAATGGTGGCGCGATGCCCTGGAAGAAGTGTCCGACGGCCGAGGCAGGCGGCACGAAGTGGTCGATGCGCTGGGGTTTCTGGACCGCGAGAGCGCGGGGCTGCTCGACCAACTGGTCGCCGCCCGCCGCTGGGACATCTACAAGGACCCGTTCGAGGATGCGGGCCATTTCACCGACTACCTGACCCAGACCTCCGCGCATCTGATGGAAGCGGGGCTGCGCGCGCTTGGCGGGACGCCCGATGCGGGAACGCGGGCCATTGGCTTTGGTGCGGGCCTCGCGCGGTTCCTTCTGGCGATCCCGGATCTGGAAGCGCGGGGGCGTGTGCCGCTGGTGGACGGACGGGCGGAGACGGTCGCGGGCCTGGCACAAACGGCACTCGGGAATTGGCCGGGGCGTGTGGATCAGCCGATGCCCGCGCGGGCGGCCCTGTTCGAGGCGGCGGGGGCGAAAGCGATCTTGCAACGCGCCGCCCGCACGCCGGGTCTGGTGGCGCAAGGCGGGCTGGACGCTTCCCCCATCAGCGAACGGCTGAGCCTGATGGGCGCGGCGTTTCTGGGCCGCATCTGAAGCCGCGGATCACGCGGTGCTGGTCTGCGGGCGCAGGGCCAGCCAGATCAGCGCGGCACCGGCAAGCACAAGGAACGGCACCATCGCGATATTCACGGCGGTCCAGCCCTGTACCACATCCTCCCCGCCCGAATACATCAGCAGACCGGAGCTGAAGGAGGCGATCGTCACGGTGCCGAAGACGACGAAATCGTTCATGCCCTGGACCGCGCCGCGTTCCTCCGGCGCATGGGCGGCAGTCAACATCGCCGTCGCCCCGATAAAGCCGAAGTTCCAGCCGATGCCCAGGAGGATCAGCGCCCCGAAGAACTGGAACAGCTCCACCCCCGTCAAGGCGACGCCGCCCGCGCAGGCCAGCAGGAACAGGCCCAAAGCCACGATCCGGGTGGCCCCGAACCGCGCGATCAGGTGGCCGGTGAAGAACGACGGCCCGAACATCGCGATCACGTGGGCTGACACCACATCGGCCGCGTTGCCCGTGGTGAACCCGCATCCCACCACGGCCAGCGGCGTGGAGGTCATCATCAGGTTCATCAGGGAATAGGAGACGGCGCCGCAGATCATCGCCACGACGATCTGGGGGTTGCGAAGCAGCTCGGCCCGGCTACGGCCACGGGGGGCATCGGCCCGCGCGGGTTCCGGCTTGGGCAGGTCGAGGAAGGCGAACAGGGCCGCGCCGATCACGTTGATCGCGATCACCACCGCGTAGGTGCCGAGGAAGGGCACAACCGTCGCCTCGGACGAGGCCTTGACCAGTTGTGGGCCAATGAAGGCAGACAGAAGCCCGCCCGCCATGACGTAGGAAATCGCCTTGGGCCGGTACGCATCGGATGCCGTGTCGGTCGCGGCAAAGCGATAGAACCCCTGCGCCGACATGTAGATGCCGGTCAGGTAGGAGCCGAACAGGAAGACCGGGAAGCTGTCGATCCAGAGCCCGTAGGCCGATGTCGCGGCCCCGATCCCGCCGCCAAGCGCGCCGATATAGAAGCCCACAGTCCGCCCGTGGCGCTGCATCACCGCCGACAGCCAGGGCGCGGTCGTCATGGACCCGAACACAATCAGCGAGATCGGGATCGTGGCCAGGGCGGGCGACGGCGCGATCATCAGCCCCGCAAGGCCGCCGACCACGAAGATCATCGGCATCTGGCTGCCCAGAAGGGCCTGCGCCATCACCAGGACGATCACGTTGCGCTTGGCCCTGCGATCATCCGGGACGGCATGGGTTTGCGTGCTGTCCACCATATCGCCAGCGGTATAGACTTTGCCGAGCCGGGTCCAGATGTGGGGATGTCACGTTTCGCGCGACGTCGCGGGGGACCGATTTCACGGTGCATGGGACAGTGAGGGGAGCGTGTCGGATGGCGAGAGAGCGAACGGTTCCCGATCGAATCGAGACGGCGGCGGATGTGGAGGCCGGTCGGCAATACCTGCTGCGACTGGAGCCTCGGTTTGCCGCGATCCCGGGGCCCTTGCCGCTTCGCCGTCGGGCGGACGGGTTCAGCGCGCTGTTGCACGCGATCGTGGGCCAACAGGTCTCCACCGCGTCGGCGGCGGCGATCTGGGGCCGGTTGCAGGCCGAAGGGTTCGACCGGGAAGAGGCGGTGTGCAGGGGCAGCGACGAAGACCTCAAACGCTGTGGCCTGTCGGGGCCGAAAGTCCGCTACGCCCGCGCGTTGGTGGATGCCCGCCTCGATTACGCGGGCCTGCGCCACGCCCCGGCGGAGGAGGTGTTGCAGACCCTGATCGCCGTGCCGGGCATCGGGCGCTGGACGGCGGAGATCTACGCCAAGTTCGCGCTTGGCCACGCGGATGTGTTCGCGGCGGGTGACCTGGCCTTGCAGGAGGGCGCGAAGCTTCTGTTCGACCTCCCCGCACGCCCCGCGGAAAGGGAAATGCGCGTGATGGCCGAAGACTGGTCGCCAGTGCGCGCCATTGCCGCCCGCGCGCTCTGGGCCTACTACCGGGCACGGACGAAACGCGAGGGCGCTCTTTAAGGCGCAATGAACGATAGGGACGCTGAGATGAGCCGCATTCTGGATTACAAGACCAAGGGCTCCCATTCGGGGGAAACGAAAAGCCTCGTGGTGTTCTTGCACGGCTACGGCGCGGATGGGGGCGACCTTCTGGGCCTCGCTGATCCGCTGGCCGAGCACCTGCCCGACACGGTCTTTGCCGCCCCCGATGCGCCCGAACGCTCCGCCATGAACCCGATGGGCTTCCAGTGGTTTCCGATCCCGTGGATCGACGGATCGTCCGAAGAAGCGGCAGCGGAGGGGATGGGGCGCGCGGTCCATGACCTCAACGCCTTCCTCGATCACCTGATGGCGGAGAATGGCGTGACGGTGGCGGAGACAGCCCTGGTCGGGTTTTCCCAAGGTACGATGATAAGCCTGCACGTCGCGCCCCGTCGGGCGGAGGCCTTCGCGGGAATCGTCGGTTTCTCGGGCCGGCTGCTGGAGCCGGAGGCGCTGGTCGATGACGTCGTGGTCCGCCCGCCGGTCCTTCTGATCCACGGGGATGCCGATGACGTGGTTCCGCCCCAAAGCCTGCCCGAGGCGGCGGAAGGCCTGCAAAATGCGGGCTGGGAAGAGGTCTATGCCCACATCATGAAGGGGACGGGCCACGGCATCGCGCCTGATGGATTATCCGTCGCGCTGGCCTTCCTGAAAGACAAGCTTCCGGGCTAGGAAAGCGGTCGCGCGCGCCGTCCCGACCCTGTCATCGGCGCGTCACGAAGCCCCCCTATCACTGGCCCCGAGCTACTTGATCTATTTTGCTTGCCGGTGGGCTGCACCTAGATATAGTGGCCCCAAGGCTGGAGCGGGTGCTCCCGCTCTGGTGCCGAACCGAGGCAAGCAGGGTGGAGGGTGAGTCCCTAAATGCAGGCGACCAGCGAGATTGAATTCCGAACGTCTTTCGTCAGGGAACCGGGGGCCTTGCGCCACAACCCGGCCCTCGTGCTGAACGCGGATTACCGCCCGCTCAGCTACTACCCCCTGTCATTGTGGCCGTGGCAGGAAGCGGTGAAGGCGGTATGGCTGGACCGGGTGCAGATCGTGGCTGAATACGACGATTACGTGCATTCCCCGTCGACCTCCATCCGCATCCCGTCGGTCGTGGTGCTTCGTGATTACGTGAAGCCGCAAAAGCGCGTGGCCTTCACGCGGTTCAACCTGTTCCTCCGGGACGGGTTCTCGTGTCAATATTGCGGGGCGAAAGGGGATTTGACCTTCGATCACGTGGTGCCCCGGGCGCGGGGCGGTGTGACATCTTGGGAAAACGTCGTTGCGGCTTGTTCCAGGTGCAATTTGCGCAAAGGCTCCAAGAGCTTGCGGCAATCGGGCCTGTCCCTGCGCCGCGCGCCGCGCCAGCCGGAGGCGGAGGAATTGCGCAATCGCGGGCGGCAATTCCCGCCCAATCACCTGCACGAAAGCTGGGTCGATTTCCTCTATTGGGATTCCGAGCTGGAAGCGTGAGACCGGATTGGGGGCCAGCCCCCAAACCCCCGAGGTATTTCCGAAGCAAAGAGGGGCGGTGACAGCGCGGGGCGGCGAGTTTAGCGTGGCGCCGAGCCAAGGGAGCCGCAGCCATGTCCGATCCGTTTTTCCAGCCACCGTCCGGTACCGATCTGCCGCGCTATGCGGGGGTGCCGAGTTTCATGCGGCTGCCCCACCTCGCGGCGGATGATCCGAAGCGCGCGGAGGTGGAGATCGGGATTTTCGGGCTGCCCTGGGACGGGGCCACGTCGAACCGCCCCGGTGCGCGTCACGGGCCGCGGGCGCTGCGCGATGCCTCCACCATGATCCGGGAGATGAACCGGTCCACCGGGCAAATGCCGTTCCAGGCCGCGCGCATTGCCGATCTGGGGGATGTGGCGATGAGCCCCGTGGACCAGGACGAGGCGCTGGCCGACGCGCAGAGCTTCATCGCGGGCGTCCTGGCGCAAGGCATCCGGCCCGTCATGGTGGGCGGCGATCACCTGTGTACGCTGACGGTTCTGCGGGAGCTGCGCAAGGCGCGCGGAGAGGCGTTCGGCCTTATTTTGCTGGACAGTCACACCGACCTCTACCCGCCCTATTTCGGCGGCAAGACCCTGACCCATGGCAACCCGTTCCGGCAGGCGATCGAGGAAGGGTGCCTGGATCCCGCGCGCTGCGTCATGGCGGGGATGCGGGGGACATCCTACAACACGTCCGATTTCGACTACGGCCACGAGCGGGGCGTGCGCATCCTGCCGATTGAGGAATGCATGGAACGGGGCTGGCCCTCCGTGATGCAGGTGGCGCGCGAGGTTGTGGGGGATGGGCCGACATACGTGTCCTTCGACATCGACTTCGTGGACCCGGCCTACGCGCCCGGCACGGGCACGCCGGAGGTGGGGGGGCCGACCTCGTTCGACGCGATCCAGTGCATGCGGGCGATCCGGGGCCTCGACGTAATCGGCGCGGATCTGGTGGAGGTCTCACCCCCTTTCGACACTGGGGGGATCACCGCGTGGCTGGGGGCGTCGGTGATGTTCGAACTGATCTGCGCGATGCAGCCGTGAGGCGCGAGATCGGGGATATAGGGTCGGTATATCCTGGGTATATTTCCGGTATATACCGGCGATGGCGTCCATGACCTATCCCAAGAACCGATTGCCGGAGCATCTTGCGGACAGCGACCGGGCCGCCGGGTTCGAAGTCTCGGACGCATTCGAGCGGTTCAGCCAGATGAACGACATCTTCACGCGGGCCTTCTGGGACGACCGAGTGCGCACGGACGACACGGACGCCTTCTTCGCCTCCTACCGGATGGAGGCCGCGCCGCGCCGGGGGGACGGGTTCACCCAGAAGGATTTCGCGCTGCGCAACGCGGCCTGGCTGATCTCGGACATCGTGTCGGAGCGAAGCGCGGCGGAGGGGATACGCGAGGGCTTCCAGGGGGCGATCCGCGACGACACGCCGGTTGCGCCGGACAAGGTGGAATTGGGCGATCCGGGCGTCGAGGCGGCGGAGGTGAAGGCGATTGCCAAGATCTTCGGGGCCGATCTTGTCGGCATCACCGATTTCGACGCGCGCTGGCATTACGCCGACCGCCCCGATGTGCGGGTGATGGAACCCGTCGCAAATGATCTGCCCGACGGCCTGTCCCGTGTCATCGTGATGGGCCACGCGATGGATGCCGACCTGGTGGAGACCTATCCCAGCGCGCTGGCGGGGGCGGCGACGGGTCGCGAATATTCCCACGAGGCGGCCATCGTGATGCAGGTCGCGGCCTATATCCGCAACCTCGGTTATCGGGCCGTCGCCTCCATGAATGACACGGCCCTTGTCATCCCCTACGCGATCAAGGCGGGGCTTGGGGAATACGGGCGCAACCAGATGGTGCTGACCCCGGACTTCGGGCCACGGGTGCGGTTCTCCAAGATCTTCACCGACATGCCCCTGGCGGTCGATGCGCCGCGCGCCCTGGGCCTCAACGATTATTGCGACGCCTGCGATGTCTGCGCCGTGGCGTGCCCGGTGAAGGCGTTGCCGTTCGGGCCGCCCGATTTCGGGGAGGAGGTGACGAAAGGCTCCCCCTCCACCCAGCGGGGCGTCAGGAAATGGTCGTCGGATGCGGAGGCGTGTTTCGGATATTGGGCCAAGCTGAAATCCGATTGCGCGATCTGCATGCGGGTCTGCCCGTTCACGCGCCCGCGCCCGCGCACGGGCTGGCTGGACCGGGCGTGGTATCGGCTGGCCACGGGCGCGTTCGGAGACCGGGGCCGCGCCTGGGCGCGCCGGATCGCCGCACGGCGGGCGCGGGCGCGGGTCAAGCCGAGGGAGTGGTGGGCTGCTCTGCGGAAGGAGTAGGGGGGCGTTGCTGGGGTGGCGAGGGTCGGGTTTGGGCCCATACCTCCTGTTTGCTGCGTGGCGAGCGAATGGCCGCTCATGCGCGATGATGTCTTCCACAGCCAATGCGCTATACTGCCTTCCCAAACGCACAGGATTTGGCCATGACGCTTGAACAACTTCTCATTTTCCTTCCGGCCGCGCTGCTTCTGGGGGTATCGCCGGGAGCAAACAATCTGCTGGCCTTCATTTCGGCAACAAAAGCCGGATGGCTCCGGACTACCAAGGGCATATTCGGTCGGCTGGCGGCATGGGCAGTGCTGGTCGTCCTAGTCTCTTTGGGTCTCGACGTATTACTTCGCACGTCCGAAGTCGCATTCGTCGCTCTGAAGTGGGTCGGCGTCGCGTATCTACTCTACCTAGCGTGGCAATTCTGGACTGCGGATGTCTCCAAGGAGATCGAAGCGCCGGAGGTGTCCACACTGATGCGCCGCGAGTTTCTTACGCTGATGGGCAACCCTAAGGCCTACCTTTTGCTGACCGCGTTCCTTCCTCAGTTCGTCAACGATGGTGCTGCCCTCATGCCGCAGCTCTTCGCACTGGGTACGCTTTATCTGCTGGTCGAAGGCGTGGCTGCGCTCCTGTGGGTTTCAGCAGGGACTCTGGTCGGAGCGCATGCCCTTACCCCCTTGCGACGTAGGATCATCAACCGCGCCTCAGCCGGGTTGATGGGAACGGCTGCTATCCTCCTCGCGCGAACTGAAAAGGCAGCATAGCGCCGCAAGCGGACTCTCACATCGTTCGAGTGAACGGCAGTAGAGTCCGCAAACCGAATCACTCCCCCAAGCGACCTCCCCTTTTCACGCCCACCCGAACACTCACATTGTCGCGGGTGCGTGTTTTGTTAGACTTCCCGAAACGGTCTCGCTAAGAGTGGCTCCGTTAGCGCTAACACTAGCTTTGAGAGGTGCCCCATGGTCTCACGCGTTATTCCGGTCGATCCGTTCGATCTGGTGATCTTCGGCGGCACGGGCGATCTGGCGCGGCGCAAGATCCTGCCGGCGCTCTATCGGCGGTTCCGGGACGGGCAGATGCCCGACGAGGCGCGGATCATCGGGGCGGCGCGCGCGGATCTGGACGCCGGTGGCTACCGCACGGAGATCCGCGCGGCCTTCGACGAATTCCTGCACGAAGATGAACGCGACGACCGGATGGAGGCGTTCCTGGAGCGCCTCGATTACCTGCCGATCGACGCGATGGGGGATGGCGGCTGGCCCGACCTGAAGGAGAAGATGCGCGACGGCGCGATCCAGGCTTTTTACTTCTCCGTCGGCCCGAGCCTCTTCGGTGCGTTGGCCGAGCGGCTGCACAGCCACGGGATTGCGCGCGACGATGCGCGGATCGTGGTGGAAAAGCCGTTCGGGCGCGACCTGGCCTCCGCCAAGGAGCTCAATGCCACATTGGCCGAACATTTCGACGAGACGCAGATTTACCGGATCGACCATTACCTGGGCAAGGAAACGGTCCAGAACCTGATGGCGGTGCGGTTCGGCAATGTCCTGTTCGAGCCGTTGTGGAACGCGCAATATGTCGACCACGTGCAGATCACCGTGGCCGAGGAAGTCAGCGTGGAAGGGCGCGGGGCCTATTACGACAAGTCCGGCGCGATGCGGGACATGGTGCAGAACCACCTGATGCAGCTTCTGTGCCTGACCGCGATGGAACCGCCGTCGAAATTCGACCCAGACGCGGTGCGCGACGAGAAGCTGAAGGTGATCCGCGCGCTTGACCCAGTTGATCCGGGCGACATCGTGCGCGGGCAATATGACGGGGCGCTCGGTGCCTCCTACCTCGACCATGCGGAGGACCCGGCCAGCCGCACCGAAAGCTACATCGCGATGAAGCTGCATATCTCCAACTGGCGCTGGAAGGGGACCCCGTTCTACCTGCGCACCGGCAAGCGGCTGAAGGCGCGGAAATCCGAGATCGTGGTGACGTTCAAGGAAACACCCCATTCGATCTTCGATGCCGATGCGGGCAGCCGCGCCAACGTGCTGTCGATCCGTCTGCAACCGGACGAGGGGATGGATTTGCGCGTGACGATCAAGGAACCGGGCCCGGGGGGCATGCGTCTGGTCGATGTCCCGCTCGACATGACCTTTGCCGAGGCGTTGGGGCCCGACGCGGCGCATGTGCCGGATGCCTATGAACGGCTGATCATGGACGTGATCCGGGGCAACCAGACGCTGTTCATGCGCGGTGACGAAGTGGAGGCCGCCTGGGCCTGGACCGATCCGATCATCGACGGCTGGCAATCGCGCGGCGACCGGCCCGTGACCTACGATGCGGGCAGTTCGGGGCCGGAGGAGGCGTTGATGCTGCTGCACCGCGACGGGCGCCGCTGGCGGGAATTGTCGTGATAGAGGCCTGCAAGGAGGCGTGAGATGAACCTGGTTGAATATCCCGACAGCGAAATGATGATGCTGGACCTGGCCGATACCCTGACGGGCGAATTGGCCGATTGCCTGCGCCGCCATGACAGCGCGACATTCTGCGTACCGGGCGGCACCACGCCGGGGCCGATCTTTGACGTGCTGAGCGAACAGGCGCTGGATTGGGACAGGGTCGCGGTGATCCTGAACGACGAACGCTGGGTGCCGGAGGATCACGACCGCTCCAACACGAGATTGCTGCGCCAGAGGCTTCTGACATCGAAGGCGTCGGCGGCGATGTTGCTGCCGCTCTACAAGGACGGGGCGGCGCCGGAGGACGCGATGGAGGAACTGGCCGAGGGGTTGGAGGGGCATTTGCCGATCTCGGTCTTGCTTCTGGGAATGGGCGCGGACATGCACACCGCCAGCCTGTTTCCCGGGGCCGACAACCTGGAGGCCGCCCTGGCCGGGGACGCGCCGCGCCTGATGCCGATGCGCGCCGAGGGCGCGGGCGAGACGCGGATCACCCTAACCGCCCCGGTTCTGAACGGCGCGCTCAGCAAGCATGTGGTGATTACCGGCGCGGAGAAGCGCGCGGCATTGGAACGGGCGATGCAATTGACGCCGAGCGAGGCCCCGATCCGCGCCGTGATCCAGGGCGCGACCGTGCATTGGGCGGAGTAGCGGCAATGGCGGATCTCTGGGCAAACTTGCGCGACCACGCAGATCGCAACGACGACCGGCATATCCTTGATCTTTTTGAAGATCCCGGACGGGCGGAGTCGTTCTCCGTCCGGGCGGACGGGATGCTGTTCGACTATTCCAAGACCCGGATCGACGCGGGCGCGCGCGGCCTGCTGCTCGACCTCGCGCGGGCCAGCGACGTGGAGGGCCGCCGCGCGGCGATGTTCTCGGGCGAGAAGATTAACGAGACGGAGGGGCGCGCCGTTCTGCACACTGCGCTGCGCGCGTCCGGGGGGCCGATCATTGTCGATGGCGCGGATGTCATGGCAGGCGTGCTGGAGACCCGCGCGCGGCTTTACGACTTTGCCGAGGCCGTGCGTGGGGGTGGGTTTGCCGGGCAGGGCGGCGCGATCACCGATGTGGTAAATATCGGCATCGGCGGCTCGGACCTTGGGCCTGCCATGGCGACGCTTGCGCTGGCGCCGTATCACGATGGGCCGCGTGTGCATTACGTCTCCAACGTCGATGGGGCGGACATCAACGACGCCTTGCAAGGTCTTGATCCGAAAACGACTTTGGTGATTGTTGCGTCCAAGACATTCACCACGATCGAGACCATGACGAACGCCCGCACCGCGCGCGATTGGATGGCGGAGGCGGTGGCCGATCCCTCCGCGCAGTTCGTGGCTTTGTCGTCGGCCACCGACAAGGCGGGCGCGTTCGGCATCCCGCCCGAGCGGGTCTTCGGGTTCGAGGATTGGGTCGGCGGGCGCTATTCGCTTTGGGGACCGATCGGCCTTGGCCTGATGATCGCGGTCGGGGACGCGGCGTTCCAGCAATTCCTGGACGGTGCCGCCGCCATGGACCGCCATTTCCAGGAGGCCGATCTGGGCGACAACCTGCCCGTGCTGCTGGCCCTTGTCGGCATCTGGCACAACCAGGTGCAGGGCTTTGCGACCCGCGCCGTGCTGCCCTATGACAACCGCCTGTCCCGGCTGCCCGCCTACCTTCAGCAATTGGAGATGGAGAGCAACGGGAAGTCCGTTGCCATGGATGGCACCCGGTTGCAGGTCGATTCCGGCCCCATCGTCTGGGGAGAGCCGGGGACGAACGGGCAGCACGCCTTCTACCAGTTGATCCACCAGGGTACGCGCGTGGTGCCGTGTGAATTCCTGCTTGCCGCGCGCGGGCATGAACCAAACCTGACCCACCACCACCGACTGCTCGTCGCCAATTGCCTGGCGCAATCCGAGGCGTTGATGCGGGGCCGGTCGATGGAGGAGGCGCGCGCGTTGATGGGGAAGAAGGGGCTGACAGGCGCGGAGTTGGAGCGGCAGGCCGCCCACCGTGTCTTCCCGGGCAATCGCCCGTCCACCACGCTGCTCTACGATCAGTTAACGCCGTTTACCCTTGGCCAGATCATTGCGCTCTATGAACATCGTGTGTTCGTGGAGGGGGTGATCCTCGGCATCAATTCCTTCGACCAATGGGGTGTGGAACTGGGCAAGGAGCTTGCCGTCGCGCTGGAGCCGGTCCTGACGGGGGAGGCGGAGGACGCGGACAAGGACGGGTCGACCCGCGCGCTGGTCGCGGCGGTCAAGGCGGCGGGCGGGATCTAGCCCTCCGCCACCGCGCCATCCTGCTCGGTGAACGCGGCGCGGCCTGCATCGGGGATCGGGTAGCGGCCCGGCGCGTCGCGGTTGAGAAGGACGACAATCGCGCCCCCCTCCGCCGTCCGCGCCACTTCGTCGCCGACCCGCCAGACCGCGAAATCCATGGTGAACGAGGTTCTGCGGAACCGGCTGGCGCGTCCCGTGACGATATAGTCCTCCCCCAACCCCATTTCAGCCAGGTAGGTGCAGGTCACTTGTTTCAGCACCAGGCGCGGGGCGGTCGGACCGTAATCGGTAACGGCGCGCGCCTTCAGGTAGGGCAGGCGAAAGCTTTCGAACCAGCGCAGGTAAGCGGTGTGGTTGACGTGGCCGATCGCGTCCAGCTCCCCGAAGCGGACCCGGTCCGCCAGCCCGTAGGTCCAGGGTGCGGGAATGCCGAGCGCGCGGAGCCTGTCGGGCCCAAGCGGCGTGTGATAGGGCAGGTCTGACATCTTCGGCCTTTGTGATTTTCGGGCGGGGACCATGGTGTCGCGTTGGGCGGAAGGGGGCAAGATGGCGCGCATCGTTTTCGATCTGGACGGCACGTTGATCGACAGTGCCCCGGATATCCGGCTGGCGGCCAACGGCGCGTTGGAGGGGACGGGCGCGGCGCCGCTCAGCCTTGCGGAGACGCGGGGGTTCGTGGGTGCCGGTGCGGCAATCTTCGTGACGCGCATGATGGCGGCGCGCGGTCTGCCGGACGGGATGCATGGCGACCTCCTCCACCGTTTTGTGGCGCGTTACGAGGGGGCGGTTCACCTGACCGAGATCTATCCCGGCGCGGCGGAGGTGCTGGCGGAGCTCAAGGGGCAGGGGCACCGGATGGGCCTCTGTACCAACAAACCGATCGCCCCCACCCGCGCGGTTCTGGCCCATCTCGACCTTGCCCGATTTTTCGAGGTCGTCATCGGCGGCGACAGCCTGTCGGTGCGAAAGCCCGATCCCGCCCCGCTTCGCGCTGCGCTGGATGCGTTGGGGGAGGGCGTACCGATCTATGTGGGCGACAGCGAGGTGGATGCGGAGACGGCCTTGCGTGCGGATGTGGCGTTCATGCTTTACACTCAAGGCTATCGCAGCACGCCGGTGGACGAGCTTGCCCACCACGCGGCGTTCGCGGACTGGTCCGAGGTGCCGGGGCTGGTGACGGATCTGACGGGGTAGGGGGACGATATGGAGATCATGGTCTGGGCCTTCGGGGGCGTGGCCGCCCTGGCCGTCGGAATCATCGCGGTCGCGGCCTACGTGGTGTTCTGGCGGGACCGTGATGCGAAGAACACGCGGACGAAACCCACGCGCCGAGGGGGCAAGGTCCGGCACACGAGCCCCGGGCGGGGCGGGCCGACGCGGCGCTAGGGACCGGTGGGAGAGCTGGAGCGGGTAACGGGAATCGAACCCGTAACTGAAGCTTGGGAAGCTTTCGTGATACCTTTTCACCATACCCGCCGCCTGGATGGCTGGATACGCTTGGGCCGCGCGGGCGTCAAGCGGGGAGTGGGTGAGGTCGCACGCGTGCGAGCGGGGGTTAAGCCTTTGAAAAGTCTATATAAGACTGATATTCATCACGAAATACGAGAGCTTTGACACCCCTCGGATCACCAAAGGCCGCCACCCGCCGCCCCCGCGCCAGCGATGCGCGGAACGGCAAGACGGGACGGCTGGCGGAGTAGGTTTCGGGTGCGGCGAAGGTCGGGTCGGAGCCCGACCCGCTCATTCGTCCTTGCGCCGACGTGCCAGCGTCTAGTCGCCTGCATTCTCGTAGAGTTCGTGAAACGCTCCAACCGCGAGGGGGCCGCGCGTGATCAGGCTGTAGCCAACCAGATCCACGCGACCGTCGCCGTTGAAATCGCCCGGCAGCAACTGGCGGGCGGAGCGGTTCATGCGCGTGGGCCAGGTCATCTCGATCGGCAGGAATCGACCCGTCCCGTCATTGAGCCCAAGCCGCCGCGCCAGGTCGCGGTCGCCGTTCGCGTCGAGGCCCTGGACGATCAGATCGAGGTCCCCGTCGCCGTCAAGATCCGCGAAGAACAGGTTGTGGGAGATCGAAATCCGTTCCTGATCGCGCCAATCCTGCCCCCAGATGCGGGTCGCGGTTTCGTCGCGGAAGTAATCGCCCTCGTTGATCAGGACCTGGATATACAGGCCGCGGAAGCCGCCGCGATCCTCGGACGGACCGAGGTGGAGAGATACGAGGTCGAGATCCCCGTCGCCGTCGATGTCGACGGCATCCACATCGTTCACGTTCGTGGCGTCCCCGTAAGGCCCGTGCGGCAGGACCAATTCGCGGTCGTCGCCGAACCGACCGTCCCCATCCCCAAAGAGAACGAAGCTTTGGGCGCGATCCCAGCGGCTTCCGGCGAGGATCAGGTCGGTGACGCCATCTCCGTCTACATCGACGATGCGCGCGGTCAGGAAATTGTGGCCGCCCCCCTGAATGCGCGTGAGCGCGGGGTCGATATGGTTGCTGGCCTCCGACAGAGTGAATTGGCCCGTGCCGTCATTGAGAAGCGCGTAGGGCGGATAATCCGTGACGTCGCCGTCATTCGTGACGATGAAGGCGTCGATATCGCCATCCCCGTCCAGATCGCCGACCCCGCCGCCATGGGAGAAGTCGTTGCGTTCCGGCAGATGCGAGAAGGATGCATCGAGGTGGGGCTGTCCCGGCCGCGACAGGAAAAGCGCGTTTTGCTCGCCCGGGAAGGGGCGGGTGTCCTGACCATGGGCGATCACCAAGAGGTCGTCGACCCCGTCACCGTTGAAATCGGCAACATGGGCTTCGCGTGCATGGACCCGCGACGGCAGGCCCCCTTCCACCGCGTCTTCGAAGACGGACCCGTCGCCACGGAGAACGACGATCCGGTTCGGCACATTGACGGCGATGTCGTCCTGACCGAAGGCCTCATGGGTCACGAGCAATTCGTCCGCACCGTCGTCGTCGAAATCAATCGCCGCCAGGAGCCGGGGCGTTGTCGTGCAGTCCGGACATCCCAGTTCGCGAATGTCCGTGCCGCCCAGAACCGTACTGGCGACCGTGAATGGACCGCCGACGAAATCGACCCGTTCCGGCGTGGGCAGCAGAAGCTGCCGGTCGTCGGTGCAGACCGCCTCTGCCGGGATGTCGGCGAGGCTCTCGGGCGATGTCCACCGCATGATCACGTAGGACGAGGTCGTGTTGAAGCGGTCGAGCGCGCGTTGAGACCCTTGCCCCCAGGCACCGTCAATCCCGCCCGGATTGCAGCCCCGTTCGGTGAGGAAGGTTTGAATGTCGCGGATATCCGCTTGGGCGGCGGTCGCAGCGCCAAGTGTCAGAGCAAGAAAAGTGATCGGCGCACGTGCCATATGAGACCTCAGGAATTTGATTCGCAGGTCCAATTTTCCAACGAAACAATTTGAAATCAAGATGTTCTGCCCCGTGCCGGTCGCGCGTGTGGCCCAACCGGCGAAGCCGATGACGCTTGGCGGGGCAATGTCCTAGGGCGTATTTTTCGGACGCTTTGGCGCAAGCGGCGGCCGGCCTGGATCGTCACCCCCGGCGGCGCCTGCGCCGTCCACCGCCTTCGCCCCCCGGCGCCGTCCCGCTGGCGCCGAAGGCCACGTCTGGCAAAGCCACCACCTGCGCCAGTTCGGGGAAGGGGTCGGTGGCGTGGGGGATGGCGTTGGCGTTGACGAAGTGGTCTTGGAATTTCGGCTCGATCGCAGTCTCGACCTTGTGGATCTTGTGGACAGTCTCCTCGATCCGGGTGCGGGCGGCGCGGTTGCAGAGCGCGATGCGCGCGCCGTGGCCGGCGGCGTTGCCCGCCGATTGCACCTTGTCGAGCGGCACGTCGGGGATCATGCCAAGCACCATGGCGTGTTTGGGGGAGATGTGGGCACCGAACGCGCCTGCCAGCACCACGCGGTCGACCTTGTCGACGCCGCGGTGATCCATCAGGAGGCGCGCACCGGCGTAGAGCGCGGATTTGGCCAGTTGGATGGCGCGGATGTCGCCTTGGGTGACGGTGATGCGGGGCCCGCCCTGATCGGTGGCGTCGTGGATCAGGTAGGCATGGGTGCGGCCCGTGGGTTCGCAGCGGGGCGTGCCGGTGGCCTCCGCGCTGCCGATGAGGCCGGAGGCGTCCAGAAGGCCCGCCATGCGCATCTCCGCCACCGCTTCGATGATGCCGGAGCCGCAGATGCCGGTGATCTGGGTGTCGGCGGGGAAGGCGGGGTCGTCGGACCATTCATCCACGCCGATAACACGGAAGCGCGGCTCCTTGGTGGCGGGGTCGATCTCGATCCGTTCGATGGCACCGGGCGCGGCGCGCTGGCCTGCGCTGATCTGCGCGCCCTCGAAGGCGGGCCCGGTGGGGGAGGAGCAGGCGAGAACGCCGTTGGTGTCGCCCAGCAGGATCTCCGCGTTTGTTCCCACATCAACGATGAGCGCGAGGTCATTGGAATTGTTGGGTTCCTCGGCCAAAGCGACGGCGGCGGCGTCGGCCCCCACATGGCCCGCGATGCAGGGCAGGATGTAGAGCTGCGCGGTGGGGGCGATGCCGGTCAGGCCCACATCGCGCGCCGGGAGTGTGAGGCTGCCGGAGGTGGCGAGCGCGAAGGGGGCCTGACCCAGTTCCACCGGGTCGATGCCGAGCAGAAGGTGATGCATAACCGGATTACAGACAATGACGGTTTCAAAGATGAGCGTCGGGTCGATATCGGCCTCCGCCGTGATTTCGAGGCTGAGCGTTTTGAGCGCGTCCTGCACGGCTGCCGTCATCTCCGCATCGCCGCCTGGGTTCATCATCACGTAGGAGACGCGGGACATCAAATCCTCGCCGAAGCGGATCTGCGGGTTCATCAGGCCCGACGACGCCAGGACACGACCATCGGAGAGGTCGCACAGATGCGCGGCGATCGTGGTGGAGCCGAGATCCACGGCCAGACCGTAAAGCCCGCCCTCGTGGAAGCCGGGCCAGATGCCGAGGATCTCGGACGTGTCAGAATAGGCAGGTGTATGGACGGCGACGGAGACCTGCCACTTGCCCTTGCGGAGTGCCGGTTGCAGCGCCTTGAGCACCGGCAGGCGTGCGGTCACGGGGCCGATGCCCCATTGCGATTGCAGCGCGTCGGCCACCCGCTCCAGATCACCGGAAGGGGAGTGCATGTCGGGTTCCACCACGTCGATCATCACCAGCTTGGTGGCGGGATCCATGACGATGGGCCGGGTGGAGGCGGCCTTGCGGACGACCTGCTTGTGGACCTGGGATTCGGGCGGCACGTCGACGACGATGTCGCCTTCCACGCGGGCCTGACAGCCCAGGCGACGGCCCGCCTTGAGGCCGCGCACCCGATCATAGCGCGCCTCCACCTCGTTCCAGTCGCTGAGCGCGCCGTCCTGAACCGTGACGCCGTGCTTGGGAAAGTCGCCGTAGGAGGGCGTGATCTGGCACTTGGAACAGATGCCCCGCCCGCCGCAGACGCTGTCGAGGTCCACCCCCAATTGCCGCGCGGCGGTCAGGATCGGGGTGCCGACCGGGAAATGGCCACGCTTGCCGGACGGGGTGAAGATGACGAGGGGCTGGGTATTGGGCATGGGGCGTCTTTTCACTGGGTCGGCAGAAGGGTCAGCATTCCGGTGCCGAACCACCAGATCATCAATGGCACGGGAAGCACGGCGATGGCGATGGTCAGAAGCGTCCCCACGGGATGGTAGAGGCGCGACAGGCCCGCCACGATCATCAGCCCGCCGCCGCCACCGAGGGCCACGTTGCCGGGAAGGTTCAGGAGCAGGGCGAGGGTCGGGTAGCGGTAGCGCAGGAACGGAACGGAGAGCCAACGCGGCAGCATCGCCTCCAACTCCGCCTCGCGCGCGGCGGTGCCCAGATGGGTGATGCGATGCACGAAGGCCGCCGGGCGGCGCAGGCGCAGGTCCGACAGAAGGCGCGACAGGGCGTCTTCCTTCATGAAGCGCCCGAGGAGGTAGGCAAGGATCAGGCCGAGGACGGTCGCGCCGTAAACGGCCGGTGCGATGGACGCGCCACGCAGGAACAGAAGCGCCAGCCCGATCTCGATACCCGGCACGAAGGGGGTGGCGATCAGCAGGGCATAGACGATTAGCGCCGCCATCAGGACCACGCCCTGCATCGGCGATGCCGCGGTTCCGGGCAAGGTCTCGGCCATGTCCATCGACAGGCCGAGCAGGTAATTGGCGAGGAGCACGACAAGCGCGATCAGCACGATGCGCCGCAGCATCCGGAGCGCGGGCCAGATCCAGTGCGATGGGGGCAGGGGTGGGGGGAGTGTCACGGAGCTGCGCACCCCGACACGGGCCGGGATGCGGGGAAGGACATGGGTTTGGCGCGCGCCGTCACCCACGGCCCCGTCGACCGCCCTCACGCCCGCGGCGGGGCGCGGCGTCGGGATCCTTGTTGAAGGCGATCCAGGCCCCGCCACCATCGTCGTGGTTCAGCAGGAAATTGGCGGCGCGGATCGCCTCCATCTCCTTGCCGGGGCGCGGCTTGGTGGAGCCGAGACCGAAGAGCTTGCAGAACGCCTCATCCTCCATACCCTCGGGCAGGACGATGCCCGCGGCCTCAACTTGCGCCTTTTTCTCGGCGATCTTCTTGGGGCCGGTGGGGAGCGCCACGGGGTTCATGATGGCGCTGGTCATGCCCGCACCGAAGGCCATGGGCAGGAAGGCGTTGTTGATGCCGTGGCGGTTGGGCAACCCGAAGGAGATGTTGGAGGCCCCGCAGGTCGTGTTCACACCCAACTCCTCCCGCAAACGCCGGACGAGGGTGAAGACCTGGTGGCCCGCCGTGGCCATGGCCCCGATGGGCATGACGAGCGGGTCGACGACGATGTCATGGGCGGGGATGCCGAAATCGGCGGCACGTTCCACGATCTTCTTGGCGACGGCGAAGCGGACGTCCGGGTCCTCGGAAATGCCGGTATCGTCGTTGGAGATGGCCACGACGGGGACGTTGTATTTCTTGACGAGCGGCAAGACGAGTTCCAGGCGCTCCTCCTCCCCGGTGACGGAGTTCAGGAGCGGACGCCCCTCCGCCGCCGCAAGGCCGTTCTCCAGCGCGCCGGGGACCGACGAGTCGATGCAGAGCGGGCAATCGGTGACAGCCTGCACAACCTCCACCAGCTGCTTCATCAGCGTGGGTTCCACGAAATTGTTGTCTGCGTAGCGCGGATCCTCGGCCATCTTGTTGGAGAAGACGGCGCCGGAATTGATGTCGAGCACCGTGGCCCCCGCGGCCACCTGGGCGATGGCGTCCTTCTCCACGCGGGAGAAATCGCCCCGCTCCAACTCCTCGTTGAGGATCTTGCGGCCGGTGGGATTGATCCGTTCCCCGATCACGCAAAACGGCTGATCGAAGCCGATCACGGTGGTCTTGGTTTTCGACTCGATGACTGTGCGCGTCATTTCACTGCTCTTTCGGGAAGGGGCGACTTAGATGTCGGCGTCGGGATTTGCGGGCGCGGCGGAAGCACCGCCATTGGCGATGGCCCATTTGGCGTTGGTCTTGATACCGCCGAGGGGGAAGAAATGAATGGCCTCGATCAGGCTGTCGGGGTGTGCGGCCTTGTGGGTTGCAAGCTCCGCCATGATCTCATCCGGCTCGAACGGCAGAAGCAGCTTGGTCACGTCCTTGGCGCGCTTTTGCAGCACTTTCAGCGACGGGCCGACGCCGCAGGCAATGGCGAACTTGATGAGCGTCTGCAATTTGGCGGGCCCCGCGATGCCCAGATGGATCGGCAGGGTGATGCCTTCCGCCTTCAGGCGGTCGGCCCAGGCGATGACCGGCCCGGCCTCGAACGCGAATTGGGTGGCCATGGCCATTTCCGCATCGGTGCGCTCGCTGAAGGCCTGTTTCCAGCGCAGAGCGTCCATGACCGCGGCGTCACCGCCATTGGGGTCGATGTCGCGGTTGCCTTCGGGGTGGCCCGCCACGTGCAGGCGCGTGATGCCCGCGCGATCGAAAAGGCCGGTTTCCAGAAGCTGCATGGAGGAGTCGAAATCGCCGCGTGGCTGGGCGATGCCACCGGCCAGGACGAGCGCCTGGTTGATGTCGGCCTCTCCCTTGTACCGCGCGATCCAGTCGTTGAGCGTATTCGCATCGGGGATAGAGCGGGCCGGGAAATGCGGCATCGGCTCGAACCCTTCGGCGCGCAGGCGGGCGGCGGTGGCAACCATGTCGTCAATTTCCGTCCCGTCGATATGGGCGATGTAGACGCGGGTGCCGGCCGGCAGGTAGCTGCGGAAATCATCCACCTTCTCGGCGGTGCGGGGCATCACCTCGATCGAGTGGCCGCGCAGGAGCGCCACCATCTCGGGCGTGGGGGCGGTGTCGGGTGCCGGCGCGGCGGCGGGCTTGCGGAACGACAGAAGCGACATCAGTTTCTCCCAGGGGGTCAAGGATCAGGCGGCCGTGGCGGGGTCATGCCCCTCGGCGTCGATCAGGGTTTTCAGGCGGGCATCGTCATAGGCGGCGTCGAGCGCCGCGGCTTCGGCCTTCGCGGCGTCGGCCAGGTCGCCCTGGGCCTCCCCCACCACGACCCGCCGGAACCCGGCCAGATAGGCATCCTCGTCCTTGGCGCCCACCTTCATGGCGGCGCGGTCGATGGCCTGCTCGAACCGTTCGGGCAGCGGTGCCTTGGCCCCCGTGCGGCCCTTGCCGATGATCACCTGGGCGGGGATGTCGCGCCAGAAGACATGAGTGATCGCAGCCATTGTCATCCTTCCTCGATCCGCCGAGTCGCCCCGGCCGGTTTGCGCCACCATAGGGGTGCGCCCGCGCCCCACCGGTCCTGTTTTCGACATGACGCGCGGCCAAAACGACGCGCGGCTTTTTCCCGGTCCCTCCATAGCCTGTCCAACTGGGCCACAGCCACCCTCGGGCGGGCCCGAAATCCTCATCAAGATCATGAGGGCGCGCGGGGGCAGGGGCGGTCGTGGAGTTGTTTCGCGTCCCCATCCGGGCTACGGTCAGGCCAACCAGCAATTCGAGAGGCATCGCACGGCCCATGTCGCGCAAACGCCCAAGCGGAGAAGGCCCGTTTCCAAGACCCGTTGCCCCGGTCGCCCCGAAAGGGGAGCCGGGACCGCTGCCGCCTGTCGAACACCGCGCACCGGCGCAGGTCAAGGCAGGCCCCGACCCCGATGACCTTTACGCCGCGCTGGATCTGGGCACCAATTCGTGCCGGATGCTGATCGCGCAGCCCAAGGGCAGCCAGCTTCACGTGGTCGACAGCTTTTCGAAGTCGGTCCAGTTGGGGCAGGGGCTTGAAGCCTCCGGCAGGTTGGGGCGGGCGTCGATGGCCCGCGCGGTAGGCGCGCTGAAGATCTGTCAGAAGAAGCTGAGCAAGCACCGGGTGGAACGCGCGCGCCTTGTCGCGACCGAGGCATGCCGCCGCGCCACGAATGCGGGCGAATTCATCGCGCTCGTCAAACGCGAGACATCGCTGGAGCTGGAGATCATCGAGCCGGAGGAGGAGGCGCGGCTTGCCGTCGTGTCCTGCGCGCCGCTCGTCTCCACCCGGACGGAGCAATTGCTGGTCGTCGATATCGGCGGCGGCTCGACGGAGCTGGTGTGGATCGACCTGGGCCGGGTGCCGAAGCTGGAGCGTCCCAAGGCGATCATGCGGCTGCACCAGGGCTTTGACTACGACGACACGGTGTTTCCCCGCGCCAAGGTGGTGGACTGGATCTCCATCCCGCTCGGCGTGGCCACGCTCAAGGACATGTATGACGACGTGGCCGACGATGGCGCGCGGTTTGCCTTGATGAGCTGGTATTTCGAGGAACAGCTTGCCGAATTCTCCCCTTATATCGACGCGGCCGATCAGGCGCGGGAGGGGTTCCAGATCATCGGCACGTCCGGGACGGTCACGACGGTCGCGGCCTCCCATCTTGGCCTGCGCCGCTACGACCGCAACAAGGTGGACGGGTTACGGATGACGTCGGATCAGATCGACACGGTCATCAACGGCTACCTGGCGCTCGGCCCCGACGGTCGCCGCCGCGACCCGCGCATCGGGCGCGACCGGCAGACCCTCATCATGTCGGGGGCCGCGATCCTTCAGGCGCTGCTCCGGGCCTGGCCCACCGACCGGCTGTCCGTCGCCGACCGGGGTCTGCGCGAAGGGCTGCTTTATGCGCAGATGAGCCGGGACGGTGTGCTGGAAGACGGGCCGTATTGAGGCGCTGATGCCCTACGAGATCACCGATCCCATCACCAGCGAGGCCCAGATAAGGGAGGTTGTGGACGGCATCCATATCGCCCAACGCCACAAGGTGCTGGACCATATCGACACCCATTGCCGGGTCTGGATCGAGCATTCGCCCTTCGTGGTCATGGCCACCTTCGATGCGGACGGGCGTGTCGACGCCTCCCCCAAGGGGGACCCGGCGGGGTTCGTGCGCGTCCTCGACGACAAGACCCTCGCCATTCCCGACCGTCCGGGAAATCACCTCTTCATGGGATTTCGCAATATCCTTGCGACCGGGCGGATCGGGCTTATCTTCCTTGTGCCCAACCGCAACGAGGTCGTGCGCGTGAACGGATCGGCAGAGATCGTCCGCGACCTGGCCTTGCGCGAGCGCATGGCGATCAAGGGTCGCGTACCCGATTTCGCGATCGTCGTGCGGGTGGAGGAGGCGTTCTACCATTGCGGCAAGGCGATCCTGCGCTCCGCCCTGTGGTCGCCCGATCGCGCCGCGCCCACCGAAGGGTTGCCGACCTATGGAGAGGCGATCCACGCCCAGGGCCAGCTTGACGTGCCCCTTGCGGAGGTGGAGAAGCGCCTGAAACACAATGACGAGAACCGGCTCTACGACGAGTAGCGCCCTGAAAGGCCGGACATGGTTAAGAACACGAGCGGACGCGGTCAGCGTGACCTGAAAGTGAAGGTCAAGACCGCCCGTGGACGCAAGCTCAGCTCGACCCGCTGGCTGGAACGGCAATTGAACGACCCCTACGTGGCGCGCGCCAAGCGCGACGGTTATCGCGGGCGGGCCGCCTACAAGATCCTCGAACTGGACGACAAGTACCGTTTCCTCGTCCCCGGTGCGCGGGTCGTGGACCTGGGCTGCGCCCCCGGTGGCTGGTGCCAGGTCGCCGCGCGCCGCGTCAACGCGCTGGGGGAGAAAAGCGGCAAGGCGGTGGGTCGCATCATCGGCCTCGACATTCAGGAGATGGAGCCGATTGCGGGCTGCGAATTGCATCAGCTCGACTTCATGGAAGACGATGCCGACGAGAAGGTGAAGGAATGGCTGAATGGCAAGGCCGATGTGGTGATGTCCGACATGGCCGCCAGCGCGTCGGGCCACAAGCAGACCGATCACCTGCGCATCATCGCGCTGTGTGAGGCGGCGGCGGAGCTGGCCTTCGACGTGCTGGAACCGGGCGGCACATTCGTGGCCAAGGTGCTCGCCGGTGGCGCGGAAGGCACGTTGCAGCACACGCTCAAGCAACGCTTCAAGAAAGTCGCCAACGTCAAACCCGGGGCCTCCCGGCAAGACAGCTCGGAAAAGTTCGTGGTGGCCACGGGTTTCAAGGGCTGACCCGCGGGCCCGTCTTCCATGTGCCGAAAATATCCCGGGGGAGTCGCCCCACGGGCGACGGGGGCAGCGCCCCCGCCCGCAAATTTCGCCCCGAAATTTGCGCCGGGCGACGACGCAGTCGGCGCAAACCCTCCTGCCCACGCCACATACCACATTTCGCCCTTGCCCCCTTCGCCACCCCATGGGATAGGGACGTGCCAACCGACACCCTCCAAGGAGACACCCTGATGGAGATTCGCGAGGCCCTCACATTTGACGATGTTCTCCTTGTTCCTGGCAAAAGCGCCGTGCTGCCGTCGGATGCCGATACGCGCACGCAAGTCACCAAGAGCATCGCGCTGAATATCCCGCTCCTGTCCTCCGCCATGGACACGGTGACAGAGGCGCGGATGGCCATTGCCATGGCGCAGGCGGGCGGCATGGGGGTCATCCACCGCAACCTCGACATCGACGCCCAGGCCCGCGAAGTACGGCGCGTCAAGCGGTTCGAGAGCGGGATCGTCTACAATCCCGTCACCCTGACCCCCGACCAGACCCTCGCCGATGCGCGCGAACTGGCGGAGCGCTACGGCTTTTCCGGCTTCCCGGTGGTGGATGAAAACCGCCGCGTGCTGGGCATCGTCACCAACCGCGACATGCGCTTTGCGCAGGACGACAGGACGCCGGTGCGCCTGATGATGACAGCAGACGACCTCGCCATCCTGCGCGAACCCGCCGACCGGGACGAAGCGATTTCCCTGATGAAGGCGCGGCGGATCGAGAAGCTGCTGGTGACCGATGGCAAGGGCGCGCTCACGGGCCTTCTGACGTTACGCGACACCGAACAGGCGGTGCTGAACCCGCAGGCCTGCAAGGACCCGCTGGGCCGCCTGCGCGTGGCCGCCGCAACAACGGTGGGCGATGCGGGGTTCGAGCGGTCGGAGGCGCTGGTCGATGCGGGCTGCGACCTGATCGTGATCGACACGGCCCATGGCCATTCCGAAGGCGTCGCGCGCGCGGTGGAGCGGGTCAAGGGCCTGTCGAACGAAGTGCAGGTGGTGGCGGGCAATGTCGCCACGGCGGAGGCGACGCGCGCCCTGATCGACGCGGGCGCGGATGCGGTGAAGGTGGGCATCGGCCCCGGCTCCATCTGCACCACGCGGATCGTGGCGGGTGTGGGCGTGCCGCAGTTGACCGCCATTGCCGATTGCGCGGCGGAGGCGTTGAAGACCGACACGCCGGTCATCGCCGATGGCGGCATCAAGTTCTCGGGCGATTTCGCCAAGGCCATCGCGGCGGGCGCCCATTGCGCCATGGTCGGCTCGATGATCGCGGGCACCGACGAAAGCCCGGGTGAGGTGATCCTTTACCAGGGCCGCAGCTACAAGAGCTATCGCGGCATGGGGAGCCTGGGCGCCATGGCGCGCGGCTCGGCGGATCGGTATTTCCAGAAGGATGCGGCCAGCGACAAGCTCGTGCCGGAGGGGATCGAGGGGCAGGTGCCTTACAAGGGGTCCGCCGGGACGGTCGTGCATCAGTTGATCGGGGGCCTGCGCGCCGCGATGGGCTATACCGGCTGCGCGACGGTCGACCAGATGCGGCGCGATTGCACCTTCGTGCGGATCACCGGGTCGGGCCTGAAGGAAAGCCATGTCCACGATGTCCAGATCACCCGCGAAAGCCCGAATTACCGCGCGGGTTGAGATGGTTATCGGCCGATCTTCATGTGATACGTTACCATGACGCCCGGCGCGCGCCTGTCCGCCGCGATGGAGGTGCTGGACGCCTGGCTGTCCGGCCAGCCGGTGGAGAAGGCGCTGACGACCTGGGCACGGGGCGCGCGTTATGCGGGCTCCAAGGACCGGGCGGCCGTGCGCGACCATGTCTACGATGTGTTGCGGCAAAAGGCGTCCTGCGCCGCGGCGGGCGGGGCTGAGACGGGGCGCGGCCTGATCCTTGGCCTGCGCCGCCTGCAGGGCCAGGACCTATCGAG
Source organism: Hasllibacter sp. MH4015 (assembly GCF_020177575.1). Lineage (NCBI taxonomy): Bacteria > Pseudomonadati > Pseudomonadota > Alphaproteobacteria > Rhodobacterales > Roseobacteraceae > Hasllibacter > Hasllibacter sp. MH4015. The sequence goes on from NZ_JAHTBK010000001.1 coordinate 1,216,569, forward strand.
GCTTTTCACCGGGGAGGGTCACGCGCCCGCGCCGCTTCGGCCAGAGGAAGCAGCTGTGTCGCCGCAGCCCCACGATCCGGAACGGGACATCCCTGACTGGGCGCGCGGCTTGCTGGCGGCCCGGGCCCCGGACATGGCGGCGGAGCTGTTCGCCAGCTTCGCCCACCGCGCCCCGGTCTGGTTGCGCGTGAACCTGTCGCGCATATCCCGCGACGGGGCGGCGGATGCCCTGGCGCAAGACGGCATCCTGACCGAGGCCCATGGCGAAGTCCTGACCGCCCTTGAAGTCACCGAAAACGCGCGCCGCGTGAAGCTCAGCGATGCCTATACGGGCGGGCTGGTGGAATTGCAGGACCTGTCGGTGCAGGCCGCCATCGCCCGGGTCGATTGGCCCGACGGGGGGCGCATCCTGGATTATTGCGCGGGCGGCGGCGGCAAGAGCCTTGCCATCGCGGACCGGGTCAGGGCGGAGTTGTTCGCCCATGACGCCAATCCTCGGCGCATGGTGGATCTTGGCCCACGTGCCGCGCGGGCCGGTGTGGAAATCGCGACCGTAGAGGGCGCCGATCTGACAAGTCGCGCGCCCTATGATGCCGTGCTGGCGGATGTCCCGTGTTCCGGCAGCGGCACATGGCGTCGCGATCCGGAAGCGAAATGGCGCACGACGCCCGATGATGTCGCGGCGCTGACCAAGGTGCAGGATGAGATCCTCGATGCGGCAGCGGCACTGACCGGCCCGGGAGGGCAATTGGTCTACATGACATGCTCGCTCTTCGAGGCGGAGAACGAGGCGCGCATCGCGGCGTTTTACGCGCGCGATCCCCGGTGGAGCATCGTATTCCAGCACCTCGATCTGCCGCTCACGGCGTCCGACGGGTTCTTCACCTGCGTCCTGCGCCGGGCCTAAATGTGGAAAACTCTAGGCGCTGCGTTCAGGCTTAAATCAAAATTAACCTATTTCGCGGACCAGTGATGGTAAGGTGGATATCCGCGCGCGGCGGAATCCCGTGCGTTTCACAGGGGCTGATCCAGGCGTGAGTGACGAAGCAACCGATAACGGCTTTGGGGACGGGCAGGCCATTCGTCCGTTCGTGCAACCGATTCTGTTGCTGGTTCTCGGCATCGTGGGTGGGCTTGCGGCCTATTTCGCGCCGGGGCCGGAATTGCGCTTTGGGCTGATGGCGGCGACCGGCGGCTGTCTTGCGGCGGCGGCGCTGGTAACGATCCGCGACATGTACCGCCTGTGGCGCGCGCGCACCACGTTCCAATCGGCCTTCGCCCTGATCCAGCACGACCCCGCCCCGTGTTTCTGCACGGATGAAGACGGGGCTATCGTGTTGCAGAATGTCGCGGCGGAACGGCGGTTCGGACAACGCACCGGCCTGCCCATGGCGCGCGCGATTGCGGGGGTGCTGCCCAATGCCGCCGCCGTCGTCTTCCGCCATGAAACCGCCCTTGGCCGCCGCGCCTCGGCCCACGAAATCGTGGTGACACCGCGCGGGACGGTCCGTCTGGCCGCCCACCGGATGCATGGCGGCACGATCTGGCGGCTGGAGGATATGGCCGATGGCCAGACGCGCCACGGGGAATGGATCGGCTTGCCGATGATGGTGGTCAGCCACAATGACACGGTCCTGTCGATGAACGCCGCGATGCGGGACGTGCTGGGGCGGCGGGCCACGACGCTGGAAGACGTGCTTCCCGACCAGCCGCTGGTCGCCGGGCGGCGATCCAGCCTGACCGGCGCAGATGGCACGATCGAAGTGATCCCGATCGTCGTCTCGGCCAAGGACGGCCGGCGGGAGATTTACGCCGTGCCGGGCCTGGCGGAGCCGCCTGCGGCTTCCGTTGCCGCGCGCGCCTTTGAATCGCTTCCCGTGGCCCTTCTGCATATCGGCGCAGACGGAGAGGTTCTGGCATCGAACCACCACGCGCAGGTGCTTCTGGGGATCGACCCCGGCATGACCGGCCCGCTGTCGCGCTTCGTGGAAAACCTGGGCCGCCCGGTGAACGATTGGGTCGCCGATACGCTGGCCGAGCGGGTTGCGAACCGACCCGAGGTCGCGCGCGCCAAGCAGCGGCGGGAGGAGACGTTCCTGCAAATCTCGCTCAGCCGGATCGTGGACGGAACCGGGCCCTCGCTTCTGGCCGTGCTGCACGACGCGACGGAGCTCAAGACGCTGGAGCAGCAATTCGTTCAAAGCCAGAAGATGCAGGCGATCGGCGAATTGGCGGGCGGGGTTGCCCACGATTTCAATAACCTGCTAACGGCGATTACCGGTCACTGCGATCTGCTGATGCTGCGCCACGACCAGGGCGATCCGGATTACGCCGATCTGGTGCAGATCAACCAGAACGCCAACCGCGCCGCCAGCCTCGTGGGTCAGTTGCTCGCCTTCTCGCGCAAGCAAACGCTGGAGCCCGAAGTGCTCGACCTGCGCGATTCGCTGGGGGAATTGACCCATCTGCTCAACCGTCTGGTGGGGGAGCGGATAAAGCTCAGCCAATCCAACGATCCCGATCTGTTGCCGATCCGCGCCGATCGCAGGCAGTTGGATCAGGTCATCATGAACCTGGTCGTCAATGCCCGCGACGCGATGCCCGATGGCGGCGAAGTGCGGGTGGAGACGCGGATGGTGAACCTGGCCGAGCCGATGAACCGCGACCAGGCGGTCGTCCCGCCGGGCTCCTACGTGACGATCCGCGTGCGCGACCACGGCCACGGCATCCCGCCCGACAAGCTGAACCGCATTTTCGAGCCGTTCTTCACCACCAAGCGCACCGGCGAAGGCACGGGGCTTGGCCTGTCGATGGCTTACGGCATCGTCAAGCAGACCGGCGGCTACATCTTCGTCGACAGCGTGGTGGGCGCGGGCACGACCTTCACGATCTACATCCCCGCCCATGTGCAGGACGACGCGCGCGCCCCGGCTGCGCAGGCGGAGGCCGAGATCGTCCCTGCGGGGGCCGAGGCGGAGATGCCGGATCGCGCGCCGGGTGTCGTGCTGCTGGTGGAGGATGAGGCGCCGGTGCGGGCCTTCGCCTCCCGCGCGTTGCGCCTGCGCGGCTATTCGGTGATCGAGGCGGGAAGCGCGGAAGAAGCGCTGGAGACGCTGTCCGACGCGGATCTGGCCGTGGACCTTTTCGTTACCGATGTCATCATGCCCGGCATGGACGGCCCGACCTGGGTGCGGGAGGCGATCAAGGACCGCCCCGATACCAAGGTGGTCTTCGTGTCGGGCTACGCGGAAAATGCCTTTGACGAGGGCTCCATCGGGGTGCCCGGATCCGTCTTCTTGCCGAAACCGTTTTCACTCACGGACTTAACCGAAACCGTGCGGCGGCAATTGCATTAAGGACGCGCCGCAACAACCTGAGACCAGAGCGCAAATTCCTCGGGCGCTTCCGATCTCAACCGCTGTTCCATCGCGTCGCTCAGGTGCACGTCGCGGGCTGGCGACACGTTGCTGTAGCCCAGATCGAGCTGCGCCTTGATCCGGCCTTCCACGAATCGCACGGCCTCCTCCAGGCGGTCGTGGCGGAACAGGTGATCCACGCCCAACGCGCCGTCCTCTTCCGACACGAAGCGCGATTGCCGCCCGACCCTGGCGAAGGCCGGCGGATCGTCTTGCAGCCACGCCTCCACGAACGCATCGAAGCTAATATCGGCGGTGGAATTCGCGGTGCCCCTGATCTGATCGCGGGCGCGGTAGCGATACCAGCTTTCCAGCCATCCCACCGGCTCGCGCACCACCGCCATCAGCTCAAGATGCCGCTGCCCGCGCTGCTCGAAAAACTTCTGAAGCTGGTTGCGATAGCGCCGCACGGTGCAGTGTTTTTGCTGCGGCGGGTTGAGAATCGCCGCATCCGCGTGGGGCAAAAGCGCCTCCTCCAGCGCCGTCGTGCCGGTTTTCGGCACCGCCAGAAGCACCAGTCGCGCTTTCCAAAACACCAGCATCCCAAAGCCTTCCCGCGAAATCCGCCCGCCCGTAACCGATTGTTAACGTCTGCCCGCGAAATATCACAGCACAGAAGAATTAACTTGAATTGTTCTCGTTTTGTTTGCTAGTGAGAAGTGGAACAAGAGGTGAACAAGAGCATGCCGGATATCGGGATCCAAAGACCCGGACCGGCCCCATTGCCGCCACGCCCCGCGGCATGACATAAGGATGAAACTCCATGGCAACGGCGAACCTTCTCGACATGACTGACCGTATCTCGGCCGATAAGCAAAAGGCCCTCGACAGCGCATTGGCCCAGATCGAACGGCAGTTCGGTAAAGGGTCGATCATGAAACTGGGCGGCGAGAACGCGCTGCCGGATATCGACTCCACGTCGACCGGGTCGCTTGGCCTCGACATCGCACTGGGGATCGGTGGCATTCCGAAGGGCCGCATCGTGGAAATCTACGGCCCGGAAAGCTCGGGCAAGACCACGCTGACGCTGCATTGCGTGGCCGAGGAACAGAAGAAGGGCGGCGTTTGCGCCTTCGTGGACGCAGAACATGCGCTTGATCCGCAATATGCCAAGAAACTCGGCGTGAACCTGGATGAGCTGCTGATCTCGCAGCCCGATACCGGTGAACAGGCGCTCGAGATCGTCGATACGCTGGTGCGCTCCGGCGCGGTCTCGATGGTCATCGTCGACTCGGTCGCGGCGCTGACGCCAAAGTCCGAGCTGGAAGGCGACATGGGCGACTCGTCGGTGGGTGTCCATGCCCGCCTGATGAGCCAGGCGATGCGCAAGCTGACGGGCTCCATCAACCGCTCCGGCTGCACGGTCATTTTCATCAACCAGATCCGCATGAAGATCGGCGTCATGTTCGGCTCGCCCGAGACGACGACGGGCGGCAACGCGCTGAAATTCTACTCCTCCGTCCGGCTGGACATCCGCCGCATCGGCGCCCTGAAGGACCGCGATGAGGTCGTCGGCAACGCCACCCGCGTGAAGGTCGTCAAGAACAAGGTGGCGCCGCCGTTCAAGCAGGTGGAATTCGACATCATGTACGGCGAAGGCATCTCCAAGATGGGCGAATTGCTGGATCTGGGCGTGAAGGCCGGGGTGGTCGAAAAGTCCGGGTCCTGGTTCAGCTACGGCGATGAGCGGATCGGCCAGGGGCGCGAGAATGCCAAGGCCTTCCTGAAGGAGAATTCCGACATCGCGTTGCAGATCGAAGACAAGATCCGCGCGGCCCACGGCCTCGATTTCGAGATGGCGCGGGACGGCGACGAAGACATCCTCGACGACGACGAATAAGTCGCCACGATCCGAAGGTGCAAGGGGCGGTCCGATCGGGCCGCCCTTTTTCGTTTGCCTCCTGTGGACAGGGCCGGGTCGCGGGGATACATCGGCCCCTGCACCCCAAGCCACGGACGCGCGCCCATGACCAGCCTCAACGATATCCGCTCGACCTTCCTTGATTACTTCGCCCGGCAGGGCCACGAGGTCGTGCCGTCAAGCCCGCTGGTGCCGCGCAATGACCCAACGCTGATGTTCGTCAATTCCGGCATGGTGCAGTTCAAGAACCTCTTCACCGGGGTCGAAAAACGCGACTACCAGCGCGCGACGACCAGCCAGAAATGCGTGCGCGCCGGCGGCAAGCACAACGACCTCGACAACGTGGGCTACACGGCGCGGCACCACACGTTCTTCGAGATGCTGGGAAATTTCAGCTTCGGCGATTACTTCAAGGACGATGCCATCGCCTTCGCGTGGGAATTGATCACCCGCGATTTCGGCATCGACAAGTCGAAACTGCTGACGACGGTCTACCACACCGATGACGAGGCGTTCGAGATCTGGAAGAAGGTCGGCGTGCCGGAGGACCGGATCATCCGCATCGCGACCTCAGACAATTTCTGGCAGATGGGCCCGACCGGCCCGTGCGGGCCGTGCACCGAGATCTTCTATGACCACGGCGATCATATCTGGGGCGGCCCCCCGGGCAGCGCGGAGGAGGACGGGGACCGGTTCATCGAGATCTGGAACATCGTCTTCATGCAAAACGAGCAATTCGCCGACGGCTCCATGGTGCCGCTGGATATGCAGAGCATCGACACCGGTATGGGGCTGGAACGGATCGGGGCGCTCTTGCAGGGCAGCCATGACAATTACGACACCGACACGATGCGCGCGCTGATGGAGGCGTCGGCGAATGCGTCATCGACCGACATCGACGGCACCCAGAACGTGCATCACCGCGTGATCGCCGATCACTTGCGCTCGACCAGCTTCCTGATCGCCGACGGGGTGATGCCGTCCAATGACGGGCGCGGCTATGTCCTGCGCCGGATCATGCGGCGTGCGATGCGGCACGCGCATCTTCTGGGTGCCAAGGACCCGTTGATGCACCGCCTTGTCCCCGCATTGGTCAGCCAGATGGGCCAGGCCTATCCGGAACTGGGGCAGGCGCAGGCGCTGATTGCCGAGACCCTGAAGCTGGAGGAGGAACGGTTTCGTCAGACCCTCGACCGCGGCCTGAAGCTGCTGGATGAGGAGCTTGCCGACCTGCCCGAGGGCAGCGACCTGCCCGGCGCGGCGGCCTTCAAGCTCTACGACACATACGGCTTCCCGCTGGATCTGACGCAGGATGCGCTGCGCGAGAAGGGGCGCGGCGTGGACACGGACGGCTTCGATGCCGCCATGGCCGAGCAGAAGGCCAAGGCGCGCGCGGCGTGGTCCGGTTCGGGCGATGCCGCGGACGCGACGATCTGGTTCGACATCGCGGAAGAGCACGGGGTGACGGAATTCCTCGGCTATGACACGGAAGTGGCGGAGGGGCAGATCCTTGCGCTCGTCACGGACAGCGCGCGGGTCGATGCGGCCAAGGGCGACGTGACGCTGGTGCTGAACCAGACGCCATTCTACGCGGAATCGGGCGGGCAGGTGGGGGATACCGGCGTCATCCGCACCGAAACCGGCACCGTCACCATCACCGACACCCGCAAGGTCGCGGATGTGTTCCTGCATATCGGCCACGTCACCGAGGGGGAGGTGAAGCCGGGGCAGGGGGCGGAGTTGCGCGTCGATCACGATCGGCGCACCACGATCCGCGCCAATCACTCCGCCACGCACCTGCTGCACGAGGCCCTGCGCCGCGCACTTGGCGATCACGTGGCCCAGCGCGGCTCGCTGAACGCGCCGGACCGGCTGCGCTTCGACTTCTCCCACGGCAAGGCGCTGAGCCTGGAGGAATTGGCGGGGATCGAGGCGGAGGTGAACGCATTCATTCGCCAAAACGCCCCCGTCGACACGCGGATCATGACGCCCGACGATGCAAGGGGCCTGGGCGCGCAGGCGCTCTTTGGTGAGAAATACGGGGACGAGGTGCGGGTGGTCAGCATGGGCACGCTCGACGGGTCTGGGAAAGGCATGGACGGCAACACCTATTCGCTGGAATTGTGCGGCGGCACCCATGTGACGCGCACGGGCGATATCGGGGTGTTCGTGACGCTCGGCGACAGCGCGTCGTCGGCCGGGGTGCGTCGGATCGAGGCGCTGACCGGACCCGCGGCGTTCGAGTACCTGTCGCAACAGGATCACCGCATGGGCGCGCTTGCGCTGGAACTGAACGCGCAACCGGGCGATGTGCTTGACCGGATCAAGGCGCTCAAGGACGAGCGCAAGAAGCTGGAAAACGAGGTGTCGCAGTTGCGCCGCGAATTGGCCATGGCGGGTGGGGCGAGCACGCCGGACGCCGCAGAGGTGGGGGGCATCGCCTTCCACGCGCAGGTGTTAAGCGGCGTGACGGGTAAGGATCTGGCGGCGATCGTGGATGAACACAAAGCGCGCCTTGGGTCTGGCGCGGTCCTGTTGATCGCCGATGCGGGCGGCAAGGCCGCCGTCGCCGCCGGTGTGACCGATGATCTGACGGACCGCATCAGCGCCGTGGACCTTGTCCGCGCGGCCACGCCCGTGCTTGGTGGCAAGGGCGGCGGCGGGCGGCCCGATTTCGCACAGGGCGGCGGGGCCGATGCCAGCAAGGCAGACGATGCCATCGCCGCTGCCAAAGACGTCTTGAAAGGAGCCTGAGACATGCCCGGAGCCTATTGGATCGCCCATGTGACCGTCACCGACGAGGACGCCTACGGCAAATACGCCGCGCTGGCGACACAGGCTATCGCGGCCCATGGCGGCACGTTTCTTGCGCGCGGCGGCCGGGCCATCCAGAAGGAAGGCCGCGCCCATCCGCGCAATGTCGTGGCGTTCTTCCCATCCCTCGACGCGGCCAATGAATGCTACGAATCCGCCACCTATCAGGAGGCGTTGAGCCACGCCAAGGACGCCTCCGAACGGGATTTGGTGCTGGTCGAAGCGGCGGAGTGACTTGACCCCGCCGTCCACGCCCTAACTTGGCGTGAAACGGTTAACGGGCAGTACATGGCACAACCTATCATCTACTGGGTCCGGCGCGATCTGCGCCTGTCGGATAACCCGGCATTGGTCGCGGCCTGCGCGGCGGGCGGACCCGTGATCCCCGTGTTCATCTGCGACGAGGTGGTGGAACGCCACGGCGCGGCCCCGAAATGGCGGCAGGGTCTGGGGGTTGAGGCGTTCGCGAGGACCCTGGAGGAGGCGGGATCGAAACTGATCCTGCGGCGCGGCGATGCGCTGGCACAATTGCAGGCGCTGATCGAGGATACCGGCGCGGCGGAGGTGCATTGGAACCGCCTTTACGATCCCGATAGCCGCAAACGCGATGAGGGCGTGAAGGCGGCGCTGAAGGATGCCGATATCAAAGCCGTCAGTCACCGGGGCCACGTCCTGTTCGAGCCGTGGACGGTGGAGACGGGCAGTGGGTCGTTTTACAAGGTCTATACCCCGTTCTGGAAAGCCGTGCGTGACCGAGACCCCGGCGATGCCCTGGCCACGCCCAAGATCCCCGCGCCGGATAGCTGGCCCGCCTCCGACGATATCGCGGATTGGGACCTTGGGGCGGCGATGGACCGGGGCGTGGAGGTGGTGGCCGACCATCTGAACGTGGGCGAGGGGGCCGCCCGCGCGCGGCTGGCCAATTTCATCGGCCACGGCATCGACGACTACGCCGATGCGCGCGATAACCTGGGAAAGACCGGCACCTCTCTTCTGTCCGAAAACCTCACCTACGGGGAGATCAGCGCGCGGGCCTGCTGGTGGGCGGGACGCCGCGCGATGGAGGACGGCAAACAGGGGGCGGAGACGTTCCTGAAGGAGATCGTGTGGCGCGATTTCGCGTATCACCTCGTGCATCACACGCCGCGCATCACCCACGCCAATTGGCGCGAGGATTGGGATGCCTTTCCGTGGAACGAGGATGAGCGCCGCGCGGAAGTGAAGGCGTGGAAACAGGGCCGCACGGGCATGCCCATCGTCGATGCCGCGATGCGCGAGATGTATGTGACGGGCCGGATGCACAACCGCGCGCGGATGCTGGTGGCCAGCTACCTGACCAAGCACCTGATGTGTCACTGGAAGATCGGGCTGGACTGGTTCGAGGATTGTCTTGTGGATTGGGACCCGGCCAGCAACGCCATGGGCTGGCAATGGTCCGCAGGCTCCGGCCCGGACGCGACGCCGTATTTTCGCGTCTTCAACCCCGAGACCCAGGCGGAGAAGTTCGACAGGCACGCACGCTACCGCACGCGGTGGCTGGCCGAGCTTTCGTCGCAACCTCCGCAAACCGCGTGCAGCTATTTCGAGGCGATCCCCCGGTCCTGGCCGATGTCGCCCGAAGACGCTTATCCCGATGCCCCGATCGTGAGCGCGTCGGAGGGGCGGCAACGGGCGCTGGACGCCTATTCCAACCGAAACTTCTGACGCGGATGTGTCGTGCTTGAGTGACGCGCTATGTGTAAAGGACTTGCTCCGGGCGCACCGGGCCGCCAAAACGTAAACGGGCAGGGAACAAGGGAAAAAAATGACGGTTTTCACGACACTTGAGGGGCAGCGCGATCTGCCGCGCTACTTCAAGGCGGTGTTCGATCAGGCCAAGGGGCTGGAACATGGGCGGCTCGATTTCCGACTGCCCGACGGGCGGCTGTTCCGGGTTGAGGGCTCCAAGCCCGGCCCGGTGGGCGAGTTGGACATCCACAACGAAGACATCTTCGCCCGCCTGATCCGCGAGGGCGATCTGGGGTTTTGTGAAGCCTATCTCGACGAATGGTGGTCCACGCCCGATTTGCAGGGGTTCCTCGACGTGGTTCACGCCGACAATGACGAGGTCTATGACGGCTTTCTCGGCCTTAGGATTATCCGCGCCTACGAAAAATTCCGCTTCTGGCTGCAATCCAATTCCAAGCGGCAGGCCAAGAAGAATATCGCGGCCCATTACGATCTCGGCAACGATTTCTATGCCCTGTGGTTGGACGACACGATGACCTATTCAAGCGCGCTGTTCGAGACGGGGCAGGAAAGCCTCGAGACGGCGCAGATCGCGAAATATGCCTCCATGGTGGATCAGATGGGTGCGATGCCCGGCGACCATGTGCTGGAGATCGGCTGCGGCTGGGGCGGGTTCGCGGAATACGCGGCGCGCGAGCGAGGGCTGAAGGTCACGGGCCTCACCATCAGCCGCGAACAGCACGATTACGCCGTCAAACGCATCGCCGATGCAGGCTTGAGCGACCGGGTGGAGATCAAACTTCAGGATTACCGTGACGAACAGGGCACATATGACGGCATCGCTTCCATCGAGATGTTCGAGGCGGTCGGGGAGAAATACTGGCCCGTCTACTTCGACACGCTGCGCGAACGGCTCAAGCCCGGGAAGCAGGCCACGCTCCAGATCATCACGGTGCAGGACAAGCGGTGGGACGTCTACCGCCGGGGCGTTGATTTCATTCAGAAATACATCTTTCCGGGTGGCATGTTGCCCGCGCCAAAAGTGCTCAGGGAACAGGTCCTGCGCGCGGGCCTGGAGGTGGCCCATTCGGTGGAATTCGGCGAAAGCTACAGCCAGACCTGCCGCCGCTGGTACGACACGTTCAACGAGAAATGGGACCAGATTTCCGCGCTCGGCTTCGACGATCGCTTCCGCCGGATGTGGAATTTCTACCTGACCTCTTGCGCGGCGACGTTCCATTTCGGAAATTGCGACGTGACACAGATCACGGTGCGGAGGCCGGTGTGATTATCGGAACGATCTAATGCCCACGGGCGCCAAGCTGGTCGGCGGTATCGTGTTCATGGCGGTGGGCTGGTTCGCGGCGTTGCAGGTGATCCTGACAATGCCCGAGGGCACGCCGGCCACTTACTTCCCCCACACGATCGCCGCCATCGGCCTCTGGCAAGGTTGGATGGTGATGGGCAACCGCGCGGGGGCGGGCATTGGATCGGGCATCGCCAACGGCATCCGCACCTCGGCCCAGATCGCGTTTTTCGGGCTGATGCTGTTTGCGCTGCGCACGATGTTCATCCGCTCCTCCGACCTGCGCTATGACAGCCCGGGGGAGGCGACGGTGGACGCGCTGAACCTGTTTCTGGAATACTTTCTGCAAATGCTGACGGTGGAGATCTGGGGCGTGCTCCTGATCGGCGGGGCCGTGGGCGGGTTGGTCACGGAACTGGCCGCAAAGGCGTGGCGCTAGGCGATGACCCCGATCTTCCTGTTCGGCACCCTGTGCCATCAGCCGTTGCTGGACCTCGTGGCGGGCCAGCCGGTGCGCATGGAACCCGCGCGCCTTGCGGGCCATCGCGCGGCCTGGGTCAAGGGCGCGTCCTACCCGATGCTGGAGGCGCGCGCGGATTGCGAGGCCGACGGGGCGCTCATCATCCCTGAGCCGCAATCGCTTCTGCGCCTTGATTTCTACGAGGCCTGCTTCGGCTATACCCGCCGCGCCCTTCGCGTCCATTGGGACGGCGCGGAGATCGAGGCGGAGGCGTGGTTCCCGCCCGAGCAGGCCGGCACACCGGGGGAAGATTGGTCGCTGCCCGCCTGGGCACGGCAATGGGGCGACGTATCCGTGCAGGCCGCGTCCGAGGTCATGCGCCAGATGGGCCGGCAGAGCCCGGAAGAGGTTGGCCAACGCTTCGGCATCATCCGCGCTCGGGCGGAGGCTTATGTCAGGGCCAGCCGTTGGCGCAGGCCGGGCCATGTCGGGCGCGGCTTCACCCGCGCCAATGCCATCCACCATGGCACCGAGCATGTCCATGACGGCTTTTTCAACATGGAAGAGGTCCGCGCGAGCCATGCGACCTTCAAGGGCGGCACCGCGGGGCCGATGACACGCGCCGTCTTCCGCGTGGCCGATGCCGTGACGGTTCTGCCCTATGACCCGGTGCGGGACCGTATCTTACTGATCGAGCAGTTCCGCTTCGGCCCATTCGCCCATGGCGATGCCGCGCCCTGGATGGTGGAGCCCATTGCGGGGCTGCTGGATGCCGGTGAAACGGCCGAGCAATGCGCGCGCCGCGAAGCGCGGGAGGAGGCGCGCCTGACCCTTGGCGCGCTCCATTTCATCGGGCGCTACTATCCCACGCCGGGCGGTGTGGCGCAGGTCCTGTTCTCCTATCTCGGCCTTGCCGATCTGCCGGATTCCATCGTGGGCGTCGGCGGCCACGCGCAGGAGAACGAGGATATCCTGAGCCATCTGGTGCCCTACGCCCTGGCGCTGAAGATGCTGGCGGAGGGCGACATGGCCAATGGCCCGCTGATCCTGTCGATGCAATACCTGATGCTGAACCGCGACCGCCTGCGATCCACGGTGCGTCTGGGATGATCCGCGCGGGTTGAGATCGCGCCCCGAAACTCCTACTCCTGTCGCAACCTCTCGGCCCCGGAAAGGCGTGCACCCATGACGACCCATAAAGACCTCGCCTCCGCCATCGGAAACACGCCCCTCATCCGCCTCAACGCGGCCTCCGACGCGACGGGATGCGAGATCCTGGGCAAGGCGGAATTCCTGAACCCCGGCCAGTCGGTCAAGGACCGTGCGGCGCTTTTCATCATCCGCGATGCGGTGGCGCGCGGCGACCTGCGCCCCGGCGGCACGATCGTGGAGGGTACGGCGGGCAATACTGGCATCGGCCTTGCACTGGTCGGTGCGTCCCTTGGGTTCAAGACGGTGATCGTGATCCCCAACACCCAGAGCCAAGAGAAGAAGGACATGATCCGCATCGCGGGCGCCGAACTGATCGAGGTGCCCGCCGTCCCCTATTCCAACCCCAACAACTACGTGAAGTATTCCGGTCGGTTGGCCGAACGGCTGGCCCAAAGCGATCCCAATGGCGCGATCTGGGCGAACCAATTCGACAATGTGGCCAACAGACAGGCCCATATCGACATGACCGGCCCGGAGATCTGGGAGCAGACGGAGCATAAGGTAAACGGCTTTACCTGCGCCGTGGGCTCCGGCGGGACACTGGCGGGCGTCGGAATGGTGTTGCAGCCCAAGGGTGTGAAGGTCGCGCTGTCGGACCCCGAAGGCTCGGGCCTTTACAAGCTCTATACGGGCCAGGAGGCGGGTGGAAACTCCATTACCGAAGGGATCGGGCAGGGGCGCATCACCGCCAACCTTGAAGGGTTCACGCCCGATGCCTGCTACAAGATCCCCGATGCGGAGGCGCTGCCGATCGTCTACGACATCCTCGCCGACGAGGGGCTGTGCCTTGGCGGCTCCTCGGGCATCAACGTGGCCGGTGCCATCCGCATGGCGAAGGAGATGGGGCCGGGCCACACGATCGTGACGATCCTGTGCGATTACGGCACGCGCTATCAATCCAAGCTCTTCAACCCCGATTTCCTGCGCGAAAAGGGCCTGCCGGTGCCACCTTGGATGGACGGGCCGGGCCGCGACGTGCCGACGGTTTTCGCGGAATGACGAACGCGGTCCTGCGGCGTCTGGCTGGCCTGGGTGCGGCCCTTGTCCTGGCGCTTACCCTCCTCGTGGCGATGTCGCCCCCGGCAATCGCCCAGACCGGCGGCCTTGAGCCTGTGGAAGAGCCGGCCCCCGCGCCGGCGGCCGACGGGGACGTCGTGGATTACGACGCGTGGGAACGGGCCGCGAGTTCGGCGGAGAACCTGATCTCGGGCGGTGTCGCCTCCACCGCGTTTTTCGAGACCCGCCGGGCGGAGCTTGTGCGCTGGCGCGCGCGGTTCTTGTCCGCCGAATCCCAGAACGCGGCGCGCATCCAGACCATTCAGGCCCAGATCGACGGCCTCGGCCCGGCCCCGGCGGAGGGCGAGACGGAGCCCGAGGCCATCGCTGCCCGCCGCGCCGCCTTGCAGGAGCGGCTGGCCGAAGCGCAATTGCCAAGCATCCAGGCGACCGAGGCGCTGAACCGCGCCGCCGGCCTGATCGCGGAGATCGACGCCGTCCTGGCGGAACGCCAGACCCAGGAATTGCTGGAGCTGGAGCCGACGCCCACCAACCCGGTGAACTGGGCCACGGCCCTTGGCGCATTGGCGGAACTTGCACGGCTGCTGCAATCGGATACCGCCGACCTTCTGGCCGATCCGGAGGTGCGCGCGAACATCACCGATGCCGCACCCGCGATCATCGGCATGATCCTGATCGGGCTGATCCTGATCCTGCGCGGGCGTAAATTCGTGGCGCGCATGGGCGAGCGGTTCCTCGATGCCGACCGCCGCCGGGGCCGTACCGCGCTTGGGTTCCTCGTCTCGCTCGGCCAGTTGCTGCTGCCCGTCTTCGGGATCGTGCTGATCGTCGTGGCCGCCGAAATCTCGGGCCTTCTGAGCGATGAGGCGGTGGAACTGGTGGAAGCGGCGCTGAGCCTCGTGATCGGCATCTACGCGGCCCTGTGGATCGGCGGGCGGCTGTTCCCGGATCATGAAGACCGCGCCGCAGCCTTCGATATGGCGCCGAAGCTGCGCGCGCCCGCGCGCCGCACGATCCTCTGGATCGGCCTCTTCATGGGGATGGTCAACTTCGTGGAGGTCGTGTCGAGCCTCGACGTGATCCCGCCCGCCGCACGCGGGGTGCTTGTGGTGCCGGTCCACATTGCGCTGGCGTGGATGTACCTGCGCCTCGCGCGGCTTCTGCGTCGCATCCGCACCGACATGCAGGAGGCGGAGACCTCCAGCTTCGCGCCGGGCGTGTTGGGTATCGCCGCCAACGCCCTGCGCGTCGTGGCCTTCGTCGGGCCGCTTCTGGGGCTCGTGGGCTACATCAATGCCGGTGAGGCGCTGATGGTGCCCACGGGCCTGACGCTGTTCCTGATCGGGGTGCTTCTGGCGCTTCAGGCGGTGGTCCGCGACCTCTACGCGCTCGTCTTCCGCAAGACGGCGGAGGATGCGAATGCCGCGCTTGTGCCGGTCCTTGTCAATTTCGCGCTGTTTCTTGCCGCCACCCCGCTTCTGGCCATCGTCTGGGGCATACGGCCCGAGCGGCTGGGGGAGCTTTACGCCCGCATCCTTGAAGGGTTTTCCGTCGGGGACACGCGGATCACCCCCGGCGTGGTGCTGGCTGTCATCCTTGTCTTCGCCGCGGGCCTGCTGATCACCCGCATCTTGCAAGGCGCATTGCGCAGCACGGTTCTGCCGCGCACCAAGCTCGACGTGGGCGCGCGCAATGCCGTCACCTCCGGTGTGGGATATGTGGGGATCGCGCTGGCCTGCGTGATTGCCGTGACCAGCGCGGGCATCGACCTCACGGCGCTCGGCTTCGTCGTCGGTGCGCTGTCCGTGGGCATCGGCTTCGGCCTGCAAAACGTGGTGTCCAACTTCGTCTCCGGCATCATCCTCCTGATCGAGCGTCCGATTTCCGAAGGCGACTGGATCGAGGTCAACGGCAATATGGGGATCGTCAAGGACATCTCCGTGCGGTCCACCACGATCGAGACCTTCGACAAGACCGACGTGATCGTACCCAATGCCGATTTCGTCTCCGGTACGGTCACGAACTGGACGCGCGGCAACACCGTGGGCCGGGCCATCGTGACGGTCGGCGTGGCCTACGGCACAGACACACGACGCGTGTCCGAAATCCTGTCGGAGATTGCCCATGGCCACCCCGACGTCGCCAAGTTTCCTGAACCCGGCGTCGATTTTCTGGGTTTCGGGGCCGACAGCCTCGATTTCCGGGTCCGCTGCATCTTGCGCGACATCAACCTGTTGGTGGTTACGAAGACCGAATTGCATCACCAGATCGCGGAACGCTTCGCCGCCGAGGGGATCGAGATCCCCTTCGCCCAACGCGACATCTGGCTGCGCAATCCCGAGGCGTTGCCGAATGCCACCCCCCGGTCCGAGCCGGAGGCCGAGGCCGAGCCCGACACCGATACCGACCCAGAGGCCGCGCCCGATCCGCGCGACCCGTCCCCATCAACGCCCGAGTAACGATGACCGAACCCCTGTTTCTGGACGATCCCTACCGCACCTCCGCCGCCGCCCGCGTCGTGGCCCATACCGAGGAGGGGGGCGTGATCCTCAACCGCACAATCTTCTACGCGCGCGGCGGCGGCCAGCCGGGTGACAGCGGCACGCTGGATTGGGACGGCGGGCGCATTCCGATCGCCACCGCGGTCAAGGGCGCGGAGGGCGCCATCGTGCTTGTCCCGGCAGAGCCGTCCGCCCTGCCGCCCGTGGGGGCCACGGTCGACCAACGGCTCGACTGGGACCGGCGGCACGGCCATATGCGTATCCACACCGCGCTGCATCTTCTGTCGGTCGTGATCCCGCTGGCCGTGACGGGCGGGGCCGTGGGGGCCGATAAGGGGCGGCTCGATTTCAACATGCCCGACCCGCCCGAGGACAAGCAGATCCTCGAAGGGCGACTGAATGCGCTGGTCACGCGCGACCTGCCCGTCTCGGTGGAATGGATCACGGAGGCAGAGCTGGACGCCAACCCGACCCTCGTGAAGACCCTGTCCGTGCAACCGCCCCGTGGGTCGGGCCGGATACGGCTCGTCCGGATCGGGGAGGGGAGGGACAGCGTCGATCTGCAACCCTGCGGCGGCACCCACGTGAAGCGCACCGGAGAGATCGGGAAACTGGTGATCGCCAAGATCGAGAACAAGGGCAAGCAGAACCGCCGGGTGACGATCGAACTGGCCTAGGGAGGCGCGGGCGAAACACCTTCCGCGGATCGCATCTAACCCCCTTGCACCTCCCCACCAATCTTGGGTAGACCCGGCCTTGGACAGGTGGCCGAGTGGTCGAAGGCGCGCGCCTGGAAAGTGCGTAGGCGGGAGACCGTCTCGAGGGTTCGAATCCCTTCCTGTCCGCCACCAACCCCGCATTTCCAATCGTTTTTGAATGCCGGGGGCCTCGCCCCGCCCGGCCCCATCCCTGTTTTTGCATAACATTTTGCATACCGTTCCGCTCCGCACCGACGGCGGGGCGGTATACATCAAGCATCCATCCACCCGATGTCCCGATCCCCCTGATCCGCGAACGCGCATTCGCGGGTGATTTCCGGTCGGCGTCGCGATATGCCGGGCGCGTTGGGGCAGTTCCGCCCCGTGTCGGAGGCATGACATGCGCAAATCCATCGCCCTCGTGGCCCATGATGCCAAGAAGGACGATCTTGTGGCCTGGGCCAGGGCTCACGAGGTGGACTTGGCGGGCCACAACCTCTATGGCACCGGCACGACCGGCGGGCGCATCCGCGATGAGACGGCGCTGGAGATCACGCCGCTGAAATCCGGGCCCCTGGGCGGCGATGCGCAACTGGGCGCGATGATCGCCGAGGGGCGTCTGGATGCGCTGATCTTCTTCGTCGATCCTCTGTCGGCCATGCCCCATGACGTCGATATCAAATCGCTCATCCGCCTTGCGATCCTCTACGACACGCCGCTTGCGGTGAACGAGGCGACGGCCACGGGCATTCTTCCGGGCCTTTCCGCGGATTGACCGCGCGCGGCTGTCATGCGCGCGTCTGTCACGCGCGCGGCTGTCACAGGGGCGTCACGGACTCACCCTAGATCACCGCCCAGAGAGTGTGCCGGGGGCCATCAAGCGGATTGCGCTTTGGCGCGGACGGTGTAGGCTGATCCCCGCGCGACACTCTTTGGGGGAGGATGCGGTCCGCGTGCGTCCCCCAACGATCATGACGACCTGCTGCATTGCACATGCAGGCGGTCGCGCCTTTCGCGCCCGGTCCGGGTGCATCACTGATGGGAGAGACGAATGACCCTCAAGACAACGTTGTCGCTTGGCCTTGCCGCCGGCCTGCTGGCCGGTGCCGCGGCGCAGGCGCAAACCGAGATTGAATTCTGGCACGCCATGGGCGGCCAACTTGGCGAAACGGTCAACCAGCTGGCCGAAGACTTCAACGCCAGCCAGGACCAGTACGTCCTGACGCCCGTCTTCAAGGGCACTTACGAGGAAACCCTGACCTCGGCGATTGCCGCGTTCCGCGCGGGCGAACAGCCCAACATCGTGCAGGTCTTCGACGCAGGCGCCGCCACCGTGATCGGGGCCACCGGTGCCACCATCCCCGTGGAACAGCTGATGTCCGACAACGGCATCGACTTCGACCGCGAGGATTACATCTCGGGCGTGCGCAACTTCTACGCCGACGCCGATGGGCAGATGATCGGCATGCCGTTCAACTCCTCCACGCCGATCATGTATTACAACGCCGACGCGCTGGCCGAGGCCGGGGTGGAGCCGCCCGCGACCTGGGAAGAGTTTGCCGAAACCACCGCGCCCGCGCTGCTGGAGGCGGGCTACATCCCCCTTGCGCAATCGCACCTGCCGTGGATCTTCACGGAGAACTTCTTCTCCCGCCACAACCTGCAATTCGCCACCAACGACAACGGCTATACCGGCGTCGATACCGAAATCCTCGTGAACCATCCCGCCATCCGCGCCCATTTCGAGGCGCTGACCGAATGGCAGGAGGCGGGCTATTTCGAGTGGTACGGCACCGGCTGGGGCGACAACCAGGACCCGTTCGAGGCCGGTGAAGTGGCCATGTGGCTCGGCTCCTCCGGCTCGTTCGGCGGCATCGCCGACCGCGTGGACTTCAACTTCTCCGCCGCCATGCTGCCCTATTGGGAGGCGGTCACGACGGAACCCACGCAGACCTTCATCGGCGGCGCGGCCCTGTTCGCCATGTCCGGCTTCGATGAGGCCGAGAACGAAGCCACCGCGGCGTTCTTCGACTTCCTCGACAGTGTCGATGCGCAGGTCATGTGGCACACGGAAACGGGCTACGTTCCGATCACCACCGCCGCCTATGAGGCGACCGCCGAGCAAGGCCATTACGAGGAATTCCCCGCCGCCGAAGTGGGCGTTCAGCAGCTGCAACTGCCCTCGGGCGAATGGACCCGTGGCTACCGCATGGGCTTCTACGTGCAGATCCGCGACGTGATGAACCGTGAATACGGCCGCATCCTGACCGGTGAGGCCACGGTGGACGAAGCCTTCGCCATCATCGAGGAAGAGGCCAACGAGCTTCTCGCCCGGTTCGCCCAGACCCAGGGCTGAGCGACCGACGATAATCGCGCTGGCCGGGTTTGTCCCGGCCAGTCGCCAACCAAAAGACGACCCGCCACTTTTCCAGGGGGAGAGCATTTCCGTGAAACGCGCCGCATTCGGGCATATCGGCTTTCCGATCCTGCTCCTGATCCCCCAACTCGCCATCATCGCGATCTTCTTCTACTGGCCGGCGGGCTACGCGATCCAATCCTCCTTCTACCTCGAAGATCCGTTCGGCTTCGGCTCCACCTTCGTGGGGATGGAGAACTACACCCGCCTCGCACGGTCCTCCAATTACATGTCGAGCGCGTGGTTCACCTTGATCTTCACCTGCCTCGTCACCTTCTTCGCGCTTGCCATCGCCCTTTTGCTGGCGGTCAAGGCCGACAAGGTGATCCGCGGCGCGCGCACCTACCGCACGCTGCTGATGTGGGTCTACGCCATCGCGCCACCCGTCGCGGGCCTGATCGGCGTGATGCTGTTCGACCAGTCACGCGGCAACATCACCCAGCTTCTGGGCATGATGGGGATCGAGTTTCGCCTGGGCGTGAATTACTGGGACACGGCCACGGCGATGATCTCCGTCTCGATCTGGAAACAGATCCCCGTGAACTTCATCTTCTTCCTGTCGGGGCTTCAGGCCATCCCGCGCTCGGTGCGTGAGGCCGCGATGATCGACAACCGCTCCGGCACGCGGCGGTTCTGGGACATCACCTTCCCGCTGCTGGCGCCCACGGGCTTCTTCCTGCTCATCATCAACATCACCTATTCGCTCTTCGACACGTTCGGCATCGTCGACACGATCGTGAAAGGCGAGCCGGGCAATAACCCCATGACGCTGGTCTACCGCGTCTTCGTCGACGGCTTCCGGGGCCAGGATCTGGGCGGATCGTCCGCGCAATCGGTCGTCCTCATGGTGCTTGTCCTGATCCTTACTATCGTGCAGTTCCGCTTCCTGGAACGCCGCATCCACTACACGTAAAGGGGGCACGGATATGGCTGACATCACCGACACCTCCACCCGGTCCGCCGCGCAATCGGCCGCCCCGACGCGGCCTGCCAAGCGCATCCGCTGGGGCGACATCGGCGACCACGCGATCCTGATCGCGGGCGCGCTTTTGATGCTGGTGCCCGTCTACATGGTCTTCGCCACCTCGTCGTGGGACGCGATCACGGTACACCGGCAGGGGATGCAATTCGGCTTCGGCGATCAGTTCGGCGTAAATTACGACGCGGCCCTGTTCGAATATGGCGGCTTCACGGACAGCGTGAATGGCGTGACGATGCTGGCCAATTCGATGATCCTGGGCCTCGGCTTTGCCATCGGCAAGATCATCGTGGGCATGATGGCGGCCTATGCCATCGTCTATTTCCGCCTGAAATTCGCGACACTTGCCTTCTGGATGATCTTCACCACGCTTCTCCTGCCGCTGGAGGTGCGCATCTTGCCGTCCTACGAGGTCATCACCTGGATGAACCTCGGCAACACCTATACCGGCCTGATCGTCCCGCTGATCGCGTCGGCCACGGCCACCTTCTTTTTCCGGCAGTATTTCCGCTCCATCCCCGAGGAATTGATCGAGGCCGCGCGCATCGACGGGGCGGGGCCGGTGAAGTTCTTCATCGACATCCTCGTGCCGCTGTCGAAAACCATGATCGCCGCGATGTTCATCATCATGTTCGTCTTCGGCTGGAACCAGTACCTTTGGCCCACGCTGATCACCACGGATGAAAGCCTGTTCACGCTCGTGCGCGGCATCCGGCAGATCATCCAATCCTACGCCGACGGGTCCGAGACGCCCGATTACGGGCAGGCGGCGGCGCTCGCCATCATCGCGATGACCCCGCCCGTCCTAATCGTCGTCTTCTTCCAAAGCTGGTTCGTGAAGGGCCTGACCGAGTCTGACAAATGAACAAGAGAGAACCATAAAATATGGCACAAGTGACCCTGAACGCTGTCCGCAAGGTCTATCCCAACGGGGCAGAGGCGTTGGAGCCGTCGACGTTCACCATCCCCGACGGGGAGCTGACGGTGCTCGTCGGCCCATCGGGCTGCGGCAAATCCACGATGCTGCGCATGGTGGCGGGGCTAGAGACGGTGACCGAGGGGGAGATTTCCATCGGCGACCGGGTCGTCAACGACATCGACCCGGCCGACCGCAACATCGCCATGGTGTTCCAGAATTACGCGCTTTACCCGCATATGAGTGTCGCGCGCAACATGGGCTACGGCCTCAAGAACCGCGGCATGGACAAGGCCGCCATCGCCGCCAAGGTGCGTGAGGCGGCGGAGATGCTGAACCTCACGGAATTCCTCGACCGCCGCCCGTCGCAACTGTCCGGCGGCCAGCGCCAGCGCGTCGCCATGGGCCGCGCCATCGTGCGGGAGCCCGACCTGTTCCTGTTCGACGAGCCGCTTTCAAACCTCGACGCCAAGCTGCGCAACCAGATGCGGATCGAGATTCGCGCGCTGCAACGCCGTCTTGGCACCACGGCGATGTATGTTACCCATGACCAGGTCGAGGCGATGACCATGGCCGACCGCATCATCGTGCTCAGCAACGGGCATATCGAACAGATCGGCACACCCAACGAGATCTACGAACACCCCGCCTCCACCTTCGTCGCGGCCTTCATGGGCGCGCCGCCGATGAACCTGCTGGAAGGGGAGGCGACGGGCGGGGCCGTCACGCTGAAGGGCGGGGCCGCGGTGCCGCAAGCGACCCCCAACGGCCATGCCGGGCCGCTGACCGTCGGTATCCGGCCCGAGGACGTGACGCCCGCCGATGACGGTGATCTGCCCTTCGACGTTGATATCATTGAGGAATTGGGCGCGCAGCGCCTGCTCCACGGCCATGTCGCGGGTCAGGCGTTTTCCGTTGCCGTGCCCAAGGACCGCGCCGCGGCCACGGGCGCCACGAAGCTGAGCGTCAAGCCCGGGGCGGTGCATCTGTTCGACCCGGACCAGGGCCGCCGCCTCTAGTTTCCCGTTGCGCCCGGCGTCACGCGGTTGTTTCGTCGCCCCACGAATGGAGGGACCGGAATGGCTTTGGTGAGACGTGATTGGGTTCCTTCGGGCAGCGAGGATCTGGTTCAGCGCATCGCGGCGCGAACCGCCGTCACCGACAGCGCGGCGCTCGCCGAACGGCTGACCGCATTGGGGGAGGAGAACCGCCGCATCCACGAGGATCGCTGCTTCAACCTCAACCCCGCCACCAACGTGATGAATCCCGCGGCGGAGGCGCTGCTTGCGAACGGCATGGGCACGCGCCCGTCGCTTGGCTATCCCGGCGACAAGTACGAGATGGGGTTGGAGGCGATCGAGGAGGCGGAGGTCATCGCCGCCGCGCTTGCCGCCGAAATCTTCGGTGCGCGTTTTGCGGAAATCCGCGTGGCGTCGGGGGCCATGGCGAACCTCTACGCCTTCATGGCGACCTGCAAACCCGGCGACACCGTGATCGTGCCGCCCGCCAGTATCGGGGGCCACGTCACCCACCACGGCGCGGGCTGTGCCGGCCTCTTCGGATTGCGGATCGTTGAGGCGCCGGTCAATGCGGATTGTTATACCATTGATATACCCGGTCTGGCCGATTTGGCGGAGAAGGAGCGCCCCGCGCTCATCACCCTTGGCGGGTCGCTCAACCTCCTGCCGCACCCGGTGGCGGAGGTGCGCGCGATTGCCGACGGGGTCGGCGCAACCGTCCTGATGGACGCCGCCCACCAATGCGGGTTGTTCGCGGGCGGGGTCTGGCCCGACCCACTAGCGGCGGGCGCGCATCTGATGACCATGAGCACCTACAAAAGCCTTGGCGGACCAGCGGGCGGCATGATCGTGACCAATGATGCAGACATCGCCAAGCGTCTGGACTCCATCGCTTTTCCGGGCATGACCGCCAATTTCGACGCCTCCAAATCCGCGGCCCTCGCACGCACGTTGCTGGATTGGCGCGATCACGGTCCGGCTTACGCGGCAGAAATGCTGCGCGTCGCGCATGAACTGGCCAAGGCATTGAAATCCCGTCAGGTTCCGGTGTTCGAGACGGCGGAGGGCCCCACCCGAAGCCACCAATTCGCCATTGCCGCCCACGAATGGGGCGGCGGGCAGGCGGCCTCCAAACACCTCTATCGCGCGGGCCTGATCGCCTGTGGCATCGGGCTGCCGATGGCGGAAATTTCCGGCGATATGAACGGCTTGCGGATCGGCACGCCGGAACTTGTCCGCTGGGGTATGGGGCAGGGCGAGGGGCAAATTGACCGCCTTGCCGACATGATTGCGCGCGCGCTGCGCAGCGACAGCCCCGAAGACCTCGCCCAGGAGGTCGCCGCATTTCGCCGTGAATTCAAGACCTTGCATTACATCACGCCGTAATCCGTCGATCCCTTCACGTTTTTGCAACTCATTCGCAATAGCCTTGCCTTTCTGCGAATGCATCGCATATACAGCTGGGACGGCGATGGTTCAGAGGACCTTGGCGAATGAAACGAGTTTTTCCTGCATTGGCGGTGACAGCCGCCCTTTTCCCCGCAACCGCCCCGGCCCAGGAGGCGCTTTCGGTTGTGACAACCACCGGCATGATCGCCGACGCTGTCCGTCAAGTCGGCGGAGATATGGTGGAAGTTCAAGCGCTTATGGGGCCGGGCGTTGATCCCCATGCCTATCGGCAGACACGCTCCGACATCGTGGCGACCGCGCGCGCCGACCTTGTGTTGTGGCACGGCCTGTATCTTGAAGCGCAGATGGAGGAATTCCTGCTGGAGCTGGCGGAGACGAACCGGGTCATGCCGGTGGCGGAGGCGTTGCCGCACGACGCATTGCTGGGGTCAGAGGATTACGCGGGCCAGTTCGATCCCCATGTATGGATGGATCCCGCGCTCTGGGCCGGTGTCGTGGCAGAGGTTGAGGCCGCACTTTCCGATGCCATGCCGGATGCCGAAGACATTTTCACCGCGAATGCCGCGGCCTTCGTTACGGAGATCGAGGCGCTGGCCAGCTATTCCGAGACCACGCTGGACACCGTGCCTGACACGGCCCGCGTGCTGATCACGGCCCACGATGCGTTCAGCTATTTCGGCGCGGCCTACGGTTTCGAAGTCGTTGGTATCCAAGGAATTTCCACGGAATCCGAGGCCGGGTTGCAGCGCATCTCGGAGCTGGTGGACCTGATCGTGACGCGCGAGATCGGCGCGGTCTTCGTGGAATCCTCCGTCTCCGATCGCAACATCCGGGCTCTGATCGAAGGGGCTGCGGCCCGCGGCCATGAGGTCGTGATCGGTGGCGAGCTTTATTCCGATGCGATGGGACCGGCGGGCACCTACGAGGGGACGTGGATCGGCATGATCGACCACAACGTTACCACCATCGCCCGCGCGCTTGGGGGCGACGCCCCGGAAGGCGGGATGCAGGGAAGGCTGATGGTGAATTGACATGGCGGAGCTGACATTGGTGGACATGCCAGCGGGACTTGATCCCTCAAGCCCCCTTGCGGTGCGCGGCCTGACCGTGACCTACGGCGAAAAGCCCGCGCTCTTCTCGCTCGACGCGGCGTTTCCCGCCGGACAGATGTCCGCCATTGTCGGCCCGAACGGGGCAGGCAAATCCACGTTTCTGAAGGCCGCACTTGGCCTGATCCCGCGCGTTTCGGGGGAGGTCAGCGTGTTTGGCCGCGATATCGACCGGGCCCGCGACCGCGTCGCCTATGTGCCGCAACGTGCATCGGTCGACTGGGACTTTCCCACCACGGCGCTCGATGTCGTCCTGATGGGCCTCTACGGCCAGCTTGGCCTGTGGAAACGGATCAGCGGCGGCCACCGCGCGACGGCGCTGGCCTGCCTTGACCGGGTGGGAATGGCGGATTTCGCGGAGCGTCAGATCGGGCAATTGTCCGGGGGGCAGCAACAGCGCGTCTTCCTTGCGCGGGCGCTGGCGCAGAATGCCGATCTGTTTTTGCTGGACGAACCTTTCGCGGGTGTCGATGCGGCGACGGAGCGGGCGATCATCGACGTGCTCAAATCCCTCAAGGCCGACGGGCGCAGCATCGTGGCGGTGCATCACGACCTTGGCACCGTGAAGGAGTATTTCGACCATGTGCTGCTGGTGAATTTGCGGCGCATCGCGGAAGGCCCGGTGGCCACGACCTTCACCGCCGCCACCCTGACGGAGGCTTATGGCGGACGCCTTGGCGCGGTCCAGATCGATGGGCTGGCGCTGGCCGGTGCGTGAATGTCGGATTTCCTGAACGCGCTCTTCTTCCAGGCCGGGTATAACGCGGCGCTGGTTGCCATCGGTGCCGCGCTTCTCGGTTTCGCGGCGGGGGCGGGGGGCAGTTTCCTGTTCCTGCGAAAGCGCGCATTGGTGGCCGATGCGGTGGCCCATGCGACCCTGCCCGGCGTGGGGCTCGCCTTCATCGTCATGGTGGCCCTTGGCGCGGACGGGCGCAGCCTGGTCGGCCTGCTTGCCGGTTCCGCGCTGTCGGCGTGGTGTGGGCTTCTGGCGGTGGAATGGATGGTGCGCCGCACCCGCCTGTCGGAGGATGCGGCCATCGGCGCGGTCCTGTCGGTGTTCTTCGGCCTTGGCGTCGTGATCCTGACCGTCATTCAGGGGATGAGCCGCGGTCGGCAGGCGGGGCTAGAGGACTTCTTGCTCGGCTCCACCGCGGGAATGCTGTTCCAGGACGCGGTCTTGATCGCGGCCGGTGGTGCGGTGGTCGTGGCGGCGATCTGGGTGTTACGGCGACCGATGACGATGGTGGCCTTCGATCCGACATTCGCCGCCGCCAGCGGCATCGACGTGCGCCGGGTCGATCTGGCGATGATGGGCGTGGTGCTGGCGGTCACCGTGATCGGCCTGAAACTCGTCGGCCTGATCCTGATCGTGGCGCTGCTCATCATCCCGCCGGTCACGGCGCGCTTCTGGTCGGAACGGGCGGAAAACGTGGTGTGGTCGGCGGGCCTGTTGGGCGCGCTGTCGGGGTGGGTCGGGGCCGCGATCTCGGCCTCCGCGCCGTCGTTGCCGACGGGTCCGATCATCGTGCTCGTGGCGGCCAGCCTGTTTGCCGTCTCGCTTTTGCTCGCGCCCGCGCGCGGTGTTCTGGCGACGCTGTTGGCGCGCCGTGCGTTCCAGCGCCGCGTCCACCGGCGCCAGGGGCTGCTGGCGGTCAGCCGGGCGGAGCCGATCCACGATCCCCTGACCCTGCGCATCCTGACCGCCGAGGGCCTGATGCGGCCGGACGGGGTTGCCACCGATGCAGGGCGCGCTGCCGCTACAAGGATTTCCCGCGACGAACGGCGCTGGTCGGTCGCGCGACGCCTGCACCACGACACGGCCCTGACCGGGCGCTATGACGGTTTGACGCCCATCGAGGAGGTGTTCACCGCGGATGAGATCGCGCAGTTCGATGCCGAATTTGGCACGCCCCATCAGGTGGGACCGGCGTGATGGGGGCGGAGTTCGTTCAGTTTTCCCTGACCCCGATCCTGATCGGCATTTTCGCGTCGGTGGCCTGCGCGCTTCCGGGCAATTTCCTGATCCTGCGGCGGCAGGCCCTGATCGGGGACGCGATTTCCCACGTGGTCCTGCCCGGTATCGTGGTGGCGTTCCTGGTGACGGGGATGGTGGCGACCGGCCCGATGCTGGTCGGGGCGGCGACAGCGGCCCTGGTCGCCGTTGTCCTGATCGAGGCGGTGCGCCGTCTTGGCAAGATAGAGCCTGGGGCAGCGATGGGGGTTGTCTTCACCTCCCTCTTCGCGGGCGGCGTCTTGCTGCTGGAGCAATCGGATACGTCGAACGTGCATCTGGACGTGGAACACGCGCTGATGGGCAATCTGGAACAATTGATCTGGCTACGCGCAGAGGGTTGGGGATCGCTGGTCGATCCCGTGGCGCTGTCCCATTTGCCGCCGGAGCTTGCACGCATGGCCATCGTCGCGGCGCTGGTCGCCATCCTGACGCTGGTGTTCTGGCGCCCGCTGAAACTGGCCAGTTTCGATGAGGGGTTTGCACGCTCCATCGGCTTGCCGGTGAACCTGATCGGGTTCGGGCTTGTCACGGCGGCGGCGGTTGGGGCGGTTGCGGCCTTCGATGCGGTGGGCTCCATCATCGTGATCGCCATGTTCATCTGCCCGCCAGCCGCGGCGCGCCTGATGACCAACAGCCTGGGCCGTCAGGTGGCGTGGAGCCTGGGCTTCGCGACCCTTTCGGCGATCCTTGGCTACGTCCTTGCGGGATACGGACCGATCTGGCTGGGGGCGAACAGCTCCGTCTCGGCGGCGGGGATGGTGGCGGCGGTCTCGGGTCTGATCCTTGCGCTGGCCTGCCTGTTCGGCCCGGCGCGCGGGCGGATCGGTATGGCGGCGGGGGGGTAAACATGAACAGCGATGCGTGGAAGAGCTTCCCGAATGCCCCGGCGCCGGGGACGCGGATTTGCGCGCGGGCGGAAGTTCCCACAAAGGGCGTTGCGGCGTTCGATCTTGATGGCTTCCCCCTGCTGCTGGTGGCCAGCGCGGAGGGTTTGCGCGCCTACGTGAATGCATGCCCGCACCAGTTCCTGCCGCTTGATTACCGGTCGGCAAACGTATTGTCGCCGGACGGAACGCTGCTTCGATGCTCCGCGCACGATGCCGGATTTGACGCGTTAAGCGGCGCGGGGGTCGATGGGTTCGGGCAAGGCTGCGCGCTTGACCCCGTACCGGTACGACATGAGGGGACGGACCTTGTGATCGGGCCCGCCTAGGGTTGGCAATCCCCCGCGTCCCTGCGCAAATGGCGCGCAGGAGGGGCGAGATGGCGAAACCACCCGAACATGACGGCGCGCGCATGTCGTTTGACGGCGCGATGAGCTATGTCGATTACCTGTCGCTCGATCCGATCCTTGGCGCGTCCAGACCGCTGAGCGATGCCCATGATGAGATGCTGTTCATCATCCAGCACCAGACGTCGGAGCTGTGGATGCGGTTGGCCCTGCACGAGCTGGACGCCGCCCGGTGGGCCTTGCAGAGCGGAGATTTCCCGCCCGTCTTCAAGATGTTGACCCGCGTGGCGCGGATTTTCGAACAACTCAACGGTGCGTGGGACGTGCTGCGCACGATGACCCCGTCGGAATACACACAGTTTCGGGAGGATCTGGGGGAATCGAGCGGCTTCCAATCGCACCAATATCGGCTGATCGAATACATCCTCGGCAATCGGAACACGGCAATGATGAAGGTGCATGAACACCGCAAGGATCTGCACGCGATGTTGGCGCAGGAGCTGACCCAGCCGTCGCTCTACGATGTGGCCATCACGCATCTGGGTGCGGCGCTGAGGCTGGAACTGCCCGACAGCCCGCTTGATGCGCCCCACGCGCCAATCCCGGCGATCGAGGATGCCTGGGCACAGGTCTACCGCGATCCGGAGCGGCACTGGACGCTTTACGAGCTGGCGGAGAAGCTGGTGGATCTGGAGGATTACTTCCGCCGCTGGCGCTTCAACCACGTAACCACCGTGGAGCGGATCATCGGCTTCAAACGCGGCACGGGCGGGACATCGGGCGTGAAATACCTGCGCCGGATGCTGGAAGTGGAATTATTTCCGGAGCTTTGGAATGTGAGGGGCCAGCTATGAGTTTGCCGATGAAACACAAGTTCGAGTTGCCCGATGGGGTGATCTACCTTGACGGAAACTCGCTTGGTCCGTTGCCCAAGGGCGTTGCAGAACGCGTTGGAAAAGCGATGAACGCAGAATGGGGGGCGAACCTCATCAAGGGGTGGAACGTGGATGGCTGGATGGCGCAGCCCACGCGCGTTGGCGATCAGGTCGGGCGGATCATCGGCGCGGCACCCGGCAGCGTGGTGATGGGGGATACCCTGTCGTTGAAGGTCTACCAGGCACTCTCGGCCGCGTTGCAGATGCGGCCCGACCGGAGGGTTGTGATTTCCGACAGCGGCAATTTCCCGACGGACCTCTACATGGCCGAGGGGTTGATCCGGCACCTCGACCACGGCCACGAATTGCGGATCGTGGCCCCCGAAGAGGTGGCGGACGCGATCACGGAAGACGTGGCCGCCGTGATGATAACCCAAGTCGATTACCGGACCGGACGGGTGCATGACATGGGGGCGATCACGGCGCGCGCCCACGGGGCAGGGGCCGTGATGATCTGGGATCTGGCCCATTCGGCAGGTGCCCTACCCGTGGACATGTCGGGCTGCGACGCCGAATTCGCGGTCGGGTGCACCTACAAATACCTCAACGGCGGGCCGGGCGCGCCCGCCTTCATCTACGTGCGCCCCGATATCGTGGGGGACATTGACCCGGCCTTGTCCGGTTGGCTCGGCCATGAAGCGCCGTTCGCCTTCGATCTCGATTACCGGCCCGGCCTGGGGATTGAACGGATGCGCGTGGGCACGCCCCCGGTTCTGCAGATGAGTGCGCTGGAGGAGGCGATGAAGATCTGGGAGGAGGTCGACATGGACGACCTTCGCGCGGCGTCGATTCTGCTGTCGGAGACATTCATCGCGGAGGTGGAGGCGCGTTGCCCCGATCTGGTCCTTGCCAGTCCGCGCGATCCGTCCAGGCGCGGCTCCCAGGTCTCGTTCCATTTCGAGGAAGGCTACGCCGCCATGCAGGCCCTGATTGCTCGGGGCGTGATCGGAGATTTCCGGGCCCCCGACATCATGCGCTTCGGCTTCACCCCGCTTTACCTCGACGAAGGAGATGTCGTGCAAGCGGCGGTAATTCTTGAGGATATTCTGACCAATCGCCTGTGGGACCGACCCGAGTACCGCGCGCGCAACCGCGTGACCTGATCGGCAATTCGCCGCAGGTCAAAGGAAAACAGAAGGTGAACACTTCTCTTTTCCGGTGTAGAACATATAACGAACATATGGCCAAGCGTTCGTTATCCGAAAAACTCTCCATCCTCGCC
The DNA here is from genome assembly GCF_020177575.1 of Hasllibacter sp. MH4015. NCBI lineage: Bacteria > Pseudomonadati > Pseudomonadota > Alphaproteobacteria > Rhodobacterales > Roseobacteraceae > Hasllibacter > Hasllibacter sp. MH4015. Next base: position 1,246,833 of record NZ_JAHTBK010000001.1, read on the forward strand.
GACGCGGCGAAATACGATGCGTCCTGCGCGTCGTCCGGGGGGGAGCGTCGCAATTCGTCCGATGGCAAGGGGTTGGGTTCATCGGGCGGCACCGGCATCTGCCATTCCTACGCGCCGGACGGACGCTGTATCAGCCTTCTCAAGATCCTGATGACGAATTTCTGTATCTACGATTGCGCCTATTGTGTGAACCGCGCCTCAAGCCGGATCGAGCGCGCGCGGTTCTCGGTGGAGGAGGTGGTGTATCTGACCGTCGAATTCTACCGTCGGAACTATATCGAGGGGCTGTTCCTGTCGTCCGGGATCATCCGCAGCCCCGACGACACGATGGCCGACATGGTGCGCATCGTACGAACGCTGCGGGAGCAGGAGAATTTCCGCGGCTACGTGCACCTCAAAACCATCCCCGATGCCTCCCCCGAGCTGCTGGACGAAGCGGGCAAATGGGCCGACCGATTGTCGATCAACGTCGAATTGCCGACCCAGAAGGGCCTGGATCAGCTTGCGCCGGAAAAAGACCTCACGGAAATCCGCAAGGCGATGGGAGAGGTGCGGCTGCGCCGCGAAGCGTCGCGCGAGAAAACCTATCGCGGCAAGCGCAAGGCCAAGTTCGCGCCCGCAGGCCAATCGACCCAGATGATCGTCGGCGCGGACGGGGCCAACGACCGCACGATTCTGCATCAATCGAGCAACCTTTACGCCAATTACGCGCTTAGCCGGGTGTATTATTCCGCCTTCTCTCCGATCCCCGACAGCTCTCGCATCCTGCCGCTGAAATCGCCGCCGCTGGTGCGGGAACATCGCCTCTACCAAGCCGACTGGCTGTTGCGGTTTTACGGGTTCGAGGCGGGCGAACTGGCCGATGACGGGATGCTGGATCTGGATGTCGATCCGAAATTGTCTTGGGCGTTGCGCCACCGCGCGGCCTTTCCCGTCGATATCAACACCGCCGGCAAGGAAATGCTGTTGCGCGTTCCGGGCATCGGGACGCGGTCGGTCCAGCGCATCCTTGGCGCGCGCAGGCACCGGCGGTTGAGATACGAGGATCTGGCCGCCATCGGTGCGAATATGAAAACCGCCAAGGCGTTTATCGTGGCCGATGGGTGGTCGCCCGGTGGCCTGACCGATGCCGCCAACCTGCGTGCCCGCTTCGCCCCGCCGCCCGAACAGATGCTGCTGATCTGATGCATAGGGTCGCCATACCCAGGATCGGGGCATTGGCCGTCTGGCGGGCAGCCGCGCGCGGGTTTCTGCGCGATGGCATACGACCGGAGGAGGTGGATTGGAGCGGGGCGGACACCTTGTTCGACCGCTTGCCGGAGGCGTCGGATCAGGGGCGCGCGGGATCGTCCTATACCCTTTCGAAAGCGGCGCTTGGTACGATCGAGACAGCGCTCAGCCATTCGGACCCGGACCGCTATGCCCGCGCGTACCAGGTGGTCTGGCGCATGGCGCACGGTGATCTGCGGTTCGGCGACCGGTCCGATCCGCAGATGCACAAGCTGCTGGATCACGCCAAGGCCGTGCGCCGCGATATCCACAAAATGCACGCCTTCGTGCGGTTCCGCGAAGGGCCACCCCACGGGGAGCGCCGCGCCTTCGCGGCCTGGTTCGAGCCCGAGCATCCGATCGTGGAGGCGGGAACGCCGTTCTTCGCCAAGCGGTTCGGTGACATGGATTGGGTCATTGCCACGCCGACCCTGACCGCGACGTTCAAGAACGGGACGCTCACCTATGCGGAGACGTCCGACGCGAAGCCGCCCCCCGACGACGCGGCGGAAGAGCTTTGGTGTACCTACTATGCCTCCATCTTCAATCCGGCGCGCTTGATGACCCGGGCGATGCAATCGGAGATGCCCAAGAAATACTGGAAGAACCTGCCCGAGGCGCGGCTGATCCCCGATCTGGTCCAGACTGCGCAATCCCGCAGCCGCGCCATGCAGGAGGCCGCCCCGACCCAGGCCCCGGCGTTTTTCGAGGCAATCGCGCGCGCCCAGGACCGGGCGGAGGAGGCGAGCCCGGATGCGATGGAGGCGTTGCGGCGGCGCGCTGCGGCCTGCGAGCGGTGCGATCTGGCCTGTCACGCCACCCAAACCGTGTGGGGGCAAGGGCCGGTTGATGCGCCGCTGATGATCGTGGGGGAACAGCCGGGCGACCAGGAAGATCTGGCGGGTCTTCCCTTCGTCGGTCCCGCCGGTCAGCTTTTGCGCGCGCTTGCGCAAGACGTCGGTCTGTCGATCGACGATGCCTATGTCACGAACGCCGTGAAGCATTTCAAGTTCACCCCGCGTGGCAAGCGCCGCATCCATCAGCGCCCCAATGTCGGGGAGGTCGAGGCCTGCAAATGGTGGCTGGACCTGGAAATGCGGTTGATCAAGCCGCGCCTCGTCCTTGCGATGGGGGCCACCGCGGCGCGCGCCCTGACCGGCCGCAACGGCGCGATGGCCGCGCGGCGGGGACGGGTGGAGCCGGGGCGGCATGGCGGTGATGTGCTTGTCACCCTCCACCCGTCTTATCTGTTGCGCCTCGACGGGGCCGCGAAGGTGCAGGCGACGCAAGCCTTCTGCGCCGATCTTGCGCGAGCCCGCGATTTTCAACGTGACAGCGCGCAAGCCGTTGGCGATGTTGCCGTGGGGGGCGGGGGGACCCCGGGCAATGGCGACTTATCTGGGCTGCATCGCGGATGATTTCACCGGGGCGACCGACCTTGCAGGCATCCTTGCGCGTGGGGGTGTCCCGGTCTCCCTACGCATCGGGGTGCCGAGCGGTCCGCCGGAGGAGACTGCCCCGTTCGAGGTGATCGCCCTGAAAATTCGCAACCTCCCCGTGGCGGAGGCGGTGGCGCAGGCGCGCGCTGCCTTGGCCTGGTTGCAACATGCCGGGGCGGAGCGGGTATTCTGGAAATATTGCTCCACCTTCGATTCCACGCCCGAAGGCAATATCGGCCCGGTGGCGGAGGCACTGATGGACGATCTTGGCACTGATCAGACGATCTATTGCCCGGCGTTTCCGGAAAACGGGCGGTCGGTGTTCATGGGACATCTCTTCGTGGGACGCGATCCACTGGCCGAAAGCCCGATGAGGGATCATCCGCTTACGCCGATGCGCGACAGCAACCTGATGCGGTTGCTTGCGCCGCAAGTGACGCGGCGCGTGGGGCTGGTGGACCGGATGGAGGTTACGCGCGGCGCGGTGGCGGACCGGCTTGCGACCTTGCGGGACGAGGGTGTGGCCCATGTGATCGTCGATGCCGTCGCCGATGCGGACCTTTCCACGATTGCCGCCGCTTGCGAGGACATGGCCTTGGTGACCGGCGGCAGCGCCCTCGCACGGCCCTTGTCGGCGCTTTACGTGAAGGACGGGGCCGTGGGGGCGGCGGGCGATGGCCACGATACTCCACTCCTGCCGCCGGAAACTATCGTCCTCTCGGGAAGCTGCTCCTCCATGACAAATGCGCAGGTCGCGGCGTATCTCGCGACGGGCGCGGCGGGTTATCGGCTTGATCCCCTTGCTTTGGCGGAGGCGGGGCCCGGCCCGGTCCTCGATTGGCTTGCACAACAGGACCTCGCGCAGGCCCCGCTGATCTATGCCACGGCGCGACCGGAGGACGTCAGGAAGGCGCAGGACCGGCTTGGCACCGCACGGGCCGGGTCGCTGGTGGAGGAGGCCCTTGCCGCCTGCGCGCGCGCCGGGCGGGAGATGGGCGCGCGCAATTTCATCGTAGCGGGGGGAGAGACATCGGGCGCGGTCACGCAGGCGCTTGGGGTCGATCGGCTGACCATCGGTGCGGAAATCGCGCCGGGTGTCCCTTGGACTTACGGGCGGACAGACGGGGCGGACATCGCGCTGGCCCTGAAATCCGGGAATTTCGGCGCGGAGAGCTTCTTTTCCGACGCCCGCACGGGATTGGACGGGCCATGAGCGACGAGACGCGCCTGCGCGAACAGATCTGCCTTCTGGCGCGCTCGATCTTCGAACGGGGCCTGACCGGGGGCAGCACCGGCAATATCTCGGCCCGGACGGCGGATGGTGGCCTGTTGGTCAGCCCGACCGGCACGAGTTTCGGGCGCCTCGATCCCGCGCGGCTCAGCCGGTTCGATGCGGGTGGTGTATTGATCGACGGCGATCCGCCGACCAAGGAAATGCCGCTTCACACCGCGTTCTACGACACGCGCAGTACCGCGGGTGCGGTCGTGCATCTGCATTCGTGCCACTCCGTTGCGTTGTCGATGATGCCCGATGTGGACGAAGACGATTTCCTGCCGCCCCTTACGCCCTACGGCCTGATGAAGCTGGGGCGTGTGAAGCTGTTGCCGTTCTTCCTGCCCGGTGATCCGGCCATGGGGCAGGCGGTGCGCGGACTGGCGGGCAAACGCTCTGCGGTCATGCTGGCCAATCACGGGCCAGTGGTGGCGGGCCGCGACGTGGAGGCCGCGTGCAACGCTGTGGAGGAGCTGGAGGCGACCGCGCGGCTGGCGATGTTGACCCGCGGCCTTTCGCCCCGGATGCTGACCGACGCAGAGGTGCAGGCGGTGGTCACGGCGTTCGACGTGGAGTGGGAGGAATGAAATTCTCCGCCAACCTGGGGTTCCTGTGGGCCGATTGTCCGCTGCCCGATGCGATCCGGGCCGCGAAAGCGGCGGGCTTCGACGCGGTGGAATGCCATTGGCCCTACGACACGCCACCTGACGTCGTTCGCGATGCACTGTCCGACACGGGCCTGCGGATGCTCGGCCTGAACACCGCCCGGGGTAACGTGGCGGCGGGTGAGAATGGGATGAGCGCCGTGCCCGGGCGACAGGAGGAGGCGTGCCGCGCCATTGATGAGGCGCTGTCCTATGCCACGGCAATCGGGGCGGGCAACGTGCATGTGATGGCCGGTGTGGCATCGGGCGACGCGGCGCATCTTTGTTTCATCGATGCCCTGCAATGTGCCAGCAACCGCGCGGCCAGGCACGGCATCACGATCCTGATCGAGCCATTGAACCGGTTCGACGCGCCGGGCTATTTCCTGCGCAATCTCGACCAGGCCGCGCAGATCATAGCGGAGGTGGCGGTGCCGAACCTGAAACTGATGTTCGATTGTTATCATGTGGCCCGGACGGAGGGCGACGTACTGCGCCACCTTTCCAACCTGCAACCGATAATCGGCCATATCCAGTTCGCCCGCGTCCCCGACCGCGGCCCGCCGGACGGGGGTGATCTGGACTATCGCAAGGTCTTCGCCTGGATCGAGGCATCGGGGTGGGAAACGCCACTCGGTGCGGAGTACAAGCCCGGTGAAAACACGGATGCGACGCTTGGCTGGCTGACTTGGGCGCGGGGCTAGCCGGTTCGGTTGACCCGGTCGATCAGCGCCTGTCCCTTCTCCGCCCGCTCCGAGTAGCGATCGACAAGGTGATCGACGCTGTCGCGGGTCAGAAGGGTGAATTTCACCAATTCCTCCATCACATCGACCATACGGTCGAAATAGGGCGAGGGCCGCATGCGGTCGTCTGATCCGAACTGCTGAAACGCTTTCGGGACGGAGGATTGGTTCGGGATCGTCAGGCACCGCATCCACCGCCCTAGAATGCGCAGCTGGTTCACCGCGTTGAAGCTTTGCGATCCGCCATTGACCTGCATCAGCGCCAGCGTCTTGCCTTGCGTCGGGCGAACCGCCCCGAGGGAGAGCGGAATCCAGTCGATCTGGGCCTTCATGATACCGGTCATCGCCCCGTGCCGTTCGGGGGAGCACCAGACCATCCCCTCGCACCAGGTCACGGCCTCTCGCAATTCGGCCACCTTGGGGTGGTCGTCCGACGCGCCGTCGGGCAGGGGCAGGCCGGTTGGATCGAAGGTCCGCGTCTCGGCCCCAAGGCGGGCAAGAACGCGCGCCGCTTCCTCCGACATCAGGCGGCTGAAGGATCGTGACCTGAGCGAGCCGTAAAGCAGCAGGATGCGCGGCGCATGGGTGGACGGGGTCGCGGGAAAAAGGCGATGCGGATCGGACACACGAAAGGCGGCCTCGTGGATCTGGGGCGTGTCGGACATCAGTGTTCCTTCCCTGCAAGGAGCCAGCCGAAGAAGAGTGTGGCAAGGATCGCCGCGCCCAGTTGCACGGCGATGAATGGGGCGATGTCAGCGGGCGAGATCCCGGCAAACGTGTCTGAGAAGCCGCGCGCGATCGTGACGGCAGGGTTGGCGAAAGAGGTCGAAGACGTGAACCAGTAGGCGGCGGTGATGTAGAGGCCCACAGCCATCGGAACCGCATCCGGGCGCGCTTTCAGGCAGGCGAGGATCGTGCCGATCAAACCGAAGGTGGCGACGAATTCCCCGCTCCATTGGCCAACACCGCTGCGCAGCGTGGTGGAGGCGTCGAGGATTGGATGGTCGAACATCAGATGTGCCGCGAAAACCCCAAACACGCCGCCGGTGATCTGCGCGACGACGTAAAGCCCCGCATCGCGCGCCCCGATGTCTTGCTTGAGGGCGAAGGCCAGCGTGACTGCCGGGTTTAAATGCGCGCCCGAGATCGGGGCGAAAATCGTGATCAGCACGACAAGGATCGCGCCGGTGGGCAGTGTGTTTCCCAGAAGGGCGATGGCAAGGTTTCCGTCGGCAAGTCGCTCCGCCATGATCCCCGACCCGATCACGGTGGCCAGTAGGAAGAAGGTGCCGAGGGCTTCGGCCATCAGGCGTCGGGACATCAAGCGGCTCCTTACGCGGCATTCATTTCGGCGAAAACCGAATTGATCTATCGGTAATCCTGCGCCGGTTCTCTTGTCAAGATTTGATAATTCGGGAATGATCGAAACATGGATCAGACCCGCGCTATAGACGCATTTGCCGCTTTGGCACAACCGACCCGCGTTGCCGTGTTCCGGCTTTTGGTGCGCGAGGTTCCGGGCAGTCTTCCGGCGCTGGAGATCGCGCGGCGCCTTGATGTTGTTCCGTCAACGTTATCGGCGCATCTGGCGACCCTGCGTCGGGCGGGTATCTTGACCTCCACCCGGCACCAGAAGGAAATCCGCTACGCCGCCGACCTTGGTGCGGTGAATGCGCTCGTCGGGTTCCTGCTGGCCGATTGCTGCGGCGGACGGACCGAGAATTGCGCCGAGATCCTGTCGCTGCTTGGCAAAAGCGACGCAAGCTGCGGCTAGGGAGAGGGCGCGCGATGCAATATCATCTTGACGGCTACCGCTCGGGCGATCCTGCGGTCCATCCTGCGGATGAGAGGGTCGAGGCCGCGCGTGGCGATGTGGACGTGCTGATCGTCGGGTGCGGTCCCGCCGGTCTGACGCTTGCCGCGCAGCTGGCCGCGTTTCCTGACATCACGACATGCATCGTGGACCAAAAGGATGGCCCGCTGGAGGTCGGGCAAGCCGACGGGATCGCGTGCCGTTCGATGGAGATGTTCGCAGCCTTCGGCTTCGCCGATCGCGTGATGAAGGAGGCGTATTGGGTCAACGAGGTGGCATTCTGGCGCCCGGATGCAGAGGGAAAACTGCACCGCGCCGACCGAATCCAGGATGTAGAGGACGACCTGTCGGAGATGCCGCACGTCATCCTCAACCAGGCGCGGGTGCACGATTTCTACCTGGAGGTGATGGAGAATGCGCCAACCCGCCTGCGACCCGACTACGGGCGCCGATTGGTGGCGCTGAGGCGGGACAACCACGCGACCCATCCGCTTGAAGCCACGTTCGACGTTGCGGGAAGCGCGCCCACGACGATCCGCGCCCGGTACGTGGTGGGCTGCGACGGTGCGCGGAGTGCCGTGCGAAAATCCCTTGGCCTGGCCCTGGAGGGAGAGGCCGCGCGGCAGCTTTGGGGCGTCATGGATGTGCTTGCCGTGACGGATTTTCCCGATTTCCGCCTGAAAGCCGCGATCCAGTCCGCCGGTGACGGCAGCATCCTCCTCATCCCGCGAGAGGGCGGGTACATGGCGCGGCTCTATATCGAACTCGACGAATTGCATGGCGATGAACGGGCCGCGGACCGGGGTGTGAATGCGGATATGTTGATCGCGAAGGCGCGTGCCATCCTTGCGCCGTATCGCTTTGACGTGAGCGAGGTGGCGTGGTGGTCGGCCTATGAGATCGGTCAACGGGTCTGCGCACGTTTCGATGACGCCAAAGCGGGACAGGAGCCGCGGATTTTCATTGCGGGCGATGCCTGCCACACCCACAGCCCCAAGGCGGGGCAAGGGATGAACGTCTCCATGGCGGATGCCTTCAACCTCGGCTGGAAACTGGCGTCTGTTTTGCGCGGCCAGTCCGATCCGGCGCTTCTGCGGACGTATTCGGAGGAACGGCAGGCCAAGGCACAGGAGTTGATTGATTTCGACCGCGACATGGCGCGCCTGTTCAGTGCCAAGCCGAAGGATGCAGACGAAGCGGCGCAGTTTCAACAATACTTCAAGAAACATGGCCGCTACACGGCGGGGGTGGAAACACGCTACGCGCCGTCGATCCTGACGGGTGGGACGACGCATCAGCATCTGGCCAAAGGGTTGGTGGTGGGCAAGCGGTTTCACTCCGCCCCCGTTGTCCGCATGGCCGACGCCAAGCCTATGCAACTGGGCCATATACTGAAAGCCGACGGGCGTTGGCGCGTGGTCGTCTTCGCCGGGGCGGATGATCGGGGCGCGCCGGGCGGTTCGATCGCGCGTCTGTGCGATTGGCTTGAACAGGGAGAGAACAGCCCCTTGCGGCGGGTGACACAAGACGGCGCCGATATCGACAGCGTCGTGGACGTCCGCGCCGTGTTTCAGCAGGGCCACCGCGACCTGACGCCCACCGACATGCCCTCGTTGCTGGTTCCGACGAAGGGAATATTCGGGTTGGTGGATTACGAGAAGGTGTTCTGCGCCGATCCGGCGCATGACATCTTCGATATGCGTGGGATTGACCGGCAAAACGGGGCCTTGATCGTCGTACGCCCGGATCAATTCGTGGCTCATGTCCTGGTTCTGTCGGACCATGACGCGCTGTCCGCGGTATTCGATGCGGTTTTGCGCCCGGCCGGCAAAGAGAATCCCGACACCTGATTGCGTTTGTCGACGCGCCTTGACTCGCGCCCGGGAAACCCGCACCATTTCCAAATTGAACACAGTGTTCAATAGTGAACTACATGAACGCGCGTGCCGTAGGATCTATGCGCGCATTCGGGGGGAAGCACGGCGCGATGGCTCAGCCAAGGCTCAAATCCAACGCTGGCTTGACGTATCTGGAGCGGGAAGGCTCTGGACCACGAATTGTCTTTCTGCACGGTATCGGGTCGAACGCGATGTCGTTTGCGCCGTTGTTCGAGGTGTTGCCGGGCGATCTGCATCTTTTGGCTTGGAACGCGCCGGGATATCTGGGGTCCGACCCGCTGCCGTCCCCGTGGCCGATCGCAGACGATTATGCGGCGCGTCTTGCGACCTTTCTCGATGCCCTTGGGTTCGGGCGCGTGAACCTCGTCGGCCATTCCCTTGGCACCTTGATGGCCGCCGCCTTCGCGCGAGATTTTCCCGACCGGGTCCAAAGCCTCACCCTCGCCGCCGCTGCGAACGGATACGGGGTGCCTCGGGGCGGCACGCTGCCCGACAAGGCCTGCGCGCGTCTGGAGGATCTGGCACGGCTCGGGCCGCAGGCATTCGCCATGGCGCGCGGCGCAAACCTTGTCCACGATCCTGAAAACAATGCCGATATCGTCGGGCATGTCACCGACGCAATGTCCCGGATCGAGCCGCATGGCTACGGGCAGGCCGTGCGCATGTTGGCCTCCGGCGATCTTCCGGGGAACCTGGCCCATGTTCCCGCTCGACCGCGTTTCATCATCGGGGCTCAGGATCGGATCACGCCGCGAACCCAGACGGACGCAGCCGCTGCGGCTTGGGCGAACGCTCACGGCGCACATCCCGAGATCACCGAAATCGAAGGGGCGGGCCACGCCGTCTACCTGCAACAGCCCGATGCGTTCTGTGCCGCACTTTTGACCACTTTATCAGCCGCCACCGCCCAAACCCGAGAGGGAGCTTGAGATGACAGACGATATCAGACTGGACCACCTGCGTGGGATCGTGATGCGCGCGCCCGGAATTTCTGCGACGACCCCGTTCTACACCGAACAATGGGGCCTGAATGTCGCCCACGCGGAGGATGGGATCACCTACCTCCACGGGACGGGGGCGCAGCCTTTCATCTACGGTTTGAAGGACGACACGACCTACGGGATTGAATACATCCATTTCGGAATGCCGGACCGTGCGGGCGTCGATGCGCTTTTCCGTCACTTGCAGAACAAGGGTGCCGACCTGCGGTCGGCACCCAGTGATCTGGACGGTCCCTTCGGCGGCTACGGATTCGAGGTTGCCGATCCGGACCACCGCCGCCTGCGGATCAGCGCTGATGTCGCGTTGCGGCAGGCGGACGATGTCCACGCCTACCCGCGCAAGATCAGCCATGTGGTGTTGAACTCCCCCGATATGGACGGGGTTCAGAAATGGTACGAGGAGATGTTGGGTTTCCGCACCAGCGACTATTCCGCCGACCAGATGGTGTTCCTGCGCTGCGGCAGCGATCATCACGCCATCGCCCTTGTGCGGTCGCAATACCCGTCCGTGAACCATGTGGCCTTCGAGATGCCGGGCATCGACAGTTTCATGCGCGGCATCGGCCGGATGAAGCAAAAGGGGCAGGTGCCCAGTTGGGGGCCGGGGCGGCATGGGCCAGGCAACAACCCGTTCGCCTATTTCGTCTCTCCCTCCGGTTTCGTCATCGAGTTCACGTCCGAGGTACAGCAGATTGACGAGGCGACCCACGAACCCAAAGTCTGGTCGCGCGAGGACCCGGAGGCGATGGATCAATGGATGACCGCCGGGCCGCCGACGCCCGCACAACGTGCGGTCATGGCCGGACGGCCCGATCCGGGCTTCCCGAAGGGCGAATGATTCATGGATCTGGGATTGAAAGACCGCGTCGTTGTGGTGACCGGCGGCTCTTCGGGGATCGGATTGGCGGCTGTGCGCGTGTTTCTGGAGGACGGCGCGCGGGTGGCGTTCTGCGCGCGCGGGATCGAACGGCTGGAGGTCGTCGCAGCGGAGCTGGCCGATGAATTTGGCGCGGACCGGGTACTGGCGCGGGCCTTTTCGGTTCTCGACGCGGACGCCGTCGCCGGTTTCGCCGGAGACGTGCAGGCGACGTTTGGCGGCTGCGATGCGCTGGTGACAAATGCGGGGCAGGGGCGCGTCTCTACCTTTGAGGATACCAGTGATGCGGATTGGCGCGAGGAGCTGGAGTTGAAATTCTTCAGCCAACTCCACCCCATTCGCGCGTTTCAGGCGATGTTGCGCGAAAGCGAAGCAGGCGCCATCGTGGCGGTCAATTCGCTCCTTGCCCTGCAACCGGAGCCGCACATGGTCTGTACGTCCGCCGCCCGGGCCGGTTTGCAGAACCTGCTGAAGTCGTTGGCGACGGAACTTGCCCCGCATATCCGCGTGAATTCCATCTTGCTTGGCCTTGTCGATAGCGCGCAGTGGCAACGCCGCTTTGATGCGCGGGACGATCCATCGCAATCGCGGGATGAATGGTATGACGCGCTTGCGCGGACCAAGAAGATCCCCCTTGGCCGCCTTGGCCAGCCGAGTGAACCCGCGCGCGCCATCGCCTTCCTCGCCTCTCCGGCGGCCAGCTACATCACCGGTGCTAAACTCGAAATCTCCGGCGGCGTTTCGCGCTTTGCCTGACCAGATACGGAAAATGCCCATGTCCCAAAATGTTGGCCACCAGATCGCCGAGGCGCTTGCCGATGCGGGCGTCACCACGATGTTCGGCGTGATTTCCATCCACAACATGCCCATTCTGGATGCAGTGGCCGAACAGGGGCGCATTCGCTTCATCCCCGCGCGGGGGGAGGCGGGTGCGATGAACATGGCCGATGCATTCAGCCGGGTGTCGGGGCAATTGGGCGTGGCCCTGACCTCTACCGGGACGGCGGCGGGTAATGCGGCGGGTGCGCAGGCGGAGGCGTTGACCGCAGGCAGCCGCGTGCTGCACCTGACCACCCAGATCGACCGCCCTTACATGGACCGGGACCGGGCGGCGATCCACGACGTGCCGAAGCAGCCGGAGATGCTGCGCGGCGTGTCGAAGGCGGTCTATCGCATCTGGGATGAGAACGGCGTGCTTGGCACCCTGGCCGCCGCGATCCGTGCCGCGATGACGCCGCCCACCGGTCCGGTCAGCCTTGAGGTTCCGGTGGATGTGCAGCGCGTACCGGCCGTTTCAGGCATGAAACTGACGCCACCAAAGCCTGCATTGCCGCCGCTCAATGACGCGGCGCTGGATGCGCTGGCTGAAAAGGTGAAATCCGCCAAGCGCCCGATGATCTGGCTTGGCGGGGGCGCGCGGGGCGCGGCGGCCGAGGCGTTGGAGCTGGTGGAGCGTGGCTTTGGCGCGGTCAGCTCGACCCAGGGCCGCGGCGTCGTGCCGGAAAGCCACAAGGGCACGCTTGGCGCGTTCAACATGACGCCCGAGGCGGAAGGGATCTTCAAGAACGCCGATCTGATGATCGTCGTCGGCTCTCGCCTGCGGGGGAACGAGACGCGAAACAACAAGATGCCGCTGCCCAGACCGCTCTACCAGATCGACATGGAGCCGACCCAGGGCGGGCGCAATTATCCGGTCGACGGGTTCATCTTCGGTTACGCAGCCGCGAGCTTGCGCGGCTTGTTGGATCGGTTGCCGGATACGCTCAACACCGATCCGCAATTGCACTATGACATCGCGGTTGCGCGCGCGAAGTCCGAAGGCGCGCTGCGAGGGCGGCTCGGTCCCTATCAAGTCGTCGCCGATCACCTCCTGTCCGTGGTCCCTCAAGGCAATCACCCTTGGGTGCGCGATGTGACCATTTCCAATTCGACCTTCGGCAACCGCTACGTTCAGGTCGCGGCGTCCCATTTGGGGGTCCACGCGCTTGGCGGCGGGATCGGGCAGGGGATCGCCATGGCCATCGGCGCTGCGGCGGGCGCGGAGGCGCGGACCATTGCTTTGGTGGGCGACGGCGGCGCACAGCTTGGCATCGCGGAATTGATCACAGCGGTAGATCAGGATTTGTCGATTACCTTCGTCCTGATGAATGACGCGGCTTATGGCGTGATCGAGAACATTCAGGATGCACAATATGATGGTCGCAGACACTATTCCAAGCTGAAGACGCCCGACTTCAAGATCCTCTGCCAATCCATTGATATGCCGCATGTTTCGGTGTCGGCGATCGAGGATTTTCCGAAGGTGTTCGACGGCACGCTTTCCGCTTCCGGCCCCGTGTTGGTCGAGGTCGACATGAATGCCATCGGCCCCTTCGCGGAGTCCTTTGCCGGACCGCCCGCGGGTGCTGCCGGGGGTAAGACATGAGCCTTGGCCATATCGCAATCATTGGGTTCGGGGCCATCGGGCGGGATTTGGTAGACATCCTCGCCCAAAACGGTCCGCCTTCGCGCCTGTCGCTTCTGGTGCGGGAGGCGCTCGTGGCGGAGATTGAGGCGGAGGTCGGGAAAGCGATCACCGTGACCTCCGATCTGGAAACGCTTCTGGCCAGCGCGCCGGATGTTGTTGTGGAATGCGCGGGCCACGGGGCGGTCGCGGCCCATGGTGCGGCGATCCTGTCCCACGGCACTGATCTGGTCGTGGCCTCCGCGGGGGCCTTGGCCGATGCCGGTCTTGCCGCGGCGTTGGAGGCGGCGGCGCGTGGCTCGGGTGCCCAATGCGTTGTGCCGTCTGGTGCCATCGGTGGGATCGACGCGCTTGGCGCGGCGCGGCTGTCGGGGCTGACGCAAGTAGCCTATACAGGCACGAAACCACCCGCGGCATGGGCCGGAACTCCGGCGCAAGATGTGACGGACCTCCGAACCCTGACCGAGCCATTCACCTTCTTCGAAGGCACCGCGCGGGAGGCCGCGCAGTTGTATCCCAAGAATGCCAATGTCGCGGCCACTTTGGCGCTGGCGGGCCTTGGCATGGACCGGACGGAGGTCCATCTGGTGGCCGATCCGACGACGTCCGAGAACACGCACACCTTCGCCGTCACCTCGGCGGCGCTCGATTTCTCGATGCGCCTGGTCGGCAAACCCTCACCCCGCAATCCCAAGACCTCCCGTTCCACCGTCTACAGCATCGCGCGCGCCGTTCTGAACCGAAGCGCCGCGATCGCCATCTGAGGATTCCATGGACCAGACCTTTCGCGACGACCTGATTTTTGTGGGCGGCCAGTGGCAACGGGGACGCGGCGCACCGATTGCGTCTCACTTCGCGGCGGATGGTGCGCTGAACACCACGATCACAGGTGCATCGGCGCAGGATGTGGAAGACGCGATCGACCGCGCGAAGGCAGCGCAACCGGCCTGGGGGGCGCTGAAGCCCCATGAACGGGCGAGTGTTCTTCTGCGCATATCCGACGGGATCGCGGCGAATATCGAGAGGATCGCGTGGGTGCAGAGCCGCGACACCTCCAAGACGCTGACGGAGACACGGGCGCTTGCGACCTCCGCCGCTGGGACATTCCGGTATTTCGCGGCGGTGGCGGAGACGGCGGACGAATTGCTGACCGTGCCGCGCGGGGACTACACGACCTCGTCAATTCACGAACCGCTCGGCCTCGTGGCGGCGATCACGCCCTGGAATTCGCCCATCGCCTCCGACGCGCAGAAGATCGCCCCGGCCCTGGCGGCGGGAAATGCCGTCTTGCTGAAACCCGCCAGCTGGTCGCCGCTTGTCAGTCTGGAACTTGCCCGGATCGCGGAGGACGCGGGGTTGCCCTCCGGCCTTCTGTCGGTCTTGCCCGGATCGGGGCGGGAGGTCGGTAACCTGCTTGTGGAGCATCCCGATATCGCCAAGGTCTCCTTCACCGGGGGGACGGATACCGGGCGCCGTCTGGCCCATGCCGCGGCAGACAAGCTGATGCCGGTGTCGTTGGAACTTGGGGGCAAATCGCCCACCATCGTTTTTTCCGATTGCGACACGAATCTGGCCATCGCGGGCATCCTGTTCGGTATTTTCTCGTCCTCCGGGCAAAGCTGCATCGCAGGCTCGCGCCTGTTCGTGGAGCGGTCGATCTATGAGGATTTCGTCGCGCGATTGGTGACGGCGACGGAGGCCCTGCGGGTCGGGCATCCGTTCGATCCGGCCACGCAGGTCTCGTCCCTCGTCCATCCCGATCACCGCGCAAGCGTGGAGCAATATGTGGAGATCGCGCGCGGGGAGGGGGGAGAGGTGCTGTGTGGCGGCGCGCGTGCCGAAGATCCGGCGCTGCAAGCCGGTGCGTTTTACCTGCCCACGATCATCGCGGGCCTCGACAACACGGCGCAGACCTGCCGGGAGGAAATTTTCGGCCCGGTCCTTGTCGTGCTGCCGTTCGAGGACGAGGCAGACGTGATCGCGCAATCCAACGACAACCAATATGGTCTGGCATGCGGGATCTGGTCAAATGACCACCGCCGATGCCAGCGCGTCGCGAAGGCCATTCGCGCAGGGACCGTTTGGGTGAACACCTACAAGCAATTCTCCATCTCAACCCCGTTCGGTGGCGATGGGGCCAGCGGCATGGGTCGTGAGAAGGGGCGCGCGGGACTACGCGCCTACCAGCGGCAGAAATCCATCTACGAGGATATGTCGGGTCAGCCGCATCCGTGGGCCAGATGGCCCTAGCCGTCGAGATATCCAAGCTCGGCCGACGCCGTCCGGGCCGCCGTCAGAACGGCATCGCTGAGCGCCACGTCATTGCCGGTAAATCGCGCCTCGGGACCGGACACATTGAGGCCCGCAATCGCTTGGCCCGTATGGTCGAAAATGGCCGCCGCGCAGGATCCGATGCCGGGCTCGTAATTTCCTTCGCTCCACGCGAACCCCGCCGCCTTGTCGCGATGGGCCTGCGCGATGATCGCCTCGATCGTCTCGGGCGTCTTTTCGGTGGCCTGTTCCGGCTCATCTCCGGCGAAGAGTTGGCGCAGGGTCGCGTCGGGGAATTCCGCGAGGATCGCGCGCCCGATGGAGGAGGCATGGGCCAGAAGCCGCGAGCCGGTCCGCACGTTGCTGACAAGGTGCGAGTTCGGAGCCTCCCGTCCCAGATAGATGATGTCGCGCCCCTCCAGCACACCCAGATGGGCGGACATGCCGGTGTCGCGGCAGAGGTTGCGCAGGACCGGTTGGCAGACCTGGACGAAATCCCGGCTGTGGATGGCTTGCGCGCCGAGGCTGACCATTCCGGCGCCAAGCCGATATCCCGCGCCGTCGCCCAATTCCTCGATCATACGGTGATCCAGAAGCGTGTGGATCAGGCGGATCAGGGTGGTGCGGTTGATGCCCAGATCCCGGGACACGACCGACAGGTTCCGGGCGCGTTCGCCTTCCCCGATGTAGCGCAGGAGCTTCAGGGCACGTTCAACCGGTGGAACGGAATAGCCTGTCGGGGACGGTGCTTCGGTCATCTCGGTCACTCCAGTCGTCCCGGCGCGGAAAGGCGCTCCGTACCCGGCCCGTATTGCGGAAAAGAGTTGACCGGACAAGGGCGCATCAATAGGCTTTGAACAGATAGTTCAAAATAGAACACTTGGCAATGGGGGAAAGAGACAGCGTGAAACTTTCCATAGGCATATGCGGGGGCGGCGTCGGCGGGTTGTGCGCAGCGATTGCCCTGCGGAAAGCCGGTCACGCTGTTGAAGTGTTCGAGAAGGCGCGCGCCATCAATCGCGTGGGCGCTGATATCAACCTGACCCCGAACGCCGTCTTCGCCCTCGATCAACTTGGTGTGGGGGAATATCTGCGCCACAGTGCGGCGCGCCCGAGTTTTCGCATCAGCCGCGACGGGATCAGCGGGGAAGAGACGTCTCGCCTGCCCATGTCATCGGCGGCGGAGGAGAAGTACGGCGCCCCGCAGTTGACGATCCACCGCGCCGATCTGCTTGATGCGCTGCGCGATCAATTGCCCGACGGCGTGTTGCAGCTTGGAAAGGCAGCGGCGGGTCTGGACCTGCACAATGGCCATGCAACGCTCGGCTTCGCGGATGGTGGTGAACGCGACTTCGATCTGGTCGTGGGCGCGGACGGTATCCATTCCGTTATCCGCACCGCGCTGTGGGGGGAGGATCAGCCACGCTATACCGGCATGGTGTCCTATCGCGGCACGTTTCCCAGCACCAAGTCGGCGGGGCTGCCGGATACGGACGCCTTTACCAAGTGGTGGGGCGAGATCCCGGAGAAACAGATCGTCACGTTCCCCCTGACGCAGGGGAAGGAAATCTTCGTGTTCGCGACCCTGCCGCAGGAGGATTGGTCCGAGGAAGGCTGGACGCTGCCCGGGGATGTCGACGACCTCCGCCGGTCCTATGCCAATTTCCACGAGGATGCGCGCAAGCTGATCGACGCGCTCGACGAGGTCACGCGATCCGCGCTCCACGTGCGCGATCCGATGCCGCAATGGGCCAAGGGGCGCGCGACGTTGCTGGGGGATGCGGCCCATCCGATGGTCCCGTTCATGGCGCAGGGCGCGTGCATGGCGATCGAGGATGCCGTGGTCCTGGGCCGCGCGCTTGATGACACATCGGACGATCTGGACGCCGCGCTTGCGCGGTACGAAACGGAACGCAAGCCCCGCACCGCGCGGGTCCAGGAAAGCTCGCTTGCCAATGACTGGCTCAAGAAAGCCGGCAATGCGGATTGGGTCTACGGCTATGACGCCTGGACCACGCCGCTTACCAAAACACAAAACGGGAGTTCCCATGAAACACGCATTTAAGACCGCCCTCGTCGCGGCAAGTCTTCTGACCGCGCCCGCTGCAATCGCCGATCCGATCGAGATCAACGCCGTCACCCTTGCGCCGCGGTCCGTATACATCACGCAGCCCTTCGGCCAGTTCGTCGAGGAAGTGAACGAGATGTTCGAGGGCGAGATCCAGATCAACTGGCGCGGCGGCCCGGAAGTGATGCCGCCCTTCGGTCAGGCCGAAGGGGTGCGCAACGGAGCGATGGGCATGACCTATACCAGCCCCAGCTACCATCAGGGCCTTGTGCCGACCTCGGGCACGATGAACCTGTCCTTCCTCAACTACGAGGAGATCGCCGCGACGGATTACCACGAGCGGATGACGGAACTGCACGCGGAGCAGGACCTGATGTTCCTTGGGGAGATCCCGGCCACGCAGCTGAACTTCCAGATCTACATGCGCGAAGAGGTCACGAGCCTTGCGGACCTTGAAGGTTTGCGCATCCGTGTCTTCCCGACGCTTCTGCCGCTGGTCCAGGCGCTCGGCGCGGAGCCGATCGTTCTGCCCATGGGTGAGATCTATACCGCGTTGGAGCGGGGCACGATTGACGGCTATATGCAGGGCCCCCTTGGTCAGGCGGAGCAATTCGGCGGTCTGGTCAGCACCGTGATTCAGCCCGGTGTCTACCGTGCGGGTTTCCCGGTTCTGATGAACATGGACATCTGGAACGAGATGTCGCCGGACCTTCAGGATCGCCTGATGACCTTCCTGCGTGAAGATTTCGCGCCACGTATGGACGACATCTGGGCCGATGATATCGCCGAGGAACGGGCCGCCATGGAAGCGGCCGGGTTCCAGTTCCTTGAGCTGACGGGCGAAGAGGCCGAGCGTTACGAGGACATGGCCATGGACGCCGCGTGGGCCGTGACGGCCGAGAATGCGGGCGAAGAGATCGCCGCAGAGCTGCGCGCCATGCTGGACCGTTAAGGGCCCGCACAACGATTTGGCGGAGCCGCATCCATTTCGGCTCCGCCAGCTTTTTCAGGGAAAGACCGCAGGTGGATCAGACCTTCACGCAAGTCAGGCGCGTCTTCAGCGTGGTGAACCTCGTCTGCGCCTGCATTGGGGCGACCATGCTGTTCGGCATCGCGCTCATCATCTGTTTCGAGGTCACGGTCCGTGCCCTGGGCGGCGCATCCCAGTTGTGGGTGATCGAGGGCAGCGAATATGCGCTGTTGTTCATCACGTTCCTCGGCGCGCCGTACCTGCTCGAAAAGAACATGCACGTGGTGCTGGACCTGCTTTACGACAGTCTGTCAGGCCGTCCAAGGCTGGCGCTTCAGGTCCTGAACGCGAGTATCGGTTTCGTGTTGTGCGCCGTGCTTACCGTCGTGGGGATCAGCGTCGTGATCGAGCAATTCGATCTGGGTGTGCGGCAAGTGACGGTCATGCGCCCGCTGAGTTGGTGGATCACCGCCGCATTGCCCCTCGGGATGGGGCTCATGGCAATTCAGTTTCTGTTCCAGGCAATCCGGTCGCTGCGCGGCGAGGTGCTTTGAACGATGGAATGGTATGTCACGCTCATCATCGTACTGGTGCCGCTTTTCGTGATGATGATGGCGGGGCTTCCGGTCGCGTTTTCCTTCCTCGCGGTCAATCTGGTCGGCTCCTACCTTTTGATGGGCGGGTTTGCGGGGATCGAGCAATTGGTGCTGAACACGGTTGATTCCGTGTCGAGCTTCACGCTCATCCCCATCGCGCTTTTCATGATCATGGGGGAGGCGATGTTCCGGTCGGGCATCGCCATCGACTTGATGGACACGCTGGACAAATGGTTCGGCAAGCTGCGTGGGCGACTTGCGCTGATGGCCGTGGGCGGGGGCGTCCTCTTCTCGACGCTCACCGGCAATTCCATGGGCTCCATTGCGCTTCTGGGCTCCTCGCTCACGCCTGAGATGGAGAAGCGAGGCTACGCCAAGTCGATGTCACTTGGCCCGATCCTCGGCTCTTCCGGCCTCGCGATCATGATCCCGCCCTCGTCGCTGGCGGTTGTGCTTGGCGTCATCGGCGACATTTCCATCGGGCGCATCCTGATCGGGATCATCGTACCGGGGCTTTTGATGGCGTTGCTCTACGTTATCTACATCCTTGGCCGCTGCCACCTCCAGCCGCACCTTGCCCCGTCCTTTGACGTGCCACCCGTCCCGCTGAGCGAGAAGGTCAAGGCGACCGCGATCAATATCGTGCCGCTGGCCTTCGTCGTCTTCTCCGTCGTGGGCGTGATCTTCCTTGGCATTGCAACACCCAGTGAAGCCGCGGCGACGGGGGCATTCGCCACGCTCTTTCTTGCCGCGATCCGCCGCCGCCTGACGCCCCGTATCTTCGGGGAGACGATGTTCTCCAGCGCCAATATCTCGGTCATGGTTCTGCTGATCGTGTCGGGCGCGGTGACGTTCTCGCAATTGCTGGCGTTCACGGGCGCGACCTACGGAATGGTCGACGCGGTCCTTTCGCTCGATATTTCGAACGAGGCGATCGTCTTCATGATGATCATGCTGGTCGTCTTCATGGGCATGTTCATGGGACCGCTGCCGATCATGTTGATCACGCTGCCGATCTTCATTCCGGTGATCCAGCAATTCGGGATGGATCCGATCTGGTTCGCGGCGATGTTCCTTGTGGCGATTGAGACGGGGGCGACCTCACCCCCCTTCGGCGCGGCCCTGTTCGTGATGAAGGCGGTGGCGCCCAAAGGCACGACGATGGCCGATATCTACCGTGCGGCGGTGCCGTTCATCATCTGTGATTTGATCGCGATCCTGCTTTTGTTCTTCATTCCGGAACTCGTGACCTATCCGGTAGACCTGATGTTCCGATGACGCGCCCAAATATCCTCATCGTGATGACGGATCAGCAACGCGCGGATCACCTGGGCTGCTATGGCAACCCTATCGTACGGACGCCCCATATCGACGGGCTGGCCGCGCGCGGCACGCGGTTTGACAAATTCTACGTTGCAAACCCGATTTGCCAGCCCAACCGCGCGGCCCTTGCCACGGGACAATTGACCAGCGTCAACGGGTGTCGGCAGAACGGCATCCCCCTTGGCCTGGATTGCACCACCTATGCCGACGTTCTGCGCGCGGTGGGGTACCGGACGGGGCTGGTGGGCAAAGCGCATTTCCAGAACGTCTCGCCCATCCCGGCCAAACGCCCGGAGGCGAAAGGCGCGGGCGACGTGCCGCCCACCCCGTTCGAGCTTGCGCGCCGCAGCCAACGCGCGGGGCCGGTTTACGGGCACGAAGTCCGGACGGTCTGGGTCGACGATCCGGATCACGACATCCCAACACCCTATTACGGCTTCGACCATCTGCGATTGTGCATCGGCCACGGCGACCAGGTTGAGGGGCATTACACGAAGTGGCTGCTCGACCGGCTGAACGGCGCGCCGGATCCGAGGGGACGGGGCGCGGCGCTTGACAACGGACCGCAGGAGGCACCGCAAATCTGGCGCACCGCGGTGCCGGAACATCTGTATCCCACCGCTTTCGTGGGGGAGGAAGCCTGCGCCTTCCTGAGGGAACCGAGCGACGATCCGTTCCTGCTTCTCGCGTCGTTCCCGGACCCGCACCACCCCTTCACCCCGCCCGGGCATTATTACGACCTGTACGACCCGGACGACATCCCGCTGCCCGAAAGCTTCGATCACCCAACGGCGGCGCGTACCGACCTTCCGGCGCATATGCAGCGCGTCTACCAGATCGGCGCAGAGAAGCCGGATGCCTTTTGGCCGTTCCACACCGATGCCGATGCAACGCGTCGGATGATCGCATTGAATTACGGCGCGATCACCATGATCGACGATTGGGTCGGACGCATTCTGGCAACGCTGGAGGACAGCGGGAAGGCCGACGACACGATTGTCGTCTTCATGTCCGATCACGGCGATTACATGGGCGATCACGGCACCGTTCTGAAGCACGGGCTGCACACGCAGGGACTGATCCGGGTCCCGATGATCTGGGTCGATCCGCGGCGGGACGCGGGCGTGGCGACGATTCAGGGCAGCGCGATTGATTTCGCACCGACTCTTCTGCAAGCCGTTGGCTTGGCCTGTCCCATCGGGATGCAGGGTCGCGATCTGCTGGCCCCAGCGGCGGAGGATCTTCCGGTCCTTATCGAGGATGCGGGCCTGGCCTTCGCCAGTGAAGATGGTCTGACCGCGAGCCGAACGCTCGTGCATCAAAACTGGCGGATGACGCTTTTCGAGGGGAGCGATCTGGGCGAGCTGTACGACCTGACCGCCGATCCCCACGAATTGGCGAACCTTTGGACCGATCCGGCCGCGTCCGACCGAAAAGCCGCCATGACGGCTCACCTTGCGCACCGACAGATGGCGCTGCGTGATACTTCGCTCCTCTCAACGCATCAGGCCTGAACGGTGGCACGGAACTTGAACATCCTGATCGCGGGCGGAGGGATCGCCGGGTGCTGTGCGGCCATTGCGCTGACCCATGCGGGCCACACGGTCCGCGTCATCGAAAAGCAGGCGGAGTGGCGGTTTCAAAGCTCCGGCATATTTGTCTATGCCAACGGTCTGGTGAGCCTGCGCAAGTTGGGCTTGCTGGACGACATCCTCGCGGCGGGGTTCCCGGTGCCGGGCGGGCGAAACGCTTACTACGACCATACCGGCAACCCGATCGTGGAGACGATCTATCCTTCCGAAGATGGCATCCCCGCGATCCTTGGCATCAAGCGGGCGGAGATGCACCGCGTGATGGCCGGGCGCGCCGTGGTGCTTGGGGTTGAGGTTTGCCTGGGAACGACGATCCGGGAACTGCAGCCGGGACCGGATAAGGTGGAAGTCTCGTTGTCGGACGGAACGACGGCGGAATTCGACCTGGTGATCGGGGCCGATGGCCTGCGTTCGACCACGCGCGCGATGATCGGGATCGACGTGGCCCCGCGTTACACTGGTGTTGGCGTCTGGCGTTCCGTTCATCGCAGGCCGCCGGACCTGACCGACAAGATCATGATGATGGGACCCGCAAAACGCTTCGGGATCATGCCGATCAGTGACGATCTTCTTTACACGTTCGGGACCGTGGCGGAGCCTGCGGGCGTTCACTACAAGCCGGAGGATTGGCCGCGGATCATGGGGGACCGTTTCGCCGAATTCTCAGGTCCCGCCGCGCCGTTTCTGTCGGAGCTCAGCGATGGGACGGAGGTGCTCTATACGGCCGTGGAAGAGGTCGTTCTTCCCTTGCCATGGCACCGCGGGCGGGTGGTGTTGATCGGCGACGCCGCCCACGCCTCCACGCCGTTCATGGGGCAGGGCGGAGCGATGGCGATGGAGGATGCGGTGGTTCTGTCCGACGCCTTGACCGCCCACGATACGCTGGAAGACGGCCTGATTGCGTTCGGCAAGGCGCGCGCGCCGATCTGCGGCTTCGTCCAAGACGTCTCCCGCGCGGTCGGTGAGGCGGGCGCGAGGGAGACCGGGGATGACATGGCCGCGCGCGACGCGGAGATGCGCGAAACGGCGCAGGACAAGGTCGACGGGTTCTACGGTAAACTGGCCACTATGAACGCGGCGCGACCGTTCTAGCCGGGCAAGCGCAACCGGCCCGAAATCTCCGCGTCTCGGGTGCGCATCGCGCCGATCTGTGCGGTCGCCGACCACAGGCCGCCCATGATCTCCGCCCCCGTCAGATCGACGTTTCCCGTGATATGCGATCCTTGCAACGTCGTGTTTGCCATCATCAGCGCCGCCTTGAGCGAGAGGGAGGTCAGGCGGGCCTCGGTCAGTGACAGAACGCCTTGCACATGCACGCCGTCCAGAACCACGTCCTCGGCCACCAGCCCGTCCGCCCGCAGGTCGGTGCGAAAAAACCCGCCGCTCATATCGCACATTCCGCGAATTGTTGTGCCGCGAAGCCATGCCAACCCGCGAAAGGTCGTCCCGCGCGCGCTGAGCCCGCCCTTGAGCGTAGCGCCGGACAGGTCGAACCCCCGCACCTCCAACCCGTCGAGCACGAGCGCGTCTTCCAGAACAATACCGCGCGCGTCCACATGTTCGCCGTGGCGCCAGGGCCGCTGCAAGTCCGCCAGAAGTTCCGCCCCGGTCACGTGAACACGAAGCCGCGGTTCACGGGCAGGACCTGGCCCGTCAGGGTCAGCGCCGCCTCGCTCAGCAAGAAGGCCACTGTTCCGGCCACGTCCTCGGGCGGCTGCGGTCCGGGCACGGCGCGCCCGTTCCCGTATTGATCGTGGCGCGCTTTCGGGACGTAATCGGTGCTTTCAGTGGTCAGTATTCCGGGCGCGATGGCCGTCACTCCGATCCCGTCCGGCCCCAATTCGCGGGCCAGCGACCGCGTCATGGAGATGACGGCGCCCTTTGAGGCGACGTAGGACATCAGGTTCGGCGCGCCCCACAGCGCGGTGTCAGAGGCCACGTTGACGATCCGGCCGGAACCCGAGGCGCGCAAGGCAGGGGCGGCGGCCCGTGTCATCAGCCATGTGCCGCGCACGTTGATTTCCATCACCCGGTCCCACGTTTCGATCTCGACCTCTTCGAACCCGATCCCGCCGATGCCGGTCGCGATGGCGCCGTTGTTGAGCAGACCGTGAAGAGGCCCGTCCAGGGACGCGGCAAGGGCCGTGATGCTGTCAGGGTCACGGAGATCGACGGGATGAAAGGCGGCCGACAGCCCTGCGGCCGTCTCGCGCCCTTCCTCCTCAAGGATATCGGCAAGGGTCAGGCGCGCGCCCGCCTCCGCCAGATGGCGCGCGATCACGGCACCCAGCCCGCGCGCGGCCCCGGTCAGCAGGATGTGGCGACCCTCAAGGCTCATTCGGCAGCCACGTCCGCGCTGGCGTCTTCCGCCTCGATCTGGGTGCGGGCCAGACGGTTGAGCGTGCGCCGCAGATGCGCCAAGCCTATGTCATGTTGGTAGAGCATCTCGCGCCGCCGCGCATCGTCGGGCATCCCTTCCAGCATCACGCGATCCTGCTCCAGCACGTTCCAGTGCCGCTCTTCCAGCCGCGCGCGGAAGAGGAAGCGCCAGCTTTCACGCTCGAACCCCTGTACCTTGCGCATGCGCCAGAAGAAGACCTTGCACTTCTGCGGCCCGATCGGAAGGACGTAGCCCACGATCCGCATGTTGCCGCCCGGACCGGCGGACGGGGGATAGGGGATGTCGAGGTGGCAATACATGCCCCCCTCGGGCGTCTCGAATTCCACCCAGTCGAAATTCTCCCCGGTCTGGCCCACGCGGGCGACGCGGAAGCCGTCGTCGCGTCGGTCCAGCTCCAGCAGATCCTGCTTGGAGCCGAAAGCCAGCGTGAAACTCTCGGCATGGAGGTAGCAGCCATGCATCGGGTCGGCGAGGTTGTCGAGCGCGTAGCGGTAATTCACGTCCCATACGGCGGTACATAGGAACCCTTCCCACTCCGGGTCGCTGAGTTCCGGCGACAGGGGTAGCTCGGGTGGCTCTGTGGTTTCGTCCGACGACATGAAGACGAAAACGGCATCGGAATGCTCGGCCACGTGGAAGGACCGAAGCGCCTTGCGTCCCTCCATCGGGCAATCGGGCATGGCGGGAACCTGTTGCACCGTGCCCGTGCCATCGACCACGACGCCGTGATAGCGGCAGCCGATATGTTCGCCATGGATTTCCCCGTAGCTCAGTGGCGCGCCGCGATGGGGGCAGAAATCCTCGATACACTGGATCGAGCCGTCGCTGCGCCGCCACATCACAAGCCGCTCCCCCAGCGCCACGACACCGTGGGGGCGATCGGCGCGGATTTCCACGGATTTCGCGACCGGGTACCATTGATCGCGGACGCCTTCATTCACCCGTTCTTCGATACGGGTGCGCATTTCTGGTGAAAGTGCCATTGTCGTCCTCCCCCTCAGGCGCCGAAGCCGTTTTCGGCATATGCCTGGTCCAGATCGGCGTTGATTGCCTTCAATTCCTCTTCCAGCGTGTCGGCGGTCCAATCCGCCTTGCCACTGGACGGTCGCGTGACGTTGCGCATCGCCAAGGCCTTGGCCAGATCCGGTGCGCCCTGAACGCCGTCCCCGTAGATGGCCATCAACGCCTCCGCAAAATCGTCCTCCGCCTGGGTCAGGGGCCGCCCACGGCCCTGATGAGCCAGTTCCGGGCGACCGGACACGCGGGCGGCTGCCATCAGTTCCTTGAACGCGTCGGGGCGCGGTTCCTTGATTTCATGGCTCATCGCTTACCCTTTCCGGTAGACCGCGCCGTCGTCACCCGACGTGCCTATGACCGTCCAGACCGTTGCCGCACCGGCGCCTGGGTTGCGCAGGTAATGGGCCTGTCCCGCCGGCGTCTTGACCAGATCGCGCGGGCCCAGTTCCACGGAGGTTTCGGTCCCGTCTTCGCCCACCCAGACGATCTCGACGCTACCCTCCAGGCACAGATACGCATCTTCGACAGTGCGGGTAAACGGCGCGAGGCTAAGGCCCATCGGCAATCCCCACATCTCCTTGCGGGTGCTGTCGTGCTTCACTGCCCCCGGCGCGTCGCCCACATAGACTTTGCGCGTGAAGCCCGCATCCTCCCAGATTGTCGGAAGCTCCGCGTGCCGCACCACGTAGTCGGCCATCAGCTTCTGGATTTCGTGGTCGCCGTCCGGGTCGAACGGCATCGTATTGCCCGGCTCCGCCCCGAAGGTGCGCGCAAGTTCCGCGGGATGCTCCTTGGGATGGTAGTGGTAGACCGGGGGCAGCGGTTTGCCCACGTCGACGGAGATTGACATGACGACCGGCTCCACCCCGTCTACACGGAACCCGTGGCCAATCTCGCGGGCGTTGAGGATCATGTCCTTGGGGCCGAGATTCACTTCGACGACCTCGCCGTGCTTTTCCCATCCCACGATCAGGGCGCCGGACAGGATCAGGAAACTCTCCTCGATCTCGTGGCTGTGGCAGGCGGCGTAGCGCCCGGGCTCCTTGTAGATCAGGCTGAGCGTGAAATTGTCGGCCTTCAGGGTCGACGGATCGCCTACCTTGGGGGAGCCACCGGCCCCGATATACCGCATCTGCGCGCGCGCCAGCTCATCGAAGCCCGCATTGGACGGAAACGCGTTCCAGTCAAAGGTCTTGTCCACGAACCGGCCAGTATGGGCGCGCAATTGTTCGGCCAGGCTGGCCTTGGGGGTGTCGACGACATTCATGGCGGGTCTCCCTTGGATATGCGTTGGAATTGAGTTTAGGCCCGTGGGTTTCGTTGGGAAGATTGCGTTTTACCGGTGAAACTGCGATGCCATTCCATGGCCGAGAGAGATCCCTATTCCGTTCCCGCCCTGGTCCGGGGTCTGAGCCTGCTTCAGACCTTCACGCCAGAGCGGTCCGAACAGACCATGGCGCAATTGGCCCAATCGCTTGGCATCACCCGGTCCGCCGTCTTCCGAACCGTGCATACATTGGTGGAAGAGGGATTCCTGCTCCCGGTGCGTGACGGCACACATTTCCGCCTTGGCCCGTCGGTCCTGCGCGTCAGCTATGGCTACCTCGCCAGTCGGGAGCTTCTGGAAGTGGCGCAAAAGCCGTTGGAGGCCCTGCGCGACGGGCAGGATTGGTCCGGGCATCTGGGCGTGTTGGACGGGCGCCACATTCTCTACCTCATCCGCCTTCCCGCGTCAGACGGCCTGTCATCCCTCGTCCATGTCGGCAGCCGCCTGCCTGCAACCCTGACGGCGATGGGCCGGGTGCTGCTGACGCAGAAATCCGAACCCGACCTCAGGCGCCTGCTGGACGGACAGCCGAAAAACGCCGTGGAGAAAGCCCTCGCGGCATGGCGGCAAGACCGCGCGCGCCCCTCCGTCATCCACAATGGGAGCTTCGAGAGCGGCCTGTGCAGCGTCGCGGCCCCGATCTTCGACATGTCCGGCGAAATCGTTGCGGCCATCAGTGCAACGAAACAGACCGACCAGGTGCCGGAACCCGTCGAACGCGAAGTCCTTGCGACCGCCCACAACATCAGCCGCGCCATGGGTTGGAAAGCGCCGGATGGATGAAGCAGGGTGCGTGCACCGCCTGTTCGTGATCGCATTTGGGAGAGGTCTGCGCTTGAAGGCCGATCACTCCGCCTGATCCTTCTGCGGTTTGCCCGCGACGTAGGTTTGTACGATGGACCGGTCGTCGCCCATCATCTGGATGGCGAACAATTCTTCGAATAGGGTCTCGGCCCGGGCCATCCTAAGGGCCATCGCGGGTGTGGCGGTGGAGCTTACGACAACGACATCCGCCTCCGTTCCGGCATCCAGTGTTCCGATCTTGTCGGCCATACCAAGGACCTCGGCATTTCCGCGCGTGATCCAGTGGAAGGCGCGCAAAGTGTGCAGTTTCTGGTCCTGCAATTGCAGGATCTTGTATGCTTCGTTGAGGGTTTGCAGCATCGAATAGCTTGTGCCGGCCCCGATATCTGTCGCGATGCCGTTGCGAATGCCGCGGGCGCGCAGGCCCGCATCATCGAACAGGCCGCTGCCGAGAAAGAGGTTTGAGGTTGGGCAGAAGACCGGATGTGATCCCGTCTCTGCGAGTGCACCGAGTTCCCGGTCTTTGAGATGGATTGCGTGGCCCAGAAGCGTTCGGTGCCCAAGCAGACCGTAGCCCTGATAGATGTCCAGATAGTCGCGCGCCTGCGGATAGAGTTCTGCCGTGTAGGCAATTTCGTCGTGGTTTTCGGACAGGTGGGTCTGCACGAAACAATCGGGATGCTCCTTCGCCAGGGCACCTGACATTGCCAGCTGTTCGGGGGAGGAGGTGATCGCGAACCGTGGCGTGATGGCGTAGGACGCGCGGCCTTTGCCGTGCCAGGCCTCAATCAGGGCATTGCTGTCGTCATAGCCCGATTGCGCTGTGTCCAGCACACCCATCGGGGCGTTGCGATCCATCATCGTCTTGCCCGCGACGACGCGCATGTTCCGGTGCGCGCATTCCGCGAACAAGGCTTCGGCGGAACCTGCGTGGACCGAACAGAAGGCGACGGCTGTCGTCGTGCCGTGGTCCGTGAGCAGCGAACAGAATTTGCCCGCCATGGCGCGCGCGTGTTGCGCATCGGCGTAATCGGATTCCGCAGGGAAGGTATAATCGTTCAACCAATCCAGCAGCTGCGCGCCCCAGCTGGCCACGATCTGAACCTGCGGAAAGTGGACATGGGTGTCGATGAAGCCGGCCATGAGGAGATGCGGGCGATGATCCACGACCTCTGACCACCTGGCATTGCGGGCCACGTCATCGAAGCTGCCCGATGCGGTGATCCTGCCATCGTGCATAAGGATCGCGCCGTCCTCGATGTAGCTGTAGCACGCCGTATCGTCGGGGCCTTGCGGCTCGGAATGGAACGTCAGGATGCGTCCGCGCAATAGAGTGCCGGGCATTGTGGGGGCCACCTTCTGCTTTGGGGTACGGGGCTCCGTTGGCGGAGCCCCGCTTGTATAGGTCAGGCCCGGTCCAGGGCGGGACTGTCATCGTCGATCATGTCGGGTTCATCCGGCACGATGACCCGATGCTCCAGATCCTCCTTCGGGGCGAGCATGGGATAAAACAGCATGAAGGCACCGATGATAAGGTAACCGATGGTGATCCCATCGAATTGGGGCGCCTGCAACGTGTAGCTGTGAATGATCCCGACGGATGACATGATCGAGGCCGCGATAGCGAAACCGCCTGCGTGTTTGAACCGACCGTCGATCACATCGGCCACGATTGCCCCCCAGATGAGGCCCGTGATGATCGCGCCTTGGGACAGGGCAAGGTGGCCTTCGTAATGCGCGCCTTCCATCAACAGCGCGGCTGTCAGATCCGTGTCGCCCAAGCTTGGCAAGCCGTCGACGCCCGAATTGCGAAGCGCGTTCATCAACGATCCCCATTTGGTCATCAGGAACCCCGAGATATGGGGCAGGATAGCGAAGGCCACGGCGGCCATGTGTGCGGGCTTCACCGCGTAGCCGGTATTGGCGATCAGGCTGACCGAGACGAAAACCAGCACCGGCGCGGCTGCTGCAATCGGGATCAGGCCCGCCAGGAACGACAGGAAGCCGAAGAATGCTGCCGCCGCGATCACCAGGGCCACACCGATGATGTAACCCGCCCGCGCATCGAGACGTTTATAGGCGGGATGG
Source organism: Hasllibacter sp. MH4015 (assembly GCF_020177575.1). NCBI lineage: Bacteria > Pseudomonadati > Pseudomonadota > Alphaproteobacteria > Rhodobacterales > Roseobacteraceae > Hasllibacter > Hasllibacter sp. MH4015. The sequence goes on from NZ_JAHTBK010000001.1 coordinate 1,276,711, forward strand.
CCGATATAGACCGTTGTCGGAAAGGGTGAGCCGAACAGCGCGCCGATCATCGTGCCCGCCCCATCCGTCACCTGACACAGGCCCACGGGATAGCTGTCACCCGCCGCTTCGGCAGATTCAACGTTATTCATCGTCTCGATGAAGTTGTAGATCTGCACAGGCACCAGAACGAGGAACAGTTCGGGGTTCGCGAAGAGGTATTGGATGCCAATCATCAAATCGCCGAAATACGGGATCGGCGCGTATAACCCGATGCCATCGGTCGTGAACGAAGATTTGCCAAGGATGATGGCGATCACCACACCCACGGTGATCGCGACAAGACCCGCGGGAAGGTTGCCGGGCAGGCGGAACCGTCCGACAAGACCCCACAGGATAAACAGAAGCGAGGAAAAGCCGATCAACGGGTTCTCGAAGATCTCTGCTAAGGGCACCGATCCGATGAACACCAATGCAATGCCGCACAACGTGCCAAGCATACCGGCCCGGGGTGTGATCCGCTTCAGGAACGGCCCCACGAGGGCACCAAGGGCCGCGACGATGCCGCCCATGAACCCCGCGCCGATCCCGACTTGCCACGCAAGAAGCGAGTCGCCCGTGGCCCAGTAAATCGGCCCGATGACACCGAACAGATAGACGAACATCACTGGCGTGGAGATGCCGTAGGGCAGGGCGGTGACGTCGCTGCCCTGCTTATTGGCGACCCATTTGGCCATCAAGGTGTAGACCACGACCCCGGCAAGGATGGCGACGGCGGCGCCGGGGACGATGCGGCCGAACACGATTTCGGCAGGCATCTGGAACACGAACTGGCAAATCCCGGACAGGATCAGCAGGTTCACCAGGTTATCGGTGAAAAGTGCCCAGAAGGCGTTGAAGTCGCTTCGCTTGAAAAGCTGATAACTATAACCTGTGTCGGTCATGATCTGGGTCCTTCCCATTTTGATGTATGTGCCACCGCGCCCCTCCCGGCGTTGGGTGGCGGAGTGTCATCGTGTCGTTTCCGCAATCACGTCGTGGGCGCAGCGTGTCGTCAGGACGTCCATGACCTCGGCCACGACGAAGGCTGCGATCACCTCTGGCCGTTTGTCAGGGCTGCCGGTGGCACCGATGGGACACACCAATCCGCGCGTGTCGGACCGGGCTTCTGAGGCTCTGTGATACCGTTCGAACTTCGCGCGCTTGGTGGCGGAGCCGATTAGGCCGACATAAGCCGCATCGCCGCGCTCCAACGCCTCGGACGTGAGCAGGAAATCAAGGGCATGGTCGTGGGTGAGAACGATAAAGGCGCTGCCCTTGGGTGCGCGCCGGATGTCGGCCTCGGCCATGGCGGACAGCCGGGCTTCGACCGCCGCGTCGACCAGGGCCAGTTCGTCGCCCCTGCTGTCGATGATGCTGCACCGGACGGGCAGATGTTGAAACTGGCGCGCCAATGCGCGGCCCACATGGCCCGCCCCGAGGATATAGACGCAGGGGCTCTGCCGATCCGACGCTTCGCGCTCGGCAAGAGCTGTCGCGCGATCTGCGCTGGTCATGCGTTGCAGGCTTATCTCGACACGCCCGCCGCAGCATTGGCCGATTTCAGAGCCCAAAGGCACGTCCATCTTGTCTGAGTGTAGACCTGACCGGAGCATGGCGCGGGCGTGATCGGTGGCCATGTATTCCAACTGGCCGCCGCCAATCGTGCCGATCGTGCCGTCCGCGGAGACGAACATCTGCGCTCCGGCCTCGCGCGGGGACGAACCGCGGACACGAATCAGGCGCACCTGGACGATCCGTTTATCCGCTGCAAGGAATGAGGCAAGCGACATCGGACCTAACCCCGCAGCCGTTCGATCGCCATCAGGACACGTTCCGGCGTGGCCGGCGCATCCAGGCGGGGGCATTCGCGATAATCCGCAACGCTGGCCACGGCGTGGGACAGTGCTTCGAATACCGAAATCCCGAGCATGAAGGGCGGCTCTCCCACGGCCTTGGACCGCTTGATCGTCCGCTCCTTGTTCTCCGACCATGTTGCAAGCTTCACGTTGAAGCTGCGCGGGCGGTCGGATGCCAGGGGGATCTTGTAGGTTGAGGGCGCGTGGGTGCGCAGCTGGCCCTTGGCGTCCCACCACAATTCCTCGGTGGTGAGCCACCCCATGCCTTGAATGAACGCGCCCTCGATCTGCCCGATGTCCAGGATCGGGTTCAGGGAATTGCCCACATCGTGCAGAATATCCGTCCGCTCCACCCGGTATTCTCCGGTCAGCGTATCGACGGACACTTCCGAGCAGGCGGCGCCGTAGGCGTAGTAGTAGAACGGGCGTCCTTGTCCCGTCTCGCGGTTCCAGTGGATCTTCGGGGTCTTGTAAAAGCCCGCCGCAGACAAGTGCACGCGCGCCATGTAGGCCTGCTTGATGAAATCCGGGAAGGAGAGGATTTCACCGCCAACCTGGACCGCATTGGGCAAGAATTTCACATTGCCTGCGTCAACATTCCAATGGTCCGCGGCGAAGGCCACCAACCGTTCCTTGATCTGACGCGCCGCATCCTCGGCGGCCATCCCGTTGAGGTCCGATCCGGACGATGCCGCCGTGGCCGGCGTGTTGGGCACTTTTTCAGTCGTGGTCTTGGTGATCTTGACCGTATCGAAATCGACCTGCAGCGCATCGGCCACGACCTGCGCGATCTTGGTGTTCAGACCTTGGCCCATCTCCGTGCCGCCGTGGTTCAGATGGATCGACCCGTCTGAATAGATGTGCAGAAGTGCGCCGGCCTGATTGTACCAGGTCGCGGTGAAGGAAATGCCGAATTTGACCGGCGTCAGCGCGATGCCCTTGCGGATCGTGCCGCCCCGCTCAGCCGCGCGCGCGTTCCAATCCAGCACGGCCTGTCGGCGTGCCTGGTAGTCGGAACTCTCTTCCAGCTCCTCACAGATGCGCGGGGCAATGTTGTCCTCGACCGTTTGATGATAGGGCGTCACGTCCCGCCCGCGCTCGCCATAGAAATTGCGCTTGCGTATCTCCAGGCTGTCGAAGCCGCGGTGATACGCAATCTCTTCCATGATCCGCTCCGCCACGATCACGCCCTGCGGTCCGCCAAAGCCGCGAAATGCCGTGTTGGACACGGTGTTCGTCTTCATCGGGTGGGAGTTCAGAAGGACGTTGGGATAGTAATAGGCGTTGTCGGCATGGAACAACGCGCGGTCGGTGACGGGGCCGGAAAGGTCGGAGGAAAAGCCGCAACGGGCGGCAAATTCGCCCGTCACCGCCTCGATCATGCCGTCGTCGTCAAACCCAACCTCGTAGTCGATCACGAAGTCATGGCGCTTACCGGTGGCCGACATGTCGTCATCGCGATCGGGACGGATCTTCACGGCGCGGTTCCACCTCTTCGCTGCAATCGCGGCGACCGAGCAGAACAGGTTCATCTGGGTTTCCTTGCCGCCGAACCCGCCACCCATGCGGCGCACGTTGATTACGACGGCGTTGGACGGCACGCCAAGCGCATGGGCCACCATGTGCTGTGCCTCGGACGGATGCTGGGTGGAGGAATGCACGACCACGTCGTCATCTTCGCCCGGGATGGCAAAGGCGATGTGGCCCTCCAAATACATGTGATCCTGCCCGCCGACATGCATCCTGCCCTTGAGGCGGTGCGTTGCGGTCTCCATCGCGGCGCTTGCCTCCCCTCGCTTGAGGGTCAAGGGCGGCGTGACGTACCCCGTCTCGGCGGCCTGCGCGGCTATCGGGTCCAGCACGTGGGGCAAGTCCTGATAGTCGATCTGGGCAAGCGTCGCGGCCCGGCGTGCCGCATCTCGGGTCTCGGCCACGACGGCGAAGATCGGCTGGCCCCAGAATTCGACCTTTTCCGTTGCAAAGATCGGCTCATCATCGCGCCCGGTGGGGGAGACGTCGTTAACGCCGGGTATATCATCCGCGGTCAGCACGCCGATGACGCCGGGGGCGGCACGGACGGCGTCCAGGTCAACACGGGACAGATTGGCATGGGCGCGGGTGGAGAGGCCCAAATAGGCGTGAAGCGTCCCGGCAGGCTCCGCGATATCGTCGCAATAATCGGCGCGGCCCGTGACGTGCTTGACGGCACTGTCGTGCTGGAGGTCGGCGTTGACCGGTCCCTTGATCCGGTCCCGGGTCGGATCGGTCTTCACCTGCTGCTGCGGGATCGGCGGATCCATCCGCTTTTCGGTCCGGGTCCGGGTTTTTATCGTGCTGTTGTCGGTCATGTCATGTCCCCCCGCCTACGCGCTCAATTGTGCAAGGGCGCGATCGCCCTGCTGATCCAGCCAGAACTTGCGAAACAGGTTCTTGGATACGGTCAGGCGATATTCGGATGACGCGCGCCAATCCGTCAGGGGGGTGAAATCTTCCCCCAATCTATCGGCGGCGCGCAACAGCGTGGCCTCGCTCCACGGTTTTCCGACGATCGCGGCCTCGGCATGGGTCGCGCGCTTCGGTGTGGCGGCCATCCCGCCGAACGCGATGCGGGCGGCGGTTATCTGGCCGCTGGTAACGGTGACATTGAAGGCCGCGCAGACAGACGAGATATCCTCATCCCGGCGTTTCGAGATCTTGTAGGCGGCGTGCCGGGCGTCCGGCCGCGGTTTGGGCACGCTGATCGCTTCCAGGAAGTCCGAAGGTTCCCGATCCTGCTTGCCGTATTCGATGAAGAAATCCTCGATCGGCATGGACCGGCGCGTCTTGCCTTTGCGCAGGGTGATCGTTGCACCAAGCGCGATCAGCGCCGGCGGAGTGTCCCCGATGGGGGAGCCATTTGCGACGTTTCCGCCGATCGTGCCCATGGAGCGGATTTGCCACCCGGCGATCCGGTCCCAAAATGCACCGAGATGCGGATAAAGCCCCAAAAGCGCATCGCGCGCGCCCTCATAGCTGACGCCCGCGCCAAGGCGAATGGCGTCATCCGTTGTCGTGACCTCCCGCAACTCGTCGAGATGGCCGATGAACACGACCGGAGAGATATCGCGCAGGAATTTCGTGACCCACAGCCCGACATCCGTGGCGCCCGCCACGATGGTCGCATCCGGACAGTCCATCAACGCATCCGCCAGATCATCGACGCTTGCCGGCAGAACGCAGCGGCTATTGCCCCTTGCAACCTCGACCCTCTGACCGTCCGCAAGCTCCGTCAGCTTCGCCGTCATCGCAGACCGTTCCCGCGTCAATGCGTCCTGGGCGGGGGAGCCGTGGCTCGTGATTGCTTTCGCCGCCTTGATGATTGGCTGATATCCCGTGCAGCGGCACAGATTTCCCTGAAGCGCCGTTTCAATCTCGACCTCCGACGGATCGGGCGTCTTCATCCACAGGGCGTAAAGCGACATAACGAAGCCGGGGGTGCAAAAGCCGCACTGACTTCCGTGATGCTCGACCATCGCCTGCTGAACCGGGTGCAATTTGCCGTGCGGGCCGGATAGGTATTCGATCGACACGACGTGGCAGGCATCAAGCGACGCAGTCAGGCGGATGCACGCATTGACAGGTTCATATTGCAAAACCCCGTTCTGCAACCGGCCCACGAGAACCGTGCAGGCACCGCAATCGCCTTCGGCACAACCTTCCTTGGTTCCCGTCAGGCGACGGTCAATGCGCAGGAAATCGAGTAAGGTGTCACTTGCGCCGACATGTTCCAGACTGACCTCGCGGTCGTTCAAAATGAACCGAATGTTGGATCTGGTCATTGCGTGCTCCCTCCCTTGCCCTGGGGTCGAGTGCTTTATGAGGGAGGAAGATTGTTTCAAAAAGACAGGCAGTCGGGCATAGTATTTCAACGTTTTGTTGAGAATGGGGGTAAGCCCTTGCAATATATCGAAAGCCTCAAGGTGTTTTTACGAGTGGTGGAGCTCGGCAGCATCACGGCGGGTGGACGCGATCTGCGTCTGACGCCCGCAGTGGCGAGCAAACGGATCAAGGAGCTTGAGCGGCATCTGGATGTCCGGCTGTTCAACCGCACCACCCGACAGCTTTCGCCCACAGAAGCGGGGCTGGCATTCTACGAAAAGGCAGGCGAGGTGGTCCGGTCGTTGCAGGACGCGGAGGCGGCGGTATCCGGCTATTCCACCAACCCGCGCGGCACGGTCCGGGTGACGGCGCCCTTGGGCGTGGGCAAACGCCTTATCGCGCCCCTGATCCCGGACTTCGTTGACCTCTACCCGGACATCTCAATCCGTCTCAGGCTGTCCGATCGAAAGGTCAGCCTGCTGGAAGACGGCCTGGACCTTGCGGTGTTTGTCGGGCGTCCGCCGGACTCCAATCTGAAGCTGAGAAAAATCGTGGACACTCCGCGCGTGCTGTGCGCGTCACCGGAATATTTGTCCCGCGCCGGAACGCCAAAATCGCCGGACGACCTCAAACACCACAATTGCCTGCTGCTCCGCTATCCCAGATCTCCGGAATGGTTCTGGACGCTGGAAGTGGAGGGCGTGCCTACGCGCATCGACGTCTCGGGCAAATATGATTCCGACGATGGTGACGTTTTGACCGAATGGGCCTTGGCCGGACGGGGGATTGCCAACAAGCCACGTATTGATGTTGAAGCGCATCTGGCCGCCGGGAAGCTTACGGAGGTCTTGCCAGACACACCGCCCGAACCGGCCCTCTTCGGTTGCCTTTATCCGCACCGGCGGTTGCAGGACAGCAAGGTCCGGTTGATGACAGATTTCCTGGTGGATGGGTGCCGAAAGCGACTTGCCGCGGGAGCGTGAAGCCGGGTCTTTTGGTGCGGTAGGGCAACGGGTTCCATAAAGGGACGGTAATCCAGACGGGGGCGCGATCACCGCGAACTTGTAAGCCCCGCTGACAGCTTTCCCGACGTCCGTAGGCGTCAAGACCAATGGACATGTCCTTTTGTCAGTCATGGCGAACACCGGCAGATCAAGGTACGAACGTCGCATGTATCAGTGCGTAATTAGTGGCGAGTATTCCGCTGCCGAAACCGACCACTTCTACAAACAGGAGTGGTCGGCTTTTGTCGGCGAGGTTGATCGGATGACCGGCGGAAGCCCGGTTGCACGACAGCTGTTCCTCGATGCCCGAGAGAAGCATTTGGCGGCAGAGACGTCAGTGCGCCCGGCTCAGTGCGCAACACACGACGGCACGTTTTTAGCCAATCCGGATCGTTGTAGCTAAAGAGTCTGCACACAGCGCTTCGCGCAATTTCTGCCAATGGAATCTGAGCGGAGGGGGCGCTTGTCGACTATCGAGGCAGCATTGCTTTGCGACGACCTAAATCTCAATCTGGCCACTCGACTCGACCCATCCGTCGCGCGCCGCCATGCTCGCCAAGCGGCCATCTTCACATCGGTTGCGTCGTGTTGCGGACGAGGTTCGACATCCAATCGACCAAGACCCTCACCCGTGGCGTCAGGTTGTTCCGATGCGCATAGACGATGGCTATCGGCACGGTTCCGGTGGGATGGTCGGTCAGCACTTCGACAAGTTTGCCCGCCGTCAATTCATCTTGAATGTCGAAGGTAGGGATCTGCGCCAGCCCCAAGCCCGCGACGCAGGCGCCAATGTACGTATCGGCGTTCGTCGTCGTTATGGATTGCGCAATTCTGAGCTGTCGCGGCGCACCGTCCCCCGGTCCGCGGAACGACCATAGCTGCCTCGTGAATGGCGAGACGTAGCCGATGGCCCGGTGCTGATCCAGATCATCGAGCGTTTCCGGCGTGCCATGGCGCTCAAGATAACCCGGGCTTGCGCAGATGATCATGCGCGCATCGACCAGATGGCGGGCGATGAATTCGGAATCTCCCTTGTCCCCGACCCGCAGCACGAAATCCAAGCCCTGTTTCAACAGATCTTCCTGACGATTGGAGACGTGCAGTTCCAACTCGATATCCGGGTATTCTTCGAAGAATGCAGGCAAAGCGGGAACGATCACTCGGCGGCCCATGCGGCTTGGGACGCTTGCACGGATCCGCCCACCGATCCGGGCGTTGCTTTCGCCGAACATCGCATGCGCTTCGTCAAACACGGCGAGGACGTCGCGACTGCGCTCCAGAAAGGCCTGCCCTTCCGGGGTCAGCGCCACATTGCGAGTCGTTCGATCAAGCAGGCGGGCGCCGACCTCCTCCTCAAGATCCTTGATCGCCTTGGTGATGGAAGAGCGTGCGAGTCCAGACGCCGCGGCGGAGCGGCTGAAATTCAAGGTCTCGGCCACGAGCTTGAAAATATGCAGTCTGGTTATGCGATCCATGGTGCGACTGTTCGGGTATCCTGGCAGGAGAATTCGACGTCAGCACCAGTAGGGTAGGCTTTCGGGGCTATGCACGAAAGGGCGAGTTTCTATTCTTTGAGAGGGCGCGGATGGCAAACACCTCTTGGTGTGTCCCGATCCAGGAATTTCGCCCGCAACATTTGGGTAGATTTGTCGAACGCGAACGATGGCGTCAAATAGCAAGGAGTTGCATCCGATGGTCAAGAAAGCTGGTAGCATGAGGCCTCGGACGTGCATCCAATCCGGTCAAGGCACGCGGTTTTGTGCTCGGGTCGTCCAGTTGGCCTTGGCGTTGAGTTTGATCGCGGGCCCCGGGGCGGCGCAGGAAGAGGGGCAGGCCCGGGTGACGCTCGCGTTCTCAGAGATGTCGGCGGCGCTTCTCACCTCGCGGTCCGAAGAGATCCTGCTTTCCCTTGCCTACTTCGTCGCGCCATCCCCACAAGGCCAAGCGCAGGCCGATGAGAGCGGGATGATCCCACTGGGATATGACAGATTGCAGGTGCCCGCGCAGACGGGCGTTGTGACCTTGCCGCAAGACGGCCTTGCCGCGATTGATCCGGCGCTGACTTTGGGGCCGGTCCTTGTCAACGCGAATGTCGGATCAGCGCGCGTAAGCGACGAGGATAACCTGCTGGACTGCGATTTCTTCGAAGGTGCGCTTCAGACGTTGCGCGCGCACACAATTACGCTTCATTGCACGCTCATTGCGGAAGAGGAGGCCATCGGCGATCTTTCCGGTTCCGAACTGGTCGGCCACGATTGGGTCGTTGAAGATGTCGCCGGGCGCGGGGTACCCGACGACGTCCGGTCCAGCCTGCGGTTCGACGGCGAGGGGCGTATGACGGGCGAGGCGGGCTGCAACCGCATCTTCGGAAGCTACACGCTCGATGGGTCTGCCCTGTCCGTCGGTGCGATTGGGATGACGCGAATGCTCTGCCCCGAACCGGTGATGGAGCATGAGGCGCGCTTCACGGCGATCCTGGAAAGCGTCAGCACCTTCCGCATTGACGAAACCGGCGCGTTGATCCTGGAGGCGGACGCGGCGACCTTCATTGTCGCACGCCAAGCGACGGCAGAGTGATCGAACATCGCTGACCGTGGGTGTGGCCCGCCTGTTTTAGCGGGCCAGTGTTGGTGTCAGTAGCCGCGCGGCGAATTGCGGCAATCTTCATACATGCGCCCGTCGGAGCACGTTACGAGGTTCGCCGTGTTGGGATCGGCCCCCGTGGCTCCTCTGAATGTGCCTTCGGCCTGTGCGTCGGGATTGTCGATCCGCATGCCCGTCGATCTCTCGAACGATCCGATATTCGGATCCGGGCCCTCATCGACACAGGCCGCAAGCGACAGGGCCATCAGGCCCATGGCTATCGTGGAAAACTTCATGGCATGTTCCTGTCTTTGTGGTGAATGAGGCAGTGACGCCACCGTGGTGGACCGCGACATGCATTGGGGTCAACGCCAACCGATGCCGCCCGCATCGGCTGCACCGTTCGCGCTGAGCGAACGAAGTGGGCCGCGGGTTTTAGCGTGATCAAACCGATGTTGTTGACGCCGAAACTTGAGTGGACGTGGAGTGGCGAAATTCCTGATTGTTCGGAGCCGCCGTCAGAGGAAGTCGCAAAGGAAGACCGCGACGGCTCTCGCGGGCCGTTCGTTCACCGCCACGTCGATCTATGCGCTCCCTTGGCACATATGGCTCCGCACCGTAGGTTCATATTGTTCGAGTCCAGCGGCAGGTGTTGTCGACGTTTTCCGGGCAATTCCGCTCGATCGTCGACGATGGCGTAGCCATACTTATCTCAATCGGAAGCCGCGTCATTTGCGTCGCGATCTGTTCGCTTGCGTAAAGTGAACGCAACGCGAGTTCTTCGAAATCATCAATTACATTCAGCTTTGTAAGCGCTGAGGATGTGTCGGGCAAAACCATGATCTCAACCACAACCACGGACCGCGCCCTGATCCAAACGCACAATTGCGTGGGTCGCCGGTTCAAATGCATAAGGTTTATTCACATTCTGACGGTCGCTGCGGCCATCGTCCTTACCGTGATCCCGGCAACCCGCGCGATTGGGCAGCAGGGCGACACGCCCCTCACCGTCGGCATCTACGAAAGTCCGCCATTCGTCATGTATCCCGATGATCAATCGCAAGAAGGGCTGGCGATTGACCTGTGGAACGAGCTCGCCGACAGGCTTGAGCGCGAGAGCACGTTCGTGCGTTTCGAAACCTTTGGGGATCTGACCCGCGCCGTCGAAAGCGGCCAGATCGACGTGGCCGTCACAAACCTGACGATCACCGAGGACCGTCACGCCCGCATGGATTTCACGCAGCCCTGGTTCGATGCGGGTCTTCGCATCATGGTGATGGACGAAGGCGCAACCGGCCTCCGGGCGCTCATCAATGGCCTGGCCGATGCCGGGCACCTTCGCGCCTATGGCTGGCTCGCTCTCGTGATCTTGATCGCGACATTCGCGTTCACCGTGTTCGACCGCCGCTTCGACAAGGATTTTCATCCGCGCTGGCGCGATGGCATGGCCCACAGTTTCTATTCCGTCATGCAGATCGCGACCTCCGGAAAGATGGCCGCGCGCAAGAACCTGTTTGGATGGATCGGGCGCATCGGGCAGGCGCTTTGGCTGATCGTCGGGATCGCGGTGGTCGCCTATATCACCTCGTCCGTCGTCTCTGTCATGACGACGCTGGCCATCACGGACCAGATCAACAGCCCCGAGGATTTGCCAGGTCAGCGTATTGGCGTGTTCGAGGGGAGCATCGCGCAGGAATTCGGGCAGGTGCGCGGCTACAACCTGCGGAGTTATTCAGGAATTGCGGGGGCTGTCGCACATCTGACCGACGGACGTATTGATGCAATCGTGGCTGACGCCCCGGTCCTCGAATACTTCGCTATTTCCAACCCGGACATGAACCTCAACGTGGTGGGGCCAATTTTCGAGCCGGACAGATACGGGTTCGCTTTGCCGCTGGACAGTGACCTGACCCGAGACCTGTCAAACCACATCCTGGCACTGTGGGAGGATGGCACCATCCGCGCCCTTGATACGGACTATTTCGGCCATGAGTGGTGATGGCCGACCCGATCACGGTAGGGGAGCATCGAGGGTTCATTTTCATCCGAGTTATTCTTCGTTCGCCCACACGCCACGGCGTAGCGCGCACCTTGGCCGATCACACGCGCTTCGTACAGGGCGCCGCTCGGTACGGTTTCTACAGGTAAAAGTGCTTCGCATCGTCCCCCAAGCCTCCTCACGCGGTCCACACCGAAAGATCCCGATATGTTGAAGCAAATACACGCCTTTGCCGATCGTCACGCGCTCGCCTTGGCGCTCGTCATCGTGCTCGGATATTTCGCCTACTTCTTCATTCCCGGCGCGCTGTCATCCAACAGCTTCGGACGCGGTGAGACCCACAGCGATGTCGCGTCGATGTCCGCGCAATTGACAGGCGAGCTGCTTTTGGCCGCCTCCATCCTTGCGTTGATCGTAGTGCTTGGCTGGACCAAATCCGCGCGGCTGACGACACCGTTGCGGCACCGATCCCTTTGGTGGCTCTTGCCACCGCTCCTCTTCACCTCGCTCATATTGCTCGTTGGATTGAGCGTGACCGGACCTGAGGGGCAGGGGCCGGGCCCCGCAGTCGCGGGCATTGTGGCGCTGCTGGCAACCGTGGCGCTTATCGGCATTTTCGAGGAGTTGCTGTTTCGCGGATTGCTCTTCCGGGGTATCGAGGCGAAAGCGGGCCCCTTATCGGCGCTTGTCGGGTCATCTATCATCTTCGGCTTGATGCATTACGTGAATTGGGTTGGCGGCCAGCCGTTCGGGGATACGACGGTGCAAGTCATCCACGCCGCCGCGGGCGGGTTCATGTACGGCGCGATCATGCTGATGACGGGCTCCATCTGGCCGGGCGTTTTCCTGCACGCGTTTTGGGACGGCACGGTCAGCGTCGTCTCGACAATCCGCGAAGCGGCCGCCCCGGAACTCAACACGGAAACGTCGACGCTGTCTTCCGTGGAAAATCTTCCAACGGAACCCGCAGGGGGCGGGATTGCGGAACTGCTGTTCGCGGGATTCGAACCTGTCTACGGCTTGATCGTGATGCTCGCGTGGCTCGCCCTGCGGCACCGCCGTACAGCGGCCACCCGGATGCCGTAGTGACCAACGCTTAGGTTCTGTGCCGCAGCAGGCCTCCGGCACCGCGCCAGACCAAAACGTACAACAGCTACTTGGGCGAACGTTAGTGACGGTGGCCATTTTGGTGCGCTGCTCCTATGTGTAGATACTCGCAATGAGGCGGGCACGGTCAGGGATGTACCAGCGTATTCCAGCGTAGCCTCCGTCACCGCCAACGGTTTGAAGATTGAAAATGGAACTAGGTCAAAACGCCAGGCTCTCCATTGCGCCCATGATGGATTGGACAGGTTTATTCATAGTTTCAATGCGTAAAAGGGTGGCGTGTGCAGTATGTGTGCGATATGAAATCGCCTTCTGGCGCGCTCTGTCTGGAGGTGTGCGGTCAAATAGAATTCATGCGACTGCGGTTTGTCTGCGCTAGTTGACTTAAGACCCGACTTCCCTCCAGCCTTTGGGAGCATCCGTCGGTTGAATTCTGGCCTCATGCGGCCTTGGTATCCAGTCTCGACTTCATAGCAAACTTCTTCAGCGTGAGATTGCCCAGAGATGAGTGGGGTCTGTTCCTTTTGTAGTCGTTCTTCCGCGCGCCGATCTGCTCAAGGGCTTCGGCTAGCGATGAGAACAGGGTTTCGTTCAAGAGCTCGTCCCGGAAACTTCTGTTGAATGACTCAACAAAGGCATTCGGCATGAGCTTTCCGGGCGCGATGTAGTGCCAGTCGATCCGCGTTTCCTGGCACCATCTGAGCACTGCCATACTTGTCAGTTCCGTCCCGATACCGCTGGCAATCATTCTGGGCTGTCCGCGTCAGGCCATAACCGCGGTCAGTTCCCTCGTCACAAGCAGCCCAGACAGCGAGATGTCGGCGACCAGGGCGAGGAATTCACTGCTGAAGTTGTCGACGATGGCCAGCACCCGGAACCGTCGCCCGTGGGTGAAGACATTTGACACGAAGTCCAGGCTCCAGCGTTCGTTGGGCCGTTCCCGCACCAGCATCGGCCTGCGTGTGCCCAGGGCCCCTCTTCGGCCGCCGCGCTTCCTCACCCGCAGCTTTTCTTCCGCGTAGAGCAGCCTCACCTTCTTCTGGTTCACCTGCCAGCCTTGTCTTTCCAGCATCCCATGCGCCCGCCGATAGCCAAATCGACGGCGCTCAGCCGCCACCTCTTTCATTGACATGCGCAAGTCCGCATCGTCCTGACCCACGTGGTGATACCGAACGCTCGACCGGTCTACGCCAAGAACTGAGCACTCCCACCGCTGGCCCACCCGATGCTGTGTGCAAAGGTGAGCCACAGCTTCCGGTTTTCGCCGGGCATTACGGCTCTCCCATGGCGACATCCTTCAACATCGCGTTGTCCGGCATCTGTCCGGCCAGCAGCTTCTTCAGTTTGGCGTTCTCGGTTTCGAGAGCCCTCATTTTGCATACATTAGACTCTACCAAGTCGCCAAACTTCGTCTTCCATTTATTGAAAATCGCCGAGCTGATCCCATGCTCGCGGCAAACATCTGCAATCGCCACGCTGCTCTCCTGCTGCATTAGGATCGCTATGATATGCTCCACGTTGAACCGTGGCCTCTTCATTTTGTCCCTCTCCGTCGGTGGAACGGACTCTATCTCAAATTGCAGGAGGAAACTGGTCTCAGGTCATAACTTTACTCAAATTTCGTGGTTGCGTACGCTACGGTAACATCTATATACCATCCATACAGATGGAGAATGAATGGCAAAGGTAACGCAGCTGCGCGATAGGCAGCCTGAAAATGAGAAGATCACGATCAACCTGGGGTTTGTGGATCTGGGACGCATCGACCTGTTGGTACAGGAGGGGTTCTATTCAAATCGAAGCGACCTGATCCGAACAGCGATCCGCAACCAGTTGGACAGCCATAGCGAGAGCGTCAGCAAGTCACTTGAACGGCATACGATGGAACTGGGTCTTCGGGACTACACAGTCGCCGATCTCGAGGCGGTGCGGGATGCGGGCGAAGTCCTACATGTCAAGGTCGTTGGCCTGACGCGTATCGATCCCGACGTCACGCCTAAACTCGCACTGGAAACGATAGGATCAATCACCGTGCTCGGCGCTTTGCAGGCCAGCGCGGACGTCAAGAAGGCACTCGGCGACCGCATCAAATAGGTCGCTGGTCAAACAACAAAGGAAGCACGATGAAACTCTTCAACGTCGGCGCGACGCGCCAGGCGACCGATGCCGCTTGGGCGTCGGCTGCCACCGATCTGGTTCAACGCACTCTCGCGCAGCATGGTCTTGCCTCGCAATCGCCGCAGGCCGGGCAGATTGACCTTGCGAGCTTACCGTCAATCGACAGCATGTTGGCCAAGCTTTCCAGGCCATCCAAGCGTTCTGGTTTTCCTAAGGTAATTGTTCCGGACGGCGCGACTTTCGAGGAAGACATATTTGCCTGCCCGTCCGGCAGCCGCCGTTATCGCCTTTACGTCCCGGCCTGCGCATCCGAAAGTGCCCGCGGTGTTGTCATGATGCTGCATGGCTGTACCCAGACGCCGGAGGACTTCGCAACAGGGACCGGCATGAATGCGCTGGCCGACTTGCATGGGTTCGTGGTGATCTATCCCGCGCAATCTCGGGGTGACAATGCGCAGTCGTGTTGGAACTGGTTCAGCCGTGGCGACCAGCGCCGAGGTCGTGGAGAGCCAGCGATCCTTGCTGAATTGGCTCGAAAAGTTTGCAGCGAGCACGGTGTCACCCGCGACGGTACATTCGTTGCTGGCCTTTCGGCCGGCGCAGCCATGGCGGCCATCTTGGGTGAAGCCTATCCTGATGTTTTTGCCGCAGTCGGTGCGCATTCCGGCCTTCCCGTCGGATCCGCCAAAGATGTGCCTTCTGCATTTGCGGCGATGGCCGGTGATGCGCTCGCCGGCCCCGATCCTGTGGCTTCAGGTCACCGTGTCCGAACAATCCTGTTTCACGGGTCAGCCGATCGCACGGTGCATCTCACAAACGCAGACGGCATCGCGCAGCGTGCGCACAGGGTTGGTCCGGGGCCGAGCGTCCAGACGACCGATACCGGAGAGGCCGCAGGTCGCACCTATAAAAGGCGCATCTCCTGCGACGCGGAAGGCGCCGCATTTCTCGAACATTGGACGATCGACGGACAGGGACATGCCTGGTCAGGGGGAAAACCCGGCGGATCGCACACTGATCCAACGGGACCGGACGCCAGCGCCGAGATGGTTCGCTTCTTCTTCGAAACGTCGTCCAAGGCTACTGAAAATGGCCGACATGACACTGACCTGTGATGCAGTGAATGAACCGACCCCCGGCCCGAAGTGGGCGGCCCGCTGAACATGGTCCTTGCCCGCCTATATGTCGGGTTCATCGCGCGGGGCGGCGATGCGGGACCTTGCCGCGCCCACTGCCGCGCGGCTTTGCAGCGCCATATACCAGAGCTGATCTGCACCTATGACAGGCTTGTCGCAATATCGGGTGGATCCGACCGGGCCGCACGGTTTCCGTTCACTTGGTGCTCGCCACACTATCTTGTTGGCTGCTCTCTCGCTGCCGCCGCTGACCGGGATGATGTGCGGCTGGTGCGCAACTACGACCCGTCGCCCGATCTCAACGAGGGGTTGCTGCTCCGGACCGATTGGACGGGTCGCGCGGTTATGGGCATGGTCGAATTCCTTGGGGTCTGTCGGACGGAATCAACGACGCGGGTCTCAGCGTCGCCCAGGCTTATGGTGGCCGGTCCGAGACGGCAGAGGGTTTTGGCCTCACCACGATCCTGCGGTATGTGCTCGAGACCTGCGACAGCGTCGACGCCGCCCTCGCCGTACTTCAGCGCGTGCCATCGCACATGGCGTATAACGTGGTGCTTGCGGATGCGGGGGGGCAGACCGCAAGCGTGGAACTGGCCCCCGGCGTTGGGGCGACGATCATGCCTCGCGCGATTGCGACCAATCACCAGAATATGGGAAGAGCGGCTGATCGGCCCGGCTCTACCCGAACCCTCGAACGGCTTGCGCATCTGAAACGACTGCGGATCTCCCCAAGTCGTCTGGGGGTGCACTTTCTCGAAAAGCCTTTACGTCAAGATCGCTACGACCAAGGGTTCGGAACACTCTTCACCGCCGAATACAGTCCGAAGACACAATTGCTCTTGCTGTCGATGGCCGGAGAGCAGTGGTATCAACGGCTCGATGCGTTTCGAGAGAGGCAGCACATTGCCGATTACTCCGGCGCGCAGCGCAAAGTCGTCTATGACGATGATGCCGTAGATTGGGCAACCGGCGTGGACTGGTCACGGGCCGCGGGGATGGATTGGACCCGGCTTGCCATGGACTATGCGGCAGGTAGCGGTCAATGGATCGGCGCCTATAATCCAGGTGCCTCGTCGCGCCAATGTATGGTTCCTTGTCAGCAGAGTTGAACATGACTTTTCGGGAAAGCACGCGCCGCCTGGTCCACGCTACACAACGATATGTGGGCCGTCGCGCGTTCAAGATACCTTGATCGCTTGGCGCGCAAGACAGCTATTTATTTCTGGACACAATCCAGGGAGAGATTGGTTGAACGAACTTCTCGCACCGGACGCGCTTTCGTGGTGGACCGCTTTATGGCGACTAACTGCAGCGACTATTTTCCCGCTTGCGATCGGGATGGAACGGTTCATCCGGCGTAAACCGATCGATTTTCGACCCTATGTCGTCATCTCGGTCGTGTCCTGTGCGCTTCTGGTTGCAACCCAGGATCTTCTGGCCGCGCAGGGGGGTGAAGGTGCTACCGTGGATCCGACCCGCGTGATGCAAGGGGTGATCACTGGGATCGGTTTCTTAGGTGCCGGCGCGATGTATCGTGATGGCGACTTTGTCAAGGGTGCGGGCACGGCCGCCAGTATCTGGAGCGCTGGCGCACTAGGGCTTATTTGCGGGATCGGTGAGATCTGGTTGGCCGGCATGATCACAGTCACAATTGTCGTGTTGATGCTGGTAAGCGCACCGTTCACGGCACGGTGGGATAGCAGATCTGGCGAGTAGGCCGCTAACGAGTAACACTAGCATCGAGTTGCAACGTATCTCTTAACGAATAATCGCGCATCGTTCGAAATATCCATTGCCATAGAAGGCTTTCGCCAAGAGCAGGATATACGCTAAACTTGGTCGAGAAGTGGGTGGGTAATGGCAATTTCGGATATTGGATCAGCAGACGAAGTGATCGCTGGCGGCGCTGTAGATGGGCTCGTGTTCGAAGCCCTTGTGCAAGCGACTTTTGCGGCCCTTCTCTTCAAGACGGATACCGATCTCACACTCCTGTGGCGCAACCAAGCCCATGCCGTCATGTCTGAATCGGTCGGTCGAGTGGTCCAGCACCTACCGATGTTCGAGGCGTTCCCACCGAGTGATGATGGTGAAGGGGCCGCTGCAAAGGCTGCGATCGAACACTCTGTTCAGCGCATCAAAGAGAGCGGCACCGCTGAAAGCCTTGGGCCCTATCGCTACGATCTGCGCGGCCATTCTGGTGCATATGTCGAACATCACTGGGAGATGAACATGTCTCCGGTCAAGCAGGATGGGGACGTGGTCGCGATCCTGCAAGTCGCGAAGGATGTTACACGCGACGTCCTTTCCGCACGCTTGTCAGACTCCCTCAAGCGTACCGCGCAGTCCACGGCAGCGGTCAGCTACTTCAGCTATGATCGCGAAACCGATGTGTTCGTCCGCAGCCCGGAAGTCGATGCGATGTTCGGGTTCGCTGAAGGCGAAGCCGGTCCAAACGCGCAGAGCTTTTTCGCGCGCGTCCATCCGGAAGATTTGCCGGGCGTCTACGAGGAGGTTGAGCGGGTGTTCGATGCTCCAAGGGGAGAGATCGCCTCGTTCGATTATCGCGTTCCGGTTCCTGACGGCGCTGAGCGCTTCCTGCGCATACGTGCCGAAGTCGCCACGGACCCGGATGATCGCAGAGAGAAGCTAGTCGGGACATTCGTCGATCTCACGGATCTTGAAGAAAACCGTCAATCTCTGGCCCGCGCGCTTGAATTGCAAAAAGCCCTCGTAAGCGAGGCGAACCACCGCATCAAGAACAGCCTCGCGATTGCGACCTCCATGCTCCGCCTGGAACAGAATGAACTGCAACGTCGTGAGACGATTGACCCCGCTGAGGCCGCTGCTGCGCTGGCGAGTGCGGGTGCGCGCATTCGGGCGATCTCCGATGCCCATGGTCTCATGCAGATGGACCAACATCGCACCAGTGTGTTTTTGAAGTCGCTGGTCGAGCGGTTGGCCACATATGCCAGGCAATCAGCAGGCATTTTTGAGGATGAATTATCTCTCACGCTGCCCGCAAGCGATATCGCGCTCGACAGCGAAACGGCGATCACGTTGGGCATGATCCTGAACGAGACCGTCACGAACGCCCTGAAGTACGGTGTGGAGCGAGACACTGGCACGGACATTCGCCTCTCGGTCGATTTGAGCGATGCAGAAATCACGATCGTACTGGAAAACGCGAAAGCCACCAACCGCAGGGCCATGGATATTCCATCGACGAAACTCGGCTCCATGCTGGTCGCGCAGCTGACCGATAATCTCAATGCGGAGTTCCAGTCTGAAGAGACCGCAGATGTTTATCGAACGAAGCTGACTATTCCGATGTCCTACTTCCATGGCCGGAGGTAACACAAGTCACAAGCCGCGCTCAGTACAGCCCTCATAGGGTCCGTATCGTCGTATCTTGTCATCAGCGGTTTTGTTCTTGTACTGTTCTCTCCTATGGAGAGCTGCATGACCGATCACATGCGCGGTCGCGCCTGCGGAATTGAACGACTTTACCTTGATTTCGACAGCTTTTTCGCGACCGCCGAACAGCATTTCAATCCCGCCCTGCGCGGACGTCCCGTCGGCGTGGTGCCGCTCGATTCGCCAAATACCGGCTGTATCGCCATCAGTCGGGAAGCCAAGGCGCGTGGGCTCAGGGGCAACGCGCCCATCGCAGAAGCGCGCGCGGCCATTCCCGAGATGGTGTTCGTCGTTGCGCGTCATGATGTCTATGTGCGGCTGCATGATCGCATTCTGGAGGTGATCGAAAGCTGCCTCCCCATTGCCCATGTACGATCAATTGATGAGTTGGTCTGCGAATTGCTGCCCAGCGAAGCGGCGGAGGGACAGGGCGTGGCGGAGCGTATCAAGCGTGCGCTCGCAGAGAATTTTAGTGACGTGCTGACGTGCTCTATCGGAATGGCCCCGACCGAGCTGCTCGCCAAGATCGCCGCCGAAAAAAGCAAGCCGGATGGTTTCGCCTTGCTTCAGGCTGCCGATCTTCCTGAAGCGTTGAGCGATCTGAAGCTTCGTAAGCTGCCTGGTATCTCGGAAGGGATTGAACAACGCCTGGCTGCGGCCGACGTAACAGATTTTTCGGGGCTTTGGGCGCTGGCCCCAAAACAGGCCCGTGCGATCTGGGGCAACGTGGAAGGTGAACGCTTCTGGAATGGCTTGCACGGCTATCATTCGGAGCGTCCGGAGACGAAGAAGCGGATGTTCGGCCATTCACGCATGTTACCATTGGACTGGCGCGACAACGCAAAGATTGCAATCTGCGCGCGACAGCTAGGCCTCAGCGCGGGACGCCGCCTTCGCCGGGCTGAGCTGCGAGCCACGAAGCTGACGCTGAGCTTCCGCGGCGGCGGCTACCGCACCCGCACCGCAAGCAAGAGCGACACCCTACGCTGGCAACGAGAATACGGCTTTCCCCCAGCGCAGGACGACCAGTGTTTCCTGAAAACGCTTGCGAGAGGGCTGGACGAGGCAAGGTCTTCACGCGGCTTCAAACCACGTTCAGTCAGCGTCATGCTGCATGGCTTGGTAGACGACGCGTCGGCCACAGGCGATCTATTCGACCTGCCGGGTGCCGCAGCGCATGACCGGTCCAACGCGGTAGAACGCCAAAAATGGGAACGCGTGAGCGCGGTCATGGACCGCCTCCGGCATGACCTGGGTCCCGAAGCCATCTCTTTAGGACCGAAGGCAGAGGTTCCTGGCGGGTATCTAGGCGCGAAGATCGCCTTCGGACGTATTCCCGATCGGGAAGATTTTAACTCTGCACCCGTACCGGATGAACAGACCCACTTCTGTTCCTTCTAACACAACGATCACTGCCCCGGCGACGCCGAATAGCGCGCGGCCCAGGAATGGAATTCAGAGGTCACATCGTCCGGCTTCTCGCTTAATTCCAGCCAGGGAAGTTCGTCCAGAATAGTCCATAGATGACTTTGACTGCTCGGTGGCCAGTCATCCATAAGTTTTGTCAGACCCGATGGCAGGCGTCTTTCTGCATCGGCGGCCGAGTAATAGAGCGCGAATGGCGCTGCGTTTAGCATGGCGACCAGATCTGCGACCTCGAACAATAACATCCGATCATCATGATTGCCGACATGCGAGATGACGTCGACTTTCTTAAGCAACGCTCGACCCCGGGCTACGGTCTGAGTGGTCGACAAAACAAAACTGACGGACAGCGTCAGTACCACCATACCATTCACACCGACAAGCACGCCAAGAAGAGACCAACCGGCGCTTCGAGGTTCAGTTATGCCACCCCCGACGGTCGACAGGAGATGACCGACATGGGATGCGATACCGGTGAGCGACGCTGCTGACTGCGTATCCGAATTGACCACAGCGTCTTCCACTCCGGCGAACACCAGCGTCCATCCACTCGCGTGTCCGACGATCCACCAGGTTGCGATCGCCGACATCACCGCAACTCCGGACAGCCGGTGCTTCAGGTCCCCATCCGGGAACCGTCTCACGACGGCGAAGGCGCCGCGTGCGACGAATTTCGAGATTGGGCTAAAGGACGCTGCTCCGATCGTCGTGACCAAGAAGTCGAAGACGACGAGGCCGATCAACAAGAGCCCGATTAAAGTGACGATCAAATCCACTTCTATTCCCTTGAATCGTCACGGCGACCAAAGACATATCAC
Source organism: Hasllibacter sp. MH4015 (assembly GCF_020177575.1). Classification (NCBI taxonomy): domain Bacteria; kingdom Pseudomonadati; phylum Pseudomonadota; class Alphaproteobacteria; order Rhodobacterales; family Roseobacteraceae; genus Hasllibacter; species Hasllibacter sp. MH4015. Next base: position 1,298,050 of record NZ_JAHTBK010000001.1, read on the forward strand.
GCAGCGCCTCACGAGCGGCTCTTAAGCCATCTGTCACGGACAGTTCGAACAACAGGTTGATCAGGATCTGCGCCCATTCACGGATTGCTAGGTCGATCGGACCAGCGTGCCGTCAAGCTATATTGAAATGGCTTCCATCAGACAAAGTAGTCTTTTCATCAAACCCGCGCAGGTCTTGACGGTCCTGCGCTTTTTGGCGCGCGTGACTGGAGGATGCTTGATGGCGAAAATAGATGACGTTGAACTCGATAAGGGTGGTGCGCCACACCAGACGACGGCAGATGGCTACGACCCCCTGACGACGCAACAGGGTGTGCCGGTTGGGGATGATCAGAACCATCTGAAAGCCGGGGCGCGGGGCCCAATGCTCGTCGAGGACTTTCATTTTCGAGAGAAGATCTTTCACTTTGACCATGAGCGCATTCCCGAACGGGTCGTGCATGCCCGCGGTTATGGGATGCGCGGTTACTTCGAACTGACTGACGACCTGTCCAACGTGACGGATGCGAAAGTTTTGACCGAAGTCGGCACAAAAACGCCTGCCTTCATGCGTCTGTCGACCGTGGCCGGCAGCGCAGGCTCGCCGGACCTTGTGCGCGATGTGCGCGGCTTTGCGGTCAAACTTTATACCAGCCAAGGTAATTGGGACCTGGTCGGCAACAATATTCCGGTGTTCTTTATCCAGGACGCGATTAAGTTCCCTGATCTCATCCATTCGGTCAAGCCGGCCCCGGATCGCGGCTTTCCGCAAGCGCAGTCGGCGCATGACAATTTCTGGGATTTTGTCTCATTAACACCAGAAAGCATGCACATGGTTATGTGGCATGTTTCGGACAGGACGATCCCCCGATCTTTTCGATTTATGGAGGGGTTCGGCGTGCACACCTTCCGGCTGTTGAAGGGCGATCAATCGACGTTCGTGAAGTTTCACTGGAAGCCGAAGCTCGGGATGCAATCAGTACTCTGGAACGAAGCGGTGAAGATCAATGGTGCCGATCCCGACTACCATCGACGCGACATCTGGAATGCGATCGAAACGGGCGATTATCCGGAATGGGAGTTGGGTGTTCAACTCTTCGATCAGGAATTCGCCGACAGTTTCGCCTTCGACGTTCTCGACCCGACAAAGATTATCCCAGAGGAAGAGGTGCCTGTCCGCATCATTGGGCGGCTCGTTCTGGACGAGAATGTCGACAATTTCTTTGCAGAGACGGAGCAGGTGGCCTTCTGTACGCAGAACGTCGTGCGCGGTATCGGATTTACAAACGATCCGCTGCTTCAGGGACGCAACTTCTCCTATCTCGACACGCAGTTGAAGCGGCTCGGTGGGCCGAACTTCACCCATATCCCAGTCAATGCTCCGAAATGTCCCTTCGCGAATTTCCAGCAGGACGGCCACATGGCCATGTGCAACCCGAGCGGTCGCGCGAACTACGAACCCAATAGCTGGGGGACTGACGAGGGCGGTCCTCGAGAAAATCCGGAGAACGGATACAAGCACCATCCGCAGGAGGTGAGCGGCGAGGCGGTTAAGCTGCGCCCGGAAAGCTTCGCCGATCACTACAGTCAGGCGCGGCAGTTCTATATCAGCCAGACGGAGGTCGAACAGGGGCATATGCAAGATGCGTTGGCGTTCGAGCTGAGCAAGGTCGAACGCGCCGACATTCGCGAACGGGTGGTGGCACATCTGCGCAACATCGATGAAGGCCTGGCGGAAAGCGTTGCTGACGCGCTTGGCATGGACCTGCCCGATGCGATTGAACCCCTCGTTGAGCCGGATCGGTCCCTGGACGCTTCGGATGCGTTGAGCATACTGAAGAACGGTCCCGACAGCTTTGCAGGACGGACGCTGGGCATTCTCGTCTCGGAGGGTGTGGATGCCGATCTTGTTACGAGCCTGCAATCGCGGATCAAGGATGTCGGCGGCAGTTGTAAGGTCGTTGCTCTAACCGTCGCCGGTGTGCGCTTGAGCGACGATGGCGAGCTTGAAGCCGATGAGAAAATCGAGGGCGGACCGTCTGTCCTGTTCGATGCCGTCGCAGTCATCGTGACATCAGACGGAGCCGAGCAGATGGCAGATGTTCCTGAGGCACGGGATTTTGTGAGCGACGCTGTCTCGCATAAAAAGTTCATTGCCTTCACGGATGGCGCCGAGAAGCTCTTCGAAGCGGCTGGCCTGGACGCGAACACAATCAAAGGGTGTTTCGCAGTGTCCGACGCCGAGTCTCTGGACGCTTTCGTTGAACAGTTGAAAGAACTCCGGGCGTGGAGTCGGGGCGGCTAAAGGTATGTGCGTGGAGTATTTCGCAGGCGGGTTTCCGTAGCTAGGTACCTGATCGTCGTTTGCTGATCTGATCCATCGCCCACCCCACCGAGAGGCCATGCAGCATGGTTGACAGGACAATCGTCAATGCAACGATGGCCCAAAGCCGGTCGGCATCGGCGAAATCCTCCGATCCCAATGCGTAGCTCAGATAATAGATCGATCCGATGCCGCGAACGCCATAGACCGCAATTACTCCCCGATCCGTTCTCGGCAGCCCTAGTCCAATCCCCGATACCCATCCGAACACCGGACGCACCACGACCAGCAGAAGAACCGCCAGAGCGATATCGGACCATGCAAGAGCAGGCAGAAGGAGCGGCAGTGCCGCGCCCAAACCGATCAGCAATAGCGCTGTGAGGGCATGTTCTATGGATTCGGAGAAGTCATGCAGCCGCTTGTGAAAGTGGTGGTCCTCTTCGACACGCCGTAGGGCAAGACCCATGACGGCGACCGCCATGAACCCATAGCCTTCGACGAGCTCTGTCGCACCGTAGCACAGGAATACACCCGCGATTGCAACCACACCTGATCCGGTTTCGGCCAGAGCGGCATCCCTTGGAACCGAGAAGAGCAGATAGGCCAGAGCGTGTCCGAACATCCAACCGGCGAAAGTTCCCACAACGATCCTGTAAGCGACGTCGATGGCCAGCCAGTTTGTCAGCCAGTCCATCTCGGTAACGCCGTAGGCGAATACCGAAATAGCAAGATAGACGAACGGGAACGCCAACCCGTCGTTCAGCGTCGCCTCCGTGGTCAGGGTGAACCGCACTGGATGTTCTTCGCCTTCCTGTGGCGGTCCGACCTGAACGTCGGCGGCCAGAACCGGATCGGTCGGGGACAGGACCGCACCGAGCAGCAGCGCGCCGGCAAGGGTGAACCCGCCCAAGGCTACTCCAAGGATTGCCGTTGCCGCGATTGTCAGCGGCATGGCAATCACCAGCAAGCGCACGGTCGGACGCCACTTCTCCCAGGGGCCAAGGCGGTCGATGCGCATACCCGCACCGAAGAGGGCGGCAATCACGCAAATCTCGCTCGCACTCTCCCAGAGTTTGGGCTGCGACCGCGGATCGGGAACGGACGGAAGCTCCGCAATGATCAAGGCTGCGAATGCGGACAGCAAAATTATCAACGGCGCCGCCGCAGGTTCGCGTTCGGAGACAAGTCGCGGCAGCCATCTGGCCAGGACAATCACAGCGCCAATGACGGCAAGCCAGAGATGGTAGGCACTGAACTCGAACAGGTGTTGCAATGTCACACAGCCATTCCCCGCCTTTGTAATTGAACCGTGGCCGAACCCGAAAACGTCCTCCTGGCTGCTCTCGACGGGTCCAGTATGCCAATTTCCACAGGCTAGGTGCGGTAGGCCGGCGACCGTCAATCTACATTGAACTGCGCATTCCTGGTTTCTCTAAGCTGCCAACAAAACTCAGGGAGCCCACGCAGATGCACAATCTTTTCTATCTCATCGGACTGGTCGTGGTTGTTCTCGCGATCCTCAACTTCATCGCATAGCAAACAAGGAGGACGACATGGCTGATCCCAATTCCCCTGCCAAATCCGCGGAGACAACCCCGTCTTCTCGACCATCGAAAACCGAAGGTACGACGTCGGTTGCCGACGATGCGAAAGAAATCACATCCGATGTGTCGCAAAGGGCCGCGTCTCACGCTTCAGAAATGAAGGACAAGGCCGTCTCCTATGCCGAAAGCCAGAAATACAGCGTGGCAGAAGAAGGTCACAACGTTGCTTCGGCCCTACGGAAGGCGGCTGACGAGATGCGATCGGGATCGCCGCAAGAGCGAACCCTCGGGCAAATTGCGGACGGGATCGCAGACGCGTCTGACGCCATCAAGAACAAGGATATGAGCGAGATCGTGGGTGATCTGAACGGGTTTGCACGGCGCAATCCGACGGTCTTTCTCGGTGCGGCCGCGCTTCTGGGTTTTGTCGCCGTGCGCTTCGCGAAGGCGAGCAATGATGGCAGCGCGCAGTCAGGCCTGTCGGATTTTGGGGCCACCTCGTCCTCGACGGCCCGCGACCGTTCCGGCACGCAGACATCCTCGGTCACGCCTGGTCAAACGACATCACAAGGAGCTCGGACATGAGTGAGACGTCAAAATCCGCAAGCGGTCTCGTCGGCGACGCGCTCGGTCACGTAAGTGCCCTTGTACGCAACGAGGTCGATCTCGCCCGGGCCGAGGTCAACGAAAACCTGAAGTCCGCCGGCGTTGCCATCGGTCTCATCGTCGGTGCGGTGGTGGTCGCGCTTGTGGCCTTGAACGTGCTCGTCGCGGCCGTGGTCGCCGGTCTGACGGAAGCGGGCCTGCATGGCGGTTGGGCTGCGCTGATCGTTGGCGTGGTGCTTGCCGGAATTGCCTACGCGATGGCGCACAAGGGCACCAGCGATCTCAAGTTGAGCAGCCTCGCACCGACGCGCACCGCAGAGAACCTCAAACGCGACGCCGAAGCCGTGAAGGAGGCTTACAATGACGACTGATACCCGCACCCCAGAAGAGATCGAACGCGACATCGAACGCGAGCGCGCCGGTCTGACGAATACGATCGAAGATCTACAGGACAAGTTTTCTGTGGAAACGCTCGCCCGGCAGTTCACCGACCATCTACGCGAGAATGGCAGTGACATCGGTCGTTCGGTCTCGCAGTCGGTCAAAGACAATCCAATGGCCGTGGCTCTGACCGGGATCGGACTTGCCTGGATGATCTTCGGCGGCGGATCCTCGTCGCAGCGTCCGAACTACCAGCGCCATCACGACGATAACGACCGATATCGCTTCGCGTCGGACCGGCGTCAACGCCCTGGGCTTGACTATGATCGCGGTGACCGGTCGCTGGGTCGCGACACCGAGCTGGCGTGGCTGCAATCCGGTGGCGGGCAGAAGTATGGCACCACGCGCACAACCTCCGACCTCGGTGATGGCAATTCTGACTCCGAAGGCGCATCGATCAAAGACGCCGCGGAAACAGCCGGGACGAAAGTGAAGGAGACCGCACAGTCCGTGTCCGACAGCGCATCCTCGACTGTGCAATCGGCAAAAGAGGGAGTATCGGATGCGGCGGATCGCACCACAGCTCAGGCCGCGGCACTTCGTGATCGCCTGTTTGAAGGGACGGAGAAACTTTCCGAAGAGGCGCGCAATCGTGTGGTTGCAGCGCGGCAGCATGCCTGGGACTCTTACCAGGCTGCGCAACGCCATGCCCGGAAAGGTCAGCGGCGTGCCGCCGAACTCTACGAAGATCAGCCGCTGATCGGAGGGGCGCTGGCCTTTGCCGTGGGCGCCGCCGTCGCTGCAGCTCTCCCGCGCACGCAGATGGAAGACGACTATTTGGGCGAACAGAGCGATGCAGCGATCGCCGAGGCCGAACGCGTGTTCCAGGAAGAAAAGTCCAAGCTGACGGAGGTTGCGAAAGCGGCCGGGAACGAAGCGAAAAAGGCTGTGAAGGATGTTAAAGACACGGCAGATTCGAAGGCGTCTTCCAAAACTGCTGCCAAGTCTGCCGCAAAGACCGTCAAAAAGGCGGGCGAGCGTGTCACGAGGGCGGCGAAGGATGAGGCAAAGAAACAGGATTTTGGCAAGCCAAAGTCCTGATACACAATTTGTCGGGCCATACTCAGACCGCGCTACTATGAGCGCTATCGCGAGGGAGGGGGTGTAATGGCCAGAGGACGTGAGGCGGAGACACCTACAGAGATTCCAGCGAAAGGCTGGAAGGATATCGCCTTCCGGGTGAAAGACGAGATCGCCGCCGATCATGTCGGACTGATCTCCGCCGGTGTTGCTTTCTATGCCTTGATGGCAATCTTCCCCGCGATCACGGCGTTGATGGCGCTTGCAGGGCTGGTGTTCGAACCCGAGCAGTGACGGCGCAACTGGAAACCCTCGCTTCCTTCATGCCCGAGGATGCCGCGCAGATCATTCTAGATCAGGCCGTTGCCGTGACCGAATCGCAGAATGCCGGACTGGGTCTGGCCTTCTTCGTCGGCATCGCGATCGCGATCTATTCTGCATCCAAAGGCATGGCGAGCCTGATCGAAGGTCTGAATGGGGCCTGCGACGAGGAAGAGACGCGGGTTACGTCAAACGGACAGCACTCCCGCTTGGTCTGACTTTATTCCTGATCATCGGCATATTGGCAGGGTTGGCGGCTGCTCTGGCAGTGCCCGCTCTACTTGGAGCAATCAACCTTCCGGCATGGATCGAACTTATCCTTCAGATCGGGCGATGGCTCCTTTTGGCGCTTCTGACGATCCTGGGCCTCGCCGTCCTTTATCGGTTCGGTCCGTCGCGGGACAAGCCCGAATGGCAGTGGCTGACGCCGGGCGCGATCCTCGCCTGCGTCGTATGGCTGGTCGCCTCGATCACGTTCTCCGTCTATGTCAGCAATTTCGGTAGCTACAACGAGACCTTCGGCAGTCTGGCCGGTGTGATTGTCCTCCTCATGTGGCTGTGGTTGTCTGCGTTCATCATTCTAATGGGGGCGGAGCTTAATGCCGAGATGGAAGCGCAAACCCGGCGCGATACGACCACCGGTCCTGATGAGCCTATGGGCGCGCGGGGAGCGCAGAAGGCGGATAAACTCGGGGAGCAGGCCTGATCAGCCCCTCTCCCTGTGCTCGTGCTTTCAGTTGCAGTGCCGGGCGAAAGAGGGGACTTCAGTGCCATGAAAACTGACTACCCCGTTACGCCGGATGGTCGATACTTCGTCGCAAAGGACCGGCTCTGGCGTTGTACTAATCCCGATCTGACGGACAGCGAGCGACGGACCTATGTCAAGGAACTGATGGAAGCCCGGCGCGCCGTCAAACATGCCTCGACCCAGACTGAATTGCGGGCAGCGCGATCATCAGTGCAGCGCGCCAAGGAATGCCTCGGCGAACGTGGACCGGTTTGGTGGGACGATGGTGCGGAGGACGTGACCCGATATCACCCTAAGAACACTGAATATGCTGATTGGTGGGCAGAGATCTCTGGCGAGTAGATAGCGCGGTGCGCTAGTCCGGCTGGATCGCAATACGATAGATGCCGGAGAAGTCATCCGGATCGACGGGCTGACCGCCCTGTTTGATCGCGATTCGACCGGTTTTCGCAGCGTCGATTGCACAATCGCGAATAGGACCCATCAACGGTCGCCACGCTTCGGGATCACCACTGGCAATCTCGCGGGCGACTTCCGAAGGACAGATGGTTTTCTCCGGCCCTCTCTGGAAGGCGAGACGCATCATCGTCTCATCAATTTGATGGTTTGTGGGGGTAGTGAGCTTCTTATTCATGATCCTGTTCGAACATCATGGCGCTTACCCAGGGTCACTTGCACGCATCACCCTCCTGACAAGTTGGCGCGTCGCTGAGGGCTATGCTGTTCGTTCGCTGCGGGCCAAGAAGACCGCCGCGACCCCCATCAGACCTGAAGATGCACGGTTGATGATCCGTCGTCTCAAAGGCGTAAGAGCGTGAACGCCGACAAGCGCACCTGCCGACACCCAGAGCAAAGCGGCCACCCCTTCGGCCACCAGGTAGAGCGCGCCAAGGGCAAAAAGCTGCGGCATCATCGGCGCAGTATCGGACACGAACTGGGGCAGAAAGGCTGTCAGGAGAAGATAGGCTTTTGGATTGCCCATCAAGGTCAGGAATTCGCGGCGCATGAGGGTGGATACGTCCGGTGCCTCCAGCTCGGCCGAAACATCCGCTCGCCAGAACTGAACGGCCAGAAAGAGCAGGTAGGCGACCCCGATCCATTTAAGAATGACGAAGGCGACCTCCGATGTCCGCAGGAGCACATCCAGACCGAGCGAGACCAGGACGACAAGCACAGCCCAGGCGGCGAGACGGCCGACGATGCTTTTTGCGGTGCGCCGCCATCCGGCTTTGGTCGCGGACACGAATGCAAGAAGGTTGTTCGCCCCAGGCGATGCACCGAGCAGAAGCGCCGCCGGAAGGAAGATCAGAAGCTGTCCAATGTCGTTGTCGCAGGTCTCCGATGTGAATCGTGGATAAACCTCGATGCTATGCGCGATGCCCCGGGCGGCAAAGCTCGTTCGAGAAAAACCCGCCGTGACGGCGGGTTCCTCTCTTGCACCTCGGCAAACGAATCAGAGCGACCGCTGCCAGCGATCAACCTCTTCTTCGGCCTCTTCCTTGGTCTTGCCGTAGCGCTCCTGAACCTTGCCAGCGAGTTGGTCACGTTTGCCGGCAGCGACGTCGAGGTCATCATTCGTGAGCTCGCCCCATTGTTCCTGGGCTTTGCCTTTCATCTGCTGCCATTGGCCTTCGATCTGATCCCAGTTCATGGTCTCCTCCTTAGTTTACGTGGATCGACGCTCTGACGAGTAGCCCGTCCGAGCGGAGACGCGGGATTGCGTCGGAGCAATTCTAACGTGCCAGCACGCCACTGGTTTCAAGACAGCTTAATGCCTCCGCAGTTGCAGTCCGACCGTTGATTTGTATATCAGACGCCAAAATCTGAGCGTTAAAGCAGATCGTGCGGCATGCCGTCCGGCACATCGATAGACACGGTCTTTCTCTTCGCCCAATTTTCCAACCATTCTACCGCTCCCGGTCGTTTCCGGATAGCCCGGTCGGATTTCGGCGCCACCCAGCCGTAGATCGGCTGTTCGCGGTAGCTCGGTTTGGACATGCCGAAAACCCATCGCATATTGCCGTAGGTCGCCGGGTCCCGTCCGTCGAGGGATAGGCGGTCGTTGAGATAGCAGGCGGTATTCCAAGCGGTCTCCGGATCCCGCGTCCACTTGATGATCTGCTTGCCCCAATACATGCGCAGATTGTTGTGCATGTACCCGGTCTCAAGCCACTGGCGCTGCGCAGCGTTCCAGGTTTCGTCGTCAGTTCGGCCGTGTACGAGATCGGTGAGGGAATAAAGAACTGGGCGTTCGTCATCGGCGTGGTCCAGCAACGACTGGCGCGGGCGCTCCGGTACCGTCTGAAAACCGTCGGGCTGGTCTGCCTGATAGGCGAGATAGTGAAAATATTCGCGCCAGGTCAGAAGCTCGTCGAGATATTTCCATTTCGCGTTGGCCGGCGCATCCGCCGCTCGAACCGCAGCGGTGATGACGCGTGGCCCGATCACCCCGAAATGCAGATAGGGCGACAGGCGCGAGACACTGTCCTCTTCGGCCGGGTTGTTGCGGCGATAAGGATATGTCTTCAGCGAATACTCAATGAACTCGGCAAGCGCTGTCTCAGCGGCTGCCGCTGTCGGCGGAAACTCGGGGCAGGGGAGCAGGCTGTGATCGATCACACATTCGGAGATGATCGATCTGATCTTTGCGTCGGACTTGTCGGCCAAGCCTTCATCGGCAAAGCAGACGTTACCCTCATAGAGCCCGCACCGGCTGTCGAAGTCCGCAGCATGAGCTTCGTAAATCGACCGCAGCTCGCCGCTGGCCTTGCGGAACGCCGGCGTGGTCGAGAGGTTGTCGGGCAGCATTTGCGTCGGCACCAGACGGGCGGTGTCGATCGCGAAGACCGCGCGGTCACAGCGTTCTGCGAACCGCTTTGCCTGCACCCGGGCGACGAAGACCGGGTGATCGTCGGTAACGACGGCGGCAGCGCTTTCGGCCAACCGGTAGACCAGACCTTTCTCACGACGTTCGTCACGGTCGACATAGGTTACACACCGCAGCCCACGCCGTTTGCAGCCTTGTTGAAGATCGCGGCTCGCGCCCAGAAGGAAGGCGTGCAACCTATTCGATGCATAGGGGTAATCTTCCCGTACGCCATGATAGACCAACACAGGCAGGTTGAGCTGATTGCCCAGATCAACCGCCCCGTCGATGGCAGGATTGTCCCAGGCGCGAAGCGTCTGCTGCAGCCAGCAAAGAACATAAGCCGTCTTCGTTTGGTTGACTGGCTGCGTGTTCAACGCTCGCACGCGGTCGGCAATATCCGATGACCAGTCAGGCATTGCCTGCCGCCTTACGGGGACGCCTCTCGCGCACCTCTCGCGGTTTGCGGCTGCCATGCTTGTCGAAAACAGCGGCGGCTTCCTTTTTGGCTTCACTCGTGCGCCGGAGGGCGTAGATGCGCTGCTTCGCTTCCTTCGTGGTCTCCCGGTAGTCGACGATCGGGGAAGGGTAATCCGCGATTGGGTCGTCGCGCAGCCACGGTTCCTGCAAGTCTTTCCCGTCCAGATGTGCGAGCTCGGGAACCCAGGTGCGCGTGAATTCGCCCGTCGGATCCTGATCGTAGCCCTGCTTCACCGGAGAATAGATACGCACCGCATTGATGCCGGTTTCGCCTGACTGCATCTGACTTTGCGGCCAATGGATGCCGGGCTCGTAATCCGTAAAGAGCCGCGCCAGAACCTCGCCCGATTGCTGCCAGGGGAGCCAGAGGTTATAGGAAGCAAACGACATGAGCATCGCGCGCATGCGGAAATTAATCCAACCGGTCGCCTTCAGGTAGCGCATGCAGGCATCGACGAAGGGATATCCGGTCTGGCCCGTGGCGAAAGCTGTCAGTCGGGTGTCGTCGTTTGGCGACGGCCGCAGCCCCTCGTAGATGCGCGCCATGGGCAGCCATTCGATCTCCGGCTCCGCCTCGAGTTTCTGCATGAAATGGCAGTGCCAATGCAGCCGACCAATGAAGGATTTGAGCGCGCCCAGCCACAGGCCGCGTTCGGATTTGGGCAGTTCCGCGATCTCGGCCTGCCGTTTGAGGGTTGTTTGGTAGATTTCCCGCATGGAGAGGCTGCCCGCAACAAGATGCGGAGAAAGGCGCGAGCAGGCCGTTTCGCCGGTGACCGGGCTCGACATCGCTTTCTGATAGGGTTCGCCGCGGTCGTATAGAAAACTCTCAAGCGTTTTCAGAGCCGCCGCCCTCCCGGGCGGTTGAAGATCCTGAATGCCATCATGCTCGAGGCCTAAGTCCTTCGCATCCGGCAGCATCGTATCTCCGAACGACAGCCAGTCGATCTTGTCCGGTACCGGGCGGATCGGTTCTGACATCATGGCATCCCAGCGTTTCGCCCATTTGTTGCGGTCAAGCGCGCCGCCGCGCCAGATGCCGTATTGCTGGAACTCTTCGAAGCGAACCCCATGATCGCGGCACCAGCGATGAACCTGTTTGTCCCGTTCAAAAGTCCAGGCATTGCCGGTCTCCATATGAGCGACCAGCCGAAATGAGCCGTGGACGGAACGAATTTCCTTCAAAGCGTCAACAACCGAACCGATATGGATGGTGAGGCGGCCGCCATGGTCGGCGATGTGATCCTGGAGGCTCTCGACTGCGCCTTGGACAAATACCCATTGCCGGTAGCTGGTATCCGGAAGTGCCCAGTAGTCCGGTTCGACAACGTAAAGCGGAAGCACGCGTCCGGCCGCGCTCGCGACACAAAGAGCCTCGTGGTCTTCCAAACGCAAATCCTTCTTGTACCAGACAACGGTCAGGGCAGGTTCATCGATGTGCGTTGATGATCGTGTAGACGTCTTCACAAGGGCAAATGACTTTCCATGGTTCGCAACAATGACCCGGGTCTGTGGCCCAGGTCCGACAATCCCAGTTTATTGGCAGTGAACATGGTGCGGCGTCGCCATGCTTCAATCTAGCGGAACGCCAGTTCCCATAGACAGTTCCATACTAGACGCGACTCCGCAGCGCCCTACCCACGTAGCGACCAGCCGGAGTGATCGAACAACTTTGGATCAAAAAGGATGCCCATAATGACTTTGACACTCCCCTCCGTTCGAGAAATCTCCACCGACCAGGAGACTGTCTACGCCTTTGAAATTAGCGGCCACGTCTCTGACGACGATGCCGAGGCGCTGGCGAAATACATGAACGACGCCTTCGACCGGCACGAAAAGGTCAGCATGCTCATGAAGCTCGACGGCTATGAGGGCAGCGACAAGGATGCGATCTTCGATGGAGATGTGTTGGAATCGCGTTGGCGTTCGCTTTTCAAAGTCGAAAAGTATGCTGTCGTCGGCGCGCCGGACGGGGCGGAGAAGATGATCGGCGTCATGGATAAGCTCATCCCGGTCGATGCCCGAACCTTTAAGACCCATGAAGAGCATGCCGCTTGGAACTTCGTCGGAGCCAATCCGAAAATTTAACGGCCGAAGCACCCTTGATCCTTCACCACGTGACAGCCGATTTGCCGGATGGCGTGGTGCCGATGCGGCGCATCGCATCATACCGGCTTGAAGAGCGTGCAGACCTACTGGGCTAGACACCCGACCTCAGTACATTCGTGGGAGAGTTACCATCGATTAGACCAAAGCGATCGAAGGTGCTAATTCCGATCTTCAAGATTTGCAATATCTTGATGAGTAGCGGATCAAACATGCTCTTGTGGAGGGCGGTTCGGTTTCGGAAGAAGGATCATCTTACGCCCAATCATTGTCCGACGTGACAGCGGGTTCGCCGGCTTGCCAATCTCGGAACTCGCGCCTTCCGCATCGGAGACGAGCCAATGAAGCGGCGGGTGTTTCATAGCTCGTGCATGTCGGCGTATGGCTGAGGTAAGCCCCATACTGTCCAGGACCGGTCTCAAAGGAAAAAGCGCTTCCCCAGGGACATAGGGAAGCGCTTAAGCACTCCTTACAGAGTACAATGTGGACCAATCGGTCCACGGGGGGGCACTTTCGCCTTAGCCATCGCCTTCCGGCCAGACGTCTTGGTCTTCCTTGTTCGTTTCTTCGACGAGGAAGAAGTCGTCCGGACCATCGTCTTCGTTGAGGAACTTGATGCTCTTCATATCGACGGCGGCATCCTTGATGCCAATCCTCAGGAGCCCTCCGACATCTAAGATATCACCCTTCATTTGAGCGTCCCGATCCGAGATCAGCTCGTTGACCTCCCGATTTTCGTACGCCTTCGCTTCGGAACCATTCGGTACGACCGTTTCGGCGGTAAGGGGGCGAACTCCTGTTCGACCAGACAATCGCGCAAACCGATCAACTCGGAAGGTAGAGGTCCTCACACTGGTCAGATCGTAGGTGGCCATCATCCCGGAATGAGCATCGGCAAGAGCACCGATGCTAATCGCGAGGCTCACGGCAGTGACAGCGAAACGTCTTTTTTCATCGAGTATCTCCTAATTTTTGGCGCCCGTATTAATCGGGTCCTATACGGCCGGTTTCCCAACGCAGTTGCTTCGGGGCCGCCCGTTTCCAATTGAACGGTAAGCAGCGCGCAGGACTAATGCTTCAATCTGGATTGATGCTCTGACACACCAAAATCATAGTCTGGACGTCTGCCTGGCTACTCTTGGAGAAGTACTCATGTCGCGTCCGTTCGCCTTCTTCGTGCATCATCAGGGACGCGGCCATGCGCGACGCTGCGAAGAGATCATTCGCCATCTCGATGACCGTCCGATCACGATCCTCAGTGCGGATCGAGTGATCTTTGGAGATTTCGACGAGCGCATCTCCTTCGTTGAACTGCCCAACGCTATCGGCGATCCGAGTGCAACGGCCGCGCTGCACAATCAGCAAACGCCCGATGTCACTCAATGCGTGCCTCTTGGCTCATCGGCGTTAAAGGCCAATGCAGAAGAGATCGTAGGCGTCTTCAAGCGTGACAATCCCGCGTTGATGATCAACGATGTTTCGGTCGAGTGGGCATTGCTAGCCCGGTTATGTTCGGTGCCGTCCGTCAAAATCCGCATGCATGGCGACCGGTCCGATGCGAGCCATATCGCGGCCTATCAGGCCTGCGTCGGTATGATCGCGCCCTTCCATGCTGATCTCGAACAGCCCGACTACCCCGAGTGGGCAAGAGCCAAAACGTTCTATTCCGGCGGACTCTGCACCAGTCTCGATGCAGTGCCGGAAAAGAAAGAAGCACGTGATCGGCTCGGTCTTTCGCCGGATCGGAAGATCATTTTGGCGCTTTCGGGAGGGGGCGGCAGTGGTGCAAATTATGCCTCGCTGACCATGGCCGCACGGGCGTTGCCGGACGCGCTTTGGCTGACCGTCGGTCCGGTCCAGCTTGAAGGGCATGAGACCGAGTTCACCAATCTGCGTCAATGCGGCTGGGTCGAGAATGTCCTCGACTATCTTGCTGCCGCGGATGTCGTTGTCGCCTCGGCGGGCGACAACACCTGTCACGAGATCGCGCGGGTGGGACGGCCGTTCCTGTGCATCCCCGAATGGCGCTACTACGATGAACAGGTGGCGAAAGCGCGCGAACTTGCGCGTCTGGGTGCCGCGCATGTCCTAACCACCTGGCCAGCAAGCAATGCACAATGGCAGAGGGCAATCACGGGAGCGCTTGAGGTTGGCACGAAACGACTTGTACCGCTCTTCGACGCGCAGGCCGCCAAGAAAATTGCCAATCATCTGATCGCGCTCGATGGGCATCTTTGGGACGACCGCTCAACTGAAGCGAACCGAACCGTCGCATCGGGCGGCCTTTCGCTCGTTGGCTGACGGGTAGCGGACGATCTCGATCAAATCATCGCCCCAGTCGATGAAACCACCTTCAACAAGCTGATTCAGCCAATAGTCCATGCACCAGGACCCATGCTTCTGTCGAAACAGATTGGCGTTTCGCACGATGTCCTCGAGATGGGTGAGCGGGGGTTTTTCGACCGCATGCCATTGATGGACGGCGCGGGCGTTCGGTACCCAATGGAGGCCGATATCCGATTGATCGAGACGCACTGCAAAGTCAGTATCCTCACCCCCGTACCCTTCAAAAATCTCGTCAAACCCGCCAAGGCCCCAGAACGTTTCGGTGGTGAGGGCGAAGGAAAGGCTCCAGAATTCCGTCGCCAATGGTATTCGTCGGATACCGCGCCCCAGGACGTCTTCAAACCGTCGCGCCGGATGTTGTTCGCTCACCCCCCAGAGAGCTTCAGACGTCATGGTGCCGGGTCGATGGTCTTCGGCCAGATACCGTGTCTCTCCCATGAGACAGCGGTCGACCGCCATGGCGTCCAGATAGGCTTCGACCAAACCGGGCAGCGGGATACAGTCCACGTCGAGAAATATCAGAGCCTTGCCCATTGCGGTACTCGCGGCAGCATTGCGCGCCGCTGCCAGTCGCGGGCGAGACCCACCCACCTGCACTTGGCGGACGGGAAAATTCGTGTTTGGAAGCTCGGCGAACGGGTCGGGCTGCATATGAGCGATGACCAGTTCCGTTGGTGCTATCGTTTGCCGGGTCATGCCGTTGATAAGATGGCGCAGATGCGACTCTCTCCCTCGCGCAATGGTGCAAATACTCGTCGTCATGGCGCGGTCTGGGCCCAGTCATGGGCCAAGCCTTCCAGGACACCCGCAGCAAAGTGGTCTTTTGCAAAGTAGCTTGCCTGGCGTGATCTGAGATGGGCGAGTTCGGAGGAATGGTTACCGACGATGATCGGTTTGCCGACCATTTCCAGCATATGGATGTCATTGCCGGAATCGCCCGCCGCCCAGATGTCGGAAGGTGAGATGCTAAGCCGGTTCGCGACATGGTGGATCGCGTGGCCTTTCGACACACCGCACGGCAACAAGTCCAAGAACCGGCCATGCGAATATATCAGTTCGAATTCGAGGCCGGCCTCCTCGAGTGCTGATCGAACGTCGCGGCATCGGTCGATCTCATAAAGGTAGTAGCTGCGCTTGAAACCGCGCTGCTCCTGTTTCGGTTGTGGCTCCAGCCAATCAAAGCCTGTTAGGGCGCTTTCAATACCGTCAGGACTCCAGGTGCCGCGCCCCAAAGGTGGCCAACCGTCTTCGCGCTCCATCTCACGGAAAGCGGAATCGTGGATCCAGTAAATTTCAGAGCCGACCGATGTGATCAGAAAATGCGGGGCCGGAATATCCCACTGTCTAATGATATCGATTGCACTGTGCAGCGATCGGCCTGTGGCGATCCCAAAAGCGGTGCCGGGACGAGACCGCAGCCAACTCTCCAAACGCCGCAGAGCCAATTTGTCGCCCGTTAACGTGTTGTCGATATCGCAGACCAACATTGTGTCGAACTTGTGCTGTGACCGAGAGGCCCGGTCGGTGCGATCCGGGCCGGCAAGCCATGCCACCTCTGCAAGATACACCTTGGCGTGACGATCCCAGGAATAGAAGTCGCAGGCCGACAGCCCGTTGTGAGCTGCGTCCTTCCAGGCCTTATCATCGCGAAGCAGGCTGAGAATAGCGTCACCAAGGGCACCGATATCAGTGGGATCAACAAGGATGCCGTTCTGGCACCGCTGCAGAATGTCATTTGGCCCGCCATTGTTGGTCGCGACGACGGGCAGACCCGACGCGGCCGCTTCGAGGAATGTCAGCCCAAAAGGCTCGTTAAAGGCCGGATTGGCGAAGACGCCACGCCGCTCCGCAGCGTCGCGGTAGATCCCTGCCACATCCTCCTCCCGATGCGTTTTGGGAAAGGCGACCTTTCCCCAAAGATTATAGTCGTCGATAAGTGTGAGCAGTTCGGTCAGAACCTCGCGTGGTTCCGTATCCTCCTCGACAATTTTCTCGCGGGTTCCGGCATAGATGATCAGGTTTGCCGCCTCCTGCAGCCTGCGATTTTCGCCAAAGGCGCGCACCAACCCTGCGAGGTTCTTCTTTGCCACTGGGCGGGCCAGCGCAAGGATAGGCGGTTTGTCGGGATCGATCAGGAACTGGTTGCGCACTTCGCTGCTAACCCGGCTCTCCTCGCGACAGTTTTTGAACCTTTCCAGATCGCAACCCGGTGGATTGACGCGAACACGCTCTGGCCGGGCCGCAGGATAAAAGCCGTACTGCAGTTCCGCCTCGTCCATCGAACTTGCAATGATCCGATCAGCCGCAGCGATCACGCGTTTTTCCATGTCGATGCGGTCTCGAAGCGTGCCGGTCAGGCTACGTCTGCCAAGGGTTCTGGCTTTGACATGGCCAAGGGAATGCGCGGTGAAAATAACCGGTATGCCGAGACGGCGCTTCATCTTGACGGCCAGCTCACCACCATCGGCATAGTGGCCATGCAAAACGTCCGGCCCAACAGGTAAAGCGCGAATATGCGCTTCGAGATGGTCGGCGAGAACAGGAAGTTCGAACCGCAGGTCCTCCTTCGCAATATATTCGTCGCTCGCTCCGTCGATGCGAATGATCGATGAGCGATCTGAAATCTGTTCCTGACGCTCTGCGTAGTGGGTGCCGAGTTTGTCGCTGTCGAACCGCCGGACGATAATCTGCTGCTTCAAAGAAGGGGACTGACGTTCTGCCGCATCCACCAGTTCGAGCAAATACTTGATATGCCCACCCGTATCCGGCGTTACCCCATAGGGAACGTTCCGCGCCCGAAGGCATCCCTGCAATGCGACATGCATGATGAACATGTCGCAGGACTAATCGTGAACAGACGATCTGACATTGCGCTATATTGATGTTAAACTGCGACAATATGGTTTGGTCGCTTCGACCGGCTGATACTGGAACATTGTGCGGTCTACGAACCTCTGTCCTAGACCGGAATTCGAATGCATATGGAGACCACGACTGAATCTGGTCTTGTGAGAAAGGACCAGAATGTCGGACGATTCCCAAAGTTGCCTTGTCGAGAAGCTCTCGTACTACATCGATATCGACGAGACTGCCGAAGACCATCTTGCGTCGCTCGAAGAGCAAGAGCGCAGCTACCATCGTCATCAGGAAGTCTATAGCGAGGGGGACGAGCTCAAATACCTCTATGTGGTGAAAGAGGGATGGTTCTATTCCTATACGGACATGCCCGACGGGCGGCGTCAGATCGTGCGCGTCCTGCATCCTGGTGACATCATCGGCTTCCCTGACATCGCCTTCACTGAAGCCACATGTAGTATTCGCGCTTCGGAAGACGGTTGCCTCTGCCCGTTTCCAAAACGCAAGCTTGACGCAATCTTCAAGGAATCGCCAAAGCTCACCGCGCTGATGTTCTCGATCGCTAATCGCGATCACGCCTGTGTCATCGACACGCTGCGCGCCATGGGACGGATGAGCGCGCGGGAGCGTCTCTCTTATTTCTTCCTCGATCTGATCTCCCGGCTTCGGATTACCAACAAGCAAATGACCGATACGATCCGCATGCCGATGAACCAGCATGAGATGGGCGACGCGCTCGGCTTGACGCATACCTATGTCAGCAAGACGATCCGCGAGATGGAAGACGAAGGTCTCATCAGCCGTGACGGAGACACGCTGACGCTCGAGCAGGAGGACAGACTCAAATCCATGGTCGATTTCTCTGACCGCTACGCGAAACTCGACACCTCCTGGTTCCCCAAATGATCCATGTTCAATCCGCGCCACTAAACACGGTTCTATCAAGATAGATTGACGCACATACGGCCCGCGCAGTGCCTACTGCTCCGCAACCTTGTCGTCTGCCCGCAGCCGACCGTTCAGGAGGGTGCCTATGTTCGTGCAAACCGCGCAGGATCTTTTTTCCCGGCGCCTCGGGGACGTCTACTCCAGTGCCTGCTTTTTGGCGCAGCACATTCCTTCGATGGTGACTGCCACCGAGAATGAGGATTTGCGCAAACTTCTGAACCTCTATCTCGATATCGTGCGCGACAACGCCGATCGCAGCGAAGCCGCACTGCGGCAATTGCCACCCGCGGTCGGACAGCGCGAACCGACAGCGGTCCCAGCGATGGTGGATGACTTTTTCGATCTGATCGAAGGGCTCCAGGAGCCATCGCTTGTCGATGTGGCCATAATTTTTTCGAGCAGCGAGATCGGGATTTACGAAGCGCAGCGCTTCCATCTTCTCTCCGAATTCGCTGATCAGTTGGGCCGGGCCGATGCGATCGACGCGATGAAAAAGAGCGGCGAGTCCCTGAGCGCGATCTGCGACCAGCTTCGCGAAATCGTCGGCAACGGCAAGGCGCAACCCCGCCCGAATTGATCCTATCTAAAGAAAGGCACAGAACGTGAATTCCGAAAACGACGCATTGGAAGAACTCTATACGACTGTGATCGATAGCCGGGACGGTTACGAAAAGGCCGCGGAGGTTGTCGACAGCCCACGCCTTCAGTCTTTGTTCGAAGAGCTAGAAGAGAGACGAGCGCGCCATGCTTCCGAGCTGCGCGAGTATCTGACCTCGGCCGATATCGACCTCGACGATGACGGCACGATACTCGCATCCGCACACCGTCAGTACCTTGGATTGAAGGACATGATCTCTGACGACGACGACGCCGTGGTGGCCGAGGTCATTCGCGGCGAGCGGCAACTGCTCGATGCCTATGACCAGGCCATCCGGCCGATGGATGCCTCAAGCCCCGCCTTCTCTTTTGCAACCGAGCAGCACAGGAACCTCGAAGCGCATATTGAGGAGCTTGAGCTGCTCGCTGAAGACAACGATACCCCCTCGACACGAAACGCAATCTCATGAGCATGGAGAGCCTCAAGGACGTCTATATCGACCAGCTGCAGGATATCTACAGCGCCAACAAGCAATCCGCGGATGTCACGATCGAACTCGCCAAGGCGGCGACCAACGAAGAATTGAAGGAGGCGCTGAGAACCGGCGTGAAAGGTATTCGCGACGGTATGGACAAGGTAGCTGGGATCGTGCGTGACCACGATGCAGACCCCGACGGCGAGCATTGCAAGGGCATGGAAGGTCTCGTCGAAGAGGCGAAGGCCCACGCTCTTGAAGAAGAGTTCGGCGATGACGATGCACGCGATGCGATGATCATCACGCAATATCAGCGCATAGCGCACTACGCGATCGCGGGCTATGGATGTGTCGCCGCCTTTGCCGGCCGTCTCGATTTTCACGAAGACAAGGGCACCCTCGAAGACTGTCTCGACGCCTGCTATGACGGCGATCGCCGTATGACCGAACTGGCAAGCTCGGGCATCAACGAAGCGGCGGCGTAAGGTTGCGGATCGCGCAGGTCGCTCCCCTGATCTTCCCGGTGCCGCCATGCGATCACGGTGGCACCGAACGGGTTGTTTGCGATCTGACGAACGGGCTCGTTGCCCGTGGTCACGAAGTCACCCTCTTCGCCGCCGACGGGTCTCAAACAGATGCCGATCTTGTCTCGCAAGGACCGCCTGTCGCCGCAATTAAAGATGCTCCACCCTCGCTGCCTTCGGCCATGGAATGCGTGATGCTCGACCAAGTCGCGGCGCGGGCGGACGACTTCGACATCATCCATTGTCACACCGAGCTCTACCATGCCGCCGTGCTGAGGCCCCGGCGGCACAAGACGATCATGACGATTCACTGGCGTGCGGATCAACTCGACCGGCAAATCTATTTCGACCATTTTCGCGATCAGAAGGTGGTGGCGATTTCCAAGGCACAAGCCGCCACATTGCCAGCGTCGAACTGTCTCGACGTTGTGCATCATGGCATTCCTGCCGATCAGCTCCATCTCGACGATGGGGCAGGGGGATATGCGGCGTTTCTCGGACGAATGACCGACCAGAAACGCCCTGATCTCGCCATCGAAATCGCACGGCGCGCGGGACTGCCAGTCCGGCTCGGCGGCACCGTGGATGTCGGCAATCCGGATTATTTCGTGACCGAGGTCGAACCGCTTCTAAACGAGTCCGCGACCTATCTGGGTCCAATCACACAGGATCAGAAACAGGCCTTTCTGGGCAAAGCATCCGTGTTTGTCTTCCCCGTTGACTGGCCGGAACCGTTTGGGTTGGTGATGATCGAAGCCATGGCTTGCGGAACACCCGTGGTCGCTTGGCGCAATGGCAGTATCGAAGAAGTCATCGATGACGGCGTCAGCGGCTTCATTGTCGATAGTGTTGAGCAGGCGGTTCGCGCCGTGGCGCTTGCGAAAGCGCTCGATCGCAGAGACGTGCGGCTGGCCTTTGAGCGCCGGTTCACAAGCGCCCATATGGTGGACGGATACTTGCGCGCCTATGAGACGCTGCTTCAGAAGCCGGAAAGACTGCAGGCGTGATCGCGGCGCATTTGCCAATTTCGTCAGTGGACTCCCGGTGCTTCTGTTGCGGCGCCCGGTCCTGGACGGAAGATTTTCTCGGCTGGAGACGTTGCAGATACTGCGACATGCGGCTTCCTATCGACAGGTCGCTGCGTCACGCGGACGGCTCAGATCTGCTACGGTCGACGCTCCAGTCGCCCCCCGCAGGACGACAACTTGTCGGACATGGCCACTGGCGTGCGACAGTCCGTACTCTCCGGATCGCGGGGACGACGATTAATCGGTGGCTCGCAGGCAGATGGCCTTCACAACACCGGCTTGCCGATGACCCACGTGATGTTCCTGAATTCAAACCGTTCGAGAGCTTCGGCCACACCTCGGTCAGCCTGGTCGTCCTGGCCCGGGCAGGCGATCCTGCGCTGCCGGGCCTCCTTGATCGCTACGAACGTACGTTCACCGATATCGTTATCGTTCTGGACAGCAGTACGAAATGCGACCGTTCGGATAGTAACGTCCGACTTTTCGGACGGCCTCTCGATGGCAATTTTGCAGCTCAGCGCAATGCAGGAACGTCGGCTGCAAAGGGTTCATGGGTGTTCCATCTCGACACGGACGAAGACGTCTCAGCCGACTTCTGCGCGGTCCTGCCGCATCTCGCGAGCGCTGCTGCTTGCTCAGGCTATCTTGCCGTCGGCTTCCCGCGGCGAAACTATGTCGATAATCGCCTCAGCGATCTTTTTCCGGATATCCAATATCGTCTCATCCGGCGTGACGTGCTTTTCGAAGGCCGCGTTCACGAGCGGCCCAGTGTTTGCGGGCAAGGGGATCGTACCATTGTCTCACAACACGGCATGATCGACCATCGGATGGCGCGCGATCGGGTCCGGGCACGGTCCAAGCACTACGACCAACTGGGTCAGGAGGCGGCGCGGCATCAGGACGATGTCGCATTGTTGTCAGCCTTCGCACCTTAGTGGCCCCTCTCGTTTTCGCTGCGCTGAACGCCCGCAAGTAGACGTTCATCCAGCGTATCGCTGCGATCGTCGTGCAGGACTGAAATATCTCCGGTGGTCTCGAAGACCACCGCGAGCACCTGATCGAACTGCGTCACATTGGTCTCGCGCAGCTTGACGTGCAGATCGCTTTCGCTCACCTTGGTCCGTTTCAGGTTCTCAGGCAGGATATTGGACCCGTCCATCAGCAGCACAGGATCGTTGATCACCAGCCGTTCGAAGCGATCCGATCGTGCGATGAGGAGCGACATCACCCATTGCAGGCCAAAGAGCACCGCGATGGCGGCGAGAGGAATAAGGAGTGGCGTGGAGTTGGCCATCGCCGCGCTGGCCAGAACCGAGCCGATCGCCACCGTGACTGCAAAATCATGCGGGACCATTTTTGCGAAGCTCCGCAGGCCGACCAGACGTACCGCGATCAAGATCGCGCCATAGGCGAGAATACCTCCGACCATCGCCTGCCACAGATCACTCCAGCTTTCGGGCAAAATGGTCATCTCGTATCTCCAATCCGGTTTCTTGGCCGCCAATAGGCTTGGACCTCCCAACGCGACGTACGGTGCTGCTTGCCGGATTGCCAGCCAATGCGGGAACGACCCATGAACCGGGCATGCAATCCGGGCTGCTTTTGAGCTGCATCCGCGAACTGGCGATGATGATGGCACAGGACAAGGGAACCGCCGGGCCGAAGGCTTCGCTCGATCTCGCGCACCACTGAAACCAATGTGCGATCGTTGAGATAGTAAAGCAGTTCCGCGATGACGATGGCATCGTAGGTCGATCCGGGAAACCGGCCGGGCAGGGGCAGGTGATGCAATTGAACCCGCGAAAGGCTGCTCACGATTTCCGCGGCGCGGCGAAGCGCGGCTTCCGATCCATCGCAGGCATCGACCGACAGCGCGCGTTTGGCCAGGTCCCGGCTGTTGCTTCCGTTGCCACAGCCCAATTCGAGGACACGACCGTGTATCTGGGTCCCCAGCATCCGAAGGACAATCCTTCGCTTATGAGCTTCGTTGCGAGAGATGCGGGTGCCCCAAGGGTCTGCCGCGTCCGTAAACATCCGGTCGAAATGATCGAGCGTGGCGTGGTCCCTCATCAACATGTGAACCGCTCACAGGGCTGGCACATCCGCGCGATCATCTCCGGGGTCAGGCAAAACCCGTCCGGATCGTCTTGTATCAACCCCGTCTGGCTCCGATAACGACGAAGCGCTGCGCGTTTCGCTGCTGCGGACCCATAGAGTCCAGTTTCGCCTCC
Source organism: Hasllibacter sp. MH4015 (assembly GCF_020177575.1). Lineage (NCBI taxonomy): Bacteria > Pseudomonadati > Pseudomonadota > Alphaproteobacteria > Rhodobacterales > Roseobacteraceae > Hasllibacter > Hasllibacter sp. MH4015. The sequence goes on from NZ_JAHTBK010000001.1 coordinate 1,321,490, forward strand.
AAAAGTGTTCACTGAAGATCTTTGCGACGGCCAGACGACGTAGCGCAACCGTCGAATGGCGGTGGGCCAAGAGCGGTCACACAGACCGGCGACGGTGCGGTGGTCAGGATGATCGTCATGTTCCGAAGGGACGATCAAAAGATCGGGCTGCGGGCGCGCACGGAAGCAGCCCAGTGCGTTGTACTCTTCCTCCATCGTTAGGTCACGAAGCCCACCATCCGGTAGACCGAGAAAGGTAACATGTGCGGGTGGCACGCCTGCCAATTGCATCGCCGAGAGCGTCTCCGCTTGCCGAAGGACAACGAGCTTTTGTTTGGGGTAGGCGCGGCTGTTGCGATGCGAGGCCGATCCATCGGTCACGACGATAACATCGACCCGCACCCCACGTCGGCGCAGCGTGGAGATCGTAAAGAACGCGCCGATCGTCTCGTCATCGGAGTGCGGAGCCACCACGACCGCATGGTGCACCCCGTCGAGGTTCAGGGCGCGCAAGGCCAAACATCCAGCGAGCCGCTCGCGACCGCCGCGCCGACCTCTGCCAGTTGCGCGTCAGGCCCGGGCTGACGAATATACATGCCAAGATCTTGGGCGAACCGGCAAACCGGAAATTCCTCGAAATAAGCCGCCGTCCCGCAGGCCTGCTGCGCCAGGGCAATCCCTCGCTCGCAGGCCGCATAAACTACGTTGCGTAGGTTCGCGACAATTGTCGTATCGAAGTCGTCCCCTTTCGAAACCCATGTCCGACCGGTGGAAAGAACCAACGCTGCCGCCGCGCTCGCTTCGCCATGGAGAGCCGCAAGCCTCCGCTGCTGAACAATATCGTCCGCACGTTTCAGCCGGGTCAGATGATCGCAAACCGCGTCCAACAGCCCCGTCAATCCACCGATCTGCACGGTCGCGAAGCGCAGCGCGCCGGCGCTGAACCATGGCTCGCGTTCGTAGTCTCCAGGCTCACCGATCGACTCGCTTGACGCACCCGCCCACTGAACGCGATGGGTTTCGGAGTGTCGCATTCCCGAAACACGCCACCAAGACTCATCAACACGGCCCGGGTTCTGTTCGAGATCGATCAAGTGGAGCTGTGTCTGCGGCGTTCCAGCGGCGCTCGTGACAAGCGCATGCGTCAGAATACCGGCACCGGAAGCGTAGCTCTTGCCGCCCGTTAGGCCCTTTTCGGACTGTTCAAGCGTGTAGCCCGGGCCCTCGGCATTCCACACACCCAGGATGGCATGGGAGCCATCTCCGCGTTCCAGCGCTTCGAACTGATCACGGCCGCCATACCGATACAGAATTTGCCACGCATCCACATGACCTTCGAAGAGACGTCCAAGCGCGATGTCGTGCCGACCGGCACGGAACAGGCGGTGAAGAAGATCGGCCATCTCTTCAAGAGTACCGGGGTCTTGCCGGGATCGGCCCGCGTCGAGCTGAGCGATGCAATGACGAATGAATTGGGCATTGTCCGGGCACTCCGACCGGTTTGGGAAGTTGGCGGCTCGGACCGCTGTATTGCATCTTTCACACACGGAACTGATTGGCGTTCAGAGTTGTGAGTATGGCCGCGGCCTCCGAAAGGGCCACATCACGCGTCGTCTCGTAAGCGGGAACCGCCTTCATGGCAAAAGCATCGGCGTTGGGTGCCTCCTTCGCCAGCAGTCGCAGTTCCTGTGTTGCCCCGAGAGCTTGTGCTGCCCAGGTCCAATCGCATCGACCCTTTCGCCGCGCATAGACCTTCCGCGCAAACGCATGGCGGGCATATTGCTGCGCGGCGTCGGCAGGATGTTCGACCCGAGGCTCCTCTACCTCGTCCGCCATGAAACGTAAGGCATCGGCCAGACCCCCCTTCGCACGACCGTTCATGCGCGACGAAGTCACCACCCGCATCGCTCGGTCATGGCGCACGCGCAAACCCCGGTGGCGCGCGCGATCCACGATATCCTTGTCTTCTCCGCTGGCGATTGCCGTAAAACCGTCAAGCTGTCGGTAGGCCTCAACGCGAAACCCCAGATTGGCACCACCAACCCATGGATGAGAGGGTGCGGGATCGTAGGGAATGACGTCGATTTGACGCCGCAGGCTGTGCAGGTCTTCGAGATAGGTCTCCAGCGCGTCGCGCGCCGGGAGTACCGACGCGCGATCCCGGGTCGTATAACCGGCAACGACATCGACCTCACGCAGAGCTGCGACTGCGCTTCGAACCCAGTTGCCCTCGGGAACCGTGTCCGCATCCGTTGTCAGCAGGATCGCGTCAACCCCTTGCTCGCTGCCCTCCAAGGCATGTTCAACCGCCAAGCGCCGCGCACGACCGGCATTCGGTGACGCGGCCCGAGAGACCAGCGATGCTTTGCCCGCAAGACAACCGGTCTCGAACACATGGCGGGCGAAGGCTAGTCCGCCGTCCCGGCACCCATCGAAAAGAAGATGCACGGTCAGCTCGATCGCATCGCATCCGGTCTGGCAAGCCAGCGACTGCAGCAAACCTGGCAAGCCAGCCTCCTCGTCACGAACCGGCACGGCGACTTGGACATGTGTCAAATCATTCTCCTGCAACTGCCGCCGAGTATCGCAGGATGCACAGACGCGCCCTCAATCTAGATTGATGCCAAATCCATCTCCTTGCTTATTCGTCACGACGATCCCGTCAGAAGGCTAGGTGTACTTGTGTCATATCTACCCCTTATTGACTGGGCATATCTTGCGGCTGGTTGAGGTCTTGCCTTGGCAACGAGGAGGCAAGGTCGACTGTTGGAGTAACAAGATATGCCTAAGCGCATCGCCATCGTTGGAAACGCGCCGATAGAAGATGATCGGTCTTCGTTGATCGATGGCGCGGATCACGTGGTGCGGTTCAACAATGCGTTCGGCTATGGCCATGTAACGGGCGCGCGGATCGACGATCTCTATCTCATCAATTGCGGGGGGCAGCCCCTGGAATGGCTGCGTTCGGACGCGTTCTGGTCGCGCGATTATCTCACAAAGACACTTCAGATCACGCTGCCTTTGGCTGCCCCTAACCGGCAGCGATCGCTTGGCGTAGCGGACGATGGCGATGGCCAATCTGTCGATGGCCTGAACTTCGAATGGGATATGCGCGCCGCGCTTCGGCCGCTTGGCAAAACCGTTCGCACGCTCGCCCCCGATACTATCTCAGCAGCAACAGATGCCTTGCGCGCCTTGGGAGCCGGTGACGCGCAGGTCAACCCGAGCACCGGCTACCTCGCGGCGTTTGCCTATCTCGAAAGCTGTACGCATGGGACGATTGTCGATCTTTATGGATTTACCTTTGCCGGGTGGGGCGGACATAGCTGGGAAAGTGAGAAGGCCTGGGTTCTCGACCAGCAATCAGAGGGTCGGCTTAACTGGCATCAGCCTTAGCGCGCCGTCTTCGGCTGCGCGGTCGGTTCCAGACTGCGCTGGCGACCGGCAAGGATTGAGCGGTAGACCTTGAGCGTTTCTTCGCCAAGCCGCCGGCGAGTGAGGGTTCGAGCATGCTCACGACCATTTGCGCTCAACCGCCTCTGCAACGCATGGTCTGCCAATAGTGTCTCAACCACCTTCTGAATGGACCGCGCAGAACAGTCTTTCGCCAGGACACCACACTTGGTGCGCTCGACGAATTGCACAGCGGCGGGGTCCTCTGCGCATGCGACCAGCGGGCGGCCGAAAGCCGCCGCTTCGCGATAGACCAGACCGTAAGACTCATAGCGCGAGGGTGCGAGTACAATGCTCGCTTCCTCAAAGAGATCGTGCAGCGTTTCGTCGGCCACAGCTGGGAAGCAACGGATATGGCGACGGGCATGATGGCTCTCGGGATGGCGGGCCAGTAGCGCACCGACCGCGTCCTCATCGACGCCAACGATTGTAAGGCTCGCAGCGGGGCGATCGGCGCGTTTCCGTGCGCTGACAATCCGGATAAAGGCTTCGACCATCTCCTGAAACCCCTTGCGCCGTTCGTCGCGGCCGATGAACAGGAATTTGGGCGCAGCTACGGGATCAAAGCCGACGTCTCGGCTGCGCGCCAGCAGCGTTGGATCGAGGGCCAATTCGACGACAGCGTGCGGCTTTGCGGAGGGAATGCCATAGGTTTGTTCGATCATGCGGTGATGCGTCACCGTGTTCGAGATGAGAGCGCTGGCGCGCCTTGCGGTCCACGCCTCTAAGGAGTGAGCAAATCGGAGATCGATCATATTGCGCACGCCTATGGTAGAGGACCATGTGTCGATCGCCGGCGTGCTGTTGCGAATGACAATTGGCGTCTCGTGGCTCGTCAGGAGTGCGGCCGGTGCGTACCAGTTCGTTGCTTCGATGATATCGAAGGGTGTCTCCTGGTGTAGATCGCGCACTACTTTCTGAAATTGCCACGGTGCTACGAGATGCCCGCCGCAGGCCCGCCGACGCACAAAGCTCCCGACCCCTTTCTCCGGTGGAGCGCAGCCAATGATTTCGATGTCTGTTTCGTTTTCCCGAAACCCAAGGGGTTTGGATGCGGTAATGACGCTCACCGAACATCCGGTCTCGCGCAAGCCATGCGCGATCATATGCGCTGCGCGCCCTAGACCGGAGCCGCCGGGTGGGTAAAACCACGTGAGCAACGCGACCCTCATGAGAGTGACCCTGAAGAGATGCAATAAAGCCTGATCATTCGGACCGGATTGCAAAGATCCGCGCATGCCGCTTCAAGGTAGCTTGAAGCATGCCCGAACACCCCAGCTAGAAATCGAGTGAAGTGAATCGACGTCAGGCTTTTCTGGTCTGCTGACAGCATGACCTAAGCGCCGCCTGCTATGCATCCAAGGAGATGAGAAACTATGCAGGATATGGTTCAGTGGTTCGCGACCCTTACCGGAATAGCAGCTGCAGTCATTGTCTCCCTCAACCTCGGTCGGAAGCTGACTGGATACGGCTTCATTGTCTTTACCGCATCCTCGATCGCCTGGGTCTGGTTCGCATTGCAGGCGGGGGAAACCCCCTTAGCGATACAAAACGTCGTCCTGACTGTCATCAATATCGTAGGCATCTACCGGTGGCTCATCCTAAAACGACAAATCAACAACGCTGAGGAGTAGTCTGCCGAACTCGCTCATCCCCCGATCAGATCGCCACCGTTGCGATGTAGAACCTGGCCGGTCATGTAGCTGGAAGCCTCACATGCCAAAAACATGAAAGACGGTGCAACCTCGCACGGTTGGCCGGGTCGACCGAGGGGGCTATCGGTCCCGAACGCGTCAATTTTGTTCTTCGAAAACGACGCCGGGATCACCAGTGCCCAGATCGGACCGGGTGTCAGGCCGTTGACGCGAAACTTCTTCGGCGCAAGCTTCGACAACGCCGCGCGCGCAAACCCGAGGATGGCACCTGTTGTCGATGCATAGTCCAGCAACAGGTCCTGACTACGATCGGCCATGACCAACGTGGCGCTGATGATCGTAGAACCTTCGGTCACGTGCGCCAGGGCTGCCCGTACGCAGAAAAACTACCCGAAAATGTTCGTCCGGAACGTCTGCACGAGCTGTTCTTCAGGTATATCCTCAACCTTGTCGCGCGCGTGCTGCTCGGTAGCGTTACCGATAAGACAGTCGAGTTGGCCGAACTCGGGGACAATGCTTTCGGCGGCCTCCTGACAGAGTGACTTGTCGCCGACATCGCCTGAGACGAGCTTGGCTTCTGATCCTTACAGCTCGACCAAACGTTTGGTTTCGTCGGCGTCACTGGCTTCACCATTGTAGACAATTCCAACTCGCGCGCCTTCCCGCACAAAAAAAACGGTGACCGCAGGGCCGATCCCGGGATCGCCACCGATGATGGTCGCAACTTTGCCGTCCAGCCGACCAGAAGCTAAATATTTAGGTATGCGGAGGGCGCAATAAAAATACGACGAACCTCAGGATGCAGCGAAAACTCGTTGCCAACTCAACATAAACTTCATCAGCCGCAGCCGATATGTAGGTGCCAACTAACTGTTCACCAAATGAGATCAACGCCATCAATGTTCGCAATAATGCGTTGAAAGCCTACAATCTTATCTTCACCGATGGAGTAATGGATCGAAGCTAACTAAAGATAAGAGAGTTGGGCGGCGGGTCGATACAATCTGTGTGCAATCGTTGGAATGTCCGTATGATTGGCGCGCGCAGGCTTCGATGCTTAGGCGTCTGATGCCGACTCGTTCGTCTTTCCGGGCATCTTTTGACGAGTTGCTGCATCCACAGCCTTGCGTGCCTTCGCAAACCCGCGATCTGTGGTCATGAAACGCGCGATCATGGGTGCAATCAGTCGCGCGGGTTCAAGCTCTTGGTCGGTCTGATTGGCGAGGACGCGTGCGTAAACGCTCAGATCCCGATGAACGTCGGCGGGTAATTCCACGGAGAGCTTGACGGGTTTGTCGTCGGGGATGGCACTCAGCTTCAGTTTCGTCATCGCACTTCTCCTAGGGGGTCGAGGATCAGATCTCGGGTGATCATGACGCGCACCGGGAAACCGGGGCTGATTGTGAGGGTTGGCGGGACGGAGATTTGTTGCCGAACGATCTCTTCGCCGGTGCGTCTAATTGTTCCTTGTGCGGCCTCGCGGATGGCGGTGGCGACGTTGTCTTCACTTGTCGCTACGCCCTCCAGGCCGACGTTGAGGATTGTGGCGAGGCCTGCGGCGAGGAAGACCCGGCCCCAATGGTAGTTGACCCAATCCTGCAGGCCGGCAGTACCTGCTCCGTCGGTGCCGGGTTCGCGATTGAGGTTGATGGACCGGCCATCGGGAAGGATGAGACGGGTCCAAACCAGAAGGAGGCGGTTCTGCCCCACAACTATGGTGCTGTCGTATTCGCCAAGGAGCCGCGCGCCCTGGGGGATCAGAAGGTAGCGTCCCGAGGGGCTGTCATAGACGTTGGAAGTGACTTGCGCGGCGATTTGGCCCGGCAGGTCCGAGCGGAGCGCTGTGAGGAGCGCGGCGGGAATTACTGTGCCAGCCTGAAGGATATAGGGACTTGGTGGAGACACCAGCCGTTCTGAGCTAACGGGATCTGTAGCTGTTCCGCGTGTTAGGACGGTGTCCTGGCCTGCTGCAGTGCCTTGAGGCGCAGAAGAGCCGTGCGGCATGGGGAACATATTCGAACCCATGGGGGCAGAACTAGGATCTGCACCGCTGCCTCGGGGCCCGGTTTGCGTCTCTGCAAAAAGGGCGCTGAGTCTAGCGGCCTCGATCTCTTGCAGTCGAAGCTGTTCTGCCGGATCAATCCCGGGCGCTGAAAGCCCTGTGTGGGTTGGAATGGGAACCGGATCACCCCGTTCCTGCGCGCTGAGGATGGGGCGACCAAGCTCGCCGGGCAATGGAGGCCCAAGACGGGGAACATCACCATAGTTGGTCGGCAATCGTGAGAGACCTTCTGCAGCCTGAATGCGTTCGGTCGAATACAACTCGGAAGGTGTGTCGCTGGCCTGACGGCCTTGCAAAGCGACGATGAGGATGGCGCCAAGACCGAGACCAACGGTCGCCACGAGCGCCGCAATCGCTTTTCGGGAGAGGCGCATGACGCGCGGCGGGTCGGGGCGGAGGCGGAGGTCCCGGGCGATGTCCCGTTCCTTGCGCGGACCTTTGGGATCGCTGGTTGGAGCTGTCATCTCGTTTGCTCCTCCGCATCGTCAGGGTCTGCGCGACGGTGCTCGACGCCGTCCATCCGCACGATCCGCACCATTTCTTGCCGGGCTTCGCCAAGCCTGAGTTCCGCGGCCCCGAACAGCCGATCGACGATCAGGACATTTCCCGTGACGCGGGTGTTGACGATCTGGCCCTCGCCGTCCGGTCCGATCACGAACAAAGGGGGCATCTCGCCTTGGGCGATGCCTATCGGGAAGACGACGTAGACGCGGCGGCCATCGTCGAAAACCGAGACCGGACGCCAAGGTGGGCTGTCGCCCTGCAGGCCATAGCGATAGTTCCTGTCTGCTTCCGACGGGATGGTTGGACGCAGCAGAGCTGGCAGACGCGGTCGTGTCGGTTCGGACGGATAGGCCCATGCGACGGCAGGCATCCAAATCTCTTCGCTGGCGCGCAGCTCGATCAGGTAATTGCGCCGATCGGTGCTGATGACGAGATTTGTGGTGATGTCCGGACGTATCGGTTTGACGAGAACGTGGACGCGGGCAATCCTGCCTGCGCCGCTCACGGTGTCGCCTATGATCCAGCGAGCCGTGTCGCCTGCTGCAATGGGGCCGGGACCGATCAGCTGTTCGCCCGCCTCCAGGGTGATCGTCGTGATCTGACCAGGGGCGGCATAGACCTGATAGAGCGCACCTTCGCTCCAAGGGAAGACCTGCAAGGAGTTGTAGTAGCCCTCTGGGCGCGGCTCGATCCGAGCCGCAGCGTTGGCGGCTGCGATCCGGGCCTCAGGCGTGGCTGCATTAGGGTCTCCGCCACGGGATGGCGTCCATGAAGGTGGGGTGTGGACCGGGCGCAGAGGGTCTTCCGCCAGGGGCGGTGACGGAGGAGGTGCAAGAGTAGGGACTATGTCGTCATAGGCGATCTGCGGCGGAGGCTCGTTGGCGCAAGCTGTCAGGACAGTTGTTGCGAGAAGAAGACAAGACAGGGTTCTGAGATGGGTCATTGGACACTCTCCCTCGACCAGTTGATGGCATGGACATAGACACCGAGCGGGTTCTCACGCAGGCGCTCGGCATCGCGGGGCGGTTGGATGACGATGGTGAGGATGGCGGTCCAGCGTTCGGTGGCTGCCAGCTGGCCGTTCTCGTAGCGCCGCTCCATCCAGGCGACGCGGAAACTGGTTTCGGAGGCGCGGATGACACTGGAGATCTCGATGGCGATCTGGGTCTCGCCGACGGCTGCGAAGGGGTCGTTCACCCGTGCGTAGTCGTTGAGTGCTGTAGCACCGCGATCCGTGGTGAACTCATAAGCCCGCAGCGAGCTTTGGCGCAGCACGATGGGGTCCGCGGGCACTTGCCGGACATTCTCGATGAATCGCGCCAGATGCCAGGCGATCTGCGGATCGGTGGGTTCATAATCTGCGAGAGCGGGCGCAACTGCCTGTGCCGCGCCGAGATTGTCGACCTCGACCACATACGGAACGATCGAACGTTGCGTCGATTGCCAAATGAGCGTGACGCTCAGCCCGGCGACCAGCGTGAGACAACCATGGGCCATGAGGCGCCAGTTGCGGGCTTGAACGCGGGCGGAGCCGATGCGGTCGTCCCAGGCTTGCGCTGCCCTCTGATAGGGCGTGACGGGCTCGGGGGTGGTGGAGTATCGGACTGTTGGACGGCGGAACATGGTCAGGATCTCTCCGATAGGCTGACGGCTGATCCGCCACCGCCATGATCGCCAGAACGGATCACGTGGGCAGCGGTACTCACGCCGTGATGGATGGATTGCTGTTGCTTCATGCGACGCGCCCATGCGGGCGGGCCAGCGTTCGCGGTGGCTACGTTGGTATGTCTGGCATAACTGCCACCGGTGGCGGCGTAGGCGGCGCGCGCGCCGGACTGGGCACTCTCCGCAATCGAGCGTTGCAGGGGGCTCGTGGCGGCCGCCACTCCGGCTTTGCCGATTGCGGCAACGCCTCCCGCAGCCTTTCCGGCCATCGTGGATCGCGATGCAAACCCGAGCTGGTAGGCTGTGCTCGCTCCTCCGGCCGTCGCGCTCGCGCCACGAACGCCAGCCCCTGCCGCTCCAAGAGCCATGTGTCCGGCGGCGGCACCACCGAGGGCCAGACCGCCCGCGGCCACCGCGGTCCCGACGGCGGTGCCAGCGCCAAGTTGCGGTCCGCCCGAGACGATCCCGTTGGCGATGCCCGGGCCGAAGATGCCTAACGCCAAGAGCGCCAAGGCACCCAGAACGACCGACATGGCGTCTTCGATGGTAGGCTCCCCAGCAAAGCCGGAGGTGAAGTCCGCAAAGATGGTTGAGCCGATACCAACGATAACAGCGAGGACAAGAACCTTCACGCCTGACGAGATGACAAGGCCAAGCACGCGTTCCGCCATGAAGGCAGCGTGACCGTGAGATCGCCGGTACCGCCAAAGCTTGAAAGGCCCTTTGCAGCGTGAAACCCGGCGATCCCGGCTGGAACCGCGTAAATGACGCCAATCACCATGCGAAGGATTGGGCCCCGGACGCGCTCGAAGGCGAGCTCGCCGATTACAACGGCGATGCCGCCGAACAGAACCCCTACGAGAATGGACAGGAACACGCCATTGCCGGTCTCGTAGACGCAAAAGCCGGATGTCAGGCCAATTGCGAAAGGAAGGGCGTAGACTGCGAGATTAAAAGCAATCCAACCGAGAACACCAAGACCGAACAGGGAAAGAAAGGTGGAAGCAAGCATAAGGCTCTCCTTTTCGAAGCAGGATTGCGCCGCCACCACCACCATCGGCACGCAGGGAACATAACAGATTGGTGCCCACCCCGGGAGGTCCAAGAACGGGCATCGGCGGAAATCCGGTCATGTCGGCAGGGTGGCTTTCGGGCGAAAGTCGAAGAGGGGGATGCCCATCGCACGGGCCTTGTCTGCGAGGTTGTCGGTGATGCCCGAGCCGGGAAAGACGACAAGGCCAATGGGCAGGAGTTCGATTAAGCGATCATTGAGCTTGAACGGCGCGGATTTGCCATGCCGGGTCCAGTCGGGCCTGAAAACGATCTGAGTCACACTGCGGTTGTCGGCCCAGGCGCTGGCGATCCGTTCCGCACCACGCGGAGCACCGCCGTGCAGAAGCACCATGTCGGCGTGCTTGGCATAGACCCGATCGAGCGCCGCCCAGATCGCGGGGTGGTCATTGCAGTCGAGCCCGCCGGCGAAGGCGATTTTTGTGCCCATGGGCAGCAGCGGCTCCAGATCGGCCCGGCGTTTTGCGGCGATGTGATCGCGGCTGTCGATCAGCGACGCGGTTAGGGCCCGGTGGGAGATATGGCTGCCCGTGCGCGGATGCCAGTTCTGGCCGAGATGGGTCTCGAATAGGTCGGCGGCAAGATCGCGCAGGGCCTCATAGGCGTTGCGTTGCTCCAGAAGGGTAAGACCTTCGGCAGTCAGAGCCTCCAGTTCGACCGAGCGGACTTCAGACCCGTCCTGTTCGCGCTGTGACCGCTTCTGCACTTGCTCATTGGCGTCCAGATCCCGCTCGACCCGGGCTGCCTTGCGATGGAACAGGTTGGTGACGGACCAAAGGAGATCGTCGAGGTCTGGCTCCAGCCGCGTGGCGGACAGCGTGGCGACGAGGGCATCGAAGATGTCTGTGACAGCGGTGCGAAGCGCGCCGAGCTCCGGCAGTGGGCGCGGATCGGGTTCGTCGTTGAAGGGGCGCCAGCCGTAGAGTTGCAACTCGTCGAGAACTATTGCGGTTGAGGATCGGGTCTGAGGATCGGTGTCGGCCATGGAAGTGTCTCCGGATATCGAGGTCCGCGCCTGTCGCGGCCTTCCCGGGCAACGGAAAAGCAGGGGCCGGGCGGGCTTGCATTCTCAGGGGTCCCCGTCGCGCCTGTGCGATGGGGTGGAACCGGAGCGCAGCGGAGGACGGCTTGCCGTTGCGTGCCAGCCCGGCCTCTGCTCCGTTTCGCCCGCTTACGGAAGGCCTGCAGGCGCGGCTCTCCGGCCAGGAACGGCACTGGCCGAGGCGTCGGACCTGGTCAATCGGGGACGGAATCGAGGAAGGTGCCTGCATCTTCTGGCGCAAGTTGTGGGCGCAGACGGGCGCGCAGATCGTCGAGGCCGAAGGCGCGCAGATCGTCGTTGAAATCGCCAAGACGCGGGGTGAGCTGGATGACCTCGATGTGTTGATCTGTGAAACGGTCTATAAGAGACGTCGCCGCACTACGTCCTGCCGGGTCATTGTCGACAGCAATATAGAGGCGGCGCAGGGTCTTCGGTAGGTTGAGTGCTGAGAGGTGGTTTGCCGAGAGGACGGCAACGACAGGCAGGTCAGGCAAAGCCAGACGCAACGAGAGTAACGTCTCCAGCCCTTCGCCCGCGGCCATGATGCTGGCGGCATCACCCATGCGGACCCCATTGCCGAGGAGGTTCCCCATGGCCTTCCGAGGAGGGACGACAGGGGCTTTTAGGGCCGTAGCCGGATCGAGCCAAGTCCGGTGCAGACCGGTCAGGCGACCCTCCAGATCGGTGACTTTCGCCAATAGGGCGGGCCATGTCTCCGGGGGCTCCAGAGGCGGATGGCCCTTGCGCCAGTAGAAGCAGCTCGGATGGAACCGCAGTGCACGGGTTTGCGCCATACCCACCAGCCCACGCTTCTCAAGATATCGTTCGGCCAAAGTGCCCTCGACCGGTTGCCCCATACTCCAGAGCCGCCGCGCGGCCTTTGCCGATCCGCGCTTAGCGGGAGCATTTTCTGTTGTCTGAGTTGGGGGTCTTGGGAGCCCCAGAAACCGTCGCGCTTCTTCCATCGTATCCTTCAGCGTGGTGATCTGCATGGCCGCGCCGATCAGATCGAGAAGGTCGCCATGCTCGCCCGTGGCGGCATCCGACCACTTTCCGGCTGCACCGGCACCGTATGTCGGACCCGTCAGCCGAACGTAGAGGCTGTGCCCGGGCGCGTTCTCGACATTGTCGACCATCCAGTATTGCCCATGCCTGCGGCCGTTCGACAGGTAGTGACGACAGACGGCCTCCGCATTTGCAGCCAAACTGCAGGCGATAACTCTTGCAGGGCTATCCATCGGTGGGTCCTCTCGTCAGTGCAGATGGAAAAAGGGCTCACCGTTTCCGATGGGCCCAAGGTGTCCGGTGGGTCGGGCGGCCTGGGGGACGGTTTAGGCCCGACCCACCGGATGTGTCACTCGGCGGCTGTCTTGGCGAAGGCGTCACCGGCGACGGGATCATCTTCCTCCATCGGGTCGGAGTCTCCGATAGCCGGTTCGCCGCCGTCTTCCGCCGATTGCGCTTCGCTGCTGTCGGGATCGTCGTCCGAAGCGTCATCGTCGACGCGGCCTGCCTCGTCGACCAGCTCGATTGCCGGTGTGTCCTTTTCCGGCAGCGGCGGCGTACGCAACGGTTCGGGCAGCCAGCCGGTGCCCACAAGCTGCTCCTCGGCCGCCGTCACCATCTCGGTCTTCTTCAGCCCGCCGATCCGGTCGGCAGCGTCCTCACCTTTCGCTTCGCGCACGGCCTCGAGGATGCGCGCCTTGGTCACGCGACCGAGGTAGCTGTCACCCGTGGCCGTCCAGCCCGCCTTTGCCATGTCGAGCCCGACGGTCCCAGCCAACACATCCGCATGCGCGATGGCGCGCGGTCGGCGCTGGTAGGGGTCGTGGACGGCATTCACGCTGATCGCCACGCAATGGGCGAAGAGCGCCTCGCGGCTGCAGCTGTCGAACTCGGTCAGGGCCTCCCAGAGGTCTTCTGGCGCTTTCGGCAGGTTCCGTGCCCAGGTTTCATGGCGCTGGTCGATAGCCTGCGCATAGCCCGTGTCGCTGAGGCCCGGCACCTGCGATCCGAAGGCGGCGTTGCGCGGTTCGATCTCGACGCAGCTGTCGACGGCGTAGCGATAGAAGAGCCGCAGGACCATCGCGTGCAGGGCTGCGAGGAAGGCGACCTGCGGGTCCTGGGCCAGCGCATTGCGGAGCGCCACCGTGCGATGGGCCGTCAGTTCCATGACGAGGCGGTCGGAGAGCGGCTTGAGGCCGTCGTCCTCTTCCTCCTCGTCCGTAGTGGACGCGACGGTGTCATCAGCATCCTCGACCGGCGCCGTTTCTGGTGCGATCTCGCCGGTGTCCTCCACCTCCTCGACCGGTTCATCCTCTGCTCGCACATAGCCCCGCTCGACCCGCAGCCGCCCTGAACTGTCGATGCTGACGAAAGCCCCGGCCAAGGCAAGGTCGTCGGCCTCGTACCAGACCGGACGTGCCTCAAACGCTTCCATCGCCTCCTCGATCTCGCCCAACCGGGTATCGACGTCGTCAGGCAGCTCGTCGGCTTCTGCATGCTCGGCCTCAATTGCGTCGTATTCGGCCTTAAGCGCCTGGTAGCTGGTAGCCTCCTCGTCGCTCATCGGCACCGCCTCGCCATGGACCCGGCGCATCCCGAAGGTGTGGCCATAGGGGAATTCGGTATCGACCTCGACCCATTTCCAGCCTTCGGCGCGCACCCCCTCGGCCTCCTCGGCAAGCTTCTCGCGCACCATTGCGTCGAGCAGTGCAGCATCCTGCAGCCAGCCGCCGTCGTCCTGCTGGAACAGGTCGCGCAGGATCTCGCCCCCGGCCTCGATGTAATCGTCGAGCCCGGCGAACTGCGCCCGCTTGTCCGAGGCCCGCACCGCACCCTCTGTCAGCATGCGGCGGATCTCGTAAGGCTGCCGCGAATAGTGCCGCTGCAGCGCCTCCTAGACCTGCTCCTGCCGCGCGTGATCGGGATTGACCGTTAAGGCCATGAGCTGGTCGAGCGTCATCTCTTCCTCGGCATAGGCGTCGAGCAGCGAGGGCGCCACGGCGGCGAGCTTCAGCCGCTGCTTGACCACGCGAGCCGAGACGAAGAAGGCCGCGGCGATCTCCTCCTCGGTGCGGCCCTTCTCGCGCATCGCCTGGAAGGCGCGGAACTGATCGAGCGGATGCAGCGGGGCGCGCTGGACGTTCTCGGCCAGGCTGTCCTCCTCGGCGAGGCCATCGGTGCGCATGATGCAGGGGACCAGCGCGGTCATGTTCATGCGCTTCTGCTTGACGAGCAATTCCAGCGCCCGGAAGCGCCGCCCGCCGGCGGGGATCGTGTACATGCCGGTCTCGGTGCCGTTCTCGTCCAGCACAGACCGCACGGTGATGGAACTAAGCAGCGTCCGCCGTGCGATGTCCTCAGCCAGTTCCTCGATCGACACGCCCGCCTTGACGTGGCGCACGTTCGACTGGCTGAGAATGAGCTTGTTGAAGGGGATGTCGCGCGAGGCGCTGAGGGTGATCTTCTGTTGCTTGGTCATCGGGATATCTCCGCGACAGGCCGGCCGGGAGCCTCTCTCCCGACCTCCAAACCCGTCACGGAAAACCCGGCACCCCTCTCACTCTAGGGCCGCTAGGGCGAACGTGTGCCGCATGAGACGCCCGATATGCGGACGAAGCTGCCTTCGGCAAAGTTTGAGCCAATGACCGCTTTGTGTTACGCTAACGGCGAACCCAGAGAAGTGACACGCCGTGACCATGCCGAAGCTGAAAAGAGTAAAGGTTTCCACCGAGCAGGAGCTTCGGAATTGGCTCAATAAGAATTCTGATCAAGAGCAGGAAGTGATGATTGTTACCTGCAACCAGAAGTCTCGCGACAAATTCATCAGCATCGATCGAGTCCGGGATGCCGTTGTGCAGAGTGGCTGGAATGCCGGGCGAAGTTACACTCTCGACGGCAACTTGGTCGGACACGTCATCAGTCACAGCTAACTGACCTGCTATTCTCAAAACAACTGAATGCGGACATTGGTCATTGCCGCAGCATTTGTAACTTCGGGCTCGAAGCGGACCTTGAAGGCGTGATGCGAGGGAGGTGGCTGCCGCCGGAACCACTCTCATCGGAACCAGACTACGTCACCTTCTCCAACAGGCACTTCGCCTTCCCCTCCATCACCAACCGCGCATCCTGCTGCGGCTTCGACCGTGCCACCGCGGTGATCCCCTGCACGAAGTCGAAGACGCTCTCGGGCGGGCGGCCTTCCTCGGCCAGCACAGTCTCGACGATCCGCCCCGTCTCCGCCTTCGAGAACCCGCGCTTGCGCAGGAAGTCCTGACGGTCCTCGTCCGACCGCGCGACGATCTTCTCTCGCGCCGCGCGGATGCCGTCGATGAAGGGCGCGGGCGAGGACTCGGCGAAGCGGCTGAGCGCCGGGGCGGCCTCATGCGCGAAGCGGGACGCGGCGTATTTCGAGTGCCGGATCGTGATCTCTTGGAAGTCCTCGACGCCCCAGAGGTTGCGGTTCTGGCAGACGGCGCGCAGGTAGAAGCTGGCGATGCCGAGCGTCTTGGCGCCCACCTCCGAGTTCCAGCAATAGAACCCCCGGAAGTAGAGGTCGGGCGAGCCGTCGGGCAGCAGCCCCGCCTCGATGGGGTTCAGGTCGTCGACGAGGAACAGGAACACGTCGCGGTCCGAGGCGTAGAGCGTCGTTGTCTCCTTCGTGACGTCCACGCGCGGGTTGTAGATGCCCGTCGACCAGTCGAGCACGCCCGGCACCTTCCAGCGCGTGTCGCCCGTGCCGTTGCCCGCGATCCGCTGCACGGCGGAGACCAGTTCATGATCGTAGATGCGGCCGTAATCGGGGCCGGTCACGGCGCGCAGTTCCCTTCGGCCATTCGCGACTTCCATGGTCTTGATCTGCTCGGCCCGGTGGTTCGTCAGCCCGTATTGCAGGTTGATGCCCGCCAGAGGCGCAGGCAGCTGCCGGAGATAGGCGGCGGGCGCACCGACGAGGCTTGAGAGCTGGCCGAAGGACCAATGCGTCGGTGCTAGGGGTTCATCCGCACCAGGCAGGACCAGCCCCAGCTTTTCCGGGTCGTCGCGATGCGCCTCGACCCGGATCGACGCACTCTCCACCGTGCGCGTCCGGCTCCGCTCCGCCCGGCCCTTGACCGAGGCGAAGAGATCGTCGAGCGACAGATACCGCTCGTCATCCGGCCGCGAGAACCATTCGGACGCAACGCGGTCCACGTTCGTGCCGCGCGACACGTCCACCTTGTAGCCGCCGCTTGTGTCACGTCCGGCATCGATAATCTCGGTATTCATGCGTTTTCTCCCGCGACGGGCGGTCGAAAGCCTCTCTCTCGACCTCCAAACCCGTCACGGGCCGGAACGGCACCCCTCTGACCCTCGGGTCACTCCGCTGCGAGATCCCCCAGCGGGGAGGAGCCGCGCGATGCGTCCAGCCGGTGAAGCGCCTCTGGACGAATATGGGTGTAGCGGCGCAGCATCTTCCAGTCCTTGTGGCCGGTAACCAGCGAGACTTGCTCGATGGCGAAGCCGGCCTCGAAGAGGCGGCTTGTGCCTTCATGGCGCAAATCGTGGAAATGCAGGTCCTTCACGCTGACCTCGACGCAGGCGCGCCGGAAGGCCGAGCCGACCGATCTCGAATTGTAGGGAAAGATCCGGCCCCTTGCGTGTCCGAGTTCCTTGGCCTGTTCGGTGACCAACGCCCAGGAATCGAACCCCGTGGCGGCGAAGAGTGGGATCCGCTGGTCGTTCCCGGTCTTGTTGCGCGGGTCCTTCCTGTCGCGGATCATGAGCATCCGACGGTCGATGTCGAGATCGGTCCATTCGACGCGGCAGATCTCGTCGAGCCGCATCGCACTGGCCACGGCGAACTTCACGATCCGCGTCATCGGCAGGGTGAGGCGTTCGTTGTCATCGAAGCATCGGAATAGGCGGTTCAACTCGTCCGTTGTGGGGCGACGATCCCGCTCGGTGCCCTTGCCGATCAGACCGAGCCGCTTGAGCGCGACACGCGCCAGATCAACGGGTTCGGGAGAGATGTCGAGCCCGTGCACGGCTGCCGCATGGGTGATGATCATCTTGATCACGCCGATATCGACGCTGAGGGTCACCGGGCCCGCACCTTGCTCCGCGCGCATCTTGCCGTAGTCGATCAGCTTCTGTCGGTCGAGATGCCCGATCTTCTCCTTGCCGAGGTTGCGCTTGAGCGTCGTGAGCGTGGCGGCCTTGCTGCGACGCGGCGGTTTCCCTACCTCGCACATATCGGTTATATGAAGGTCGATGAGGTCGCCAAAGGTCTGGAGGCTGGAAACGGACATGCTTGTAGGCGCCAACCCCTGATCGACCCGGGTCTCCGCCTGGCGGGCCCAGCGATGGGCGTCGTCGCGGCGGAGGAACGTCTCGCTCGCGTAGCGGCCCTTTCGTCTGATTTGGACCCGGTAGGCACCGGAGGGAAGCTTGGTGACGGAGGCCATTTTCGTGTGCGCTGTGTGTGCAATGAATCGTCGTAGAGGGGCAAATTCGGGGATATTGAAGCGTATTCCAGCGTAGCAGCATCCGCCACCAACAGTTTGAAGATACACAAAAAATGCAAATAATTCAACACGCTAGATTGTCTATTGCCCCGATGATGGATTGGACCGATCGCCATTGCCGGTATTTTCACCGGCTGATGTCGACGCGGGCGTTGCTTTACACAGAGATGGTCACAGCCCCCGCAATCGTGCGTGGGGATGCGGAGCGGCATCTGGCCTTCGACGCGGCTGAGCATCCAGTGGCCTTGCAACTGGGCGGTTCGGAGCCTGCGGAATTGGCGGCCGCCACGAGGATCGCGGATGACTACGGGTACGACGAGATCAACCTGAATGTCGGCTGCCCGTCGGATCGCGTACAGTCGGGATGCTTCGGGGCTGTTCTGATGCGTCAGCCAAGGCTCGTGGCGGAGTGTGTGCAAGCCATGCAAGCTGAAACACGCGTGGAGGTGACGGTGAAATGCCGGATCGGGGTGGACGAGCAAGACCCGCGTGAGTCCTTGCCCGCGTTCCTCTCGGCGATGGTCGAAGCGGGTGTATCGCGCGTGACGATCCACGCACGCAAGGCGTGGCTGGAGGGGTTGAGCCCGAAGCAGAACCGCGATGTCCCGCCGCTCGATTACGATCTGGTCTATGACATGAAGCGCCAATTTCCCGCGCTGCATGTGTCCCTCAACGGCGGGATCGACACGCTTGATACGGCGAAAGACCATCTTCGCCGCGGCATGGACGGGGTGATGATCGGTCGCGCAGCCTATCACTCACCCGGGGAGATTCTTCTGACCGCGGACGCGCATATCTTCGGCGATTCTGGGGCGGGGCGGACGGCCGAAGACGTGGCGCTGGCCATGTTGCCTTACATCGAGGCGCACCTGTCCACGGGCGGGCGCCTCAGCCACGTCACCCGCCACATGCTCGGCCTCTTTGCAGGCAGGCCCGGCGCGCGGGCTTGGCGCCGCATCCTGTCGCAGGAAGCCCATATCGACGGCGCCGGGCCGGAGGTCGTGGAGCGCGCCCTGCAAAGCCTGACCGCCCGGGCCGCGTGATATTTATTTGAGATTGCGGGGGGCAGAGGGGGCGGATATACCGCGCTGACGTGGACCCTTAGCTCAGCTGGATAGAGCGCTGCCCTCCGAAGGCAGAGGCCAGAGGTTCGAATCCTCTAGGGTCCGCCACTTTCCCCACGGCCAATTCATCGAAGCCGAAGGCGCGCGCCGCTACGTTCCCCGCGCACCTGCACGGTTTCTGCACGAAAGCCTCTCGCCCCTTGCGCAAGCCCGCGACACATCGCGAGGGCTGCCCTGTCAATGTGCCCCCAACCAATTTTGGAATGGAGAACATGATGACGGGACAATGGACCATCCGCGGCGTACCGGACAGCTTGAGAGATGACGCCTGGTGGTTGGCCGAGCCGAGCGAGGGGCCCGCCCGGCCCGGCGATGCATCGTTTTGGACCCGTGCGCAGCCGCTTTGGAAGGTCATGCTCGCGCTCGTCCTCTTGGTCTGCCTTGCCGATCTCAGCTTCTGGCGGGTCGAGTCGGGGCTTTCGATCGCGGTGTTCTGCCTCGCGCTTTCGGTTGCGATGCTGTTCTTCAGACCGGGCGGGGCCACGATCAGGGAATGGATGCTCGCATTGGGCTTCGCTGTGCTGTGCAATCTTCCGGTGATCGAGCAGGTGCAGGGGCTGTCGATTGTCTTCAGCTTCGCCGGCCTCCTGATCCTCCTGGCTTGGGTTGCCGCGGGCCGTGTTCCCGGCCTTGGCCATACAGCACGCGCGCTGGTCTGGGCGTGTTGCGACGGGATTGCCGCGATGCCGGTGCAAACAATCCGGGCGGCTCGTGCGAACCATGGGGGCGTCGGATACCAGGGCCTGCTGCGTAGCGCACTTCTGCCCGCCGGGATCGGGCTGGTCTTTGCCGCCCTTTTCGTCAATGCCAATCCGATCTTTGGCGGCGTTCTGAACGATCTTACGGCGTTCGGCTGGCTCAGCATTGATGGCGTATTGCGCATCCTTTTCTGGGGCTTCGTCGCCTGCCTCATCTGGCCATATCTGAACGCGCAAGGCGTAAATGGCGTGGAGCCTTTTGGGGCCGCGCGGTTCAGGACCCCGACCTTGCCCGCGACGCTCACCGAATTGGTCAATGCCCGGTCCGTCACACTGTCCCTGATCCTGTTCAACATCCTGTTTCTCGGCCAGACGCTGTCGGATCTCGGCGTGTTGCTTGGCACTGTCGGCCTTCCCGAGGGCGTAACCTATGCCCAATACGCCCATAGCGGGGTCTATCCCCTGATGGCGGCGGCCCTTCTGGCGGGGCTGTTTGCGATGGCGACCCGGTCGATGGTCCAGGACAATCGCACCTTGCGATGGATGGTCTATGCCTGGTTGGCGCAGACCCTGTTTCTGGTGATGACGGCGGCACTGCGCATGATGCTCTATGTGCAGGTCTATTCGCTCACCTACCTGCGCGTGGCCGTCTTCATCTGGCTGGCCGTGGTGCTGATTGGCCTTGTCTTGGTCATCGTCCAGATTGCGGAGCGGCGGTCGACGGGCTGGTTGATCCGCTCAACCTTCGGCGTCGGGATTGTCACGCTCTACGTGTGTTGTTTCGTGAATTTCGCCCACCTGATCGTTTCGTACAACCTGAACGCCGACATTCCGCTCAGCCGGTTGGACCTTGCCTATCTCTGCGGGTTGGGCGAGCAGGCGATCCCGGCGATGATGGACCAGGGGCAGGTCATGGACGAGGTTGTGTGCGGCACGGGCGGGCGGCCGGCAATCCGCTTCGACCCGATCGAGACGTGGCAGGAATGGGGCTTTCGCCGCTGGCGCTTGCAGTCGTATCTTGCCGCTCACCATGATCTTTGAGGGGCGTGTGATGCCTGCCAAACTTCTCGTCATCGACGACGACCCGAATATCCGCGACGTGATCGGCTTCGCGGTGCAGGCGGCGGGGTTCGAATGCACCTTCGCCGAAGATGGCGCGCGGGGTCTGGCGATGGCGCAGGCCGGTGGTGTGGACCTCGTGATCCTCGATATCGGCCTGCCGGAGATGGACGGGCTGGAGGTCTGCAAGGCTTTGCGCAAGACCTCCGACGTGCCCATCTTGTTCCTGACCGCGCGTGATGATGAGATCGACCGCGTGCTGGGGATGGAGATCGGGGGCGATGACTACGTCACCAAACCCTTCAGCCCCCGCGAATTGGTCGCGCGCATCAAGGCGATCCTGCGGCGGGCCGGGGCGGGTCCGGTGGATGACACGTCGGGCGTCTTGCAACAGGGCGCGCTGACCCTCGACACCGGGCGACATGTCTGCCGGTTCGACGGCGCGGAGGTGGCGCTGACGAATTCCGAATTCTCCCTCCTGAGGGTGTTGATGGAGCAGCCCGACCACGTGGTGAAACGCCCGGACCTGACCGACGCCGTCTATGGCACGAACATCCACGTCTCCGACCGCACGGTCGATAGCCACATCCGCAACTTGCGCCGGAAATTGGCGGATGCGGGATGTGCCGACGGGATTGTCACGCTCCACGGGGTCGGATTGCGGATGGGCTCGTGCCGGACCGCGTAAGGCGCAAGTGGCGTCCTGGCCTTTGGGTCGTGATCCTGTTGGTCCTTGGGCTGGTGCTCTGCCTGCCTTTCGCGGGCCTGTTGCTGTTTCGCTTTTACGCCAATCAACTGGTCCAACAGACCGAGGAAAGCCTTTTGATGCAGGCCTCCGTCCTCGCGGCCACCTATGAGCAGGTCTACCGTGTGGCCAGTGACCTGCCGGAGCTTGCCGATGCCCCGATCGGCTTCGCGCCGCTTTTTCCATCCGTCACGATGAACCCCCAGGCGATACTGTCACCGCGCCCCGATCCTTTGCCCGCGACGGAGGCGATCGGCCCGGCCTATGCGCAGATCGCGCCGCTTCTGTCGCGTATCGCCGACAATGCCCAGGAACAGACGCTGGCGGGCTACCGCTTCATCGACCGGTTCGGCACCGTGATCGCGGGCAGCGCGGAGGTCGGCACGTATCTCGGTCATGTGCAGGAGGTCGCCCTTGCCCTGAACGGGGAAACCGTGTCCGTCCCGCGCACGCGGGTGCGCCAGGGGCGGGAAAGGGCGATTTACGCGCTCAGCCAGGGATCGCGGGTCCGCATTTTCGTAGCGATGCCGGTCTTCGTGGAGGAGGATCTGATCGGCGTCGTCTATCTCAGCCGGACGCCCAACCACATCTTCCGCTTTCTCTACAGCGAGCGCCTGAACCTCTTCGGCGCGGCGCTGTTTGTCCTGATTTCTACCGGGCTGATCGGCTTCGTGTTCTGGCGGTTCATCTCGCGACCCCTGCACGCGTTGATCGCCCGAACGGAAACCTTTGGCGCCACGAACGCCGAATGGGACCCGTTGGAGCATTACGGCACGCGGGAGATCGAGACACTGGCCCAGAGTTTCGGCACGCTCGCCAATCGCCTGCAACGGCAGCAGACCAGCCTCAAGACCTACACCGCCCATGTCAGCCACGAGATGAAATCGCCCCTGACCTCCATCAAGGGGGCGGCGGAGTTGATGCAAGACGCAGACATGTCGCCGGAACAGCGCGCCGTCTTCCTCGACAATATCGGGCGCGACAGCGCGCGGATGGAACATCTTCTGGCGCGGATGCGCGAATACAGCGCCGTGGGTCAGTTGCCCGCCGCCGGAACCTGCCGCGTGTCAGCGGTTCTGGCGGCCGTCGAAAGCCCGCTCGATGTCAGGCTGACGGGCGCCGATGAGACTCTGCCGATCTCTGCCGAGGCTTTGACCATCATCCTGCACCATTTGGTCGAGAATGCCGCGGCCCACGGTGCCACGCGCGTCGACGTGCGTGCGGGCAAGGGGGAGGACGAGGCATGGATCACCGTTTCCGATAACGGATCAGGTGTGAGTGCTGGCAACCGCGACCGGATTTTCGAGCCGTTCTTCACCAGCCGCCGCGCGGAGGGTGGCACGGGCATGGGGCTAAGCATCGTGCGCTCGGTCGTGGAACAATCGGGCGGCACGATTGCGCTTGTCGATGCGGGGCAGGGCGCGGCCTTCCGGATCGCCTTCGCTGTGTAGAAAGCCTTGTCTCTGCTGGAAAAAACCGGTTCAGCTAAGCGCGGCACAATTTGAAGGACTAAGATATGCTCGTCTCCGTCTCAGACATCCGCGCGCGCGCCGAGGCGGCGTTGCTGGCCCATGGAGCCGGTCCCTTCCAGGCCGCCGAAGTCGCCCGTGCCGTCGCGAGAGCGGAGCAGACCGGGAACATCATCTGCGGGCTCTACTATCTGGAAAGCTATTGTACCCAGCTGCGCTCCGGCCGTGTGAATGGGACCGTCGAGCCTCAGGTTGCGCGCCCCAAGCCCGGTGTCGTCCGGGCCGATGCGCGCCTGGGTTTCGCGCAACCGGCCTTCGCCCGTGCGCTGCCCATGGCCGTCGAGGCCGCGCGGGAGGTCGGCGTGGCGACCCTTGCGGTCGCCCATTCCCACACCTGCACCTCCCTTGGGTACTTCACCGAACAGATCGCGGCGGAGGGTCTGATCGGGATCGGGTTCACCAACGCCTCCGCCATCGTGGCGGCCCCGGGTGGGCGCGCGCCGGTTCTCGGAACGAACCCGATCGCCATGACGATCCCGGGCGACGATGCGCCCCTGATGCACGCGGATTTCTCCACCTCGGCCGTGGCGCTTGGCAAGATCACCATGGCAAAGGCCGCGGGCGAAGCGATCCCGCCCGGATGGGCCGTCGATGCCGAGGGCCAGCCGACAACCGACCCCGAAGCGGCCTTGAAAGGTGCCTTGGTCAGCGCCGCCGGGCCCAAGGGATGGGCCTTTGGCCTGTTGGTGGAGGTGATGGCGGCCGGGCTGACCGGGTCAGTCAATTCGCTGGATGTGAAAGGGCTGAAGCTGCCCGACGGGCCGCCTCACGATCTGGGACAGACCTACATCCTGATCGACCCCGGTGCCCATGCGGGGCATGACGTGATGGCGGCACGATTGGCGCGCGTTGCCGATACGATCGCGCAGGATGGGGGAACGGGGCGCATTCCGGGCGCCCCGCGCCGTCATCTCGATCCGGTCGATGTGCCGGATGCGCTCTGGGCGCAGGTGCAGGCGCTCGCACCCGGGTCTTAATCCCACCGCATACTGCGCCGACACTCATCGGGTCTGTTCAGACGTTTGCTCTGGCTTCTTGGCCGCCGCTTCCTTCCGTTTGGCCAACACGGTCCATACGACAAACGCCACACCAAGGATCAGGAAAACGGCGATGTGTTGTATGGCCATGGACGGCTACTCCGCTGCTTCGGTCCGCTTGGGCAGGACCCAGTTTGGTCGAACGAAATGGCAGGTATAGCCATTCGGGATGCGCTCAAGATAATCCTGATGCTCCGGCTCAGCTTCCCAGAAATCGCCCACCGGCTCAACCTCCGTGACAACGGGGCCGGGCCAGATCCCGCTATGGTTGACGTCCGCGATCGTGTCGAGCGCCACTTTGTGCTGTTCCTCATCCACATAATAGATCGCCGAGCGGTAGCTCAG
Source organism: Hasllibacter sp. MH4015 (assembly GCF_020177575.1). Lineage (NCBI taxonomy): Bacteria > Pseudomonadati > Pseudomonadota > Alphaproteobacteria > Rhodobacterales > Roseobacteraceae > Hasllibacter > Hasllibacter sp. MH4015. The sequence goes on from NZ_JAHTBK010000001.1 coordinate 1,345,964, forward strand.
GCCGCGATCGTTGCCCTGCCGGTTCGGCGTGGTGGGGTCGTGGATCTGGAAGAAGAATTCCAGCAGTGTCCGATAGCTGATGCGGTCCGGATCAAAGATGATCTCGATCCCCTCCGCATGGGTGCCGTGGTTGCGATAAGTCGCGTTGGGCACATCGCCACCGGTATACCCGACGCGCGTCTCCAGAACGCCGGGCATCTTGCGGATCAGATCCTGCATGCCCCAGAAACAACCGCCTGCCAGTACCGCACGTTCGCTCATGCCACATCCTCCACTTGATCCAGGTATTCGCCGTAGCCTTCGGCCTCCATGTCGTCGCGATGCACGAACCGCAAGGAGGCGGAGTTGATGCAATACCGCAGGCCACCGCGGTCCTGTGGGCCATCGGGGAATACGTGGCCCAGATGGCTGTCCCCGTGGGTGGAGCGGACTTCGGTGCGAACCATGCCAAGGCTCATATCGCGCAACTCGTTGATATGGGCGGGTTCGATCGGCTTGGTGAACGAGGGCCAGCCACAGCCGCTTTCGTACTTGTCCGAGGATGCGAACAGGGGCTCGCCGGACACGATGTCGACGTAGATGCCCGGCTCCTTGTTGTTCAGCAGCTCTCCGGTGCCGGGCCGCTCCGTCGCGTCTTGCTGCGTCACGCGGAATTGCTCCGGCGTCAGCGTCGCGATCACGTCCGGATTTTTGGTGTAGTTTGCCATGGGCGTCCCCCTTCTTGCCTATGCGCAGGATATGGGGGGGCGGGGCGGCTTGTCCAACACTCGGTCAAGTCACGCCTGCGTGTGCAAAAACGCCCCCGACCGGACGGCGGGGGCGTTGCAAGATCTGGGCCGGGCAGGCCGGATATTTCGACAGAGGCGTCAGCCGCCCCAGGTGCGCACCGGACCGCAATCCATGTGCACGAAGTTGGACCGGGAATAGCGCCCGACGCCACCGGCGTTGCAGGCACGTGCCGCGTTGAAGATCTGCGTGACCGAGCGGGACTGCAATTGCAGGTCCGCCGCTTCGCCCCGGATGTGCCGGGAATTGCGCGCCACGCCGGAGGACCGGCGGCGCAGCATCGCGTTCGTCTCCGGGCTGCGGTAGCCGGAAAGAAGCGTGTAGGGCTCGCTCGTATCCATCAGGTTATGGGCGGCGGCCATGATGTCGATGGTGCGGATGTTGATGTCGATGACCTGATCATTGCGCCAATCGCGCATGAAATAGTTCACTTCGTCCAGCGCCGGAGCAATGTATTCGCCTTCGATCCAGTAGATCATGTTCAGGCTTTCGCCCGCGCGGCCATTATACATGTTGAGACGGCGAATATCGCCTGCGCCCCGGAGAAAGCCTGTCGCGTTGGCCATTACCGGCGCTGCGGCAACAGTCGTCGCTGCGAACGTACGCAAAAGCGCACGACGCGAAAAAGTCGTGTCCGTCATGGGTGTCTTGCCCCTTTGTCCTGCCCGTTCCATGTAGCACCCGACCGCTTGTCCACGCGGCCCTCAGCAGAGTTTCGAGTACCATCCCCACAGGTTAGTGTGGTGGGAGTGACACAATCGAAACTTTTTTGGAAGGGTCGTTGCGCCTCAACTCCTCTATGCCCCCGAATTTCGGCGATTTTCTGCCGGTTTCACGGAGAAACGCTGAAATTCGCGTGGCGATTGTGGCGATCACGCTTTGCACCTCTGGCGGATGCCGCGCACCACGTATGCCGTTGCAGAGATGAAACTACACCGAAAAACTTACAGAAACGTGAATGGACTTAAGGCGTTGTTCACGCGACGGTGAGCCATTGACGGCTGCCCATTCATTTTGTCCGACGGGGATAAGAGTAACATGTTGAAATTTGCCAAGCTTTCGCTGCTCTCGCTGGCGTTGGCCGGGACGCCCATGGTGGCGACCCTCGTGATGCCCGCCCAGGCCGAGGCGCAGGCTTTCTCCGCACTGCGCCAGGCGATTGCCGAAGCCTCCTCCACCGAAGAGCAATTGGCCGCGTTCTACCGCGAGCGGGATTTCCAGCCGATCTGGACGACGCCCGACGCCGCCGACCGCCGCAATGCGCTGTTTTCCGCACTGGCGGAGGCGAATAACCACGGCCTTCCCACCCAACGCTACGACGCCGACGCCTTGATCGCGGCGTTCGAAGGCGCGACCAACCCCTACATGGTGGGGCAGGCCGACGTTCAGGCGTCGCTTCTGTTCCTGCAATACGCCCAGGACGTCCATTCCGGTTTCCTGGAGCCCGGCGACATCGTGGGCGACATCGTTCACACCCTGCCGCGCCGCGATCCGCTGGAGCTGTTCACGGAATTCGTCGATGCGAACCCCTATGAGTACATCGCGACCCTGCCGCCGCAGCACCCGGAATATACGCGCCTTATGCGCGCCAAGTTGCATCTGGAAAACCTCATCGACAATGGCGGCTACGGCCCCACGGTTCAGGCAGGCTCACTCGCGCCCGGTGCCACGGGCAACGCGGTCGTGCAATTGCGCAACCGCCTGATGGCGATGGGCTACCTCGAACGCTCGGCCACCGCGACCTACGACGCGCGCCTGCAACAGGCAGTGGTTGCGTTCCAGCTTGCCAACGGGATCGAGGCCGATGGCATCGCCGGCGGCGACACCATCAATGCCGTGAACCGATCCGCCACGGAACACCTGTCCGAGGTCATCCTTGCGATGGAACGCCAGCGCTGGCTGAATTTCGACCGCGGCGACCGGCATGTCTTCGTGAACCTGCCCGATTTCCACACCCGCGTGATCGATGATGGCGAAGTCACCTTCATCACCCGCTCGGTCATCGGCAGCCGTGACAGCGATCGCCGCACCCCGGAATTCTCCGACGTGATGGAGCACATGGTCATCAACCCGAGTTGGTATGTGCCCCGGTCCATCGCGCGCGGCTATATCCCGTCGATCCTTGCGGGCGGCGCGAACCACCTGCAATTGATGGCCAATGGCCGCCCGGTCAGCCGCGGAGCCGTGGATTGGTCGCGGTATTCGGCCTCGAACTTCCCGTTCGACCTGCGCCAGCCGCCGGGTCCGCGCAACGCGCTTGGCCTTGTGAAGTTCATGTTTCCCAACCAGTGGAACATCTACCTCCACGACAGCCCGGACCAGCACCTGATGACCCATGAGGTGCGGGCCTATTCCGCGGGCTGCATCCGTCTGGATGATCCCTTCGACCTCGCCTACCACCTTCTCGCCGCGCAGGAGGCCGATCCCCGGACCTTCTTCGACACGATCTTGAACACGCGGCGCGAGACGCAAGTGAACCTGGTGGAGCCGGTTCCGGTGCACCTCGTCTACTGGACGGCCTGGGTGGATACGGAGAACCGCTTGAACTTCCGCAACGACATCTACGGTCGCAACGCGCAATTGCGCCGCGCCATTCAGGACCTGGGGGTGGAGATTCGCGGGGTGAACAGCTAAGTCCAACCCGCAATCAGCGGGTGAGGGCGGCATGGCTGCTTACAAGGTGAAAGACATTGCGGCGGCGCTTGGGGCAGAGGTCCTGGGCGCCGCCGATCTTTTGGTGACCGGTGTGGCGGAGCCGTCCGCCGCAAGTCCCGACGATCTCGCGCTCGCCATGTCGCCCGCCTATGCCGAGGGCTTGTCCCAGGGTCGCGCCCGCGTGGCGGTGATCGGGGCGGGCATGGATTGGCAGGCGCTGGGGTTGGAGGCCGCGATCATCGCGCCGCGCCCCCGATATGCCATGGCGGGTGTGACCTCGGCGATGGATCCCGGCCCGGCGCTTCCGCGCGGCATTCACGCCAACGCCGTGATCGACCCGACCGCCGTGATCGGACGGGACGCGCGGATCGGGCCGTTCGTCGTGATCGGACACGGTGTGCGCATCGGGGCCAATGCCCGCATCGCATCCCACGCCAGCATCGGGGCAGGGGCCACGATCGGCGACGATGCCGTCATCCACGAAGGGGTCCGCATCTGCCACCACGTGCGCATCGGGGATCGCTTCATCGCGCAGCCCGGCGCGGTTCTGGGCGCGGACGGTTTCAGTTTCGTCACGCCCGAAAAGTCACAGGTGGAGGCGGCGCGCGAAAGCCTTGGCACCGCGCAGGACGCGGCCACCGACCAGAGTTGGACACGCATCCATTCCCTCGGCGGGTTGGTGATCGGCGAGGATGTGGAGGTTGGGGCCAACACCGCCATCGACCGGGGCACGATCGCAGACAGCGTCATCGGGGACGGCACGAAGGTCGATAATCTCGTCCATATCGGCCATAATTGCAGGATCGGGCGCGATTGCCTGATCTGCGGCCAGACAGGTTTCGCAGGATCGGTGGAGGTCGGCGACCGCGTGGTTCTCGGCGGCAAATGCGGGGTCAGCGACAACATCACGATCGGCTCGGACGTGGTGGCAGCGGGGGCGTCCAAGCTTTTCACCAATGTCCCTTCGGGCCGGATGGTCATGGGGCATCCGGCGGTGAAGATGGACCTGCACGTGGACATGTACAAAGCACTCCGCCGCTTGCCCCGCCTGTCCCAGACCGTGGCGGAATTGAAGAAAGCCGTTTTAAAGTCCGACAAGACGCCCTAGATGATCGTTCAAGATCAAAGGGAAGAGGCGATGGGCCAGAGCGTTCACGACAAGGTCATAGCGATCATTGCCGAACAGGCGGTGCTGGAACCCGGCGATGTCACCCCCGACGCCACCTTGGAGGATCTGGGGATCGACAGCCTCGGCCTTGTGGAGTCGATTTTCGCGATCGAGGAAGCCTTCGATATTCAGGTCCCGTTCAACGCCAATGAACCCGATGCCTCGGAGTTCGACATCTCTTCGGTGGCCGCGATCATCCGTGCCGTTGAAGGCCTCGTCGCCGAACAGAAGGCCTGACATTTGCGCCGCGTCGTCATCACCGGGCAGGGCACGATCAACGCCTTGGGCCATGACGTGCCCGCGACGCTGGCAGCGTTCCGCGACGGGCGCTGCGGCATTTCCGAGCTGGAGTTGCGCGATGTCGACCGGTTGAGCGTGCGCATCGGCGGGCAGGTGAAGGATTACGACCCCGAGGCGCTGTTCAACCGCCAGCAGATCGCGCTCTACGACCGCTTCACCCAATTCACCCTCATCGCCGCCCGCCAGGCCCTGGACGGGTGCGGTCTTGATTTCTCCGGTGCGCTGGCCACGCGGTCGGGCGTGGTGCTTGGCACCGCGGGCGGCGGCGTGAACACATGGGATGAGAATTACCGCTCCGTCTATGAGGAGGGGAAGAACCGCGTCCACCCCTTCGTCGTGCCGAAGCTGATGAACAACGCCGCCGCCTCCCATGTCAGCATGGAATGGAACCTCAAGGGACCGTCATTCTCGGTGGCGACGGCCTGCGCATCGTCCAACCATGCCATGGGGCAGGCGTTCAATATCATACGCTACGGCGGTGCGGACGTGATGGTGACGGGCGGATCGGAAGCGATGCTCAGCTTCGGGGGCGTCAAGGCGTGGGAAGGGCTGCGTGTCATGTCGAAAGATGCATGCCGCCCGTTCTCCGCCAACCGTAACGGCATGGTCCAGGGCGAGGGCGCGGCGGTGTTCCTGTTCGAGGAATACGAGCACGCGCGCGCCCGCGGGGCGGACGTTCTGGCGGAAGTCGTGGGCTTCGCCATGACATCCGACGCCGCCGATATCGTCATGCCGTCCCAGCAGGGGGCCGCGCGCGCGATTTCGGGGGCGCTCACCGATGGCGGTCTCAATCCCGAGGATGTGGGCTATATCAATGCCCACGGCACTGGAACGGCGGCCAATGACAAGGTGGAATGCGCCGCCGTGGCCCATGCATTCGGCCACCACGCGGACGACCTGATGATCTCGTCCACCAAGTCCATGCACGGCCACCTCATCGGTGGAACGGGCGCGGTGGAGCTTCTGGCCTGCATCATGGCACTGAAGGACGGCATCGTGGCGCCCACCATCGGCTATGAGGAGCCGGACCCCGAATGCGCCCTCGACGTCGTGCCCAACGACGCGCGGGAGGCGAAGGTCGGCGCCTGCCTGTCCAATGCCTTTGCCTTCGGCGGCCTGAATGCGGTCATCGCCCTGCGTGCTGCGCCCTGACGCGGCAAACGATACCAAAGAAAAAGCCCGCGAACCAAACGGGTCGCGGGCCAATTCTTTAACCGGATACGCGGCTTATTCGGTTGCCTCACCTTCCGCGTCACCCTCTGCGGGCGCGGCATCTTCCTGGGCCTCGATGAAGGCCCGGATCTCGACCATCCGCTCCTCCAGGGACGCGAATGCCGCCGTGAAACCCCGCAGCGATGCAACCGTCGGCACAGGCGCGCCGCCCATCTGGCCCGACTCGTCACGGATCAGCGCGAACAGGCGCACCGCGGTATCGGCGCCGCTTTCGAACTGGCTGATGTCGTCGGCGGTCAGTGCCAGCTGCACGAAACAGCCGATCGGACGACAGAACGCATAGGGTACGGTCGCGGGCGGATTGTCGTCGATCTGGATCTGCAGGCCCGGGCTCAACAGCGTGTCGAGCGGGGTCAGGATCGTCGCGGTCGCCACGGTGTCATCCTGTTCGAACAGCGCAGCGGAGATGCGGAATTCCGCGACCGGGTTGCCGTTTTCCTCCTCCAGAAGCTGGAACATTTCGCAGCGGTCCGGGGCCTCGTCACCCTCGGCACGGATGCAGCGGATCTGCCAGTCCCGGAAGATGTCGGAGACATAGGGCTCCCCCGGTTCAACCTCGGCCCGGTCGGGCAGGACCAGCGGCTCATCCTGGGCCAACGCCAAGCCGGGAAGGGCGAGGCTGGCCGCAAGGCCAAGTGCGACAAGGGTTCTGGAGAAATTCATGCGGAACACTTTCCTTAACGTCTTTGCGGTTCTGGCGTGCAATCCCGGTCCGTCAGTCGATCCGGTGCCATGTCTGAGCGGGTGGCTATCACGGGAAGGCCCGGTCTGTCAGGGGCAAAATCGTAGGGGCTTTCGGGATCGGCCCCGATATGCCGACCGGGGCTGAATTGGTATCCGCGGAGGTTGTAGATTGGGGTGTGCGGGGGTCCCAAAATAGCTAAAGGGTCCGCGGACGGACCCTTTGCATTTTCTCTCCCTGTCGGACTGGCCGACTTATGTGGCGGACGCTATGCCACCGGCGACGAGGCGTCAACAGCCCAAATGCGCCTTTTTTCAAATGTGAACGACCTCGCGATTCCTGACCAAACGGCCAAAAAAAACCGCGCCCATGAAGGACGCGGCCAGTTGACAGGGAGGAAGTCAACACCCACCCAAGCGGGCAGATGCACGGACAGACTGGCATCAAAAGGTTAAAAATGTATTTGTATCCGCGACGTGCCGCGGGGGCAGGGCAGAGCAGGGGGCAGGATCATGGCCGACCAGGTGGATAACGGAATTTTCGTGGGCGGCGGCGGCCCCGATTACGGGCAAGCGCAGGTGCTGCGCCCTGACTATGCGAACCGCCACGGGCTGATTGCCGGTGCGACGGGGACCGGCAAGACCGTCACGCTCCAGATTCTCGCCGAAAGCTTCTCCGCCCTTGGCGTGCCGGTCGTCCTGTCGGACGTGAAGGGTGATCTGTCGGGCCTGGCCCAGGCCGGTTCGCCGGACTTCAAGCTGCACCAACCCTTCATGGATCGCGCCGCCACGATCAACTTCACCGACTACGCCTACCGCGCCTTTCCCGTAACGTTCTGGGACCTTTTCGGCGAACAGGGCCACCCGATCCGCACGACGGTGGCCGAGATGGGGCCACTCCTCCTGTCGCGCCTGCTGGAATTGAGCGAGGCACAGGAAGGCGTGATGAACATCGCCTTCCGTGTCGCGGACGAAGAAGGATGGGCGCTCCTGGACCTCAAGGATCTTCAGGCCTTGCTGGTCTGGGTGGGGGAGAATCGCAAGACCCTGTCCCTGCGCTACGGAAACGTCTCCACCGCGTCGATCGGCGCGATCCAACGGCGCCTGCTGGTGCTGGAGGGGCAGGGTGGCACCGCTTTCTTCGGCGAACCGGCGTTGGAGTTGGACGATCTGTTTCTGACGGATGCTGCCGGGGCCGGCCGCATCAACATCCTGGCCGCAGACAAGCTGATGCAATCGCCACGGCTTTACGCGACCTTCCTGCTGTGGCTCCTGTCCGAGCTGTTCGAGACCCTGCCGGAGGTCGGCGACCCCGACAAACCCAAGCTGGTCTTCTTCTTCGACGAGGCGCATCTGCTGTTCGAAGACGCCCCCAAGGCGCTTGTCGACAAGGTGGAACAGGTCGCGCGCCTGATCCGGTCCAAGGGTGTTGGCGTCTATTTCATCACCCAGAACCCGGCCGACGTACCCGAGGACATCCTGGGTCAACTCGGCAATCGTGTTCAGCACGCACTCCGCGCCTTTACCGCCAAGGACCGCCGCGATCTGCGTCAGGCGGCGGAGAATTACCGCGACAATCCTGATTTCGATATCGAAGACGCGATCCGCGAAGTTGGTGTGGGGGAGGCCGTGACGTCCCTGCTGGAACGCAAGGGCATCCCGGGCATTGCCCAACGCACGTTGATCCGCCCGCCCTCGTCCCAGCTTGGCCCGATCGAGCCCTCAACCCGCGCTGCGCTGATGGGCCAATCACCGGTCGCAGGCAAATACGAGACGCTGCAGGACCGTGAAAGCGCCTACGAGATCTTGCAAAAACGCGCCGCCGAAGCCGCGAAAGAGGCGGAAGAAGCGGAGGCGGCCGAGGAACAGGCGGAAGCCGCCGAACGCGAATACCGCGCCGGGCGTCGCTATACCGGTGGTGGCGTCAGCCGCTCGTCTTCGCGCCCCGCGCGCCAGCGCCGCTCCTCCTCCCGCTCCGATTCCATCGGGACGACCTTCGCGAAAAGCTTCGCCCGTCAGCTTGGCACCCGCACGGGCCGCGCCGTGGTCCGTGGCGTTCTGGGCGGGCTGTTCCGGGGCCGCTAGGCGGGGTCATCCCGCCCCGCTGGTATCGCGTTGATCATTCACTCGTGAATGATTTGTGACCGTTTTCGAGATGACGCTATTCATTCTTGAATGAGCTACGCGCTCCTCTTCTGCACCTTGCGACATGACATCCGCGTCAACGCGGCGAAATCCGATTGGCCAAGGCATCGCATCCTATGGTCACTGGCGCCCGCACGACCTAGACTACATCCCATGATCGTTGAGCTTGGACATTTCGCCCTGATCCTCGGCTTTGCCGTGGCCATCTTCCAGATGATCGTACCGTTGATCGGCGCGGCCCGTAACGATGCGGCCTGGATGGCGACCGCCGATCCCGCGGCGTCTGCGCAATTCATCCTGACGGCGTTCAGCTTCGCCGCGCTGACCTATGCCTTCGTGACATCCGATTTCTCGCTCAGCCTCGTTGTCGCAAATTCCCATACCGACAAGCCACTGCTCTACAAGATCACCGGGGTCTGGGGGAACCATGAGGGTTCGCTTCTGCTTTGGGTGCTGATCCTGACGCTGTTCGGGGCGTGTGCCAGCTGGTTCGGCAAGGGCCTGCCGCCGACACTGCGCGCCCGCGTTCTGGCGGTTCAATCCTCCGTCGCCGTGGCGTTCTTCGCCTTCATCCTTTTCACGTCCAACCCGTTCCTGCGCCTTGCGAGCCCGCCCTTCAACGGGCAGGACTTGAATCCGCTGTTGCAGGACCCTGGCTTGGCCTTCCATCCGCCGTTCCTTTACCTCGGTTATGTCGGCCTCTCCATGGCGTTCTCCTTCGCCGTCGCCGCCCTGATCGAGGGGCGCGTTGACGCGGCGTGGGGCCGGTGGGTGCGGCCCTGGACGCTGGCGGCCTGGGTGTTCTTGACCATCGGCATCGGCCTTGGGTCGTGGTGGGCGTATTACGAGCTTGGCTGGGGCGGGTTCTGGTTTTGGGACCCGGTGGAAAATGCGAGCTTCATGCCGTGGCTGATCTCGGCGGCTTTGCTCCACTCAGCCATCGTTGTGGAAAAACGCGAGAGCCTGAAGTCGTGGACGATCCTTCTGGCGATCCTCGCCTTCGGCTTCTCGCTCATCGGGACCTTCATCGTGCGCTCCGGCGTGCTGACGTCGGTGCATGCCTTCGCCAACGATCCCGAACGTGGCGTCTTCATCCTGATGATCCTGGCCGTGTTCATGGGTAGCGCGCTTATCCTCTTCGCCTTCCGCGCGGGCGCGATGGAGGCGAAGGGCGTCTTCTCGACCGTCAGCCGCGAGAGTGGGCTCGTCCTCAACAATCTCCTCTTGGCGGTGTCGTGCTTCGTGGTTTTTATCGGAACGATCTGGCCGATGATTGCGGACCTGTTCTTTGACCGAACGCTCTCTGTCGGGCCACCTTTCTTCGACGCGGCGTTCACGCCCTTCGTATTCGCGCTGTCGGTGGCCCTGCCTATCGCGGCGATGATGCCGTGGAAACGCGCAACGCTGACCAAGCCGCTGCGTGCGCTGATGCCCGCCGCGATTCTGGCCATCGCAATCGGCCTGCTGACCTGGGCGATGTATACGGGCCGCACGGCGATCGCCCCCCTTGGCGTGGCGCTTTCGGTTTGGTTGGTTGCCGGAGCCGTGACCGACCTCTGGACCCGGACCGGGCGCGGGGAGATTTCAAGCAGGTTTGGCCGTCTCACCCGCTTGCCGCGTGCCGATTGGGGCAAGTCCATCGCACATGCCGGTGTGGGGATCACGATGTTCGGCGTCGTGACCCTGACCGGGTATCAGATCGAGGATATCCGCGTCGCGCGGGAAGGGGAGACCTATATCGTCGGCGCCTACCAGATTGAGCTTCTGGGTGTGGATGAGAATGTGCAGGGCCCCAATTACCTCGCCACGCAAGCGCGCGTCCGCGTCAGCGATCCGGAGACGGGGGAGGAGATTTCCGTCCTCACGCCGGAGCGTCGGATCTATCCCGTGGCGGGCATGCCCACGACGGAGGCCGGGATCAACAACGGCGTGACGCGCGATGTCTACGTCACCCTCGGCGATCCGCAGCAGGGCGGCGGTTGGGCGTTGCGGGTCTGGATCAAGCCCTTCGCCAATTGGATCTGGGGCGGCACGATCATCATGGCGCTTGGCGGCTTCCTCAGTCTCAGTGACCGGCGCTACCGCGTGGCGGCGGGAGCGGCGAAAGCACCCAACGCGGGCGTGCCAGCGGAATGAAACGCATCCTCCTCATCCTGCTTCTCGCCGCGACGCCCGTGCTGGCGGTGCAACCCGACGAGGTGCTGGACGATCCGGTGCTGGAGGAGCGGGCGCGGGATATCTCCGGCGGTTTGCGCTGCCTGGTCTGCCGCAACGAGAGTATCGACGAATCCAACGCCGATCTGGCCCGCGACCTGCGCCTTCTGGTGCGCGAGCGCCTGGTGGAGGGCGACAGCGATACGGAGGTCGTGGATTACATCGTGGCGCGCTACGGCGAATACGTGCTGCTGCGCCCGACCTTTGACGGGTCGACCATGCTCCTGTGGCTGGCCGGACCGGCCTTGCTGCTGGCGGGGCTTGGCCTTTCGGTGGCTTACGTGCGGGGCCGTGCCACCGCGCAGGCGCCTGCGGAAGCCGGGTTGAGCGCCGAGGAACAGGCGCGGCTGGACGAAATCCTCTCCGATCCGCGCCGCGACTGACGCAGCGTTTCCGCTTTTCTGAACCGAACGGTTTGCCTATGGTCCGGGCAGGTAAACGAAAAGGCCCCACGCCCATGGATTATCAGACCATCACGCTCGACACTCGCGAAGGTATCGCCGTCATCACGCTCAACCGTGAAGAGGTGATGAACGCGCTCAACACCCAGATGCGGGCGGAGATCACCCATGCCGTCGTCGCGGCGGGACAATCGGCGCGCGTTGTGGTGCTGACCGGGACGGGGCGGGCGTTTTGTTCGGGGCAGGATCTGGGCGACCGGGCCAATGCGGCGAACCTGAACCTGGAACGGACGCTGCGCGACGAATACATCCCGATGCTGATGGCGATTGTCGATTGCCCGGTTCCGGTCATCGCGGCGGTGAACGGCACGGCGGCGGGGGCGGGGGCGAACCTTGCCCTGGTCTGTGACGTGGTGATCGCAGCCGAATCCGCGTCGTTCATCCAGGCGTTTTCGCGCATCGGCCTGATCCCGGATGCGGGCGGCACCTGGGCCTTGCCGCGCACCATCGGGTTGCAGCGGGCGATGGGAGCAGCGCTGTTCGCCGAGAAGATCAGCGCGGCACAGGCGGCGGAATGGGGCATGATCTGGGAAATGGCTCCGGACCACGAATTCGAGGAGCTCTGGATGGCCCGCGCGACCCACCTGGCAACCGGCCCGACGGAGGCGTTCAAGCGGATCAAACAGGTCATGCGGGCAAGCTTCGGCAACGGGCTGGAGGAGCAGTTGCACCTGGAGGGGCAGTTGCAGGGCCAATGCGGAAAGACGCGGGACTTCAAGGAAGGCGTGATGGCCTTCCTGGAAAAGCGCGCACCGGCCTATGAGGGGCGGTGATCTGGATGATTGCAAGCGCGCAACCCATGGTTAAGTCGTTGTAACAGAACAATATTATTGAAATTGTTTACGAAAATTTAGCGATTTCTACGGGGAAGGTGGGTCTCACCGACCCGACGATGTATACTTTCGGGCATGGGCAAGACAGTCGATATCCAGGCGGGCGCGCGGACGAAGGTGTTCCGGCTGTTCTCAAGCTCTGTTCCCAGCACGATCAACTTCGACGCGACCGCTAAGGACGGCGACATCTCGGGGATTGTCGAGGTGGACCGCTGGCACTGGTTCAGCTGGAAGCGGGAAACCTTTCCGCTGCAATCCCGCAACAGCATCGAGAAGGGATTTGCCGACGCGGATTTCATCATCCATGTGACGCCCGATCAGGATTGCGAATTGGTTTTCACGGGCAAGGGGGCCGGGAGGGGATTGGTGGTGATCGTGCTGGCGGCCCTTGCGATCGTGGCGATTGCGGTTGCGATGGTCCTTCTCTCCGCCCCGCCGCCGGGCGGCTGAGGGAGGACCGGGGCGCGACCGTCCCGGTTGCCTGACCTCGACGTCTGGCCTAGGCAGGTCGGGCCCAAAAGGAAGACACCCATGTCGAAAAACAGCTGGAAAATCGCCGTCATCCCCGGTGACGGGATCGGGAAGGAGACGACGCGAGAAGGCGTTCGCGTTCTGGAGGCGGCCGCGAAACGGTTCGACCTGGGGTTCGATTTCACCGATCACGACTTCGCTTCGGCCGACTATTATGCGCAGCACGGGCAGATGATGCCCGATAACTGGAAGGATCACCTTGGCGGCAGCGACGCGCTGTTCTTCGGGGCGGTCGGATGGCCGGATGTCGTGCCTGACCACATCTCGCTTTGGGGATCGCTGATCCAGTTTCGCCGCGAATTCGACCAATATGTCAGCCTGCGCCCCGCGCGCGCCATGCCTGGCGTTCCGCTGCCCTTGGCGGGTCGCGCACCCGGCGACATCGACATGATGATCGTGCGCGAGAATACCGAGGGTGAATATTCGTCCATCGGGGGCAAGATGTTCCCCGGCACGGACCGGGAAATCGTGGTGCAGGAAACGGTGATGAGCCGGATCGGCGTGGACCGCATCCTGAAATACGCCTTCGATCTGGCGGCCAAGCGCGGTAAGCACCTGACATCGGCCACGAAGTCCAACGGGATCTCCATCACGATGCCCTATTGGGACGAGAGGGTGGCCGAGATGGCGACGCACTATCCCGACATCAAGGTCGACAAGTACCACATTGATATTCTGACGGCACAATTCGTCCTCCACCCGGATTGGTTCGACGTCGTGGTTGCCTCCAACCTCTTTGGCGACATCCTTTCGGACCTTGGCCCTGCTTGCACCGGAACCATCGGGATTGCGCCGTCGGGCAACATCAACCCGGAGGGAAAATTCCCCTCCCTCTTCGAGCCGGTCCATGGCTCCGCCCCGGACATCGCTGGCAAGGGTATCGCCAATCCGGTCGGGCAGATCTGGGCCGCGGCGATGATGCTGGAACATCTGGGCGCGCAGGAGGCCAGCGCGTCGATTGTCACCGCCATCGAGCGTGTGTTGGCGGAGGAGGACTTGCGCACGGGCGATCTTGGCGGGCGCGCCGACACGAAAACCTGCGGCGCGGCGATTGCGGACGCCGTGCTGGACGGGGCCTGAATGGCCGCGTCTGCGTTTCTTGAGGGCTTTGACGTCCAGCGGGTTCAGCTGCCCGACCTCTCCATCAATTATGCCAGCGCGGGGGCGGGGCCGCCGATCTTGCTTCTGCACGGTCATCCGCAGACCCACGTGGTCTGGCGCAAGGTCGCGCCGCGTCTGGTGGAGGCCGGGTATCAGGTGATCGCGCCGGACCTGAGGGGATATGGCGACAGCGACAAACCGCAGAGTGATCCGTCACACCGTCCCTATTCCAAAAGGGTGATGGCCACCGATCAGATCGCCCTGATGCAGCATCTGGGCCTTGAGCGGATTTCGGTCGTCGGCCATGACCGCGGCGGGCGCGTGGCGCATCGGATGGCGCTTGACCACCCGGATGCGGTCGAGCGGCTGATCGTGCTGGATATCGCGCCCACGCGCACGATGTACGAGCGCACCAACCAGGAATTCGCGACGCGCTATTTCTGGTGGTTCTTCCTGATTCAGCCCGATGGCCTGCCCGAGAAGATGATCGCGTCGGACCCGGAATACTTCCTGCGCAGGCATATCGCGGGGCAGGTGAAGATCGAAGGATCGGTGGAGGAGGCGGCGATCGCCGAATACCTGCGCTGTTACCGTGATCCGGCGACGTTGCATGCGATTTGCGAGGATTACCGGGCGGCGGCGAGCATTGATCTGGAACACGACCGGGACGATGAGGATCGTCGCGTCACCGCACCGCTCCTCGCCATCTGGGGGGCGCGCGGCGTTGTGGGGGAGCTTTACGATGTCATGGCGACCTGGAGGGAGAAGGCGGACGATGTGTCCGGCCTCGCCCTGCCATGCGGTCATGCGATCCCCGAGGAAGCCCCAGAGGATCTGACGGCGCACATCCTCACCTTCATGTCGCGGTGATCGTCGCGCTTACCGTTCCGGGATCAGGCCGCGGGGACTGAACCGCAGGACCAGAAGCAGGATGATCCCCATTGTCAGAAGCCGCATATGGGCCGCTGAATCGAGAAGGTGTTCGCGCAGGAAGGCGCCTTCCTCCATCCCCGCGGTCAGCCCTTGTAGGAGCAGGAGGCCAAGCGGTTCGACCTGCACCCAGAGCCACCAGATCAGGAAGCCGCCCAGAACCGCGCCCCAATTGTTGCCCGATCCGCCCACGATCACCATCACCCAGATCAGGAAAGTGAAGCGCAGGGGTTGGTAGGTGCCGGGGACAAGCTGGCTGTCGAGGGTGGTCATCATCGCGCCCGCCAGCCCGCAAACGGCGGAGCCGAGGATGAAGATCTGCAAATGGCGCGCCTTCACGTCCTTGCCCATGGCGGATGCCGAGACCTCGTTGTCGCGGATCGCGCGCATCATGCGGCCCCAGGGCGAATTCCACGCCTTTTCGACCAGCCAGATCAGCACTCCGAGCACGACGATGAAGAGGCCCGCATAGGCGAGTTTCACGGTGATGGTCGACGCGCTGACCGGATCGGCCCCGAGGGAATTGGCGAAGTTGAGGAAGCTTTCGGAGGCCTGTAGATCAACCTCATAAGGGACGGGGCGGGGGATGCCGGTGACGTTCTTGACGCCACGGGCCAGCCAATCCTCGTTCTTGAGGATGGCGATGATGATCTCGGCGATGCCGAGGGTGGCGATGGCGAGGTAATCGGACCGCAGGCCCAGGGCGGTCTTGCCGATGATCCACGCCGCTCCGGCAGCCAGAAGCCCGCCCACGGGCCAGGCAAGGACCACCGGCAGGCCGAGGCCGCCAAGAAAACCGGTCGAGGCGGGCTCGTAGGCTTCGACCGCTTCGACGCCCGGTCCGATGACCGCGCGGTAGATCGCGAAGCCGCCGATCAGGATGACGAGGATGGCGAGCATCCGAAGACGGCCGGCGGGCAATCTGGAATAGGCGAGGATGGCGGCGAGGATGGTAGCCGCGCCCAGGACAAGGCCCAGAAGGATGCGCGGGCCGCCCAGGGCCCACGCCTCCGGCACCGGGTCGGAGGAGACGAGGACGGCGGCAAGACCGCCCAGGGCCACAAAGCCCATAACGCCCACGTTGAACAGGCCCGCATAGCCCCATTGCATGTTCACACCCAGCGCCATGATGGCCGAGATCAGGCCCATGTTGAAAATCGTGAGCGCGGTGTTCCACGATTGCACGAAGCCCGTGCCGACGAACAGCAGCGCCACCAACGCGAAGAGCAGGATGTTCTTGGCGTTGATGGAGGAGGCGGGGGTCTGGGTATTGGCCGCGTCGCTCATACCGATTTCCCCTTCATGATGCCGGTGGGTTTGAACAGGAGCACGATCAGGAGGATGCCGAAGGACACGGCGAATTTGTAATCGGTGCTGAGCAATTGCAGGAGCCCCTCGGGCTGCCAATCCTCCGGCCCGAGATAGCCCACGACCTTGCGGAAGGCGTAGGTCACGCCGACCTCGGAAAACGCGATGAGAAAGCCGCCGAGGATTGCGCCGAGCGGGTTGCCGAGCCCGCCCACGATGGCCGAGGCGAAGATCGGCAGGAGCAGCTGGAAGTAGGTGAAGGGTTTGAATGACTTGTCGAGGCCGTAAAGCACACCCGCCGTGGTCGCCAGCGCCGCCACGATGATCCACGTGATGAGCACGACCCGTTCGGGGTTGATGCCTGATAATAGCGCCAGATCCTCGTTATCGGAAAAGGCGCGCATCGACTTGCCGGTGCGGGTGCGGTTGAGGAACCAGAACAGCAGGACCACGGCGATGATGGCGACGACGATGGTGATGCCTTGGGTGGTCCGGAACGCAAGACCCTCCTCAAGCCCCGTCATCTCGCGAAAGTCCCGTGCGCCGATGATGAACCGCTCCCCATCCGCAAAACGCTGGTCGTCGACGCCGATCAGGAAGCGGACGATGCCGTTCATGATGAACATCACGCCGAGCGAGGCGATCACGAAGATCACCGGCTTGGCCTTCTGGGTGCGGTAGAAGCGATAGACGGTGGCATCCGTCCCGATCGCCAGCAGGGCCGTGGCCGCGATGCCGAAGGGCAGGGCCAGAAGCGCCGTGGGCAGGGGGCCGAACCCGATGCCTGCGGCCTGGAATCCCCATGTCACGAAAATCGTGACCATGGTGCCGAAAGCCATCGTGTCGCCATGGGCGAAGTTGGAGAACCGCAAAATCCCGTAGATCAGGGTCACGCCAAGAGCGCCGAGCGCCAGTTGCGCGCCGTAGGCCGTGGCGGGGATGATGACGAAATTCGCCAATGCGACGATGGCGTTCAGGACGTCCACGCGATGTCTCCCTTGGTCGGTAACGCGCCTTGTGGCGGCGCTTGAAAATCAGGTCTAGCGAAGGGGCTTTGGCTTGGCCAGTGGGTCATGGGGTCATTGCACGGCGCAGGTGCCGAAAAGCGTCGTCGTGCGCGCGGGGCCGTCATAGCCGTGGATCGACAGAAGCGCGCGGCCATCCTCGATTATCGTCAGAAGCTCTCCCAAGGCGGCGTCGCCGGCCCCGGCATAGGCGGCGGGCAGCGTGCCCTGGCGGGTGAGGCGTTCGACAGGGTGATCGCCCGCGGGGGAGGTCAGGAACAATTGCCCCTCGTGATCGGCGGCGATCACTTCGTAACGGTCGTCGACGGCGTGGCAATCGAGGTTCTGGCACAGGACGGTCATCCGGCAATTCCACGGCTCCGCCGCCACCGGCGCCGCGAGAAACGCGAGGGCCAGCACGATGGGGCGCGGATCGGGGCGGGCGAGACTCACGATGCCTCGCAGGTTCCGATGCCCGTGACGGTGCGCGTTGCGGCCTGGGGCTGGTGGCCTGTGACGACCACTCGTCCGGTGCTGTCGAATGTCACCATCTGCGTCGATTGCGCGCGTTCGTTGCGGTAAAGCAGGCTGCGCACATGGACCGGTTCAAGGGCATCTTCAGCCGGTGGCAAATCCGCGATCAATTCGTAGGCATTCGGCAGATCCGCGTTCCAGTTGACCTGCCAATCCTCCTCTCCCTCGACGATCGTGATGACCTGATCCCAGTCCCGGCACGCACCGGTGTCGGGGCACAGGATGCTGAGGAGGCAGGTCCAATTCAGCGTTCCCTCCTGCGCCGGGGCCGCGAAGGGCAGAAGGCAAAGGGGCAGGGCCGTGAGGATGCGGCGGGTCATGGGCGTCCCTTCAAGTCTTGGGCCGGATGGTGTCGGCTGGTGCGGGTCATGCGGCGGGTTCGCAGATGCCGAAGAATGACACCGATTGGATCGTGTCACCCGCAAGGATATCTTGCTGCGTCATCACCGCCTGTCCGCTGGCCGTGACGGACAAAAGGATCGTGGCATCGGGGGCCGTATCGAAGACCAGCGCCATGGCGGGCGGCGCGACGTTCGAAAGTGGTGTGCCAAGGATCGTGCGCCCGTCCGACACGAAGCTTAGCCCGCCATCGGTAACATCGAACCGGAACGGAACGCCCGCGTGGTCCTGGCAATCGGTTAGGGGGCTGCAAATCGTGGTGAAGCGGCAGTCGAGGCCCGTGGCCTGTGCCTGCCCGGGCGTGAACAGCAAAACCGCGAGAGCGAGGGCCTTCATGCGGGGGCCTCGAAGCAGGTCAGCCGGAAGTGACGGGGGCTGAGGGCGGGTTGGCCCGGGGCCGGTTCCGCGATCTGGACATGAAGGTGAAAGCGCCGCGCCGCGCCCTCCGCCGGGGCATCGGTCAGGAAGCTGCGGCGGTGATTGTCGAGCGCGGGCAGCGGCAGGGCCGCGTCAAGCGTCGGGTAATGGTCGATCATATCCAGGGTTTCTTCATCGGGGCGACCCATACGGGTCGCCTCGGGCGTGATGCGGATCACAAGCTCCCCCAATGCAGGGATACGGGTGCAATGGCCATCGGCGTCACAGGCGGCATCCATGGTGCATAGTCCGGAATAGGTGTCGGACAGCGGCTCATCATCAAGCGCGGCCAGGACGGGGCCGCAGGCGAGCATCGCAATGGAGAGGACCGCGATACGCGCCATTCAACCGCCCAGGAAGCTCTTGCGGACCTCCGGATCGGCCAGAAGCTCCTTCCCTGTGCCGGTATAGCCGTTGCGCCCCTGCACGAGGACATAGCCCTTGTCGGCGATTTCCAACGCTTGGCGGGCGTTCTGTTCAACCATCAATATCGGAATACCGGTTCGCGACACTTCGATGATCCGGTCGAAAAGTTCGTCCATCACGATGGGGGAGACACCCGCCGTTGGCTCATCAAGCATCAAAACCTTCGGTTTTGTCATGAGCGCGCGGCCCACGGCGACCTGCTGGCGTTGACCACCGCTGAGCTCCCCGGCGGCCTGTTTGCGCTTGTCGCGCAGGATTGGGAAAAGGTCATAGACCTGCTCCATCGTGGTGCGGATGTCATCGCGGCGGATGAAGGCGCCCATCTCCAGGTTTTCCTCCACGCTCATGGAGGTGAAGATGTTGGAGGTCTGCGGCACGAACCCCATGCCCTTGGCGACGCGTGCCTGGGGCGAAAGCTCTGAGATATCCTCCCCATCTAGCACGACGCGCCCCTCGCGCAGGTTGAGCATGCCGAAGACGGCCTTCATCGCGGTGGATTTCCCGGCGCCGTTCGGTCCGACGATCACCGCGATCTCGCCGGGATTAACGGCGATGGTGCAGGCATGCAGGATATCCGCGCCCGAGCCGTAGCCGCCGGTCATAGCCTCCCCGATCAAGAACGCCTCCGCCGCCTCCGCTACACGCGCCGCACCGCCGGAGCGCACCGGTTCCGCGGTGCCGACGCCGTGGGAATGGCCCAAGGACCGGTCCTTGTTGCCGCGGTCATTCTGGTAGGGATTGGTCTGGGTCATTCGGCCACCTGAATGTTGGAAAGGAAGCGGGCGTGAAGTTCCCGATGGCGGTCGGTATAGGCGCGCGCCCCGATGTCGAGCGTCACGAATTGCGCGACCGACTGGTCCAGAAGGACGATCGTGTTGGAATAGACGATGGGCGTGCCGTCGACCACGCCGGAATAGACGAAATTCGGCCGCGAGGTGGCGCTGACATCAAGCGTCCCCCGTTCGAGGATCGGGATCGTCCCGGGCGAAGTGCCGGTGGATTGCGACAGGATCTGGAGCGCGCTTTGCTGCATGGAGGCGATGGTCAGCCCGTCCTGGGAGCCCAGCGGCTCGATCACGGCGACGGCCTGGATCGCTTCGGGCGTGACGTAATAGGCGGTGACATCGGCATTGTCGCCTTGGGGCGTCAGCGTGAATTGGGGGGAATTGCCGCAAAAGCGGAACGGGCCCGAGACGACGGGGCAGGGCGCGGCGGGTTGCGCGCCATCCGCGGCCACGTCATCGCCGTCCTTCGGCACAAGCTGCGCGGTCAGGGGCGAGGCAAGCACCCCCAGAAGCAGCAGGAGCGACAGGCGGCGGATCAAGCGGTTTCCTCCAACTTGTCCTTGTTTTTCAAGCCGGTACCCAGATATGCCTCGATCACCGCGTCATTGGCCTTGATCTCGGCCAACGTGCCCTCGGCAAGGACGCGGCCTTCGGCCATGCAGATGACGGGGCCACAGAGGCGACCGATGAAATCCATGTCGTGTTCAATGACGCAGAAGGTGTAGCCCCGCTCCTCGTTGAGGCGGATGATCGCGTCGCCGATCGTGTTGAGAAGCGTCCGGTTCACGCCCGCGCCGACCTCATCAAGGAAGACCATCTTGGCGTCGACCATCATGGTTCGGCCAAGCTCCAAGAGCTTCTTCTGACCGCCCGAAACCGCGCCTGCGGGGTGGTCGGCGAGATGCGAAATGGTAAGGAGTTCAAGGACTTCATCGGCCTTTGCGCGCAAGGCCCGCTCCTCCTCCGCGATGCGTTTGCGCCCGAACCACGTGTTCCACAGGCTTTCCCCGGTCTGGCCATCGGGGACCATCATCAGGTTCTCGCGGCAGGTCATGGAGGAGAATTCGTGGGCGATCTGGAAGGTCCGCAAAAGGCCCTTGGCGAACAATTGGTGTGGCTTGAGGCCGGTTATATCCTCGCCATCCATCGTGACACGACCGGAGGTTGGTTCAAGAACGCCCGCGATCACATTGAAAAGCGTGGTTTTTCCCGCGCCGTTCGGGCCGATGAGACCGGTGATCGAGCCGGTTTCTATCTTGAGCGACGCGCCGTCGACGGCGTGGAAACCGCCGAAATGCTTGTGGAGGTCGTGGACTTCAATCATGTGCGCCCCTTGGTGCGACGATCCTCGGGCTGCCCCCGGAAGGAAAAAGAGCAGCCCGGCGCGATGACCGGGCTGCCCTATATCAATGGTAGATCAATTAACGGTAACCTGCGACCGTCAGCTCACCACCGGAGATCTCGATCTCGCGGTAATTGCCGGCGCTCTCACCGCCACCGATCAGTTCCACGGCGGAGGCACCGACGTAGTCGATGTCTTCGCCATTGGCGATCATCTCCAGCGCCATGCCAAGCTGACCCGGAAGGATCTCCGTGCCCGGCGCGTTGGCGACGTTCATGACCTCGCCCATGTAATCGGCGGGGTTGCGCGATCCGGCGGCGGCCATGGCGAGCATGATCAGCGCGGCGGCGTCATAGCTTTCCGCCGAGAAGGGGGACGTGCCATCGAAGCCGGCCTCGTCTGCCATGCCCTGATAGATGCCTGCACCTTCACTGTCGGTACCGGGGTTCTGGCCGAAGGAGCCGTCGATGTCGGAGCCGAAATTGTCGACCAGCGCCTGGGAGACCATGCCGTCGGGGAAGACGAAGGTGTCAAACGCGCCGGTGTCCAAAGCGGCCTGGATCACGCCGGAGCCGCCCTGGTCCACGTAGCCCGCCACGACCAGTGCGTCGCCACCGGCAGATGCCAGCGCGCCGACTTCAGCGGAGTAATCCGCGCGACCGTCTTCGTGGGCCGCGGAAAGGGTGACGGTGCCGCCCGCTTCCTCGAACGCGGCGGAGAACGCATCGGCCAGACCTTGACCGTAATCGTTGTTGGTATAGGTCAGTGCGACGGTGTCGATGCCGCGTTCCATGATGATCTCGGCCATCACGACGCCCTGGCGCGCATCCGACGGCGCGGTGCGGAAGAACAGACCGTTATCCTCAGCCGTGGAGAGGCCGGGGGAGGTGGCCGACGGCGAGATCATCACCATGCCGTTCGGAACGGCCACGTTGGCGAGGATCGAGCCGGTGACACCGGAGCAATCGGCGCCGACGATGCCATGCACGCCATCGGAGGTTATGAGACGCTCGGCGGCGGCCTGGGCGGCGGAAGAGTCAACGCAGGTGGAATCCGCGCGCACGGAGGTTACGGACGCCCCGTCGAACAGCATGCCGCTTTCGGTGACTTCGGCCATCGCCAGTTCCGCGCCGTCGCCCATGGCGGGCGTGATCGATTCAATCGGGCCGGTGAAGCCGAGGATGACCCCGAGCGTCACGTCGCCCTGGTGGCCATCGGCGGCGGCCACACCGGTCAGCGCCATGGTCGCGGCGGATGCCAGCAAAAACTTCTTCATATTATTTCTCCCTGTGTGAGGACACGTTGGTCCTTGGTGTGGCGGAGATTACCCGCCTGATTTGCAAAGGGGAAGGGGCCGCTTACGCCACGTCAGATCAGGCTTGGCAGCCACAGGACGATGCCCGGAAAGGCGATCAGGACGGCGACCGTGGCGACATCGGCGGCGAAGAATGGCGTGGCCCCTTTGAAGACGTCCTGCACGCCGATGGGCAGGTTGCTGTCCTTGGCGACACCGGCCACCACGAAGCAGTTCAGGCCGATGGGGGGCGTGATCAGGCACAGCTCCGCCATCTTCACCACGATGATGCCGAACCAGATCGCGCATTCCTCCGCTGTCATGCCGAAGGCGGAGGCCTCGCGCGTGACATCGGGGCCGCCGTTGAGCGCGATGATCGCGGGAAACGTCACGGGCAGGGTCAGGATCAGCATCCCGATCGCATCCATGAACATGCCAAGCACGACATAGACCAGAAGGATGCAAAGAAGGATCACGTAGGGCGAGAATTCCAGCCCCGCGATCAGGTCGGCCACCGTGTTGGGCAGATCCGCGTAACCCAGGAAGCGCACGAAGATCAGCACGCCCCAGATCATCGCGAAGATCATCGCGGTCAGCTTCGCCGCTTCCATCAGTGCGGTCTTGGCCTGATCCCATTTCATGCCTTTGAGGACCGCGATCACGAGAACCACGAAGGCGCCAAGGGCACCGGCCTCCGTCGGCGTGGCCCAGGCGCCGTCTTCGCCGCGATAATAGATCGAGAAGATGATGATGAAGATCACGAAGATGATCGGCAGCGTGCCGGGCAGGGCGGACAGGCGTTGGCCCCATGTGAAGCCACGCACCGGGGGGCCGAGTGCGGGGTTGCGCCATGCCATGCCGGTGACAAGACCCGCGTAGATCAGTGCGGAGACGAAGCCCGGAATAAAGCCCGCCAGCAGAAGTTTGCCCACGCTTTGTTCCACGATGATCGCGTAGATGACCAGGATCGCCGAGGGCGGGATCAGGGAGGCGAGGGTGCCGCCCGCGGCCACGACACCGGCGGCGAAGGCCTTGTCGTAGCCTTCTTTCAGCATTTCGGGGATCGCGATGCGCGCAAAGACGGCGGAGGTGGCGACGGATGCGCCCGAGACGGCGGCAAAGCCCGCGGTTGCGAACACGGTGGAGACGGCCAGGCCCCCCGGCAGCCAGCCCACCCAACGCTTCGCCGCCTCGAACAGTGATTTGGTCAGGCCCGCGTAATAGGCGAGGTAGCCGATCAGGATGAAGGTGGGGATCAGCGACAGCTCGTAGCCCGAGGATTTGGAATGCGGCACCTGGCCCGCGGTCAGAAGCGCGGTGCTGAGGCCCCGGTCGAAGCCCTGCCGCGCCATGAAGAACGCGCAAAGGCCCAGGATGCCCACGAAGGCGGCGGCAAAGGCCACGCGCACGCCGATCAGGACCAGCACCAAGAGCAGGCCGCACAGCCAGAGAGACACGGTGAAGATATCCACTCCGTCCATGAGCGCGCGCATGTCGATCAGGCTATCCATTGCGAGCCGCTCCGCCCGTTGCGATGTCGGATTGCGTCTGCTTGGGCCAAGGACGTGCCGATCCGATGGCCATGCGCGCGGCCCGATCGGCGGGCCGAGGCCCGGTTTCCGTGTTCGTGGGATACGCGAAATACGTCATTGGCCCCCCTCGCGTCCGCTGACGGTTTCCGCTTCGCGCGCGGCGATGGCCATGGGATCTTCGGGCAAAGGCACGCCTGCGGGGCGCTCCTGCCCGGTGACGAGGGCGCGGGAATAGATGATGAGCTGGATGATGAGCCGCAGGGTCAGGATGCCGAAGGAGACCGGCACGATCAGTTTCGCGGGCCAGAGCGGCAGGGCAATGTCGATGGAGCTGTCGCGCGACCAGAGCGGGCGGGACAGATCGAAGGAGCGGTCGAAATGCTGCCACGCGCCGTAGATCAGCCCGATGGTGAGGATCAGCATGAAGAGGGTCGACAGCCATTCGGCCAGCCACAGCACCCGGCCCTTCATGCGCATCACGAGGATGTCCATGCGGATATGTCCGCCTTCGCGCTGGCAATAGCTGAGCCCGAAGAAGGCGAAGACGACCATGAATTGCTGAATCCAGTCCACGTAGCCATAGACCGGCGCGTTGAAAAGCTTGCGGCCCACCACATGCACGACCGCCAGGACAACGAGCGCCAGGATCGTGGCGCCGCCGAGCAGGTTCAACCGCGCTTCCAGCCAAAGCAGCGCACGGTCAAGGCGCGACGCTGTGCCGTCGTCGGTCAGGACGTTGGAGGTTTGGGCCATGGTGAAGTGGGGCGCCCCGAAGCGGGCGGCGCCCCGATTGCCTTATTCGCTGCGCGCGGCTTCGAGGGTCGAGACGACCAGATCATAAAGCTCCTGCGCGGGCAGGCCTTGCGCGGACATGTCGGCGATCCATGCGTCGTGGATGCCCTGGGCATTGTCCTGCATCGCGGCGATGGTTTCCTCCGGCACGGACACACGTTCCACGCCACGCTCCTCCAGCACGCCATCCCAACGCTCGATCAGTTCGGCGTAATTGGCCAGGTAATGCTCGATGGCGGCATCGACCGCTCCGTCGAGGGCGGCGCGATGGTCGTCGGGCAGCGCCTCGTAGGCGTCGATATTGACCACGACGGGGCAGTTCACCGTGCCGGGATTGAGGTTGGCGGTCCACCAATCGGCGATGTCGATGGTCCCGAAGCTCAGATGCGCGTGCTGCGCGAAGGCCACGGCGTCGACCGTCCCGCCTTCCATGGCCTGATAGGCCTCGGTCGCGGTGACGGACGTGGGCACGGCACCGACGGAGGCGAAGATCTCACCCAGGCCGCCCGTGGCGCGCACGCGCATGCCGTCGAATTCCGCCACCGTGTCGCGGGGATCGCCGGTGCCGACGAGGTTGTATTGCGGCATGGGCGAGGTCATCAGCATCATCGCGTTCCACTGCGCCATCTCGTCCGCCACGGCTGGGTGGTCGTAGACCGCGTGGGACACGGCGACCTCTTCCTCAAGGTTGCTCACGCCGAGGAACGGCAGTTCCAGCACGGTGATCGCGCGGTTCTTGTCGCGGTGATAACCCGCGCAGAACTGCGCCATCTCGAACGCACCGATGGAGATCCCATCGAGGTTCTCGCGGTTATTCGACAACCCGCCATAGGAGATGTTGAGGGTGAATTCGCCATCGGTCGCCTCGGCCACCGCATCGGCGAGGTGGTGAATGTGTTCGGTGAACGCGCGGCGCTGCCCCCAGACGGAGACGTTCCATTCGGTCGCGGCCGCCTCGGCCACGAAGGCGAACGACAGCACACCGGCGATGGCGGTGGTGGTCAGATGTTTCATGGTGTCCTCCCAGACAATGGGGGGCCGTCGTGTCGGTTGCGGCCCCTTCTGGGGCGAACACTAGCCGTCCGCGTTGCGCGCTGCCAAGGGGGCAGGCGCAATTACATCTGTGGGTTGTGGATGGGTCCGGAGCGTGACGGCTTGCGAAGGCGGAGGGTTTCGGTGGAAATGGGCGCAACGGATCGGACCCGGGGGAGGATCGCAGATGGCCGCACCACACAACACCTTGAAGGCCGCATTGGCGGAGGGCCGGGTGCAGCGCGGCCTGTGGCTGAACCTGCCCGGACCCGTCCCGGCGGAGATCGCGGGGGCGGCGGGGTTCGACTGGTGCCTGATCGACGGGGAGCATGGGCCCTGGGACCCGACCGGCATCCGAGACCAGCTGATCGCGTTGGCCGCCACCGGCACGCAGGCGGTGGTCCGGGTTCCGGTGGCGGAGGACTGGATTATCAAGCAGGCGCTGGACCTGGGCGCGCAGACACTGCTGATCCCGATGATCAACTCCGCCGAGGAGGCCCGCGCCGTCGTGCGCGCCTGCCGCTATCCGCCCCAGGGGGTGCGGGGCATGGGCGCGATGGTGGCACGCGCTGGCGGATATGGCGCCACAGAACGGTATGCCGCGACGGCCAATGACCAGATCTGCATCCTCGTGCAGGCTGAAAGCCGTGCGGCGATGGACGATCTGGCGGAGATCACGGCGGTGGACGGCGTGGACGGTGTCTTCATCGGCCCCGCCGATCTGGGGGCCGATATGGGATACCGCGACGACCTGGCGAACCCCGACCTCTGGACCGCCGTGGGCGCGGGGATCGAGACGATCCGCGCGGGCGGCAAGGCGCCCGGGATCATCGTGTCGGGCGCGGAGGCGGAGGCCAAGATGCTGGAACTTGGCGTCACCTTCCTGGGCTGCGGATCGGATGCGAGCCTGTTGCACAAGGCCCTGAGCGCCCTGGCCCGTCCATGCTGATCGACCTCAAACATGGCGATGCCCACGCGGTGTTCGACATGGAGGCGGGCAATATCCCGGTCTGGACCATCGGCGGGCGTTCCCCGCTGCATGTCGCGCCGTGGCGGGACGAACCGGAGGTGCAGGACGATCCGAACGTGGCGGATGTGGACAAGCGGCTGGCGGGCGATTTCTTCTGCATGCCGTTCGGGCGCGACGATGTGCATGGCCACCCGATCCACGGCCCCACGGCAAATGCCCCGTGGCTGATGCTGAACGCGGAAGGTAGCAAGGGGGTTTTCGCCAACACCCTGCCCAAGATGGGCGATGCGGTGGTCGCCAAGGAAATCCGGTTGGTCGGCGAAAGCCTTCTGCAACGCCACATCATCGACAAGGGGCGGGGAGACGTGACCTTCGCCCATCACCCGATGGTGCGGATGGAAGAAGGGGGCCGCCTGTCCTTCAGCCGCAAGCGCGCCGCGATGACCGACCCGGTGGCACAGCATGCGGGCCACAACCTCTGGGCGCTGAACCAGGTGCGGGGCGATCTGAATCTCGATTGCGAGGATGGGGGGCAGTGGGATTTGCGGACCTATCCCGCGGGCCATGTGGTGGAGGATTTCTGCACTCTCGTGGAATCGCGGGACAACACGCTCGGCTGGACCTGCGTGATGCGCAATGCCGAGGCTGACATGCTGTTGGTCCTGAAGGACCCGGCAATGATGCCGGTGACGATGCTGTGGATTTCCAACGGCGCGCGGGATTTTCCGCCGTGGAACAGCCGCCACACAGGCGTGCTGGGGATCGAGGATGGGCGCGCCCTGGGCGGGCAGGGCCTTGCGGCGGCCGCGCGGGACAACCGGCTCAGCGCGATGGATGTCCCGACCGTCCTGCCCCTGGGCGAGGTTCACGTGATCCGCCATGCCATGGTGTCCCTGCCGCGCCCGCCCGGCTGGTCGGAGCTGTCAGCCGTGGTCCTGTCGCGCGGGACGCTGACCTTGCGCGAAGCCTCCGGCGCCGAGATCGCCGTGCCATTCCCGGAGGGACATTTTGACTGAGCGCCAGATCCTCGTCGATGCCGATGCCTGTCCGGTGAAAGAGGAAATCTACAAGGCTGCGTGGCGCCACGAAATCCCCGTGCGGCTGGTGGCCGGAAGCTATTTGCGCCACCCAGAGCACCCGCTGATCACCATGGAGATGGCGGGCGATGCCTTCGATGCCGCCGATGATGTGATCGAGGCGGCGGCGGGTCCCGGATCGCTGGTCATCACCGCCGATATCCTGCTGGCCGAACGCTGCCTCGGGAAGGGGGCCGCGGTCCTCAACCACAAGGGCCAGCCCTTCACCGCCAATTCCATCGGCACGCAAGTGGCCACGCGCGCGATCATGGCCGATATCCGCGCCGGTCTGGACGGGCAGGGGATCGGCGGGCAGAAGCCGTTCTCCAAGGCCGACCGGTCCGCCTTTTCCAACGCGCTGGAGACGGCACTGAGGCGCTTGAACTAGGGACGCGAAGGGCGTAGAGCCGCCGCTTCTGCTAAAGGTGCAATCATGTCCTTCACTCTCGCCATCGTGGGCCGTCCCAATGTCGGCAAATCGACGCTGTTCAACCGGCTTGTGGGGCGCAAGCTGGCGCTGGTCGACGATCAGCCCGGCGTCACGCGCGACCTGCGCGAGGGCGAGGCGCGGCTGGCGGACCTGCGGTTCACGGTGATTGACACGGCGGGCCTTGAGGATGCCAGCGACGACAGCCTCCAGGGCCGGATGCGGCGGCTGACCGAACGCGCGGTGGCCATGGCCGATGCGACGCTGTTCGTGATCGACGCGCGCGCGGGCGTGACGGCCAATGATGAATTGTTTGCCGACATCTTGCGCAAGTCCGGACGCCCGGTCCTTCTGGCCGCCAACAAGGCGGAGGGAAATGCCGGGCAATCGGGGATGCTGGAGGCGTTCAGCCTGGGCCTGGGGGAGCCCATCGGGGTGAGCGCCGAGCACGGCGAAGGCATGGCGGACCTTGCCCTGGCCCTGCGCCCGCTGATCGAGGCCGCTGACCCGGCGGAGGAGGCCGAGGCGGATGTGGATGTGGAAGATGAAGAGCGCCTGATAACGCCTTTAAAACCCTTGCAGATCGCCGTTGTCGGCCGGCCCAACGCGGGCAAATCCACCCTGATCAACCAGATCATCGGAGAGGATCGCCTGCTGACCGGACCCGAGGCCGGGATCACGCGCGACGCCATCGGGCTGAGCTTCGACTGGGACGGCGTGCCGATGCGCATCTTCGACACGGCCGGTATGCGCAAGCGCGCCAAGGTGCAGGAGAAGTTGGAGAAGCTCAGCGTGTCCGACGGCTTGCGCGCGGTGAAATTCGCCGAAGTGGTCGTGGTTCTGCTCGACGCCGCCATCCCGTTCGAAAGCCAGGATTTGCGCATCGCGGACCTGGCGGAGCGGGAGGGGCGCGCGGTGGTCGTGGCCGTCAACAAATGGGACCTGGAGCCGGAAAAGCAGCAAAAGCTGAAAGACCTGCGTAACGGGTTCGAGAAACTGCTCCCGCAATTGCGCGGCGCGCCACTGGTCACGGTGTCGGCCAAGACGGGCAAAGGCCTCGACCGGCTGCACGGCGCGATCGTGAAGGCCCATGAGACGTGGAATGCCCGGATTTCGACCGCGCGCCTGAACCAGTGGCTGAGCGCGATGGTGGAGGCGCACCCGCCCCCCGCGCCCGGCGGGCGGCGCATCAAGCTGCGCTACATGACCCAGGCCAAGACCCGGCCGCCGGGCTTCGTGGTGATGTGTTCCCACCCCCAGAACCTGCCGGAGGCCTATTCCCGCTATCTGGTCAACGGGTTACGGGAGGATTTCAACCTGCCCGGCACGCCGATCCGGCTCTGGATGCGCAGCCAATCCGAGGACAACCCCTACAAGAACCGGAAAAAGTCGATCCCGTCCCGGCTCAACAAGCACGTCAAGAAGGGCGCCACGAAGAAAAGCTGACGCGGCTCGGGGACTGTGCGCGCCTGTCTTCCATGTGCCAGAAATATCCCGGGGGAGCGCGAGGGGGCAGTGCCCCCTCGCATCGGTCGGCCCGGCGAAAGCCGGGGCGAAATCTTTCAGGCGTTGGCTTCGCGGATTTTATCCGCCGCGTCCTTGTCGAAGGTCACGCCGTTCTCCGCGAACATCGCGTCCAATTCGCCCGACAGCGTCATCTCCGTGATGATGTCGCAGCCGCCCACGAATTCGCCCTTCACGTAGAGCTGCGGGATCGTCGGCCAGTCGGAGAAATCCTTGATGCCCTGCCGGATTTCCTCATCGGCCAGCACGTTCACATCGGCAAAATCGACGCCCATGTAATTCAGCACCCCCGCCACGCGGGAGGAGAAGCCGCATTGGGGCATTTCCTTGGTGCCCTTCATGAACAGCACCACGTCATTGCCGGTGATAGTCTCTTTGATCTGGTCTTCAGCGCTCATGGGGCGGGATCCTTTGATCGTCTTTTCGAATGAGAATGGGGCGCAACTGCTGCCGCACCGGGCGGAATGCGAGGGCGAGGGGACCGAGAAACGCGATGAAGGCGCCGTGTAGGAAGGATTTCATGGGAGGCTCACTTTCTGTTTCCGGGCATCATGGCGCGCGCGTAGTGCTGCGGGTCCCGAGTGACGCGGACCACGCGGCCTGCGGCATCCTCGTTCCCCGAGCCGAAAAACGCGGTCCGTTCCTTGGCATAGACGAGCGTGTCGCCGTGGCCGGGTTCGGTGCCGCGGGGTGTACGGGTCCGGTGGGGCGACGTGTGGTGCCGGATGATTGCGACCACGCCGAGTACCGTGATCGTCACAAGCCCGATCGTGATCCATCCGGCCACGGTCATTCCGGCGCTTTCGTGGTCAACGCCAAAGCGTGCAATTCACCGGCGGAGCCGTCCATCTTGCCCTTGAGCGCCGCATAGACCGCGCGTTGCTGCTGGACGCGGTTCTTGCCGCGGAAGCTCTCATCCACGACCTGTGCCGCGAAATGCGCCCCGTCGTCGCCTTCGACCGTGATCTGGGCGTTGGGAAAGTCCTCGCGGATCAGATCCTCAATCTGGCGGGCGGTGATGGGCATTCCGGCGGCTCCTTGATCCTGTTCGAAAGATAGGGGGGGTGAACGGTCGCCGCAAGTCGATCCGGCGCCTTTCGGAAATGGCTTCTTAACGACTTGGCGCTATCCGGTTCCGGACCGGACCCGTCATGTAAGGAGGCTTCGATGACATGTATGCGCTGTTCCGAGATTGGGCGCTTCCG
This sequence comes from Hasllibacter sp. MH4015, assembly GCF_020177575.1. NCBI lineage: Bacteria > Pseudomonadati > Pseudomonadota > Alphaproteobacteria > Rhodobacterales > Roseobacteraceae > Hasllibacter > Hasllibacter sp. MH4015. The sequence continues at coordinate 1,377,069 of NZ_JAHTBK010000001.1, forward strand.
GTTTCCCCACAAGATCACCATGGCTTTCCAGCCGATCGTCGATGTCGCGGCGCGCACGATCTTCGCACACGAGGCGCTTGTGCGCGGGGTCGATGGCACGGGGGCGGCGCGCCTGATGGCCGATCTGACGGAGGACACGAAGTATCACTTCGACCAGACCTGCCGGGCGACGGCGATCCGGCTGGCGGCGCAATTGGGCGTGGAGCGTGTGTCGATCAACTTCATGCCGAACGCCGTCTATGATCCGGCCACCTGCATTCGCAAGACCCTCGACGTAGCGGAGCGCCATGGATACGATCTGGGGCGTATTATTTTCGAGCTGACCGAACAGGAGGTCGTGCGCGACCCCGAGCACCTCAAGCGGATCGTCACGGAATACAAGAAACGGGGTTTCATGACCGCGATCGACGATTTCGGCGCGGGCTATGCCGGGCTTGGCCTGCTTGCGGATTTGCAGCCCGATATCCTGAAACTGGACAGGTCGCTGATTTCCCAGATCGACACGGATGTCACGCGGAGCGCCATCGTGCAGGGCATCGCCGAGACGGCGCGGCGGCTTGGGATCACCGTCCTCGCCGAGGGGATCGAACGGGAGGAGGAGGCGCACACGCTTCACGACATCGGCATTGTCCTGCAACAGGGATATTTCTACGCGCGCCCGCAATTCGAGGCGGTCACGACGCTGGCGGACATCGCCATTCCCGATTTCAAAGATGCGCGGACGGACGCCCGACCGGAGGTGTGAGCGCCTAGGCGAAGGTCTCGGCGAAGGCGCCGGCCCATAGTGCCACCAGATCGTCGAGTGGGGCGGAGGCGCGCCCGATGCGCATCTGGTCGCCGCCCACCTTGCCGACCGACACGATGGGAACCCCGGCCTGTCCGGCGGCGACCATGAGCGCTTCTGCCTTGTCGAAACTCGTCGATATCAGGTAGCGGGCCTGATCCTCTCCGAACAGAGTTTCGGTATCGGCGACGTCCAGCGTGATCCCGATACCCGCCTTCTGCGCCATCTCGAAGGCCGCCAAGGCAAGGCCGCCGTCGGAAAGGTCGGTGCAGGCCCCGATCCAGTCACGGTTGTCGCGGATGAAGTCGCCGTTGCGACGCTCCGATTCCAGATCGACATGGGGGGCGTCGCCGTCTTCGCGGCTGAAGACTTCTGCCAGCAGCGCGGATTGGCCCAGATGGCCGCTGGTCTCCCCCACCAGCAAGAGCATATGCCCTTCCCGCGCCACGCCCGCGATCAGCTCGTCAAGGGACGCCAGAAGCCCCACGGCCCCGATGGTCGGCGTGGGCAGGATCGCGGTGCCGTCGGTTTCATTGTAAAGCGAGACGTTGCCCGAAACGATGGGCATGTCGAGCGCCGTGCAGGCCGCGCCGATGCCTTGGATCGCGCCCACGAACTGGCCCATGATCTCGGGCTTTTCGGGATTGCCGAAATTCATGTTGTCGGTGGTGGCGAGGGGCTTGGCCCCCACCGCGGTCAGGTTGCGATAGGCCTCGGCCACCGCCTGTTTGCCCCCTTCGACGGGGTTCGCCCTGACGTAGCGCGGTGTCACGTCAGAGGTGAAGGCCAGCGCCTTGTCGGTGCCGTGGACCCGCACCACGCCCGCGCCGAGGCCAGGGGCGAGAACCGTGTCGGCCATCACCATGTGGTCGTACTGGGTATAGACCCAGGCGCGGGAGCAGTAATTGGGCGCGCTGACCAGCGCGCGCAGGGCGTCGATCGGGTCGACGTCCGGCACCGGGTCCAGGGCCGCGGCGGGCTCCGTCGGGACCCAGGGCCGGTCATATTCCGGCGCGGTGGAGGCGAGTTTGGAGAGCGGCAGGTCCGCCTTTGTTTCCCCGTTGTGGACAATCACGAAGCGATCCTCGGGGATCGTCTCACCCACGATGGCAAAATCCAGGTCCCATTTGTCGAAGATGGCGCGGGCCGTGTCCTCCAGCTCGGGCTTGAGGACCATGAGCATACGTTCCTGGGATTCCGAAAGCATCATTTCGTAGGCGGTCATCGCGTCCTCGCGCACCGGGACGGCATCGAGGTCGAGCCGGATGCCGAGGCCGCCCTTGTCGCCCATCTCCACCGCCGAGCAGGTGAGGCCCGCGGCCCCCATATCCTGGATGGAGATCACTGCGCCCGACGCCATCAGCTCCAGCGTCGCCTCCAAAAGGCGCTTTTCCGTGAAGGGATCGCCTACTTGGACAGTGGGGCGCTTTTCCTCGATCGTGTCGTCGAATTCCGCGCTGGCCATGGTCGCGCCGCCCACGCCGTCACGGCCCGTCTTTGCGCCAAGATAGACCACCGGCATGCCGACGCCGGACGCGGCGGAGTAGAAGATCTTGTCGGTATCGGCCAAGCCGGCGGCGAAGGCGTTGACGAGGCAATTGCCGTTATAGGCGGCGTGGAAGCGGACCTCTCCGCCGATTGTCGGCACGCCGAAGCAATTCCCGTAGCCACCGACGCCTTCGACGACGCCGTGAACCAATTGCCGGGTCTTGGGGTGGGCGACCTCTCCGAACGACAGCGCGTTCATCGCCGCGATGGGCCGTGCGCCCATGGTGAAGACATCGCGCAGGATGCCGCCAACGCCGGTGGCCGCGCCCTGGTAGGGCTCGATATAGGAGGGGTGGTTGTGGCTCTCCATCTTGAAGACCACGCATTGCCCGTCCCCGATATCGACGATGCCCGCATTCTCACCGGGGCCGCAGATCACCTGGGGGCCTTCGGTGGGCAGAGTGCGCAGCCATTTCTTGGAGCTTTTGTAGGAGCAGTGCTCGTTCCACATCGCCGAGAAGATGCCCATCTCCGTGTAGTTCGGTGCGCGTCCGAGGATCGTGTTGACCTCCGCCCATTCGTCATCGGTGAAGCCGTGGGCGGCAATGATCTCGGGCGTGATGATCGGATCGGTCATGTGGTTCTGTCCCCCAGTTGGGGCGGTCTATAAGCCGGTCCCGGGACGGTTGGAACCCTCAGACGGCGCGACGAAAGATCATCGCGGTGGGGCGGTCGTAGCCTTCGTGGGTGAAGGGGCCGTGCAGATGGAAGCCGAGCGCGCGGTAGGTGGCGTGGTTTTCGGCGAGTTCGACGCGGGCGTAGAGTTGCAGGGTAAGGAGGCCCAGGGCGCGCGCACGCCTGGCGGCTGCGTCCATGAGGGCGCGGGCCAGGCCCTGCCGACGATGGGTGTCGGCCACCGCGACCTTGCCGATCTCGTAGACATCGTCAATGGGTGTGCCGAAGCCGCAGGCGATGGGCACGCCGTCCGCCCGGGCAAGGAACAGATCCTCCTGTTGCGCTTTCCGGGCGATGTCGGCGCGGGTCATCGTGGTCAGGAACGACGGCGGATCAATCCGCCCCTCCATGGGGGCATAGGCCGCGCGCAGCAAGGCCTCCGGGTCGGTCGGGTTTGTTTCGATTTCGGAAACGATTTTCCTGCCCTCCGTTTGCGCAAAAAAAAGGCCGAGACGAATCTCGGCCGAAGTCCAACAGGGAGGTATTGAAGCGACCCGATTTGGCCTCTTCAATGATTGATCAATTAAGTTGCACAAAGCGTTGGATCAAGGCAAATCGCGCCTTCAGACCGCAATGCTGGTATGTCTGTGGCGCATAGCACACAGACTTAGTAGGGCGTTTCGGCGGCGATTCAGGTGTCGGGGCTGGCCTCCACCTCCCGTTGGCGGCGGCGATAGGCGATCACTTCTTCGGTGACGAAATCGCGAAAGACCTCGATCCGGCGGGATTGGCGCAATTCCTCCGGGTAGGCGAGGAAGACAGGCACTTCGGCGGATTCGACCTCCGGCAAGACGCGGACGAGGTCGGGGAAATCCTGAGTCAGGTAATCGGGCAGCACGCCGATGCCGAGGTCGTGGATCACCGCCTGAAGGACGCCGAAATAATTGTTCACCGACAGGGTGGAGCCGACATCGTAGCTCATCAATTCGCGCACCAGGATCGCGCCCGCGCTGACCTGCGCGGCGGAGGCATTTTGGGAAATCAGCCGATGGCGGCCCAGATCCTCCACGCTTTCGGGCGTGCCGTTCTTCTCCAGGTACGAGGGCGTTGCGTAGAGGCGCATGTTGATGGTCATCAGGCGACGGCGGATCAGGTCCGCCTGCGACGGCTCCTTCATCCGGATGGCGACATCGGCCTCTCGCATGGGCAGGTCGAGCAGCCGTTCCTCCAGCATCAGGTCGATCTTGAGATCGGGGTACTTGTCGTAGAGCGCAGGCAGGCGCGGGGCCAGCCAGAGGGAGCCGAATCCGATCGTGGTGGTCACGCGCAGCTCACCAAACACCTCCTCCTCGCTGTCGCGGATGCGGGCGGCGGCGGCGTCGAGCCGTTTGGACATGGCGCGGGTGGCATCGAACAGCAATTCACCCTGCTCGGTGAGGATCAGGCCGCGCGCATGGCGGTGGAAGAGCGTCGTGTCGAGGCCTTCCTCCAGCGCCCGGATCTGGCGGGAGACGGCCGATTGCGACAGGTGCAGGGTGTCACCGGCATGGGTCAACGACCCGGCCGAGGCCACCGCATGAAAGATGCGCAACTTGTCCCAATCCATGATGTCACCCGTTCGGCCCCGTGCGTGGCGCAACCTAGGTATGGCAGCCGCCCCTTGCAAAGGGTTTCTCGGCCGGAGGCGGGGCGGCGCCCGCAACCGCTCAGCTGGTCGCAAGGATGGATACGCCCGCCAGGATCACCACGGCCCATCCCATCCGGCGCGCCAATTGTCCCTCGCCGAGGAGGACGGAGCCCAGAAGCACCGCGATCAGGACGGAGACTTCGCGCAAGGGCGCCACGTAGATCACCGGGGTGAAGGTCAGGGCATAGAGCACCAGGATATAAGCCCCGGAATTCAGGACGGCGATGGCCATCACCTCCCACCGGTGATCGTGCCAGAGCGTCTGGACCTTGTCCCACCGCCGTCGCGCGTAGGGGTAGAGAAGGACTGAGCGCCCGATGGCAGAGGCGTAATCCATCAAGACGGGCGGGATCAGTAGGACGGACACACCCCACGCGTCCCAGACCGTGTAGGCCCCGATCAGCGTGCCGACGGCCAATCCGTAAAGGAGCGATTTCACCGGACGCGCCGATCCCTCCGGCCCGCCGGTCAGCATCATGACGCCGAAGACGATGATTGCGCCGCCGAGCGCGGCTTGCGCCGGCAGCGCCTGACCCAGCAGCAGAAGCGCCAGGAGCGAGGACAGGACGGGCCCCGTCGCCCGCGCGGTGGGATAGATGACCGACAGATCGCCCACGCGGTAGCCCGCTTGCAGCAGCAAGAAGTAGCCCAGATGCAGGATCGCGGTGCCGAGGAGGGCGAGGACGGCAGGGCCGCTCCACCCCTCGAAGGTTACCGCGAGGCAAAGGGCGAAGGGGCCGTAGACCGGAAGCGACAGCGCGGCGAAGAGCCAAAGCAGCTCCGGCCCGCCATTGAGGCGCTTGACGAGGAAATTCCAGGTGGCATGGGCGAATGCCGCCGCGAGGACGAGGGAAAAGCCGAGAATTGTCATGGAGCGGGCCCTTTCGGGATTGGGGGTCATCAGGCACGGCAAAGCCGCGCCCATGCCATCCCCCCTGGTCTTGTCATCCCTTAAGGTGTCCGCCGATGCATCGGCTACCGTGGCGCTCGGTCCAGGCCCGGATTGACCGGCGGAACCCTAGCCACACATGGATGGGCAGAGCGATCCTAGGCCCGTCCGGCGGCCGATGGCAATGATGTGAGATTGTTTTTCTAGACAGGTCAGGAAGTTTGACCTATTGTTGCGGTGATTTTCGACACCAAGCAGCACGGGAGGTCCCTGATGGGAGTGCAGCAGGTCTCGCTCAGCGACAAATTCGACCTTGAGAAATCCCCGGTTCTTCTGAACGGCACCCAGGCGCTGGTGCGCCTGATGCTGATGCAAAAGGAACGCGACCGGCAGGCGGGCCTGAACACGGGCGGCTTCGTGTCGGGCTATCGCGGATCGCCCCTTGGCGCGGTGGATTTGCAGATGGCACGCGCGAAAAAGACGCTGGAGGCCAATGACATCCTGTTCCGCCCGGGCCTGAACGAGGACCTGGCCGCGACCGCCCATTGGGGCACGCAACAGGCGGAGTTGCGCGGCGAGGGGACCCGCGATGGCGTCTTCGGCTTGTGGTACGGAAAAGGGCCGGGCGTGGACCGGTCGGGCGACGTGATGCGCCACGCCAATATGGCCGGCACGTCGAAACATGGCGGTGTCCTGATGGCCATGGGCGACGACCATACCGGCGAATCCTCCACCGTCTGCCACCAAAGCGATTGGGCGCTTGTCGATGTGCATATGCCCGTGCTCAGCCCCGCGGGTGTGCAGGAAATCCTCGATTACGGGATCTACGGCTACGCGCTCAGTCGCTTTGCGGGCGTCTGGGTCGGCCTGAAATGCGTCAAGGAAAACGTGGAGGCGACAGGGGTGGTCGATGGCCGCCCGGATCGGCTCAGCTTCGTGGAGCCGGATTTCAACATGCCGCCGGGCGGGCTGAACATCCGCCTGGGCGATCACTGGATCGGGCAGGAAGAGCGGCTGCTGGAACACAAGAGATGGGCGGCGGAGGCGTTTTCCCACGCCAACAAGATGGACAAGCGGATGCTCGGCAAGCCGGGCGCGAAGATCGGCTTCGTGGCGGCGGGCAAGAACTGGCTGGACCTCGTGTCGTCCCTGTCCTCCCTGGGCATCGACGGGGCGGAGGCCGAACGGCTGGGGATCACCACTTACAAGGTCGGGCAGACCTGGCCGCTTGACATGAAGGGATTCCACGATTGGGCCGAAGGCCTCGAATTGATCGTGGTGGTCGAGGAAAAGCGCAAGCTGATCGAGGTGCAGGTCAAAGAGGCGATCTTCGACGACCGGCAGGGGCGGCGCGTCTATGGCTACAAGGACGGCAAGGGGGAGGTTCTGTTCCCCCAGCACTACGCGCTGGACCCCGCCGACATCGCCATCAAGATCGGCGATATCCTGATCGAGGAAGGGTGCGGAACCGACCGGATGCGGGCGGGCATGGCACGGGTGGAGGAGTCCAAGCGCGCCACCAACGCGCCCGATCTGGCCGTTCGCACGCCGTGGTTCTGTTCGGGATGTCCGCATAATTCGTCGACCAAGGTGCCGAAGGGCTCGCGCGCGGGCGCGGGCATCGGCTGCCACTTCATGGCGAAATGGATGGATCGGGAGACGGAGGCGTTCACCCATATGGGCGCGGAAGGCGCAAACTGGATCGGCGAGAGCCTGTTTTCGACCCGCGATCACATGTTCCAGAACTTGGGCGAAGGGACCTACAACCATTCCGGCATCCTGGCGATCCGGGCGGCTTTGGCCGCTGGCACCAACATCACCTACAAGATCCTGTTCAACGATGCCGTGGCCATGACCGGCGGTCAGCATAACGAGGGTGATCTGGACCCGGCGCGCATCGCCTACGAGATCAAGGCGATGGGTGTGGAGCATATCGCGCTGGTCTACGACCCCAAGGAAGAGATTGATTTCAGCGCCTTCCCGAGCGGATTGCAGCGCCACGAGCGCGACGACCTGATGAAGGTCCAGATGGAATTCGCCAAGATCAAGGGCGTCAGCGCCATCATCTATGTCCAGACCTGCGCGGCGGAGAAGCGGCGGCGGCGCAAGCGCGGCACGTTCCCCGATATCGACAAGCGCGTCTTCATCAACACCGATGTCTGCGAGGGGTGCGGCGATTGCGGGGTGCAGTCGAATTGCGTCTCCATCGTGCCGGTGGACACGGAACTGGGCCGCAAGCGCGCCATCGACCAATCCACCTGCAACAAGGATTTTTCCTGCGTGAAAGGGTTCTGTCCGTCATTCGTGACCCTGGAGGGCGCGGTGATCCGGAAGGAGGCCACGGCCTCGGTCGATCTGGAGGGTCTGCCGGTGCCGGTGCTGCCGAAGATCGACGGCACGCACAACGTGTTGGTCACGGGTGTGGGCGGCACGGGCGTGGTGACGATTGGCGCCGTGATGGCGCAGGCCGCGCAGCTTGACGGCATGGGCGCGGGGATGATCGAGATGGCGGGGCTGGCCCAAAAGGGCGGCGCGGTGTGGATTCACCTGCGGCTTGCCGAAAAGCCCGGCGACATCGCCGCGATCCGCATCGGCGCGGGGGAGGCGGACACGGTGATCGGGGGTGATCTGGTCGTCACGGGCGGGGCGAAGACCCTTGGCCTGATGACAACGGGCCGGACTGGTGCTGCGGTCAATTCCCACGAGATCATTACCGGGGACTTCACGCTCAACACCGAATTCACCATTCCGGGCAACGACTTGGAGGTCGCCCTTCAAGCGCGCCTGAGAGAGAATCTGGCGCTGTTCGATGCCACGGAATTGTCGCGGGTCCTGCTGGGGGATTCGATCTTTTCCAACATGATGACCTTCGGCGCGGCGTGGCAGATGGGGTTCGTTCCGCTGTCCCACGAGGCGATCCGGGGCGCGATCGAGATGAATGGGGCGGCGGTGGAGGCCAACAAGCAAGCCTTCGAGATGGGCCGGTGGGCGGTTGCGAACCCGGAGGAGGCCGCGCGGTTGACGACGTCGAACGTGGTGGAAAAGCCCAAGACGCTGGAGGAGAAGATTGCCTTCCGAGAGGCGCATCTGGTCGCCTACCAGGGCAAGCGGCTGGCCACGCGCTACCGCAAGCTGGTGGATGGGATCGAGGATCCGCGCCTGAAGGAAGCGGTCGCCAAAGGCTATCACAAGCTTCTGTCCTACAAGGATGAATACGAGGTCGCACGCCTGCACCTGGAGACGGAGGCCAAGGCGCGGGAGACCTTCGGCGGCGATTTCAAGATGACCTATCACCTGGCCCCGCCGCTCCTGCCGGGCAAGGACGGCAATGGCCGGCCGAAGAAGCGGGAATTCGGGCGCTGGATCAACGGCGCCTACAAGGTGCTGGCCCGGATGAAGGGCTTGCGCGGTACGCTTCTTGATCCGTTCGGATATTCGGCGGAGCGTCGGATGGAGCGGGACCTGATTCGCGAATACGAAAGCGACATGACCCTGTGGCTGCCGGATCTGACGCCGGAGCGGATGGACGCCATGGTGGCGCTGGCTGAATTACCGTTGCAGATCAAGGGGTTCGGTCCGGTGAAGGAAAAAAATGCCGCCAAGGCGGCGAAGCAACGGGCGGATTTGCTGGCGGTGTTGGTGGCCGGTGGCACGTCGATGGACCGCGCGGCGGAGTAGGGTCGAAATTGTCCTTCGCATGGCGCTAGGGTTTCGTGCGCGGCGCGAGCGTATCCACGTGACCGCGGTTGGCATCGTCGCGCCGCCCGTGGCACGCGGCCTTCCCCATGTCGGCCCATTGCGCTAGGGCGGGATCGGTCTGGAACGGAGCCGTCGATGCCTGAACTTTCTGATCTGTTGCCGATGCTGCTTCTGATCCTCGTGATCGGGGCCATGGCCGGTGTGATCGCGGGGCTTCTGGGTGTCGGTGGCGGCATCGTGCTGGTCCCTGCCTTCTTCTTTGCATTCGAAGGTCTGGGCTACGGCACCGAAGGGTTGATGCAGATCTGCCTTGCCACATCACTTGCCACTATCGTGGTGACGTCCATCCGGTCCGTGCTGGGGCACAACAAGAAGGGGGCCGTGGATTGGGCCATATTGCGGGCCTGGGGTCCGGGGATCGCGATCGGCGCGGGCCTTGGCGTCGTGGCGGCCAGCGGGCTGCGCAACGAGGTGTTGATGGGCATTTTCGGCGTGCTTGGCCTTGCTGTCGGGCTTTACATGGCGTTCGGGCGCAGCGAATGGCGGTTGGGCGACGCGATGCCGGGAGCGATTGGAACTGCCGTGACGTCGCCGGTTCTCGGCTTCCTGTCGGTCCTGATGGGTATCGGCGGCGGGTCCTTCGGGGTGCCGTTGATGACGCTTTACAACCAGCCGATCCACCGCGCGGTGGCCACGGCGGCGGGCTTTGGCGTGATTATCGCGGTTCCGGCGGTCATCGGGTTTCTGCTGACGAGTGGCACGGGCGCGAACCGGCCGCCCTTTACCGTCGGTCAGGTCAATCTGGTGGCCTTCGCCATCGTCGTGGCAATGACGCTGATCACGACACCCATCGGGGTGCGGCTGGCCCATGCGATGGACCCCAAACCGCTCAAGCGCGTGTTCGCGCTGTTCATCGCAGTGATGGCGGCGAACATGTTGCGTCGGGCTTTCGGGTTGTGAACTGGCAAGCGGTCGGTTTTCAGGTTTTCCCGCCCGAAGCAGCGGTGGAGGATTGGGCGGCCTCGGTGCGCGACGCGGCCCTTGCCGCCGCTGCTGATCACGCCGCGCGCGAGGAATGGCTGCGCCACGGCGGAACGTGGTTCGTGGGCGTCGACGCGCTACCCAACGGGCCGGATGGCCGGGTGGGGGACGGCCCAGCGCTTGGCGGCGCCGCGTTTGACACGGCGATCGGGGCGACCGGTGTCTCCCGCCTGCATCGCGCCCAGATCTCCGTCACCTATCCCGGCTATCCCCGTCGTGACGCCGATGAAAGTGAGGCCGCGCATCGGTTTCGCAGGAGGCGCGATGGGGCGCATCTGGATGGGCTCTTGGCGGAAGGCCCGCAGAGGCGGCGCCATCTGCGCGAGGCCCATGCCTGGATCCTCGGCATCGCGCTGACGGCGGCGGAGGCGGGCGCGGCCCCCCTGGTGGTGTGGGAAGGGAGCCACCACGTAATCCGGCGCAGCTTCGAGGCGGCATTCGCACGAATTCCAGCGCACGACTGGGGCGACGTGGACGTGACGGAGACCTACAAGGCCGCACGGGCGCAGGTCTTCGCCCATTGCAAACGGGTCGAGGTGCCATTGGCCGTGGGCGAGACGGTGTTGTTGCACCGCATGGCGATCCACGGCGTGGCCCCCTGGGCCGAGGGCGCGCGCGCGGCACCGGAGGGACGGGTCATCGCCTATTTCCGCCCGTGTTTCGCGACGCCAGAGGCATGGCTCACGCTGCCCTGATCCTCAGGCCTTGCGGACCTCCGAGGCCAGCTTGAGGACGCCGTCGCCGTCATCTTGCTCGATATAGAGCGCCGGGTCGTCGTCTGAGCCGTCGCGCGTCACCTCACTGCCTTGCAGCTTGCGGGTAATTTTCTGGGTATAGGTTTTCTCGACCGTGCCCTTGGCGGTGCCGTTGCCCCAATCCCATTCCACTTTGTCACCTTGGCTGTAGCTGGCCATTTCGATCCTCCGAATGTCGTGATGTCGAAGCAGCAACCGATTGGGGGCCGTACGGTTCCCTCAGCTGTCGCGGGCCAGGCGCGCGGCGCGTCCACCCCGGCGCTTGTGCAATTGCGCGCGGCGGGCGGGCAGGGCGTCCATGATGGCGCGTCGCGCCTCCCGCGTCATGCGGCCCCATTGGGTGATTTCGTCGATGGAGCGCAGGCAGCCGGTGCAGATACGGGCCTCCGGATGGACGACGCAGATCTTCACGCAGGGGCTTTCGATCTCCTCCCGTGTCCAGATGTCATCCGTCATGTGCCGCTCCTGAGATGGCGCAACCGATCAAGTGCCCCTTGCAGGATATAGCCCGCGGCGACGGCGTCGATCACCTCTGCGCGACGCTTGCGGGTCGTATCCGCCGCCAACAGTGCCTTTTCTGCCGCAACGGTGCTCAGCCGTTCGTCCCAGAAGCCAAGGGGCAGGTCCGCGAAATCGGGACGCCGGGCGAGGTTCTGGGCGAACGCCCGCGTGGCCTGAGCACGGGGGCCTTCGGAGCCGTCCATGTTGCGGGGCAGCCCGAGGATCAGACCGCCGATGTCGTGATGACGGACCAGGTCGGCCAGCCGGTCGGCATCAAGGGTGAATTTGCGGCGCTTGACGGTTTCAAGGGCGGTGGCGGAGTTCAGGAGCCGGTCGGAGAGGGCCACGCCGATGGTCTTGGTGCCGAGATCGAGCCCGAGAAGCGCACGCATCGGCGGCAGCGTCGACGCAAATTCATCGAGGTCGGGGAAGATCACTGGGAGCCCGCCTGGGCCATGGCGGCGCGGAAGGCGGCGTCGATCATCTCCAACGCATCGGGGAAGTCGGCGAAGACCACCTGCGCGTCGTCATGGACGATCTGCGCAGCGTTGGAGCGGCCGAGAACACCGTAGGCGGTGATGAGCTGTGCCCAATCCTCGGGCGTGCCGCCATCGGTCGCCAGGCGATTGGCCAGCCCTTCGACCATGGATTCGATCATCGCCTGCTGTTGGTCGGCGGAGAGGCCGTCCATCGCCTCCATCTCGGCGGCTGAGGGGCCGCGCGGTCCGTCGAGGAGTGCGGGGTCGATCTCCACCCCGGCGGCGAAGGCGATATCGGCAATCTGGGCGCGGATCGGCGGAACCCACGGCGCGTCGGGGCGGCTGTCCTGCAGCAGGCTGAGCCAGATCGGCAATGCGCGGTCGGGGCGGCCCTGTTGGGCATACATCTCTCCGGCGTAGAAACGCCCGGTGCCGTCGCGCGGCTCCCGCTCCAGCCCCACCCGCAGCGCGGCCTCCGCCTCGGGGGAAACATAGCCGCCCGCGGCCAGGATCATCATCTCGGCGTGGTCGATATGGTGGCGGCCCGTCGCCTCCGACCCCAGAAGCGCGATCAGCCGTTCCTGGGCCAGGCGCGCGGCGCGGAAATTGCCCAACATCGCTTCGTTCGCGGCCAGCAGTTCAAGGCCGGTCGTGTCGTCGGGGCGACGCTCCATCACGGTGCGCAATTGTTCGACCATGGCCAGACGCTCGGGATCGACCGGCGGGGCAGGGCGGTCCGCCGCCTGCTCTTCGGCCAGGTCCTGGGACGGGCGGTTCTCCCGCATCTCCTCGATCGCGGCAACACGTTCCATCAGGGGGAGGTCGGGATAGCCGGGCGCGCCGATCTGCGTGTAGACCCAGATGGCCCCGGCCACGGTTAGCGCGACGGCGCCTGCGATCAGGGCGGTGCCGGCAGGCGAGGGGCCGGTGCGGGCAGTGCCCTCGGTCAGGGCGCGGTCGGCGTCGAGGATGCGGCGGCTGACTTCGGTGCGGGCGCGGGTCGCCTCCGCCTCCGACAAGGTGCCGCGTGCCACGTCCCGCTCCAGCTCGCGCAGCTGATCGCGGTACACTTTCAGGTCATAGGCAGCCGCCGGAGCCTCGTCCGAAGGGGGACGGCGCGCGGCCAGCACCACCAGTGCAGCCACGACAAGGCAGATGAACCCGGCGGCGATCCAGAACGCCATTTCTTTCCTGTCCTTCCCTTCTGTCCAGTCCCCACATAAGCCGCCCCCGGACGGAGTGAAAGCGGCTACGGCGTCACATCCGTCACATGCCCGTGGGTCGCCGGAGCCGCCGGGACGCGACAACATGACCCCGGGTCGCAAATAGCCATTCAAACGTCGCGCGGAGTATCCTCTTTTCCGCGCCACTGCCCAAAAGCAAAAGGACCAGATCGGAGCCCCGCCCATGCGCAAATATTCCGCCTTTGCCATCGCCCGTGAAGCGTTTCGCCATCACGAGGGGTGGGAGCGTGCGTGGCGGTCGCCTGCGCCCAAGCCCGCCTATGACGTGGTGATCGTCGGCGCGGGTGGGCATGGCCTTGCCACGGCCTATTATCTCGGCAAGAATTTCGGCATCACCAATGTCGCCGTGATCGAGAAAGGGTGGCTTGGGGGCGGCAATACCGGGCGCAACACCACGATCATCCGGTCGAACTACCTCCAGGATCCGTCTGCGGCGATCTACGAGAAGGCGCGCAGCCTCTACGAGACGCTGAGCCAGGACCTGAATTACAACATCATGTTCAGCCCCCGCGGCGTCATCATGCTGGCCCAGACCCATCACGAGGTGCGCGGCTATGTCCGCACGGCGCACGCCAATGCGTTGCAGGGCGTGGAGACACGGTTCATCGACCGCCACGAGGTCAAGAAGCTCGTGCCGATCATGAATATCGAAGGGCCGCGCTACCCGGTTCTGGGCGGGTTGTGGCAGCCGCGCGGCGGCACGGCACGCCACGATGCGGTTGCCTGGGGCTACGCACGGGCGTGTTCGGACATGGGCATGGACATCATCCAGCAATGTGAGGTGACGGGCGTGCGCGTCGAAGGCGGCGCGGTGCAGGGGGTGGAGACGTCCAAGGGCTTCATCGGCTGCAAGAAGCTTGGCGGCGTCGTGGCAGGCCATTCCGGCGTGCTGGCCGAGATGGCGGGCTTCCGTCTGCCGCTGGAATCGGTGGCGTTGCAGGCGCTTGTGTCCGAGCCGATCAAGCCGATCATGGATGTGGTCGTCATGGCGAACACGGTCCACGGTTACATGAGCCAGTCCGACAAGGGCGAGATGGTTATCGGCGGCGGCACCGACAGCTACAACAACTACACCCAGCGCGGATCCTTCCACCATATCGAGGAGACGGTGCGCGCGTTGATCGAGACCTTCCCGATGCTCAGCCGCCTGAAGATGCTGCGCCAATGGGGCGGAATCGTGGATGTGACGGGGGATCGGTCGCCGATCCTTTCGAAAACCCCGGTTGAGGGGATGTTCATGAATTGCGGCTGGGGGACGGGCGGGTTCAAGGCCATTCCGGGCTCCGGCTGGGGCATGGCGGAGCTGATCGCCAAGGGGCATTCGCCGCTGACGGCGGAATTCGGCATGGACCGATTCCGCGAGGGCCGCTTCATCGACGAAAGCGTCGCCGCCGGGGTGGCCCATTGATGCAGGCGAATATCTGCCGCGCCGGAAAATCGTGGAACCCGCGGGCGGGAGTTCCCGTTGTTGGTGTGCACTACACAGACAACGGAGAGATATCATGGCCGACAACACGACCCATATCGAACGCCGCGAAGTGGAACATTCCAGCGGGAACGGTGGCTTCGGATTCATTCTTGGCGCCGTCGTCGTGGCCCTTGCCGTCGTGGCCTATTTCGTTTTCGTGGGCATGCCCGATACGGCTGGCCCGGCCGCCACGGGCGGGGACAGCACCTCGTTGTCCGTTACGGTTGAAGGCGGTGGCGAAGCGGCCCCTGCCGGTGAAGCCGCAGGCGATGCCGGTGCAGCGGAAGGTGGCGCAGCCGCCGCTTCCGACCAGTAAGGCGTCCTACCCTACGGACGAAACGGCCCCGTTTGCGGGGCCGTTTTCGTGTGCGCTTCCCATGGAACGGGCCATGAAGCCGCGTGGCCCTAGGACGCGCGATTTTTCGCCAAGCGCCCCGCAGGTGCGGGACGCGGCAATGAATGGCCCATGGTTTAGGTCCGAACCGGCCCCTTTTGGCGCATTTGCGCCCGGCAGGCCCCCCGAGATTGATACGCAAGCGTCAGACGTGAGGCTGATCTCCATCCAAATGGAGGATGCCTCATGTCCGATTACAACCAACACCGTAACCAGGCCTTCGATTACGCGCCGCCGTCCCGGTCGACCGGGTCCGGCAAGGGTGCGCTGCTTCTCGTGGCCGGGATCTTTGCCCTGTTCTTCCTGTTCGTGCTGTTTGCGGGCGGCGGCGGACAGACGCCGATCCCCGAGGAGGGCGCGGCCCCTGCCGTGGCCCCCGCTGACGACGCGCCAACGGCGCCAGCTGTACCCATCGCGGAATAACCGCGCCTTCGTCCGGGCGGCCTTGTGCGCGCCCGGACGACTTTGCGTCCCGACATTGACACCACGTTCCTGCGCCCCGGTCCTGCGACCGGCGGCGTTTTTGGCGTGCGCACGAGAGGAGATTTGCCCGTGCTGACCCTCCATTGTCCGGTCTGCGGCATTGATGCCTGCGAGACGGAGCTTGCCGCCGGTGGCGAGGCGCATCTGAAGCGGTACGGACCCGGATCAAGCGACGACCAGTTCGAGGAATACCTGTTCCTGCGCCCCAACACGAAAGGCGTCCATTTCGAGCGGTGGCGCCACGCGATGGGCTGCGGCAAGTGGTTTCTGGCGGCGCGCGATACCGCGACGCTGGAAGTGTTCGGGACCTATTCGGCCCAAACGCAGGAGCCGCCCAAGGCGATCATCGACGCCATCAAAGCCAAGCGCCCCGACTGGAGCCCCGAGACATGAGCCGCCTTTCCAGCCACGGTCGCCTGATCGACCGAGACACGAGTGTCAAATTCACGTTCAACGGCAAATGGATGCGTGGCCATGGCGGCGATACGCTGGCCTCTGCGCTGCTGGCCAACGGTCAGACATTGGTGGGACGGTCGTTCAAATATCACCGACCGCGCGGCATCGTGGCCGCAGGCGGGGAGGAGCCGAATGCGCTGGTGAACCTCGGCAGCGGCGCGCGCCATGAGCCGAACCAGCGCGCCACGACGACGGAATTATTCGAGCGGTTGGAGGCCACCAGCCAGAACCACTGGCCGAGCCTTGAATTCGACGTGGGCGCGATCAACGCGCTGGTGAGCCGGTTCCTGCCCGCGGGGTTCTACTACAAGACCTTCATGTTCCCGCGCGCCTTCTGGAAACACGTGTTCGAGCCGGTCATCCGCCAATCTGCGGGCCTGGGCGCCGCGCCCGATCCCGAAACGATGGATGTCGACCGGTACGAGCATTTCTACGCCCATGTGGATATCGTCGTGGCCGGGGGCGGGATCGCGGGCCTGATGGCGGCGCTGGAGGCGGGTCGTGCGGGCAAGCGCGTGCTGCTGGTGGAACAGTCTGCCCATTGGGGCGGTCGGGCCCCGGTCGACGGGGACGTGATCGACGGCAAGCCAGCGGCGGATTGGGTGAACGACGCCCTGCAAGAGATTGATATCATGCAGAATGTGACGCGGCGCAACCGTACGATGCTGGCCGGCGTCTATGACCACGGCTATGTCACGGCCTATGAGCGGGTGGGCGATCATCGCCCCGCTGAAGACGGTCCGCGCCATCGCCTGTGGCGCATCCGGGCCGATCACATCGTGTCGGCGACGGGCGCGATCGAACGCCCGCTGAGCTTCCCGGGCAACGACAAGCCGGGGGTCATGCTCGCCTGTGCCGTGCGCGACTATATCGTGAATTACGCGGTCGCGGCCGGGGATACGCTGGCCGTCGTGACCAACAATGACGACGGCTATCGCACGGCGCTGATTGCGTTGGATGCGGGCCTGCGCGTGGCATGCGTTGTCGATCCGCGCCCGGATGTGGACGGACCGCTGCCCCGCGCGGTGCGGGACCGGGGCGTCCGGGTGATAACCGGCGCGGCGATTTCGAAGGTGAAGGGCCTGAAACAGGTCGTGTCGATCCGCGTGCAGGCGCATCAAGGCTATGACGGCGGACATGAGGAAATCCCCTGTGACGTGGTCGCGATGTCCGGCGGCTGGTCGCCGGTGGTGCATCTGTGGTCCCATTGTGGGGGCAAGCTGAACTGGGACGAGGACCAAGCCTGTTTCCGGCCCGATCCCGCGCGTCCGCCGACCGATCAGAACGGCGCGGGATTCGTGACCTGCGTCGGCGCCGCCGATGGGGGCCTTCAGGGCGATGCGGCGTTTGCCTCGGTCGCGCAGCGGATGGGCGACCTTTTGGGCACGACAGTCCATGCGCCATCGGTCGATGTTCCGGAGGAGGGGGCGCTGGCCCCGATCTGGATCATGCCGGCACAGGCGGGTGCGAAAAAGCGCGCAAAGATGTGGCTCGATTTCCAGAACGACGTGAAAGTGTCGGACGTCATGCTGGCGGCCCAGGAGGGCTATGAGAGCGTGGAACATACCAAACGCTACACCACGCTTGGCATGGCAACGGATCAAGGGAAACTCAGCAATATCAACGGGCTGGCGGTGTTGGCGGAAGCATTGAATAAGGGCATTCCGCAGGTGGGCACGACGACCTTCCGCCCGCCCTACACGCCGATTTCCATGGGTTCCATTGCCGGAGAAGCGCGGGCCGAGATTTTCCAACCGCTGCGCCGCACCCCGATCCATGACTGGCACGAGGCGCGCGGCGCTTACATGGAGCCCGTGGGCGGCTGGCGGCGGCCCTATTGCTTCCCGCGCGAGGGTGAGAGCCACGCCGATGCCGTCAACCGGGAGATCGACGCCACGCGCCGGTCGCTCGGGCTGCTGGATGCCTCGACCCTTGGCAAGATCCTTGTGAAGGGCCCCGATGCGGGTCGGTTCATGGACATGCTCTACACCAACATGATGAGTAACCTGAAACCTAGGAAATGCCGTTACGGGTTGATGTGCTCCGAAAACGGGTTCTTGATGGATGACGGCGTTGTCGTGCGGCTGGACGACGAGACGTTCCTTGCGCACACGACCTCCGGCGGGGCCGATCATGTCCATGCCCATATGGAAGATTGGCTGCAATGCGAATGGTGGGACTGGAAGGTCCACACCGTCAACGTGACGGAGCAATGGGCGCAGATCGCCGTGGTCGGCCCGAATGCCCGCAAGGTGCTGGAGAAGCTTGGGGCGGATTTCGACCTCTCCGCCGATGCGCTGCCGTTCATGGCAATGGCGCAGGGCAAGATCGGCGGCTTCGATGCACGGGTGTTCCGCATCTCCTTCTCCGGTGAGCTGAGCTACGAGATTGCCGTACCCGCCAGCCAGGGCCGCGCGTTTTGGGACGCTCTGCACGAGGCAGGGGCCGAGTGGAACGCGATGCCCTACGGCACAGAGGCGCTGCACGTGATGCGCGCCGAAAAGGGGTTCATCATGATCGGGGACGAAACCGACGGCACGATCATTCCCCAGGACCTCGGGCTGAACTGGGCGATCTCCAAGAAGAAAGAGGATTTCCTGGGCAAGCGCGGGCAGGAACGGACCCACATGACCGATCCGAACCGCTGGAAACTGGTGGGGCTGGAGACCGTCGATGGCTCCGTCCTGCCGGACGGGTCCTACTGCATCGCGGGCGGGCGGAACGCCAACGGACAGGTCAACGTGCAGGGGCGCGTAACCTCCACCTACTACTCCCCCACGCTCAGTCGCGGGATCGCCATGGGCCTTGTTCTCAACGGGCCGGACCGCATGGGCGAGGTGGTGGAATTCAACAAGGTCGACGGATCGACGGCCAAGGCGAAGATCGTGAGCGCGGTCTTCTATGATCCGGAAGGGGAGAAGCAGAATGCCTGATCTTGCCAGCGCATTGCCCGGCGCACATTACGCCGGGATCGTCACCGTGGAAGAGGCCGGGCTGACCGGCATGGTGACGCTGAAAGCCGATCTGGATGCGGCGGTGGGCAAGGCCGTGAGGGCCGCCACCGGTCGGGATATTCCTGAGGCGCGGCGCGTGGTCGAAGGGAAGATGTCCGTCGCGTGGATGGCGCCGGACGAGCTGCTGATCCTGTGTGACTTTGCCGAGGCCGACACGATTGTGGCGGGTCTGTCGGACAAGCTGGGGGACGCTCATCACCTGGCCGTCAACGTCTCTGACGCACGCGCGGTCTTCCGGCTGAACGGGGCCGCGATCAAGGATGTCCTGGGGAAGCTGACCCCTGCGGACCTTCGGAAGCTGCAACCAGGAGAGATGCGGCGCACACGTCTGGCGCAGGTCGCCGCCGCGATCTGGTTGAGCGATGCGGAGACGGCCCACGTGATCTGCTTCCGATCCGTCGCGCAGTACATGTTCGACCTGCTGTTGACCGCCGCGCTTCCCGGTGGCGAAGTCGGGTATCACGAGGCTGCGCCCGGTTAATCGGATGCATCACTCGTGCAGGTTGAAGGCGGTAACACGCCCCGTTAGCCTTTGTTTGTACGACAAAAAACGGGTGACACGATGAAAAAACCACTCTCACGGCTGGGGCCGCTTGCACTTGTTGTGGCCATGGCGCTTCCGGGGGCGGCTATGGCGCAATCCTTTCTTTGCACCATCACGGAATCGGGTGGGACCAATGGCTGGATGCCGCCGTCGTTTCTGATCGAGTATTCCGGCGACAACGCAACTGTCACCCACGGCTGGGTTGGCGGACCGTCGAGCGTACAGACGCAAATCCGGGGCAATGACAATCGCCGTCGCCTGAACTACGTCCTTGGAGATGTGGGCGGCAGCGGTGGGCAGAGGGCGACCATGGCCTTCCGGTTGGTCCATACGATGGGGTCGGGCCAATTGCGCGTCTATATCGACCCGGTCGAGTATAGAAACTCCTATTCCGCGAGCGGGGCCTGCGCCCGGATGTCCTGAGGCAGCGCGGGGCGATCTTGCATCTGCATCGGCAGTCATAGTTTGGCCAAATTGAACGAGCACAACCGGACGGCACGCAATCTAGACCGGGATGCTCCATGCCGCATGATGCCAGACGCCCAAGGGCGGCCTCCTCCGCCATTGCCCTGCCGCGCCCCGGGGGCGGCCTGTCGCGGCCAGGGTTCTTTCCCAAGGCGCCGGGGCCCGGCCTTATCGTCTTTGCCATCGCCCTTGGCATCCTGCCTTCTGCCTTTGCGATCATCGTGGTGCTTGGTCACAAGCTGGAGGCCGGGTTCTATATGGATGCAGACTTCATCTGGGCGCAGCATCGCTGGCTGCTGATGGTGGCGAGTTTCGTGACGGTTCCGGCGCTCATCGCGCTGTTCTTCGTGTTGCGCGCCTTGCGCGGTGAAACCCGGGATCGGGGTCCTTTGATCGGGGTGGCCCTGGCCCTCGTCGCCACGATCTGCTGGGACTGGATCGCGGCGCAGGGTTTGCGCAGCCTGCTCAATCCCGTCATCACAACGCCCCAGATTGAGGCCGTGGCGGAGCGGATGACGCTGTCCTTGCCGGGGCTGGACGTGGCAGCGCGGGTCGACGGGGCGGTCTTCGTGATCGAATACATGGTGCCGGAAGACGCCCCGGTGGAGCAATTTGCGTCGCTACGCACGGGGCCTGCCATCTGTACCGAGTTGGGGGCCATGTTCTCCGGCCCCGTTGCTGTCGTGAGCCTTCGGATTACACGGCCGGACGGCGCGACAGTCACAAGCAACGTGGGACGCGCCGATTGCCGGGCCTGGTACCTGCGCGAGCGAGTTATTGCGAACCGCCCGCGGCCTCTTGGGGCACAGAGCGCGGGCAGTTTGCTTGTCACCCTCCTGCACGGGCGCTGAGCCGCGTCACCGAAAGGAACATTGACCGGCCCCTTGACGTTTACCCCCAGCGACCTCCATCTGTGCCGCAACGACATGAACCGAAACAGGGGGACCCCTTCATGGCCTTTCAACTTCCCGACCTTCCCTATGCGCACGACGCCCTTGCCGCCCACGGCATGTCCGCCGAGACGCTGGAATACCACCACGACCTGCACCACAACGCCTATGTCACCAACGGCAACAAGGCGATCGAGGGCACGGAGTGGGAGGGTAAGTCCCTCGAAGAGATCATCACCGGCACCTACGATGCCGATGCGGTCGCGCAATCCGGGATCTTCAACAACATCAGCCAGTTGTGGAACCACAACCAGTTCTGGGAAATGATGTCGCCCGACGTATCCTCCATGCCGTCCGAGCTGGAGAGCGCGATCAACGACAGTTTCGGCTCGGTCGATGAATTCAAGTCGCAATTCTCCGCCGCCGGGGCGGGGCAGTTCGGCTCCGGCTGGTGCTGGCTCGTGAAGAATGCCGATGGCAGCCTTGCCGTCACCAAGACGGAAAATGGCGT
This sequence comes from Hasllibacter sp. MH4015, assembly GCF_020177575.1. Taxonomy (NCBI): domain Bacteria; kingdom Pseudomonadati; phylum Pseudomonadota; class Alphaproteobacteria; order Rhodobacterales; family Roseobacteraceae; genus Hasllibacter; species Hasllibacter sp. MH4015. Next base: position 1,398,536 of record NZ_JAHTBK010000001.1, read on the forward strand.
GAACCCGCTTTGCTTCAATCAGACAGCGCTTCTAGGCTGTGATGTTTGGGAGCATTCCTATTACATCGACTTCCGCAACAAGCGGCCCGATTACCTGAAGAATTTCCTCGACAATCTGGTGAACTGGGAAAACGTCGCCTCGCGCATGTGATCCTGGTCCCGATTTGGAATGCAAAGGCCCGCCGAAACCGGCGGGCCTTTTCGCGTTTTCGGGAACCGGAATCCTAGGGTCCGCGTTGACCCGATGATCACCGCAGAAGGAGGATACGACATGGCCGAACGCGCCAGATCCAGCGACGGAAAAAGCGAAACCAAGGCGCTTCTGGGCGACATGCCCGAGACGCCCGATCACCAAGGTCGCGAAGGCGGTGATCTTGCGCGCAAAACCGGCACCAAGGCCGACATGCGCAAATTTCTCAACGGGTCCGCCGGGGCGACACGGGTCACGAAGTCCGATGAGGACAAGCCCGGCACCGACAATCTGGGCGAAAGGAACAAGTAACCATGGCCGATCCGCTTCGACATCCCGATATCGACTACGTGCGCGAAAATCGGTCCCCGTTGACCGAAGGCACCTGGGTGCTTGTGGCCGACGGCGAAAAGGCACTTTTCTTGCGCAATGACGGCGACGCCGACGCCCCGAACCTGATTGTCGTCCGCGAGGAGGAGCAGGAAAATCCGCCCACCCACGAGCAAGGCACGCACAAGCCGGGTCGCTTCAACGATGGCCCGTCCGTGCACCGCTCCGCCGTGGCGGATACCGATTGGCACTGGCTCGAAAAGGAACGCTTCGCCGCCGATATGGCCGACATTCTTTACAAGATGGCGCATAAAGGCCGCTTCGACCGTCTGATCGTCGCAGCCGCGCCCAAGATCCTGGGTGAATTGCGCAAGGAGATGCACCAGGAAGTGACGGGAAAAATAGTGGCGGAGGTCGACAAGACCCTGACCAATCATCCGATCGACGAGATTGCCAAGATCGTGGCGGACGCGGCAACGCCCGACGCATGACATTCATAAAGCCCCCGCTGTAGCCAGCGGGGGCTTTTGCTTGCGAAGGGGCGTGCGGCGATATTCAGTTGGACGATGGCTGATCCCAGCGGAGACCGCCGTGGGTCGGCTGGTGCATCCTATTGCCGGTTGAGGGATCCGTCCCATGAGCTCAAGCCACAATACGATAGTTCACCGCACCTATGACGCCGCGGGCCATTCAGGCAGCAAGACCGAATTCCAGAAGCGCCGCATTCCTAATCGCGGCAGCAAGGCTTGACCCCGGCACGTTAAGCAGGGCGCAATGGTGCCGGGTGATCTTGGGGGACAACATGGCATTTCTGTTCAACGGCGCATTGGCCATCCTGGTGCTGGCCATGCTGATGCGGTCATTCCTGTGGCTGCGCGCGCTGGTGATCGTGGCGGCGGTGTTTTTCCTGGTCCTGGCCACGATGGTTTTGGGCGACGGCATGCTGAGCTTCTGGGCATTGATGCTGATCGCGGTGAACCTCCTGCAACTCTACCGCACGGAATGGAGCAACTTCCTTGCCCCTTTCAATGCCGAGGAACAGGCGATGGTGTCCGAACACCTCCCGGGTCTGAACAGGGACGAAGCGCGGCGTCTGCTTGATCAGGGGCAATGGCTGAAACTGCCCAACGGCCAACCGCTTAGCGCGGAGGGGCAGCCGGTGGACCATCTTTACTATATCGCCAAGGGCCATGCGGATGTTGAAGTGGTGGACGACGTGGTGTCGGTCTGCCGCGAGGGGAATTTCGTGGGGGAGATGACGGTGATGACCGGCGCGCCAGCCAGCGCCACCGTGACAATCGGCAGTCCTACGGCACAGCTTTGGCGGATCGAGGCAGGGAAGCTGCGCGCGCTGCTGGAAGGGCAGGACGCGATCGCCCGCGCGCTTGATGCAGCCTTTGCCCGGAATTACCGCGACAAGCTGGGGCGGATGAACCGCAGGGCGTTGGAGGATTAGGTCGCCAAGGCGGCCATCAACGCCTCTACATCCGGGACGACCTGCACGAACTCGAGCAGGCTTGGGTCGGCGAACCCCTCGGACACCACGTGGTCCATGAGAGCGCATAACGGTGCCCAGTAACCTTCGGTGTTCAGGAGGAAAATCGGCTTGTCGTGCAGGCCCAATTGCCGCCAGGTCAGAACCTCGAAAAACTCATCGAGCGATCCGGCGCCGCCGGGAAGGACCACGACCGCATCGGCATTCATGAACATGACCTTCTTTCGTTCATGCATCGTCTCGGTCACGACGAAGGTGGTGAGATCGGTCTTGCCGACCTCGCGGTCAAGCAGGTGGGTGGGGATCACGCCGAATGTCTCCGCACCCTGGGATTGGGCCGCGCGGGCCACGGCACCCATCAGGCCCACATCGCCCGCACCATAGACAAGCCGCATCTTCGCACCCGCAATGGCATGGCCGAGCGCCGTCGCCGCGACCTCATATTCCGGCCGCGCCCCGGCGCGAGAGCCACAATAGACACACAACGAAAGCCTTCGCATCACAACACCTTGCGTTTCAAACCCGCTTGCGCCCTGATAGTGGGCATTCGCAAGGCACTCAAGCGCCGTGGGCGGTCGGGTGCGGGGGAAGGCTGCAAGCGAAGGGGTCTCCGATGAAACTCGCGGCCATGTTCGGGTCCAGTAGCGGCGCAATCGCCACGGCGGCGGGTGCGGCGATCCTGGTCGTGGGCGGGGCGATCGGCTACACGGTGATGAACCGCTCAGACCCGGTGGACGACGCGCCGGTGCAGTCGGCCATGCCGGTTATGACCGAAGACGATGCATTGCAAGTGGCGGACCCAACAGCGCCCGACATCGCGGCGTCGGATGTGGAGCCGACCGTGCCACAATTCGCGGCGCCGAGCCTGGATCTTGTCCGCGTGGCCCCCGACGGAAACACCGTGATCGCGGGCCAGACGGAGCCGGGAATGGCGATCGCAATCATGCTGGACGGACAGGAGATCGCCTTGGTCGATGCCGACCGGGCAGGCGATTTCGTGGCGCTGCTGTCCCTGGATCCCTCGGAGACGCCGCGCACGATCTCGGTCGAATTGCGCGGCCCGGACGAGGTGAGCGTCGCCGGATTGGAAACGATCCTTGTTGCGCCCTTCGGGGCAGTGGATGTGGCGGAGGCCGATACTGCCCCCTTGCCGGAGGAGAACACGCCGGCTGCACCTGATGGCACCGAAATTTTAGCGTCGGATACACCGGCAGTGGCCACGGCGCAGGCGCTCGCAAGCGGGGCCCTTGCCAATGCGCCCGACCCGGCGGCGACCGCCCCGGCGGCCCCGGCGGCCCCGTCACCCTCCGTCAATGTCGCGGACCTGTCGTCAGAGACGCAACCGGTGCCGCAGCCCGTACCGGCCCGCGCCGAAGCGCCCGCCGTGGTCATCGCGGGGCCGGAAGGCCTGCGCATCACCCAAGGCCCCGGGAACCAGCCCGATGTCCTGACCGCCGTGCAGCTTGACGCGATATCCTACAATGCCGACGGCGCGGTGATCCTTGCCGGTCGGGGACCGGCGGCGGCGGACATCCAGGTCTATCTCAACAACCAGCCGATCCAGTTGGGGGAAATCGGGGAAGGCGGGTCGTGGTCGCTTCAACTGCCCGATGTCGATCCTGGGACCTACACGCTGGCCGTGGCGGAACTGGCCGACGATGGTTCGGTGGAAAGCCGGGTGGAGACGCCGTTTCTGCGCGAAGACCCCGAGCGCGTTGCCGAAGCACCGGCGCAGGCCGCGAACCGGGGCATCGACGTAATTACCGTACAGCCGGGCTTCACCCTTTGGGGCATGGCGGAGGATACGTTCGGGGACGGTATTCTCTACGTTCAGATCTTCGAGGAGAACCGCGACCAGATCCGCGATCCCAACTGGATCTTCCCCGGCCAGATCTTCCGTATGCCCGATCAGGGGGAGGAGGCCGCCGCGAACTGACCCCGCCCCTCTGGTCCTTCCCCTGCGCGGGGCCTAGTTATGGGGGGAACAGATCAGGACGCCAGCTTCCATGCCAGCCGATACCTCCGCCCCGACGCAGCCGGGGCAATCCACCGATGTGCAAGACCAGGTCGCGGCAGAGGCCGAAGCCATGGCCCGCGCCGAGGAGGCCGAACGCCGCTCCGCTTGGCGCACGATCCGAAAGGTCGCCCCCTATCTTTGGCCCGATGACAAGCCGTGGGTGAAGCAGCGGGTGGTGATTGCGCTCATCATGTTGGCTATGGCCAAGGTGATCGCTGTCGCCACACCGTTTTTCTACCGCGAGGCGGTGAACCTCCTGTCGGGCGAAAGCGCTTCACCCGCCTGGGCGCTGGGGATGGGGGCCGTGGCGATCACGGTCGTCTACGGCATGGCGCGCGCGATGAACGTGGGCTTCCAGCAATTGCGCGACGCGATCTTCGCGCGGGTGGCGCAGCGGGCATTGCGGCAATTGGCGTTGGAGACGTTCCGCCATATCCACGCGCTCAGCCTGCGGTACCACATCGCGCGCAAGACCGGGGGGCTCAGCCGGGTCATCGAACGCGGCGTGAAGGGCGTGGAATTCCTTCTGCGCTTCTTGTTGTTTTCCGTGGGGCCGCTGATCCTTGAACTGGCGTTGACGGGCATCATCCTGGCGGTCGTTTTCGACATCACCTATCTGATCGTCCTGTCTGTCACGATCGGGATCTATATCTGGTTTACCTTCAAGGTCACGGAATGGCGCGTTCGCATCCGCAAGGAGATGAACGACCAGGACACCGACGCCAACCAGAAGGCGATCGACAGCCTGCTGAACTTCGAGACGGTCAAGTATTTCGGGGCCGAGGGGCGGGAAGCCGCGCGGTATGACAGCGCGATGGAGGGATACGAGTCAGCGGCGCTCAAGACATCCTATTCGCTCGCCTTCCTGAATTTCGGGCAATCCCTGATTATCACGAGCGGCCTTGTGGCCGTCATGGTGATGGCGGTGATGGGCGTGCAATCGGGAGAACTGACCGTTGGCGATTTCGTCATGGTCAATGCCTACATGATCCAGATTACCATGCCGCTCAATTTCCTTGGCACCGTATACCGGGAAATCCGCCAGGCGTTGGTGGACATGGGGGAGATGTTCGATCTGCTCGAACAGCCGCAGGAGGTGCGCGATGCAGAAGACGCGCGTCCCTTGCAGGTGCGCGGTGGACACGTACAGCTCAAGAATGTGCGCTTTGGGTACGAGGCGGAGCGCGCGATCCTCAAAGGTGTCGACATTGATATTCCCGCCGGTCAGACCGTGGCCGTCGTCGGCTCCAGCGGGTCGGGCAAATCCACAATCGGGCGGCTGATGTTCCGGTTCTACGATGTGGGCGACGGTGCGATTACCATCGACGGACAGGACTTGCGCGATGTGACGCAAGCGAGCCTGCACGCGCAGATCGGCGTCGTGCCGCAGGATACCGTGCTGTTCAATGACACAATCTACTACAACATCGCCTATGGGCGGGACGGCGCAACGCAGGACGACGTGGAACAGGCGGCGCGCGCGGCGGCGATCCACGACTTCATTCTGTCGCTGCCCGATGGGTATGAGACGATGGTGGGCGAGCGGGGCCTGAAGCTGTCGGGCGGTGAAAAGCAGCGCGTGGGCATCGCGCGCACGCTGTTGAAGGATCCCCCGATCCTCGTGCTGGACGAGGCGACAAGCGCGCTCGACACCGATACGGAGATGGAGATCCAGGCCGAGTTGAAAGCGATGGGAGAGGGGCGAACGGTCCTGACCATCGCGCACCGCCTGTCTACCATCGTTGATGCGGATCGGATCGTGGTGCTGGAAAAGGGCGAAGTGGTGGAGCAGGGCACCCACGACGAATTGTTGGATCGCGACGGACGCTACGCGCAGCTGTGGCACCGGCAGGCGGCGGACGAAGCGGCGTAAGGGGGTTAACGGCCCGCCGCGCGGCTTTCGAATGTGTCCCGCGCAAACCGGGCGTAGCCGTCGGTCTTGGTGTGCAGGTGTGGCTCTGCCAGCTCATGCAGGCCGGGCAGGGCATGGAACGGCACCATGGGCCAGGCGTGATGCTCCGCATGATACGGCATGTTCCAGGCAAGGAAATTGACGATGCGCGTGGTCGTGGTCGTCCGCGAATTGGCGAACATGTTGGCGACCTGCGGGCAGCGGTCGTGTTCCGCCAGTAGATAGAGCCGCAGGACCGGGAACCCAAGGATCAGCGGGAGGAGCCAGATCCAGAACAGGATCGGGGCCACGCTGACCATGGCGAGGAAGGCGGCCGCGTAGATTGCCAGATATACACGCGCTTCGACACGGATCGGGCCGCGTTGCCGGTCCGCGATGAAGGGCGCGGGGGACGGGCCACTTGCGTTGCCGAGCAGGACGGAGAGCTTCGCGCGCCAGTACCCGATCGTGGACAAGTGCCACAGCAGGGCTTGGAGTGTCTCGGGCTTGCCGTCCGACAATTCGGGGTCGAGTTCGGGATCGTTGGTGTGCTTGTGGTGTGCCATGTGAAACGCACGGAACCACAGGAACGGTTGCACCAAGACAATGCCGCAAAGATGGCCAACCGCGTCGTTCAGCCAAGGCGACGCGAAGGGCGTACGATGGGTGCACTCGTGCTGCAACGTGAACAGAAACGTGAGCGTGATGCCGAGGGGCAGCAAGACGAGCCACCAAAGCGGGCCGCCCCACGCCACATAGCTCGCACACGCCGCGATCAGCCCGACATGCCCCGCCAGATGCAGCAACCCGGCCCGGTCGGAGCGGGCGGTGAACCGCGCCCGGTCCTCGGGCGGAAGGCTGGCGAGAAAGGCGCGGTGGTCTAGGGCGGGGTCGGTGGACATCGCCGGTACGATACGCGGCTCAGGTCCGAGATGAAAAGGCCGGGCTCCATCTGAACCCGGCCTTTTTCGGTCATTCCGCCGCGCGCAGGGGCGGTCGTGGCGGCACGTCATTGTCCAGCTCCGTATCCTCATAGGGATCGGGGGCTGGCGGCAGGTCCGGCGGCGCGGGGGGCAGCGTCGGCTCTTCCGTCAGGGTCTCCGCCATCGGGATGTCGTCCTCGGGCACTTCAAGGGCCCCGACTTCATCCTGACGCGGGTCTTCGTCCCAGAAAATGATCGGATCGCGCGCGCGCCGGGCCTGGCGTTGCAGGGCCCAGTCCTGGGCCCGCGTGCTCATCCGGTTGGCGCCGACCATAGCAAGGCCACGCGCGCCCGCCCCAAGGATCGTCCAGAACCAGATCCGGAGCGCCAGAAGCGACGGCGTGAAGATCAACGTCAGGAACGTCGCGATGCCAAGGCCCCAGACAACGGCGGTCGCCAATTGCTTCCACCACAGGGCCGTCGGGCTGTCGACCGTATAGCCGCCCGCCCCGAAATCGAGCGAGATGCCGTACATCATCGGGGCCAGACCGGCCATTGTCGTGATCGTGGTCAGAAGGACGGGGCGGATGCGCGATTCAACGGTGCGCACCACCGCTTCCAGCCGCGGCATGTAGCGGGAATATTCCTGATATGTGTCAATCAGGACGATGTTGTTGTTCACGACGATCCCGGCCAAGGCCACGATCCCCGTTCCCGTCATGATGATCGAGAAGGTCTGATCCATGAAGATCATGCCCCACAGCACACCCGTGGTGGACAGGACGACCGCCAGAAGCACCAGGATCGAGTTGTAGATCGAGTTGAACTGCGCCAGCAGGATGATGAACATCAAGCCAAGCGCGGCGGAAAACGCGACCATCAGGAACTGGCCGGATTCTTCCTGCTCTTCCTGATCGCCCGCCCATTCCCAACTGACCGATGCGGGCAGGGGATTTTCGGTTTCCAACCACTCGGTGATCTGGGTGATCCGCTCGTTGGGGTTGACCGGGGTCAGGGAATAGGTGCCGTCCTCCAGCCCCGCTTCGATATCGGCGGTCGACAGGCCGTCATAGGCCGCGAAGACCTGGTATTCGGCATCGCCGAACGCGAAATCCGCGCCGCCGCCTGTCGCGACCTCTTCCATGTCGCGCACGATGGTGACGATATTGCCGTCCTCATCGGTGACACCCGACAGGCCGGATGTGACGTCGGCCTTGACCATGAAGAAGCGGCTCTGGTCGATCCGCTCGATAGTGGCCAGTTGCGGCGTCGGCTCGTAGGTCACGAAGTTCGACAGCGGGATCAAACCTTCCTGTGTTCTGACCCGCAGACTGTCGAGCGTCGACAGCACGCGCGCTTCTTCCGGGAAGCGCACGCGGATGTCGATTTCCTCGTCCGAGGTCGGCACACGCATCGTGTCGAGCAATATGCCGCGCGTAACCAGCTGGACCATCGCGCCCACGGTCGCGACATCCGCGCCGAAGCGGCCCGCGGCCTCCACGTCCACATTGATCTGCCAGTCGATGCCGGGCAGGGGGCGGGTATCCTCGATCAGGATCAGGCCGTCCAATTGCTCGTAATAGGCGCGCACGATGGCGGTGGCCTCCTGCAATTCCTCCCAATCGTCGCCGACAAGGCGCAGGGAAATCGGCTTGCCCTCCGCAGGACCGGTGGAAGCCGAAAAAATCTCCGTCTCGATGCCGGGGATCAGGTCAAGTCGCGCTTGCAGGCGTTCAAGAATGATGTCGCCATCGGCCCGTTCGCCCCATGGCTCCAGGTCGATCTGAACCTGCCCGATCGTGTCGGCGGGGGCCGCCGCGCCGCCGGTATTGTTGTCCAACCCACCGCTGCCGGCGAAGGCGAACACATCGCGAATGCCTTCATGGGCCAGCACGATTTCTTCGACCTGGCGGACCAGCGCATCCTGCTCCTCCAACGAAAGATTGCCCCGGGCGCGGACATAGACGATGGCGTTCTCGGGCTCCGTCGCCACGAAGAATTCGACGCCGTTGTTGTTCTCTCCGAAATACATGAACGTGTAGGTGACGAAGCCCAGAACCGCGGCGATGGAGACGAGCGGCATGACAGGATTGCCCGTCAGCATGTGGATCACCCAACCGAACGGCGTCCGCTTGTACCCCGCCTGGACCGCCCGTTCGCGCCGTTGCCACTGGACCGACGCGATGATGACGGACATCACGACGCAGACGAGGACGAAGACCACCGCGGAGATCGCCATCGCGATCATCGGCGACAGGGTATCGGGCAGGGGAAAGAGAACGCCCGGGCGAACGACCTGAAGCGCCGCAAGGAACATCAGATAGGCCCCGCCGAGCGCGAGGAGCGCGCGGACGGGATACCACGGTATCAGCGCCTTCAGCCAAGCGGAGGCGTTGTCGATCACGCGGCTGAACCGTGCGGCCACACCGCCCAGAACCGGCAGATAGATCAGCGCCACGATCAGCGAGGCCGACAGGACGAAGATCAGCGTCACCGGCAACATGCCCATGAACTCGCCAGGCACGCCGGGCCAGAACAGCATCGGCAGGAAGGCGCAAAGCGTGGTGGCGGTGGAGGAGACGATGGGCCAGAACATGCGCTTGGCCGCATCGGCATAGGCCTGCATCGGGCGGGCCCCTTCCTGCAGGCGGCGGTCGGCGTATTCCACCACCACGATGGCCCCGTCCACCAGCATCCCCACAGCCAGGATCAGACCGAACATCACGATGTTTGAGATGGTGATGCCCATCACGCCCAGAAGGATGAAGCACAACAGGAACGAGGTCGGGATCGCGAAGCCCACCAGCAGGGCCGAGCGCGTGCCGAGCGCGGCAAGGACCACGATCATCACCAATGCAATCGCCGTCAAGACGGAGCCTTCAAGCTGCCGCACCATGCCGTCGACCTGCACCGACTGGTCCAGCGTCGTCTCCACGTTCACCGACGCCTGCAATTCCTCCGGCCAGGAGGCCTGCACACGGTCTACTTCCTCGCGGATCAGCGCGACCGTGTCGATGATGTTGAACCCCTGCCGCTTGACCACCTGAAGGGCAACGGTCGTCTCGCCGTTGAAGCGCGCGGTCCCGGAACGGTCCTGGTAGGTCAGCCGGATGTCGGCCAGTTCGCCCAAGGTCACGACACGGTCGCCGTTCACCGTAATGGCAAGGTTGTAGACGTCCTGAGCATTGTCGAAACTGGACGGGATGGTGATGGAGATCGAGCCGCTTTCCGTCTCCACCTCACCGGCTGCGATCAGCTGGTTGTTGTTGACGACTGCGTTGATCAGGTCGGCGGCGGTGACGTCATAGGCTTCCAACGCGAGGGGGTCGAGGATCACCTCAAGCATCTCGTCGCGCGTGCCTGCAAGACCGGCTTCGAGCACGGGGGACAGGGTTTCAAGCTGCGCCTGCATCTCGTTGGCGAGGCGGATCAGCGTGCGTTCTGGCGCGTCGCCGGAAAGGGCCACCACGATGATCGGGAACTCGGAGAAGTTGATTTCGTTGATCGAATAGCTTTCGGCCCCGGAGGGAAACTGCACCTCCGCCCGGCCCATCGCATCACGGACATCGGCGATGGTTTCGCCCTTGTCCCAACCGAACTCGAATTCGAGGAAGACGCCCGCGTAGCCTTCCGCCGCGGTGGCGTTGATGCTGAGCAAGCCGTCGAGATCCTGGAATTCCGCCTCCATCGGGCGGACCAGCAGGCGTTCACTGTCGGTGGCCGAAATGCCGGGGAAGGGGACGGAGACGAAGAGGCCGGGGATGTCGATATCCGGCTCCCCTTCCTTGGGCAGGCCCACATAGGCCATCGTGCCTGCCGTCAGTGACAGCACGACGAAGGCAAGGACCATGCGCGCACGGCCAGCGGCCCAATCTATCAGGCCGGTCATTGCGTCAGCTCCTCAAGGGTGGTGCGCACCTCGACCCCGGCGGTCACGAATTCCTGGCCGACGGTGATGACATCCGCCGTCTCCGGCAAACCGGTCAGAAGCACACCGCGCGCGGTGTCGCGGATCATCTGGACGGGCGTGAATTCAACCACGCCATCCACCACGATGCGCACGCCCAATTGGCCGTCATCGTTCAGCGTCATGGCCGAGGCCGGAAGAAGATGCGCGGGCGTCCCCTCGGTCCGGATCAGGATATCCGCCGTCTGACCATCTCGGATCGTCAGGTCGGAATTGTCGACCATGATCTCCACCCGGAAGGTGCGGGTCCGGTCATCGGCGGAGCGGCTGAGGAACGTCACCTCGCCCTGGACCTGGTCGCCGCTGGCTAGTTGCGCGGTGGCCATGGCCCCGACCTCAACCCGGCCCACCTGCGCCTCGGGGACGAAACCAACCAGCTTGATCGGATCAAGCTGGATGATCGTGGCGCAGATCGCGCCCGGCTGCATCAGAGTGCCGAGTTCCGCGGTGTCGGTTTCCAGCAACCCCTCGAACGGGGCGTAGATCGTCAGATCGGCAATGGCGTCCTCAGCGCGGGTCACGGCGGCTTCTGCCGCGCGCACGCTGGCCAGCGCGGATTGCACGCCCGCCTCCGCTCCCTGAACCCCGGCCATGGCGCTTTCCACGCCCGCCTCGGCCCCGGCGACACCGGCGGCGGCGGAGGCCGCGCGCGTGTCAGAGCCAAACCCGGATTCGTTCAGGCGGGAGGCTGCATTCCCGTCGATCCGTGCGGAGGCCAGTTGCGCTTCGGCCTGGGCCAGCATCGCGCGCGCCTCGGGCAGGCGTGCCTCGGCCTCCGGCACCCGAGCCCGCGCTTCGGCAAGACGCGCCTGCGCCTCTTCCAGGGCGGTCTGACTGGTGCCGGGGTCGATCTCGCACATGACCTGGCCTTCTTCGACGAAGGCACCGGCGCGGATCGGGGTGGAGATGATACGCCCCATCGCCTCCGACGCGACATCGACAAGACGTAGAGCTTCCGTGCGGCCGCGCAAAAGCACCGCATTCTCCGTCACTTGCGCCTCGGACCGGCGGACGACCACATGGATACGGTCATCATCGGGATCGGTGACCTCTTCGGTGTCGGCGACATCTGCTTCCGGTGTGGCCTCGGTCGGCGCATTGGTCGGTTCGGGCACGAACCCACTGGCGAAGCTCACAAGCGCGTCCCGGTTGAGGATCGCGAAATAGAGCGCAACGCAGACAAGGGCTGCGGTGATCAGGGGGAAGAGCCTCATGGCATGTGCCTTTTCTCGTCTGGAACGCCGGTTCGTTCCGGGACAGATATTGTTCGCGTTTGGGTCGGTTCGACAGGATCGTGTGTGTGCTACACGAAGATACGCTGAACCGACCCGTTCAGATTACTTTTTGGTTCAGAAAACCACAAGTCTAAACTGAACGGTTCAGATTACTCTTCCCAAGGACGGCCGCGCGCCCGCGAAAACAGGCAGGGCCGCGATCGTTCGGCAGGCCTTGCCCCATGTACCGCGCCGGGGTAAGCCACGGGCAAGTGGTTAAGAATTCGGGGGTGGGCGGCGTCCATGACCAATACCGACAGTTTCATCGAAGAGGTCAGCGAAGAGGTCCGCCGCGACCGTCTGTTCAAGCTGTTCCGCCGGTGGGGATGGGTGGCCGTTCTGGTCGTCGTCGGGATTGTCGGGGGGGCCGCCCATTTCGAATGGCAGGCTGCGCAGGACCGCGCCCAGGCGGAAGCGTTCGGCGATGCGGTTCTGGGCGCGCTGGACGGCGAGGACCCCGAGGCGCGCATCGCGGCCCTGCAGGCCGTCGATACACCGACGCCCGAGGCGCAGATCATCCTCGCACTTCTTGCCGCAGCTGAGGCTGCGAATGGCGACGACCCGTCCGAGGCCGCCACGCGGCTGAGAGAGGCGGCCGCGGCCCCGGGCCTTCCGCGCCGGTTTGCCGATCTGGCACTTCTGAAAGCCGAAATGCTGGATCCGGCCCCGGAGGATGAGGCGCGCCTGATCCTTGAGACGCTGGCCGCCCCCGGCGCGCCCTATTCGGCGTTGGCGGAGGAGCAATTGGCCCTTCTGGACGTGCGCAGCGGAGATGTGGAGGCCGGGCTGGATCGCCTGCGCTCCATCGAGCGGAGTGCCGCGGCCACGGCAGGCTTGCAACAACGCGCCGCACAGTTGATTGTGGCGCTCGAAAGTGGTGCAGTGCTGGTGGACGAAGCGCCGGACGCAGTGGCGCCTGAGCCTGTGGACGAAGATGCGCCAGCCGAAGAGGATGCGACTGTTGAAGAGGATGCCGCTCCGCTGAACGATACCGCCCCGGCGGAGGAGGGGACTCCCGCGGAGGATGCCGGGGTAACCGAAGCGGACACGACCGACGGTGACGCAGACGCCGCCACGGCGGACGAAGAAGCAGCCCCCGCCGAGGACGCGGAAGCGACGGACGAATAAGCCGCCGAGGCGCGCAAGGATTGAGACGATGACGGGCAAGGCGGCCGATCCCGCCCCCAAGAACAACAAACGGACGCGGGCCATGAGCACAGCACATCCGACCAAATCGCGGAACATGATCCGGGCCGGTGGCCTGTTGATCGCCTCCACCCTGTTCGTTGCGGCCTGCGAACGGGAAACGGTCTTGCCGGGCGAACGTTTCTCCATCGACACGCCGCTCTCCCAGACCCTCGCCGGGGAGGCATCGGCACCAGCCTCCGCGGCGGATGCGCCGCGCGCCATCTCACTTCCCGGTGTGACCCGTATCGGCGCGTGGGAGATGAGCGGTTTTGACGCCACCAACCGCACACCCCATGCCGCCCTCGGCAGCAGCCTGACGCCGATCTGGTCGGCCGAAATCGGCAACGGCAATTCGCGCCGCAACCGGATCACCGCCGATCCCGTGGCCGCCGATGGGCGCGTCTTCACCATGGATTCGCGCGCCGGTGTCGTTGCGACGGCGCTTGCGTCGGGTGCCGCACTCTGGACGGCGGATTTGCAGCCGGGCTTTGACCGGGGGGGGGCCGTATCTGGCGGTGGCCTCGCGGTATCGGGCGGACGGCTTTACGCGACCACCGGTTTCGGGGAATTGATCGCGCTCGATCCTGCCACGGGTGCCGTGCAATGGCGCCAGCGGCTTGACGCGGGCATCGGCTCTCCCACGGTCCATGGTGGCACGGTCTATGTCGTCAGCCGCAACAACCAGGCTTGGGCGGTGGATGCCGCGACGGGGCGCATCGACTGGCAATTGCCCGCCACCAACGGGGAGGCGCTCCTGACCGGCGGTGCAGCCCCCGCGATCACGGATCGCCTGGTGGTCTTCCCCTTCGGCTCGGGGGAGATCGTGGGCACGCTGCGCCGTTCCGGCGCGCCGTTCTGGACCACGACTGTCGCGGGCGGACGTTCGGGCGTGGCCTATGCCAACATCAATGACATCACCGGCGATCCGGTCATCGCCAATGGCCGCATCTATGCCGGCAATCAATCGGGCCGCGTCGTCGCACTTGATCCGCGCACGGGCGGCCGCCTCTGGACCGCGGAGGAGGGAGCCTATTCCCCGGTTCTCGCCACGGGCAACGATTTGTTCTTCGTCTCGGACCGCAACGAATTGATCCGCATCGACGCGGGCAGCGGTGCGCGTATCTGGGGTACGGAGCTTCCGCTTTACGTCAATGATCGGGAGCGCCGCCGCCGCGCGGTCTTCACCCATTACGGGCCGATCCTTGCCGGTGGACGCCTGATCGTGGCATCCGGCGACGGGAATGTCCGCATGTTCAGCCCGGAATCCGGCGCGCTGGTCGGTGCGGCGGAGATGCGCGATGGCGCGGCCGCCCATCCCATCGTGGTCAATGACACGCTTCTGGTCGTAACGGCTGACGGACGCCTGCAAGCCTTCCGCTAGGGGGTACCTCAGATCAACAGGTCGTCGGCGGGTCCAAGGCCCATCGCGATTGCGAAGCGCCACATCCCGTAGCGCGCGGCGTTGAACCAGATCGCGAGGGCTTCCCGGAAGAGCGGACGCGCCCCATCGGATCGCCCCTCGGCGGCGATGACCGTCACCCGGTCATACCCCATAAGGCGGAATGTCAGCCAACTGCGCGGCAGGTGATAGGCGCTGCTGACAAGGAGGACATCCTCCGTCCCGGTCATGATCCGGCTGGAGAACAGCGCGTTTTGAAGGGTGGATCGGCTTTGAGTCTCCACGAGGATCACCTCGGCCGGAACGCCAGATGCCCGGGCGAGGTCCGCCATGGGCTCCGCGGCCTGAACGCCAGTGAACACGATCTGGGGCGCAGCACCCGCCAAGTAGAGTTCCACACACCGTTCCGCCCGCGTGCGGCTGCTGGCAAACAAACGCCCGTCCGACGCACCGCCGCCCAGGCAGATGATCGTATCGGCGGAAACGCCTTGGGGTGCGCTGCGCGGCCATGCCCATTCCACGGCCAGCACCACAAGAAGCGTCACGCAATAGACAATCGCCGCCCCCTGCACGATGCGCCCGATGCGGCGACCGGTATGCCTTACTCCCACTCGATCGTGCCCGGCGGTTTTGACGTGATGTCATAGGTTACGCGGTTGATCCCCGGCACCTCGTTGATGATGCGCGTCGCGGTTTCGCCCAGGAAATCGTGGCTGAACGGGTAATAATCCGCCGTCATACCGTCGACCGATGTCACGGCACGAAGCGCACAGGCATAATCGTAGGTCCGCCCATCGCCCATCACGCCCACGGTGCGCACGGGCAGGATCGCACAGAAGGCCTGCCAAATCTCGTCGTAAAGCCCATGCTTGCGGATTTGGTCGATGTAGACGGCATCCGCCTGCCGCAAAATGTCCAGTTTGGCGCGCGTGATCTCACCGGGGCAGCGGATGGCGAGGCCGGGGCCGGGGAAGGGGTGGCGGGCAATGAAATGGGCGGGCAGGCCCAGTTCGGCACCCAGCGCGCGCACCTCGTCCTTGAAGAGTTCGCGCAAGGGCTCCACCAGTTTCAGGCCCATCTTTTCGGGCAGGCCGCCGACATTGTGATGGCTCTTGATCGTCACCGACGGGCCGCCGGAAAATGAAACGGACTCAATGACATCGGGGTAAAGCGTGCCTTGGGCGAGGTAGGCCGCGCCCTCAATCTGATTGGCGTATTTCTGAAAGACGTCAATGAAAAGCCGCCCGATAATCTTCCGCTTCGTCTCGGGGTCAGAAACCCCTTCCAACTCGCCCAGGAACAACTCCTGCTCTTCGGCGTGGATGACATGCAGGTTCATGTGATCGCGGAACATTTCCACGACCTCTTCACCCTCGTTCAGGCGCAACAATCCGTGGTCGACGAACACGCAGGTGAGCTGATCGCCAATCGCCTCATGCAAGAGCGCGGCTGTCACCGAGGAATCCACGCCGCCGGACAGCGCACAGATGACCTTGGCCGTACCGACCTGCGCGCGGATCGCTTCCACGGCCTGTTCGCGGTACGCCTCCATCGTCCAGTCGCCGGTGAATCCGGCCAGACGCACGAAATTCTCGTAGAGCTTCGCGCCCTTCGGCGTGTGATGAACCTCCGGATGGAATTGCACCGCGTAGAAATGGCGGCTGACATCGGCGGTGATCGCATAGGGCGCATTGGGGGAGGTGCCAAAGACCTCGAAGCCCGGCGCCAGCTTGGCCACGTGATCGCCATGGCTCATCCAGACCTGTTCTCGCCCGTCCTGCTCCGGCGTGCCGAACCAGCCGGTCAGAAGGTCGAGCGCGCCTGTCGGCTCCACGAATGCGCGTCCGAACTCCGCCGTGCCGCCGCCGCCGGAAATCTTGCCGCCATGCACTTCGCCGCCAAGGTCTTGCATCATGACCTGCTGGCCGTAGCAGATCCCCAGGATCGGCACGCCCGCTTGGTATGCGGCTTGCGGGGGCCGGGGCGAGCCGTCCCGAACCACGGAATCCGGACCGCCGGAGAAAATGATCGCCTTGGGTGCGAACGACGAGATGAAGGCATCGTCCACGTTCTGATAGGGGTGGATTTCGCAATAGACGTTCAACTCGCGCAGGCGGCGCGCGATCAATTGCGTGACCTGCGACCCGAAGTCGATGATCAGCAGGCGTTCATGGTTTGCGGGGTCGGGGACGGCGCTGGTGTTCATGGACGTCGATTACGGCGCGGGGCATGGGGGTGCAAGCCCCCTGGGCGCGCGGGCCTAATTGATGGGGGCGAAGGCGCGCGAGGATAGCATCGCCGGGTCGCGCTTTGCGCCCGGCAAGACTTGCGCGATATAAGTGAAATCTGCCAGCTCCACCGCGGTAGGGCCGACTTTCGCCAGTATTCCGGCATTCGGGATCGCGCAGCATCTGGCTTACGGAGACACGCCACCCGCCGTATCCGCCGACCTCGCAACAGGTCCGATCCATATTGGCCGGCCGATCTCGGCCAGATTGTTCAAGCCACAAGGTGCAAGCCTGCCGTTCCGCGGACACCAATCCTTAGCGGCATACCTCACCCCACCCAGCCCCATGTCGCATCCGCCCCACACATGTCGCACACCGGCGATGGCCCTTCGGGCCCACGGGGTAGTGAGAGCCATGAAATTCACGCCGGTGGAGGATGATGTCATGGGCGAAGCGGAAGCAGATACGGGCGGGCGTCGGCGGGCACGGGGCGGCGGCGGCGCCGCGCGCAGGGCCAGCCGCAGTGCTGTTAGCTTTGAAACGGCACGCTTCATCGAGCGCAAGATCCCCAACCTCGACATCCTCCACGATGAGGCGCTTGAGATCATCGAGGCCAACGCCGAAACGGTGCTTGAAGAGATCGGCGTGATGTTCGTCGAAAATCCGGCCGCTTTGCAAAGGTGGCGGGACGCCGGGGCCGATGTGCAGGGCGAGCGGGTGCACATTCCCCGTGGACTGGCCCGGGAGCTGGTGAAAACCGCCCCGTCGAAATTCACCCAGATCGCCCGAAACCGCGCCCGTGATGTGGAGATCGGGGGCAATTCGCTCGTCCTTGCGCCCGTCTATGGCCCGCCTTTCGTCCACGACCTGAAAGGCGGCCGCCGCTACGCCACGATGGCGGATTTCGAGATGTTCGTGAAACTGGGCTACATGTCGCCTTGGCTGCACCATTCCGGCGGGACGGTGTGCGAGCCGACCGACGTCCCTGTCAACAAGCGTCATCTGGACATGCTCTATGCCCATATGTCGCTGAGTGACAAACCCTTCATGGGTTCGGTGACGGAACCGTCGCGGGCCGAGGATTCGATCGAGATGTCGAAGATCCTATTCGGGGCGGACGTGGTGGACGCGAACACGGTGATGACGTCGCTCATCAACATCAATTCTCCACTCACATTCGACGGCGTAATGATGGGCGCGTTGGAACATTACGCGGCTGCCAACCAGGCCTCCATCATCTCTCCGTTCATCGTGGGCGGGGCGATGGCGCCTGTCTCCGTCGTGGGAACCCTGACCCAATGCCTGGCCGAGGGTCTGGCGGGCGTGGCCTATAGCCAGCTCGTCCGTGCGGGCTCGCCTGCGATCCTCGGGGCGATGGTGACGTCGATCGACATGAATTCCGGCGCACCCACGTTCGGCACGCCCGAGACCTCTCAGATCACTTACGGTATGGGGCAATTGACCCGGCGGCTTGGTCTTCCCTACCGATCTGCCGGATCGTTCACCGGATCTAAAATCCCTGACGCGCAGGCAGGGTACGAGACGGCGAATTCGCTGAACATGGGCCTTCTGGCCGGGGTGAACTTCATGCTGCATTCCTGCGGCTGGTTGGAAGGGGGCCTTGCCTCCAGCCCCGAGAAATTCGTGATGGACGCCGACCAGCTTGGCATTCTGCACAGGATGGCCGCGGGCGTTGAGATCGACGAAAACGCGCAAGCCATGGACGCCCTGCGCGAGGTCGGGCCGGGCGGGCACTTCTTGGGCTGTGCGCATACCCAGGCCAATTACCAGACCGCGTTCTGGCGGTCCGGCGTGCTGGATTACAAACCCTACGAGACCTGGTCGGAGGATGGGGCGCGGTCGACCTATGAGCTTGCGGCGCTCAAGGTCGAAAAGATGCTGGCCGATTACCAGCAGCCCCACCTTGACCCGGCGGTGGACGAAGCCCTGCGCGCCTATATCGCCGAGAAGAAATCCGCGATGCCGGACGCCTTCATCTAGGACGCGACCGCCTTGGCCCGGTCAATTCACCGACCGGGCGGCAGCAAGGATCGCGCTCATCACTTGCACGTGGCGCGTCGGGGAATAGCCCATGCCGCCGCCCATCCGGGCCGCGTTCAGCATCTCCTCCTCCGCCAGCAGTTTGCTGACCGGACGGCGCTTGGCGCGCCGATGCGCGTCGCCTGTGTCGCATGCGAGCGTGGCCGCGCGCACCAACAATCCCGGTCGCCGCATCTCGCTGAGTTGTTGTGTCAAATCCGTCATTGCGAAGCCCCTTCGGTATCTGCCTATCGCTCGACAGTCTGACCCGGCCCAAAGGGGTGTTGCGCGAATTACCGCCACTGCGCGCGGTGCTTTGCTGTCTGTTTACGGATTGGAAACAATTTTCGACTTATCCACAGATTTTAACCATTCAGTAATCAATACGGCGGACTTTCGCAGGCGTTCTTTCGCAATCCGTGGGGCCTTGCGCCATGACAAATTCTGCATCAGCCGATCGCGCGGTTTCCGCCGCCGGTGCCCGCCAATTTCCCGGCTGGGTTCCGGAGGAAACGCAGCAATATCTGGCCCATACAGCAGAAGGCCGCTCCTTGAGGGATATTGCGAAAAGCTCCGGTCAGGCGGCCTCGACGATTTCGCGTCGGGTGCGTCTGGTCGAATCCCGGCGAGACGATCCCCTGGTGGATGAGGCACTCAGCAGTCTTGCGCGTTTTAATCAAAGCGTCGCGACAACGGCGCATAAAGATCTCAAGGAGACACGGCAGATGACGGCCCCTATACGAACGCCCCTTCACGACGAAGCGTTGATAACCAGAGAGGCACGGCGCATCCTTCGCCGGTTGTGCGAAACCGGGGCCGTCCTGGCCGTGGCAAAGGACATGGACAAGGCTGTCGTGCTGCGGCAAGGCGCCGATGGGGACCAGACCCGCACGGCGGTCGTGGATCGCCGGGTGGCCCAGGCCTTCGCGATCAAGGATTGGATTTCGTGTACGAAGTCGGGCCGCATCGCGCGTTATGCCATCACGGTGGCCGGAAAGTCGGCTTTGAAACGCCTGTTGGAAGAAGATCGCAAGAAACGCATGGCGAGTGCCGGGTTCGCCGAAGGTCCAAGCGCGTTTCAGGGGCAACACGCGACATGGGGCAAACGCGCGGTGGCGGGCGACGATGGCCGCCGCAAGGTCATGTGCGTGAACCTGTCGGAATCGCCGCTGGCAGGATTGGCGCGGCGTAAGGGCTCGGACGGCAAACCTTTCCTTGGGCCTGAGCTCGTGCAGGCAGGTGAAAGGCTGCGGGAAGATTTCGAACGCGCGCAGATGGGCCCACGTGTCGGCCAGAATTGGGACCGCTTCCTGACCGGTGGCGACCGGGGCGGTTTTCTGACCGACGGGGGACTGGCCGAGGGCCCGCGCGAGGCGCGCAAACGCGTCTCGGACGCATTGGATGATCTTGGGCCGGGACTGGCCGACGTGGTAATGCGCGTCTGCTGCTTTCTGGAGGGGCTGGAATCGGCGGAAAAGCGGCTGGGATGGTCGGCGCGCTCCGGCAAGGTGGTGCTCAAGATCGGGCTGCAACGGCTTCTGGCCCATTACGAGGAACGCTACGGGTTCGTTCCGGCCACATTGGGATGAGATTCGCCTTTACGACGGATGTCGCGGCGGGGAATTGTGGCGGCATCGTGCAAAAGGCGTTGTGTTGGCATCCCTCACATGCGTTAACCCGCTGCTAACGTTGAAAAATGTGTCGGTCGCCCAGGGCTTTGACAATGTCGTTCATATTCTTCGCATCCATCGGTTTACAGGCCGCCTTCCGGTTTGACCAATGCGTTGCGCCCCGGTGCCGTGGCGCGATGTGCAATACAATGGATGCCCAAATGACCCGATCCTCTACCAAGTCCCTTATCCTTCCCGCCGCGCTTGTCGGCCTGTCCCTGCCCGTGGCCGCCCAGGGTGTGCCCGCCAATCCCCAATGTGAAACCGTGATGATGGTGGGGCCGGCCCATTTTTCGGCAGAGGTGCTTGCAGCCTGCCAGCCGTATTTCCAGGCTTTGGCCGACGGGGCGATCGCGACGAATACATTCTCATCGGCTGTCCCGCGCAACGGCGGTCTCAACGTCGTGGCCTCGTCTTCCGGCAACTGAGAATAGGCGAGGGCGCGCGAAACTGCGTCGATCCCAGCGTTGCGTGGGCCGCATGGCGGCTGTGCCATTCCGCCCCCGTGACCTTTTGCGATCAAGGGGTTACATAGGGCCGATGCAAGACGCCGGAGCCTTCGCCATGCGCGACCTGAAAATCCCCGAGCAGCGCCACCCCGAAAAGGCGCGCCGCCCCGACAATCCGCAACCCAAAAAGCCGAGCTGGATCCGGGTGAAGGCCCCCGTGGGCGAGGGGTACAAGGCCACCGCACGTATCATGCGCGACCACAAGCTCACGACGGTGTGCGAAGAAGCGGGCTGCCCCAACGTGGGTGAATGCTGGTCCCAGGGCCACGCCACCATGATGATCATGGGGGAGGTCTGCACGCGGGCCTGCACATTTTGCAACATTGCAACCGGCAAGCCGCCGGAACCGCTTGATGTGTTCGAGCCGGGCCGGGTGGCGGATGCCGTCCAGAAGCTTGGCCTGAACCATGTCGTCGTCACCTCCGTCGACCGGGATGACGTGTCCGATGGCGGGGCGGAGCATTTCGCACAGACCATCCGCGCCATCCGCCACCGCGCGCCCGAGACGACGATCGAGATCCTGACCCCCGATTTCATCAAGTCCACGCCCGACGCCTTGCAGATCGTCGTGGATGCCAAGCCCGACGTGTTCAACCACAACCTTGAAACGGTGCCCGGCCTCTATCCCGAAGTGCGTCCCGGCGCGCGGTATTTCCATTCCCTTCGCCTGCTCCAGCGGGTGAAGGAGATGGATCCGACCATCTTCACCAAATCCGGTATCATGGTGGGGTTGGGAGAAGACAAGCAGGCGGTCCATCAGGTGATGGACGACATGCGTGCGGCGGATATCGACTTCCTGACCATCGGCCAATACCTGCAACCCACGCCCAAGCACCACGCCGTGGACCGCTTCGTCACACCCGAGGAATTCGCCGGTTACGAGAAGGCCGCATGGGGCAAGGGCTTTCTGATGGTCTCGGCCACGCCGCTCACCCGCTCGTCCTACCACGCGGGCGACGATTTCGCGCGGTTGCGGGAGAACCGGCTAGCGAAACTCGCGGGTCAATAGGTCTTACCAACTTGTGAATTACCGGAAATCCGCACTTCGCGGATCGGAAAAGTCGGGCTAGGTTCGAGAAAAAGAAACCTCTCTGCCCCTTTCGAAAGGTAATTATATGACACGTTCCCCTTCTTTTCTTCTTGCTGCCGGTCTCGCCTTCGGGCTTGCGATGCCGCTGGCGGCGCAATCATTCAACGAGGCACTTGACGCCTATGACGCCGGCAATTTGTCGCTGGCAGGCCAGATCGTCCAACCGCTGGCCGAGGCCGGTGATGCACGGGCGATGAACCTTTTCGCCAATATTCTCGATGACGGGGCGGAAGGCTTCCCCCGCGACCCGGCGCTTGCGTTCGACTATTACACGCGCGCTGCGGCTGGTGGATCGTCCGCCGCCCAGAACAATCTTGGCCGCGTCTATCACCTTGGTCGCCTTGGCCAGGCCGTCGATGCCGAGCGGGCGGAGCAGCTCTACCTCCAGGCCATTGCCGGGGGCAGCCAGTTCGCCCAGAACAACTACGCCCTGATGCAGGAAGAAGGTCTGCTGGGTCCGCAGGACTGGCCGGCCATCGTATCGCTCTACCAGGCAGCTGCGGATCGGAACGAGCCCAATGCCGCCGCGAACCTCGCCAACCTCTACCTGAACGGTGGCCCCGGGTTTCAGACCGATCCCGTGATCGCCCGCCAATGGGGCGAACGCGCCGTGCTGGTGGAGAATACACGCGGAATGCGCATCCTCGGCTACATGCTGGAACTTGGCATCGGCGGTGATCACGACGTGGCCCGCGCGGTGGAGCTGTACCAGACCGCCTACAACATGGGTGACGCCTCCGCCGCCAACGACCTTGGCCTGCTGCTGGAATACGGCGCGCCGGGCGTGGAGCCGAGCAATCCGCAGGCCGCCGCCTGGTACGAGGTCGCCATTCAGGGCGGCTCCGTCGGCGGGCACATGAACATGGCCGGCCTGTTGAATGACGGCGACCCGGATGTGCCCGATGATGGCGCGCGCGCGCGCGCACTTTACGAATACGCCCATGCGGAAGGAAACCTGCGCGGGACGGTCAACCTGTCCTACCTCTACTGGGACGGCGTCGGCGGTCCGGTCGATTTCGGACGCGCGCGGGAGCTTCTGACCGATGCTTCGAACCGGGGCGATCTGGGCGCGATGAACGATCTGGCCGTGATGAACGAACGCGGGCTTGGCGCACCGGTCAACGTGCCGGCCGCCGCAGACCTCTACCTGCGTGCGGCACAGGGTGGTCACACGCTGGGGGCGCAGAACCTCGCCTACATCCTGACCGATGCAAGCAACCAGCCGGTGAACCCGGTCGAGGGCCTGGCGTGGTGTCACTTCGCGTCCGAGCGGGAGGATGATGCCGAAACCCAGGCCGAATATCGCCAGAACTGCGCCGATATCGGTGTGAACATGAGCGATGCAGACCGCAGCGCCGCGGTGGCCCGGTCCGCCCAATTGCTTCAGCAGTTTTGAGGTCTAATCGTCCCCGGCGCGGCCTGCGTCGGGGACGATCCCAAGATAGGCCGCCACGGCGGCCCGATCCGATGCGGCCAGGTTCGAGAAATTGTCGATCACCGAGCGCATGTGCCCGCCCGCCGTATCGAAATCCGGCGTGAAGCCATCGTTGAGATAGGCCGCGATCTCATCCTCCGACCATGTCAGTTCATCCGGGGTCAACGCCGGGATCGTCCCCGGCCCGGTCAGCGACGGCGCACCGTGGAGCCATCGCTCCCGATCCACGGCCCCCAGCGGCCCGCGCGGCGTATGGCATTCCCCGCAATGGGCCAACGCCTCGGAGAGATAGCGACCACGGGCCTCCTCTTCCGACAAATCACCGGTCACGGCGAAATCGTCGTGCAGGTAAAGGACGTTCCACAATCCGACCGCCCGACGGATGGAGAACGGAAAGCCGACCTCGTGGGCGAGGGAGGGCGCGTCACTCGCCGGAAGCGTGATCATGAAAGCATGGAGGTCCGCCAGATCCTGTCGATCGGCAAGGCGGTAAGCGGTGTACGGGAAGGCGGGGTAGTAATGCTCGCCCTCGGGGCTGATGCCGTTTTGCAGGGCGGTCAGGAATTCGGCGAGGGTCCAGTCGCCGATCCCGTGTTCCGGATGGGGAGAGATGTTGGGCGCGCGGAACATCCCGAAATCGCTTGGGAAGGCCTGACCACCGCCCAGGACAAGGCGCGCGTCACCGCTTGCGTCCTCCGCTGCATGGCACGACGCACAGCCCCCGGCCCAGAAGATCGCCTCCCCGGCCGTGGCGTCCCCGCTCAGCCCAGCAACTTCGGCGTCGCTGATTGTCCGGGGGCGCGTCACCAGCCACGCCACCCCCGCGCCCACAAGCGCGAGGAGGAGGATGAGGCGCAGCAGGCCTTTCATCTTCGGGGGACCGGGCCCATGGGTGCAGGCTCAGCGCTCTTCCTGGAAGCTCTCATGGCAATCGCCACACACCGCCCCCAACGGGCCGATGGCCGCGCGCATCGCATCAAGCCCCTGGCCGGCGGCGGCGGATAGTCCCTCGGCAGCGGGACCGTAACGCATGGCAATCTCCATCAGAGAGGCCTGATCTTCCCAGATCGCGGGCAGGGCGCGGGTGCCTTCAATGGATTCGCTATCCGTCCCTTCGGGCCAATAGAAGCGCTGATTGACGGCGCCCATCGTAACCAAATTGTCTGCCGCGGCCTGCGCGATGTCGGCATCGTATTCCGTATTGCCACGCGCCATGTTGCCAAGAATGCCGAGGTTCAGGCTCATCACCTGCATATGACCCTGGCGCGCCGCAACGGCCGGGTTCGCCCCGTGGCCTTCGGCGTTCGCTGTCAGGGCGAGGGCGGATATTGCAATCGCACCTGTGAGCGCGATCGTGGTGATGGATTTGGGCAGGGACATGGCACATTCTCCGGGCGTTGGGCTGGACGTGGTCGTCACACTCCGATGGTACGGGGCAATGACGCCACGTCAACTCAACTCACGGTGCGCGGTTGCAGGGGCGGGTGTTCGCCATGTCACAGCGCGGGCGCGGGCGGCTCAGCCCATGCGCACCTTGCCGATGAAGGGGAGGTTTCGATTTCGTTGTGCGTAATCAATGCCGTAGCCCACGACGAATTCGTCGGGGATTTCGAAGCCGATCCAATCGGCTTCAATGTCGACTTCCCGCCTGATCTTCTTGTTGAGCAGCGCAATGGTCTTCAGCCGGTTCGGTTTCCGCTGATTGAGAAGGCCGACCACATGGGTCAACGTGTGGCCGGTATCGACGATATCCTCAACCACCAGCACGTCGCGGCCCTGGATCTCGCCACGCAGATCCTTGAGAATGCGCACCTCGCGGGAGCTTTCCATTTCATTGCCATAGCTGGACGCTTCAAGGAAATCGACTTCCACCGGCAGGTCAATCTCTCTCACCAGGTCGGCGATGAACACGAAGGACCCACGCAACAGACCGACCACGACCAGCTTGTCCGTACCCGCGAATGCCGCTTCGATCTCGCGCGCCAGCGCCTCGATCCGGGCAGCGATGCTCTTGGCCGAGATCATCTGATCCACGGTGTAACCCAACTGCGCCATATCGCCCCCAAGCCGTTCAGGCACCTTGAAAAGTTCCTGTCGTTTTATGACATGGAGTGAAAAGGGAAAAGGCGAAAGGCCAAGATGCCAACCCATTCAGAGACCCGCGTGCTGCCCTACACGGCCGAGCAGATGTACGATCTTGTGGCAGATGTGGAGAAATATCCCGATTTCATTCCCTGGACCATCGCCACGCGCATCCGATCGGTCGAGGACAAAGGCGACCACCGTCTGATGCTGGCCGATATGGTGGTGGGTTTCCGGATGTTCCGAGAAAAGTTCCTCAGCCGCGTGGTCTTGAAGGACGCGGCCCGCAAGATCGACACTGAATATGTCGACGGGCCGTTCAAGCACCTGGTGTCGAATTGGGTGTTCGAGGAGGCGGAGCAGGGGTGCCGCGTCCATTTCCATGTCGATTTCGAGTTCAAGAACCGCCTGCTGCAAGGGGCGGCGGGCCTGTTCTTCATGGATGCCATGCAGCGGATCGTCCGGGCCTATGAGGCGCGCGCGGAGGCGCTTTACGGGGCAGGGGCGGCAACCGCCTGACAAATTGGCATGATCCGGGATTAACGCCCGACCGGATGGGCCGGGCGTTACGCTCGTGAAGGAAGGAGACTACGAGCTCATATCGTAGGCCCGCTCGCCATGAACGCTGAGGTCGAGGCCATTGACCTCCGTCTCCTCATCCACGCGCAGGGGCGTAATCAGGCCAACAAGCCGTGCGATCACGAAGGTCAACACGATCGTGTAGACGCCCACGATGGCCAGCCCGCCGAACTGCGCCACCGCGCTTACGTCGCTTGCGAAGAACAGGATCATGATCGTTCCGAAAATGCCGCCGACGCCGTGGACGGCGAAGACATCGAGCGTGTCGTCGATGCGCGCCTTGTTGCGGATCAGGGTCACGGCTTCCTGACAGAGGATACCGGCGACCGAGCCGATGATCAGCGCCGCGACGGGGCCAACGAAGCCGCTTGCCGGCGTGATGGAGGCCAGGCCCGCAATCGTACCCGTCACGACACCGACAAGGGAAACCTTGCCGTATTTCACCCGCTCCCACAGGCCCCAGCTGAGCGAGGCGGCCGCCGCAGAGATATGGGTGACGGTCAGCGCCATCGCCGCCCCGCCATCGGCGGCCAGCTGCGAGCCGCCGTTGAAGCCGAACCAGCCCACCCACAGCATCGCGGCCCCGATCATCACCATGCCCGGATTGTGCGGCGGGGTCGTGTTGTTCTTGCGCGCCCCCAGCATCACAGCAAGCACCAGCGCCGCCAGACCGGCGGTTTCATGGACGACGATGCCGCCGGCGAAATCGCGGACCCCGATCTCTCCCAATATCCCGCCATCGGACAGCATTCCGCCACCCCAGATCCAATGCACGACCGGCGCGTAGACGACGAGCATCCAGATCGCGGAAAACAGAAGCACGAAGCCAAAGCCGATCCGCTCCACATAGGCGCCGACGATCAGGGCGGGCGTGATGATCGCGAAGGTCATCTGGAAAGCGAAGAACAGCACCTCGGGCAGGGTGCCGAACACGGTGTCGGTGTCCACACCGGTCAGAAAGGCGCGATCCAACCCGCCCCAATAGCCGCTTTCGCCCGGACCGAAGGCGATGGAATAGCCAACGGCAAGCCACAGAAGGCTCATCAGGCAGGCGATCGCATAGACATGCATGAACACGCTCAACACGTTGCGTGACCGCACGAGCCCCCCGTAAAACAACGCCAAACCCGGCAATGACATGAACAGGACCAGTGCCGTTGCGACGATGATCCAGGCTGTGTCGGCTCCAACCATGATGGTCTCCCTTCCCTCGTTTTCCGCCTCAAAGCCGGATCGAGGTGCCACTTGAAGAGGCAGGAACGGGATTTGCCGCTGAAACCTTGGGCAGATTCAAATCTGCTTGAAAAATGTGCGGGTGGCGGGCGGGTTTGCCTGATTTCAGGGCGTATTCGGATTGGCGGCGTTCAGGACAAGCGACAGTGCATGATCCACCGTCCTGCGACGCACCTCAGCGCGGCCCACGGCACCGAATTCCACGGTCTCGGTGAAGGTATTGCCCGCGACGCACAGGCCGAAGCACACCCGACCCTCGGGCTTGTGCTCGGACCCGCCTGGGCCCGCGATACCGGTGACGGAGACCGCGACATTGGCATGGGCCAGCGTCATCGCACCGACGGCCATCGCGGCGGCGACGTCTTCCGACACCGCGCCGTGTTCTGCGATCAGGTCGGGGGGGACTCCCAACATCTCCGTCTTGGCGGCGTTGGAATAGGTGACAAAGCCCCGGTCGAATACGTCGGAGGAGCCTGCCACATCCGTCAAGGCCGCCGCGATCATGCCGCCGGTGCAACTCTCTGCCGTGGCCAGCCACCAGCCCCGCGCGCGCAAGGCGTCCAGAACATCGGCCGCGCTCATAGAAACACCAAATGGCCAAGAACGGCGGCGAGGGCCACGACCATGGCTGCAAGCCAGCCCGCGATGACGTCATCGGCCATGATGCCAAACGCGCCGTGTTGCCGGTCGGCCCATCCCACGGGCCCGGGCTTCAGGATGTCGAATGCGCGAAAGGCCACGAAGGCGACGATCAGGCCAGGATAGAGCGCCAGGATGTCCGAACCGGTGAGCTGCGCGCCAAGGGAGACGGGCCAAAGGGCAATCCATTGCCCCGCGACCTCGTCGATCACGAATTCCGAAGGGTCGTCCTCCGACGTGCCGACCTCCTGCGCGATGGCCCAATAGCCCAACGCTGTCACGCCGAGGGTGGCGATGAAAAGCAGGGCGAAGCCCCCGGCCATGTGGAGCAGGAATGCCAGAACAAGCCCCGCCAGACTGCCCCAGGTGCCGGGCGCAGGGCGCAGCAGGCCGACGCCGCCGAAGGTCGCAATCAGACGCGTCATGTCTTGACCAACGTCACATTGGCCAAAGCCGCGATGCCTTCCTCCCGGCCCGTGAAGCCAAGGCGTTCGCTGGTCGTGGCCTTCACGGAAACGCGGGCCACGTCGACGCGAAGCAGATCGGCGAGCCTCTCGCGCATCTGTGCCGCGACCGGCCCGATCTTGGGCTGCTCGCAGATCAATGTCAGGTCGGCGTGCGTGATTGAAAATCCCCGCTCGGCCACAAGATCCACGGCATGGGTCAGGAAAATATGGCTTTCCGCGCCTTTCCATTTCGGGTCGGTTGGCGGGAAGTGGGTGCCGATATCCCCCTCCGCCAATGCGCCATAGATGGCGTCCGTGACCGTGTGCAGGCCTACATCCGCATCCGAATGGCCCTGTAGCCCGCGGGTATGGGGAACGGCCACGCCACAGAGCATCACGTGGTCGCCGGGGCCAAAGCGATGCACGTCAAATCCGTTGCCGACACGAATATCCATCTTGTCCCCTCTTAACAGCGCCTGCGCCCGCGCGAAATCCTCGGGTCCGGTGATCTTCAGGTTGGCTTCGTCCCCGGGTACGATCGCCACCTCGATCCCCGCTGCGCGCGCCACCTCCACGTCATCGGCGGGCGCGCCCTTGAACGCATCGTGGGCCGCGATGATCGCAGCCGTCCCAAAGCCCTGCGGCGTCTGTGCACGCCAAAGCCCGCCGCGATCCTGCGTGCCTTCCACGATCTCTGAGCCGCGCCAAAGCGCGTCTGTCACGGCGAGGGCAGGGGCCGCGGCCCCGTGGCGGCGCACGCCGTCGATCACGGCGGAGATTACCTCAGGCGAAACACAGGGCCGGGCCACATCATGGATCAGGACGATCCCCTCCGGACATGCCGCCAGACCGGCCCTGACCGATGCCGCGCGATCCGCCCCACCATGGACGACGCGCAGGGTGCTCGGCAGCTCCAGACCGTCCAGACGACTTGCATCATCGGGGTGGATAACCAGCACCACACCAATCCCGGCCGGATGCGCCGTGAATTGCGAAACGGTCCATTCCACGACGCTGCGTCCCGCTATCGCGCGCCACTGCTTTGGCACGTCCCCACCGGCGCGTGTGCCGCGTCCGGCGGCCACGATCACGGCGGTCAGATTTTCGGGGCGCTGATCCATGGGTTTCGTGATATGCGAGGCTCATTCCACGCACAATCCGATATGCATCTGGTGTTTTTTGCGGCGCAACGCCTAATTATTGTGCGAACGCACTTTTCCGTGCAAATAGAGGACGCCACCACTTTGTCTTCCGTCTATCGCCCCCCTATCGAAGGGGGCAACGCACAAGGATTAAGCGCCCTGTCTCTTTCGCTCGCGGATATCAAGCTGGACCCACCCGTCTTGCTGGCCCCCATGGCCGGGATCACCGATTTGCCGTTCCGTAGGTTGGTCAGCCGGTTCGGGGCAGGGCTGGTCGTGTCGGAGATGGTGGCAAGCCAGGAGATGGTGGAGGCCAAGCCCTCCGTCCGGGCGCGGGCGGAACTGGGATTCGGAGAGCAGGCGACGGCGGTGCAGCTGGCCGGGCGGGAAGCCCACTGGATGGCGGAAGCCGCGCGGATCGCCGAGGGGCAGGGCGCGCGGATCATTGATATCAACATGGGGTGTCCGGCCAAGAAGGTGGTGGGCGGTATGTCGGGCTCCGCCCTAATGCGCGACCTGGACCACGCCCTGCGCCTGATCGAAGCGGTCGTGGGGGCCGTCACCGTGCCGGTGACACTCAAGACGCGGCTTGGGTGGGACGACGACACACTGAACGCCGCTGATCTGGCCCGCCGGGCGGAGGATGCGGGGATCGCGATGATCACCATCCATGGCCGTACGAGATGTCAGTTCTACAACGGTCACGCCGATTGGTCCGCGATCCGTGACGTGAAAGATGCCGTGGGCATCCCCGTCATCGCCAATGGTGATGTCACCGACGCGCCCGCCGCGGCCCAGGCGTTGAGATGTTCCGGTGCCGATGGCGTCATGGTCGGACGCGGCATTCAGGGACAACCGTGGCTGTTGGCGGAGATCGGGGCGGCCCTGTTCGGCGCGCCCGCGCCCGATGTCCCGCGTGGTGACGCGCTTGCGGACATGGTGATCGGACATTATCGCGACATGCTCGACTTCTATGGCCGGGACCTTGGCCTGCGCGTCGCGCGGAAACATCTGGGGTGGTACATGGATGGCGCGCGCTCACCCGCCTCCCTGCGCAAGCGCCTGCTGACCACAAAGGCGCCCCAAGACGTGATCGCGGCCCTGCCGGAGGCTTTGGCCCACGCGCCCGAACGGGTGGCGGCATGACGCAATGGACGAATGCGCTTTGGGCATCCTTGCCGATCCCGGCGCTGATCCTCGACGCCGAAGATCGCATTCGCGACGTTAATCCGGCGGCGGAGACATTCCTGAACGCGTCGATGAAATCCCTGGACGGCCATCCGGTCTGGGACAAGATTTTCGTTGATGCGCCGCTGGAAGACAGTTTCGCGCGGGTCCGCTCCGCCCAAGCGCCGCTTTTCGTCAATGCCGTCGATGTCGGCACGGGCAGCCGCAAGCCCGTGGCCTGTGACGTGCAGATCGCGGGGCTGGCGGACAAGCCCGACCATGTCCTTGTGCTTCTGGAAAACCGCGAATTGGTGGGGCGCATGGACCGCGCCATGTCGTCCAAATCTGCCGCGAAATCCGCCATCGGCATGGCCGAGATGCTCGCCCACGAGATCAAGAATCCGCTTGCCGGCATCACCGGCGCGGCGCAGCTGATCTCCATGAATGCCAGCGCGGAGGATCGGGAACTGACCGACCTGATCGTGGAGGAAACGCGCCGCGTTCTGAAGCTGTTGGAGCAGGTGGAGGATTTCGGCAATGTCCGCCCGCCCGATCGCCGTGCCGTCAATATCCACGACGTGCTCGACCGGGCCCGGAAATCCGCGGCCCTTGGTTTTGCGGCCCATATGGTGATCGAGGACGATTATGACCCGTCACTTCCGGCCACCTGGGCCGATCCGGACCAGATCCTGCAAGTGATCCTGAACCTCCTCAAGAACGCGGCGGAGGCGGGAAGTGAAGGCGGCACGATCCGCTTGCGCACGTTCTATGAGCTTGGCCTGAAGGTGCGTCGCCGCGACGGGTCGGGCGGTTCGGTTCCCCTCCAGATCGAGGTGATTGACGACGGTCCGGGCATCCCGCCCGATATCGCGGGGGACGTGTTCGAGCCATTCGTGTCGGGGCGGGAAAACGGCACCGGCCTTGGCCTTGCCCTGATCGCGAAGATCGTGGCCGATCACGAGGGCTGGATTTCCGTC
Source organism: Hasllibacter sp. MH4015 (assembly GCF_020177575.1). NCBI lineage: Bacteria > Pseudomonadati > Pseudomonadota > Alphaproteobacteria > Rhodobacterales > Roseobacteraceae > Hasllibacter > Hasllibacter sp. MH4015. The sequence goes on from NZ_JAHTBK010000001.1 coordinate 1,430,447, forward strand.
GACAGCGTGCCGGGGCACACCGTGTTCCGCATCTCCCTTCCGACCGCGCCCAAGGATGCCACGCCATGATCGCCCGCGAATCGGCACGCGTCCCAATTAGCGCAACTGGCCCCGCAGACGTCCCGCCACCGGACCTATCGCGCCCCTCCGGGCCCCACGTGAAAGGCTACTGATCCATGGACGGCACCGTACTTGTCGCCGATGACGACCGCACGATCCGCACCGTGCTGACCCAGGCGCTCACGCGCGCGGGCTGCAAGGTTCACGCAACGTCCAGCCTGATGACGCTGATGCGGTGGGTGGAAGAAGGGAAGGGCGATCTTGTGATCTCGGACGTCGTCATGCCCGATGGCAACGGGTTGGAGACCTTGCCGAAGATCACGGAGCGCCGACCCGGCCTTCCGGTCATCATCATATCGGCCCAGAACACGATCATGACGGCCATTCAGGCGACGGAGAAAGACGCTTACGATTACCTGCCCAAACCCTTCGACCTGCCGGATTTGATGAAACGGGCATCGCGGGCCTTGCAGGAAAAACGCCGGGTGGCGGCGCCTGCAAGATCGACGCCGGACATGCAATTGCCCGGCGAGGGCGAGGATCTGCCGCTGGTGGGCCGCACACCGCTGATGCAGGCGCTCTACCGGCTTGTGGCACGGGTGATGAACACGGATTTGACGGTCCTCATCACCGGCGAAAGCGGGACTGGCAAATCCCTTATCGCACGGGCGATCCACGATTTTTCCGACCGGCGCACCTTGCCGTTCGTCGTGGCCTCTGCCGCCGATCTTGACGGAGCCGACGGGCCTTCGACGATGCTGAACCGGGCCAAGGGCGGCTCGATCCTGTTCGACGAAGTCGGTGATCTGGGCGAGGAGGCGCAGGCCAAGATCGTGCGAATGCTCGACGCCATGCCCGACAATGCGCCTCGCATCATGGCGACGTCCCAAAAGGATCTGATGGACAAGATGGAGGCGGGGCAGTTCCGGCAGGACCTGTTCTACCGCTTGGGTGGTGTCGGCGTGGCGGTGCCGTCCTTGCGGGAGCGGGTAGAGGACATTCCCCTTCTTGCCACCCATTTCCTCGCGCGCGCCGAACGGGATGGGGCACCCGCCCGCAGGTTCTCGGACGAGGCGGCGGAGTTGATCCGCGCCTATTCCTGGCCCGGAAATGTGCGGCAATTGGAGAACACTGTGCGCCGTCTGACCGTTACGGGGCAAACCGAGGAAATCACCCGTGCGGAGGTCGAAGCCGTTCTCGGCAGCCAGCCTGCCATCGAGCCGCTGATCGCGGGCGGCGGGGAGGGGGACAAGCTTTCCGCCAGCGTTGCCAAGCACTTGCGTCGTTACTTCGATCTCCACGGGGGTGTTTTGCCGGCCCCGGGCCTCTACACCCGCATCTTGCGGGAGGTAGAGATGCCTTTGATCGAGATCGCGCTGGACGCGACGGGCGGCAATCAGGCCAAATGTGCCGACCTTCTGGGCATCAACCGCAATACCTTGAGAAAAAAGATCACCGATCTGGATATTCGCGTGACACGACGCCGCAAATTGATGTAATCTCGCAACAGTCGCGTGGCGTTTGGGGAACAGGCTTTCCAAACGCTTGGTCCTGTCAGGCCAAAGGCGCGCGTGGATTGGGGGATGCGAGTGGTGGATGAACCCGCCCAAAGCATGGGCGACAAGCAACCTTTGCTGGACCGTCTGGGGGAGTGGCGCCGGTCGCGGCGTGTGCGCTCTGTCGGGACCATCGGGCTTGTCGTTCTGGCACCGGTGCTTGCCCTGGCGACATTCCTTGCGTTGGGGCCGTTGGCGGAGGTGGCGGATTCGCCCGGTCTGCGGCTGATCGTTCTGGCCGATCTCGTCTATATCCTCGTCGTGGCCACGCTTGTTTTGCGCGAAGTGGCGCGGATCGTGGCTTCGCGCCGCGCGGATTCGGCAGGATCGAAGCTGCACCTCCGGCTCACCGCGATTTTCGGGGCCGTGGCGCTGATCCCCACGGTCGTTGTCGCCGTTCTGGCGGTGTTGAGCGTGAATATGGGCCTGGAGGGCTGGTTTTCGGACCGTGTCTCCACCGCGCTTGGCAATTCCGTCGATGCCGCCGTGGCCTATCAGGAGGAACATCGCGACGACCTGGAACAGGACGCGCGCGCTCTCGGAGCGTTTCTGAACCTCAATCGCCGCGCTGTGCCGTTCCTGTCGGACGGCGATTTGCGGCAGGTTCTCAGCCAGGGGCAGGGCCAGATCCAGCGTGGCTTGCGGGAGGCATTCGTGATTGACGGTGCCGGAGAGATCCGGGCGCGCGGGGAGCGGTCCTACCTATTCGATTATGACCGGCCCTCGGACGAAGACCTTGCCCGCGCTGCGGAAGGCGAGCTCGTCTTGTCGGAGGATCGCGCCCAGAACGAGTTTCGCGCGCTTTTCCGGCTGGAGGCGTTCCCGGACCGCTACCTCTACATCTCGCGGGAGGTCGACGGTCAGATCATCGCGCTGCTCGATGAGACGGAACAGACGGTTCTGTTGTATCGGCAGGTAGAATCCGATCGGGGCCGACTTCTTTTCGACTTCGCGCTTCTCTATCTCGGGTTCGCCACTTTGATGATCCTAGCTGCGATCTGGGCCGGGCTGAGCTTCGGGGAGAGGCTGTCACGCCCCGTGGGGCGCCTGGCCGGCGCGGCGCAGAGGGTGGGGCAGGGCGATCTGGACGTGCGCGTGCCCGAGGCGACCTCCGACGACGAGATCGCGATGTTGGGTCGGCTTTTCAACCAGATGACGCGGCAGCTGAAAGGGCAGCGCGATACGCTGATCGAGCAAAACGCCGCGACGGAGGAACGGCGCAGGCTGTTCGATTCCGTTCTGGGCTCCGTCACGGCCGGGGTTATCGGGTTGGAGGAATCGGGGCGGGTGGATTTCATGAACCGCTCTGCCATGCGGCTTCTGTCACTGGTCGAGCAGCGCGACAGCGGCCTGACCTTGGAGGCGGCGGTGCCGGAATTTGCGGCGTTGTTCGAGCGACTTACGAATACCGCGGCGGAAACGGTTCAGGAGGAAATCAAGCTGACGCGCGCAGGGAAGCAGGAAAGCCTGCTCGTTCGCATGGCCGCCCGCCGCAATCTGGATGGGGAGCTGGAAGGCTACGTGGTGGCCTTCGACGATGTGACGCAACTGGTGTCTGCCCAACGGACGGCGGCCTGGGGCGACGTGGCCCGCCGCATCGCCCATGAAATCAAGAACCCTCTGACACCGATCCAGCTATCGGCCGAACGCATTAATCGCAAGTTTTCCAAGAGCTTGGACGATGAAGATAAAGTCGCGCTGGAGCAGATGACCGAGGTGATCGTGCGCCAGACCAATGACTTGCGCCGGATCGTGGACGAATTCTCCAAATTCGCCCGCATGCCAGAGCCGGAAACGCGAACGGAGGATATGGTTCAACTGTTGAACGATGCACTTTTGCTGCAACGCGCGGGGCAGCCAGACATCCGCTTCATCACCGACATTCCGGATCGAAAAGTGATGGCCGAGGTCGATGCCACGATGATCGGGCAAGCATTGACCAATTTGTTGAAGAATGGCGGTGAAGCGATTGAAAGCCTTCAGGAAAAGGGCGCGCCTGAGGGGCATGAGCCGGAGTTGCGCGTCGATGTGGCGGTCGCGGAAGACACGATCCGCATCGACATCGCCGATAACGGCATCGGCTTGCCACCGGACCGCGCGAAGCTGTTCGAGCCTTACGTCACCACCCGCGACAAGGGCACCGGCCTTGGCCTGCCCATCGTCAAGAAAATCATTGAAGAGCATGGCGGTACGCTTGAGCTGCGCGATGCGCCCCCGTTTTCAGAGGGGGCCCATCGTGGAGCCATGGCGCGCATAACGTTGCCGCGACTGCCCGACAGGCATGGAGAGAGTTGAATGAGTGATATTCTGGTCGTCGATGACGAACGCGATATTCGGGAACTGATCTGCGACATCCTTCAGGACGAGGGCTTCGTGACGCGGATGGCGGGCAATTCGGACGAGGCGATGGCCGAGCTGAACAAGAGCCAGCCGGGGCTGATGATCCTCGATATCTGGCTCAAGGACAGCAACATGGACGGGATCGACATCCTGGGCCATGTGAAACGCGACAATCCCGAAGTCCCGGTCGTAATCATCTCGGGCCACGGCAACGTGGAAATCGCGGTCGCCGCAATTAAGCAGGGCGCGTATGATTTCATCGAGAAGCCGTTCAACATCGACCAGCTGATGGTTGTGATCAAGCGCGCCATGGAAACCTCGCGCCTGCGGCGGGAGAACACGGCGCTCCGGCGGCAGGATTCGCGGTCGTCTGATATGATCGGCTCCTCCTCGGCGTTTCGGACCCTGAAGGGCCAGTTGGAGAAGGTCACGAAGTCCAACGGGCGCGTGATGCTGACGGGTGGACCCGGCTCCGGCAAGGAAGTGGCCGCGCGCTTTATCCACGCAGAATCGAACCGCGCCGATGCGCCCTTCGTCATCGTCTCCTCCGCCTCGATCCAGCCCGATCACATGGAAGAGGTGCTGTTCGGCCGTGAAAGCCAGCAGCGCGGGGTCGAACAAGGCCTACTGGAGCAAGCCCATGGTGGCGTGATCTACTTCGATGAGGTCGCCGATATGCCGCTGGCCACCCAGGCCAAGATCCTGCGGGTGCTGGTGGATCAGAGCTTCACCCGCGTGGGGGGCACCGCGAAAGTCCGGGTCGATCTGCGCGTCATCTCCTCCACCACACGTGACCTGATGGCGGAGATCGCGGCGGGCCGGTTCCGGGAGGAGCTGTATCACCGCCTCAACGTCGTCCCGATCGAGGTGCCGGCGCTTGAGGACCGTCGGGAGGATATTCCCGAACTCGCCCGGCATTTCATCGACCTGCTCAACCAGGAACAGGGCCTTACGGCGCGACCCTTGGGCGAAGACGCAGCCGCGATGCTGCAAACGATGAATTGGCCCGGCAATGCGCGGCAGTTGAAGAACGTCATCGAACGGGTTCTGATCCTGGGGGAAGGCGACGGCCCGATCGAGGCACGCGACCTTCCGGGGCAGGACGAGGCGCCGTCCAGCGATGATGAGATGACGCTGTCGGCCTCCCTCACCACGTTGCCGCTGCGCGAGGCACGCGAATTGTTCGAACGCCAGTACCTGATGGCGCAGATCAACCGGTTCGGCGGAAATATCAGCCGCACAGCAAGTTTCGTGGGTATGGAACGGTCCGCCCTGCACAGAAAACTGAAATCGCTCGGTGTCGTGACGACATCGAAAGCCGGGACACGCGTGGCACAGGTCAGCGAGGATTAGGGCCTAGCGCGCCGGGTTCACGACCAGCGGCGTGCCCGGTCCACGGCGCAAGAGGCAGGTATCCCCCGTCAGGCGCGGCATCACGGTGGTCTGCGTGACCGCCGTGCCTTGCTCGCAATAGGGCAGGTCGATGCGGTCATATCCATTGTCGCCCATGCAGCCCCGGATGGCCTGGCGGCGAAAATCGGCGTTGATGTCGACTGTGTAGGGTTCGCCGGGTTCGAAATATGCGTCCGTCCGGGTGCAAGCGCCAGTTGCATCGCAGGTTTCGGTCGCAGGAATGAAGGTCGGGGCGCGGAGGCGTGTCTCGTTCACGATGGGATATCGGGCAAGGCTCTCTCCCTCGCACATCGCCAGGTCCGCGTCACGGCGCCCGACGCTTACGCCTTCGGAATAATAGACGCTTTGCGCCATACAGCCCGTCACGATCAGGGGGGCGAACAGGATGAGACGTGCGAACATGAGTGGTCCCTCAACGGGGGAAGCGGGCGAAGCAGCAGGCTAGGGGCCGGGAGCGCCACGCTCAACCCCGCCTGCGCTGCCCCGACGCGCCCCGTTGACGCCCAAAGCCCAACCTGCCTAGATGCGCGGCAATCAGGACCCGCCAACGGACACCCGAATGAAGGTCATCATATGCGGCGCTGGCCAGGTCGGCTGGCAGATCGCGCGCCATCTTTCCTCGGAAAACAACGATGTAACCGTGGTCGACAACAATGCCGACCTGGTGCGCCGCGCGACCGATACGCTGGACGTCCAAGGCCTGACGGGCTTTGCCAGCTATCCCGACGTGCTGGACCGTGCGGGCGCCCGCGATGCCGACATGGTGATCGCGGCGACCTTTTCGGACGAAGTGAACATGGTGACATGCCAGGTCGCCCACTCCGTTTTTGGCGTGCCCCGCAAGATCGCGCGCCTTCGGGCGCAGAGCTACCTCGATGCCATATATTCCGACCTCTACCGGCGCGATCACCTTCCCATCGACGTCGTCATCAGCCCCGAGATGGAGGTGGCGGAGGCCGTGCTGAACCGCATCGCATCCCCCTCCACCTTCGATATCGAAAGCTTTCTGGGCGGCGATGCACAGCTTCTGGGCGTGGACCTGGATGAGGATTGTCCGGTTCTCGACACGCCGCTCCGGCAATTGTCGGAGCTGTTTTCGACCCTGCGCGCCATCGTTGTGGGTGTGAGGCGAGACGGCGTTCTGTTCGCGCCGGAGCCGGGGGATCAGCTTTTCGCGGGCGATCAGATCTACGTCTTCACCCACGTCGATGATGTCGACCGCACGATGGATATCTTCGGCAAGACCCGAAAGGCGTTGGAGCGGATCCTGATCATCGGCGGCGGCAATGTGGGCCTGACGGTCGCCAAGAAGCTGGAGAAATCCGCAACCCGGATGCGCACCCGCGTGATCGAGGCGAACCGGGGCCGGGCGGAAATTGCCGCCGATGCGTTGGAACGCACCATCGTGCTTCACGGCGATGGGCTGGACGTTGATTTGTTGCGCGAAGCGGGTGTGGAGCGGGCCGATGTCGTGCTCAGCCTCACCGATGATGACAAGACCAATATGCTGGCCTCCGTCCGGGCGAAATCGGCGGGGGCTGGCATGGCGATCAGCCTCGTGAATGACCCGACGCTCGTGCCGCTGATGCATCCGTTGGGGATCGACGCCTATGTGAACCCGCGCGCCACGACCGTGAGTTCGATCTTGCGGCACATCCGCCACGGGCGGGTGCGCGGCGTCTATTCCATCGGTGACGCCGAGGCTGAGGTGATCGAGGCGCAGGTTCTCTCGACCTCTCCCATCTCGGGCAAGGCGATCCGTGACGTGGATTTCCCCGAAGGCGCGCTGGTGGGCGCGGTGCAGCGCGGTGGCAAGGTGTTCCGCCCCACCGGCTCCACCCGGATTGAGGAGGGCGACGCGGTGGCGATTTTTGCGTTGACCGCCGATGTCCCCGCGGTCGAGGCTTTGCTGCAAGTCTCCATCGACTTCTTCTGAGCGCGGGGCCAGCCGCCAATGGCCGCTTATTTCCGAAACATCCCCTTCTTCGTGGTCCTGATCTTCGTCAGCGGCGGGGCGATGTTCATTCCCGCCATCACGGCGCTGGCGACGGAGGATTATCCGACCGCGCGCGTCTTCTTCTACTGCGCGCTCCTCGTGCTGATGGCGGCCGTCTTGCTTGGGTTCGCGAGCCAAACCCCACGCCGCCGCCCGTCGGAGCGCAGCCATCTGGCCTCACTGGTGCTGGCCTATCTGTGGCTGCCCCTGATCCTGACCCTGCCGATGGAGCAGGCGGTCGGAAACACGCGGATCATCAATGCCTATCTCGACATGGTCTCGGCGCTGACGACCACGGGCGCGCAGGTGTTCGACCCGAGCCGCCTGACCCCGTCGCTGCATCTCTGGCGGGGGCTTGTCGCGTGGTTCGGGGGGCTTCTGATCTGGATCACGGCCTTCGCGGTCCTCGCGCCGCTCAACCTTGGCGGTTACGAGGTGACGTCCGAGGCGGCGGTTCAGGGCAAGGCCGGCCCGTCATCCGGCATGATGCAGGCGGCCAATGCGTCCGAGCGGCTGCGCAAGCACGCCATGCGCCTGACGCCGATCTACGGGGGCCTGACCCTCGCCCTTGGCCTTCTCCTGGTGATCGCGGGGGAGGAGCCGATGGTTGCCGCGATCCACGCCATGTCCACCCTCGCCACCTCCGGCATCACGCCGCTTGCGGGGATGGAGGGACGGCCGGCGGGCCTTGGGGGGGAGGCACTGATCTTGGTCTTCTTTCTGTTCGCGTTGTCCCGGCGCACCTATTCCAGCGGGATCGGGCGCGAATTCCGCACCCGCCTGACCAAGGATCGCGAAATCCGCCTTGCGCTGTTTGCCTGCGTCGTGTTGCCAACGCTTCTGTTCGCCCGGCATTGGTTCGGTGCGCTGGAGGTGGACGAACTGGCCGATGCGAGGGCCGCGCTGCGCGCGCTTTGGGGATCTGTTTTTACGGTCGTGTCGTTCCTGACGACGACCGGTTTCGTGTCCGACGCCTGGGGTGACGCGCGGGCGTGGTCGGGCCTTCCGACCCCGGGCCTGTTGTTGGTCGGTTTGGTTTTGATGGGCGGGGGCGTCGCCACGACGGCGGGCGGTGTGAAGCTCTTGCGGGTATACGCGCTCTACAAACACGGCGTGCGCGAAATGGGAAAGCTCATCTATCCCAACTCGGTCGCCGGGGCAGGGCGCCTTGGCCGCCGCATCCGCCGTGAAGGCGCCTATATCGCCTGGGTCGTGTTCATGCTTCTGGTGCTCAGCATCGCGGTCATCATGGTGGCGTTGGCGGCGACCGGGCTAGATTTCGAAACGGCAATGATCCTTGCCATTTCCGCGCTGACCACGACCGGTCCCCTGGCCAGCGTGGCAGGCGAGGTGCCGATTGATTATTTCACCCTGACCGACGCGGCGAAGCTGATTTGTGCGGCCGCAATGATCGTCGGCCGGGTCGAGACGCTGGTTCTGATCGCGCTCATTAATCCGGCATTCTGGCGGGATTGAGCGGCGGGATCGTGCCATGTTCCCATCGGGGGTGGAAATCCCCTTGAAGTGGCGACATAGTGGCTCGGCAAGATGTGTCCGGGGACCAACCCGGATCGCCTCCAACGGGACCGGAAGAACAATGGCCGAAAATAAACAAAACTTGCAGGACGCGTTTCTCAACCACGTCCGCAAGACAAAAGTTCCAGTGACGATATTCCTGATCAACGGCGTGAAATTGCAAGGCGTGATCACATGGTTTGACAATTTCTGTGTGCTGCTGCGCCGGGATGGTCAATCCCAGCTGGTCTACAAGCACGCGATTTCGACGGTGATGCCCGCGCAGCCCATCAACCTCTACGACGGGGAAGAGTGAGCGCGGATCCCCGTGCCGCGGACGACCCTCATCTGACCGGATCGGGCGATGGCCCGATGCGGGCGCTGGTGCTGCATCCTGACATCAAATCCGACCAGGGACGGCGCGGGCCGGAATTCGCGCTCGACGAAGCCGTGGCTTTGGCCGCCGCACTTCCCGATCTGGAGGTCGTGGGCGCCGATATCGTTCGTCTGCCACGCGCGCAGCCCGGCCTCTTGTTCGGCACTGGCAAGATCGAGGAGATCAGGCAGAGGATCGAAGCCGAAGAGATCGGCCTTGTCCTGATCGACGGCCCTGTCACCCCGGTTCAGCAGCGGAACCTGGAGAAGGCGTGGGGCTGCAAGCTTCTGGATCGCACCGGCTTGATCCTTGAGATTTTCGCCGACCGCGCCGCCACACGCGAGGGCGTATTGCAGGTCGAGTTGGCCGCGCTCAGCTACCAGCGGACGCGCCTGGTGCGGGCCTGGACCCACCTGGAACGCCAGCGCGGCGGGCTTGGCTTCGTGGGCGGCCCGGGCGAGACCCAGATCGAGGCTGACCGACGCGCAATCGACGAGGCGGTCACGCGAATTCGTCGCCAGTTGCAGAAGGTCGTGAAGACCCGCGCGCTCCACCGATCCGCCCGCAAGAAGGTGCCGTATCCGATCGTGGCCCTTGTGGGGTACACCAATGCCGGGAAATCGACCCTTTTCAATCGCCTGACGGGCGCGGATGTCATGGCCAAGGACATGCTCTTTGCCACCCTCGACCCGACGATGCGGGCCGTGACGTTACCCGATGGGATGGACGTGATCCTGTCGGACACCGTGGGCTTCATCAGCGACCTGCCAACGCAATTGGTCGCCGCCTTCCGCGCGACGCTTGAGGAGGTTCTGGACGCCGATCTGATCGTCCACGTGCGCGACATCAGCCATCCTGAAACCGAAGAACAGGCCGCGGATGTCCGCACGATCCTGAGTGATCTGGGCGTTGCCGACACCGCCCGCCAGATCGAGGTCTGGAACAAGGTTGATCGGCTGGACCGGGACACCGCCGATGCGCGCCGGACCGAGGCCGCCCGTCAGCCGCATATCTTCACCACCTCCGCCATCACGGGCGAGGGGATGGAGACGATGCTGGCCGCGATCAGCGAAACCCTATCGCCGCCGCGCTTCGAGGCGGTGCTGGACTTGCCCCATGCGGACGGGCGCAAGCGTGCCTGGCTGTTCGAGCAAGGCGTGGTTGAGCACGAGGAGCAGGGGGATGCTTCGACCCGCCTGCGCGTTCTGTGGACGGCGCGGCAGGAAAAGGCGTTCCGCGTGCTCTGATACTTGGCCGCCATCTGCTTAATCCCCGTCAATTTGTCGGCGTAACGGCGCGCGGTGCTTACGCTCCCTTAACCCGCTCTCGCCATGTCTGGCGCGGATCACGGCGCGGAAGGGAAGGCCACAAATGTCCAATATCGGTGCGATCAAACCGGCTTCTGTCGCGGTGGGCCAAGACATCATTTTCGACGCGCTTCACACGATGCGCACCCATCTTCAGATGGAGATCGCGTATCTTTCCGAGTTCGTCGGGGACAAGTTGGTGTTCCGCGCACTGGACGCACCGGGCCTGGAGCATATCGCACAGGTCGGCGGCACCCGCGATCTGTCGGAGACCTATTGCAATCACATCCTTGCGGGCGACTTGCCCGAATTGATGTCCGATACCCACGACATCCCCTTCGCCGCCGCGATGCCGATCACCAAGGCGTTGCCCATCCGTGCCCATGTCAGCGTGCCGATCGAGCGCAGCGACGGTTCGATCTACGGCATGTTCTGCTGCCTGTCGCCCAATCCCAATTCGTCGCTCAACCAACGTGACCTCGGCCTGATGCGGACCTTCGCGCGCCTCGCCCAGTCGGAGGTGCAACGCACGCTTGAGGTGAAGGCGGAGGCGGAGGCGACAGCGGCGTTGATTGAAACGGCGCTCGGCACCCGAAATTTCGAGATGGTCTACCAACCGATCTTCGATCTCGCCTCGGGTCGGATATCGGGGATGGAGGCGCTGTGCCGCTTCAAGACCGATCCATATCGCGCGCCGAATCTGTGGTTTGACGATGCGGCCCGTGTCGGGAAGGCGGAGTTGCTGGAAATTTGTGTGATCGAAACGGCGCTTGCGGCACTGGGTGATATCCCCCCGGACCTTTACCTGACGCTCAATGCCAGCCCCGAGACCGTGGCCACGGGGCGCCTTGCACCGATCCTGGCACAACACCCGGCGGATCGACTCGTGATCGAGGTGACGGAACACATGCAGGTCGGCGACTGGGCCGCGCTTGACCGGTCGCTTCGCGCGCTGCGCGACATGGGTATCCGCGTGGCTATCGACGACGCAGGAGCGGGATATTCCGGGCTGCAACAGATGGTTCGTCTCAAGCCGGAAATCATCAAGCTCGACCGGTCACTGGTCGACCATATTGACGAAGATCGTGCACGTCGGTCGCTCTGCGCGGCCATGGTGCATTATGCCACCGAAACCGGCGCAGCCCTTGTGGCCGAAGGGATCGAACGCCAGGAGGAGGTGGAGGTTTTGCGCGATCTCGGCGTTGACCGCGGCCAAGGATATCTGCTTGCCAAGCCGATGCCGCTTCGCGAATTGCTCGAAACGCATCACGGCGCGCAGAAAACCTAGGCGCACTTAGGATGAAGTCGCGCTAGTCCAGCGGCCGAAGCACCGAAATTCCGATATTGCCCGCCCGCGCAAGATCCGGGTCCAAGGTCATCGGCACGTATTCCCCGCGCCGCCACAGCTCCCCCAGATCATCGTAGTGGGGGGACAGCGGGTGACCCGATTGCCCGGTCGATATGATGAAGACCGAACTGTCGGGATCGGCGAAGTCGTAAACCCCACGATATCCCGCGCCGTGGGTATTCAGGTACGGCTCTGGGCCGGTGCCCGGGGACGCGCCGCGATTCAGGGTGAAATCCCCGCCCGACGTCGCCTGGCGAATGTTGACAATCCACGAAAAGAGCCGCGTGTCGCCAAGAACGGGGTGTTCGTGGACTGCTTCGTGCGCCGCGCCCCACCGCCAGCTTTCCAGATCGTCGCCGTATCTCTCGGATAAATCCTGCAACGCCTCGTCAAGCGCGATACGGGCGATATCGGTACAGCTTTCCTCGATTGTCGAGGGGCGCACGTCGCACCAGATCGACGCGCCCGCCACGTCGCGGAACACCCGTTCGATGAAGATCGGCTCCACCTGCCAGAACTCCTCGGCCAATGGGCCGATATCATCCTGGATCAAGCGGTGTTGCAGGTGCCGCATCCATGCGCTGAAAATCAGGGGCTCGGGCAGATGCTCATTCATCTCTCCGTTCCAGTTGGCCAGTAGGGCCAGCGCCCGCTGCCTGCGCCGTTCCGCAGTGCCGGGGGCGGCGGGCTCTCCGGTGAACCACAATTCCCGCGCGACGAGCGGCAGCAGGTTTCGCGCGGCGGGGGAGACGGTATCCAACTGCGCCTCGATGAAACTGTCCCGGGTATGAACCTCCCGCACCTCCATCAGGCGGCTCAACCGTGTGATCCGCTGCGTATCCCCCCAGAGGAAGGAGACGTGGAGCGGAAACTCCCGATCCACCATCTTGTTGTTGGTGTTGCCAAGCACGCCGCTTTCGGGATCAAGAAAGGTCGGGTTCGCGAAGTATTGCGTGATACCCTGCCAGCGATTGCCCGCGATCCAGCCGCGCGACGGCATCCGCGCCTCCGTCTCATGCTCGACAAGGCGCCATGGCATATGACCGATCAACTGCATCGCGACGCGGCCATCGTCGGAGGCCAGCATCAGGTTGGCGGACGGGGCAACGAAATCCTCCCCCGCGTCCAATCCCTCTTCGATCGTGCGGGCGCGCATCAGGCGCAGCGCGGCCTGGATCGACGTGTTCTCGTCACTCAGCGCGGTCCAGCGCATCGACATGACGTGACCGGGCGGGGTTACGGCGGCGATGTTCCAGTGGCCGCCCGGGATGACCGGGCCATTTTCCGTGTTGCGCAAGGTGATCGTCACCGGGGCTTCGCCCGCGATCTCGATGATCTCCCGCCGTGTCTCGAACCGGGCCCATCCGTCGGGGGTGCGGTATTCCTCCGGATTGTCCGGGTTTATCTGCTCCACATAGAGGTCGATATCGTCGAGATAGGCGGAGGTGATGCCCCAGCTCAACCGCTCGGACCGACCGTTGAGGATGGCGGGTGTGCCGGGAATGCTCGCGCCGATGACGCCGCCCGTGGCCAGCTCTAGCCGCACAAGGTACCATAGCGACGGCGCGGTCAGTGTCAGGTGCGGATCGGACGCCATGAGAGCACCACCGGCGGCGGACCGGGCGGGGGTCGCGGCCCAGATATTCGACGCGCCGCCCCTGTTCACGCCCTGCCAGTTCGGATGCAGCGCATCGCGCGGCCAGGACGGGGCCGCACTTGCATCGGCGAACATGGTACGGGGGATTTCCAGGATACTTGCGAAATCGCCCAGTTCCGCGGCACCGGTGCCGGGCGCGTCGGGCATCAGATCTGCGATCCTTGCGGGCTCTGGCAGGGCAAGGGACGCGCGCGCGCGCAGCACCTCGTTCTCGTGGTGCGTGGCCAGTTCGAGGGCGAGAAGCTGCGAGACCATGATCGAATCCACCGGCCGCCACGGCGCGATCTCGGGCTCGAAGAGGAACAGCTCTGGCGCACCGCGCCCCAGCGCCTCCGACCCCACCAGCCTGAGCCAGGCATTCACCCCGTCGGCATAGGCCTGAAAAATTGCGCGACTGTCATCGGAATAGGCATCAAGGGAAGCGCGCGCATGGGTCGTGAAATCCAACCGGCGCATCAGATCGTCGATTTCCAACGTGCGCGGGCCGAACACCTCAGACAGGCGGCCCTGGGCCGTCCGGCGCATCATCAGCATCTGCCACAGCCGGTCCTGGGCATGGGCGAATCCAAGCCCGTAATAGACGTCGTGGTCGGTCAGCGCGAAGATATGCGGCACGGCAGCCGTGTTGCGGACGATCTGCACCTGGCCATCAATGCCACGCACGTCCCAATCGGCCTCGTAGTCCGGGATCGACCGGCTGGCCATCCACCATCCAAGGATCACGACAACGACAAGGATGCCGACACCCACGGTCACAAACCGTGTCAGCCATCGCAAAATCGTCACCATATGCGCGCTGGTCCTTGCCCGGGAAACTCACATCGCTCGCGTCTATCGCGTGGCGGCGGTCTCGGCAATGGCGGCGAAGATCCCATCAAGCTCCGACGCAGCGTCGGAAAGCTCCACGCCCGCCTCCCCGACATAGGGTGCAAGCAGCGTGGACGGGCGGATATAGCTGAGCGTGGCCGTGCCGTCGGCATTCTCCGTCACGTAAAGCCGGACCGGCGCGTGGATCATCGCAGGCGTCGATAGGCGCAGAATCCGCACCGCGAAGTCATTGTTGAAGACACCGATCACCATATTGCCCGGTATGGTAATGCCCCGGTTGGCCGCGGCTCCGGTCGGGCCGGCCCGGGTGACGATGGCCATGCCGTTGTCCGCCACGGCTGCGCCGGTCCGTTCGACCAGGGTGTCGAAGTCCAGATCCGTGGAATGCACCGCCCACCCGTCGCGCGGGGACAGGTCCGAGACCTCCTGCGCGGTCAGCGGCAGGGACAGAAACAGCAGGGCGGCAAGTATTCGAAACATGCGAAGATCCTTTCCCGAGATGAGGAAAGGGTGGCATGGCCCGCACCGACGCGACCAGTCACATGTCCGAGAGTGTCAGGGAATGATCCGCGTGTAACGGGTGCCGTCCAGCGTCGCCCCGATGATCAACCCGGCCTGTCCGTAGATCACGGCGATCACCGGCTCCGCCAGTGTGGCCGTGTCGAAGCCGAGCGTTCCGGCATTGGTGTTGACCGCATAGCGCACGTCACCGCCCACGGACCAGCCGACGGAATTGCGGAATTCGCTGAGGGAGGCGGGTGTCATGAAGAACAATGTATGTGCGTATTGCTGCGCGCCGATCTGCAACCCGAACGAGCCGGATACGGCGGAATAGTAATCCACCGTCGCGCCGCCGACCCGCAAAGCGCCACGCCCGTAAGCGCCGCCAAAGCCAAAGCCCGCTTCGGTGATCAGCGGCATCACCAGCATGCCTGACGCGGTGTTCACCAGCTCCGTCGTGCCGGGCACCTCTTGCTGCATAAAGTCGATTGCGGCATCAACGCGCGCGTCGATGCGCGGGCCGTTGGAATTGCCAAGCGGGTTGCCGCACGCCGCCAGAAGCGGAACGGAGCCTGCGCCAAGAAGGACGGAACGTCTCGAAAGACCATGTGCCATGGGAGTACCTTGCCTAGTTGAGCCTCACGCCGGGGATTGGTCCCCGGTCATTGTCGGCAAGGTTACGCCGAAACCGGCGCGCTGTCATCCGGGAAACCACAAGACCTGCGGGTTTTCGCCGATGATACCGCTATCGGTTGAGGATGCGCGCGACCCGTGGCGCGAAGTAGCTGAGCACGCCGTCACAGCCTGCGCGCCGGAAGGCCATCAGGGATTCGAGCATTACCTTTTCGCCGTCGATCCATCCATTCGCCGCTGCCGCTTCGATCATCGCGTATTCACCGCTCACCTGGTAGGCATAGGTCGGCACGGCGAAGCGGTCCTTCACCTGTCGACACATGTCGAGGTAGGGCAGGCCGGGTTTGACCATCACCATATCCGCGCCCTCCCGCAGATCACGCTCGACGCATCTGAGCGCCTCCCGCCCGTTCAGCGGATCAATCTGGTAGGTTTTCTTGTCCCCGACCAGTGCACCGGAGGCGCCCACGGCATCGCGGAAAGGACCATAGAAGGCCGACGCGAACTTCGCCGCGTAAGACATGATCGTGACGTTGGTATGCCCGTTCTCTTCCAGCGCGGAACGGAGCGCGCCGATGCGCCCGTCCATCATGTCGGAGGGGCCAAGGATATCTGCGCCCGCCTCCGCCTGCGCGAGGCCCATCTTGACCAGGGCCTCTACCGTTTCATCGTTCAGGATTTCTCCGTCCCGGACGAACCCGTCATGGCCGTTGATGTTGTAGGGGTCGAGCGCGATGTCGGTCATGATCGCGATCTCGATGCCCGCGTCGCGAATGGCGCGAATGGCGCGGTTCGACAGATTGTCGGGGTTCCACGCCTCCTCGCACAGCTCGGTTTTCAGGGAGGCGTCGGTGTAGGGGAAGATGCAGATGGCCGGGATGCCAAGCGATGCGGCATGGCGGGCGGTATCCACTAGCAGATCCACCGACAGGCGTTCGACGCCGGGCATGGAGGCCACGGCCTGCCGCTCGTTCTGCCCGTCACACACGAAAACCGGCCAGATCAGGTCATCCACGGACAGGCTGCTTTCGCGCACGAGGTTGCGGAGGGGCGCCGTGGCGCGGGGCCGGCGGAAGCGGGTCATCGGGTAGGGGGCTTGATTGACGCTCATCGTGTCAGGTCTTTCTGTCGTCACGTTTCCCTGACAGGGGTGCCACGGCAACGCCCGTCGCGCAAGCATGGCGCGGGGGGCTGGTATCCCGCAAACCGCCCGCCTATTGTGCCGCCGAATTAGGCACACGACCACGCTGGACACCCCCCGTTGGACTTCCTCGATCTCGTCACCGAAGTGATTGACCTCAGGTCGTTTTCGAACCTGTGGTACTGGATCGTGCTGGCGATCCTGTGGTCGTCGATGTCCCACTGGACGATCGGGGTACCCTATCACCTTGTGACCCGCGCGCGCCGTGGCGATGCCCAGGCAGAGGCGGACATGCTGGTGCTTGCCCGGATGAACGCGGAGCGGATGCTGCATTACGCCGAGACGTCCAGTATCCCCGCCACCGCGTTCGCCACCTTCCTTCTGACCTCCCTTGCCCTAATCGGGTGGGTGTACGGCGTGGAGTTCTGCCAGGCGATCTTCCTCTTGCTCTGCCCCTCCATGCTGGTGCTGGCGCTGGGGACATGGACCGCGGCGCGGCTGCGCGCGGATGACTATTCCCACGTGCCGCAGATCCTGCGTCAGCACCGGACGATGGTGCAGATGCTTGGGGTCGTGTTCATTTTCATTACCGCCTTCTGGGGCATGTTCCAGAACGTCAATGTTGGCCCGTTGGGCTAGTCCATCTTGACACGGGCGCGCGGCGGCGTAGGTCAGGCGCTCCATGGCTGATCCCAAACATATCCTGTGCGGCGGCGCGCCCGAAGGCTTCGACGCCACGCTGGTCCTGCGGGAGGCGGCGAAGGGCCCGGTCCTGCATATCGCACGGGATGACAAGCGGCTGCGCGCCATGGCCACTGCGCTGGCGTTCTTCGATCCTTCCATGCCGGTCCTTCAAATGCCCGGATGGGATTGTCTACCTTACGATCGCGTTTCGCCCCAGGCGGAGATTTCGGCGGCGCGCATGGCGACCTTGGCCACCCTTGCCGCGGGTTTGTCCGGATCGTTCGTAGTTCTGACGACGCTGAACGCGGCGACGCAATACGTGCCACCGCGGGATCTGCTCGCCACCTCGGCTTTCGTCGCGCAGGTCGGCGGACAGATTAATGAAACCGCTTTGCGACAATTTCTGGTACGCATGGGTTATGTCCAGACGCCCACGGTGACGGAGCCCGGCGACTATGCCGTGCGCGGCGGGATCATCGACGTTTGGCCCCCGGGGGAGGACAGCCCCGTGCGGCTGGACCTGTTCGGCGACGTGCTTGATGGCGCGCGCCGCTTCGACGCAGCGACCCAGCGCACCACGCAAACCCTCGACCGGATTGAACTGGCGCCGGTGTCGGAAGTCATCCTCGATGAGGCGGCGATTGCGCGCTTCCGGCAGAATTACCGTGTCGAATTCGGGGCCGGCGGCTCCGAAGATCCGCTCTACGAGGCGGTGACCGCGGGGCGCAAGGCGCAAGGCATGGAACATTGGCTGCCCTTCTTCCATGAGCGCCTTGAAACCCTGTTCGATTACGTGCCTGACGCTACGATCACGCTGGACGATCAATCCACTCCGCAGCGGATCGCACGGTGGGACAGCATCACGGATCAATACGACACGCGCAAAACGGCCCTGACCCAGAAGGGGCGGCTCGATACCGTCTACAAACCGGCGCCACCGGAACTGTTGTACCTGGACGATGCCGCCTGGACCAAAGCGGTGGCCGATAGACGAGTGATGCAATTCTCCGTTCACGCAGCCGCGAGCGGGCCCGGGGTGATCGACGCCGGGGGGCGGCTGGGGCGTAATTTCGCACCGGAGCGACAGCAGGAAAATATCAGCCTTTTCGGAGCCTTGGCAGATCACGTTAACGCGATGCGCAGGACATCCGCCGTGCTGATCGCGTCGTGGTCCGAGGGGGCGCGAGAGCGGCTTGAAGGCCTGTTGGAGGATGAGGGCATCACCGAGATGACCCGCGCCGACGACGCGCGGGGGATCGGCGCGAAGGGAACCCTCACTCTGACCGTCTGGCCGTTGGAGGAAGGGTTCACCGGTGGCGATCTGACCGTGATTTCTGAGCAGGATGTGCTCGGGGATCGCCTGATCCGACCCAAGCGCCGAGTCAAACGGGCAGAGAATTACCTGACGGAGGCCCAAAGTCTCAGTCCCGGTGATCTGGTGGTCCATGTCGATCACGGCGTCGGACGTTACAAGGGGTTGGAGACGGTCACGGCCGCCGGTGCGCCGCACGAATGCATCGCGCTGGAATATGCGGGCGGCGACCGGCTGTTCCTCCCCGTCGAGAATATCGAATTGCTCAGCCGCTATGGCCATGACGAGGGGTTGCTCGACAAGCTTGGCGGCGGCGCGTGGCAAGCCAAGAAAGCGAAGCTGAAGGAGCGTATCCGGCAGATTGCCGACAAGCTGATCCGCATCGCCGCAGAACGGGAGTTGCGCAGCGCGCCGATCTACGAGCCGCCGGGCGATATGTGGGAGGCGTTCAACGCCCGCTTCCCCTATGAGGAGACCGACGACCAACTGGCGGCCATCGCCGATGTGCTGGAGGATCTGACCCTCGGTCGCCCCATGGACCGGTTGGTCGTGGGTGACGTCGGTTTCGGCAAGACCGAAGTGGCGATGCGCGCGGCATTTGTTGCGGCGGCGGCGGGCATGCAAGTGGCGGTGATCGCGCCCACCACGCTGCTTGCGCGTCAGCATGCCAAGACTTTTCAGGATCGCTTCCGCGGCTTCCCGATCACCGTGCGCCAGCTTAGCCGTTTCGTCAGCGCCAAGGAGGCGGAGCAGACTCGCAAGGGCTTGGCCGACGGCTCCGTCGATATCGTGATCGGCACCCACGCGGTTCTGGCGAAATCCGTGCGGATCAAGAACCTTGGCCTGATGATCATTGACGAGGAACAACGGTTCGGCGTGACCCACAAGGAACGTCTCAAGGAAATGCGCTCGGACGTCCATGTCCTCACGCTTTCGGCAACGCCAATCCCGCGCACGTTGCAGATGTCGCTTTCGGGCGTGCGCGACCTGTCGATGATCGGCACACCGCCGGTCGACCGGCTTGCGATCCGCACCTATGTCAGCGAATTCGACGCTGTCACAATCCGCGAGGCGCTGTTGCGGGAACACTACCGCGGCGGGCAATCCTTTTACGTCGTTCCGCGCATCCAAGACCTGCCGGAGATCGAGGAATTCCTGCGCGACCACGTGCCGGAAGTCAGCTTCATCACCGCCCATGGCCAGATGGCCGCGGGGGAATTGGACGACCGGATGGTCGCGTTTTACGACGGCAAATACGACGTGCTACTGGCCACGACCATCGTGGAATCCGGCATCGACATCCCGACCGCAAACACCATGGTCATCCACCGCGCCGATATGTTCGGCCTCGCGCAGCTTTACCAAATCCGGGGCCGAGTGGGGCGCGCGAAGACGCGGGCTTATGCCTACCTGACGACCAAGCCGCGCGGAAAACTGACACCTACCGCCGAGAAGCGACTGCGCGTCTTGGGCAGCCTCGACAGCCTTGGCGCGGGGTTCACGATTGCGAGCCAGGACCTCGATATTCGTGGCGCAGGCAACATCGTGGGGGAGGAGCAATCGGGCCACGTCAAGGAGGTGGGGTTCGAGCTTTATCAGTCGATGCTGGAGGAGGCGATTGCCAACATCCGCTCCGGCGCGGGCGAGGGGTTGGTGGCCGACGATGGCCAATGGTCGCCCCAGATCAACCTCGGCGTGCCGGTTCTGATTCCGGAGGATTACGTGCCTGATCTGGACGTGCGCCTTGGTCTTTATCGCCGCCTGTCGCAGCTTGAGACCAAGGTGGAGTTGGAGGGTTTTGCCGCGGAGTTGATCGACCGCTTCGGAAAGCTGCCTAAGGAGGTCAACACGCTGCTGCTGATCGTGCGGATCAAGGCGATGTGCAAACGCGCCCACATCGCCAAGCTCGATGCCGGGCCGAAGGGCGCGACCATCCAGTTCCACAATGACAAGTTCCCGAACCCCGCCGGGCTGGTCGATTTCGTTCAGGCGCAGGACGGGCGCGCGAAGGTCAAGGACAACAAGATCGTCGTGATGCACGAATGGCTGAAGGACGCCGACAAGATCAAGGGAACCTTCGCCATTGCCCGCGACCTCGCGACCTTGGCGAAGGATGGCGCCGGGAACAAATAGCACGATACTTGCGTTTCACGCGGAAGGGGTGGCCCGCATATGATTGACGATCGTGACGTATTCTACACTGTCGCCGGGTTGGCGTTCCTCGGGCTGACCCTGCAACCCGCCTTGTCAAAATACCGCCTCGCCAATTTTCCGTTGATCTACGTCGCGTGCGGCGCGCTTCTGGCTTGGATCGGGCTGCCCACGCTCGATCCGCTGGCGTCGGACCTGCAGGCGCGGGTGTTGGAACATATGTCCGAGTTGATCGTCATCATCTCATTGGCCGGTGCAGGCCTGGCCATCGACGCGCGCCTGACCTGGAAGAACGGCAACGCGGCGTATCGCCTGCTTCTAGTCACCATGCCGCTGACCATCATTGCGGTGGCCTGGCTGGGAATGTGGCTTCTCGGCATGTCGCTTGCAGCCGCGATGCTTCTGGCCGCAGCCCTCGCGCCGACCGATCCGGTCTTGGCGCGGTCCGTGCAGGTGGAGGCACCGGGCAAGGGTGAGACGCCGATGCAACTGGCGCTCACGACCGAGGCGGGCCTGAATGACGGGCTGGCCTTCCCCTTCATCTACCTTGCGATTTCCATCGCGCTTTACGGGGCGAGCCAGGGTCAATGGCAGGACTGGATCTGGGACTGGCTCAGCTTCGATTTCGCCTACAGGGTCGCGGCGGCCATCGTGGTGGGATACGCTGTAGGCTGGATCCTGACGCGCTTCGCAACCTCGCCCTGGGGGGATGCAAGCAACGGCGCGTGGAATTCCATCATCATGGTGCTGGGTGCCACGATGCTGTCCTACGGCGTTACCGAAGCGGTCGATGGATACGGGTTCCTGGCGGTTTTCGTGGCGACGCGCGCCGGGCGATCCCATACACGCGACACGGATCAGGAAAACTACGAGAAATTCGTGCATCACGGGGCGGATCAGCTGGAATCCATCCTGCTGGCGCTCCTGCTGATCTGGCTGGGGATGTATGCGGCCTCGGGCGTGTTGGACGGGATCGGCTGGCGGGAATGGGCCCTGGCCTTGCTGCTTTTGTTGGTGGTGCGGCCCGCCGCGGGGTTCCTCGCCATGGTCGGGCTCCGATGCGATGACCTGTCCCGATGGAAGGTCGCGGCCTTCGGGATCAGGGGGATGGGGTCGATCTTCTATATCGCCTATGCCCAGAACCACGCCGATTTCGGCGCGGATATCGAAGGGGTGTGGGCCGCGGCGATCTTGACCATCTTGTTGTCGATCGTGCTGCACGGCTTTGGTGCCAGTTTCACAATCGGGCAGGAGGAGACGGCGGATACCGACGATGAGGGCGGCGAGGTTCATCCCTACAAGGCCGCGTCCGAGGGGCGCAGCGCCGCCGAGTGAGCGCGCTGCCATTGAGGTGGGCGAACGCTTCTAGTATGACCCACATCAAGGCGCAGCCAGTGCGCCAGTGGCAGAGCCCTGAGCATGACAGACAAATACCAATCCGGTCCCAATCCCACCCCGCGGCGCGAGATGCCGCGATGGGGTTGGTACGCGTTTCTGCTCTTCTCCGCCCTGTCCGCGGCATCGGCCTTCAAATTCGTCCCGCCCGGCTTGATCCACGGCGTCTTCGCCCATTGGGGGGAGGGGTTCTGGCCCACATGGGGCGCGTTCGTATACGAGGGGATTTCGCGCGGTGCGGACCATGTTGCCTACCACATCGAAAACGTGGGCTCGATCCTTGCGGTGCATATGGTGGCCGGTGGCCTTGCGGTCCTACTTGTGCCGCTGCAGGTCAGCCGGATGTGGCGCCGCGGCGACCGACGCAAGCACGTCTACCTTGGATGGGCGCTCGTTCCGATCGTCACGATTGCCGCACTGACGACCCCGCCCATCAGCTTCAACATGGCGCTTCCCTTCTGGTCGGAGGCAGGTTTCGCGCTTGGCTCCGTGGCATGGTTCGGCGCATTGGTCATGGGCATGTGGTACATCCGGCAGCGCGACTTCGAATATCACCGGCGCTGGATGGTGATGATGGCCGCGCTCAGCTTCGGGGCCGTGTCATTCCGCCTGCAATTGCCGATCCTGCGGCTGTTCTGGGACATGGATGTGGTCTTCCCGTATCTCGGCTGGACCTGCTGGGTGCCGAACGTGATCGTCGTGGCACTGTGGTGGCGGTCGCTGGACCGTCGCCGCGCGCAGGCGGGCGCGACGGCCCCGGCCGAGTGACCCCTCAGAGCTTTTCGCGCGGCATGTAGCGCATGGCGAACGCACCGATGCCGCACAGGATCGCCGTGGCGACGGCCAGCGGCACCGCGCTTCCGTCATAAAGCTGTCCGATCAGGGCCCCGAGGACCGCGCCGCCGATGGTTGCGAAGGATCCCATCAACGATGCCGCCAACCCCGCAATGTGTCCCAACGGCTCCAGCGCCAAGGCGTTTAGGTTGCCGATGGTGAAGCCGAGGGTTGCGAAAACCGTCACGCACCAAAGGAAATACACCCAGACCTCCGCCCCAAGCGGAAGGCCGATAAGCAGAAGGCCAATAACGGTGGCGGCAATCGCCGTCTGAACGACAAGGGCGCGCCGCACCAGCGGGCGCATGCCAAGCCGCACGACGAGCCTGCCGTTGAGCGGGGCGGCGGGCGCCGACAGGATCGCAATCGCGCCGAACAGCCACGGAAACGCGGCCTCCATCCCGTAGGTCAGGTCGAAAATCTGCTGGATGGACGAGATGGTCCCGAAAAGGAACCCGAAGATCAGGGTCTGCACGCCGATCGAAAACTGCATTTGCCGATTGGCCAGGGCCTCTTTCGTGCTGGCCCACAATTGCCGCGCATTCAGGGGTTTGCGCGCGCGCGGCGGCAAAGTCTCCGACTGGCGGAGGGTCAGCCATCCGACGGACAAGGTGATGAACAACACGAATGTCAGAAAGATCGTGCGCCAATCGAAGGCGGCGATGATGCCCGCACCGATCAGGGGGGCAATCGTGGGGAACAGCGTGAAGACCAGCATCGCGAAGGACACGATCTTTGCCATATCGCGCCCGGAATAGAGGTCGCGGACCAGCGCAAGCGAGACAACGCGCGGCCCGGCGGCCCCGAAGCCCTGAAGAATGCGCGCGGCGACCATCAGCTCCATCGTCGGCGCGAGCCACGCCAGAACCGCCCCGACCATGTAGAGACCCGCAAAGACCAAGATGACCGGCTTGCGTCCAAAGGCGTCGGACAGGGGGCCGGTGACAAGCGTGCCCAGGCCCATGCCAAGGATAAAGCTCGTCAGCACCAATTGCGCGTAGGTCGGCTGTGTCGGGGTCAGCTCCGCCGCGATGTCGGGCAGGGCGGGCAACATCGCGTCGATGGAAAACGCGATGGTGGCAAACAGCATTCCGATCAGCGCCACGAACTCCACCTGCGACAGGCGCGGCGGCGCGGAGATGCGCGTGTCGTTCATGGTGTTCGTCGCATATGCGCGCGATGTATTTGCCCGCTCACGCGTCGGAGCCTTCGGATGTCGCCTTGGCCAGCTGTGCGTTCAGATCGTCGATGATCGCCACCCATTGCTCGGGCGGCTGCGCACCGGGCACCGCGTGTTGCGACGCGACGATGAACGTAGGCACCGCTTGAACGCCTCGGGACCGGGCATGGGCGTCGCGGGCCTGCATGTCCGCGGCGTCCGCGTCGCTCTCGTATAGCTTCGCGATCATGTCACGCTCCAGCCCCACGCTCTCGGCGATGTCCAGAAGCGTCGGAACATCCCCGATATCGCGTCCGTCAATGAAATAGGCCCGGAACAGCGCCAGAACGGTTGGTGTCTGCCGTCCCTCGATCCCCGCCCAATGGATCAACCGATGCGCGTTGAGCGTGTTGGCCGTGCGCGTGATCCCTTCCAGGTTCAGGGAGAGTCCAGCTTCTTGTGCCTTTTCCGCGACCGGCGCATAGGCACGCACGGCGTTTTCCTTGCCGCCGAACTTGCCCTCCAGATAGGCGCGGCGATCCATGCCTTCCGGTGGCATGTCGGGGTTAAGCTGGAACGGATGCCATTCGATCGTGAACGGATGATCGGGACGGGATTCCATGGCACGGGCCAGATTGGTCCAGCCGATATAGCACCACGGGCAAATCGGGTCGGATAAGATGTCGAGCTTGATCATGTCAGATCCTTCACAAGGGCGGGCAGGGCGCGGCGGTCCAGCTTGCCATTTCCGCCGCGCGGCAACGCGTCGACGCGGAGATAGGCGCGCGGGTGTTTGTGTCTGGCGAGGTTCGGCTCCGCAAAGCGTCGCAGGTCACCCTCACTGGCAGTGCCGGAATAGGCAAGGGCAAGAAGGGTCGTTTCCGGGTTCGGTTGGATCGTGAGCGCCGCACATTCCGTCAGCCCCGGCGCGCCATCGAAGGCCGCCTCGATTTCCGCGGGCGCGATACGGAAACCGCCAGCGGTCAGCACATCATCGGCGCGTCCGTGATAGGTGAACGCCCCGTCCGGGCGGCGCGTGACCAGATCGCCGCTGACGAAATACGCGCCTGTCAGGGGCAAGTTCGGGCGCCCTCCCGCCTCGATATATCCCAGCATCAGCCCCGGATCGGAACGATGAATCGCCAGATGGCCCGGCGTGCCGTCCGCAACGGGTTCACCTGCGTCGTCCAGAACCGCAAGCTGGCGCCCTGTCTGCGCATAGCCGATGCACCCCTCGGGCGCTGGCCAGGTCGGGGAGCCGCTGAGAAACGTAGAGCATTCCGACATGCCGAGTGCTTCGTGGATGTCGGTTCCGGTGGCCGTCTGCCAGCGGGTGCGGAGAGACGGGGGCAAAGCCTCCCCCGCCGACAGCGCGTGGCGGAGCTTGGGCAGTTTCGGCAGATCGTGGGCAAGGAGCTTGCGGAAGATACCCGGGCTTCCGGCAAGGATCGACGCATCGTGGCGCTTGGCAAGAAGCCCCAGCATCGCGGGGTCCGTGCCGGCGGCAGGCACAAGCGCGGTGGCCCCAGCGGCCCATGGATCCAGCAATCCGGTGCCAAGTGTGTAGGTCCAGTTGAACGCGCCCGTGTGCATGAGCCGATCATCCGCGCGCAGGTCGTACCAATCGCGCCACATCATGCGCCGCGCCCAAACGGCGCGGTGGGCATGGCGCACGGGCTTCGGGCGACCGGACGTGCCGGAGGTGAACACGACATAGGCCAATTCATCGGCCAGCGTCTTCCACCACGGGCTTTCCGGCCCGTCGAGAATGTCGACGCCGTACACGGGCACATCGATCTTCGGCAAGGCGATTCCCGGTTCGGCCAGGATAGCGTGGGGCGGAAGGCTTTCTGCGACCCGCGTGATCTCCGGGCCGGTCAGGGCGGCCGATGTCGGCATCGGCACGATCCCTACGCGGATCGCGCCCAGAAACGCAATCGGGAAATGCGCGCTGTTGCCCATGCGCAGAAGCAAGCGATCGCCCGGCGAAATGCCCGCCGCAAGCATCCCACCTCCCGCGCGCGTCACCGCCTCCGCCAGACGGGCGTAGGACCAGCGTTCGGCCCGTGAGGGGCCAAGGATCGCCAGGGCAATCTTCTCAGGCTGCTTGTACGCCGGGGCCAAGACATACTCGGACAGGTTGAAGGGATCGGAAGGAAGCTCCATGGCCTTTGGCCTATGCGCGCACGCGCGCTGTTGCAAGCGCGGCCCGGCCTGCGGTAGGGCACGGACCATGAGCGATCCGACGTCTCAACCAAGCCTGATCCGATTGGCCCGCGCCTCCGGCGAAGAAGCCCGGGCCACACCCGTCGATTTGGGTCAGCGCGTTCGCGAGTTGCGCAAAGCGCGCACGTGGACGCTGGAACAAGCGGCGCAGGAGGCCGGGTTGGCGCGCTCAACCCTCTCCAAGATCGAAAACGGGCAGATGTCGCCGACGTATGAAGCGTTGAAGAAACTCGCCTCCGGCCTCGGCATGTCGGTCCCGCAGCTCTTTACCCCGGCCGACACGCCCCAAGCGGGCGGGCGCATGGCGACGTCGCGGCGGGGGGAAGGGACGCCTCACCTGACCACCACTTACGAACATGAATTGCTGGCCGACCAGCTGACCCGGAAATCCATGCTGCCCTACCGCGCGCGTATCCGAGCGCGGTCCTTCGAGGAATTCGATGGCTGGATCCGCCACGAGGGCGAGGAATTCCTCTATGTGCTGACCGGGCGTGTCCGCCTCTTCACCGAATTCTATCAGCCGGTCGACATGGTCCGCGGCGACAGTGCCTATTACGACGCTGGCATGGGACACAACGTCGTTTCCATTTCCGACGACGATGCGGAAATCCTGTGGGTCACGTCGATGGCCTAGCCACGTTTACCGCGCCGCGATAGCCCGATCTCAGGCGCGGCGACGGGCAGGCTCTTCCACCGTTTGATCATCCCCGAACCGCGCATCGTCGGAATAGACGTCTTCCTGGGCGGGCACGTATTTGCGGCTGTTGAACATCGCCACGTTGTCTTGTGTCGGATGGGTCCGCGCGTCGGACGGCATCGGGCCTTCCAGCCAATCGTCCAGAGCCTCGCGCGCTTCGGAGTGAGACAGGTCATGCTCATTGGCGATCGCAACTTCCAAGGCGCGGCGCTGGCCATCCGCAGCGATCAGAATGTCGTCCGTCAGATAGGGAAACCGCGCCTTCAGCGACGCAAAGACCGAGGGCCAGTTGGCAGTGACGTCATTCCATTTCATGGGGTTTCCCTTTCCTGTTGCACAGGCGGGAAACGCGACACGGGCCTCCGGGTTCCGCGCTATCCGAACATTGCGCGCAAATCGACGGTACTGTCCTCGCCGATCCGGTCGATATCCTCGCGCAGGAACGTCTCCGCTGCGTCCCGGCCCGCAACGCGTAGTTGATGCAAGATCTGCGGTGTTGCCACCAGTTTCGTCGCCACCGACAATTTGCGCATCAGCGCATCGTCGGCGATCATGTGGATCAGGACATCCTTCATCCGGTCGCCGTCGATCAGATCGCGGTGCAACAGCCGCTGCACGAATTCGATGGCGCGCAATTCGCGCAGGAGCGAGGTGTTGAAGCTGATCTCGTTGACACGGTTCTGGATCGCGCGCGCCGTGGTGGGCACCTCGTCGCGGTAAAGCGGATTGATGTTCACGATCACGATGTCGCGCGGCAGATCCGGCGCAAAAAGCGGGAAAAGCGCCGGGTTGCCGGTATAGCCGCCGTCCCAATAGGCCTCCAGCGTGCCGGTCACGGGATCTTCGATCTCTACGGCGCGGAACATGGTGGGCAGGCAGGCAGACGCCATGATCGCACCGGGAGAGATTTCCGGCCCAGTAAAGACGCGGATCTTGCCCGTGCGGACATTGGTTGCGCAGATGTGGAAGGCCGGGCCCTCTTCACAGCATATCGTGTCATAGCTGAAATCGGCCACGATGGGTTGCAGAGGGTTCTGGTAAAACGGGCCGCTGGCATAGGGGCTGACCATGCGGCTGATCGTGTCGCCGACTGCGAAGGGCAGGGAGGTTTCGATCGCCATACTGACGGCCTGGGGGGAAAACGTGTTGAGCCAGGGCGCGAAGGCATCATCCGTGATCGCACCGACCTGTTCCCAGACCTTTTCCAGCGTTTCCAGGGCCAGCGCCCGGGACCCCTGGGACAGGCCGGATTTCACCGCCACCCCGTTCAACGCCCCCGCCGACGTGCCGGAGATCGCGGCGATCTCAACCTCGGGGTTCTCCAAAATGGCCTCAAGCACACCCCAGGTGAACGCGCCGTGCGCGCCGCCCCCTTGCAACGCAAGGTTGATCGGTTTGGCCGCGGCCATTGCCTTACGCGCCATGGGTGTCTTTCCAAAGCGTCAGAAGATCGCTGACCAGAATGCCGTCGATCTTCATGTCGGTGATGTTTGCGTTGGCGATCTCTGCCCCCGTCAAGTTCACGTTGGACAGGTGGAAGCCGGTCATGTTGACGTTGCTGATGCGCGTGTCGGTCATGTTGGCGTCGGTGATCTTGAGCCCGGTCAAATTGGCATAGTCGATATGGGCCTGCGCCATGTTGACGTCATGAAACCTCGTCTCGGTCAGGTTGACGTTCTCGAAGGCCAGACCGGTCGCATTCACGTCTTCGATATGGGCATCCATCAGGTGGCTGTCGGTGATCCGCGCGTCCTTGAGGCTGACCCGGACGAAGGTGGAGCCGCACAGAAACGTATCCTCGATCTCCAGCTTGTCGCGCCGGGCCTCGGGTTGATCGGCCATGGGGAAGCTCCTTGAATGAGGGTTCGTATGAGGTGGTGCAGGTCACAAAGCGGTCCAACCGCCATCCACGCTGATGGTCGTGCCGGTAATCTGGTCGGCAGCGGGAGAGCAGAGGAAGGCAACGACGCCGCCCAATTGCTCCGTCGTGGCGAATTCCTTGGAGGGTTGGCGCTCTAGAATGACTTTCTGGGTCACTTCCTCTTCCGTCATGTCGTATTTCTTGGCGGTGTCGGGGATCTGTGCCTCCACCAGCGGCGTCAACACGTAGCCGGGGCAGATCGCGTTCGCGGTGATCGGCTCCTTCGCGGTTTCCAACGCCACCACCTTGGTCATGCCCACAACGCCATGCTTGGCGGAGACGTAAGCCGACTTGTAGGGCGACGCGGTCAGCCCGTGGGCGCTGGAGATGTTGATGACGCGCCCCCAGCCTGCGTCACGCATCATCGGTAACGCGACCGCGGTGGTGTGGAAGGCCGAGGACAGCATGATGGCGATGATGGCGTCCCATTTCTCCACCGGGAATTCGTCGATGGGGGCCACGTGCTGGATACCGGCATTGTTGATCAGGATATCGCAAGCGCCCGCCTGCTCGATCAGCGCGCGGGCCGCTTCGCCCTTGGACAGGTCCGCCTGAATGTAGCGCGCGTTCACGCCATGGGCCTCCGCGATCTCGCGGGCCAGTGCGTGATCCTCGTCCCGGTCGGTGTAGGAGTTCAGGACGACATCGGCGCCCGCGCGCGCCAGTTCCCTTGCGATACCGAGCCCGATGCCAGAATTCGAGCCGGTGATGACGGCGGTTTTGCCGGAAAGATCGGTGATGATCGCCATGGGTGAATGCTCCGTTCGTTCGATTTGCCCGCACGGTAATGCTGCAGGTGCGAGATGAACAGGGCGGAGCGCCACATTCCCGGATGCCCGGAAGACAACCGGGCGCGCGCGGCGTTCGTGTGCTGGGAGCGGGACAAAAAAAACCCTGGCACAAGGCCAGGGTTAAGTCATTGAGGCAGGTTTCATACAGGCAAGAAACCTATCGAGCAGTGACCCCTTTATAAGCAATGACTTGGCCCTTGTCCAACCGAAAAGTTTGCCCTTCCCGGCAGGCAGGGATAGCCTTGATCCATAACAAAATCGAGCCGCAGGAGGATTGTTCGCAGATGCAGACGAATTGTTTCAGGAAAGGTGCGGCACTTGCGGCGCTGACACTCGGTCTGGCCAATATGGGCTTGGCGGACGCCACCCATGGTGTCGCGATGTACGGGGAGCCGGCGCTGCCGGCGGATTACACCCATCTGCCCTATGCGAACCCCGACGCGCCCACGGGCGGACGAATCGTCACGGGCGAGGTTGGTTCCTTCGATTCGCTCAACCCGCATATCCGCGAAGGCTCCGTCCCCTGGCAGCTGCGATTCCTCGCCTACGAATCGCTGCTTGGCCGGTCCTGGGACGAGCCGTTCACGCTTTACGGCCTGCTCGCGGAATCCGTGGAGATTGCGGACGACAACACATGGGTGGAATTTACGCTGCGCCCGGAAGCCGCGTTTTCCGATGGCAGCCCCGTCACGGTCGAGGATGTGATCTGGTCCTACGAGACGCTCGGGACAGAGGGCCATCCTCGCTATCTTGGCGCGTGGAGCCGGGTCGAAAGTCTTGAAGCCGTGGGCGAGCGCACCGTGCGTTTCACCCTGGCGGAAGCGGATCGCGAATTGGCGATGATCATGGGCTATCGCCCGATCCTGCAAGCCGCCCAATGGGAGGATCAGGATTTCTTTGAAAGCGGCCTCGACACGATCCCGATCACTACTGCCCCCTACATCATCGACGATTTCGAGGCCGGGCGATATCTCTCCCTGCGGCGCAATCCCGATTACTGGGGTGCGGACATTCCGTTCCGGCGCGGCACCAATGTGATCGACGAGATCCGCATGGAGTTCTTCGCCGACGGCACCGCGATGCGGGAGGCGTTCACCTCCGGCATTGTCACGACCATGCGGGAAACGTCGGCACAGGCCTGGGCGGAGGATTACGATTTCCCGCGGGTTCAAAATGGGGAGGTCGAATTGGCCGAAGTCGCCCACCAGCGGCCGTCGGGCATGACCGGGTATGTCATGAATACGCGCCGCCCGCTCTTCTCCGACTGGCGGGTGCGCGAGGCGATGATCCAGGCGTTCAACTTCGAATTCATCAACCAGACCGTGAATGGTGGGGTGGATCCGCGCATCACGTCGCCGTTCTCCAACTCGCCCCTGTCAATGGAACCGGGGCCGGCTGAGGGGCGGGTGGCCGAATTCCTCGAACCGTTCGCGGAGGATTTGCTGCCGGGCGCGATCGAGGGTTATGAATTGCCCGTCTCCGACGGATCGGAACGCAACCGGAGCGGTATCCGGCGCGCCATCGAGTTGATGGAGGAGGCGGGATACGAGCTGGTTGACGGGGTGATGACCGGCCCCGATGGCCCCGTGACCTTCGAGATCCTGTTGCAGACCGGATCGTCGGAAAATGACGCGATCACCAACATCTACACCGAGGCGCTGGATCGGCTTGGCATTGATGTGGAGGTCACGCGGGTTGACAGTGCCCAGTTCCGCGAACGGCGCGATGTCTATGATTTCGACATGATCTACTACCGCTGGGGTCTGTCGATGTCCCCCGGCAACGAGCAGCGCAACTACTGGGGCTGCGAGGTGGCAGAGCAGGAGGGAGGTCGTAACCTCCACGGCGGTTGCAACCCGGCGATCGAGGCGATGATCGACCAGCTGCTGAATTCCGCTGACCAGGCCGATTACCGTGCGGCGGTTCAGGCGCTGGACCGCGTCCTGATTTCGGAACGCTACGTGGTGCCGTTTCACCACAACCCGATCAGCCGCCTGGCCTTCAACGCGGAGCTGAACTTCCCTGACTATATCCCGATTTACGGGGACTGGATCGGCTGGCAGCCGGATGTCTGGTGGGTCGAGGAATGAGGGGGGGATAGGCGGGGCGCGCCGGGCGTACCGGCGCGACGGTCTTCAAGCGAGGGGCCAGCCC
The DNA here is from genome assembly GCF_020177575.1 of Hasllibacter sp. MH4015. Lineage (NCBI taxonomy): Bacteria > Pseudomonadati > Pseudomonadota > Alphaproteobacteria > Rhodobacterales > Roseobacteraceae > Hasllibacter > Hasllibacter sp. MH4015. The sequence continues at coordinate 1,462,442 of NZ_JAHTBK010000001.1, forward strand.
CTCGCGCTCCCCGGGATATTTTTGGCACATGGAAGACGGGGCCGGGGGGAAACTGGCAA